>CAZCSV010000002.1:120490-575074 GCA_964501535.1 uncultured Ignavibacteriaceae bacterium | reverse complement strand
ACGGAGAGGTGGCTGAGTGGTTGAAAGCGGCGGTCTCGAAAACCGTTATAGGGGCAACTCTATCGAGAGTTCGAATCTCTCCTTCTCCGCTACTGGTAAGGCATTTCAAGGTTTTCACTTTTTAAGTGAAAACCTTTTTTTTACAGTTCATAAATGCTGATTATTTTATAAGAATTTAATCAAAGAAGAATAATATAAAATACTAATCAAGAATTGTGCAATTTTTTGGGGTTCAAAATTAATTTATAAAATATTACATTATCAAATTGTTGATTTAATTTAATATTCTTTTATATGGAAGTTGATGGAAAAGTATTTAATGTAGACGGGGACGGTTTTTTAACGGACCCAAACATCTGGAATGAAGAAGTCGCTGTCTTGTTTGCCAAGTATGATGGAATCGAAGAATTAACCGAAAAGCACTGGGCAATTGTAAAATTCATACGTAAGAACTGGGAAGAAACAGGAATGGCACCGATGATTCGCTCAATCTGTCAAACTACGGGTGTAAAACTTAGAGAGATATATCAGTTATTTCCGCTGGGACCTGCACGCGGAGCATGTCGTGTGGCAGGATTACCGAAACCTGATGGATGCGTTTAGTACAATAATACTTCTATGACATTATTTCAAATAATTTCACTGACTGCTTTTCTGATTTGTGTTATAAGTTTAACTTACCATTTTATCAGATTAATCAAGCTCGGTTTGCCTAAAGACTATTCTCACAAGATTGGCAGCCTGAATTCAGCAATACCCTATTCATTTGTAGGGGCTATGAATCCGTTAAAAAAAGAATCTGCGTATTTGCATTTCCCGACATATACTGCAGGAATACTGTATCATATTGGCACTTTTATATCTTTTGCTCTTTATTTTTTATTCGTGTTTAATATTGGTTTTGCATATATACTGCAGCTGATATTGATTTGTATATTAATTGTGTCGAGTGTAAGCGGGCTCGGGATTTTCCTGAAAAGGCTTACGGTTAAAAAGCTCAGAAATCTTTCGAATCCGGACGACTACATTTCAAATTTACTGGTAACGGCATTTCAAATTTTTACATTAATTACTTTACTTACGGATACTTTTGTTCTGTTTTATTTTATATGTGCTGCTTTATTATTTTTATATATACCGCTTGGTAAACTTAAACATCTTTTATACTTCTTTTCTGCCCGTTATCATCTTGGATTCTTTTACGGATGGCGCGGGGTATGGCCCATAAAAAATTATAAGCATTAAGAATGGAGAATTTCACCGATAAAAAAAATAAAGCAATCAAGATTTTATCCGAGCCAAAAGACGGCAAACTGGTTACGCATTTAAACAGCTGCGTTCATTGCGGACTTTGTGCAGAAAGTTGTATATATTATCTAACGACAAAAGACGAAAAGTATATTCCGGCAAAGAAGGTTGACCTCATCTCCTCCATATATCAGCGTTATTGTACGTTCACGGGAAAATACTTTCCCGCACTAAGCAGTGCACGTAATTTAGATGAGACGACTATAGATGAAATGGTAGATCAGCTATTCGGTGCTTGCACTATATGCGGAAGATGTGCAAAGCACTGCTCCATAGGTGTGGACATTCCATATATTGTAAGGATAGGGAGGGAAATGCTTTCGGAAATGGGACTTGTTCCTGCAACCCTGCAATCTACTGTGAATGCGGCTATTCAGACGGGCAATAACATGGCAATCCCTACCGAGCAATTTACCGATACATTATCATGGCTTGAAGAAGATTTAAGAGATGAGGTAAACGATCCTGAAGCTTCGATTCCGCTTAACGTACCCGACATAAATATTCTATATACGTTAAATCCCCGTGAACCGAAATTTTTTCCGCTTTCAATTTCTGCTATGGCAAAAGTATTTTATGCGGCAAAAGAAAGCTGGACATTATCTACCAAGATGTATGATGTTACGAACTATGCTTATTATACTTCAAATTTGGAGGAGGCAATTATTATTGCCGAAAGATTATACAATGAGATGCTGAATTTAAATGCAAAGCGGTGCATACTTGCGGAGTGCGGTCACGGTTCGAGGGCTTTTAGATGGGAAGCCCCAAATTATCTTCAAAAATCCTTTCCGTTTGAAGTAATCACTACCGTGGAACTACTTGCCGAATATATTTCGAGCGGAAGAATAAAGGTAGATAAAGAACTGAATAAGGAATTTATGACTCTGCACGACCCCTGTAATTTAGTAGGAGAAGGGGGGATTATACAACAGCAGAGATACATTTTAATGCACACGGCAAGCAATTTCGTTGAAATGACTCCTCACGGTATAGATAATTTCTGTTGCGGAGGAGGAGGCGGTCAGCTTTCTATGAGCGAATATAATGAGCGCAGAATGAAAATAGCCGAGATAAAAGCAGAACAGATACGTAAAACTGGCGCTACGGTTGTAGTAACACCTTGTCATAATTGTGTTGACCAATTGTTACAGATTGAAAACAAATTCAAGCTTGGAGTGCAAATAAAAACTCTTGCAGAAGTTGTTGCAGATGCAATTGTTCTTGAAAAATAAAAATATTACATAAATATTATAATCAACTAAATAACTGTTATGAATAATTTAATATACCTCGATAATTCTGCTACATCATATCCAAAACCTGACAGTGTATATAAGTTTATGGATAGTTTTTACCGTGAGCACGGAGTTAATCCCGGAAGGTCCGGATTCGACGCCGCTTTGGAAGCCGAAGAAATAGTTATGCATACGCGTAAACTGCTAACCGAGTTTTTCAATGGGGGGGAAGATATCAACAGATTAACATTCAGTTACAACGCAAGCGACTCGCTTAATATGATAATTCAGGGATTAGCTTACAAGGGTGACCATATAATAACAACTATGCTCGAGCATAATTCCGTTTTGCGTCCTTTGTATCATTTAGAAAGAGATAAAACCATTGAAGTAACACGCTTAATGTTCGATGAAAAAGGATACATAAATCCCGATGATGTTAAGAAAGCTATACAAAAAACCACGAAGATGGCTGTAATAAATCACTGCTCAAATGTGATTGGGACGGTTCAGCCGATTGCCGAGATTGGTAAAATATGCAAAGAAGCAGGGGTAATATTCGTTGTCGATACTACACAGAGTGCGGGCTCTATTCCGTTAGATATGCAGGCAATGGGAATAGATGTACTAGTATTCACTGGACATAAATGCCTTATGGGTCCTACGGGAATTGGCGGGTCATACGTAATGGATAATGTACCCGTAAGAGGTACACGCTTTGGAGGGACAGGTGTACGTTCAGCTCAGAAAACACATCTTGAAGAATTTCCTTACCGGCTCGAATGCGGTACGCTTAATCTTGTCGGTGTGGCAGGTTTGAATGCGGGTGTAAAATGGATTCAACAAAACGGAATAGATTCCCTGCATAACAAGGAAATGTCACTATGGGAGAAGCTCCGCAATGGAATCCAAAATATCGATAACGTTATAACATATTGTGCATATAGTAAAGAAAACCACAATCCAGTATTAAGTTTTAACATAAAAGGTTTCGATGCCGGAGACGTAGGTACGATGCTCGATGTTGATTACAACATTGCCTGCCGTACAGGTTTACAATGTGCTCCGTTAGTACACGTAGGTTTAGGCACAGATAAGATTCACGGTACAGTCCGTTTAAGCGTTGGTCCTTTTAATACCGAAGAGCATATTAACAAAGCCATTGAAGCAGTGACAGAGATAGCTGCATTAAGAAAGCAGAATTAAAAGGAATTCTCGGAATTTGCCAGTATATCTTAAAAATATTATTCTTTTCTTTTAGATTAATTGTCAAAATTATATACACATTAAGGATATAATGTTAAATCAGATATTTTATAATTTTATCTGGTCGTTTATCGGAGCCGCTGTTTTCGCTCTTTATGATTACATAGGGCATAACATCAGTTTAAGAAGAAACTGGGTTAATATAAATTTCATTAATCCTTACCGCATTTCCCAGAGTATAGTCCAGTTACTAGTTTCAGTTTTTCTTTTAATATTTATTAGCTGGCAGTCTGTGGTCGGATTCAATATTATCTGGTGGAGCTGGGGATGCGACATAATTTTTTATTTTTACTGCAATTCGCTTAATATATACAAGGACAGGGGTAATTTCACTAAACAGGTTCTTGGGAACCAGATTAGCTGGGCATGGTGGACTCCTTACGGACTTATATTCACAAAAAAGGGAGAGGTAATAAAATGGCAAAGATTAATTTTGCAATCTGTAATAGGATTGATATTCGCTCTTGCCGTTTCAGCACTATAGCATTTTTAAATCCGCTCCCGGAGAAATTCAATTGTTAAATTTTAACAATCTTAAAAAAAAGCAGCAAGCAAAAAGGACTGTGCAGGGTAAATTTTATTTCACGGTATCTTTATCTGCTTTCTTTTTCCTTTTTTCACAATCACTGCAGACTATTCTTTCGTTTTCACGAGCTTTTTTCCGTGTAACTTCAAGAATATCTTCGCTGCAATTTTTTAAACGAGGACAATTTCTATCCAAGTGATATGTTTTAGCCGAGTTGCTGGTGCAAACATATACGTATTGACTGTCTTCGGGATTTTCGGGTTCGTTTTTCGAACACGAGAAAAATACAAGCGGAATAAAAATTGCAATTATTAAAATATTTTTTTTCATAACATCAAAACCAGCTTTTTTTCTTTCTTGTACTTCCACCGATTCCGAGCACACCCAAAAGTCCCCGGGTAATTTCTCTCGCTACTGTAGTTCCGACCTGTCTTGCGGTGGAACTCCTGAGGACTTTTTCGACCGTAGATGGTTTCTGGGGTTTTTCTTTTTGCAGTTCTTCTCTTTTTTGTTCCTCTTCAATTTTTTCCGATTCTTCAAGTTTCTTCTTCAGAATTTCAAAAGCACTTTCCCTATCGAGGACCTCGTTATATTTCTGAACAAGCTTCGATTTCGAAACGATGGAATTAATTTCTTCGTTCGTGAGTATATCCATTCGTGAACGCGGAGCGCAGACCAAAGTAGCGGATAAGGGTGCGGGATTTCCTTTTTCATTTAATACCGAAATTGCCGCTTCACCAGTTCCTAAAGAAGTAAGCATATCTTCAGTTTTATAAAATTCGGATAAAGGATAATTTTCCGCAATCAGTTTTATTTGCTTTCTGTCTTTTGCAGTAAATGCCCTTAAGGCATGTTGAATCTTCAATCCAAGCTGAGCAAGTACCGAATCGGGTATATCTACGGGATTCTGTGTGCAGAAAAATATCCCGACGCCTTTCGAGCGTATCAGTTTTATTATTGCTTCAATCTGGTCTAAGAGTTCCTTAGTAGCTTCACTGAAAATTAAGTGAGCTTCGTCTATGAACATGACCAGTTTCGGCTGGTCAAGGTCACCGGCCTCCGGAAACGTATTATATATTTCCACGAGAAGGCAAAGCAGAAACGTAGAAAACAACTTCGGTTTGCTTTGAATATCCGTAAGCCTGATAATAGAAATGATGCCTCGCCCCTGATTATCGGTTCTCACAAGGTCTTCCACTTCGAAAGAAGTTTCGCCGAAAAACATATCTGCTCCCTGCTGTTCAAGTTCAATTACTTTTCTTAAGATTGTCCCGACGGAAGTTGTTGCAATATTACCGTAAGATTTCTGAAGTTCATTTTTCCCTTCATTGCTAATATATTGAAGCATTTTTATCATATCCTTCAAATCCAGCAGAGGGAGTTTATTATCGTCACAATACTTGAAAATCATTGCCATAACGCCTGTCTGAGCATCATTCAGACCGAGCATTTTAGAAAACAGAACAGGACCGAACTCCGACACTGTAGCTCTTAATCTCGCACCTTTTTCATTGGAAATTGTAAGTAATTCAACGGGAAATCCTGAAGGCTCGAAAGGTAATCCAATTTTATTCATTCTTTCCGTTATTTTTTCATTCTTTTCGCCAGGCATAGCAATTCCGCTGAAATCACCTTTAATATCCATTACAAAAGAAGGTATACTTTTCGAGGAGAATCCTTCTGCAAGTATTTGAAGAGTCTTTGTTTTTCCGGTACCGGTTGCCCCAGCAATTAAGCCATGCCTGTTTAATGTTTTCAGAGGAAGTTTTATATGGACATCCGGTAGAGCTTCCAGTTCTAAAATCGATGTCCCAAGTACAATAAAGTCACCTTTGAAGTTATAGCCCTCATTTATTTGGGCAATGAATTTTTCTTTATCTGCCATTTTTCTAAATGTTTATTGATTTTAAAAAGTTAACAATTATTGATTTAAATAAAAGTAATATTAAGATAATACAAAAAAAAACGTTATCTTTTACTGGTGTAAATATTCCAGATTTAATAGAGCGATGTATCAATTACTTTTACGGTTTCTCCTGTTTAAGAAATACTTAATCAAATTTTTTTGATTTTGCAAAACATATTCCTTAGCCCACTTCATCCCTGGGGGGAACCATCTTTGGGGATGCGTATTCATTATTATTTTATCCGGAAAACTTTTTATCTTGTTTATTAAATCGTATGAGTTTTTTATTTTAAAATTCAAGACCGAATTTACCTTATCCCTAATATTAATATTTTGTTTATTCCACTTACGCCCTGTATCTGTAAGGTAAGCAACCTTAGAATAATCTATGTCAAAATAGGGTTCTCCTATAATGCTGTATTCCCTGTAGCTTTTATTAATCCACATATCCTTATTATCAAATTTCGAGAGCGGACTTCCGTGCATGCAGATAGTTTCCACGGGATAAATTTGCCTAAACGTTTTTATATTCCGCCCGAATAATTCCAAGGCTTCCCCGAAAAGTTTTTCTTCCGATATTTTACCTTTATATTTTTTATTTACGGTATCCGGCTCTTCGTAGTGATAGCCTATTTCGTGACCGATTTCGGCAATTTCTTCAATTATGTTTTTTTTAAAAACGCTTTTTATTATGCGGAAAAAATAAGTTGATTTGATTTCGTATTCCTTCTCTATGCAAGCCAAAAGTAAAGCATTTTCAGGAAGCCTGTCCACATCATGCCGCATAATAACGACCTTTTCATAAGGTTGAGTCAAAAACGATTTAAATCCCTGGAAGGAATATCCGTTCTTTATAAATTCCTCGATAATTCTTCTATAGACCGAAATTGTAAAATCAATCATTTTGTACAACTATAATTCCATTTACCATTACATAAGCAAAATAAAAATCAAATCGGTGATATTAAAGTTATAAACGAAAAAATGTAATACATTTTCCAAAAATTTGTTATCGGGAGCAAACGGATTTTTTAAATATTATTTGTTTAGTTCCTGTTCTTTCAGTTCAATCATTTTATTAAGTTCATCGAGCTTCTTCTGCAGTTTTTTCAGTTCCTCTTCGTTCCTTTTCAGTTCTTTCTGTTTATTTTCAAATTTCTTTTCGAAATCGGCTTTATCCCAGTATCCAATATCCTCAAAATATCCTTTAAAGAAAAAATTATGCTTCAACGCCTCCATATTCTGTGAAAAACCTGACGACCCTTCCTCCAGATTTTTTGTTACTATATTTGCGTTAGTGACAATTTCTTTAAGGTTATTAGCGAATACGGTATCCGTAAGTAAAGTACCTACCACACTTTCACTCGAATTAATTTTATCTGTAATTTCGGCAATGTTTTTAGTAACCGAGCGTAAATCTTTTGTGAGTTCATCGAGATTATTGGTTACTAAATCAATCGTCCTCTTAAATGAATTAATAACACCTCCGATTTCGCCGGAATACCTTGCGAATCCACGCATGGTAGAGTCCACACCGTGGTACAGGGATTCATTGCTAATCAACTGACCGAGCGTTCCTTCTCCGGAGTTAACTTTCCTGATGATATCGGACAAATCTTTTGTTAAATCCGATGCCTTATCGCCTACATCTTTAAGACTTTTGAAAATATCTTCAGCGCTTATCGGCACTATTGATTCAATGTAATCCCCGTCTATAACGCTTTTTGATGTAATACCTCCAGCAGTAATCTCCACAATTTTATTACCAATTAATCCCTCAGAAACAATAGCGGCTTTTGAGTCCTTTTTTATAAAATCCTGTACTTTTTCATCAATCTCCATCAGCACTATTACTTCAGTACCGCTTTTTATAGAAATTTTTCTTACGATTCCGACTCTTATCCCTGCAAAATTGACACTGCCGCCCTCCTGCAAGCCGCTGACATTTTGAAAGACACTGTTCAGCTGAAATGTGGAAGAAAACAAATTCTTATTACTGCTTATCACAAAAAGTGCAATCGTAAAAAAAAGAACTCCAATTACTATAAAAGCACCGACCTGAATTTTCTTTGATATTTCTTTTCTCATAAAACTTTTAAATAAAAAATGATTTTATAAATGGTTCATTTAATTTAGACAGTTCATCGTATGTACCTATTTTTATTATTTTACCCTCGTTCAAGACTGCTATTTTATCGGATATCAGTTTCGTACAAACCATATCGTGTGTTACGATAAGAGAACTCACTTTGAACTTTTCCTGCATTTTCAAAATCAGGTGACTGATTTCTCTCGATGTTGAAGGGTCGAGTCCGGTAGTAGGCTCATCATACAGCATTATTTCGGGCTGAAGAATTATCGTTCTTGCAAGTCCGGCGCGTTTTTTCATTCCGCCCGATAATTCCGAAGGCATTTTATCTATTGCAGGAAACAAACCGACATCTTCGAGCGACTCTTCGACAAGTTCGTTTATCTCGTTTTCTTTTAATTCTTTAAAATGTCTTCTCAACGGGAACTCCAGATTTTCTCTCAAAGTCATCGAATCGTACAATGCACCGCTCTGAAATAAAAAGCCAATTTTTTTTCTCAGCACTATTAAACTATCATCATCGAGTTCTGATACATTTCTATGCAATACTGTAACCTCACCTTCATCGGGGTAAAGAAGTCCTACTATATTCTGAAGGATAACCGATTTTCCGGTTCCTGATTTACCAAGCAATACGACAGATTCACCCCTGCATACATCAAGGTTCACATCATTCAGAACGGTACAATCCCCGAATGATTTTTTTAAATGCTTAATCGATATTACAATTTCTTTTTCCATTAATATAATAAACTAGCTATTTGTACGGCTATGAGGTCAAGAAATATTATCAAAAAAGATGCCATGACCACCGAAGTATTAGCTGCTTTACCGACGCTCTCGGTTCCCCTGCTGCAGTTATATCCTTTATAACACCCAATTAAACCAATTACAAAGCCGAACGCAAAAGTCTTTATGGTCGAGGGTATTATATCATCGAAATACAGTGAATTAAAAATTTTTGACCAGTAGAGTTTAAGGCTTATATCGCCGGATAAATTTGCGGCAATAAATCCTCCTGCAAGCGATAAAGCATTTGAATAAATAACAAGCAACGGCACCATCAAAGTAGCCGCAGTAATTCTTGTAACAACAAGGTACTTAAACGGATTAATGGAGGATACCTCCATTGCTGCGATTTGCTCGGACACTTTCATCGAGCCCAGTTCGGCTCCGATTCCCGAGCCCATCTTGCCCGCACAAATCAAGGCTGTAATCACAGGACCTATTTCCCTGAAAACTGCTATTGCAAGGGTACTTGGAATTAACGACTCTGCACCGAACTTAGCCAATGTAGGTTTCAGCTGCAAAGCCAGTGTAAGCCCGATAATCAATCCTGTCACACTCACAAGAGGCAGAGAATTATTTCCGAGATTATAGAATTGCTTCAGAGTTTCGCTAATCTCAAAAGGTTTCTTGAAAACTTCTTCACAATATTTGACTGCAAATAAAAAAATATCTGCCACTTCAAGGAAGACTCTTTTAAGCTTTTTTATAATATTTTCTTTCATATAATTCTAATAATATCTCCTGATTTTTTTATCAATCAGAGGATTAGCAAACCCAATTATAATTCCGAATGAAAAATCGGTAATATTCGATTTTGTTTTCTCGAAAATATACGTCCATCTGAATTTCGTATGAGGATAAATAAGAAGTTTATGATTTCTTATTGAATATCCGTAAGTAATTTCCGGAAAAACGCCGTGATAGGTCAGTCCGTGAAAAAATCCGGCACCCAGTGTCAACACACCAGTCCCCTGCAAATTGTGTGAAGGCTGCAAACCCGAAGTAAGAAAATTATCATATTTATAGCTTAGGCGGAAGTGGTGGTCATAATTCTGCCTGAAAATATATGAATATTCAAAAGCGAACCTGTGCTCGCCAAAATTCCCGAATCCGACAGAAATCTCTTTTGTAATACCAAGAGCTATCTTATCATTTTCATAAAGGATTACCGGATTTAAAAGATAAAAAAAAGTAGCAACGCCAATCGATATAGGCAGAAAAGGGTTGAAACTCTTGCGTACTGGTCTTTCTGTTGAATCTTCACAATGGATATATTCCTGCAGGTTCTTCCCAAAATGCGAATTAATTTCCTGGGAATTTACTTTTTCCAAATCAGCAAAAAGAAGGATAAAAAGTAATATTGAAATTCTGATTAATTTCATTCCTGTAATTTAAAGATAATAAAATAATAAAGCACAATAACGACAAAATTTCAGTATGATTTTCTTTAAAATAGATTTGCTTTTTTATGCTATGGAATAAGATTTAAATGATATTACAATCATAAAAAGGAAAGTGCTCTTAATAAAATGTTTTTCGGGTGTCCCGATATACTTAAGACACCCGAACGAAATTATTTATTCCCGTAGACTTTTTCGAAGATAATTTTTCCTATTACAGGGATTTTCGTTTTTTCTCCCTGGTATGATTTTATTGCAAGGTAGATGCTGTATCCGACCCCTCCTACTGCGGTAACAGTTATAACTCCGAAAAAAACGAATGACAGGATTATCATTACGGCAGATATTCCGGAAGTGCTTTCCAGATGTTCCGCAGTACTTATTCCTGCACCCATAATAATTATTACCACCGCAAAAACAACAATGGCAATTGCAATAACAACCGAAATTGACAACTGAAAAAAGATTGACTGCAGGGCATGGTACCTTACGAATTTCGACTGTTCTTTTTTAATAGCCCAAACGATAATGGGCAATAATATTCCTCCGATTGTCATAGAAAGGTGGCAGAGCATTGACAGTGTTTTATCTTCACTCGATATATTTTCTTCTATATTTTCCATTTTATTTCCGTTATTTAATTAAGACCATTCTTTTAGTATCTGTGAAATCTTCCGCGATTAATCTGTAATAATATATACCGCTTGAAAGACCGTTCGGTTCCCATTTAAAATCATAAATTCCTGCGTTCAAATCCGAGTTTATTAGAGTCGCGACTTCCTCACCAAGAAGATTATAAATTTTTAAAACGACAAAAGAATTTTTGTCCAAATGAAATTTAAAATTCGTCGATGGATTGAAAGGATTCGGATAGTTCTGATACAATATAGTCTTTTCGGGTATTACACCGGAATAGCCGTAAATACCAGTCAGCCAGTTATTGAACAAAACCTGCAATGAATCTATAGGGTCTCTGTTTATAGGAGCATTCAGGACTTTTAAATTCAGGTACAAAGGTCCTGCTGTATCGCCTACGTTTGCAACCCTAATAAATGCCGATTTCGATGATGTACCCCATGGAGCGCATCTTGTATCCGCCCCTATGACTTTTGCCCCATGAAGTGAAGCCATTAATTTCTGTGCGAGGGTTCCCTGAGTATTATTGAACCTTGCCTGCATGGAATCTAAAATATGCTGACCAAGTAAAATGTTTCCCTGTATTGTATAGGTGGGACCTATAATATGTCCTTTCCAATTTGTACAGTTAACACCCGTATAAGCCGCTGTTCTTCCGCCACCGACCAAATCAATAATTCCATATTGCCTTACGGTAGGATTATTTTGTGCATCGTGTGCTACAAGCGAATCAAGTATTTGCTGGGGAGGAAGGTACATGTTCATCAACTGTCTTGCATAGTTATAATTTGCCTGCAGCCAGGAGGCCTGGGTATGAACGACCCCCCAACCGGGATGGACATCCGAAAGTATGGTGCAATCGTTAACGCACGATGCTCCGGCACTTCCGACCTGACCAGTTACGGGGTCAATCGCAACTATCGAAAAAGTATCTTGAGAATTTGCATCAACATATAATAATGAAAATAAAATGCAGAAGAGTAAATATGTTATTTTGTTTTTCATAATTTTGTTAATTTTCTTATTTTTCAAATTTATCGAACAGAACTTTGAACATATCTTTGTGGACCATGAAATCCATTATTTTTAATTTTATATAATCTTCATGATAAAAGTAATATCCTTTTGGCTCGACATTTTTTGAACCCGCACCCGAATCCTTTATTAAGAACCATTCTTTACCGTTTTTTACGGTATAGCCGACAAGATGCAGTCCGTGGTCATCTCCCGTAGTCTGGTTCGTAAAGCGAAACTGTCTTGAGTAATCATCAATATAATCCGATGGAATATCGAAAGTAGGAATTATTGCACATTTTACGTGAGAATCATAACCCGGTTCCGAAACATCACCGCCGATTGCAACCGTATATCCGTTTTTGATTGACATTTTTATTAGATTCATAAATACATCGACAGGTACATTGTAATAATCCTTGCTGTGCCACCAGTTATCAACTACTTTATATTCAACTTTTTTATAAAACGGCTCCTGCATATATGAAACCACATCGATATAATCATCAAGTTTAAGATTCACTATCTTTTCGAAATAATCTTTCGGGGTGTATTCGTTTCCATCAACTTTCACTTTTACGGGAGGCTCGCCAAGATAGTGATTCAAAATATCTTTTATCGTATTAACGGCTTCCTCCTCGTTCCACATATTATTTTTCTTAACGAATTCAAGATAGCTCTGCATTTCAGAAATCAATCTGCTGTGGTCATGAAAAGTCTGACCGGGAAGCAGGCCCGTATAAGAATCAAGCGGAACGACACCGTATTTTTTCCAGATTCGCGGAACGGCATTTGCTTCAGAGCCTTCTGCGAATGCGGAGTTTCCGCGTTCCTTTATAAAACGGCGAGTTTTTTCCACGTATTCCCAGTATACAGTATACATTGGAGAAAGCTTTATCTCCTTTTTATGTATCCTGTAAATTTCAGATTCAAAATAAGAGGTTGTCGAGAACGACCAGCAAGTACCTGTTTGTCCCTGAGACACGGTCGGATTATGCCAGAAATATTTAAACTCTTCCAGTGATTTCGGCAAATCCATTCCCGTAAAATCCATCTTAAGGGCTTTCTTTATCTCTTTTTCGGGCGTATTGAAGCGTTTTATTTCATTCGACATTTCCTCATAAAACTCACTTTTCGGTTCTATAAAAACAGCTTTGTTGCGGTTTTCATTCTGAGCTTCCGAGCTCGAGCACAGAAGTATCAGAATAATAACAACTGAAAAATAATTTTTCATAATTTATTATAATTAATTATCGATGCGTTATAATATCAAATATTTTTTCCAAATTCCGTATAAATATTTATGTATAAGTCAATTACAATTTATCCGATAACATTAAGTAATAAGTTACTTAAATAAAGATATTGACTATTATCGCAATAGAATTTAAACTCTTGACAGCCTTAATCTTTAAGGATTTCGGCGGAAGAGATACAAGATATTTTTATTAAAGAATAATAAATTAATTATTGCTATTTAATAAATACAATGTTATATTTGTAAGAATATCTTTTTTAAACTTTTAAATCATCATATATGAACAAAGAACAACTTATTGACAAATTAGCAGGTGACATAAAAGTAACAAAAGTTACTGCTAAAGCCGCTATTGACAGTATCATGGAAATCATAAAGAAAGCATTGAAAAAAGGTGACAAAGTCGGATTAGTTGGTTTTGGAACATTTTCTGTCGGAAAAAGGAAAGCCCGCAAAGGACGCAATCCACAAACCGGGAAAGTAATCGACATTGCTGCAAAGAAAGTTGTGAAATTCAAAGCTGGCAAAGAATTCGCCGGGTATGTGAACAAAAAGTAATTTTAAGAGTGTCATTTTTTTAAAGGCATTGTGTTTCCACACAATGCCTTTTTTATTTTAACAAAACATTTTAAGTCTGACGATAAACAATTTTATTCATACAGTTCCTTATACGGGACCTTCTTTAATTCTTTCAGAATCCAGTTATCTTTATCGATTATTACATCGAGAATTTTTCCCTTAACGGGATGCTCGAACTGTTGTTTCTTCTTAAAATTAAAAACGGTAAACTCTTTATCCCCATTATCCGTAATAACGGTAATTTTTACAGGCATTTTATAAACTTCCCAGTCGGTCTGCGTTTGCACGATATTCAGACGCAGAGTGAAGAGGCTGTCGATATTATCACCCATAAAATTATCAGCTTTATATGAATATTCATAAACAGGTCTCCCCTTGCCCTTATATATCCACTGGTCAAAGAAATCGGTTAAGTTTTTCCCGGAAGTTTTTTCACAAACCGTTTTAAAATCTTCCGTACTTGCATTCTTATATTTATATGTATCATAATATTTTCGCATAATTTCGAAGAACACACTGTCTCCCAGACTTCCCCTCAGCATATGAAGGCACCAAGCACCTTTCTGATATACCGTAGTATTCAAAATAAAACCTTCGGGGTCATAAACTGTGCCCAAAAACACACCGAAATCTTTTTCCGACATAACATCTTTAAGTTTCCTTTCCTTACTATATGCGGTCCACAGAGCTTCCATATACGTTGCGAAGCCCTCATTCAGCCAAATATCCTTCCACGATTCGGGAGTGACAGCATTACCGTACCACTGATGCGCAAGTTCGTGGGCAACAATATCCTCGCACCTTCCGCCTCCAGTAACCAGCGAATAGCCCATACTGGTAAGCGTCTGATGCTCCATAGCACCGGAAGTCCAGCCGAACATCGCCATACCGTATTTTTCGTTTATGAAAGGGTATTCCCCGATGATATTCGAAAAATATTTTAACATCTCGGGAGTTTTTTTCCAGTCTTTTTTTGCTTTTACAGTATATTCAGGAAATGAATAATAATCCACGGGCATTTTGACTGAACTATCGATAGAATAATAGTAATCATTCCAATGGTCATACTTTGCAACGGCTAAGGACACCAAATAAGTAGCAATAGGGTATGATGACTTCCAACAGTATATGTCATTTCCATCCGAATCTTTTTTGACCTCTGTCAGCAATCCGTTGGAAGCGGCGAATATCCCTGCAGGCACAGTAATATTCATATTGCAAATGAATTTATCCGTCAGAATATCCTTGCACGGATACCATGTAGGAGCAAATGTCGGCTCGCTCAGAGAATATATTACTTTCTTTCCTTTTATTTTCTTAAAAGTGAATGAATCAAAGCCGGTATGATAGGGTTTTCCGGAATAATTAATATTCAGAGTAAAGTAATCATTCTTTTTCAATTTCCCTTTTGAATTTATCACAATATAATTCTTATACGTGTCATCATCGATTTTTTTGTCCTTTAATTTCGGCAGGTTCACGTCACGGGAGAATGCGATTTCCTCATCGTTCATTTTCAGGCTTTTCACATCCATATTCCCGTACAGATTCAGGTATATCTCGTTCAGAGTATCCGAAAGCGATTGTGCTGAAAGCGTAACATTTCCGTACAGCATTTTCTCATCGAAGTCGAATGACAAATCAAGACCGCACGCAGTCACATCGTAGAGGTTCTGCCGAGCAACTATTCTCGGGTCTTCTTTCCTTTCGGGAATGCCAATCTGATGCTCGAAATATTTTGACATAACATAGTATTCGATTCTCTTCAGGTTGTTTTTATTAACGTTCGCTAAAATAGTCTTCACGGTAAACGAGCAGGATGCGATAATCAGGGCATAAATAAAAAGCGCTATTAAGAATGGTGATGTTTTTTTCATAAATATTACAAACTTTGGTTTATTCATTATCTGTTTCGGATACTCAAAGATATATGTAAACATTATAAATAAAAATGGAATTTTATTATTCGATTTTATTATGTAAGTTTAAACCGAAAATAAATAAAACACACTCTTATGAAAAATATTACTTTACATAAAATATTAATCTTAATTTTTACTGCAATTATTTTTTCCTCCTGCATAAGCATAGAAAGAACAATAAGAATAAACGAAGACGGCTCGGGAAAGGAGCTTATGACGGCACATTACACCAGGGAGTTTTTCGATTTCCTGAAAAGCACGGCGATGGCTTTTGATTCGACTAAAGGACAATCGATAATAGATTCGATATACAATGAAGATATGTTTACGAAAGATATCAAAAAAAATTACAGGAAAATCGATGGTATCAATATTAAAGACATAAAAGCCAAGATGAATCCCGACTCCTCGATGAATTTATACATAGATTATACTTTCGATAACATCGAAAAATTATCGGAAACGATTCAGAGCCTGGAGGACAAAGAGAATACTTTCGGAAAAAGCAAAACAGAAATCAGCTTTAAAGGAAAAGGCAACAAATATTATTTCAATTACGCTATCGAGAAATTCGAAACCGGCGACACAAATAAAAGCATGTCAAATTCACTTTCGGCTTTTTTTAAAGACCAGAAAATGACGTTCAAAATCACATTCCCCTTCAGCATCACTTCCACAAATGCTATGAAGAAAAGCGGTAAAACACTTACATGGGAATTTGACATGGACAAAATGATGACAGATACCACAAAAATAACGCTGGAAGCTGAAATGAAGAAGTGATTCAGTAATTTTAATATACTCTTTTCCCGTTCAGATAAGTCATCAGGACTTTTGTCTCCTTTATTTCTTTCGGGGTGATTGAAAACAAATCCCTGTCGACCACGATTAAATCTGCATATTTACCAACTTCAATACTCCCTTTTTCTTTTTCCTGATAACTTGCATAGGCGTTATTTATTGTATACGCATGCAGGCAGTTTATCAAATCAATGGAATATTCTCTGTTAAAACCTTCGGGAAAGCCGTTTGCTTCGCGAGTCATTGCATAATAAATAGTATCAAAGGGATTTTCGGACGCTACGGGAAAATCAGTCCCGAAGTTCACGACTAAATCCATATCAAATAATTTTTTATATACGTGGGTAGTATCAGAGTCATTTAAAATTTCCGATGCAACCTTTGCGTCCACATAAAGATGCGACGGCTGAACGGAAGTAACGATATTTAAGTCTTTAAATCTTATTAAATCCGATTTCTTAATATGCTGAGCGTGCTCGATACGGAATCTTCGCTCGCGGGGACCATTTACACGAATTAATCTCTCGTTGAAATCAAGAAGTTCTCTCACGGCTTTATCCCCTATTGCGTGGACAGCAAGCTGGTAGCCTGCTTTGTCAATTTCGACAGCTAATTTTTCAAATTCCCCGCTTTCAATAAAATTCGTTTTTATACCGTTGTGATTTTTTCCTTTATATTTTTCACAAAAGTATGCCGCTTCGCTCGAAAGCGAGCCGTCGTAAAACTCCTTGAAAGTATTTATTCGGATAAATTCTTTAAAAGGGAAAAATTTCTTTCTTATTTTTTCAATTTCGGGAAAGTATTGAAATCTTAGCATAGAATTTATTTTCAGATTCATTTCGCCTCTGCCGAGCATGTAACTGTAAATATCGAGCTCATCATCCCAGGTAACATCCGATATGGAAGCAATACCAAGTGAATTCATTCTCGATATTTCATTTTTTACAATTCCGGCAAGCTGTTCAGTTGACTTTTTCGGGACAAAATCCAGAGCAAAAAATCTTGCTCTTTCTTTCACTTCGCCCGTCAGTTCGCCTTTTTCATCGCAGATAATTTCGCTCAATCCGAACTCGGTAATTTTATTTTTCATTCCGCTAAGTTCAATAGCTTTTGAATTCAGAAACGCGGAGTGCAAATCGAGGCGTGAAAGAATCATTGGTGTGTCAGGACAAATATTATCGAGGAAATATTTATCGAGTTTAAATTTATCTTTAAAATTTGTTTCGGAAAAATTTCCTCCGACAATCCATTCATTTTTTTTTAGATTTTTCTTATAATTATTTATCTGCTCGTCAAAATCCTTTACTGTTGAGGCATTGCGGAGATTTATTTCCGAGAAATTCACAAGCGAACCTTTAACAAGGTGGCAGTGCCCGTCAGTAAAAGCGGGTAAAACGAGTTTTCCTTTCAAATCAACGACATCATCATATTCTTTTTCATTAGCATTAATCCTAAAGCCCGCAAAAATTATTTTTCCGATTTTATCGTCAAAGCCAACCGCATCGAAAAATTCATTTTCTTTTTTCCAGACTTTCGAATTAACAAATAATATTTTCATTTATCCGAGATTTTAAAATAAAAAACGTTCCCGCACACAAGCACGGGAACGAATGAATTATAAATTTTAATTTACGATTATTATTTAACAAGCATCATTTTTTTCGTGTCAACAAATCCGTTGCCTTCCATTTTATAGAAATACATACCGCTTGAAAGGCTCGTACCGTCGAAATCCACGGCATAGTATCCCGGTGCTTTGACTTCGTTAACCAACGTTTTCACTTCCCTGCCAAGGAGGTCGAAAATTGTAATTCTTACCAATCCTTCCTTAGCAACGGAATAATTTATCTGTGTAGTAGGATTAAACGGATTCGGGAAATTCTGTTCCAGAGCGAACTTATTCGGTGTAACATTCCAATTATTTCCGATACCCGTCGGAATGCTCTGATAACCCGTTATTTTAATATCATCCACATACCAGCCGTCGTAGTTCAAGCTTCCATCGCTTGTGAGTCTGAATCTGATTCTTACATTCGCAGAACTGTTAGTGAATGAAGTAATATCAAATGACTGATAAGTCCAGGTCTGCATATTACCGTTATAAGATGTAACTTCAGACCAGTTGGTTCCGTTGTTGCTCGACACTTCCAGCCTGCAGAAATCATATCCAGCTTCAGTATAATACCTGTGCCAGAATGAAAGAAATACTACAGGAGTTCCCGATGTATTTAGCGGGAAGTTAAGTGTCATGGAATTATTAGCATTACTCGAATAATTTCCCGAAGGGCTGTCCGTAAACGAATGTGTAGGCGAATGGTACTGTGAAGTCGTAACAGCCCACGTATTGCTTGTAGTCCAGTTATTAAATCCGTTTTCCGCACTATCGAGCAGAATAGCCGTTCCGTTTC
Organism: uncultured Ignavibacteriaceae bacterium; assembly: GCA_964501535.1. GTDB lineage: Bacteria > Bacteroidota > Ignavibacteria > Tepidaquicellales > Tepidaquicellaceae > FEN-1279. The sequence goes on along the minus strand of CAZCSV010000002.1, from coordinate 555,934 downwards.
CAACAAGGATATAATGCAATTTATTGTATAACGTTACAGTATCGTTTTGCATAATTTTTAATCTCGTTGGGATGCCGTAATTATTCGGGCAGGAGCCTGACACGGTGAAATTAAATGTAGTACTGTCTGATGTTCTCGAATTCATTGTTGCTTTAGTATAAACCTGAACCGGAATGGTCACATAGGTATTTAAGGGAGTCCACTGGACTTTTACGTTTGTTGCAGTAGCTAATCCTTTATTTCTAAAAACAACCTTGAAAGTACCCGATTCGTTTTGAGCATATGTTTGTTTGTTTAATGTTGCTGTTTTCAAACCTGCATACGGACCTGCAACCAAAGACATATAAATGTTCATATACATACAATCCTTTGAAAAAGGAATAATATCATTATATGCAGCCCAAAATACTCCGGTGTTTCCAATTTCAGGAGTCATAGAAAAGATGTGATTGCTATGCCCAGTTGAATCAGTACTATACATCCAGTCAAGGTCACCTCCTCTTACATAATATCCAACGGTTTGGTAAGGAGTACCAAAAGTATAGTGATTTTCCGAAATACATTCAGCACCCATTTCGTTAAATACAGCATCGTCAGGTGTAGGGATAGGGTCACACCAAGCATATGGTTTAATCAGCAAATTTCCATGAGTATGATAATCAAGCGTTGTTTTAAAATTTCTTGAATTTACAAAAACTTTCCACAGCGAATCTTCTTTTCCAGAGAAAGGATAAGGACCTCTGTAAGTATCCGATGAAGGTGAAGTGGATGAACCTCCGTTTGTAGAATTCCAGAAATTATAAGTACCGAAATTCCTGTTCAAATCTGTACCGATAGCACTGCCGTATGGCTGCCTGTTTTTTCGCCACATTCCACCGCCATTAGGATTGGTTGTCTGATTATAATAATAACCATCCGGATTTATAAACGGAGTAAAATATATTTCACGATTGTTGAGGATATATGTTGCAACAGGGTCTATGTTATAGTTCTCGAACAACCAGTAGAGATAATAAAATATATTCATCATACCCATCGGTTCGCGGGCATGTGTAACACCGTTCAGCCAAATCTCGGGTCTTCCTGTCGGGGCATCAGGATTCTTTGTTACTCTGACCGTCCACATCGGTCTGTTTTCATATGAATTACCTATTGAAAACTTTGTCGAGATTAAAGTCGGATACTGCAGTCTCATCGAATCAAGTTTAGCAATGGCTTCTTCCCATTTCAGATGCCCTCCCATAGTACCGTGAATACTATGATAAATCGTATATGCATCTGTCAGAGTCACGTTATGCGAGACGTTTGAATTTCTTTGCATTTTATCATAATAAGCCATCCAATCATCAACCATTATCTGATATGGTAATCCTGAATTATTCAGCATTTTAATTTCGCTCTCTGATAACCAAGTTTCGAAATACAATCCTTTTTTATAAGTACCTCCGTCAAAAAATAATCCGGCATCCTGTATTTTTTTAAAATCACCGTCCGAAGTAACCGATATTCTCACCTGTGAATATTTTTCCGCTCCGTTGTTTTTCTGTGCAAATGCAATACTTGCAAAAGATAGTAAAACAATCAAAACAGATAAAAGCAAATTTTTAAAATTAGACATAATATATTTTTTAAATTATTATTTAAAATTAAGAAAAATCAATTTGTAATTCAATCTTATAAATAATAAAACCTTTACCAAAAATGTAAATTTTAGTAAAGGTTTGTAAATATTTGTAACCTGTAGTTCTTCAAACAAGCAAAAACAATGAATTATTTCACCAGCATCATTTTCTTTACTTCAACAAAATTATTCACTTCCAGCTTGTAGAAATACAATCCTGTTGTTAGACCCGAAGCATTAAAATCAACTATATACGTTCCGTATGTTTTATATTCATTCACAAGCATACTAATTTCCCTCCCGAGGATATCATATACTCTCAGAGTAACGAATCCAGATTTCGGGATTGAGAACTTAATTGAAGTTGACGGGTTAAACGGATTTGGATAATTTTGAGACAGTTTATAATCAGAGGGCACTTCTTCGATTTTTTGCGAAATACCGCTCAGCATACACGGATTCGGATTTGTAAATGTCCAATCCGCAGGATTCGACATAGCAGTCCACAAACCGTTAAATACAGCGGAAGTCGGTAAAAACTCCATACAAATGCAGCAGCCATTGCTCAGGTAGTTAAACCTCAGGCTGCCAAGCCAGTATGAACCTTCCGAAAGCGTATGTGTCGTACCGGTCAACAGCTGTTGTATATTCAAGCTTACCACAGTATCACCCATAATAGAAGTCGATGTCATACTGTAATAATTCGCATTATTGGACAAGCTCACATATGCATTCGTGACGGGATTATCAGGAATAAATGTAATTCCGTTCGGAGGATCGACAGTATAGTATCTCATTCTGATGCATGTTGGTCCTACGCTCCAGGTCTGCCCCGATTGAACGTTCGCCCGAACATCCACCACAAATTTATCTGCTTCAAGCCTCGGATTGTTCAGCGAGAAGTTAACCTTTTGAGCAGGTAATGCAGATACAATTAAAAATGTTAGTATTATTAAAGAAATTATTTTTTTCATATGTTTTTAATTTAAACTTTATTTAATAAAAACTTAAAAAATTTAAACAGTATTTTATTGCGGTTTTTTAATGCTTACACCAAAATTATTATTCTGAATTGGTAAATCATAACCATCAACAAAATTATCACCATTGTAATCACATACTTTGTAACCGCTCGAACCGAACTGGACTTTATACAATTCATAGTCCGCGGCATTTACAAATCCGTCTGCATTTGCGTCACCGCCGTAAAATACCCATACTGTGCCGACCTGCTTCATATTATTTCCATATGCTTTCGCCTGAGAATTCGTAAAATCATATGTAACAGTATTCCCGGTCGAGAAATACATTGCATTCGCACTCCAGGTTTCGATGTGATTTCTATGCTTTACCGCTATATAATAATTTCCGCTTGGTATTTTTGCGAAACTGACACCGGTAATACTTCCGTTCGCACTTAACATAGCAAAGCAGGTATCCCTGCCTGAGAACGGAGATGTGTTCTGGGCTAATATTACTTTAATAGTGTCAGAAACCTGAATGGTACCGTTATAAAATCCTTCAAGAAATACTTTAAGTGTTAAATTAAAAGTTTGTACTGTTGTAAACGTCCAGGCAGCAGAATACGGACCTGTACCTCCCTCATTCATAGTTGCTACTCTCCAGTAGTATTGTGTATATCCCTGCAGAATACCGCTCGGAACAACATATTCCGAATTTACGGTAACCACATTCAATACGGTCGAACTGAATGATGATGTAGTTGATATCTGCAACCTGTAGCTCGTTGCGCCTGTAACATCCGTCCAGTCCATATAAGGAGTCAATGGAACATTCGTAGAACTATTTGGCGGTGTAATCAATGTAGGAGCAGGCAGAGAAGCTATTACGGTAGTAAAGCTCCATACCACCGACCACTGGCCTGTACCGCCTGAATTTGTTGCATTTACTCTCCAATAATAGGTAGTGTTATTAGCAAAAGGAGGATTATTGTGTGTATATTGTGACGAGCCAACCGTTGTATTCACAAATGTGGTTCCGAAATCAGAACTCGTCGCAATCTGAATTCTGTAAGACGTTGCTCCGGCTGAATTATTCCAATCGAATGTTACGCCAGAAATAGCTATTCCTGTTGAAGTATTTGGCGGAGAGATTAATACAGGTGCCGCAGGAGGTGCAACTGCCGTAGTAAAACTCCAGACAGAAGACCACGGGCTAATACCACCGACGTTCGATGCATAAACTCTCCAATAATATTGTGTTGTACCTGAAAGAGTACCCGGAGGTACAGTTATCTGAGATACCGATGACAACTCATCAAATACTATTTGCGTAAATGAATTGTTAAGAGACACCTGTGCTCTATACCCTGTAGCAGTCGGTACATCATTCCAGTTTAAAGTAACATTAACGGGAATTCCCGTTGAACCGTTAGGAGGATATGAGAGTGTCGGTGCTGACGGTGCGGCAGGAACCGTGGTAAACGACCACACATTGGACCATAAGCCTGCCCCGCCTGAATTCGAAGCGTTTACTCTCCAATAATAAGTTGTGTTATTCGATAATCCCCCCGGAACACTATAAGCGGAATTCGTCAAACCGCCCACATTTATCACATAAGATGTGAAAGATGGCGACGTGGAAACCTGTACCCTGTAAGAAGTAGCTCCGGGTACTTCCTCCCAGTCAAGCAACGGTGTTATCGATACATTAGTCGCATTATTAACCGGTGCGGTCAATACCGGTGCAGGTGGAACTGCAACTGTTGTAGTAAAGTGAAAATAAGAAGCCCATGGACTCTCACCGCCGGAATTAACGGCTTTAACACTCCAGTAATAGAATGTATTGCCCGTCAAAACCGCCTGTGTAACCGTATATGAAGTACCAGCAATATTCGATACGTCAATTACGGTCGTAGGACCGGTTGCCACCATCAGTTTATAGCTGGTTGCACCCGAAACCGCTTGCCATGTAAATGTCGGGAATAACGAGACATTAGTGGCATAATCGGGTGGTTGCAATAGAACCGGTGGTTGTAGCTGAGCATTTGCTCCGCTCGTAATAAAAATTATAAGCAGAATCAAAATAGGATAGAAAAGTTTTCTCATGTTAATAATCCTTTATGATTATTTTTTTAATTTGTTAATTTAATTAAAAATTATATAACATACCTTGAAATTACTTTCCCCCGTAATTTCAATATTTACCCTTTTCCTTCTAAAGTTAATTAATTTACAAAATAAGTTACTAAAAATCAATTTCTACTCACATAAATAAAATATTATTTGGCACAATATTTGCTTGTATTGTTTCATAAATAAAATAATGTTTTTGTAGTTTTTTAATTAGGTATTAATTCCAAGTTAAAATTATCTGGATTTAGGTTTGAGCGATTTATAATACAGAATATTACAGCATATTCGAATCCAAAGAATTCAGGAAGTTTTGGCAAATTACGATTTTCAAATAAAACGTTTCATCAAGCAAAAAAAAGGCTGATTAAATCAGCCTTTTTTATTCATTAAAAAATTTCTGCTTATTTATTTCACAAGCATCATTTTTTTAACCTGTGTGAAATTGTCCGTTTCGAGCCTGTAGAGATATAAGCCGGAAGGCAGATTCATACCGTTAAATGATACCATATACCTACCTGCAGTTTTGTTTTCGTTTACGAGAGTATTAATTTCTTTTCCCAGTAAATCATAAACGACCAGCTTCACGTGGGAATTTTTCGGAACATCGTAGTTAATATTTGTAACGGGATTGAACGGATTCGGTTCATTCTGGTAGAGTTCAAATTTATCGGGAGTATAATTTCCGTTTTCATCTATACCCATTGTTAGAGTTGCCGTTTTAATTACTATCGAGTTATTCGGGTCAAAAACTACCGCAGTCGGCTGTCTGTAGAAGAAGAAGGAATACATTTGATTATTTGTGCTGTTCATAACCCTGACCGTTGTATCCGAGCCTGTCGAAAAGCTGAACTTAATCTCAATCGGAATCGGGAAAAATCCCGTCTGTGTCTGCTTAGCAACAAAATTTATTCTCCACAGACCGCCTCCGAGATTTGCAAAATTATAAGTGTTCTGATACAGCGGATGATTTGGTTGATAAATCCATGCATTATAGAACCAAGTCAAATCCTGACCAGCAACTGTACTCATTTTAGCAAAGAAATCCTGAATCGTAGCATTTTTATACTTAAAGTTTACGGTATCGGCGCAATATTCTCTGATTCCTCTGAAAAATAATGTATCGCCGAGAGCATACCTCAGCAGATGCACCACGCAAGAGCCCTTGCAGTAAGTGATTGCATAATTAAATAATGTATTAGAATTCGGAGTCGTAATATCCCACGAAGGATTTGCAATCGCCCATCCGGGATTTTGTGACAAATAAGTGCTTGCATCGCTGTTTATCATCGTTTTATATGCTGAATATCCACCGGTTCTTTCAACCCAAACTGCTTCCGACCAAGTTGCAAAACCTTCGTTCATCCATATATGTGACCATCCTGCAGGTGAAATCATATCTCCGAACCATTGATGTGCATATTCGTGTGATGCCAAATTTTCACCCCAGCTGTTAACAGTCGTAAGAGTTTGGTTTTCCATACCTCCCCAGCTGAATCCTGCAGAGTTTGGGACATAAGCGAAACCGTTTTTCTCGAAAGGATGCTCACAGAATTTCTGCGAATAATATGTAGTCATTGTACCGATTATATTTTTCACATTCGCACTGCTCGTACCAGATGGGGAATACAATCTAATAGGAATACTGTCCAAAGGATTTGAAAGTTTATGCCAGTAGACAATATCGATTGTATATCCGACTCTTGAGGTCATAACCATCAAATAAGTAGCAATCGGGTCTCTGCTAACCCAGTGATAATAAATCGAATCGCCCGTAACGGTAGAATCGTTTAACCTACCATTAGAACCGAGTCTAACAGTTGAAGGGACTTTAGCGGTTAAATCCAGAGTTGCCTTATCGAAAGGTCTGTCCCAGCAAGGGAACCATCCTCTGGCACCTTCAGGCTCGGCATCGGTAAATACATAACCCGAACTCGATACATAAAACGATGCATCAGTAACATTGTTATGCCTGTAGTTGATTTTAATTTCCACGATTTCGCCTACGTTATACATCCTGTTCATAGTAATCGTCAGAATATTCGAAGCATGAGTAAAAGTCAAAGGAGTACCGCTCATCAGTCTAATCGAATCAATCGTCAAAGAAGTATTGTTAGCGTGCAAATAAATGCTGTTAAGAGTAGAGTCTACCTTAAAAGTAATAATATTTGACGCCGAAAAATTCTTAGGATACGGACTGAAGTAGCAATGATATATATCGAGCTTCAATTTATAGTTTAAGACATCGAATGAGTGCTTCGGAGTTCCCGGTGACCCTTGCATAGTACCTGGATTTTCAGAGAAAAAATATCCGGGATTTTTCATCTTGGATTTTTTCATTGAGCATATTTGCGAGCCCCTCATATTGGAAAAGTCCTGAGCAAAAATATAGTTACCCAATATTAAAATGGTAATTAAAAGAATGATTTTTTTCATATTTCAAAAATTTAATTTTATGTACAAATATAATCATAAATAAAATCAAAAGAATTGTAAAAAAATCAAGAAATGTAACAAATTGTAACTTAAAGGAATGCAATTTTATCTAATAAGCATCATTTTTTTGACGCTTTTATAATCTCCTGTTTCAATTTCATAGAAATAAATTCCTGAAGCAAAATTTCTCCCGCTGAAAATTACTGCATATTTTCCCGGTTTTTGTTTTTGATTTACCAATACGGCCTGCTGCCTTCCCAGAACATCATAAACAGTTAACTTAACGTCGACATAACCGGCAACTTCATATTTTATCGTTGTATTGGGATTGAAAGGATTAGGATAGTTCTGTTCAAGGCTGTAACCAACTATTTCAACCGGGTCATCCCCGTATTTGTCTTTTAAGATTTTATTATCCGGGTCAAGTGTTAAAAGTTTCGGTGCACCTTTTACGTCAAAAGAATAATTCTGAATCAGTGAATTATTAAGAAAATGAAATACCGTATCGCCATAATCCGTATTTACTTTTAAATCAACAGGCATTGTAAAATATTGCGGATTTGAATTTTGTTTCTGAGTAATTTTCAGCGAAATATTGTAAATGCCATTATCCTTTTGGCTGTACGTCCAACTAATATTATAGACGGGATAATTTTCTCCGAAAATCCATTCGTCGAAGAAATAATCCAGCTGATTACCATAAACTCTCTCCGCAACATTTTTAAAATCATCCGTTACTGCTGTCTTATATGCAAGAGCGGTATCAGATGCATATTCTCTTAAAATATCATAAAATACTGAATCCCCGACAATACCCCTCAGCATATGCAAAACCATTGCGCCTTTTGCATAGCTTCTATTGGGATTAAAAATTTCCTGAATTGAACTTATATCCTGCACATAAATTGTTCCCGATGCTTTTTTAGCATCCACCATCTTCGAATTCACATACCGGACAAATTCAGTTTTTCCGTAAACTTCTTCTACATATACACATTCCGAATACGTCGCAAATCCTTCATTAAGCCAGATATGGTGCCAGTTCCTGCACGTAATTTTATCTCCGAACCACTGATGCCCCAGTTCGTGAGCTATAATATATTCATTAACCACACCGATTGACGTGACAGTCTGATGTTCCATAGCTCCGCCTATACCTGTTTGAGCGTGTCCGTATTTTTCTCTTGTAAAAGGGTAGATTCCGAATTTATCTGAAAAAATTTGCATCATCGTGACTGTTTTATCAAGTGTGGGTTTCAGGGATTCAATAACCTCGGGATACATATAATGCATAATCAGCATCGAGTCAGTCGGAGAGTATTTAAAATAGTTCACGTATAACGAATAATTCGTAACCGCAACAGACAAAAGATAATTTGCAATAGGATATGAACTTTTCCATTTATAAGTTTTTGTATTGTCGGGATTATTCGTAACCTCAATGAGAATTCCGTTGGATATACCAGTATAAAAAGAATTGCATTTTATCCACACATCCGAAGAATCAGCCTTATCGGACGGAGTATTTTTGCACGGAAACCAGTCGCTTGCACCGAACGGCTCGCTCAGGCTCCATACAACGGGTGTATTATTATTACTTCCAAACACAAAGCTTCCAAAGCCTGTCGGGGTCGGTATTCCGCGGTAATAAATAACTATTGAAAAACTACTTTTTTTTAGAGATTTTACTCCCGAATAAATAGTTATTTTATTTTTATAGTGATTAAAGTCCACTATATTTCCGTTATACTGGACGGAATCAACAAACATTACATTACTGAAATCGAAAAAAATTGTATCCGCAGTATTAATAATCAGACCGTTCACTGTTGCTTCACCATACAAATAATTCGGATTAATTCTGACATCGAGTAAAATCTTATAATACTTCACATCAATATTCGTATCAGAATCGTAATAGTATTTAAAATTGTCATATAATCTATTTTTTTCGAAATTAGATAGATTATACGAATTCTGGGCTTCCAAGTAATGTGTGAAAAGCAAAAAAAGGTTTACAGTGAAAAAAAAAGTAAAAAATAAAAACCTTCTCGAATATTTAAGTGAAACTTCGATGTTTATTTATTTTTATTTAGCTTGCTAAACTGTTTTAAAAATGTTCTATGGTTTTTATAATGAATCGCTTTCATACCCAGCGTTTCTGAAACCCTGACATTTTCTTTCACATCGTCAATCAAGAGTGTTTTACCGGGATCAAGTTTATATTTTTGCAGAACATACTGAAAAATCTTTTTCTGTGGTTTATTAAGTCTGATTTTATATGACAGAACACGCTTTTTCAGGAGTCTCACAAACGGAAAATTCCTGTCAATAAAATTAATGTGAACGGGATCAGTATTGGAAAGCAGGAGAATATTGAATCTTTTAATACGGGCAATCTTTTCAAGAAAGATTTTCATCTGCACATTCACCCAAAAAATATCCGAATAAAAAAACAAAAAATCTGAGTATCCGATTTTTAGCTTGAATTTTTTCTTCAGAATCTTAAAAAAGTCCTTAATGCTAAGCGTGCCGCGGGAGATTTTTAAATCATATTTCCGGCTGATAATGAAATTCTTGAAGCTTCTTGCGTTTAAATTCTTTTCATGAAGTGCAACTCTGTCATAGAAATAACAAAAATCAAAATAAACGAGTGTGTTACCTAAATCGAAAATAATATTTTCTATAGGACCTTTGTTCAAAATACTAAAGGTATTTTTTTCCCAGAATGTTTAAATCCTTATCGAGCAGATAAAATTTCGGATGCCCCGTCGGAATTTCGGTTTTAACAATATCCTGTTCCGAAATCTTTTCAAGATACATAACGAGAGCTCTTAAGCTGTTCCCATGAGCAGAAATCAGAATATTCTTCCCTGCTTTTAAATCAGGAACTATTTTGCTTTCCCAGTAAGGTATTACTCTTGCGGCGGTATCCTTCAGGCTCTCACCATTCGGAGGAGCCACGTCATAACTTCTTCTCCAGATTTGAACCTGCTCGGCTCCGAATTTCGCTCTGAGTTCATCTTTATTCAGACCCTGCAAATCCCCATACATTCTCTCATTTAGCGCTTTATCTTTTTCTACAGGTATGTCTTTTTGTCCGATAATATCAAGAATTATATCGAGAGTTCTTTGAGCCCTTACCAGAGCAGAAGTATAGGCTTTATCGAATTTATACCCGTTTAATTTTTTGCCTGCCTCCTGCGCTTCCTTCACCCCCTGTTCCGATAAATCGATATCCACCCAGCCCGTAAACCTGTTTTCTAGATTCCACTGCGACTGACCGTGTCTTAGTACAATTAAATACGACATAATGTTATATTTTATTTTTCTACTATTTCCATTTTATCGAACAACCCATAGACGGAACCTGCTCGAACGAAATTTCTTTACCTGCCAGTAAAGTTTCTATAGCAGATTCAAGGTCTTTCGATTTAACCTGTGATTCATCCTTCCAGTTATCGTCGAGCCTACCTCTGTATTTGAGTTTTCTCTTGACATCATAAACATATATATCAGGTGTGCAAACCGCTTCATACTTCCTTGCTGTTTCCTGAGTTTCATCGAACAGGTAAGGAAAATTCATGGAATGTTCTTTTGCAAAGAGCTTCATGTTTTCGAAAGAATCTTCAGGGTACGTTTTCGCATCGTTAGGATTTATTCCGATTAAACTTACATTCATTTCGGAATATTTTTTCTGGACTGAGATTAATCTGTCCATCACTGCTTTAACATAAGGGCAGTGATTACACATAAAAATCATCACAAAAATTCTTTCCCCTTTAAAATCGTTTAACGAATATACTTTATCATCAATACCCTTTAAACGAAAATCTATAATATCGGAATTAATTTCTCCCGGTTTACCTTGTAAAAGCATATTATAATTTAAATTTCTTCTTCTTCGGAATCAATCATCTCAGGATGGAAATCCTCATAAATAAAACTAATGTGCTTGTTTTTCTCCACATCCTGCCTGAAAATCTCTTCTGTTATAAACCTGTACTTTTCTTCCAGCGAGTATTCGTTCTGAAAATGTACTATAATGCTATACTTGTCCAATAACAAAATTAGCTTTTCGTATTCCGAACTTAAAACTTTTCCGTTTATTTTTTTTAACCTTGGTAAATTTGGACTGCCAATCAGACTGAATACATTAATCAGCTTCGAGTTTTTATGAGTCTTTTCGAATTCCTTAACCTGAGTTAAAAAATCACTGTTGTCCTCAACCTCTTCGATAAGCAATGAGTCATCTACCGTGTCATCCATTAACAGGAAATCATCCTCGATTAAATTCATATCATCTGAATTCTTTTTTTTTCTCTTTATATTTTTTTTATCGTTGTCTTTTTTATGCTTTGGCATTTGAAAAAAATTTTACGCTTTATACTTTACTACTTACAAAAATAAAAATATTATTAAACAATTCAAGTTATTTAAAAAATCATTTTCATAAAATTGAAATATAAAAAAATCAAGGGTGTTACTAAAATCAGACTGTCAAATCTGTCCAGCAGACCACCGTGACCGGGAATTATTCCAGATGAATCTTTTACTTCCGCAAATCGTTTCAGGAGAGATTCAAAATTGTCCCCAACCTGGCTCACGATACCAACGGTTACACCAAGGATAATGCTGTCTGTTAAATTCAAGAAACTATTGTCAATAAAATAAAACAAAACCGATGTAATCAATGAGAACAGAAGTCCAGTAAAGGAGCCTTCTATCGTCTTCTTCGGACTGATAGTAGTCAACTGATGTTTTCCGAAAATTTTACCCCCGAAATATGCAAATGTATCGCAGGCCCATATCAGAATGAAAATGTAGAAAACGAACAAATAGTTTTTCCCCAGCTCGTTTAAAAGCACAAACGGTATCGTTATGTAAATCACACCAAATACGGATACTATCGCATTCAACGGATTTCTTTTTTTTTCTCTGAACACTTCCGCAAAAACAGGTATAATCAGCAAGATAATACTGTAAAAATATTTTTCCGATAAAAGAACAAACATTATTACAGATATTATTATCGTCAATGATTTCAATAGATATATATTCTTGTTCTCGAACATTTTCAGAAACTCCCACAGACATAAAGACTGAATTATCAGGCATAAAACAAAAAAATAAATTCCTCCAAGATAAACAAGAATTAAAATGACAGGAATACCTATTATACCGACTAAAATTCTCTTAATTATATTTGACATTAAACAATAAGTGATTTTTTATTATAAATTTTTACTATATAAATTATTAAGAAAATAAACAACACCAACGAAATCAGACCCAGTAAGCCAAATTGTATTAATTGCATCCCGGAAATCTCTGGCTCTATAAAATTATCCTTCCCGAATAAATATACAGAGTATGCAGACGTAAAATTAAAAATAAAATGACTAATAACGGCAGTAAAAATACTTCCGCTATAGTATACTATAAACGTGAGATAACATCCCACAATAATCAAAGGAATCAAATTGAACGGATGGAAATGAAAAAGCGCAAAAATCAAACCCGTCAGTAAAATCGCATTACGGCTTAATGTTATCATCTCGAAATTCTTAAGAACTAATCCGCGGAAAAGAAACTCCTCGCAAACGGCAGGCGTAACAGCAATCACAAAAACGACAAAAATAAATTCCTCCGCATTTCCGGCGGTAACAAGGCTTAATGTCGTCTGCTCGAGCAAATCGAACAATTCCTTCACCTGCTTTAAGACCTCAGCTCCGAAAGGAATGGAAAAAATAAGTTTATTCTGAAAATACAAAAAAGCCTGTAAAAACGGCTGCACAATTATCAGTCCAAATATGCTCAGAAAGAAAATCGGAACGTCGGGCTTCTTTATGCGGAAAGTTTCCCTGAAATTATTTCCCTGCATTATACTCAATAAGAGCGCAGGAATAAGCAAAAACATAAATTGCGAAAACGACAATATTATTCTGGTTTTCCAGAGATTTTCGGGAATAGTCTTCAAATCGATTCCTACTATCAGTACAGTTAATAGTCCTCCGAAGACCTGATAAGTAATAAATGTGGATAATAAGACAATAACAATAAAAATTGCCGGATGAAGTTTTCCCAGAGGTGCTTTTCTTGCTTCTTGAGTTTTTAAATTATTTTCCAAAAAATTGTTTTATGCAATATTATAAAATATATTCATTATTTAAATAACAATATACAGTTAGTGTAATTTTTAAAAAATTGAAATTAAAATCGAATATAGGTATACAGTTAGTGTAATTTTTAAAAAATTGAAATTAAAATCGAATAAAGGTATTTTGTTGATATGTCCGATAGTACCGAATTTTATACAGAGCAAACTGCAGTTTATAAAAAAAAGAAATATTTTTTTGTCATAAATATAATTCTTTTTCTTGCAACATTTTTCACAACCACCATAAGCGGAGTTTTCTGGGCAAATCAGGACCCATTTCAATTGTATAATTTCCCGATTGGCTTGACTTACTCAGTTTTACTTCTTTTGGTCATCAGTGCGCATGAATTCGGGCATTACTTCGCCGCAAGGATTCATAAAGTTAATGTTACACTGCCGTTTTACATTCCTTTTCCTTTTCTGTTCCTTAATCCCTTCGGTACGATGGGTGCGGTTATAAAAATGAAGTCCCCTGTACATTCGAGAAAGTCTCTTTTCGATATTGGTGTTGCGGGTCCCATATCGGGTTGGATAGTAACAATGATTATCCTGATAATCGGTTACCTGTCACTGCCACCGATTTCATTTTTATATTCAATCCATCCTGAATATCAGAACACAGGAATACCGACTACGGGTCTTACTTTTGGTTATAATCTAATATTTTTTGTTTTCGAAAAAATATTTTCGGGTCCTGGGGTATTTATACCTCCGATGAATGAGATTTATCATTACCCTTTTCTCTGCGTCGGATGGTTCGGGCTTCTTATCACTGCACTTAATATGATGCCGGTCGGTCAACTTGACGGAGGACACATTTCCTATACAATGTTCGGAGAAAAGCATAAAATCGTCGCTTATATAGTTTTCGGTTTATTATTATTTTTTGGGTTAGCCGGATTGATTCCTTTGACGGGTTTTGATGTGAATTTCGGTTCTGTGAACTGGCTCATGTGGGCGCTTATTATTTTTTTTATTATTAAAATAAAGCACCCGCCGATTGTTTCCGATATATATGAACCGCTTGGCAGAGCAAGAACAATAATCGGATGGATTGCATTTATGATTTTTGTAATTTCATTTTGCCCGATTCCTGTTACGGATTTATAATAAATTTTTAATTTATGGAAGGTAAAAACAGAACAGCGTTTTTAGTTATATTCATTACGATATTCATCGACTTACTGGGTTTCGGGATTATTATTCCTCTGCTTCCCGATTTCCTTAAGAACGTGGAACAAGCAAATGAATCGGTAATCGGACTCATAGTGGGAATTTTTTCATTAATGCAGTTTATATTCACTCCGGTATGGGGTTCGATGTCGGATATTTACGGAAGAAAACCCATTCTCGTAATGAGTTTAACCGGAAACGTTTTATCATATTTCTTAATGGCGTTGGTATTCTCCGGTATAATTCCTTCCATAACATTACTGATTATTTCGAGAGCGTTAGCAGGTATATTCTCGGCAAATCTTTCTGCGGCTCAATCGGTTGTCTCCGATTTAACAACGAAGGAAAACCGCTCGAAGGGAATGGGTCTGATTGGGGCGGCATTCAGTCTTGGATTTATATTCGGTCCTGCACTCGGGGGATTGCTTTCGCATAAGTTCGGATACGGAATGCCGATATTTCTTTCTGCTTTTTTCTCGCTAATCGCTGTTACTTTATGCATTACGGTTTTCAAGGAGACTTTAAGTCCGGATTTAATGAGCAAGAACAAGAAAAATTTCAAAGGCGTAACAGTGATAAATTTCAAGGGAGTACACGATGTCATCACGAACAGGAACGTAGGACTCTATGTAATAATATTTTTCTTCATAACATTTTCTTATGCAAACATTCACGCTACTTTTCTGCTTTTTGCAGAAAGACACGACGGATTAAATCTTAACTCGGAAGAGGTGGGACTCTTACTTTCTTTCATGGGTATTGTCGGAGCAATTGTTCAGGGAACCATGATTAAATTTTTCAAAAAAAGGATAGGCGAAGAAAAATCACTAATAACCGGAAATATATTAACTTGTATCGGACTGGCATTAATTCCATTTTCTTTTAACATACCGATAATGCTTGCTGTGCTGACTATTCTCTCTTTTGGAAACGGTTTAAACAATCCAATGGTTCTGGGATTAATATCGCAAAATGTAGGGCAGGAAGAACAGGGGTCAGTACTCGGAGTAAATCAGTCTTTAGGCTCACTTGCAAGATTCCTTGGCCCTGTTTGGGGCGGATTCGTTTATCAGAGCCTCGGTTTTCAGTATCCTTTTCTCTCTGGCGCATTTTTTATGATAATTATAACAGTCTTCAGCATAGTATTTCTTAAACCACAGAGTATCAAATAGTCTTTCTTACAACTTATCAAATGTCATCTATCAAATTATATCATTCCAATCACACCCAGCATTCTTCCTGATTTGTCTTTATCCCGTCTGCAGGAGTGAAAGAGTTCCTTTTCCTTATAAGTGCAATAATCCGATATTTCGATATTTTCATCTGTAATTCCGATTCCGATTAACTGCAGATAATTATGCAACTTTAAATCTATAAAAATTTACCTCCTTTTTCTACTGTAACATTATCATCGAACAAATCAGCAATTTCTCTGCCTACCTCAAAATGCTCAACAGGAATACCCGGTCCTATATAAGCCAATATATTTTTCACATCTGCCGCAAATTCCGTGATTATTTTCTCAATCGTCAGTGTCGTTATTCTATTTAATGTTCCCTTCCACCCCGAATGTATTGCTGCAACTATTTTTTTCTTCTTCTCAAACAAAAAGACGGGTATGCAATCAGCAATGCTTACCGCGAGAAAATTATTTTTTCTGTTCGTGTATAAAGCATCGCTGTCTCTATAAAAAGCGAACTGTTCAACTCTATTTGATTTTATTGAATGTATCTGTCGCTGATAGGAAACCTGATTTTCGCTTATACCAAGTTTATCGAAAAAAATTTTTCTGTTCTTCTTTACATTTTCCGCATTATCTCCAACCAGGAAACTTAGATTGAACAAATACGGAGAATTTCCATCTCCTCCCGATAAAGTGCTAATACCAAATTTCAATTCCAGGAATTTATTAAAAATCCTTGACTTAATTATTTTTAATTCATTCAAATCTCTTTCAGAAAGTCCTTTCTTCTGTACGATTTTTTCCTCGAAATAATTTTTTTAAAATTCAACCTCTCCACTCTTGAAATTCCTGTAGGAGTAGTTTTACGTCTGATTTTTTCTTTTTTAAATGCATTCTCCAGAATCGAATAAAATTTTTTTACCGCAGTCTGTTTATTTAAATATTGCGAGCGTTCATTCTGAGCAGTAATTTTCAGCACACCGTTTTTATCTATTTTATTCTTCAGTTTCACAAGTAATGTATTTTTTTCTTCGTCGCTTAACAAGATTGAATTGATAACATCAAAAATCAGTTCGATTTTTGTTGAAACTTTATTTACATTCTGACCGCCTTTTCCTCCGCTTCTGGAAGCCTGGAATTTTAATTCATTCTTAAAATCAATTTCCCTCATAATTCAATTTATCATAGAAAATAAAACATATTCTGCAATATAAAAATAAAAAAATTATTCACAATAATATTGACTATATAAAATTTTTTAATCATAATTTTATTTTCAGTTAATACTAATAAAAGTTAATAGCAGACAAATCTCCGAATCCATAATTTTTCACAGGTCAATCGTTTCGACAAAAGGATTTATTATATACTTTCTTAACTTGAAAATGTTTTTTAAATTTAAACTTAAAAATAAAATAATTTTATGAATAAAATTGCAGCACTAGTTACTTTTTTTATTTTGCTGATTAACATCGCATATTCTCAAAAAGATAAGAAAATTGTATACAGTTCGGACAATACGAAAAGCAACTATTTACAGATATTTACAATGAACGACGACGGAAGCAATAAAAAACAGATTACTGATTTAGCGGCAAATTGTTCCAAGCCCAGATGGTCGCCCGACGGAACGAAAATTGTTTTTCAGACTGATGACGATAGGATTTACCTGATTGTAAATGCGGATACGGATAAACCCGAAGAACCGTTGTTCATTTACGGAGGTACAAATCCATCCTTTACTGCCGACGGAGAGCAGATAATTTTCAATTCAGACCAGGACGGAGCATTAACGATTTATATTATCGATCCAGCAGAAGGGGAAGCATATTTAATTTCAACAATCGGTTACTCGAATCAGCAGGTGCTTTCAAGAAGCGGCAGATTTATCGTTTATTCTGCTTTCTATGATGATAACAAATGCATTATGATGACAGACCTGGAAGACACGACAGAAGACAACACAATTCAAATCAACATAAATGATAATGCCAATTTACTTCCGGATATTTCCTCGGATGCAAACAAGGTAGTATATGCAGGGTTCAATATGCAGTTAAACGGTACGATTTACTTATTCGATAACGGCAAGGAATACGCCCTGACAAAAGGGATTACAAGTTGTAATCTTCCGAAATTTTCACCCGACGATAAAAAGATTGCATTTTTATCGATTGGTACAAACACTGTAAAATTATATACAATGACTCTCGACGGAAACAACAAAGAAGCCATCACTACTAAAGGCGGAAATATAGGAACTTACAAGTGGGTAGATACCGACAGAATAATATTTGATGCGGAAAACGGGAATGATTACCAGATTGGAATTGTCGAATTAAGCACGGGTAAATGTACAATGTTGACGACGCAGGGTAATAATTTACAACCCGATGTCCATTAATTGATTTTAATAATTAAATTAATTTATATTGAAAGTAATTGAGCATTTAGAAAAAGCCAAAAATCCCCTGATAAGTTTTGAAATCATACCACCTCTGAGAGGAGGGGATATAAGACAAATATTCGGTATAATCGATGAACTAATCAAATACAATCCCCCGTTTATCGATGTAACTTCGCATTCAGCGGAAGTCCAATATGAAGAAACCCCAGAAGGAATTAGAAAAAAAATTAAACGTAAAAGACCCGGAACGATAGGTCTTTGCGTAGCAATTAAGAATAAATATAATGTAGAAACAGTACCGCATCTTCTTTGCACAGGATTTACAAAAGAAGAAACCGAGGATGCACTGATAGAGCTGAATTATCTTGGGATTGAAAATGTATTAGCAGTAAGAGGAGACGAAAGAGAATATAAAAAACCAATTCCGCACGGAAAAACCAGTAATGTATATACAATCGAATTAGTAGAGCAAATAATAAACATGAACAATGGGATTTATCTGGAGGAAGATTTACTGGATGCGGCTTCAACGGATTTTTGTATTGGTGTGGGTGGATACCCTGAAAAACATTTTGAGGCTCCAAATTTAAAAACGGATATTAAATATCTTAAAAATAAAATAGATGCGGGTGCTCATTACATAGTAACCCAAATGTTTTTCAACAACGACCATTTTTTCAACTTTGTCAAACTATGCAATGAAGAGGGAATCAATGTCCCGATAATTCCCGGCATAAAAATCTTAACCACAAAGAAACATTTATCGAGTCTGCCAAAGGATTTTATTATAGATATTCCGGAAGAGTTATCGGAAGAGATACTAAACTCGGACAGCAAGTATACACAGGAAATCGGAATAAACTGGGCATATAAGCAGGTTGAGGCATTATTTAATTTTGGAGTTCCTGCGGTACATTTTTATATACTGCAGAATTCAACTCCAGTGCAAAAATTGATAAAAAAATTGAATATATAGTAATTATTGCCTTGAATTTACAACTCCGAGATAATATTTTTATATGATGGATTTAATAAAGATTTTAATATTTTATACATATACTATTAATTACGGTAGTTAAATTTTAAAAAGTGTATCCCAAAAGATACACTTTTTTTTTATACATAATTTAAGGAAATATTTATGGAATTCAGAACTTTCACAGGTCTTTTCAAAAAGAGAGAAATTGAGAATATGGAAGACATAAGTTTTCTTTACATTAACAGAAAAAAAATCGTGACTTATGTCCCTTTAGAATTTGTAGATAAATTAACTTTCGAGATGTCGTTCGCGGGAGCAGGGAAAATAGGAAATTACCATATGTGTTCTTTCAGAATGAAAGGGCTAGGAACTTACTTGCCCGGGAAAAAGACTAATCCATTCACAGGTAAAAAAGGTAAACTATCATTTGAAGAGGAAGTAAGGCTGGAAGTAGAGTGCGGTGAGGAGAGCCTCGATAAAGTAATTGATGCACTCTTGCTCAATCATCCGTACGAAGAAGTAGCATATGAAATATATGACTTTCAAAAACGAACTGATATTCCGTCTTCATGTATTATAACATTTAAAGAACCTCTTTTCGTGAACGATATAATTTCAAGAATAAATAAAAAGATAAAAACCGAATACATAGGAAAGAAAAAAAAGATAAACAGGTTATTCTTTACATCGCTGAATTACAACCGTAAGATATCTTATAATGCGAAGGAAAAAAATTGCAATATTATTTTATATTCAGAAAACAACAATATTAAATTCAAATATATATAATGGATGAAGCAAATTTAGAACAGTCTTCTTTAGAATCGAATAACAATTCGGAGAACAGGGAAGAAAGCGAACAGGAATCGAGGATACTTGAATTCTTTGAATACAAGGAAGGGGTGAAAAAGCCAAATTTAACGGATAAATTAATTCTACTTAACGAGCTTACCAAGATAGATAAAGAATTAGCCGAGATAGACGAAGAGAAAGGTGATTTGCCCGATAAAATAAAAGCTTTGACAGATAATATTGATGCCATTGAAAATATTATCCGTGAGGATTCTTCCAAGATAGAGATTCTCGAAAACGAGAAACAGCAGTTAATAAAAGATAATAAAGTATACGAAGAAAAGATGAACAAGTATGACGAGCTGAAATATAATGCAAAAAGCAACAAAGAATATGATGACATCGTAAAATCAATCGACAGCTACATAGATTTAATCGAGAAAAACGAAGCTCGCATCAAGGAAATTAATTCTCAAAATTCCTCGGTAAAAAAGGAAATCGAAGAGAGGACAATAAAAAACGAGGAGTTCAAAAAGGAGCTTGAAGAGAACAAAGAGCTTCTAAACGAACTTAACACAGAATTCGAGGACGAAGAGAAAGAATTAACGGAAAAAAGGAATGTAATACTGGAAAAGCTGGACGAGGAGACAAGGAGTTTATACGAAAGAATCAACAGCGGCTCGATGAAAGGTGAAGCAACTGCAATAGTAAGGAAAGGAAACTGCAGCGGGTGTTACAACTCTGTTCCTCCCCAAAGGGAAATCGAGATAAAAATGGCGGAAGAAATTTTCACCTGTCAATCCTGCGGCAGGATTTTAATAGACGAATCAATTGTTTCAAACAGTTAGAAAGTTCTTTTTAATATCCATTCCGTTTTAGGCAATCGCGCGGGTCCTGTTTACAGGATAGTGAGGAAAGTCCGGACTCCATAAAAGCAGGGATGCCGGGAGAGACTCCCGGATTATTTTCCGGCAACGGGAAATAATAGAAAGTGTTACAGAAAAGTAATCTGCCCTTTCGGGGGTAAAGGTGAAACGGCAGGGTAAGAGCCTACCATTCAGAAAGCAATTTTTGAGATTGACAAACCTCATCCGGAGCAAGACCAAGTATAGGGAGTAAAAGTACTGCTTGCTTTAAATGCTCCCGGGGTAGGTCGCAAAAAGCCTGCGAGCAATTGCAGGATAAGATAAATGGTTGCCGCCCGTATATTCGGGACACAGAATCCGGCTTATTAAACGGAATGGATAATTAACTCATTTCGAGCATTCTCAGAATCGGTTTCAATGCCTTTACTCTCAAATCCTCATCCATAGTGATTTCGGGTGTTTTATCCCTCATGCACAAAAATAATTTTTCCATCGTATTCAGTTTCATATAAGGGCATTCGTTACAGGAGCAGGAGGCTTCCGGCGGAGCGGTGATGAAAGTTTTATCGGGACATTTTTTCTTCATCTGCGTTATAATCCCGGGCTCTGTCGCGACAATAAATTCATTTGCCGAATCTTCCTGAACATACTTCAGCAATGCGCTGGTAGAGCCGATGAAATCGGAATAATCCAGGACAGTTTCTTCGCATTCGGGGTGTGAAATTATTTTTGCGTTGGGATTTTCGGTTTTCAATTTAATGATTTTTCTTTCGCTGAATGTTTCGTGGACTATACAGGAGCCCTGCCACAGCTTCATTTCCCTGCCTGTCTTTCTGATTAAATATTTTCCCAGATTTTTATCCGGTGCGAAAATTATTTTTTGTTCTTTAGGCAGTTGATTTACAATCTTCTCGGCATTCGAGGAAGTGCATATTATATCCGAAATTGCTTTTACTTCAGCGGAGCAATTCACATAGCTGATTAAAATATGTTCCGGATTTTTATCTTTAAATTTCTGCAGGAGCGGAGCCGGGCATCCTTCGGCGAGAGAGCATCCAGCTTTCAAATCGGGAAGCAGGACGAGTTTATCGGGATTCAATATTTTAGCGGTCTCAGCCATAAAATGCACACCGGCAAATACGATGACGTCGGCTTCGGTTTTTTGAGCCGCCTGAGCGAGCTGTAGGCTGTCGCCGATAAAATCGGCGATATCCTGAATTTCAGACTCCTGATAAAAGTGTGCAAGGATAACGGCATTCATTTCTTTTTTCAGACGCAGAATTTCCTCTTCGTAATTGATTTCGGTTTCTATCATAGCAGTATTTAATGATTTCAGCATATTAATATTTATTCTACCGTCAAATTAGTCTTTTTAAAACTTTTTTAATATGAAACAAAAAATATCTTATTTAAATTTTATATTAATATTCGACTCCTAAAGGAGTCATATTACCCGGAATCTTCCATGTTACTGATATTAAACTCCTAACGGAGTTTTTCAAGAATTAATTTATCAGTCAGAGCTTTTGACTCAGTAGGAGTCATATTAATCGGAATCTTCCATGTTACTGATATTAAACTCCTAACGGAGTTTTTCAAGAATTAATTTATCAGTAAGAACTTTTGACTCCGTAGGAGACATATTCGCCGGAATCTTACATGTTACTGATATTAAACTCCTGACGGAGTTTTTCAAGAATTAATTTACCAGTCAGAGCTTTTGACTCAGTAGGAGACATAGTAATCGGAATCTTACATGTTACTGATATTAAACTCCTGACGGAGTTTTTCTAGAATTAATTTATCAGTAAGAACTTTTGACTCCGTAGGAGTCAAATATCAGTAACATATTAAATACGATAGAAACCGACTCCGCAGGAGTCGAATATTTCGAAAAATAATTATGAATTACAACTTCAGAAATTATTTAGTAAATTCAATACTATGAAGGCAATGATACTTGCGGCGGGTTTCGGAACGCGTCTGAAGCCCTTGACGGACAAAATACCAAAAGCCCTCGTCCCCTTTCAAAGCGAGCCGATGATAAACTATCAGATACGGAAGCTGATAAATCTGGGATGCGACGAACTGGTAATAAACGCACACCACTTTGCTGAACAAATCACCGATTACTTCGGAAAAAATTATTTCGGGATAAAAACATTCGTCATCGAAGAGGCGGAGATACTCGGCACGGGCGGAGGAATACTTAACGCCAGCAGGTATTTAGAGAAAGAAGATTTTTTTCCCGTGATAAACGTGGATGTATTTACGGATTTCGATTTAATGCAAATCATTGACTTTCACAAGACATACAGACCGCTTGCCACGATAGCGGTACAGAAGAGGAAGACAAAACGCTATCTCGAATTCGACGACAACATGAAATTGCTCCGCAGAGAAAACGAGAATTCGAATAAAGAAAATCTTTACGCATTCAACGGGATACACATCATATCGAACAAAATTTTTTCCGGAAGAAAAACCGAATACCTCGACATATTCGATTTATACATCGAGATGATGGGCGGAGGCAGTAAAGTAATCGGTTTCGATGTACAGGACAGCGAGTTCAGGGATTTAGGAAAAGAGGATTCGCTATATACCTGACCGGCAGGGAAAAAAAGTGCCGGACTTTTGCCGGAATCAGTCACATAATGAGAAAATCCAAATAAATCATACAGCAACACACTTTCAAAAGTTAAAAATAAGTTATTGATTTTACAAAACGGCAAAAAGTGTTGCTGAGTGTTGTTATTTGTTGCAATTTGTTGCTCGTCCAAATTAACAGTTATTTTACAATAATTTATTTCAGATTTCGTGAGCAACAAGTGTTGTTATTTGGAGCAACGCGAGCAACGGTGTTGTTGTAAAAATATATATAAAAAATCCAACTTTACATAATAATTGCATAATTTTCATTTAAAAAGTGAAAAAATTGTGCAATTTTTTATTTCTGAAATTTTATAATTTTTAGTTACATATGCTAAAGAACAATACCTTAATAATATATGGTATACACTTAATAAAGTCAAGGGAAAAGATTTTTGGAATGATGAATTTCTTTGTTGTTGGTGAGGTTAAAAAAGCGGAGTAAAGACCAACAAGGGTATAAATGATTTTTTCGTTCCCCTGTCACGGCAGGGGGATTGGGAACGAGTTGAAAGGGATATAAAAAAAAAGCGATACCTGCCAGAAACGTGCAGGTATGACATTTTAAAAGAAAAGCGATACCTGCCAGAAACATGCAGGTATGACATTATTTATTTTATTTAATTTAGTAATTCCAAAAAAGGTAGAGAAATCTAAAATCTATAAATCTTCATTCTTTTAAATCTTCATTCTTTTAAATCTTCATTCTTTTAAATCTTCATTCTTTTAAATCTTCGATCTTTAAAATCTTCGATCTTTAAAATCTTCGATCTTTAAAATCTTCAAACTTTAAAATCCTGAAATTTTAAAATCTTTTAATTCACATTTTCGAGGCGGATGATTTGCGGGACTTCGTTCATAATTTTTCTTTCGATACCGGCGCGGAGTGTCATTAAGTTAAGGGGGCAGGAATAGCAAGAGCCGAGTAGTTTGACTTTCACGATAAAATCGTCGGTGATTTCCACCAGTTCCACGTCTCCCCCGTCAACCTGAAGGTAAGGGCGGAGTTTTTTCAGAACGTTTTCGACTTTTTGGTATAATTCGTTATTCATAACCTTATTCAAAAATAGTGAAAATGTATATTATATTAAACTATAAATTGGCGTTACGAAGCTGGGGCTGACCCAGAGGGTACCCAGTAACGAGGTAAAAAATATAATTTTTATTGCTTATAGCCATGTGCGACACGGCGCATAGCTCGTGGAATAATAATACCACATATAGAACTTTAGTTCTTAATCTTAAAGCGTTTTGGGCTAAAGCCCATTTGAGGTGCTCTCTTATCCACGACTTAAAAGTCGTGGCTATTAAAAAAAAATAAAACAACTTTCACTTAGCCTCCTAAACCCGGTAATTTGGAAATTAAGTATACTTTATTTATTCCCATATTTATAGGTACAACAAAATTAAAAAGCCAATGAAACCGAAGAATTTTATATTATTTTGCATTGTCAGGTATTTATCCGTGTAATATTTATTTTTCCATTAATTTAAGTTTGAAAAATTCCTAAATTATACCAATGCAAAAGACGGTCTCATTACATACGCTCGGATGCAAATTAAATTACAGTGAAACATCGAGCATAGCGAAGCAATTTCAGAGCAGGGGCATAACGCTCATGGAGTTCGGAGAGAAGACCGACATTTTTGTTCTTAACACATGCACGGTAACGAACAAAGCGGACAAGGAGTGCAAGCAGATAATACGGAGCGTGATACGTAACAATCCCGATACTTACGTGATAGTAACGGGTTGTTATGCACAGTTACAGCCGGATGAAATCGCTTCGATAGAAGGCGTGGATTTGATACTTGGAACGAACGAGAAATTCAGATTATTCGATTACATAGAAAATCTCGATGCGGAGAGTCTTTCGTGTTTCGGAAAAAGGAACCAAGCCGATGTATACGTATCCCCGCTTGAAGATTCTGATTACATAGGAGAGGCATTTTCGTCGGATGTGGATTCGAGGACGAGGGCTTTTTTAAAGATACAGGACGGATGCGATTACAACTGTGCTTTTTGCACGATACCGATGGCGAGGGGAAAGTCGAGGAGTCTGGATATTAATAAGGTAATCGAAAACGCAAAGAAGATAATCGATTCGGGATACAAAGAAATCATACTTACGGGAGTAAACACGGGAGATTACAGTTACAATGACGGAAATAAGAATTTTGAATTAGCAGATGTTCTTTACAGGTTAGACAAGACGGATATAAAGCGAATCAGGATAAGCTCTATAGAGCCGAATTTACTGAATGACGATATAATCGAACTAATAAAATCATCGGAAAAATTCTGCAATCATTTTCACATACCGCTTCAGAGCGGAGACGCAGAGATTCTGAGGAAAATGAAGAGGAGGTACAATCCGGAAGTATTCGGCGAGCTGATTCGGAAGTTAAACGAGAGAATCGACGATGCAGGGATAGGGATAGACGTAATAGTCGGATTTCCAGGTGAAACGGAAAAGCATTTTGAAAATACTTTTAATTTCATAAATTCCATAAATATATCTTATTTGCATGTTTTCAATTATTCGGAGAGGAGGAACACGGCGGCGGCAGTAATGGACGGGAAGGTAGACGTAAAGGAGAGGAAACTGAGGAGTCAGATACTGCGGAATTTATCGAACAAAAAGAAGTTCGAATTTTACACGAGGCACATTGACAAGAGGCAGGATGTACTTTTCGAGACGCGCAAGGGAGATTTTATAGAAGGGTGGACGTCCAATTACATAAGGGCGAGAGTAGAATACAGAAAGGAATATGAGAATAATATTTTGCCCGTAAGGTTCAGCGAAGCAACGGGAGTAAAATATTTATGCGGCAAAGTTGAAAAATAAATAAATTATTTTAGAACAAAACAAAATAATATATTATGAAGCTCTATTTAATTCGTCATACAGAAGCTATAGATTACGAGACTGAATCTGTAAGAAGTGACGAACACAGGTTTATAACACCGAAAGGCAGAAGGATAGCGATAAACGTATTCAAGCTGCTGAAGGATGAGATGCTCGACCTGGAAAAAATCTTTACGAGTCCTTTAATAAGGTCGGTACAGACAGCCGAGATACTGGCTATTACGGTAAAGTACAAGAATGACGTCGAGATTTCGAATGAACTTGCCATGGCGTCAGCAACGGAAAAAGTGATACAGCTTTTAAAGCGTAATTCGATTTTCAAATCCATAGCTATGGTAGGACACGAGCCGATGTTAAGTACGATTGTAAAAAATTTCACGGACAAAAAAGACGTTGAGTTCGGTATGAAGAAAGCGGGAGTATGTTACATCGATATGGATTTGGATAAAGGGAGCGGAAAATTCGAATGGTATTTGAATCCCAAGACGACGGAATTCCAGAAGTAGATATAGAAGTCGTCAGGATTTCAGACAGGTTTTAAGAATATGCAAAAAGAAATATTAAAGACAGAGGGATTAAGTTTTTCATACGGTAATGATAATTTTACCCTGAACAAAATAAACATCAGTGTTCTTAAAAATGATTTTATATCGGTAATCGGAAGGAACGGTTCGGGCAAATCCACGCTGGTCAAGTTAATTTCCGGGATATACACCCGATATGAGGGGAAGATTCTTTTATGTGAAAAGGAAATCGGCGTCTACACGAAGAAAGAGATATCCAGGATACTCAGTTATCTGCCGCAGTCATCTTTAAACGGGAACAACGGATTAAGTGTTTTTGACTTTTTACTGCTCGGCAGGTATGCACACAAGAGGTTTTCGGATTTTACTTTTTCGGATAAAGACAAAGCGGCGGTAAAAGAGAGTATAGAGGCAACGGGAATCAGCAGTTACGAAAAAAAGTCCGTAAACGAACTTTCCGGAGGAGAAAAGCAGAAAGTTCTGGTAACTTTATCGCTGGTTCAGTTGGATATAGGTTCCGATTTATCGGAAAAGATATTAATAATAGACGAGCCGCTTACTTTTCTCGATATAAATTTTCAGCATGAAATTTTTTCAATACTGAGAAAGCTGAACAAAGAAAAAAAGCTAACGATTATAGTAGTAACACACAATATAAACCTTGCATTAAAATACACGGAGAAAGCTTTATTGCTCGACAGAGGCGGGCTTATACTGTACGATGAAACGAAGAAAGTAATAACTGAAGAAACGGTGGAGAAATTTTTCAAAGTAAAATCCAAGATTGTGAATTTTGATAATGATTATCATATTTTAACTAAAAATTAGGGAAGCAGAATGGAAAACAAATACAAGAATATTCTGATAATCGAGACCGGTCAGACGAAAAAACTGATACTCAACAGGCCGGAGAAGAGGAATTCGTTAGACGAGGAAATGATTTTCGAAATTACAGATGCAATGAATAAATTTTCAAAGGATGATGAGACAAAATCGATAATAATAACGGGAGCGGGAGGAAATTTCTGCACGGGTATGAATCTGGAATATCTGCATAAAATTTCGGAATACAACATTCTTCAAAACAAAAAGGATTCAGATAACTTGAAAAACATGCTATTGTCAATTTACAATTGCAGAAAGCCCACTATTGCCATGGTAAACGGTTATGCTCTTGCAGGCGGGTGCGGTTTAGCGAGCGCCTGTGATATTATAATATCATCGGACAAAGCGCAGTTCGGATACACCGAAGTGAAAATCGGATTTATACCTGCGATTGTGATGGTGTTTTTATTGAAGAGAGTTACGGAAACGCATGCAAAGGATTTACTGATAACCTCAAAATTCATTACGGGAACGGAGGCATACGACATCGGGTTCGTAAATTATGTAGTAGAAGAATACATGCTGGAAAATTTCACGGGAAAAATGTGCGAATGTCTGAATCAATTACCTTCGAGCTCAGTAATGTTAACTAAAGAGATGTTCAAGAACATATCATCGATGAGTTTCGAATCTGCGCTCGAATATGCAGTGGATATGAACGCTTTAACCCGCATGACAGACGAGTGCAAAAACGGGATAAAAAGATTTCTAACAAAAAAATAAAACATTTATTATCATATAAATTAAATTAATGTTATGACAGACACAAAAAAATACAAAGAGATTCAATGGCTTGACAGGAACGAATCTCAATACGGACCATCACCAAAATGTTTTGAATATTTGAAAAACGTAACCTCAAAAGATTTAAGCTGGTACTCAAGAGATTATGCAAGAGGTGTTAAATCGTCTTTATCGGATAAAATTTCAAAAGAATTTAACATAGACGAGAGACAAATCATACTTTCATACGGAAGTGAAGATTTACTTAAACAAATAATTCATTATTATCTCGACCGGAAAGAGAAGATATTAATACCAAAAGAAGCGTGGTGGTATTATAAAAAGGTTGCCTATGAAGTAGGGGGATTCAATGTTGAGTATCCGATGTACATCACAAAAGAGGACGGGGTTGACACTTTCGCATATGATGTCGAGAAAATGATTAAAATTTATGACAGGGAAAAGCCCAGAATTGTTTTGATAGCATCACCGAACAATCCGACAGGGAACAGAATTTCCAAGGAAGATTTAAAAAGGTTTCTCGATGCATGCCGCGGTTCACTTGTAATGATAGATGAAGCATACTGGGGATTCGGCTCTAAAGAAAATGAATACGTAAAACCATTCATAGACGAATTTCCCAACCTGGTAATATGCAGAACCTTTTCAAAATACTACGCTCTTGCGGGCTGCAGGATAGGCTTTGCATTTGCAGGAAAAAATTTAGAAGAGTTAATCAATTATTCAGTAAGATACTTAGGTTACAACAGGCTTTCGGAGAAGCTTGCCGAAATTGCAATGGATGATGAAGAATATTATGACAGGGTAACAAAACTAATGCAGGAGGACAAAGAATATTTTTACAAAGAATTCAGCAAGCTGGAAGGTTTTACGGCTTACAAATCATATGCAAACTTTATGCTTGTAGACATGCCCAATGAAATAAGGAAGGATTTAAATAAATTCCTGAAAGAAAGAAATGTTCTGATAAAATTCCTGTATGAGGAGGCATTTAAAACGGAGACAAGAATAACGCTGGGAACGAGAGAGCAGAATATGTATCTGATGGATTCAATTAAAGAATTTTTAGGCAAATAATAATCAGTCATGGCAGAAAAGGCAAGAACGAATAAAAGCAATATAAATTATCCGAAATACATTCTGGTGGTTTTAATAGTCGCCATAGGTGCATATTTTATTTACGATTACTACATCAAAGAAAAGGAAAGCACATACACAGTAAAAAGCAACGACGAGTCTTTGAAAAACATGCAGGAGCCGAAATTTGTCAAGCAGGGCGAACTGGAATTTCTAAAAAAGGAAGGTAAGAGCGTTATCAGTAAAATAGATATTGAGATAGCAGATAACGAGCCTAAGACGATGCAGGGTTTGATGTACAGGAAATCCATGGAAGAAAGCCACGGTATGCTGTTTATATTTCCCATAGCCGAAGAGCATTCTTTCTGGATGAAGAACACTTTAATTTCTCTCGACATTATTTTTGTTGACGTAAACAGGAAAATAATAAAAATCCACAAGAATACAACACCGATGTCGACGAAGAGTCTTCCGTCGGGAGGACCGACTTTATATGTAGTGGAAGTCAATGCAGGATACACCGATAAATACGGAATAAATGAAGGGGATTATATAAATTTCACCAAACAATAGGATGTCTGAAGAGTTAAAAAATAAACCGGAATATTTCTTCAACCGTGAATTAAGCTGGATTGAGTTTAACAGAAGAGTGCTCGAAGAAGCAGAGGATAAGAGAAATCCTCTGCTGGAAAGAATCAAGTTCACTTCGATATTCAGCACTAATCTCGATGAATTTTTCATGATTCGGGTTTCGGGTTTAAAACGACAGGTCAAGAGCGGCATTAACGAGGTTTCCTCCGACGGATACACTGCAAAAGACCAGCGGGACGAGATTTACAATTTGCTATGTCCGTTAGTCAAGGAGCAATACAGAATATTCAACGAGGAGCTGGTTCCGGGTTTAGCAGAAAACGACATACATTTTTTCAAATACGATGAGCTAAAAGAAAAGGAAAAGGAGAAGCTTGAAAATTACTTCGATAATGAAGTATTCCCCGTATTAACACCGATTGCACTCGATAACGTACATCCTTTTCCGAATCTTGTCAACAGAACAATCGCTCTTGCAATCAAACTGACAGACCCGGACATCGAAAACAGTGAAGAGAAGATTTCGGTGCTTCAGGTACCAATGAATTTTCCGAGATTTCATCAGATTAACAAAGATTCGGGATTCAATTATGTTCTTCTCGAAGACATAATAAAAGCCAATGCACACAAGCTTTTTCCCGGAATGAAAATCAAAGAATCATATGCATTCAGAATCACCAGGAACGCCGACCTCGAGCTCGAAGAGGAGGAAGCAGACGATTTACTTACATTAATCGCAGAAGAAGTCAAGAAGAGAAGGCTCGGAATCATAGTGAGGTTCGAAGTAGAAGATGACATACCCGATGATATTTTCAATCATCTCGTAAATGACTTATCACTGGTAAAAAACGAAATTTACAAGTTAGACGGTCCTTTAAATCTCGGTGATTTAATGCACCTGTACGATACAGACAAAAGAAATCTGAAATACGAAGGATACGCCCCGAGAATAACATCATCTTTCAGGGACGAGGAAAATATCTTCAAGGAAATAAGGAAGAGGGACGTCTTCATACATCATCCTTTTTATTCATTTTCTTCCGTGAGTGAATACATCGCCCAAGCCGCGGAAGACCCGAACGTATTTGCGATTAAGCTGACATTATACAGAACGAGCGGCGATTCACCGATAATCAAATCACTGATAGATGCCGCAGAGAACGGAAAGCAGGTAACTGCGATAGTAGAGCTTAAGGCAAGATTCGACGAAGAGAACAACATCATCTGGGCAAGGGCACTTGAAAATGCGGGAGTGCACGTCGTTTACGGAATTGCAGGTCTGAAGACCCACTGTAAGATGGCACTCGTTGTAAGGCGAGAGGATAAAGCAATGAAGAGATATCTGCATTTAAGCACGGGGAATTACAATCCGATTACAGCAAAAATATACACAGATTTCGGGTTGTTCACATGCGACGAGGACTTCTGCACGGATGCATCAAATCTGTTCAATTACCTTACGGGATATTCAAAGTTCACGACATACAAGAAATTGATAGTGGCTCCTTTTTCAATGAGGAAGAGCATAATCAGAATGATTGATGAAGAGGTTCAATATCACAAAGAATTCGGGAACGGGTACATACTATTCAAAATGAATTCGCTTGTAGACGATAAGACAATAATGAAATTATACAATGCATCATCGGAGGGGGTAAAAATAGATTTGATTGTGAGGGGGATATGCAGGTTGAAGCCGAACATAACGGGTTTGAGCGACAACATAAATGTTTACAGCATCGTCGGAAGATTTTTAGAGCACAGCCGTGCATATTTTTTCAATCACAATGGAAATCCCGTAATATATACGGGAAGTGCGGATATAATGGAAAGGAATTTTGACAGGAGAGTAGAGATTTTATATCCCATCGAAGACAAAGGAATAAAGCAGGACATAACGGAAATTTTAAATATATACTTAAAAGACAACGAGAAATGCAGAGTTCTTGCAAACGACGGCAAATATTACAGAAAGCCGGAGGGCGAGGAAAGCATAAACGCACAGGAATTACTTGTCGCAAAAGTTAAGAAAAAATCATTAACGGAAATAAAAAAGGAACACAGAAAAAAAGTTAAGAAACATAAATTAAAAATCATCAATTAAAATACGTTTTTTGCCTTTAAGAATTCTTATGTCATTATACAACGAATATAAATCCTCATTAAAGAGTTTTGATGTCGAAGAGATTCTGGATTTGATAATATACAGACCAATATCATTTCTTTTCGTAAAGCTAATATATTCCACAAGCTTAACTCCAAACCAGCTATCTGTAATCTCGATGTTTTTCGGTTTAGGCTCGGGAGTTTTGTTTTATTTCGGAGAATACCGGTACATAGTTGCGGGAGGGATTTCAATTTTTATTTCGAATGTAATCGACTGTGCGGACGGGCAGCTTGCCCGTCTGAAAAAGAACGGGACGAAAGTGGGAAGGATAATAGACGGCTTCATAGATTATGTAACAGGAGCGTCCATATTTTTCGGAATTGGTTTTGCTTTGCATCACATAACGGGGGATGCTTTATATTCATGGGTTCTGGCAACTTTAGGCGGCTTCTCAAGGGTATTGCAGAATATGTTTTTCGATTATTACAGGAACATGTATCTTCAGTACGTATACAACAAGGTAAACGATGTAAACGAAGAAATAGCGGAATTCACGGAGGAGAAAGAGAGGCTGAAAAGCATAAAAGGGAAATTAATTGACAAGGTGCTTGTGAACATATATCTGAAATACTGCAATTTGCAGAAAAACTCGACAAAGCACGTCGAATTAGACGTAACGCCTGAGGAATACAAGCGAAAAAACAAAACCGTGCTGAGAATCTGGAGCTGGATTGGTTCAACGACACATCTGACCCTTGTTATTATTTTTTGTTTCATCAACAGGCCGGATATTTATTTAATCTTTACGATTACACTGGGAAATTTAATTTTCATAATAATATTTTTATTGCAAAAAGGTATAATCAAAAAGCTGGCGTTAAAAAACAACTTATAAAGGAAAAACAAAATTTATATGCAGGCAGTAATACTTGCGGCGGGAATAGCAAAGCGGCTGAGACCACTGACGGACAGCACACCAAAATGTTTACTGGATATCGGCGGAAAGAATCTGCTCCACAGGACGGTTGAAAACATATTAGAAAACGGAATAAAAGATTTGGTATTTGTCCTCGGTTACAAGGGAAGCATGATAAAAGATTATCTCGATAAATATTTTCCGGGTATAAATAAAATTGTTCTGACGAATCCGGATTACGAGAATAACAATAACTCATATTCATTATGGATGACAAAAGATTACATTAAAGGCGATATGCTGTTGCTCGACAGCGATATTTTATTCGACAAAAGGATTATAATGAAACTATTAAACTCGGGCCATGAGAATTGTCTCGCGGTTAACGTAACCAACAAGCTCGATTCAGAGCAGATAAAGGTTATGGTCAATGAGGAAGATAAAATTACACACATAGGAAAAGAAGTTGACATAAACAAATCAATCGGTGAATCGATAGGAATAGAGAAGTTTTCCAAAAATTACCTTCGCGAATTATTCGCAATTTTGGACAGGAAGATACTGAAGGAAAGCAATGTCAACGAGTTTTACGAAGCATCATTTCAGGAAATAATCGACGGAAATAATGCAAGGAACAGAATATACAGCGTAGATGTTTCAGATTATGAGTGTATGGAAATCGATACAGTCGAGGATTACAGGCATGCATTTAATTTATACACAAATTTGAAAGGAAATCAGGAATAAATTGAACAACAATTACAGAAGACCGGGATTTATGGGAGGATTCAGCATATTTCCTCCTGTAATAAAATATTTACTAATAAGTAACGTATTAATATTTTTACTGCAACATTTTTTTCTAAACAGCTTAAGATTCGGAGACACCAATTTAGGCATAGGTTTCTTCAGGCTTTTTGCATTGCAGCCTGTTTTTCAGGATGCTGAGGTCAGGTCGGTAATAAGCGGTCCTTTTCTACCGTGGCAGTTAATAACATACATGTTTATTCACGGTGACTTCACGCACTTATTTTTTAATATGTTTGCACTCTGGATGTTCGGGATGGAACTGGAAAACCTTTGGGGGGCAAAGAGGTTTTTGATTTATTATACGATATGCGGTCTTGGTGCGGCGGTAGCAAATTTATTAATAGCGCCTATTTTCAGCACTGTCGGACCGACTGTCGGGGCTTCGGGTTCCGTATACGGCATACTTATAGCATTCGGTTATTTATTTCCGAACAGGCATATATATATATATTTTCTTATACCGATAAAGGCAAAATATCTGGTCATATTGTACATGGCTCTCGAAATTTTTGCAGTCGCATCACAGTCCGAGACAGGAATTGCACACGTAGCGCATCTTGGCGGTGCGGTTGTCGGGATAATATATCTTTTAATAACAAGCAGAAAAAGATTAAGTCTTTTCGACAATACCAAATCAAGCACCAGCAACAGTTATTACACAAACAGCACTCAATATAAGCCAAGTTATACAGAACCCAAGCAAAAAGTGTATGATGCAGATTTTAAGGACATTGGGACAAAAGATTACAAAAGCGAAATAGATTTGAAGCAGAAGGAGATTCAGGACAGAATAGATGCGGTACTCGATAAGCTCAGTAAGAGCGGGTATCAGAGTTTAACAGATGAGGAGAAAAGAATTCTTTTTGAAGAAAGCAAGAAACTGCGTTAAGTAATTTTCTTTAATTAAATGAAGAGATTTAAAACACGTGTAGTAAAAATAGGCGGCACACCTGTGGGCGGTAATTACCCGATAAGAATACAATCCATGACCACCACTAACACCATGGACACCGCAGCGACCGTTAATCAATGCATAAGGATAATAGAGGCGGGTGCTGATTACGTCAGAATTACAGCACCAAGCATAAAGGAAGCAAAGAATCTCGAAAATATAAAGAAAGAATTACGTGCATCGGGTTTTAACACGCCATTGATAGCAGACATTCACTTCACACCGAACGCCGCAGAAATTGCGGCAAGAATTGTAGAGAAGGTAAGAATCAATCCCGGAAATTACACGGATAAAAAGAAGTTTAACACAATCGAATATGACGACTCCGAGTATCAGCGGGAAATCGAAAAGATAAGAGACAGGTTAACACCGCTCGTTAAAATCTGCAAGGAATACGGAACGGCAATGAGAATCGGAACAAATCACGGTTCCCTGTCTGACAGAATAATGAACAGGTATGGAGACACACCTTTAGGAATGGTAGAGTCGGCGCTTGAATTCGTAAGAATATGCAAAGATGAAAATTATAACGATATTGTATTATCGATGAAATCCAGTAATCCAATTGTTATAATAGATGCTTATCGTCTGCTTGTAAAAAAAATGCTCGATGAAGGAATGAATTATCCATTACATCTCGGAGTGACGGAAGCCGGTGAAGGGGAAGACGGCAGAATCAAGTCAGCAATGGGAATCGGAACATTACTCGAGGAAGGGATTGGTGATACAATAAGAGTATCCCTGACCGAGGAGCCCGAATATGAAATACCCGTTTGCAAGATTCTCGTCGAAAAAATTGAAAATCTAAAAAAAGAAAATTTTCCGGAAAAAGAATTTTCGGTCAGGCAGGCAATCACAAAAGATTCAGTAACCAATACCGTAGATAAAATCGGGGGTAATAATGCGCCTTCGGTAATTATTTCGCTCGAAAAAATAAATTACGATACGTTAAAAGAAGTAGGATATTATTACAGTGAGACTCTCGACAAATGGAACATCAGTGAGACTGCACCGGATTATATTTATGCGGGAAATAACTTAACCGACATTAAGCTTCCGGGCACATTAAAAATAATTTACAATATCTCTGTATGGAGAGAACTGGGCAATAAAGAAAGCGCCATACCAATTATATGTCAGGAAGAATACGTTACCATTTCAACGGATTCCGCAAAATTCGTATTAGTAAGCGACATCAGCGATGATAATTTCATAAAAAAGATTAAAAATGACATTAATAGCATTCTGGTATTGAGTTCAGGAAGTAATGATACGATGACCGGACTGAAAGATACCTGCGCAAGATTAAACGAACACGGAGTAAAGGCACCGGTAGTTTTATCAAAAAATTACGATATTCCGGAAGAAAAGTTTGTAAATTATTCACCGATAGATATAGGAGGAATTTTTATTGAAGGGTTCGGAAGCGGCATCTGGCTTGACTCTCCGATAATAAATAAAAAAACAATTATAAGCGTCAGTTTCGGAATACTTCAGGCGGCAAGGAAAAGAATTTCCAGAACAGAATACATTTCGTGTCCGTCCTGCGGGCGGACGCTTTTCGATTTACAGGAAACAACTGCAAAAGTGCGAGAGAAAACAAATCACCTCAAAGGATTAAAGATTGCCATTATGGGATGCATAGTAAACGGACCGGGAGAGATGGCGGATGCCGATTACGGTTATGTGGGAAGCGGTATAGGAAAAATTACTTTATATAAAGGTAAAGAAGTTGTAAAAAGGAATGTGAATACAGATGTTGCAGTAGAGGAATTGATTAATCTGATTAAAGAAAACGGGGATTGGAAAGATGTAAGTTAGTAAAGTTTGTAAAGCTTATAAGGTTCATAAAGAAAGAGCGTTTGCCACAGATTAGCTTCGCTGAACTTCGTTTCACAGATTATTTAAATAATTTATTTTTTGACAGAGCCCACGCGGCCATAGTCATGCCGTCATAGATTTCATTAGTTTGAATAAGTTTATCAATTTCATCGGGAGTGAATTCCAGCATTTCGAATTCCTCCGAATCGTCCCTTGTTTCTTTATCCGATGGTTTTAGATTTCTTGCGATAAAAACGTGACAAATCTCATCGGCAACTCCATTATAGGGATTAAAAAATCCAACTTTCTCAAAATCACCGTCAAATCCGGTTTCCTCTATTAATTCTTTTCTTGCGACTTCTTCAGGTGTTTGACCGTGTTTTATTCCTCCGCCGGGAAACTCGATACTGAACCTGTCGTTTAAATACCTGTATTGATTCACAAGAATTATTTTCCCGTTATCTTTTATCGGAATTATAAAAGATGAACCTGCAGTATGAACGTAATGGTATTCATAATCCTTTCCGCTCGGCAGTTTACATTCATCATACATATAGGTCCACCAGGGATTTTTGAACATTATTTTCGAGCTTATTTTTTTCCAGGGTTTGAGAGGCATAATTTTTTATAATAGAATTAACGGATAAATTAAGAAAATATTTACTGTACAAATACATTAAAAGTTTTCATAGAAAAACGGGTTCTGCTGTTCTTTTATTATGTAATATAACGCCAAAGACGCAAGCGAAAGCAGAAGAATCAGCAAATAAAAAAATGTTTTAATAAAAAAACTTAATAAGTTATTTTTCATTAAATTTAATAAAAGCTTCATATAATAATTCACTTAATATTTTACTTCCTTTTTCATTCAAATGTCCAACTTTATTAATCCTCATATCCTTATCACCTACAATATTTTTAGATATGAAATTAATACCGACTTTTTCCGATATAAATCCGAGTTTATTATTATCTTCTTCGGTTAAAATCGAAACAACTATAAATCTGTCTCCATATCTTTCTTTAAACTTTGTAAAGCAAATATCCAGATTAAAGAAAGAATTTCTTCTTTTTTCCTCAACACCAATTTTTGAGGTATCAATATTTATTCTATTGGAATTATCCAGTTCGGCAGATTTATTAATCAATGAAGTCATTAAGTTTAAAAACGAAGACCTGTTAAGCAGTTCTTTAGCGAAAGATAACTTTAAAGATTTATTTTCAACACCGAAGTCGGATGTTATTTTGAAGAAATCCGAATTTATATAATAATTTTCATTGACTGCATGCAATACGAGAAAAACTTTATGAGGAAAATAATATTTTTCATAATGAGCCGACGCATAATAATCTGCATAGACATTATAGCCGGCACTTCCCAAATTCAAGACGCTATAATCAGAATTATTTTCGTTAAGCAACATCTGGAACCGGCTTGTAGCCATGCATTCGGGAGGAACGGACAACGATTCGACAAATGACGAGCCTAGGACGAAAATATATTTTGTATCAGGTCCAGTATTTACATCAATACCGGGCAAGCCGACATTATTCCTTTTATATACTTTATTTCCGCCTTCAACAGTCCAATATTGCGAATGCGGCAAATACATTTTCACAGATTTACTTTCCTTTCCAAATACATATACTTTCTTATCCACGCCATATTTCGGATAATTCACGATAACAGCCGTAAAATATTCCACAGTAAAAAAAGCTGTTAAGAAAGCAAAAATAAAAATCAATATTTTTTTTATATAAACCAATACCAGGCTAAAGTAACATAAATATAAGTTATTATAATACCGATTATATTTCTTAATTTTCGTTTAAAACGAAATTTAAAACGTTTTTTAATATATGTTTTCCAAATTTGATATACAGATATTCCGATTGCATGCATTATCCCCCACATCAAAAAATGCAGTTCAGCACCATGCCACAAGCCGCAAATACCCATTGCGATCAGCGGAACAAAAATTATTTTCGTAAAGTTGTTTTTAAAAACCGAATTCAAAGGCATAAATAAATAATCGCGAATAAATCTTGACAAAGTAATATGCCAGCTTTGCCAAAACATGCTGATGTTATTTTTAAAATAAGGATAATTAAAGTTCTCGGAAATTTTCAAACCAAACAGCTTCGACGAACCGATTGCTATATCGCTGTATCCCGAAAAATCCGCATAAATATTAATCGAAAATCCTATCAGGATTAAAAAAACCGTGATGAAATCATAGCTTCCGATATTTTCAATATGGGGGGCAATAATATAGCCAATCCAGTTTGCTATAACCGCTTTTTTAAACAGCCCAATAATTATTCTCTTTGTGCCCGAAGAAATAAAGTCAAAAGATAAGGTTTTTTTTTCGATGATTTGAGGCTGGAAATTTCTGAACTTTTCTATAGGGCCCGCAACAAATATGGTAAATAAAGAGCCGTAAGCGAGCAAATCGGTAAATTTCCCCCTGGAACCAACGTCCCAGTAAATATCGGTAATATAGCTTATGTATTTAAAAATTATATAAGAAATTCCTACAGGAATAAATAAATATTCGAGACTAAAAATGACTTTTATATCTGAAAAAGAGCCTACTGACGAAAAAGTATCATTTACCAAACCTGCATATTTAAAGAGTATCAGTATTAAAACCAAAATGACAACACCTATTCTGTGGAATAAAATTTTTCTTTTTTTTCTTTCCAATAAATATGCACAAAAATATGTGAACAATGACAGAGCAAATACAAAAATGCCCGTTTTAAAATCTACAAGGAAAATAAAGGCATAGCTTGCCGTAATTAAAACAAGATTTCTCAGGAATTGCTTTGGAAGAGTCCAATAAATAATGACAGATAAGATAATTACTATGAAAAATCTCAGACTTATAACCATGCAGTTAATAATAAATTAAAGCGAGTTACCGCAATAAATTAACAATTATCCACTTTATATAAACTATAAAAATTAATTACCGGAATTATGAAATATTAACGTAAGCTTAAAATAATTATTTGTGGGGAAAAAATGGATGGATTTAATTTTAGTCGAAGTGTTGAATTTATAAATTGGATTTCATCATATTCAGTTAATAAAAAAAAAGGTGTGATTGAAGAATCACACCTAATTTGAAGAGCAAAGGGAAATTCAATTGCTATTGATTTCTTCCGTAAGGGCAATTTCGGTTATTTCCTCTACCCCAGTTATTACCTTTGCCGTAACCTTTGCCGTAACCTTTCCCTTTTCCCTGTGACCATTTCGGGATTCCATTATCATCCGCAAACGTCATAGTCTTTCCGTCCTGAGTTATTGTATACGGGTAAATATTATATTCTCCGTTTATTTCCTTAACATTTCCTTTTATTGTAGCTGTTGTAAGAGCAAGTGCATAATTATTCTGATTCCAGAACCATATCGGACCAAGGTGGATTTTGTATGTCTTGCCATCATTTGCTGTCAGAAAACCGCAAGGTCTTGTATTATCGGTAACAGTTCCTGTAACCGTCTGCACGTTATCGTTACCCATATTCCAGTTCCCTCTTTGGGCAAAGGTCATACTTGAAACCAATAAGATTAATACTAATGTTATTATTGATTTTTTCATTTTTTAACTCCTTAATTTTAATTTGTTTTTACATATAGATTTACAAATTACGTGCCAGATAATTTTAAACAGAAGTCTTTAAAAAAAGCTATAAATAAATTAATTTTTATTAATTCAGTTACTTTTCGTCATAAGTTGTTACAAACCGGAAAATTTTTACGAATTTAATTTTATTTCAGAAAAAAAACTCGT
The DNA here is from genome assembly GCA_964501535.1 of uncultured Ignavibacteriaceae bacterium. GTDB lineage: Bacteria > Bacteroidota > Ignavibacteria > Tepidaquicellales > Tepidaquicellaceae > FEN-1279. Next base: position 515,479 of record CAZCSV010000002.1, on the reverse strand, counting down.
TCTGCATTTGGATGCAAAACAAGTTCAAAGAGAAGAGAAGAATCTTTAATCAAAGACGCATTCAAGTTTCTGATAACTCGAATGCATTTTTTCCACGGATGCATCTATTTGTGAAGGATCGTTGGTTTTTAATATTTCTTTTAAAGCAACGGTATTATCGTACATTTCTTTAGCCGCAGGCTGATAACCGGAAAATTTGTCCTTCAATCTTTTCTTTAATTTTTCCTCGTCAGCTTTAGTAATTGCTTCCGCCTTCAGAATCAAATCATCCATAACGTTCGATATTTCGGAATACTTTTTATCGGGAAGGAATTTATGATAAATAACATACAACGTTTTATGATATTCATCAATTTCCTTTAACACGGGTCGCACAACGCGTACCATCATTTCAAATTTTGCATGCAATTTTTCAGCCGCATCCAGCATTGCCTGTTCGTCATTTCCGCTAGCGGCTTTATAATACTCCTCTGCCGAATTATTAAACTCAATCAATCCTTCTTTCCATTTATTTTCTTTATCCCTCACTATACCGGGGAGTTTTGCATTATTAATACTTTCCATCGATGTTTTTATATCCGGGACAAAGCCCTTCAGTGCTTTAATATCCTTCGAAGGATAAGCTTCGTGCCAGATAAGATAAATAACATCGTGAAATTTAATAAGCTCAGGGACAGTCCAGGTAATTTCAGAGGAATCGATCTGCGAGAAAGAATTTTTTCCTAAAAATAGAAACAAAAAAACAAAAACAACAAAAAACAATTTTTTCATAAGATAATTTAATAAAGTTTTAATATTTTCAATATTTAACCAAATTGATGAAAATTTTAGTTCCAAAGATAATAATTATTTCAATAAAATGTAATAATTATTGAATTTAAGAATAAAGAAATTCAGACAATTCGTCATATTTTACGAATTTTGTCGTCGCAATTGTCGTTTTATTAGTCGGCTTGATTTATCGCCTGGTTTTTATCTTTTTTCATTCCCCATTTTTCGAGTCTATATCTCAGGTTTCTTTCGGAAATTCCGAGTAATTTAGATGCCTGCAGTTGATTATTACCGGTTTTTTTTAATGCGTTGGTAACGAGCATTTTTTCAAGGTTATCGACCTGTTCCGGGAGAGTTGAATTTTCACTAATTCCCAACAACAAATTTTCCGTAGAAATGCTGTTTACCTGTTCAGGCAAATCGGAAGTAGAAATTACATCCTCTCTTGCAAGCACTATAGAATGGTGCACAATATTTTCGAGTTCTCTGATATTACCGGGGAAATTATATTTCATCAGTATATCCATAGCTTCTCTAGAAAATTCGATTTTTTCTTTTCTTGTTTCATGAAGATATTTCGAGATAAAATGATTTATCAGATGAACGATATCATCTTTTCTCTCTCTTAAAGTAGGGATTAAGATGGTAACGACATTAATTCTGTAATACAAGTCTTCTCTGAATCTTCCCTCTTTAATCAATTGTTCAATATTTTTATTTGTAGCGGTTATCACTCTCACATCGACATTTATGGTCTGAGTTCCGCCGACTCTTTCAAACTGTTCTTCCTGTAGAACGCGGAGGAGTTTCACCTGTGTAGCAGGGGGCAGATCTCCGATTTCATCGAGGAATAATGTTCCTCCGTCAGCAATTTCGAATCTTCCTCTTCTTTGTTTTTCGGCACCAGTGAACGAGCCTTTTTCGTGCCCGAAGAGTTCGCTTTCAAGCAGGTTTTCATTCAGGGCGGCACAATTCACGGCGACGAACGGTTTATCTTTCCGCGAACTTGAAAAGTGAATTGCCTTAGCGAGGACTTCCTTACCGGTTCCGCTTTCCCCCCGCAACAGCACAGTTGCTTTACTTTCGGCGACCCTTAAGGCAGTATTCAAGACACTCTGCATTTTTTCGGAAAATGCTATCAAGCCTGATATCTTATTTTTTTCCTGTAACTGTTCCCGCAATATTTTATTTTCGGAAATCAGCTGCTGCCGTTCCGAAATTCTTTTTATAATGAATTCAAGTTCGTCGAGGTCGACTGGTTTCGTAAGATAATCAAATGCTCCTTCCTTCATTGCTTTCACGGCATCCTCGATTGTGCCGAAAGCGGTTATAATAACCACTGCAATTTCAGGATTATTCTCTTTGATTTTTTTCAGCAGTTCTATCCCGTTCATTTCGGGCATTCTAAAATCCGAGAACACGATATCTATCAGGTTATTATTCGCAATTTTTATTGCCTCGCTACCGGAGGAAGCTTCGAATATATTATATCCCTTTCGTTTCAGATGACCCGTCAGGACTACTCTTTGAGGTTGTTCATCATCGACAATCAGAATGTTTTGTTTTAAATTCATGATTTTTTATTTTGTATTTCAATAATAAATTTTGTTCCTTTACCCTTCCTGCTTTCCGCACAAATATTCCCGTTATGTTGTGAAATTATCTGCTGAACTATGCTTAGTCCAAGTCCGGTACCGGTGGACTTAGTGGTAAAATAAATATTAAAAATCTTATTAAGGTTTTCCTCAGGAATTCCGGTTCCCGTATCTTCGATTTCGAATATGTTTTTTCCGTTTTTGGTTTTAAACGTAATATTAATACTCCCACCTGCCGGAGTTGCATCTATGGAATTTTTTATTAAATTAATAAATACCTGCTTCATTTGTTCGTTATCTATCTCGAGATTTCTTTCGTTTTGAATCTTAATATTTAACGTTAATCCCTTTTCCTTCACGCTAATATCAGAAATCTGTCTGACATCTTCCAGAAAATCTTTTACGGAAATCACATTCAGATTTAATTTCGGTGGCCGGGCAAATTTCAAAAACTGTTCAATGATATTATTGACTCTCGAAGATTCATTTTTCAACACGCCCGACAAAGTAGAAAAATCTTCCGAATTGACTTGAGCCGAATATTCTTTTTCAAATCTCTGGGCAATCATATTAATGGAATTCAGGGGATTCCTCACCTCGTGAGCCACTCCGGATGCAAGCTCGCCCATAGCAATAAGTTTTTCGTTCTGATGCTTTTGCTTCTCGCTGTTTTTTATTTCGGTTACGTCATCAATTACCAAAGTAAATGCATATATACTGTTTTCACTATCCTTAATTGCAGAGGAATTCACAGATAATATTCTACCTTCTTTTCCCTCAATATTCAACAAAATCTCAAAGTTATTAACATCTTTTTTCTTTTCAATAATATCAAGAATTTCCTTAAATCCATTTAAAAAATCCGAATAATTTTTTCCTATTACTTTACCGGAATTAACACAAAAAAACTCTTCCGCTTTTTTATTAAATATTTCGATTTTATTTTCATTATTTATGGTAATTACTGCCTGATTCATATTGGTAAGAATTTCGCCTGTAAAAGTCTGAATCTTATCGAATTCTTCCGAAACAATTTTATAATTCTGGTTCGATACCACGACTGCAATTACAATAACAGAAATCACAATAATAACAAGAGAAATAATTCCTCCCCGCCAGAGCATTTTATTCTCAAGCTGGTTAATCTCTTCCATAGAAAGTGCCACTCGGAAGAGACCGATTTTTTCATTATCGACTATAAAAGTTTTTACGATTTCATAAACTTTTTTATCTTCAAAATCATTTACTCTAGATGCGACTGTATTATTATCCAGTGCATTTTTTACAAAAGAATCGTCATTATATTTAGATAATTTAATTCCGGTTTTATTTGACATTAAAATCTCATTTTCATTCTGAAGTACAATGTATTCAATACCGCTTTTTTTCCCAATATCCTTTATGGTTTTTTCGAATCCGATTCTTTTCTTGAACTCCAGATAAGCTTCGGCATCAAGATTTACCACGATAGCGCCTCCACGTTTCAGAGGTCTTGAAACTGCAACAGCATACCTTGTCCCCTGTTCCATTCTTGCGGATTTAAAACCAATTACAATTTCCCTGCCGCTTTTATTTAAAACCGAATCGATATAATCTCTCGGCGAATATCTTCCTCTTTCACCATAATGCATTCTACCATTAATAATATTTTGAAATTCTTTTTCTCCGGATTCATCAAAAACATTTATCCTATATACCTCGTTCTCTTCGGCAATTTTGACGAGTAATTCATTAGAAAGGGAAGAAATGCTATCGATACGATAAATATTTCGTGCTACTCCAAGCAGATGTTGTGACAGCAAATTTTCAATTTCTTTTTCGGAAATTATTGTATTAGCACTGCTTTTATCGATAGCAAAAATTATGGAATTTGCATGTTCATCAAGCAAATGATAGATTTCCCGCTTATTTTCGGTGAATTCTATGTAAGAAGATATTATCATAATCATAGAAATCACGATACCAAAGATTATCACATATCTTGGTTTAATAACAGAAAACCGCCATAAATTCTCTTTACCTTTTTCCATACACTAATAATATCGTAAATTTATTAAAATTAATAATACAATTTTTATACCAGAAAAGAAAAGCATCCGGCTTTTCGAACCAGATGCTTTTAAATAAAAATTCTTTTTATATTATTCGTTTTTTCTATTTTATCAGAACCATTTTCATTGTCTTTGAAAAATCTCCCGCTACAATTTTGTAGAAATATATTCCGCTCGATGCACCACCTTCGGAAAATTGCGAGACAGAAAACGGTATTTCGTAAGTGCCTGCCCGGAGATTTTCATTAACAAGAGTAGCAACTTCCTTTCCCACTATATCGTATACTTTTAAATTTACGAAGCTTATATCTTTTATTTGAAATCTTATTTTCGTTGATGGATTAAAAGGATTAGGATAGTTTTGATACATTTCATATTTTTCAGGAACAGAATTCGAGATGTTGTTTATACCAATCGATATAGATGCTGTTTTCAAAAGGATATCATTATTCGGGTCAAAAGCCACGGTAGTCGGTTGTCTGTTAAAATCGAATGCATATGTTTGATTATTTACATCATTCATTACTTTAATCAGTGTATCCGACCCGCTTGTAAACGAAACTTTAATGACGATAGGCATTTTATGAAAAACAGTATTCGTCTGGTTTTGATATGCTTTAAAATTTACTCTCCAATTTCCGGCGCCTAAATTTATTATCCCGTATGTATTCTGATAAGTAGGATGGTTGGGTTGTTTAACCCACTGGTCAATAAACCAGGTTAAATCCTGACCTGCAATGGAACTTAATTTCGCCGTAAAATCATCCGTTACTGCATTCTTATATTTAAAATTAACAGTATCGGAGGCATAACCTTTTAAAAAAGCGAAGAACAATGAATCTCCTATCGTATATCTCAGCATATGAAGCACTGCAGAGCCTTTGCAATAAGTTATTGCCGTATTAAACAATGTTCCGCTTGGGGGAGTTGAGTTAATCCAGGAAGGGTTATAAATGGGCCAACCGGGATTATTCGATAAATAATACGATGCATCTGCATTTACATTAGATTTATATGCCGAATAACCGCTTACATGTTCATAATAAAGTGCTTCACAATAAGTAGCAAAACCTTCGTTCAGCCACAAATCCGCCCAAGTTCCGCAGGTTATCATATCACCAAACCACTGATGTGCAAACTCGTGTGAAATCAGGCTCATTACTGAAGACCAGCCGCTCGGACCGATTGTCGTCAAAGTCTGATGTTCCATTCCTCCTCCGAATCCGGAAACAGATGCAAATCCGTCCTTTTCGAAAGGATGCTCACAAAAAATCTGAGAATAATAATTTGTCAGATCAATCATAGCATTTTTAGTCGGGGTAATATTCTCACCTGTGGCATAATATAATCTTATAGGCATGCTGTCATTCGGATTCGAAAGTCTGTGCCACCAGATTATATCTACATTATAATTAGTTTTTCCCGTTAACACAACAAGATACGTAGGCATCGGGTCGCGGCTAACCCAGTGATACCAGATTGTATCTGCGAGCTTAGCAGAATCCTGAAGCTTTCCGTTAGAGCCCAGCAGGACATTCGAGGGCACTTTTACTGTAATATCGGTAAGTGCTTTATCGGACGGTTTATCCCAGCAGGGAAACCATTTTCTCGAGCCTTCCGGTTCAGTCACGGTATATACATAGCCCGATGAAGTCGAATAGAAAGCATTATCGCTTACATTATTATGTCTGTAATAAATTTTAACGGTTACAATTTCGTTAGGATTATATATCCGGTCGAGAGTTACGGTCAATATATTTGTGGAGCTGTTGTGATTAAAATTTAAGACCGTTCCGTTTGACAAGCGTACCGAATCAATCGCCAGCGAGGTATATGTAGCGTTCAGTTGTATGGAGTTAAGAGTCGAATCGACCCTGAAATTAATTTCGTTTTTTCCTGAATACGCCTTATTTCCGGGAGTTTTGAAGCAGTTATAAATATCGAGATTAAGAGTATATTTCAATACATCGTAAGAATGTCTGGGAGTGTTTGGAGAATCTCCCAGAATCAAACCAATATTGGGAATTCGTGATTTATGATAGGAACAAATCTGAGCACCCGTCATTTTACTGAAATCCTGTCCCATAACATGGTTACAGACAGCCGCAAAAATAAAAAGAATAAATAGTTTTCTCATATTAAAAATTTTAAATAAATATATTGCAAGATAGGAATAATTAACATAAAAATAATTACAAAAATAATGAGGGGTTTTCTGACTAATTCCGGGCTGATTTAATTTTTGACAAAAATATTAATCCTGCAAATGGATTTATACCGATATTCAATTATTTTACAATTGTTTTTCTTGCAAAGTTTTTCTGTAATTTCTTTTGCTTTTTTCAATATTTCAGTGCGACTCTCTTCATCATTTACAAAAATATTTAAAAGTTTTTCAAAATCCGAGAAAGTCCTTTCCATATAACAGAATTCTTCAATATTAGGAATGAAATTCATATTGTTCAATTTTTTGATATTTTTATAAGAATGTGATAATATCTCCTTTTCATCTTCGGCTAATTTAAGGATTTCATAATACGAATCCTGTATTGGAACAGGTTCAATAAAAATTGCATTTCCCGAAATTTTTAAGACTCTTTTGCATTCCTTCAAAGCTTTTTCCATTTTATCAATTGGAATATGGTGGAAACTTGCGCAATAGCAGATAATATCTGCACATTCATCTTCAAAGGGCAAAGAATCAGCATAACCGCATACAAATTCACTATTTTCCGACTCCGGGTTTATCCCAGATTTTAAGAACATTTCTTTAGAATCAATCCCAAAAGCAATTGCCTCGTTTTCCTTAAATGCTTTTACTAAATCTCCTGTTCCGCAACCTACATCTATTATAAATTTTTCTTTCAGGGAATATTTTTCCGATAAAAATTCAAAAGGTGAGATAATTTTTTTCATAAAATATTAAATGATTCAGATATTGTTTCAGGTTCTTATTACGATTAAAATCATTACGAAGTTACAATAAAAATTCATTAAAATGAAGCAGTTTTAATTGTTGACTTGTATAATTTTTTGTCGTTGATTAGATTCAATTACCATATATTGCCTTGATTAACGGACTTAGATGTTTCGTTAATATTAACAAGATACGTATATGGTTATATGCACCTTCCGGGAGACCGGGGGGTGTTTTTTATTACACGTCTTCAAAATTAAATGTTTTTTTGTTTCTTTTGACCTTATCGAATTTAAAGATTCTTCCGTTCATAGCAATAAACACTCCATATTCCAAGATATTTATACCCCCGATTGCAGTTCCGATATTGAAATCGGCATCAGATTCTTTGAATTTTTCAGGTTTAAAGGCACCGGTTAAAATTATAGTTTTATTTTTTATTACGGATAAAAATTTTGCTGTTTCTATCATCGTATCGGTTCCGTGTGTAATAATTATTTTTTCCGTATCTGCTTTTTCACAAGTATCAAATATTTTCTTTTTATCTTTTACCGTTAAATCCAAGCTGTCTTTTCTCAAAAGAGAAATCACTTCATATTCAAAAGAAGGATTTATTTTTTTAAGTATTTGTTTCACGGCAGGTTCGGTTATTTCGAACGCATAACCTTTCCTCTTTTTCGGATAATCTTTATCTATCGTTCCGCCCGTCTGTATAAAAAGAATTTTCATATTAATTACTATTTAATTTTCCCCGATATTATTTCTTAAAAAGAGCTTCAACATCTTTCCTTATACTTTCGGTAAGATTAAGTATCTTTTTAAAATGTGAGCCCTTCCAGTATATTTTATTGCAGGTATTACATTTATGAAATTCATCGAAATATTTTTTTGTATTCGGTAAAAGTTTATCCACAATATTTTCTTTAGGGACCAGTTCAAGCAAGCCGTTACATTCGCTGCATCTGTAAAAGGGTTTCATATGTGTCAATAAATCAGAATAATGCACAACCTGAATCAGCTGAGTGTGCGGGTCCTGAGACCTTATCCAGTAACCACGAACAACGATACTGTTTTTCAGCAGGAAGATATTTCTTGTAAGGATTGTTCTTTTCTCGTCGTTAGATATCCTGATAATTTCTTTAACTTTATATTCATTATTATACAGAGTATCGAAGCCCAGCATTCTCAGATACTTAGACAGTCTGCCAAGCTGGACATCACAAATGAATTTAGGATTTCTCAACGGTTTTTCTCTCAGGTGCGTCAAGCCAGATATATCCATATTTTCGAAAACAGGATACACGGACACATAATCCTCATCCTTCAGATTATAATCGAATGATACGGATAAACCTTTAACCAAAATCAAATCAATTTCAGTATGTGGAACGCCGAAGGACTCGATGACATCCTTTACAGAAGGGCTGTTTTCAAAGCTGTAATCGAAGCGGACGCGTTTTCTTCTTTCAGGTAAAAAATCGTTCAGTTCTTCGTAAAATCTGAATCTCGCAGTATTCATACATTATTGTCTTTTGTACTTTCCCATCAACAGAGCGTTAGCAATGATATGGCTTTCCATTGCTTTCAGCAATTCAGATTTGGTCATTCCCGCACTTTTATCAAGCAAGATATCCAGTGCGTATAATTTGAAATAATATCTGTGTGTTCCGCTTGGCGGGCACGGACCGCCATATCCGACTCTTCCGAAATCCGTTGTCCCCTGTAAAGTTCCATCCTCGAGTTTTTTATCCCTTGGAAATATTTCCTTAAGCTCATTTACGTTAGCCGGAATATTGTACACTACCCAGTGAACCCAGTCTCCCGCAGGAGCATCGGGGTCATCTGATATCAGGGCAAAGCTTTTAGTATTTTCGGGTGCACCGGTCCAGGCGAGGTGCGGAGAAATATTTTCACCGTCACAGGTATATTTCGAAGGTATCATTTCACCTTCATTAAACGATGTGCTTGAAATTTTCATTTCTGTTTTTCCCTCCTCTTTTTTTATTATCTGTTCTTTAGTATAGACCTCAGTATTTTTGTTCTGACAGGAAATGAAAAAGATTGCAAAAATACAAAACAATGAAATTAAATTTTTCATTTTTTGTTCTCCCATTTTTATTCCGTATTTTAATAAAAATATTTTTAAAAAGTAAGAAATTAATTTAGCCAAAATTCCCGCACCGCCAAAACAAGATTTTTTATTCAATTAAAGGAACTTTAATTACTACTTTAATATTTTAAAATAAAACAATTTATCTTAAATCTAAAATTAATTTTATGAAAAAAACAACTTATTTTCTGATTGTTGCTTTCCTTTTAAGCAATTTATCCTTTGCGACCACGAGGGTAATAAACGTGCAAAATTTTTCTTTCAGCCCGAATAATCTGAATGCATTAGTGGGCGATACCATAAAATGGGTATGGGTAAGCGGTGACCATACCACAACTTCCACAACGATACCTCCGACAGCTATGGCATGGGACCAACCCATTACATCATTAAATTTATCATACAGCTATGTTGTAACCGTACCTGGGGCATATAACTATAAATGTACGCCTCATGAACTAATGGGTATGGTAGGTGTAGTTAACGTACAAATATCCTCGATTGAACAAAGTTCAAATTTTGCATCATCCTACTCACTGAAGCAAAACTATCCCAATCCTTTCAATCCGGTTACCAACATCAGTTTCAGCATTCCCAAATCCGAATTTGTAAAGATAACAGTTTACAACGAAATCGGAAAAGAAATCGAAACAATAGTAAAGGAAAGATTAAATCAGGGAAATTACACGATAAATTTCAATGCGGGCAAGTTATCGAGCGGGATTTATTTTTACAGAATAATTTCGGGTAATTTTACCGAAACAAAGAAAATGTTGTTATTGAAGTAGCTTAAATTATCGGCATTACATATTGAATTACAAGAAGCATTCTCAATTTTATATTGGGAATGCTTTTATAATTTTGATTAGTTTAGAATATTTTTCAGAATACTCAGATTAACAGAATTCGGATTAAAATTTCCCATCCACCTCACACATCTGTTTGCATCAAGGGGAAGACCCATCACGGGAATATTTTTCTTTTCACACATCCGCATTCCCCTGATTAATTGCGGGATGCAGGCAATTCCGAAGACGCCAAGCGATTTTTTTTCTTTGAAATTTTTCTTAGCCATTTTTTTCAAATCTGCCGACATCCAGATATACGGCTCTATATTATAACCCTTTAATATTCTGCTTGCTTCATTTACAAAACATTCTTTTGAGCAATGTTTGCACTGGTAATCGAATCCGTTCATTTCCGCCTTGCATTTCCCGGATAAGTCTTTCAGGCAGTGCGGGAGCAGAGCAATCTTCACATTACATTTTATAAAACCATTTTTGAAAAGCCTGTTCGTCAGCGCAAATTCTAGCATATATAAATAATACTGCCATTGCCTGGTCTTTAAATCGCTTTTCAAGAATTTGAAAACCGACATATTTTTTATATGTTCGTCCACATTATACACGTATGATTCAAAAGTTTTCTCATATTTTTTTAAAATATCATTTTGCTTTAAAAATAAATCATATTTTTTCTTTTTAGTGCTTACCTTTTGCAGATTATTCAGCAATTCCTCTTCGCCCTTAAAGGTTTTTAATAATTCATCCAAAATTCCGTCAATAAATCCGTAAAATTTTTCAGTATTATCACTCTCACCGAAGAGTGAATAAGTTTTGCCTTTTATTTTTTCAGGTTTTTCCGGCATATATCAAACATAAATCTTTCAAATCAATATTTCAATTCAATGAACACATAAAAAAAACCCTGAAAGATATTTCAGGGTTTTTAATGAATTTAAGATATCTTATAATTTTCTAATATTTCACTCCCATTTCATCTAACAGAAAACCTGCTTTGGCAAACTTCTCCGTAATGAATAAGACATAATGTATATCGACGGTGATAGATCTTTGCAACGTATAATCATATTGCCAGTCGCCAATCATAGCTTCATAATTCCCGTCAAAATCCAGACCTATCAGTTCACCTTTTGCGTTCATCACAGGGCTTCCGCTGCTTCCTCCCGAACCGTCGTTATGGTGAAGAAATGCGATAGGAACATCTTTTAAAGTCGGATTGTACCACTTACCAAAATCCTTGTTTTTATACAAATCAATTAAATCTTTCGGAGCGTCAAACGGTTCTTCATCCTTATTTTTATCAATAACACCCTTTAAAGTAGTAAAAGGAAAATACCATACCGCATCTGCGGGAGCATAACCTTCAACATTACCGCAAGAAAACCTTAACGAACCGTCCGCATCAGGATACATACTTTGTCCCTTCCATTGATAAAGAGCTTCGACATAAAATTTTCTTAAAAATGTAACATTATCGGAAAAATTCTGATAATTAATTCTTATCTCTTCGCTTTCCGGATACAAGCTTGCCGCCATTTTGAAAAACGGGTCATTTAATGCTTCTAATTCTTTCACGTTTTTCCCTATAAGCCCTCTTGTATATTCAACATCATTTAATTTGGAATTTTTAAAAGCATTATCTACAAATTGTTCGATTGTTTGTGATTTATCATTAAATATATAATCAAGCCCTTTTATTCTTTGTCCTTCCGGCAATTCATTTGCCATTTTCAATGCCCTGATTAATAATGCTTTATCTGAAGGTTCATAATAATTCATATAATTTAATTGTACATTGTTTTTAACACGTTCTATATTTCTATCCGAGTAACCCGGAAGTCTTTCACTTTCAGGCTTTACGACCTGAACCCCTAAAGCATAAATTCTTCCTGCGATTGTAAGCTGTGTACTTGCCAAACCCTGGAAAATTCCAAAAATATTATCTCTCTTCTTTGTCTTTTCGAGTAAGTTTGTATATAAATCTTTTTCCTTCTGTAAAATGTCTCCGTACTTTGCTTTTCGAGTCGCATCGCTATTCACCCATTTCATAAATTCACTTTCGAAATCATATTTCTTCTGAAGGAAATTTGTTTTCTTCATCCCGTCTACTTTTCCCTGGTAATTCTTCATTACATTTGCAAGGCCTTTTATCTGGTTTGCGACTTTAATTTTTCCTTCGGGACTATTTTTTGAAGTTTCTTCCAGAAGAGAAATTACTTCCTTGAAATTTTTTATCGTAAACGGAAAATTTTCATTTAGATTCCAGTATACCGAAGTAGACGACCTGTATCTCGTAGTAAATCCCGGAAAACCCATACAAAACGTGAAATCTCCGTCCTTTAAAAAATCTTTGGCAATTTTTAACCAGACCTTCGGTTTGTAAGGAACATTACCGGGGCTGTATTCACTGCCTTTACCATCAGGGGATACATACGCTCTCATATAAGTAAAATCACCCGTATGTCTGGGCCACATCCAGTTATCTGTTTCACCGCCGTAATTTCCTATTGAAAGAGGAGGAGCATAAACAATCCTGACATCCTTAATTATCTTATAAACGTAAAGTATATATTGCCCTCCCTCATATAATTCACTCACGGCTGCATTTAAATCATCAATCCCCTTTGTTGCTGCATCGGAAATTTCGTTAGATTTTTTAGTAATTTTATTTCTTCTTTCAGCTGCATCAGTAACACCTTTTACCGCATCCAATATTTGAGAAGTAACGTCTTTCATTTCGACCAAGAGTCTTGCCTGGTATCCTAATGCCTGAATTTCATCAGTGCGGTTTCTTGCAAGGAATCCGTTAGTAATATAATCATTATCCTTGCTCGAAGCACGCTGTAATCCGGTATAAGCAACGTGATGATTTGTCAGTATTAAACCATCGGGAGAGACAAATGAACCCGAACCTCCGCCCAATTGTATCACTGCATTGTACAGAGACGGTTTATCAGGATTGTAAACATTACCAACATCGATTTTTAAACCTTTTTTGTTCAGTTCAAGATTATTAATCTGATTTAATAACCACATTCCTTCCTGTGCGGAAACCGAAAACACAAAAAGGAAAAGCAGAATAATTGTAGAAATGATTTTTTTCATTTTACCTTAAGTTAAGTTTAACAATATTTTTTAATTATTTAAAGCAGTGATTTTGTAATTTGCATTTTATTAATAAAAAACTATATTTGTTTACGTAAATTAAAAAAAATTGTTACCGAAATTAAAAATAAATTTTCAGCATTATTTACAGAAATTTAGATTTTCTTTTTTCAATTAAATAATTATTTTTACTATATTTTAACAATTTAAAAGGAGAACGTTATGAAAAAAAGTATTTTATTTATCTTTTTTGTATTTTTTTCTGCCAGCTCTTATTCGCAATCAGACGTCAGAGTAGATAGTTTTTTTGTTAAATACAGGGGAACAGCTTTATTATCAGTTGATAGTATGCTTATTTATTCAAAACCTGATAAATTTAAGATAGTCGAATACGTTAAAACCGAAGGGTCAAATTCATTAAAATTAACTTATCTTTTAGGACAGGAATTAACCATAATTAACGAAGTTGATGGTAAAAAAGTCGGAACCAGAATCCCAATTATACAATCACACGATGAATTTAAGAACGGAATACAATTTTTAAGTCTTCAAAATTATAAAGATTATTCAAAACTGATTGGTAACGAATCGTTACTTGGTTATCAATGTTCTATATATGAAAATGAAGTTGGAAATAAAATTTGGGTTGCTTCTGATACATACGTCCTGAAAGTTCAGAATAACGTTGAAAACATTGAAACTATTGCATACGAATTTGATTTAAACGCTACAATACCGGATAAATTGTTTGAAGTTCCAGCTGATGCAGAAATTCAATAACAAAGATTTATAAAAAAAAAATTTATTATTTTTAAAATTATTAATAATTTTTATTGCATTATTTTATCACAATCATTTTTTTCGTTTGGATAAAATTATTTGTTTCAAGGCGATAGAAATAAACTCCGCTGGAAATATTTTTATCAGCGAACTGATTTATATTAAACGGAATTTCATATACACCGGCCTGAAGATTTTCATTAACCAATGTAGCAATTTCTTTGCCTATCAGATTAAAGACTTTTAATTTCACAAATCCCGGTTCTTTAATCCTGAATTTTATTTTTGTAGAGGGATTAAACGGATTCGGATAATTCTGATACAATTTAAAATCATCGGGAATTTCATTTTCCACTTTTTTCACCGATATCTGCGTCGAATATTTCAGATTCAAGGTCCAGTTAATAAGGTTACCCGTATTTCCGGAACGCATGTCATAAATTTATATTGCTGAATATATCACCTATAGTATGATAATACTGATTAAACCATTTGCTTGTTCTATCGGCGAAGGAGAACCAGACCGAAGACAGAAAGTTACATAGAAACCGTTTCAGAACCCGGATTTAACAAGAGAAACAGAGAATTACATTTATAATATAATTAATTATTTTTCAGGAAATAATTTCTCACTTCATTATCGCTGATTACTTCGGAATAGCATTGGAATCCGTTTCCTTCCAGCAGTTCTATCATCGGCAGAGGTATAAACGCGGTAGTCAACAAATATTTCTCCCCCGTCTTGAATTCCTTTGTTTCCTTTAACACTTTATTCAGCGGTTGTATACCGTTATCGAGGTCATCCCTTGCATCATATTCAATTTTTATATTTTCATTTACAGTCCATTCCGGTTTTTCTTTTTTACCCAAATCGATATTTTTATATTCTTCCTTACCCTGTCCCACAGCTTCCCGCAGTCTATTTATCATATCGTTCAAGCTTACCTTTCCAACAACAGATGCCTGTTTTATGGAGGTTACCCTTGCGATAGTTTTTCTTAAAACAGGCTTCTTCAGTTTAACGAACACGGGTGATATACCGATTAAAACATCCTCGAGCTGAGGATAAGCTTCGAGCAATTCATATATTTTTACGTCGGGTGTTATTATTAATTTTTTATCCATATATTTTTTATTTTTCGTAACTGAGGAGTCTTTTTTCGCCCTCGGCTTTTTTATATTGGTTTATATCGTGAGTGACTTCGAGTGTCCCAAGGTATTCCCCCTTTTCGTTTCTAACGGCATAATATGCGATGTGAACGAACATATTTTTAATATTAATCCAGAACTTTGCGGAATCCTGGTCTCCGCTCTTAAAATCATTTAATATTTTATCGACGATATGAACGCTCGACGGCGGATGACAGTACTGTACTTCCCGACCGAGTATTGCCTTATTCCTGTCGAAAATCCTGTTCCCTCCGTGTGAAAAGAATTTCACCTTATCGTCCTTATCCACGAAAGTCAAATCGACGGGTAATGCACTCATTACGGCTTCAAGCTCCTCCACCGTAAAGGAGCCGGTTGACAATTTTATTTTATCGCCCGATATTTTTTCTTTTTTAATCTGCGGTGCAACGTCAGGTTTCCATTCCGTTTGCGGGTAGTACAGGCAGTATCCTAATTCATCAAACTGGGTGTAAATTTCATACCAGTCTATTTCAGTGAATTTATCCAGACACATAGGAAACAATATCTTTTCCTCTTTGTCCTTCATTTCCGAAATTGCATCCGCGGCAGGTTTAAAAACAAACTCTATATATCCGTCGAGTGTTTCCCTGTCGCATTTTCCGCCCAGATTAAACACACCTTTTGCGGATTTAATAAAGCTTCTCACCTCATCATCCTTCCCCCACATAACGGTTGACGGACCCGTTATTTCGTATTTCTCGAGGTAAGAGAAAAGCAGATTTTCTTTTTTAGTGTAATGTCTTTCGATATCAGTCAAGTTGTTAAAAATTTCACGTATTCTCAGAAACTCAGCTTCCGCATCTATTTGTTCTTTGCTAAATTTAATTTTTATGAAAATATCTTTTAGTTTCGTCACCTCGCTTTCGAGTGCTTTGTTTTCTTCTCGGAGTATATGAACGGGATGTCCTTCGGGGACATTTTTCATATAAGTCAAATCTATATTTTCCCTTAAAGCCTCCGAGTGCAAATCGCAATACTTCTGAATTTCCGATGGAGGTAAGCCTTCTGATATAAGTTCCTGTTCTGCCTGAACGACCTCACCGTAGGGGATATTTCCGAGAGCCGCAGTTAACTCATTTTTCACTTCTTCGATATTAATTCCTTTATGAATTTTCAGAAGAAGCTCTTTTAGTTCATCAATTCTTTTTCTGCTGTTGTTTATTAATTCACTCATTTTATTTTCCTTTGTATATTTTTAATTTGTTTCTTTCTTTTAAAACAACTTCACAATAGTGTTCATTCCAAAAAAATTCCTTATTTTGACTTAAGTCAAAAATCATTTTCAGGTCGGGGAATAATTGATACCGGTAGATTCTTAAAATAATAAATATTAGAAATATTATGGTAAGCTTTTTTACTTTTTCATTCAGCATTCATAATTCAAAATTCAGAACTAATTATCAAAACCTTGGCGCCTCTTATTTTTCTCTGTTTCAGTTCGAGCAAGGCAGTATTAGCATCTTCAAGGGGGTACATCTGATATTCGGGTTTAAGTTTAATTTCTCCTGCAATTCTCAAAAAATTTTCTATATCGGAAGAAGAAACATTAGCAACGCTTTTTATTTCTTTTTCCATCCAGAGGTGTTCGGGATAATTTACTTTCAGGAGATATTCCTTGTCGGTTTCCTCCTTTCGGATTGCATTAATTACGAGTCTGCCACCGGGTTTCAGGTTTTTCATCGCCTCGACTACGGGCATCCAGACGGGTGTAGTATCGATAATACTGTTCAATTTTTCAGGTGATTTATCGAGAGTATCACCTGCCCATTCCGCTCCGAGATGAACGGCGAATTCTCTTTCTTCCGCACTACGGGCAAAAACGTAGATTTTTGAATTTGGATATTTAAATTTTACCATTTTTAGGACTAAATGAGCGGATGCACCAAAGCCAGTCAAGCCAAGGTTCTGTCCGTCTTTCAAGTCTGCCAGTTTTACCGAGCGATATCCAATAGCACCGGCACAGAGCAGGGGTGCGGCTTCCGAATCCGAAAATAATTCCGGGATTAAGAAAGCAGAGGATTCGGGTACGGTCATATATTCGGCGTATCCACCGTTTACATCTCTGCCTGTTGCTTTGAATTCGTTACACAAATTATCATTTCCTTCAAGGCAATATTCACATTTTCCGCAAGACGAATATATCCATCCTATTCCAACTCTGTCTCCAACCTGAAATTTTTGAGCTTTATTTCCTCTTCCGATTACTTTGCCAACTATCTGGTGACCGGGTACAACCGGGAAAACAGGAGGCGGAGTTCTGCCTTCAATCTCGTCGAGTTCGGTATGGCAAACTCCGCACGCATTTATTTTTATCAAGACTTCGTTTTCTGCGGGAACAGGTTCCGGAATATCAGATATTACAAGAGGATTTTTATATACTTTTAAATCGCAAACCTGATTTAGCAATAAAGCTTTCATACAAATATTTTCAATGAATTTATCAAAATAAATGAATTTATAAAAGTGATGAATAGTTATATATAAAATACATATGTTAAGTAAAAATTAATACAACTCATTTAATAAATTGTGATATGATAATAATTTTTGTAGATTGCAAAAACGCTCGTTTTTATGCTTGCTGACTATTAAAAATCAAACTTTTAAAAATACAAGCCATGAAAAGCGAAAAAAAAACTTCGGGTAATAAAAAAATTCCTTTCAATTTCAGTTCGTTTTACAAATATGCAAGAGAAGGAATTTTCAGAATGGATTTTGATAAACCAATACCAATTTCGCTGCCTGTGGATGAACAGGTAAAAATGCTTTATGAGCTATGCTATGTTGCCGAGTGCAATGATTCTATGGCAAAAATGTACGGATATAAACGTCCTGAAGATATCATCGGAAAACATTTAAAAGATTTTTACACAGAGAGTCAGATTAATATTGACACAAACAGAGTATTTGTTAAAGCAAATTATAAGATTTACGATGCAGAAACAGAGGAGACTGACAGCGAAGGCAATAAAAAATATTATTCCAACAACGCAATCGGCATTATTGAGAAAGGGAAACTTATAGGTATCTGGGGAACACAAATTGATATTACGGACAGGAAAAAAGCTGAGCTTGCGCTTCGGGAATCCGAAGAAAGATACAGATTACTGGTTGAACATTCTCCGGACGGGATAGCGGTACACAGCAAAGGAATTATAGTATACGTGAACGAGTCTATGTTAAATCTTCTGCATTGCAAAAATGCAAACGAAATATTGGGGAAACCGGTTTTAAGTTTCGTTCATCCCGATTATACCGATATCGTAGTCGAAAGAATAAAAAAGAGCCAGGTAGAAAAAAAGCATTCCGATATCCTGGAAGAAAAATTTATTGCACCAAACGGAGAAGTAATAGACGTCGAAGTAACGGCTATTCCTTTTATTTATAACGGCGTTCCGTCATCACAGGTAGTTGTCAGAGACATCAGAAGGAGAAAAAAGGACGAGAAAATAAAGTCTTCCGTTTACAAGATTTCCGAACTTGCTCACTCCATAGATACGTTGGATGAGCTTTATAAATCCGTACACGCAATTATTTCCGAACTAATGCCTGCCAATAATTTCTATATTGCTTTGTACGATGACGAGAAAAACATTATTACTTTTCCGTATTTCGTAGATGAAATCGATGATAGACCGAAGCCAAAAGGGTTCGGGAAGGGGCTGACGGAATATGTTTTAAAAACCGGTAAACCATTGCTTGCAGACCCCGGGGTATTTAAGGAATTGTTAAGAAAAAAAGCGGTAGAAACGATAGGAGCAGATTCCATAGACTGGCTCGGCGTGCCATTGATGGCGAAGAATAAAGCTATCGGAGTACTCGTAGTTCAATCATACAGCAAAGGAATACGATATAAGAAGCAAGAGCTTGAAATACTTAACTTCATATCGGAACAGATTGCAATGTCAATTTGCGCAAAGAAATCGGAAGAAGAATTAATAAAAGCAAAAACACACGCCGAAGAAGCCAGCAAGCTCAAAACATCTTTGCTATCGAACATGAGTCATGAATTAAGAACGCCAATGAACGGGATACTCGGTTTTGCGGAAATCATTATGGAAGAATCGACCGATGCTTATTTCAAGGAGCTGGCTCATTATATTCAGATTTCAGGAAGAAGACTGATGAAAACACTGAATTCCATTATGGAATTTTCACAGCTTGAAGCAGGGGGTGAAATCGTTAATTATGATAACATGGATTTGATTCAGGAAATCCAGCTCGTAATAAATTCTTTTATCCCTCTTGCAAATCAAAAAAATTTATATCTAAACTTTGTACACGGTCAAGCTTCAATACCAATATACAGCGATAAAAACTTCATACAGCAGATAATAACAAATCTCATCGATAACGCATTGAAATTCACATCCCGGGGAGGAGTAACGGTAGAAGCAAGCCTTGAAAGGGTAGAGGGAAAAAACATCGTCGAGATAAAAGTAATAGATTCGGGAATAGGAATAGCAAAGGAATACAGAGATCTTGTCTTCGAGGAATTCAGACAGATAAGCGAGGGGCACAAGAGAAATTACGAGGGAAGCGGGCTTGGATTGCCACTTACAAAAAAGATGGTAAATTTACTTAAGGGAAAAATCGTTTTTGAAAGTATTCCGGGCAGAGGCTCAATTTTCAATGTTATTTTACCTATTTTAAGTAATCCAAGCATTGACGAAACAGAAAAAAAATCAGTTTTGAAAACAGATTCTGATTTTGCAAATGGTGTAATTAAAGAGACAAGAAAAGATTTGCCAAAAATCCTGTTGATTGAAGATAACGATATAAGTATAAAACTGACAAAGCAGTTTCTGCTGAAGATTAGTCAAACTGACGATGCAAAGAATCCCGAGGAAGCATTAAGATTGGTAAAAGAATCAAAATACGATTTAATATTACTTGATATTAATTTAGGGCACGAAATGGACGGCTTGAACGTTGCACAGGAAATAAAAGAAATCAAGGGATATGAAAACACACCGATTGTCGCAGTAACAGGCTATGCACTAAGAGGCGATAAAGAGAGAATATTAAACGGTGGTTGTATAGACTATATCAAAAAGCCTTTTGATAAGGTAACTCTTGTTGATACAATCAAGAAATACATATAAAATGCGTGTTCGGATGAAACTTATTTACGATATTCGTTGTCTAACGGAAAATACGAAGTATTATATCCTTTAAAAATTTCGGAATTTAATCCATCCTTATTTTGCAACTATATATATATACTGCAAAAATGAGTCACCGGTGTTAAAGATATTATGCACGGTATTCGGAGGAATATATACTATCTGTCCTTTTTCGATATTAAATTTTTCTTTATTATTAACTTCCGCTTCACCTTTACCGTTCAATATCACAAGCATTTCTTCATAGTCTTTGGTTGAGTGTTCGCCAACGTTTTCGCCCGGTTTCAGCGTCACCATTCCGGAACGCATTGTACGGGTTTGTGATTCACCCAAAATTTTGAAATATTCGGTTGAATTAACAGGAAGACTTTTTACAAAAGCCTTAAGCTCTACATTGTTGTTCATTTTATAATCGGATTTATTTCGTCCAGAATTTAGCTATAAAAGGCAACAGAATAATTTGCAGCACACCGACGAATAATCCCGGAGCAATTGCGTATAAAACATAAACAGGCAAATCGATTCCCGTATTCAAGGAAACAAAACCAAGCAGAAACACAATTCTTCCGGCAATTAGTGCAATGGTAATTGATAAAAAGGATTTCATTTTAAACTTTTCCTTTAACAATCCCGTTAAAGCACCATAAGCAAAAAGCTCTGCCGTCATTGGAATAAGAGACAAATAAGGCATGCCGGTGATTAGAAAACTTACAGTAGGAGATAAAAATCCGGCTGTCGCTCCGCCTTTCCAACCGTAGACCAGACCTGCCAGTATTACAGTCCAGTGCATAGGTAAAATATATCTTACCGGTGCACCCAGCAAATGGCATATTGAGGGGAGTGCAACCGCAAGAATAATGAACAAAGATTCGAACAAATAAGCCCGAACATTATTTAACGGTATTGTCTTATCGTTAAAAGCCATAGCCTTGATATTTTTCATATATTTTATAAATTTTTAATTTCTTTTTACTACATCGATAATTTCACCGTTGGAATCCCTAATAGTCACAAGCATCGGCATTTCTCCGTTTAATGAATGTGTAGCGCAACCCAAACAAGGATCATAAGCCCGGAATGCCATTTCAATCATATTCAGTATGGGTTCTGTAACTTCTGTTCCCTTTTTAATCAATCCTTCGGCTGCTTTCTTGATAGACATAGAAATTGCGGCATAGTTATTTGTCGTTCCCACAATAAGATTTGCTTTTTTTACAATTCCTCTTTCATCGGTAACATAGTGATGAGTCAGTGTTCCTCTTGGGGCTTCAACTATTCCAAATCCCTCGTGCGGGATTTCGGTCGGAATTGTTCTAAAATCCGGCGAAGTTATTTCAGGGTCTTTTACCAATTCCATAACTTTTTCGGCTGCATATTGTAATTCAATTATTCTTGCCCAGTGTGTTGCAAGTGTATTATGTACGGGAGTTTTGCCTGATTTGTCACCGGTTAAAACTTCATAATACTTTTCATACTCCGCTTGAGCAAGTGGAGTTGCCATTCCATCCGATGCATTCAATCTTGATTGTGGAGTAGCCCGATAAACACCGCTGTCCTTTCCGTCAACGAAACCTTTCCATCCGATTTTTTTAAGATAAGGATATTTTAAATAGCTCCATTTTTCAGTATGTTCGGAAATATTATCCAGATATTCCGAAGGTTTATATTTACAAAATTCATTTCCATCCGGGTCAACAACTCTTACCTTTCCGTCATAAAAATTAACCTGATTATTTTCATCAACAAGTCCCATATAATAGGTCTGATGAATATACGGTCCGTTTACAATTAAATCTACATAAGCACTATTTTTCAGTACAATATCCTCAAAGATTTTAAAAGTAAACTGTCCGAAGTCGACCATATATTTTGCATACTCTTCAATTTTTTTTCTTTCTTCTTCATTAATTCCCCTTGAAACTCCGCCGGGGATAGAAGTAACCTGGTGAATTTTCTTTCCGCCCAGCAACTGAATAATTTCCTGGCATCTCGACCTAAGGCCTATGACCTTTGCGCCTGCTTCAAGTCCGACTTTTTTAATCAGTCCGAGTATATTTCTTTCGGCAGGGGGAGCATCGGGACCGCAAACAAAATCAGGTCCTGCGAGTGCATAGAAATGGACGGTATGGTCGGCTTCGAAGAATGTATTGTATAATAATTCCCTCAGTTTTTTACCTGCCGAAGGAATCTGAACTTTATAAACATCGTCAGCTGCTTTTGCTGCTGCCATATGATGTGCCTCAGGGCACACGCCGCAAATCCTTGTTGTAATTCTTGCCATTTCTTCTATAGGTCTGCCCACAACAAATTGTTCAAAGCCTCTTAACTCCGGTATCTGGAAGTAGCAGTTCGCAACTTCCCCATCATCGTTTAAGAAAATATCGATTTTACCGTGACCTTCCAGTCTTGTTACAGGGTCAATTTTTATTTGTTTCATATTAATATTGTATTTTGTCTTTTTAGAATTAATTATTTTTTATCCTCACCGTTTTTCGGCTGAATGCGTTTCATTAACGAAGCTGCCAATGAGAATCTATAAAACGTCCCAAGCGGGTCTGCAATGGTTTTAATAATTTCTCTTATTTCTTTCGGGTCAGTCGAATCAATTACGGAACTCAATGCGGACACCATTTTAGTCCCCTGGTCGATAACATTCGGTGGAGGACCGTAACATCCGCGGCATCCAATATTCGCCTTTACGCAGAGTGCATCGCATCCGCTTCTTGTAGCGGGTCCCATGCACATTATTCCCTGGTCGAGGAGGCAAACGTTAGGGTCGATCACAATTTCCTGCGGTCTGTAGAATTTTTTAATCTTCTTTTCTTTTCTTTCTCTCGGGCATTCATCACAGCAGGTTTTATCCCCGGCACCGAGTACGGTACCTTTAGGGGGAAGCGGTTTTCCGTTTTTCAAAATATCTATTACAGCTTCAATCACATTGACTATCTGAAACGACTGCGGTGGACAGCCGGGTACGTAATAATCCACATCGACGACCTGGTCGAGTGTTTTCACGGTATTCCAGAATTCCGGAATCTCGATTTCTCCTTCCGGCATATTTGTTTTCGTTTCGGGATAAACCCCTTTCGATTTTTCCTCCAAAGACGGGCTATCTTTATAAACAAAATCCAGGATAGTTTTCTTGTCGTAAAAATTTGCAAGTCCGGGAATACATCCTTCCATAGCGCAGGAACCGAAGGCAACCAAAACTTTCGATTTAGCCCGGAGAAGTTTTGCAAGGTATTCGTTTTCAGATGTTCTAATCGCCCCATTAAATAGACACAGGGTAATTTCACCATCCTGCATCGCTTCGACATCTTTATATTTAAAGTCCATTATGCAGGGCCAGAATACAATATCGAAAAAATCTGCAACATCGAGAATTTTTAATTCGATATCAACGACCGCTATTTCACACCCCCCACAGGAAGCTGCCCAATACAAAGCTAATTTTGGTTTCATTATAAAAGAAATTTTTTGTTATTTAATTATCTTATTTTAAGCTTCGACCAAATGCAATGGTCCTAATTCCCTAATTTCCGCTTCAAACTCCAATGTTGTAGCCGCATATTTATCACCCTCGGATGCCGATATCCATTCGAGTCTCAACCTTTTCGGGTCAATTCCAAATTCTTCCAGAAAGGTTTTCATAAACTCAACTCTGCGTAATGTTTTATAATTACCTTCGGAGTAATGGCAGTCACCTATATGACAACCGCCTATAAACACTCCGTCAGCACCCTGCTTGAAAGCTTTTATTACGAAAGTCGGGTCTACCCTGCCGCTGCACATAACACGTATTATACGCACGCATGGCGAGGATTTCAGTCTTGAGACACCCGCAAGGTCAGCTCCCGTATAAGTACACCAGTTACACAAAAAAGCTACAATCTTCGGATTAAATTCTTTTTCTTGGTCCATATATTTAATAATTTTTATTTACTACTTTTTTATTTTTATCACTTAAAAATGTGTCTTTAAGGACTCACATTATTTCTGGATTCCAGCTTCCGCCGGAATGACAGATACTGCGGGTCTAAACAGACAATATTCCTTCCAGTTCAGCAAGAATCTGTTTATCGGTAAATCCCTTACCGGTAATAGCGGAAGACGGACATGCAGAAACGCATGTCCCGCATCCTTTACAAAGCATATCGTTTATAAACGATACTTTTTTTCCTTCATCGAACGAGATAGCACTATAAGGACACAATGTATTACACATTCTGCAACCGCTGCAATATTCATCCACTACTTCCGCTTTAATCGGGTCAACGGCAACCTCGCCAAGCGAAATGAGCGAAAGTATTCTCGCTGCAGCAGCGGAAGCCTGTGCTACCGAATCCGGGATATCTTTAGGACCCTGCGCACAGCCTGCAATAAATACGCCGTCAGTCATAGTAGAAATCGGGTCAAGTTTCGGATGACGCTCGAGGAAGAATTTATCAGGGCTCTGGCTGATTGAGAATATTTTCTTTATGTTGGAAGCATCGAACTGAGGCTCGATAGCAGGACATAAAATAACCATATCAACAGGTATTTCTCTAAATTTACCTATCAGTGTATCTTCACACTTCACCATCAGGAACGGTTTATCGCCGTTAGTTACATACCCTTCCGTAACTTCCGCCACTTTACCTCTTATCATATTTACACCTTCGTCGAGCAGCCTCTTATAAAACTCCTCATAACCTTTTCCGAACGCTCTCATATCAATATAGAATTGATACACTTCGGCAGGAGTTCTATCTTTTACCAGGTGAGCAAATTTCAAAGCATACATACAGCATACTCTCGAACAATATTTATGGAAGTTCTCATCTCTGGAGCCTATGCAATGAATAATTCCAACAGCTCTTGGCACACTGCCGTCTTTGCAGAGAATTGTTCCACCGGTTGGTCCCGTCGAGTTCAGCATATGTTCAAATTCAAGAGAAGAATAAACGTTGTCGATCCGGCCATAACCATACTGAGGCATTTGTTTCAAATCGATAGTCTGGTATCCGGTAGTAATAAGGATTTGTCCGACTTCAATATCAATCTCTTCATCTTTTACATCATAATTTATTGCTTCAGGTTCGCAGTATGTCGAGCATATACCACATCCACCCGTCTGCATTTTTATGCAGGATTGCTCGTCTATTATAGGAACTCTTGGGACTGCCTGAAGTGTCGGGATATTAATTGCCGTTTTAGGTCCGAGATACCAATCCTGCAATGCGCCTCTCTCCTTTTCCAGTGATTTAATTTTAATATGGCCTGTCGGACATACCATTGCACACGCACCGCACACTATACACGCTTCGGATTGTTCATCGAAAGGTAAAGTAACCTCTCTTTTAATCCCACGGTTTTCAAAAGCTAATACATTTGCTTTAACCACAT
This sequence comes from uncultured Ignavibacteriaceae bacterium, assembly GCA_964501535.1. Taxonomy (GTDB): domain Bacteria; phylum Bacteroidota; class Ignavibacteria; order Tepidaquicellales; family Tepidaquicellaceae; genus FEN-1279. The sequence goes on along the minus strand of CAZCSV010000002.1, from coordinate 489,645 downwards.
CTCTGCAAATATTTACACATTTTCCGCACAAAATACAAGCATAAGGGTCTTCATCTCTTTCAAGGCACTCTATTCTCGATTCTTTGACTCCTATAGTAGCAGCCATATCTTTTACAACCGGAACATTTGGCCATCGAGACAACATTAATTCCATAATCATTTTTCTAATCCCTTGAATTTGGGGAGAATTAGTAATCACTTTTGTCCCGTTTTCTCTTAGAGGATAATTGCAAGCAGTTACAATCCTGCTTCGTTTTCCACGGACAACCTCTACGCTGCATAATCGACAAACTCCGTAAGGTTCAAACAATTCGGAATAACACATTGTCGGAATCCATATTCCGGCTGATTCAGCTGCTTTAACGATAGTGGTCTCTTCAGCTATTTGAATTTCTTTACCATCAATATTAACGTTTATCATATTGAATTATTTTTTTTATTCAAAAATTATTTTTTTATTCAACTATAATTGCTCCAAATTTACAAACATCAAAACAGACACCGCATTTTCCACATTTCATCGGGTCAATAAAATGAACATTTTTCTTTTCACCGTATATTGCTCCGTCAGGACAGTTCTTTTCGCAAACTCCACATCCATGTCCATCTTCAAGACATTTTTGGGGATCAATTGAAAAAGTTAATAAATCACGACACACTTTAGCGGGGCATTTTTTATCTATTACGTGGGCTTCGTATTCTTCTCTAAAATATTTAAGTGATGTTAAAACAGGATTTGGTGCCGAGCCGCCTAATGCGCAAAGAGACGACTCTACAATCATATTGGATAGTTCTTCAAGTAAATCGAGGTCTTCTTCTTTTCCTTTACCTTTAGTTATTCTGTCAAGAATATCATACATTCTTTTAGTTCCTTCCCTGCAGGGAATGCATTTTCCGCATGATTCATCCTGAGTAAATTTTAAAAAGAATTTTGCCATATCAACCATACAGTTGTTTTCATCCAACACTACCATTCCACCCGAACCCATCATAGAACCCACCTTTGTCAATTCATCATAATCTACCGGTAAGTCTAATAAACTTTCTGGAATAAAGCCACCTGAAGGACCTCCCGTTTGAACTGCTTTAAATTTCTTATTGTCTCTTATTCCTCCACCAACATTGAATACAATATCACGGAGAGTAATTCCCATTGGGACTTCAACAAGACCTGTGTTATTTACTTTTCCCGCAAGTGAAAATACTTTTGTCCCCTTACTTCCACCCCATGGGTTATTTGTTACATCACCCGTTCCAATACTTGTAAACCACTCTGAACCTTTTAAAATAATCTGCGGAACATTTGTCCAAGTTTCAACATTATTTAAGCAAGTAGGACAGTCATATAATCCCTTTTCTACTGTGTGTACATATTTTGCTCTTGGTTCACCGGGATTACCCATTATAGATGCCATAAGTGCTGTTGATTCACCACAAACAAAGGCACCTGCACCTCTTCTTACTTTTATATCAAAACAGAAATCAGTATCAAAAATATTATCTCCAAGCAACCCGTTATCTTTTGCCTGTTGAACGGCTATGTTAAATCTCTTTATCGCAAGTGGATATTCCATTCGGACATATATAAATCCCTCGCGAACATTTTCTATCGCATAAGCTCCTATTATCATTCCCTCAATTACAGAGTGTGGGTCACCTTCTATAATGCTCCTATCCATAAAAGCACCTGGGTCTCCTTCGTCGGCATTACAGATTACAAATTTTCTGTCTCCGTGAACTTTTTTACAAGTTTCCCATTTAATCCCTGTAGGAAATCCGCCCCCGCCTCTGCCTCGTAATCCTGATTTTTTTATCTCATTTAAAACTTCATCAGGTTTCATTGTTGTCAGAGCTTTCGCTAATGCTCTATACCCTCCTCGAGCAATATAATCTTCGATAAATTCAGGGTCAATCATTCCTCTATTTCTAAGTGCAACCAGAGTTTGTCCTGAGAAAAAAGGGATTTTATTCATCCTTGGAATAGGTATCTCTTCCTTTGGAGGAACATACATAAATTTCTTTACCGGTCTACCTTTAACTAAATGCTCTTCAACCAAATAAGGGATATCAGAAACTTTTAGATACTGGTAGAATATCCCGTCTGGTTGAACTACCATTATTGGACCCGCACCGCAAAATCCATTGCAACCCGTGGTAACAACCATTGCTTCGTTTTGCAAATTGTGCTTCTTAATTTCTTTTTCCAGTGCCTCTTTTATTTCAAAAGACTGGTTAGATACACAACCAGTTCCGGCACAAACCATTAGTTGAATTGTATATGGTTTCATCAAATATTCCTTATATTATATTATTGTATTTTTTCACTACCAATTGAAAGTGCATATTCCTGAACGAATGCACCTTTCATTACGTGCTTATCAAAAATTATTTTTGCTTTATCTACTGTCAGGTCGACATATTTAATCGGTGCATTTCCAATTACTTCTACAGTTGCCATTGGTTCGCGACTGCACAATCCTGCACATCCCGAAGTAGTCAGAATAATATCCGATGCATTACTTTTTTCAATTTCCTCCATAAATGCATTCATAATTTTTCTTGCACCGGCAGCAATTCCGCAAGTCCCTAAATGAACGGTAATTTTAACTCTTCCGGCACCATCCCTTAGAGTCATTTTTCTTTTGAATTCTTCTGTAATTTTTTCTAGATCTTCAATTTTTAATTTTGCCATTTTTTTCCTCCTTTATTTCTTTTCATATTTTTTTAATAACTTTTGAACGTTTGGAACTGTAACAGGACCATATAAATCTTCTCCAATAACCACAACAGGAGCTAAACCGCAAGCACTTAAGCATCGGGTTTCTTCAAGACTATATTTTAAATCCGAAGTTGTTTCTCCACATTTTATTTTTAATTCCCTTTCAAATGCTTCGGCAACTCTGGAAGCTCCAAGTGTATGACAGGGTGTTCCCATACATACGCAAATTTTATGTTTCCCTTTTGGTTTTAAACTAAAAGCATTATAAAACGTAGCTATATTCAAGATTTTACTTACCGGAACATTGGATTCTTTCGATAAGCATTCGATAACTTCCCTGGGAAGATATTTATATTCATCTTGAATATCATGCATCATTTCAATGATATTTTCGGGATTGTAATCCCATTTCTCCGAAATTTCTTTTGCTTTTTTTTGTGTTTCAGAAGACATATTTTTAATATTTATTTATATTTATTGTAATTCCGATATTTTTTGTTTTATTATTTTTTTAAAACTATTCAATAACATTACCTGTTTTAAATCTTTTGTTTTTAACTGTAATTTCAAATCCTTCGTCCTGAACGTAAAATCCTTCCCGTTTTTCCTGTGATAATACAATATTTCAGTTTTATCCGCTCTTAGAATCAAAGCAATCAAAGTCTCGGCAATATCACCCAGTGGTTTTCTGTCAATATGACTGTGTTTAAACGTCGCTTTAATTCTTGTACCTACACCGATTGCCGACTTAATTATCAAACTCCCGTCACAACTTTCAGCCGCTTCCTTTAAGAACGGAATTCCCAATCCCACCTTTCTTGTCGTTCTGCTCGTGATAAAGGGATTTTGAATCTGATTCAGCATTTCTTCATCTATCCCCTTCCCGTCATCATTAATTTCAATAGTAAGTATATCTTTTTTAGTATCTTCTTTAATAATTATTTCCAAATTTCTTGCGCCTGCATCTATACTGTTTTCGGAGACATCCAAAATATGCAGAGATAAATCATCCATTTATAAATTTTTGAAAACTTTTAAAAGAATTATCCTCGCCATAATATTCAGTAAATGAACAGCCAATCGTATTCAACGAATGCGAATCCGAGCCCCTGACAAATTTATATTTCGATGCATAATCTTTAAAAACGTTTCCTGCTTCCTGAAGACTCATATTCGGGGATATTTCCAGTGCATCGAGTCTGCATTTATCAGGAATAAACCCCAGTTGACTAATAATCGAAAAACTCTGTCTGTCGATATGAGCCCCTATTGCAAGTCCGTTGTATTGATGTATCAGTTCGATAATTTCATCCAAATCCAAATCGACCGCACTGAAAAGTGATTTCCCGTAGAAACCTTCGACTTCATCATTTTCATTAGCAATTATCTGTTCCTGTTTTTCCTTTTCAAGATAGGTGTCGGGCAAATAATTATTAATATAATCCTGAGTTCTGCCTGCATCATCCAAATTTTCAAAGAGCGATAATATATGAATTTCTTCTTTTGTTGTTATTTCCATTCCCGGGTAAATCCTTAAACCATTAAAACCCTTTCCTGCTTTTACGGCTGCCCCCGCATTTGCAATCGTATTATGGTCTGTAATAAAAAGTAAACTGAATCCCATTTCAAAAGCTTTTTCAACGACCCTTTTGGGTGATTGTGTTAAATCCGCACAAGGGGACAGACACGTATGTAAATGAACATCAGCTTTTATTAGCTTTTCCTTTTTCATCTAATTCCGCATTCAAAAATCTTTCCACTGATTTGATATGCTGTTAGATTCGTTCTTAAAATTAAAATTTTTTCCTCCTTTGCTTTTTCCAAAGCATCTTTATCAATTTCCCTGTTCATAACTATCAATATTGCGGTCAATTCTTTCAAGCTTGCAACTGCTATAATATTTAAATGTGTCTGCATTGTAATCCAGATATTATCTTTTTCCGAATTGGCTATCACGTCACTTAACAGGTCACTCGTATATCCTCCAGATACTTCTCTGTCGGGCTCATATACCTCGCTCAGTGCTTCCAATCCGCATCGCTCTATTAAATCTTTAATTTTCATTTTTTATTCTCCAGGCATTCCGAACTCACTGTTTTTAAGTTTTACTTCCAGATTTTTATTTGCAATCACGATACAATCATTTATGTTTACTTCTCCTTCCGTCACATCTTCGGCAAAAGTTTCACATGTCGGAGAGCCGCAGACTCCGCAATTAATTTTCGGTAAAGTAGCCAGTATTCTTTTCCTCTCCGCTCTTTTCTCCAGTGCTTTTTTAATATCAAGGTTCACATTGTTTTTAAAATCAGGTTCAAACATTTTCTCAAACACAAGATTATAATTTTCATATTTGTCTTTTTTTCCTACCGGAATCTTGGTTTCTCCGTAATATTTTATCAAATTCTGTAAGTTTGTTCTTGCAATATAAACATTCTCAACAACCATCGGACCCCCAAGACAAACTTCGATACATCCGTGCATTTCAACAAAATTGACGTTATGCAATTTACCTTTTTCGATTTCATCGAGTATATACAATACATTATTTATACCGGACACGTTTATACAGTTATCACAATTCATCATATATCCAAGACCACCAAGTCTCGCAAAATTCAATCCAAATCCACTAATATCAAAGAATTCAAAATCATCATTCCTGTCTTTTATAGTTTGCTGAATTGCAGCATAAAGCGTATTATAAATTTCCGAAATAGGTATCGAACCATCAAAAGCCGAATAATAATTTTCAGTCTTTCTTGATATTATAACTGTTTTTGATGGACAGGGGGTTATATAAATCACTCCAATTTTACTTTCTTCTATTCCGAGTCTTGTCGATGCCTCTCTTTTTGCTGCCATAGCAGCGAGCTCCATCGGAGAAATTACAGGAATCAAGTTTTCAACCAATTCCGGATATCTCATTTGAATTATCTTTACACACGTTGGACAAAATGAAGATATCAACGGTTTTCTTCCTTTGTATTCTCTAATATATTTTCCCATTGCCTTAATTGTGGTAATACAAGCCTGTGTTGTATCCACAACTTCATCAAACCCTGTTTTTTTCAAAGAACTTAATATCGTTTTTGGTTTTACATTTCTATCAAATTGTGTATATAAAGCTAAAGATGGTATCGCAATCGTATATTTAAACCTTGAAAAATCGCTAAAAGTATTCGTCAATGGAACAATTGCACCAGTCTTGCATACTTTTACACATTCACCACAATCAATACATTTATCTTCGAGCATTATTGCCTTTCCCTGTCTAATCCTTATCGCCTCAACAGGGCAAATTTTTAAACAAGCTATCTCACCCGTACATCTTGATGTATCAAAATATATCGAATGTTCATATTTTTCGGAATCTTTATTCAATTAAGATAAATTTTAATATATAATTTCGTTCCTTTTAAAATTTCAGTATCAATTTTAAATTCATCTGAATTATTCTTAATATTCGGCAATCCCAAACCTGCACCAAATCCCATTTCTCTTATTTCAGGTGTAGCTGTCGAATACCCTTCCTGCATTGCAAGTTCGATATTCTCGATACCCGGGCCTTCGTCTTCTATTGTTATAATTACTTCGTCGGAAGTAATTTTAAAATCAAGCGTAGCTTTTACCGCATACATTATAACATTCATCTCAGCTTCATAACAGCAAATTGAAACCTTATAAACGACCTCCGGTCTCACTCCTATTTCTTTCAGGATTTTTTTTATCTTAACCGAAACTGTACCTGCATTTGCAAAATCTTTTCCTATTATTTCAAAAGACTTATTGTATAGTATTTCCTGCTCCATCTTTAAACTTATTGAGAAATATCTTTACCTCTTAAACCTGTAGAATACAGAATACCGCAAGCTTCGAATAAATATTTCTCAGTTGTAAGTAATGGTAAATGTTTTTCCTCCGCGCTTTTTATCAACTCTGCAGAAGGTATCTTTTTTGATACAAATACAATACCCTTTAAATCCATAATTTCCGCAACCTGAATAACCTGTTGATTTACCAATCCCGTTATTAACAAAGAACCAATCTTACAGGATTTAAGAACATCACTCATCATATCAGATGCGTAACAATATTCGATTTCTCTGATAAGTAACTCTTTACTTGTAAGATTTTTACATTCAAGTATATTTTCTATTTCTTTTAATTGCATTTTTTATTTTTTCTCGTTTATTAAAGTATCCTTACCGATAACAATCTGTCTTCTCGACGGAAACTTTAACGCGGGACAATGACTCCAGCACTGTCCGCACCCCGTGCATTTATCGGTATCCACATATCTTGCTCTTTTTTTAATTTTTACTTTGAAATTGCCCAAATAACCCGAGACGGAAACGACCTCACTCCAGGAGAATAATTTTATAGTATCCCTGTGCCCCACCGATACCATTTTAGGAGTTAAAATACATGCAGAACAGTCAAGAGTCGGGAATGTTTTATCGAACACCGCCATTTTACCTCCGACAGAAGGTTCTCTTTCAACAAGATACACATTATTACCCGAATCGGCTATTTCCAATGCAGCCTGAATTCCGGCAATACCTGCACCAACTATCAATGTATCCGGATTTAGCTTGGCTTTTTTGACCTCGAGAGGAGCCTGATAAGCTACACGATTAACAGCCGCGCAGGCATGAGATTTTGCCTTTAATGTAGCCTTAGCCTTATCATCGTGAACCCAGGCGCAATGCTCCCTGATATTTGCCATCTGAAACAGGAATCTATTTATACCCGCTTTTTCACAAGCATTCCTGAAAGTCAATTCATGCATTAAAGGCGAGCAGGCAGAGACCACAATCCTATTCAGTTTATGAGTCTTAATAGCATCCTTTATCAAATCCTGACCGGGGTCCGAGCACATAAATTTATAATCCTTTGACAACACCACATTGGGGAGACCAGATATATAATCCCTGACTTCCGCAACATTTACGGTCGAAGAAATGTTAACACCGCAATGACAGATGAAAAATCCAATTCTGACTTCCGGATTTTTTTGCTCTTCTTTTGACATATGATTTTTATTAATCTTTTTTAAACTTTTTTATTGATGCATTAATGCACCGCTTAATTTAATTGTATCCGTCAGATTTTTATCTATTCCAAGCTCCGCATCAGAAAACCCGAATGCAAGACCGAGAACCTGTGTAAAAAACAATATCGGCATCCTGTAATTTGTATTAAATGCTTTATTTATCTCACCCTGGTACGCTTCAAGGTTCATCTGGCACAGAGGGCATGTAGTAACAATACAATTTGCACCGTTGTTAATTGCACATTCTATTATTTCCTTCGAGAGTTTCAGTGCAACATCTTCATAAGTGGTCATCAGCATTCCCCCGCAGCATTTCACTTTCATCGGGTAATATACGTTCTGAGCTCCGATTGCCGAAAATAAATCGTCCATCGTCATCGGCTCTTCCCTGTCATCGAATCCCCTTTCGGGTCTGACAATCTGGCAGCCGTAATAGTTTGCTATTTTAAGACCTTCAAGATTGAATTTTGTTTTTTCCTTAATCTTTTCGAGCCCGATATCGTTTATCAGAACATCAAGCGGGTGGCGGACATTAACACCTAAATTATAACTTAATCCGCTCTCTTTCAGACATTCATTCACTCTTTCCTGCAGTTCAGGCAGTTCTTTCATATACCTGTGCGTTTTTGCAAGAATCGTGAAACAGGAACTGCACGGGGCAATTACGTCTCTTTTATATTTCTCTGCCAATGCAAGGTTTCTTGCTGAAATTGCAAATCCTACAATTTCTTTCACCGACATATATGCAGTAGCGCCGCAGCAATTCCAGTCTTCGAGCTCGTAAAGATTACAATCCAGATGACCGAAAACTTTTTTGACCGAATCGCTGTAGCTACTGTGTGCAGATTCTAAACTGCATCCCGGATAATATGTATAGTCCATCATAAGGTTTTAAATTTTTGATTCCAATACTGTTTTTTTATCAACCGCACCGTAACCGACCGCACCCTTTAAATACTGTACCTCTTCAACCGCTCTCGGCATATCGAACTGCTCCGCTTTTTTGATTATCTTCTGAAAATTTTTCAAGTCTTTAATTTTTGAGGGCATATAACTGATTCTCTTTCTCTTAGCCATTCTCAAACCAAGCGGCATAAAACTAAAGAGCTTGAAGGGATTGGTTTTCATAAAATAATAGACAAGCAGTCTCGGTTCGTGGAGCCTTCCATATGAATTCATTATTTTAACAAAAGACTGAGACAAAGAATACACAGGAAAATTCGGAGGATAAATATTCTTTTCCATCGCCAGTCTCTTCAATGCATATATTATATCCGTTACTTTAATCAGCGCAGGGCATCTCGTCTGGCAGGCATAACAGGAAGCACAAACCCAAATAGCTTTGCTGTGTAAAAGCGTTTCCATATCACCGGCTCTGAACAGGGCTATTACCTCCCTGGGTGAAATATCCATAGCATAAGAAACGGGACAGGAACCTGTACAAGTACCGCACTGTATGCAAGATTTTATTTTTTCGCTGTTTGGCACCGCTTCAAGCTGCCTTAAGAAAGAGGCTCTTAAATCCTGTTCCTTCTGAGACATTTTTCCCGGTACTTTAATATTTACGATTTTCATATTTTTATATTTTTATATTATATATCTTTTTAAAGAGCTATTCGTTTCATATTTTTTCTATTTCCTGTATTTCTTCGTTAATTTCCAAATCATAATATGATTGCAATTCTTCATCTGTTTCAACGGGTTTTAAAATATCACAATCAGCATCTTTATCGATTAAATTTTTGCTTTTCAATAAATCAATAATTTTTTTCGAACAGATGTAAATACTGTTTTTTATTTCTTCGGATAATTTTTCGATAACGGTCAGATTGTTTTCAATTTCGACAGCGAGAATATCAATATCTTCGGGCATTTTTTCGTTAAATTTTTCCGCCAGTTTTACCGCAGTTATAAAATTAATATCGTGAAATGAATTCAATCTAAGTGTCGGGAGTAAATCGGAGGTTTTAAGATGAATTATTTCGCCGGGTTTTGATTTTCCCGTCTTTATGGAATCGACAACGATTACATAATCGTATCCTCTGATTAGGTCAATTATTCTGAATCCGCCCCACGAGGTTTCTTTGAAGTGAACATCGCAAAGGTTTTTTAAATGCATACTCATATACCGAACGATAATGATGCCTACGGCATCATCGTTCAATATAGTATTACCCATTCCCAAAATGAGTACTTTCAAAATTTTTAATTTTGAATTTTAAAAACCCAGTTATTTAAAACGGATTCATTTTTGCAATTACATCCAATGTCGTCTTTTCGTAAAATGCTGTAATCTCATTAAGGACGTGAGAGCACATATCATGCAAACCGCACTTCGGATTCTGTTTACATCTTTTATCCCCGCCAAGAACACATTTATCGATTGTCTGTACTCCGTCGCACAACTTGATAATATCCATAAGCTTTACTTTCTTACTGTCGATTGCCATAGAAACACCGCCGTTGCGACCTTTTTTCGAAACAATCCAATTTGTATTGCTGGCTAAGTCCTGGAAGATTTTATGAAGATAGGCACAAGGAATATTCGTTTTTTCCGAAATTTCCTTAACGAGCATATAACTTTTTTTCTGTCTATTAGCTCCCAGATAAGCAAGGGCTCTTATTGAATATTCACAGTACTTTGAATACAGCATTTGTGATAAAGGATAAAAAGACCTTTTTATAATTTTTTAAAAATTGCAAATAAAATAATTTAAATGCAAGTGTAATTTTTTTATGAAATGTTAACTATTATAAAAATAGAACGTTAAAAGTATAAATAAATATGCACCCATAATATCTTATGGAATGATTTTTTTTCCGGGAAGAGAAATTTATCAGATAAAAAAAAAGTAAGCTGTACCGGCAGTACAGCTTACTCAGTAAAGATTACTTTTTTTTTATTTATTATGCTAAAGCTTCTAACGCGACTTCTTTCAGTTCTTCCGGAGTGAACGGTTTTGGTATAAACTGATATGCACCGAGTTTCGTAGCTTCAATAGCCTTGTCAATTGTTCCGTATCCCGTAATCATAATCACCGGAGTATCGGGATAATTTTCCTTTATTGATGTTAAGACATCCATACCGTCCTTTTTGGGCATCTTCAAATCCAAGAATATCAAATCATATTTATTGTTCATAATTTTCTTCTGAGCCACATCGACGTCGAATGCTTCTTCCACGGTGCAATTTTGTTTTGACAAAATTCTTCTGACGCTATGGCATACTATTGGCTCATCGTCCACGACAAGTATACTCTTTCTCGACTCTGCATTTTTACCGTAGAGTGCGGCTCTCGGGAAATCAGACCTGTCCATACAGTCCAGATAATCACTTCCGATTTCACTTTCCACTTCAGTTAAAATGAAGGGCATATCGACATCAATCTGACCTTCAAAATTTCTTGTTGATATTCCCTTTTTCAGCATAGCCTTCTTTTCTTTTTTAAGTTCGATACATTCACCTTTACATTCCATTCTTGTTTTCGCAAATATTTTGCATTCCCTGTTACCTTTTAAGCAACGGTTTGTTACTACATATTTTTTCGATATGGGAATATCGGAACGGGTTAATTTATCCGCAAACTCTTTAGAGGTTGCTTTTTCAATCTCGACAACGTTAAAGGGCATATCAACATCGATAACGTCATTTTCTTTTTTCTCACCAATTTTTTCTTCGGTATCTTTGTTTTTATTTCTTCTCAGTTCAATTGCTTTCTGAACTCTGTCTGCTAATTCACTCGGGGTGAAAGGTTTCTGAATATAATCCAGAGCGCCCAATTTTGTAGCCTGAACGGCAGATTCAAGGGTTGCATATCCCGTAATGACCAACACATCAATCTCGGGATAATATTTTTTCACGAGTTCCAGCAATTCCATTCCACTGACATTGGGCATCATCAAATCTGTAATAACTATGTCAAATTTTTCCTTTTTCATTCTTTCAATGGCGTCCGAAGCATTTAAAGTATTTTCCACTTCATAACCTTTTCTCGATAAAATCTTTTTAACACTGTCGCAGATTGTTGATTCGTCGTCCACTACCAAAATTTTTTCTGTAATCATTTTTTTATTCCTTATATTTATTTTTGTTTTTTTATTCTTGTTTTCCTTATATAATACAAGTGCCGTGCCAATGAAAAAATCATAAAATTTCAAAAAATTAATGATATTTCTCTTTAAGGTGCATAAATCTATATGCACGTTTCCGGCATTTTTTTATTGAAAATCGGTTTAAATCAAATAGGATTGATAAATTTCAACTTTTGCAGTGTATAAATATTTATGCAGATATATAATAAAATATGCAGTGATTGGATTAGCCTTTAATATTATTTTTTCATATATTTATACATCATCCGGTTTTTTTACGCCATATTTTTTCATTAAAGCCTGAAAATTCGACCTTTGCATACTAACGTCAAGAGCGGCTTTTGAGATGTTCCAATTATTTCTCAGTAATGCCTCCGTAACGAACAGTTTTTCGATTTCCTTAATCGAAGTCTCTTTAATCTGTTTTTTGAAGTTATTCAGGTCGTATATGTTTTTCGGTAAAACGGAACTATTTATTGAATCTGTTTTAAACAATACCGATGATATATTGACAGATTTTATTTCATTTTCTTCAACAATAATGGACAGACGCTCTATTATATGTTCAAGTTCCCTGATATTGCCCGGCCAATGATAATTTTGAAGCATTTCCATTGCTTCCAAATCAATAACGGGTATATTCCTGTCGATCTTTTCGCAATATTTCTTTAAAAAGTACAATGCCAATTCCGGAATATCTTCTTTTCTTTCCCTTAATGCGGGCAGTTTAACGGGAAAGACATTTAATCTGTAATATAGATCCTCTCTGAATTTACCCTCTTCGACTGCCTTTTTCAAATTCTGGTTTGTAGCGAATATCATTCTCACATCGACTTTTCTTACCTGTGTGCTTCCAACGGGAAGGAATTCTTTTTCCTGCAATACCCTTAACAACCGTGACTGTATATCGAGGGGAAGATTTCCAATTTCATCCAAAAAGATTGTTCCCTTATCGGCTGCTTCAAAGACTCCGATTTTATCTGAGACGGCACCGGTAAAAGAGCCCTTTATATGTCCGAATAATTCGCTTTCTATTAAATTAGCGGGCAGGCTCGAAATATCAATCGGAAAAAATTTATTCTCTTTTCTCAGACTCTTCCGGTGAATAGCCCGTGCCGTAAGTTCTTTTCCGGTACCGCTTTCCCCTAATATCAATACCGTACTGTCAGTCGGTGCTACTTTATTAATAAGATTATATACTCTGACAATACTCGGACTTTTTCCGATTATCCCCTCGAAGCCCGATACGTCGGAATAGTTGTATTCTTCGGTTGTAATTTTAATCAGGTTTCTTTTTTCGAGCGCTCTGTTCAAGACTGTCAAGATTTCCTGAGGTGTAAAAGGTTTCGGGAGATAGTCGAAAGCGCCATACCTCATTGTTTCGACAGCGGATGCGACCGTAGCATAACCCGTAATCACAACCACGACCGTATCGGGATACTTTTGTTTTATAGCTTGCAGGACTTCCATTCCGCCAATGTCGACCATTTTCAAATCCGTAAACACGACATCGAACGTTTTTTCTTCGAGCATAGCAAGTGCCTGATTCCCGCTTGTCGAATATGCAACATTATGACCTGCTTTGAGAAATATTTTTTCACAGCTCTGGCAGATCACAAGTTCATCATCTATTACTAATATATTTGCTTTCATTATTCCGTTAATTGTTTAATCGGCAGAAGAACTATAAAGGTAGTTCCCTTGCCCAATTCACTCTCTAAATTAATAGTTCCGCCGTGCTGTTCAACGATACCGTATGTAATGGACAATCCGAGACCCGTTCCGTTTTCCTTCGTAGTAAAAAACGGGTCGAATATCTTGTGTTTATTCTCTTCGGAAATACCCGATCCGTTATCCGCAAATCTCACTTCTATATACTCGCCGTTTTCTATTATACGCGATAATATCTTTATATCTCCGCCATTCGGCATTGCATCGGAAGCATTCAATATCAAATTGATAAACACCTGCTGAATCTGGTCTTTGTCGACCATTATTTCCGGTATCTCATCGGCAAAATACCTCTCAATATTCACATTTCTAAATGAGGTCTGATTTCTTACAAGCAGAACTATATTATCTATCAGAGAATTTATGTTAGTTAAACTTTTCTGCGGTTTTGTCTGTCTGGCAAAATCGAGCAATCTCTTAACGATTTCCCTGCACCTGATTGTTTCGTTCACGATTACCTGTACATCATCCCTTTTCGAATCACCTTCTTTTAAATCTTCCAGCAGTAAACTTGCGTTCGTCAATATTCCTGTTAACGGATTATTTATTTCGTGAGCAACGCCGGCCGCTAATTTTCCTATCGAGGCAAGTTTTTCGGAGCGGAACAACTGTCCGTGTATTTTTTTCAATTCCGCAGTCCGTTCCTGAACTTTCTCTTCCATGGTATCAGCCCATTCCTCGAGTTCCTTCTTTTCATTTTCAACCTCTTCCGCCATTTTATTCAATGCAACAGCAAGACTTTTTACTTCCCTTGGAGCTTTTCTTATCGTAAACTCCGATTTGTAATCCCCGTCAGCGAATTTCCTTGCAACCTCCTCCAAGACTCTCAGCGGCGATGTGATTCTGTTTGACAACATAATAGCAACCAGGTATATAATCACCAGCACAACCACAGCAACACCAAGAAATATCAATATCGTACTTGCAAGCAAATCGCTGAAAGGTTGTTTCAGCAGTCCGACATACAGCATTCCAATGTTATTTCCGTCAATATCTTTTATAGGTTCATATGCGCTGATATACCAGGAATTAACGACGAATGCATCTCCAATCCAGCGTTCGCCTTTTTCAAGCGTTTTTTCGTAAACTTCTTCCGATACCAATGTACCGATTGCATAACTTCCGTCCAGATTTTTCACATTGGTGCTTATTCTCAGGTCTTTATAGAATATTGTTTCGGTTCCGATTTCCTTTCCTTTGTAAATTTCTTTTTCGTGCACAATTTCCTTGACTTTGTGCAGGATTTCATGATTTCTGTTCAATAACACGCCTGCTATCAGCACACCGACCAATTCCTTATTCCTGTCAAAAACTGGAACAGCTGATTTTAAAACCATTCCCGTAGTCTCGACCGAGTCTGCTCTTGGTTTTGATTTCGGTGTGGAAATAATTTTCATATATGCATTTTCAACCAGCTCATTCGATTCCTTATATAATTCGTACGAACTCATTACATCTGTTCCGGATACGTTTTCTTTTGTCAATAATACTCTTTTAACATATTTGTCATTAATCAGTGTATCACCTTTTGACAGAGGATTTCTGCCTCTGCAGACCACAACGCCCTTACTGTTTACCATCGTAAAGAAATCCAGCTTTTCCGTCATCAATGTCTGACGCAGTTCTTTCTGTAAAGTGTCGGATTTATTTTCTATCAGGGACGAAATAATGAATCCTCTTAATGCGGTCAGACGTGTTGCGGCTTCAATCGACGATATTTTGTTTCTGTAAATCTCCTTTGCATAATTCAAATCCGAAATCGTTTTCGTTTCAGCCCTGGTTATAACCTGGTTATATATTATTTTCGTACCGATAATACTCAGTATTACGGTAGGAATTAAAATTGCTATCGAAAAATATTTAATCAGATAATACTGAATGCTCCTTAGCATATTTTTTCTCATAATCCAATTTTGATTTTAAAAAATATCTTCTATAAAACAATTCGCATTTTTTTTCAAATTCATTATTCTCTTTTCAACGTGACTCTGAAACAAGTCCCGGGACCGTTTTCTTTTGCCATTCTCGAAGGGCTTTTAAAAGTGATTTTACCTCCGTGCTGTTCAACAATCTGTTTGACCACCGAAAGTCCGAGACCAGTTCCTTCATAATTTTTATGTTTTACATTTGATGCTCTGAAAAATTCATTGAAAATTTTCACCTGGTCTTTTTCCGGAATCCCGATTCCGTCATCGCATATTTCAATATCCATTTCACTGTCGCTCTTCCCGTCTTCAACGACTATTTCGACCGTTCCTCCCGGATTCGAATATTTTATTCCGTTCCCAATCAGATTCGAAAAAGCAAGTTCCAGCAAAGTACAATCCCCTTTTAACACGTCTTTTTTCGTACTTAAATCATAAAAATTAATCGCAATTCTCAAGTAATCCGCCTGAACTTTTTTCTTTGCGATTATTTTATGCAGGAGCTGAATTAAATCAACATCCTCCTTTTTTATTCCCACCTGCAGTTTCAGTTTCGAGATGCTCAGGACATCGTTTATAATCTGAATTGCCTCGTCCGTTCTTGCCCTTGCCCTTATCAGTTTTTCCTTCGCCTGCGGATTGATAGGGCCCGTATAACCCTCGAGTATAATATCGTGAAAGGACTGTACGGACGAAAGGGGCGATTTTATTTCATGAACAATGCCAATCGTATATTTCTGCTTTACTACCTCTGCTTCTCTGAGCTTTTCATAAGCCAATTTCAGTTTCTGTCCGTTAACATAGTGGGAGTGTGCTATCGAATTCGCAAAGAATATGCTAACGACCATAGTAATTCCAAATGAAGTGGCAAAGAGCAACACATAATCAAGCTCGTTGTAAATAGGAAAACTCAGCAGGACTCCGAATTTATGATGAGGTATTACGGCAAAATATTCCAGAAGAGACGCAATGTAAAAGCATATTACTGTTATGCCCGCAATGGAATAAATAACGAAACCGGAGAGTATGAGGCTTCCAATAATCATATGGAAGATAAAGAAAATGTAAAACGGGCTTTCTATTCCTCCCGTATAATATATGACAGCGGCGAGTGCTACCTGGTCGGTAAGAATCTGGAGAAGCGAAATATGCATCGGATTGAAACGCTCGGGGTCGTTTTTCACAAACTGAGCATTGATTAGATAATTCAGGAGAAAATTGTATAATAAAATAAAGACGGAAATAATTATAAGTGCATTGAACTGCGTTTTGCTGAAATCCAGTTCCAGAATCTGAGACGAGATGACCGTAAAGGAAGCCAGACCAATGGAGACAAAATACCTTAGTTTAATTATCCATTTGTTCCGATTAATCAACAATGACCAGAGCTGCTCAAAATCATAAGTGTATGACGGAATTAGTCCAAGCATATCTCCTGAAAAAAAATTTTTACAATATTGTAAGGCAATCCATAACTGCTACGTTTAAATATAGCAATTGCTTTTTATAAAAAAAATAGCTTTTAGCAAATCCTTGGCAGCTGTTCGCCGCTGAGCATGTCGAGAATACGGGTTGCCCCGATGATGCTTTTTAAAGTTACGAGCCCGTTTGATTTTTTATTTTTCACTTCACCGATAACGGAAGAGAATTTTCCGGATTCTTCCGAAGCAAGTATTTTCAATGCTTTCGGGGCATCTTCCTTTTTCACTATTGCAATGAATCTGCCTTCGTTTGCCACGTAGACCGGGTCGAAGCCGAGTATCTCGCACACACCGCGTACTTCTTCGATGACATTTATGGATTTTTCTTCCACTTCGATTACAACTCCCGCCGAGGATGCAATTTCGTTCAGTGCACTCCCGAGTCCTCCGCGTGTTAAATCCCTCAGGCAGTGAATCTCGACTTCCGATTCGATTAACTTTTCGACTATACTGTTAAGCGGTGCACAATCGCTTTTAATATTGCTCTCAAAATCAAGATTTTCCCTTGCGGACATTATGGCTATTCCGTGTCTGCCGATATCTCCGCTCAATAAAATAATATCCCCTTCCCGCACATTCGAAGGCGAAATATTAATTCCCTCTTTCACAATTCCGATTCCCGATGTATTAATAAAAATTCCGTCACCTTTTCCCTTATCCACGACCTTTGTATCGCCGGTAATTATTTTCACACCGGTTTTTTCACAGGCATTTTTAATCGAGATAATAATTTTTTCCAGATCTTTCAATAAGAATCCCTCTTCAAGAATCAGCCCCAGGCTCATATACAGGGGTTTTGCGCCGCACATTGCGAGGTCGTTGACGGTCCCGTAAACAGCAAGTTCCCCGATATCCCCTCCCGGGAAAAAAACGGGATTGACCACGTAAGAATCCGTGGAGAAAGCAAGCCTATGTCCTTCGGTTTCAAAAACCGCCCCGTCATGCTTTTCATCAATCAAATGATTCGAGAGGTAATGAATGAACATTTTTTCGATTAAGTTATTCATCAGTTTTCCGCCGCCTCCGTGAGCCATAGTAACCGCATCATAATCGTTTATGGGAAGGGGGCAACTCAATTCATCAATAATATTTAAATTAGCCATATTATAATCTATTTTAATTTTTCAGGCACATTAACGAAAGATTTATTAACCTTTTTTTTCTTTATATAAATAGTATGCAGAGCACGCACCTTCCGAAGAGACCATCGTTGCACCGAGCGGATGTTCAGGACTGCACTTCGTCCCAAACACGGGACATTCATTCGGTTTCTTCAATCCCTGCAGGATTAATCCGCTGATACACTCGGTAGATTCTTCGAAAGAATAATCCACAACGCCGAATTTGATTTCAGCATCGAATTTTTTGTATTTATCCTTTATTCTGAATCCGCTTTGCTTAATCTCACCGATGCCTCTCCACTTCATATTGCAGGTTTCAAACACTTCATACATCATTTCACGAGCTTTCGGATTTCCTTTCCTTGTCACCACGCGTGAATACTGGTTTTCGACATAATATCTTTTTTCCTCCAGCTGTTTTACGCACATAAATATTCCCTGTAAAATATCCAAAGGTTCGAAGCCTGTTACAACAATTGGTACGCGGAATTTTTCCGCAATATTTTCATATTCATAAAATCCCATTACGGCACAGACGTGACCAGCAGCAAGGAAACCACGGACCTTATTATTTTTCGAGCTTAAAATCGCTTCTATTGCAGGCGGGACAAGCACATGCGAAACCAGAGCGGAATAATTTTCTATTTTCCGATTATAAGCCAGATAAATTGCCTGTGCATTCGGGGGAGCAGTCGTCTCGAATCCTACCGCAAAAAAAACCACTTCCTTTCCGGGATTTTCTTTAGCAATCCTGACGGCGTCAACAGGAGAATATACTATTCTTACATCATATCCGGATGCTTTCACACTCAACAAATCCGTTTTAGAGCCCGGAACCCTCAGCATATCGCCAAACGAGCAAAATATAACTTCGGGGTTTGATGCAATTTCAATGGCTTTATCAATCTTTTCCACCGGAGTGACGCATACGGGGCAACCGGGTCCGTGAATCAGATTTATCTCTTCCGGCAAAAGTTCATCTATTCCGTATTTCATAATGGAATGAGTCTGACCTCCACAGATTTCCATTATTGACCAGTTTTCCGTTGTAATTTTTCCGATTTCCTTTAAATATCGTTTTGCTTTCACGGAGTCTCTGTATTCATCAATAAATCTCATTCTTCCTCTCCCATTTGTTTCAGGTACTCCAGAGATTTCAGGGCTTCTTCCTCATCTATAATGTTAAGTGCAAATCCCACATGCACGATAACATAATCCCCTACCTTTGCTCCCGGAACGAATGAAACGTTGACATCTTTTACGGCGCCGCCGAAACTTACTTTAGCCAATCTTGTAAGGCTGTCATTTTCCGATATTTCGAGAATCTTACCCGGTACTGCAAGACACATAAATATTATTTGATTTTTTTAAAATAAGTAAAATATTCAATCTGACCCAAGGAAATCCCTCCGTCGTTCGCAGGGACTTCTTTATTCCAGTATACACTAAATCCCGATTCTACTAATTTCATTATAGATTTTTCCAATAAATATTTGTTCTGAAAACATCCACCGCTTAATATAACAATTTTTTCTTTAATTAATTTAGCTGTTTCAACAATACTATTTACCAAAGCATTGTGAAATTTCAGTGAAATTAAATTTTTAGAAATTCCATTTTCATTATCTTCGATGATTTGCTTTATCATTTGTGACCAGTCAATTATCAAGATATCATTTTCGTCTCTATTTATTTCCATTTCATAAGAATCGTCAGAATCAATTCCGTCCAGCAGGAACTCCAGTTCCATTGCCGCCTGTCCCTCGAAGTTGACTTTTTGTCTGACATTAATAATAGAAGCGACAGCATCGAACAGCCTGCCGACACTCGAACATAAAGGAGTGTTAAGATTGTTCATCAACATCCGATGGAGTATTTTACGTTCTTTCTCCGAAACTTCTACGGATAAATATTTAACCGAATCATTCCTAAATATCTCATAAAGGATTCCCAATGCGGATTTATAAATTTGCCTGAAGGAACTCTCCCCGCCCGGAAGTCCGAATTTTTTCAAATGCGCTATTCGCTTGAATCCGTCTTTACCTGTAAGAAAAAATTCTCCGCCCCAAATTGTCTTATCGGTACCGAAACCGGCACCGTCCCAGGCAACACCAAGTACAGGTTCATTTATTTCATTTTCAGCAATGACAGACAGAATATGGGATTCGTGATGCTGAACATAAGTTACATTTGAATATTTTTCTTTAACATATTTAGTCGAAATGTAATCGGGATGCATATCACAAGCGACATCTTCAGGAACGATTTTGTAAATATTCTTAAATTTTTCGATTGTATTAATAAAGCTGCTGTAAGATTCTTCGGTCTCCAGGTCTCCTATATGCTGACTTATAAAAACCTCATTTCCCTTCGAAACCGAAATTGTATTTTTCAGATGTCCGCCTACTGACAAAATATGCCTGACGCTTCCTTTATTCGTAATTACAGGCATCGGAGCATATCCCCTTGCCCTTCTCAGCAAGACCTTTCGATTTAATATTATTCTTGCAATCGAATCATCAATGTGCCTGTAAATTGGTCTGTTGTGAACAAGCAATAAATCTGCAATTCCTTTTAATCTAATCAGAGCTTCTTCCTCGTCTATGCAAATCGGTTCTTCCGCAAGGTTACCGCTGGTAGCAACAACGGGAGTATTTAAATAATGCATCAATATGAAATGCAACGGCGTATAAGGCAACATTATTCCAAGATTAGGATTCAGCGGAGCAACACAGGAAGATATTTTACATTCTTCTTTTTTCTTTAGTAACACAATCGGTGATTGCGCCGACAGGAGCAAATCTTCTTCCTCATGAGATAAAATGCAATCCCTCTTTACGCTCATCAAATCCGGATACATCAATGCAAACGGTTTTTCCTCACGGTTTTTTCTTTTCCGCAATCTCCTGATTGCATCACTGTTCATTGCGTCAACGACCAGATGAAAACCACCCAATCCTTTAACGGCGAGGATTTTCCCTTCTCTTACAGCATTTACTGTCTCCAAAATGGCATCATTTTTTTGAGACAGCTTTTCTCCTGATGAATTCCACAGTTCTACATTAGGACCGCAAGCCGGGCATGCATTTGGCTGTGCATGGAATCTTCTGTCATTCGGATTTTCGTATTCGGCTTTACATTCGGGGCACATAACAAAATTTTTCATTGTCGTACGTGCTCTGTCGTACGGAAGGGATTCTATTATGGAATATCTCGGACCGCAATTCGTGCAGTTCGTAAAGGGATAGAGATAGCGTCTGTTTTTCGGGTCGAATATTTCATCACGACATTCGGAACATGTTGCAATATCGGGAAGTACAATTGCATTCGGCGAGCCCCCCGTATCGCTTTGTTTTATTTTAAAATCGGTATAATTAACCGGATTTAATTTCTCAATAACAATATTTTGAATTAAAGATACGTGCGGTTTTTCTTTTTTTATTCTTTCTGTAAAAACTTCCAGCAACTCCGGTTCACCTTCTGCTTCAATTATAACACCCTGCGGCGTATTTAATACATAGCCTTTTACCCCAAGCGAATTTGCAAGTTTAAAGATGAAAGGCCGGAATCCCACCCCCTGCACTGCACCTTTAATGTATATTTTATTGAGGCGGGTCAATATTAATTTCTGTTTTTTATATTTTCCAAAATCCACTTACACCAGTCTTCAATTCCTTCACCAGTTGTGCAGGATGTCTCGAAAATTTTCAGATTTGGATTTATATTTAAAGCATTCTTTCGCAAAGTACCAATATCACAATTGACATACGGCAGAAGGTCAATCTTATTTATTATTAATACAGACGAGTTAATAAACATTTTGGGATATTTGAGCGGTTTATCGTCACCCTCCGTAGTGCTCAATATCACGACTTTAAAATCCTCTCCTAAATCATATCCGGCCGGACAGACAAGGTTTCCGACGTTTTCTATTACAAGAAAATTTATTTTATCGAGCTTAATATTTTCAAGTGCATCTTTTACCAATTTAGCGTCCAGATGGCATCCTCCGTTTGTAACTATCTGCACAACCGGGACATTATATCTTTCTACTCTTTTTGCATCGAAATCGGTCTGAACATCACCCTCGATTACAGCGATATTAATTTTGTTTTTTAATTCCTCAATTGTTCTCTCAAGCAGGCTCGTCTTTCCCGAACCCGGGGAGCTTACAATATTAATCACAAAAAGATTAATACTCTTAAATTTATTTCTTATTTGAGCCGCAAGCTCATCGTTCTTTTCAAGAACTTTTCTTTCGATTGTAATTATACTCATATTGGTTAAATT
Organism: uncultured Ignavibacteriaceae bacterium; assembly: GCA_964501535.1. Lineage (GTDB taxonomy): Bacteria > Bacteroidota > Ignavibacteria > Tepidaquicellales > Tepidaquicellaceae > FEN-1279. The sequence continues at coordinate 467,233 of CAZCSV010000002.1, read as the reverse complement.
TTTTATGATTCTAATTCTACATTTATTATTTGCATATCCGTTCCGGAAATTATTTTTGTATTGCTCGAATTGCACTTTTCGCAAAATCTTATTCCCATATTATTTGTCGTTTCCGATTTACAGTCATCACAAAAAAGAACGAAAGGGATTTTTTTAATTTCCATTTTCGAATTTCCTAGTGAAGCATCCGCTTTTATTACATCAAAGCAATATTCAAGGGAATCCGGTATTATCCCTGAAAATTCACCTACTTCAAGAAATATTGTCTTCACATTTTTTAAATCTTTTTCGGGAACATTTTCTTTTACAATCTCGATAATATTCTGGGCTACTGATAATTCGTGCATAATATGTTAAAATAATTCTAAATTATCTTAATCTCAATGTTTTTTGATTTCACCAATTATTAATTTCATCATTATTCCATTTTTATTATTTTGCATAAAAAATCTGTTGTTATACAATTAGTCTCAGAACATTTCTAAAAAAGTAGACAGAGAGAGGAACAAAAAACAATAATTCGACTATAAAAATCAAGAACCAATTTTGAAAAAGAAACAAATAAATTTAAATTATAATAAAGTGAAAACATCAATCACAGCTTTTTTTACGGCAGTTTTAATAACATTACTATCGTTTGCTGCTGATATTTATCCGAAATCAACATCTGACGATTTGAGTGTCAATTTTTATGTTTCTTCAAATAATTATTACTATCCGGGAGACAGGATTTCCATAAATCTTTATTCTTATGACTACAGTTCAAAGAAAAAAAATAAAAACAAAAAGGTCAATTTCAATTTCCAGATTTTCAAGATAAAGGATATCGCGGGATTTTATTCAAATCAGACCTCGCGGTACAGCATAGATGTTCTCGGAAGAGACAGCACGAACCTGACTTATCTCGCGGATGAGGTTGGCTCGTTCACAAAAAATTTTAAACCGACAAAAGATTACGGTTATTATTATGTAAATGAAAACGTACCCATCAACATTACGGAAAACGGCGCATATTTTGTTAAAGTCACTGCAGGAAATCAGGTAGCGCACTGCGGATTCATAGTAACATCAACCGGAATAATATCAAAAGCCGGCAGTAACTCAATGCTGGCATATGTAATAGACAGAAAAGCGGGTAATCCCGTATCAAATGCAGATTTGAACTTTTATCTCGGCTCCAGATTAATCGGGAAGGGTTTATCTTCAGGTGACGGGACATTTTATCAGGAGGTCAAGGACGAAATTATGAAGAACGACGAAAAAAAAACTCCACTTATAATCGGTTATTACGGAAATGATATAATAATTTCAGACCCGTATCTGTATTTCGGATATGCGGCTGACAGATTCAATACTTATATATTCACAAACCAGCCTGTATACAGGACCGAATCCGAGGTTTTATTTAAAGGAACGATTAAAAGGAAAACAGTTTCAGGTTACGAATCATATTCCAATCAGGAAATTATCGTAAAGATAAAAGATTCAAGGAATGCAGAAGTATATAAAAAAGTTCTTAGAACAAACGATGTGGGCAGTTTCGACGGTTCTTACAGAATAGATAAAGAAGCACCCCTCGGGAATTACGTATTAACTGCATTTATGAACGAAAAAAATTCATCGAGCATAAATTTCACTGTAGAGCAGTATAAGAAACCAGAATATAAAGTTACCGTGAAGACCGATAAGAATCAGTATTACGGATACGACAACCTCACAGCCAACGTCGAAGCCAAATATTTCTTCGGCAGTCCGGTAGCAGATGCAGAAGTAGAATACAATGTATACAAGATACGTTATTCAAAGCCCTGGTGGGCATTTTCGGAATGGGCATCCTGGTATGAAGAATATTATGCCTCGCTCGACGACAACAAAAAATTCAGTAATGCGGAATACATTTACACAGGCAAAGGAAAGTTAAACAGCGAGGGCAAGCTGGAATTCACATATAACATTAAAGAAGATTTCAAGACACAAAATCCGGATTATTACAGATGGTATTACTGGTACAGCTACGAAACCGATTACAAATATATAGTACAGGCAAAAGTCGTGGATAAATCCAGAAGGGAAATATCCGGACTGACGACCGTCTTCGTTACAAGAGGAGGATTTTATTTAAACGCAAAATGCGATAAATATCTTTATAAGCCCGGAGATAACGCCAACATAGAAGTCCGTGCAAACGATTTTTCAGACAAACCCGTACAGACAAATTTCACTGCCGATATATACAAGACCACATGGGGCAGATATGATTATAAAGAAAGCAAAGACCTAGTGAAAACTCTCAGCGGTAAGGCCAAGACAGACGGGAAAGGCATAATAACGTTCGAAATTCCGAATACCGGTGCCGAGGGTTCATATTACGTTGAAGTCAGGGCGAATGACGAAAGGGGAAAAGAGATAAAAACAACCGCATATTTTTATGTATGGGGAAAAGACAATTACTGGTGGAGTTACAACAAGTCAGCGGGAATTCAGATCATAACGGATAAAGACAGCTATAAAAAGGGTGAGGTATGCAAGGCTTTAATTTATTCTTCGGTTCCCGATGTAAGCATGCTTATAACCACCGAAACCGAAAACATAATTACATATAGTGTTGAAAAGTTCACGGGTTCATCAAAGATGATTGAATTCCAGATAAATGAAAATTATACTTCGAACTTCAAAATCAGTGCAAACTTCGTAAATAATGGTCATTTCAATACTGCAAATAAATCCATAATGCTGATTCCCGAAGAGAAATTCCTCACGGTAAACATCGAGCCTTCGAAAGAAATTTACAAGCCGAGAGAAGAAGGAACGTTAAAAGTACGGGTCACGGATAACGACGGGAAACCGGTTCGAAATGCAGAGGTCTCGCTCGGCATAATTGATGAAAGCATATATTCCATAAAAGAAGAAACCGCAAAAGATATCAGGAAAGTATTTTACGGATATAATTTAACGCAGGTCTCGACTACATTTAATACATATGTTTCCAATTACAGCTATTCCCGTCTGATGACTATTTACGAAAGGTTTAACATCCGCTCCACAAAAGAGGGTGATTTAGCGACCGTCAAGGGAACGCTTTTAACCAAAAACGATATACCAATTGCTAATGCAATTATCGTTATAGATGAAGATTACAAAGCCGCAGTAACCAATTCGGACGGAACTTTTGAATTCAAATTGCCCGAAGGCACATATTCGATAGGCGTATATTATCAAAACATCGACAGTGACGAACTGATGAAAATATCTCTGTCCAAAGGCGAAACAAAAACGATAAAATTATATACCGATAAATCTAAAAATGAAGACCTGGTTACCGAATTAGACGGAGGTGTTTTAGACGGCAGGAGAACGGGAGTATTTCAGGAAGAATCCAAAACAAATGCTCCAATGAAGACGGAAAAGGAAAAAGATGTCAAAATGAAGATGAAAAAAGATATCGGTGACGATAAAGTGAAAGGACCTGACTTCAAGGAAGCGGAAGTCCGCTCGGAATTCATGGATGCAATTTACTGGTCTCCGTATACAAAAACGGACGGGGACGGATACGCTATAATAAATGTGAAATACCCTGATAATTTAACAGAATGGAGAGTAACATCACGGGTAATTACGGAAGACACAAAAGTCGGACAAATGACTCACACGGTTATCACAAGAAAAAACCTGCTCGTTAGAATGGAAACACCACGCTTCCTTCAGAATAAAGATGAAATTACAATATCAACAGTTATACACAATTATTTATCGACAGATAAAAACGTTAAAGTAAAATTTAAAGCAACCAATGTCTCTCTTATCGGCAATAGCGAGACACAAATCAACATTGCTTCCAATTCAGAAAAAAGATTAGATTGGAAAATCAAAGTGGACAACCCGTACGGAGAAGCAAAGCTGTATGCGGAAGCATTGACAAACGAGGAATCCGATGCGGTAGAAATCAAGGTGCCATTGCAGCCAAAAGGACTCGAGATTATTCAGCCGGTAATAGCGGATTATTCCGATAACAATGTATCCGAAAAAAAATACGTGGACATTCCTATGGGAACCGATATCAGAAGCGCAGGATTGAAGTTCACTGTAGCTCCTTCTCTGGCTTCCACGATATTAAGTTCCCTCGACGAACTTGCGGGTTATCCTTACGGGTGCGTAGAGCAAACCATGAGCCGTTTTTTACCCACGGTTGTTGTTGCGAATGCATTTAGGGAACTCAATGCACCAATAAGCGAAGCGACAAAAAAAGATTTGCCGAAAATGGTAGACGCGGGAATAAAACGTCTTTACGGATTTCAGCATTCGGACGGCGGATGGGGCTGGTGGACTAACGATGCGACAAATCCGTTTATGACAGCATATGTCGTTTACGGATTGTCCATTGCCAAATCGACAGGTTACGATATAAGGAGTGACGTAATCACGAAAGGCATTGCATCGATGAAAAATTCACTTAAGAATACACTCGATCCGACAACAAGAGCATATATTTTCTATTCGATTGCAATTGCAGACAGTAAGGAAGTCGAGAAATATAAGCACGAACTTGACAAACTTCTCGAAGAGAACATCAATGATTACGCAAGAAGCTTAATCGCAATGACATACAACATAATGGGTGAAAAGGAACTGGCTCTGGCAGTCGTAAATGAACTTGAAAACCGTGCTAAATCAGCAGGCGATAAGACATCTTACTGGGAAGGACAATCATTCCATTACAACTGGCAGGACGATAAAGTGCAAACCACGGCAATGGGACTGAAAGCACTGGTGAACATTAAAGGAAGTTCCGAACTGAAAAATAAAATCATCCGCTGGCTTATGATGCAAAGAATGGGTCTCTCCTGGAGAAACACGCAGGAGACAGCGCTAATAATCTATGCAATGGTAGATTACCTGAAAAATTCCACGGAGCTTGCACCGGACTATAATGTCAAGGTATTCATAAACGGAGAAAAGCTTTATGAAAAGCACATGACGAAAGAAGATATTTTCGTAAAAGATTCGTTAATCAGAATTTCAGGTAATAAACTCAAGGAAGGCAAAAATGAAATCCGTATAGATAAAGAAGGAACAGGGAAAGTTTACTTTTCAGCAAACGCAAGTTATTACTGGGACTCCGAAAACATTTCACCTCGTGAAGACGGATTCAGAGTCGAAAAAGAATATTACAAGCTTGAAAAATACGAATCATACAACAGTCAGAATATAACTTACAGGAAAAAATATTTCGACGGTAACGTGAAATCGGGAGATATGATACTTGTTAAGCTTCGTGTATTCTCCAAAGAAAACAATATGAGCTTCTTTATGCTCGAAGACCCGCTCCCTGCAGGCTGTGAGGTAACCAAAGACGACTGGGCTTACAGAGTCGAGGATGAAAAAGACTATTCGGGTTATGCAAAATACTACTGGAGATGGTGGTATGCGGATAAAGACATCAGGGATAACAAGGTTACATTCTTTGCGACACATCTCTACGGAAATTCCTTTGAATTCTCATACATAATGAGGGCTCAGATTCCGGGTGATTACAATGTAAATCCAGCAAGAGGTTCACTGATGTATTACACGGATGTGAGCGGAAGCACGGCAAATATGAAACTGCATATAGAGGACTGAGATTAAATATTTCAAAACAGAATCTCTAAATAAAAAAGCCGTTCTTTAAAGAACGGCTTTTTTATTATTGGATTTTACCTAAATAATTATTTCAGCAATATCATTTTCATTACTTTAGTAAAATCTTTCGTTTCTATTCTGTAGAAATAGACACCGCTTGCGAAATTGGTTCCGTCCCAGTTGACTTCATACCTGCCCGCTTCCATGTCCATATTCACCAGCTCCGATATTTCCTTTCCGAGCATGTCATACATCTTTATTTTCACGTATGTCGATTTCGGAATATCGAACTTGATGCTCGTTACAGGATTGAACGGGTTCGGATAGTTCTGATAAAGCTGGAATTCCTTCGGAATTTCGTTTGAATAACCTTCGACTCCGGTTATTACCGGATTTAATGTCTGGAATGTTACTCCATATACCAATGGTACCAGAGAATCCAGCACAACGGTCGGATACTGCGACGGTACGTTTCTGAACTTCATAGTATCGGCTAAAAACGGTGTGGTAACATTGAATCTTATCCTTCCGATTCTGTATGGTGTAGCAGAGCCGACGAAAGAGTAAAATCCGCTGGTGTTAAAGGTAAGAATATTCAAACTGATTGCCACACCACCGCTGACGGATGTGGTAGTCATTGCGTTGTATCCGTTAGCACCGCTGATGTTCGGGTTTGCACTATCTACGGGATTATCGGTCTTCACCGTTAAAGCTCCAGCAGGATTGCTCGCGAAATTAACCCTGATATTACTGGCTCCTACATGCCATACCTGGCCTACAGGTACTGTAGCGTATATCCCGTAGGATAAAATTCCGCCTGAAATTTTCTTGTAGCGTAAATCAAAAGTTACCTTATTCTGTGCCGGTGCAAAATTCACTAAGAACACAAGCAAGATAAGTAAAGTTAATATTTTTTTCATAATTGTAATTATTTAATTTTTAAAATTTTTAAAAATTCCGTTCACGACCCCGTAAATCACGGGGCCGTGAAGGCGTTTTATTTAATTATTATTATTGTTACTGTTTGATTTCTTATTTTGCTTATAGTAATAATCCAAAAATTCGTGCTGCTTTATAATTCTCTTCTGATTTCTTATTTCCACCGGCTCCAGTATCACCGAAGGCGTGACTTTTGTCAAACCGAAGTTGACTGAAATAATGATTACATCCAGTGCGTTTACATCTCCGTCTCCGTTGAAGTCACAACTCAGATAACCGGTGTTACCGAATTGCGCAACAAATATCGGTATGTCAAGAGCATTTATGTCTCCGTCTCCGTTTGGGTCACCTCCATAGAGTACCCAAGCGCTTCCGACTTTCTTCATATTATATCCGTATGCCTTTGCCGAATCGGTCGTGAAGTTATAATTTAACGGTGTTCCCGCTACAAATGCCTGCGGCAGTCTGCTCCAGGTCTCCAGATGATTTCTGTGCTTGACCACGATGTAGTAATTTCCGCTGGATACCCTTGTGAACGTCGGGCTTGTTGTGCCCGATGTGGTGAGTACCACCGTCTGGGAATCAACCAATGCATAAGGAGTCGTTGCTGATGCAAGATATATCTTTGCAGTATCAGATACGTGTGTAGTTCCGCTCCAGAATCCTTCAAGATACACCGTCAGGTTAAGGGGCAAGCCGAGGGCAAGAGTGGTGAAATTCCAGACACCTGACCAAGGACCTGTTCCACCTGCGTTAGTTGCATTAACCCTCCAGTAATATTTAGTGGACTGTGAAAGTTTACCGGAAGGAACTGTCAACTGAGTAGCAGTTACACCCGAAGTATCATAAGCAGTCGTAACGAATAACGAATCTACTGAAACCTGAACCCTGTAACTTGTTGCGCCTGAAACATCGTTCCAGTCGAGTAAAGGTGTCAGCGATACATTCGTTGCACCATTGACAGGAAGCAATAATGTAGGTGCTACCGGTGCGGGCATTTGAGTATTTTCATCCGCACCAATTTCGGGAGGATTGTATCTTGTATTACCATCAATATCATCTGTTACTGTGTTTATATATTGTCCTGCATTCTTAACAGGAGAAGCCAGCACAGAATCTATGTGCAAATTATCATTGCTAATAAATACAGGGTTACCTGAAATACTATTTTGGTCTTTTCCTGTAGCAGTTTGCCATCCTGACAAGGTAGTGATATTTGCTCCCAAATATCCCAAAACACCCGGCGTACCTGAGACATAATAATCACAATAGTTAATATCCGTATAAGCCGTATTCGCCGCTGCACTATAAATCGAATAACTCTTATCTGTCGTGCTGGTAGTATTGTCAAATGAATTTACGAAAATGTTATCCCTAACGTTTAGTAATGTTGCACCGCTGCTTACATAGAATGCAGTATGAACCGTTGCAGAAGAATATCCAGCAAATGAGCCATACAAATTCACCGAATTAAAGTAAACATTCACATTGCTGATTGTAGCATCAACAGCAATACCAATACCCCAGTATGTAACCGAGGCATCCGCTGTCGCTACAATATTCCAAATAAAATTATTTATTACATCAATATTAGCGGGTGATACCGAAGTAGCAATGTTTATACCTCTTGCTCCGTAACCACCTGTATTCGTATTAAGTAAATTGCTAATTTTATTTTTCTTTATACTTACGGCTGATGTAGTACTGAACACATAAATACCGTACGGCGGAGATGAACCTGCCGTTTGTATATTATAAATGTTATTCCCTGTAATATTAACATTTGCGTTTGCATAAGCTGAAGATACGGCAATACCTCTCGGACCACCTGCCGTTGCAGTTATATACGATATTGTATTGTTCGTGATCGAACTGTTGACTGTTCCCGTTGCAAACCAAACTCCCGTAACGTTACTTGAATATGTCGTAAGATAGTTTAATCCGAGATTGTTGTTTGTTATTGTTGCACCATCCACACCCTGTACATAAACATCGACGAGTCTAACAGGCAGGAGCGAATCGCCGATATCATTACTGTTAATATTCAATCCGCTTCCGTTTCCTGTTGCTATGTTAGCAATTGTATACAGACCTATATAAGCCTGTTTTATGCTGTTATTTTGAATTGTTATATTATTAAACCAACCGGCAGTTCCGGGAGCCGCTCCGTCCGAAACAATAACTGCAGAGCTTGTTGTTACTCCATTGACAAGATTACAGTTCTTTACAGTCACATTAGTGATCGGGGTAGTTCCTGTCGAACCGATAACCAACACCTGCGGTGTAGTAACGCTTGAATTTGTAATTGTCAGATTTCTCGTTGTTCCGTTAGTGGTGTTAGAGCCGTCGATTGTCACATAATTATTAAGAATCGTGAATATTCTCGAGGCAGGAGCATCACCCGTAATAGATGCATTCACTCCTGTGTTGGGTTTTATCGTAACAGTATTCGTTGCAGTCGGAAGACTTATGTTTCCAATATTAATCACCAACGGATAAGTTTCACCAGTTGTATAAGATGCGTCATTGAGAAGGAATCTCGTCGGACCGGTTACTCCTCTTAAATTAAGGTCGGCAATTGCCGCTGTTATCGTAGCATAGACACCATCCGTTCCCATCGGATACTGGTAGTTCGGATTCTCCACTTTCTTTATATACAAATCACCCGTATAAACCTTTCCGTTCTGCATCGGAATCCATGTTATTTCCTCGACTTCTCTTAATTCCTTTCTGCCTTTCGGGGAAACCGATGTTGAAGTTTCGGAGGTTTCCATTTCCAGACCTTTTACAGTCTGTTTCTGAGAAACGGGTTCTTCTATCGTTACCTCTTTAAGTACTCTCTTTACAACTTTTTCGAATGTAATATTCTTTCCCGTCAGAGTATTGAACAGCGTCAAACCTACCGTATAATCACCCGAAAGTCCCAACTGAGACACAGTATATGTGCTTGGTGAGGTCGGGGGGGTTGAGCATGCAGGCGGATTATAAGTAAATCCTGATGCACCTGCGGACGGGAAACATCCGACGTTCGGCGGTGATACTAAATCCTGAGCACAAATATAATAAGACACCACATCACCCGTAACGACTCCCGAGCCGAATGTAAAGGAATACTGGTTGCTTCCCAAAGAAGTTGCGGTGACGCCAACATATGCGCCGGCATTGATTTTCCAGTATAATCTCGGCAAGCCTGTACCTGATGTCGGCACCCCGCTCGGGTCTGTTATCACTGCGGTTAATGTTCTTGCAGTAGTCGAAGATGTATTCAGCAATGGAGTATATGAAATATTTGGTCCGCTCACATCGAGAGGTATACCACCGAATTCATCCGCACCGATATCCGGAGCGTTAGGCGGATACGACGGATTAATCGGATAACCGGAATTCGGATACCTTGCATTTCCGTCATAGTCATCATTAATCGATATCGGTGTCGAGACTACCTGACCGTTTGTTTCCAACTGCGTTGCTATTGCTGCATTGATATGCAGGTTGTACGGTCTTGTGGCCACATTAATAAAAGGAGGATTTTCCGTAACCGAATTTGCATCTCTCGGTGTTACGAGCAATTTATAATCCGACAAGGTTCTTGCATAATTTGTCCCGTCATAATATATAATATGGGTTGTATCGGGAGTCCCGGCATAAAAATCATTATTATTAGATAAATTTGAATAAGTCGTTAAAGTCGAAGAGCTTCTGTAATATGCAGTAGTAAATCCTCCCAAAGTACCGGGAGTAGACATGTTAACAAAAACGTTGTTTCTTAAATCCAGTGTCGGTGTAGTAGATGCATAAACAGCCGCAGTACCGAATGTTGTTCCGGTGCTTACAGCATTCAGATATACCGTATTGTAATAGGCATTTACGTTTGTACCACCTCCTAAATATAATCCGTATATACCCGATGTGTATGTGCAGGAATCACTTCTAACATCCGATATATAATTATTATACAGATTTACAGTAGTACCACTCGATAAGTACATTCCGTATCCGTACCCCAATGAAGTTCTTAAATCGTATACGGAATTTTTATAAATGTTTACAGTAGTCCCGCCTGAACTATAAATACCGTATACACTACCCGAACCGTTTGCATGTAGTGTATATGCCGAATTGTTATAGAAGCTTTTGGTTACCGCGGATGATGCATTATAAATACCATACATAGAACCGGTTGCATTTCCGGCCCCTTTGAAATTATTTGCGGTATTATTGTAAAAATTAAAAGTACCTGTATATGCGGCATTAGAGATATAAAATCCGTAAAGCGTACCCGTGCTGCCGTTTCCTTTATAAATATTTTTTATGGTATTATTATAATAGTTAACAGTCGTTGCATAATAATTATATATATACATATAATACTGTGTACTGGTCGTAACGGCAAGAGAGTCATTTTCGATAACGTTATTATAAGCGTTTACGGTCTGGTTACCGTAGTAAATATACATACCATAAAGCGTTCCCGAACCAACCGTAGACTGTTTTCTCTTATTTCCTGCGATATAGTTGTTGGTTACGTATTGAATACTACCTGCAACCGGAGAGGTAGTATAAGGATAAATATACATACCATATATAGAGCCTGTAGCGGTTGTTGTTCCTTGTCCCCATTTATTGTTAATAAGTTTATTAGAGTCAACATAAATGTTTAAAGCAGAAGTGTAATAAATATAATAACCGTAAAACGCACCAGATGTCGTAGCCAAACCTGTCATTCCCTGAACAGTATTTCTTTTAACAATAACAGTATTATTGGTTCCTGACGCACCGGCATTGTTTAAAGAAATTCCGTAGGTAGCGGAAGTTGTGGAAGATGTAGTATCCTGAACCGTATTATTATAAACTGTAACGGAAGCATTCGTTGCAGTAGAAATCATGATACCGTATTGAGTTGTTGTTGTTCCTGTACCACCTGCGATATTATTATTATTAACGGATAAGCTATCCTGATATATTGTGTAAATACCATAAACGGAAGCGGAACTTCCTCCAAAATTTCTGATTGTGTTACCACCCTGCACACCAATCTGGTTGAAGTGGTCATACAAATCGTAAGGTGTCGATGCTGAGTAACCGGCAACATTAATGCCAATATAGCAGCTGCTAATAAAATTGCTATAAAATTTGTTGCTGGAGTTCGTTCCCGAAAAACTCGTTACGGTTAACGAAGTAGTCGAAGCAGTTGTATGGTTTGCAACGTAAATACCTTTAGAGTTTGTATTAACCTTTTGCAGGTTAATATTACAATTGCTAATGGTAACATTTTGCGAGCCGTTTGTTCCGTCGACTTTCAATAAAGCGTAGCCCCATTCCATCTGGGTTGTGGTCGTAGTATTAGAAGTCGGGTCAAGAAGGTCAATTGCATTAAACGTAATATAATCCGTTCCCGACAATAAAATTATTCCGTCCATAGTTCCTACACCAACTCCTGCTGTTATTAGCGGATTCGCTCCGCTTCCGGATTTCTGGAAAACAATCGGATTTGATGCAGTACCTGTTGCGGTGATAATTAAATTAGAAGATGTCTCTGTGTGACCCGCCGCAACATTAAAAGTAACGCCGCCCGAGCCTACCCCCTGAGCATTCAGGTCGGTAATAGCGGCAGCGATTGTTGCATAGTTTCCGGGAATCGTTTTCGTTCCCGAAAGTTGCGCAAATGAAACCTGCACAAACAATGTTCCAATAAAAAACATTGAAACACACAATGAAAATAATTTCTTCATAGATAGTGTGATAAGTTATAAAAAAAATGGATTAATTAGTTTTTGTATATTGAATTAAATAACTTTTTAAAATTTTTTGCTATTTAGTAAAAAACACTCACTAATAATAAATCTTATGCATATTTATTACGAGAAATTCTTTTCAGTAATATTATAAATATTATAGTAAAATATCAAAATTAAATATAATAATACAATGCAAATGCCTTAAAAAGATTGCAAATTATTGTAACAGAATTGTAACAAAATATTACAGAGAATTTATTGGTGAATAAGAATATTCCCATGAAAGAACATCCAACATATTTTTTAGGACAAACTGAGATTTGTAATTCTCAAAATTATCTATTTATTTAATCAAATCAGCATTTATTTTATGATTTTTTATGAGTTTTAACTTTGATAATTTGCAAAGGATAATGTTTGGCCGGATTTTCAAAGAAAAAAACATAAAATGGATTTAACTAAATTATCAAAGAAAGAGCTGATAAAGAATATCGAAGGATTAAGCAGAAAAATCAAGAGGCTCGAAACCCGCAAAAAATCTTTCACAGAAGTAAAGCAGGCAGCTGTCATACTCGAAAAAACTTCACACGATTTAAAGGAAAGGACAAAAGAGCTTGAGTGTTTATACAAAATTTCCAATATTCTAAACGAGCCGAATCTTTATCCTGAAAAAGTATACGAGAAAATATTGAAAGCAATAGTATTATCATACCAGTTTCCAAAAATAACCGAATCACGTCTAATTATTGGAGATAAGGTATATAAAACAAAAGGATTCAAGAACTCGAAGTGGAAGCAAACAAGCCCAATATTGATTGACAAAGAAAAAATCGGAGCTCTGGAGGTGGTATATCTGAAAAAATGTCCCAGCAATTTCGAGGGACCTTTTTTAAGGGAAGAACGGCATCTTTTAAATCTTATCGTTCAGCTTATCATGCAATACATAAAAAGGCAGAAGATAGAAGCATCCCTGAGACAGAGCGAATTACGATTCAGGACACTGATAGATAAAGCCCCGGTTGCAATCAGTCTGAGCAGGAAAGGGTACTACATATATAACAATAAAATGTTTTTGAAGATGTTCGGTTTTAGAACAATGGATGAGCTTATTGATAAACCGATATTACAGCAGTTCGCACCCCAATGCAGAAGGGAAATCTCGGAGAGGGCGAAAATGAGGGAGATGAGATTACCGGTTCCGAACGAATACGAATCGACGGGATTGCATAATAAAGGGAACGAATTTCCGATTCATCTGGTAGTTACGCGAGTAAATCTCGCAGACGGACCAGCGAGCATTGCTTTTTACACGAACGTTGCGGAAAGAAAGAAAGCAGAGCAGGCACTTAACGAATCGAGGGAGCAGTTAAAAAATTTCGCGTCACATCTGCAGTCGATAAGAGAAGAAGAGAGAGTTTACATTTCAAGAGAGCTTCACGACAATCTCGGGCAAAGCCTTACAGCTTTGAGAATTGACCTGTACAGGATAATAAAAAAGCTCACAGATGAAAACACAGAAAATAAATTTGACATACTGATTAGACAAGCACATGATATGATACTGCTCGTAGATTCTATAATTCAGTCGGTCAGGACTATCGCCCGCGAGTTAAGACCAAGTGCACTCGACGACCTCGGGCTGCTCGCCGCTATCGAATGGCAAATCGGTGAATTCGTAAAAAGGAGCGGGATTAGATGCAAGCTCTCAACAACATTGAAAAAAATAGATATCGAGAAAGACTACTCGATAGGGGTTTTCAGAATAATACAGGAATCCCTGACGAATATATTGCGGCATTCAAAGGCGACGGAAGTTTCGATAAAAATATCGGAAAAGGAACCGGGAACAATAGTGGAGATTAAGGACAACGGATGCGGAATAAAGGACAGCGAGATAAACGACCCCAAATCACTCGGTCTTCTGGGAATGAAAGAAAGAGCATTATTGTTCGGCGGTGAGTTCTTTATAAAAGGAGAGAGGCAAAGCGGAACAAAAATCACTCTGAAGATTCCAAAATTAAAAAACTAATCTATGATAAGAATATTAATTGCAGATGACCATCCAATCGTAAGAAACGGGCTTAAGCAGATTATTTGCGACGAGGAAGACATGAAAGTCATATGCGAGGCATCCAACGGGCAGGAAGTATTCGATGAAATTTCAAAAAACGAAATTGATGTTTTGATACTCGATATATCAATGCCGGGTATGGGCGGTTTCGAGATTCTGGAGAAAATAAAGCAAAAATATCCAACACTTCCGGTACTTATGTTAAGCGCCTTATCGGAGGAGCTTTATGCATCGAAGACTCTTAAAGCAGGGGCTTCGGGATTTATAAACAAGGAATCGGCACCCATTGAACTGGTTAAAGCGGTAAGGAAGGTATTTTCCGGCGGTCTTTACGTAAGTGCTTATCTCGCAGAAAAACTGGCAAGCGACTTCAAGCACGATGTTTCAAAGCCACCTCAGGAATATTTATCGAACAGGGAATTTCAGATTATGTGCATGATTGGTTCCGGAAAAACCGTAACCGAAATTGCAGATATGCTATGCATCAGCGTGAAAACCGTAAGTACATATAAAGCCCGGATATTCAATAAAATGAACTTTAAAAATAATTCGGAACTGATTAATTTCTGTATCAGGGAAGGTTATTCGGAATAAAAAAAATTTCATTATACTTCTCAATATTAACGCAAGATTTTTGTAAGACAAATTCCTACACGGTTTTCATTGTTTTTCTTACATAAAAATCAATCTTTAACCGATTTAAATAACAAAAGAATATCGATATTTTTGTAAAGAAAGAAAAAATAAATGCCATTAAAACTATTCATAGTTGACAATTCGATGCTCATAGTCGTAAGACTGATAAATATTCTGTCAGAAATCGAGAACATAAAGATTATCGGAGTTGCAAACAATGCGACGAAAGCTGTAGAATACATCTTAAAATCAAATCCGGATGTTGTAATACTGGATATTCACATGCCGGACGGCAATGGCATAGACATTTTAAAGCAAATAAAGAAGGAAAAGCCCTCCATTAAGGTATTAATGCTTACAAATTATCCCGAATCGGATTACAAAAAAATATGCATGAAAGAGGGTGCCGATTACTTTCTCGATAAATCTATTGAATTTGAAAAGGTAATCGATATTTGCAAAAACCTTGTTACACAAAATATTAAGCAAAAAAGCAAATAATAAATTTACAAAACTTTTAACAAAAATTTAAAAAACAAAAAAGAATATTATGGCTACCAAAAATTTCAATGCCTTTCAGATGGCACAAGACCAGTTCGATAAAGTTGCAGAAATTTTATCGTTAGATGAAGCAACCCGTCAGCTTTTAAGAGAACCATTAAGGGAATATCATTTCAGCATTCCCATAAAAATGGATGACGGGAGCACTAAAGTATTTAAAGGTTTCAGAGTTCAGCACAACGACGCATTTGGTCCCTGCAAAGGCGGTATAAGATTTCACCCGCAGGAAACCATCGATACGGTAAAAGCACTATCGATGTGGATGACCTGGAAATGCGCAGTCGTAGGTATCCCATTAGGCGGCGGTAAAGGCGGTGTAATTTGTGACCCGCATAATTTAAGCATGAGAGAACAAGAGCAAATCTGCAGAGGATGGGTGAGGCAAATGGCAAAAGACGTCGGACCTCTAAACGACGTTCCGGCTCCCGATGTAATGACAAGCTCACAGCATATGCTCTGGATGCTGGATGAATTCGAAGCAATAAAAGGTTCAAAATATCCCGGATTCATTACAGGTAAACCGGTCGGAATGGGCGGCTCACTTGGAAGAACAGAAGCCACGGGTTATGGTGTAATATTCACCTTAAGAGAAGCATTAAAACAGCTCAACATCAGACCTGAAGATACCACAGCGAGTATTCAGGGATTCGGAAATGTAGCCCAATATGCATTGGAATTGTACACAAAGCTCGGCGGAAAAGTAATATGTGTTTCATGCTGGGACCAGAGCGACCAAAAGTCATATTCATTCAGGAAAAAATCCGGAATAACGCTCGAAGAACTTATCGGAATCACAGACAGGTTCGGAGGAATCAACAAGGAGAAGGCAAAAGGACTTGGATATGAAATCTTAGACGGCGAAGCATGGATTGAACAGGATATCGATATATTAATTCCAGCAGCTCTTGAAAACCAGATAAGGGAAGACAACATTAAAAAAGTAAGCAATAAGGTAAAGATTATTGCCGAAGGCGCCAATGGTCCTACGACACCTGAAGCCGATAAAATTATAGAAGAAAAGAAAATATTCTTGATTCCAGATTTTCTGGCAAATGCAGGCGGTGTAACATGCAGTTATTTCGAACAGGTACAGTGCAATATGAATTACTTCTGGGAAAAAGACGAAGTACTTGGTAAACTTGATTACATAATGACCGCAGCGTTTACATCCGTAGTTGAACTGGCAAAGAAAAAGAATTTGTATATGAGAGATGCCGCATATGTGATTTCGATAAGCCGTGTTGCTCAGGCTTGTAAAGACAGAGGTTGGGTATAAAACGACGAATGAAGACGAGAAAAATTGCCGGAGTTTGGGGTCTCCGGCATTTTTCTTTTTTAAATATACTTTCCGTTTAAATAAAAACCATCTTCAATGAATTCAGAGCATAAAAAAGAAATCAAGACTTTAGGCAACGGAGAATCGGGGGGAAAAGGTAACGGTCTGGTTTTTATTCAGAAAATCATTGATGAAAATTTTAACAAGGGTCTTTATCCGCACATAAATATAACGGTTCCAAATTTCACAATTCTAAAGACCGGCATCTTTGACGATTTTATTAAAAGAAACAATTTACTCGAAAAAGGGCTTTCCGGCGATGACGACACTTCAATTGCAATGCATTTTCAAAAAGCTTCGTTACCCGTAGAAATAGTCGGACAGCTGAGAGCACTGATTCAGGATTTGCACACACCTCTAGCCGTCAGGTCATCAAGCATGCTTGAAGACAGTCTCGAAGAACCTTTCGCCGGCATATACGAAACAAAAATGGTCGCAAACAACTCTCCTTTTATAAACGACAGAAATAAAATCTTAAGCGAAGCAATCAAGCTGGTATATTCATCAGTCTTTATGAAGAAAGCCAAGGACTATTTCAAGGGGATTAAACGGAACATTGAAGACGAAAAAATGGCTGTCGTCATACAGGAAGTTGCGGGACAGAGACATTACGACAGATTTTATCCTGAGATATCGGGTGTTGCACGTTCGTACAATTATTACCCGTCCGGCAGATCGAAACCAGAACAGGGTGTCGTACAATTGGCACTCGGTCTTGGGAAAACAATTGTCGATGACGGTATAGCATGGAATTACACACCTTCATTCCCGAAGATATCGCCTCCATTTGCGGGAATTTCTGATATGCTGAAAAAAACACAGGTGAAATTCTGGGCAATCAATATGGGACCTGTTTTTAAATATGACCCGATTAAAGAAACGGAATATATGTTTGAGCTTGGCTTAAACGATGCCGATTACGACGGAACACTCAGATTTATTGCCTCCACTTACGACAGGTCTTCCGATAAAATCATAATGGGAACCGGAAACGAAGGACCGCGTGTAATTAATTTCTCGCCCTTATTGCATATAGACGAATTCGGACTGAACAAATTTATGCAGGATATGCTGAAAATCTGTGAGCAGGCTTCAGGAAATCCGATTGAAATCGAATTCGCAATGACCTACAACAAACGAGACGAAATGCTGAATTTCCATTTTCTTCAGTTAAGACCAATGTTTGTATCCAAGGATATCGTGGATATTTCCGATGACGAATTAGATTCCACTGAAAATTTACTGGCATCAAAAACGGTACTGGGCAACGGAGTGGTCGATGATATATGTGATATTGTCTTTGTAAAAAAGGATATTTTCGAAACATCAAACACAAAATTAATTGCAGAAGAAATAGAGACAATAAACAGAAATCTACTGCTCAGCGAGACCAAAGCATTATATATGGGTTTTGGCAGATGGGGAAGCTCCGACCCATGGCTTGGAATTCCTGTGAACTGGGGTCAAATCTCCACTGCAAAAGCAATAGTCGAGCTGACACTTCCCGAATTTAACGTAGATTTAAGTCAGGGTTCACATTTCTTTCACAATCTTACGAGTTTTAAGGTGTCATATTTTTCGATTCATCACGACAGTGAATTTAAAATCGACTGGGATTGGATGGAAACTAAAAAAGTAATTGAAGATTTGAAATATGTTAAGCATATTAAGCTAGAAAAGCCATTGAAGATTTTAGTAGATGGAAGAAAAGGCAGAGGAATTATCAAAAAATGACCACAAACCCAAGAAATCTGAACAATCTTGTCCACGCTCTGGAGGAAAGAGCAAAAGAGCTTAATTGTATTTACACAATTGAAGATGCCATAAGCAACTCTGAATTGACTCCTGACGAAGTATTTAATATAGTCGTTAATGCGATACCATTCGGTTTCCAGTTCCCCGATTTGGCAAGAGCAGTAATCACAATCGGGAATACAAGCTACAAGAGCAAAGATTATACAGAAAGTGAATACTATCTCAATTCGGATATAATAATCGATGATGAAGATGAAGGGGATGTACGCGTTTATTACGTTAAAGAAGTTCCAAAATTCGATGAGGGACCTTTCTTGAAAGAAGAGCGGAGACTTCTCGATACAATTGCGGATAAACTTGCACTATACATTCGCCACGAAGAATCAAAAAAAGCACTCGAGAATCTTAAAGAAATAAAGAGTAAAACCGAAAAAGGTTCAAATGGGAATTGGCGGATTATTATTGGAATGCTGAAAAGAACAGACCCTGTATTATATAGAACAATTCTGAGAAAATTACTATATCATCTTTGCTGGAATGATATTAAAGAAGCAAATGATTTTTTAACAAGTTCAAGTACCGTGACAAAATCTCTCGATGAAAATTCTCTGTTAGATGAGAATAAACCCATAAAGAGAAAAACAGTAAATGTAAAAGAATACGAAGAAACAATTTTACAATTAACCGGAAAGTATTTAAAAGATGAAGATGTCATCGAAAAAGTTCAAAAATGGATAACAGACGATAAAGTCAGTTCTCTTGTAAAAGCAGTAGAGAATTACAACACTTCCCTTCCGACAATCAGCGAGATATTGAGGAAGCATTATAATACAGAAATAGAAAAAGACGAAGTATCTTATTCGATAGAAAAGGGTCTTAGAGTTTCACTAATCAGAAGATTTTTTACGGAGCAAACCGAATTCATAACACTTGCTAAGGAATACACAGACTTGGACGATTTTTCAAGTTTAATTGACAAAATCATTTTCGCACCCACAAGTCACGGAAAACTCGGCGGAAAAAGCGCAGGAATATTTCTGGCTTCGAATATTATCAACAAGTTTTCGAAGGAAAACGAATTACTTACAAATATAAAAATTCCAAAAACGTGGTATATCCCATCCGACGGAATAATTAGTTTCCTGCAATATAATAATCTTGAGGAAGTAATCGAGCAAAAATACAAGGATATAGAGGAAATAAGGCGGGAATATCCACACATAATACAGATATTCAAGAATTCCCTCTTCCCCCCGGAAATGGTTCAAGGATTATCGGTCGCACTGGATGATTTGGGTGACACACCCTTAATAGTCCGCAGTTCAAGTTTGCTTGAAGACCAGGTCGGCGCAGCATTTTCCGGAAAATATAAAAGTCTTTTCCTTGCCAACATTGGGACTAAAAAAGAAAGGCTGAATGCACTGATGGATGTAATTGCGGAAGTATATGCATCAACATTCAGTCCTGACCCGATTGAATACCGTGCTGAAAGAGGTTTGCTGGACTTTCACGAAGAAATGGGAATTATGATACAGCAGGTTGTCGGGCAAAAGGTCGGCGACTATTTCTTTCCGTCATTTGCAGGTGTTGCATTCAGCAACAACGAATTTAGATGGTCACCGAGAATCAAACGCGAAGACGGTTTACTGCGCATGGTACCGGGACTCGGAACACGGGCAGTGGACAGGTTAAGCGACGATTATCCGCTGCTGATTGCTCCGGGTCAGCCAAATCTGAGGGTAAATATAACTGTTGACGAAATCATTAAATACTCTCCCGCAAAAATCGATTTAATAAACCTTAAGACAGGTGAATTTCAGACGAAGGAAATCAAAGAGGTATTTGAAGAAGTGGGAGATTTATATCCAAAACTGAACAACATTATTTCCCTCATCAAAGACAACCATGTAATAACCCCGTTAGGTTACGGAATTGAAAAATCGAATTCCGATGTAGTAATAACCTTTGACGGACTGATAAAAAATACAAACTTTATCAAGCAAATCAAATCAATACTTAACCTGCTTCAGGAAAAGACAAAAGCACCGGTCGACATAGAGTTTGCATACGACGGAAAGGATTTTTATTTGTTACAATGCCGACCTCAAAGCAGAACAAGAGAAATCGCGCCTGACCCGATACCGAGAGACGTTTCCAGAGAAAGCATTTTATTTACTGCAAATAAATATATTTCAAACGGAAAAGTCCCTGAAGTAACACATATAGTATATGTTGACCCACAAAAATATAATGAAATAGAAAGCAAATCAGAGCTGCTGTCCGTCGGAAAAGCAGTCGGAAAACTGAATAATATACTTCCGAAAAGACAATTTATATTAATGGGTCCGGGAAGATGGGGAAGCAGGGGCGATATAAAACTCGGAGTAAATGTTACTTACTCGGATATTAACAATACATCCATGCTGATAGAAATTGCCAGAAAGAAGGGTAATTATACACCCGATTTATCTTTCGGGACACATTTCTTTCAGGACTTGGTGGAAGCATCGATAAGATATCTTCCTTTATATCCCGATGACCAGGATGTGATATTTAATGAGCTGTTTTTAAAAAGGTCAAAAAACATATTCGCAGATTTGGTACCGGAATATTCCCATTTAAAAGATGTGATAAATGTAATAGATGTACCCGCAACAAAAAACGGAATGATATTAAGAATACTCGTCAATGCGGATTTCGACGAAGCACTAGCGATGTTTGCTACACCGTATGCAGGAAAAGCGATGGAGACCGATACATTTGAATCAACCGAGAGAAGACAGAGTGATCACTGGAAATGGCGTTACAAAATGGCTGAACAAATTGCCGCTCAAGTAAAATCTGGGTCATACGGGATTCAGGGTATTTATATATTCGGAAGCGTTAAAAACGCAACAGCCGGTCCGGGAAGCGACATAGATATACTTGTTCATATTAACCATTACACCAATGCAATAGAAGAATTCAGAACCTGGCTGGACGGATGGAGTAAATGCCTGAGTGAAATAAACTTTATCAGAACAGGATATAAAACAAACGGTTTGCTGGATGTTCATTTTGTTACTGATGACGACATCGAAAAGAAAACCAGTTGGGCTGTAAAGATAAATGCAATAACGGATGCAGCGAAACTGCTGCCAATTAAATCTTAAATATTTAAATTAATTCTCTTACTGCCTCGTTAATTTTATATAAATTAAATTTAATTAACGATAATTCGGGACCATCGTGGGATGCGTTAAGACAAGTTGTCCTGCCGATAATATCCTTCCAGCTGTCAGTTAACCTTGTCGATTCGTGTATATGCCCGTGGAGTGTAAGCAAGGGCTGTTTTTCTTCTATAAATTTCTTAATTGCGATACTTCCTGCAAATAAATCGAGCGGCACGTGTTCATAGAATTTCCCGTCATTTGCAATACGGTCAAGATTTGTCTTATAGGGAGGGGAATGGAAAAGAAATATTGAATTCGACAATTCTTCATCCCTCGTCAGCAAATCAAGGTCATTTTTAATGGTTGAAAATTTTATTTCTGACTCTTCGATTTTAACCGACCTGAAGCCTTCCTCGGGTGACACGCATCCGGGGTCAACATACCTGGATACATCATACTTCTCCCAGTCCTTCAACAAAAACGGTGTAGGCGGGACAAAACTGTATCCGAAAATTTTCACGCCTTCTAATTCCACTTTTTTTTGATTTATATATCTTAATACTTTTAATTTCTCCCCTTCAATAATTCTTTCTTCTTCCACCCTCAAATCATCATTTCCGAAAATAATCAGCACTTCAGGGTATTTATCTTTCAAATTTTCTTTCAGGGATAACAATTTTTTCAAAAAATAATCTTCGATAAACTCATCGAATATATCGTTCGAAGAAAACCTGTGAGTATAAGATGGCAGGATATCGCCGCCGACAAAAACCACATCGGGAACTTCTTTCAAAATAAGTTCGAATAATTTTTCGTATCTGTACGTTTTGCCGTGCAAATCACTGACGAAGAAACAGTTCATTCTATTTTTTTTACACTAAACTAATTTTCTTATCATAATAAATAAATTCATTAAATTTTCCTCTTCCCGTTTCAAATTACGAATATTTATCCCCTCCAATTTGAAATTTTTGACTTTACAACTCGATTCATTTGATATAAATTCATTTTACCCGTGCATATTTTACTTTTATTGCGAAAAGATTTACGCTTTTACTTGCATTAAATAAAATTCAGTATTTATATTTTTAAAAAAATATCCGCATTATCTATTAATTTAAAGAAAGAGGTAAAAAAAGAACAGAAGCAGGAAAACAAAGAAATGAAAAAGGAAAATAAAGAAGAAAAGAAAGAGCAGAAAAAAGAAGACAAAAACGAAGGAAAAGAAAAGAAAGGCAAGTAATAAATAGTAGTTAATAATAAATCAGCTCTGCAGGTACAGATGCCCTAAAAGAAGAACAAAATGTTATTCAAAATCTATGGAAATGTTATATTATTTATCTTAACAAAGCATAATATAAAAATGGAACTATTTTTAAGCATACTAATTGGAATTGGTTTAAGTGCGGCAAGCGGTTTCAGAGTTTTCATCCCGCTTCTCGGGCTCAGCATTGCTTCGATGACAGGCACATTAGAATTAAGCGGCGACTTCGGATGGATAGGAAGTTTACCAGCGCTTATTACGTTTTCCTGTGCGACATTATTTGAGATTGGCGCATACTATATTCCGTGGCTCGATAATGCGCTGGACACTGTCACTTATCCTCTTGCCGTGTTATCGGGTGTATTGGTATCCGTCTCGGTTTATGCAGACATGTCCCCGCTTTTAAAGTGGTCATTAGCCATAATTGCGGGTGGAGGAGTAGCGGGTCTTGTACAATCCGGTACCGTAGCAATGAGAGCTGTATCTTCAGGAACTACGGGAGGTTTTGGCAACTTCATCGTTGCATCAATGGAATTTGCAGGATCTTTAATTACAACAATTCTTGCGATTATTATTCCGGTTGTTTGTGTTGCCTGTCTGATTGTGACCTGTATATTAATGATAAAGCTCTACAAAAAACGAAAGAAAGCCAAGGCTGTTATTCCGTTGTAAACAAATTCATTCATCCCGGGATTTTCTTTAAAAATTACTTAAGACCTACTTTCATATTATCAATCAGCCATGTGGATACCTGGAGCATCGAGACAGTATATTTTTTCATACTCTCGGCAAGTTTTTCATTTTCGGGCAGATAATTTTTCACGTCTTTATTCCTGTATTTGTAAAAAGATTCGGTTCCGTTTTGTCTCATGACAAGATAATACTCATCATCCAAACAGCCTATTTCGGTATCGCCGGAAAAAAACGCATACTCTCTTTTCTGCTTCAATAAATCTATCCCGAAAGTATTATTGACATACGAAACATTCAAGATTCCCAGTATCGTGGGAAATAAATCAATCTGCAGACCCAGCCGTTCAATTTTTTCAGGTTTTATATTATCAGGAGAATAAATTATTAACGGTATGTGGTGGTATGAGAGGGACATATCGTACGTAAAATCGAAATTCTGACCGTGGTCAGCGGTAAAAACAAAAATCGTGTTATTAAACCAATCTTCCTTTTTTACTTCATTTAAAAATTTCCCTACCGACCAATCGGTATATTCGAAAAGCTGGTCATACAAATAATCATATTTAGGTTTAAAAACAGTATTTCCGGGTAACTCCAGAGCTTCGTGGCTCGAAGTAGTTAATATTGCTGCAAAGAAAGATTTACCGTCTCTGCTTAATTCTGTCAGTTTTTTGCCGGCATATTCATACATATATTCATCGGGTGCTCCCCAAAATGTCGTAAGCCATTCTTTTGGATAATTTTCATTGCTGACAATTTCATCAAAACCGTTATTAAGCAGGAACCCGTTCATATTATCGAATTTTTTGTCGCCCGCGCAAAAGAAAACCGTATGATAATTGTTCTCTTTAAGAATTTCGGCAATACCGGAAAATTTCTGGCTAGCGCTCAGGGGATTGTTTATATGCTTGTAGTTCAAAACAGACGGATAACCGAACAAAGCCGCCATCAATCCGTTCCACGTGTGTATTCCGGCGGAATAAAAATTATCAAATGTCAAAGATACATCAGCCAGACTATCCAGGTTCGGAGTTATAGCATTTATATTTCCGTATCTTTTCATCCTGTTCGCGCTCAGGCTCTCAATAAGAACCAGTACGACATTATACCTTTTTATTTCACCGCCGGATTTTATATTACGCGCTAAAGGGGAATCGAATGAATCCGTAATGCCAAGATACTTTCTCACGTTTACGATTGCCTCATTATCGTCAATTACTTTTATTTTATTATATTTGAAACTATCAAAGAAAGAATAAACACCGTTAAAGCTTAATTGATTTGGAAACGAGTAATCCGAGAAAAAGGCATTTTTCGATTTTAACGGTTCCGCATTGACATCAAATTTATATTCTCCCCTTATACCTATATAAACAATAAAGCCCGTTAGCAAAGTAATAAAAATCTTTTTGGCGATGGGATCTCTATCATTATTCTCAACAAAAATAGTTTTTCTTGAAATTAACCTGACCCAATATATATATAAAGATTCCGTTATAAGAAATAATATAAAATATTTCAAATAGCTGAATTGTAAGAGCACTGCACTTATCATAGTCGGTAATTCATCAGACCAGCTCAGAATTCCTTTAGTAATTCTTGAATTGTAATATCCAAAATAAGGAATATCCGCAGACATAATAATAATGCATAAAACCGAAACCGCTATTATAAAATAAAATGTAATTTTCTCTGCCAGATAATTTTTTATATTAAACAGATAGCTGACAGACAATAATATGAAAGGTACCGAAATAATTAAGGAATTAATATTTTGGTCAAACAAACTTCCCCGATTAAATAACGCATAAATAATCTGTTCCGCAGGAATATTTGCTGTCTGATTAAAATAGGCCAACAGTAAAAAGAGTCTGAAAATCATAAAAAGAAACATCCCCGACAAAAAAACGAGAACAAGAAAAATTAAATGTCTCGGTATGGAAAATATCTTTTTCATTTTTTTTAAACATCTTTAACTTAAAAAATTGCAGGATTTTTGTAAAAGCACATTGAGCTAACGTTATTACGTAATATAATTAAAAATAGTATGAGAATAAGTCCCCTCTTTATTATACATATATTGCATATAGAATATCATTAATGACAGGAAAGCAAATCCTGACTTACACAATTCTGAATTGAATAAAATTTTTGATTCTAGTAATTTGAACCGCACTCGTAGCTCAGTTGGTAGAGAAGCTGACTCACAATGAAGTGGAAAAGTAATAACGACCCTTTTTTAAAAATCATTCGATAATTCTATAAGATCATATTCCGTGATTATTATCTTCCTTTAGTTGTAAGTATTTTCAGAATTTTGATTTTCTTTTTCCAAAGAATCGGGTTTTATTTTTTCTATTTATATCCGACTTAACTCTCGTATAAGAATCATTTCTGTCTTTACTTGAAAAACGATTATTTTTTTCGTCACTCTTAATTAAAGATATCAATTCTTCCCAATCTTTTGTTCCCCTGTTTACAGATTCGTGCTTCTTCCATTTTTTATTCCCGAATAATGATTTATTTATTTCTTTCTTACCAGATTTATGTTCTCCGAATCTAATTTTTTCTTTTTTACTATTACTCTTCAAATTTTTCTCAATATCAGCAAACAATTCACCGTTGATTGTTTTAAGCTGAATAATACCCCTGTAATTAAATAAAATTTGCTTGAAGAATTTTTGTTCTTCCCCGTTGGTAACGAGCGAAATAGCCTCTCCTTTTTTACCTGCTCTTGCAGTCCTGCCAATGCGGTGCGTATAGGAATCAACATCTTTTGGAATTTCGTAATTATAAACATGACTTATATCTTCTATATGCAAACCCCTCGATGCTACGTCAGTTGCTATAAGAATTTTGAATTTTTTATTCCGGAAATCAGAGGTTACGCGTTCACGCTGGCTTTGGGACATATCACCGTGAAGGCACTTTGCCTGTATCCCGAATTTGGTCAGCTTATCTGCCAGTTTCGATGTTATGTGTTTGCGGTTACAAAAAACAAGCGAGAGGTCTCTTTCCTTTTTTAAAAGATGAATAAGGAGCGGTAATTTTTTATCAGGTGTTGTCTGGTAATATGTCTGATGCAGAAAACCCGGGTCAACAGACGATTCCAGTATCACGTGAACAGGATTGAAAAGATATTTTTTACTGAGTACCGTAATTTCTTTTGAGACAGTTGCACTGAAAAGCATCGTTTGCAATTTATGGGGCATTTGTTTCAGGATTTTTTCTATATCGTGAATGAATCCCATATCAAGCATCCTATCAGCTTCATCGAAAACGAGAAATTTTATTTTATTCAGGTGAACGATTTTACGGTCAATCAGGTCAATCAGCCTTCCCGGAGTTGCTACAATAATATTTGTCTTTTTAATTTTTCTAATTTGATTATCTATTGATACACCGCCATATACTGCGGTGATACCGAGGCGTTTACCGTGAGAGAATTTTACAAATTCTTCCGTTACCTGTGTACAAAGCTCACGTGTAGGGACAAGAATAAGAGAAACTAAATTATCATTTGATTGAATTTGCTCTATAATTGGAATTGCAAAGCTGATAGTTTTACCTGACCCTGTTTCAGATTGTGCAAGTACATCCCTGCCTGCCAATACGGCCGGTATAATTTTTTTTTGAATTGGTGTTGCTATGACAATTCCGTTCTTTTCGAGAAGGGAAAGTATATTTTTACTAAGTTTTAAAGATTCTGTTTTCATTTTATTTTTTATTGTATTCAAAAAGTTGTTTTGCTTTGGAATTGATATTGTCAAAAAAGCTAACAACAGATATTGCAAAGCTAACACTTATAATTTACGAAACATATATGAGAAATAATCTGTCATAATTAATATTACAAGTCTTCATACGAAGTGAATTCAATAAAGAGGCATCTTTTTACACTTATTTTTGTTATAAATAGAAGCTATATTAATTAAGAATTTTTTATTATACTTTTGGATAATTAAATATCCCGTTTTCTACGATACAGTTCCGCTTCGTTTAATCACCATTAAACGAGATAAATTCACTCGTATATATTAAATCCGAAAAATTTTTTAGAACAAAATTATGTATGAATAATGCATTATAAAATAAACGATGAATTTATATGAATTTAAAAGAATTAAAAATAGGCGATTTATTAGCAAAACTACCGATAATACAGGGAGGGATGGGAGTCAGGATTTCTCTCGCAAATCTTGCTGCAGCAGTTGCTAATGAAGGCGGAATAGGTGTAATTGCTACGGCCGGCATTGGTTTTCAGGAACCGGATAACGGCTCAAATTTTATCGAAGCAAGCATCAGAGCTTTAAAAAGAGAAATTAAAAAAGCAAGAGAGTTAACAAAAGGTATCATAGGAGTTAATATAATGGTTGCATTGACAAATTATGCCGATATGATAAATACTTGCATCGAGGAAAAGATAGACATAATATTCTCCGGAGCAGGTTTACCGCTACATCTTCCGCAGTTTTTGAAAAAAGATGCCAAAACAAAATTAGTCCCGATAGTATCTTCGGCAAGAGCAACCACAATAATAACAAAGACGTGGACAGAGAAATACAACTATCTGCCCGATGCTGTGGTTGTAGAAGGTCCGCTTGCAGGCGGGCATTTAGGATTTAAAGAAGAGCAAATTGATGATATAGATTATATCCTGGAAAAAATAATTCCTGAAGTAATAGAAGCACTAAAACCATTCGAAAAAAAATATGGGCGATTGATACCTGTTATTGCAGCGGGCGGGATATATACGGGAGAGGATATTTATAAATTCTTTCAACTCGGTGCATCCGGTGTTCAAATGGGAACGAGATTTGTATCAACTTTTGAATGTGATGCTTCCGATGAATTTAAACAGACGTATATAGATTCCAAAGAAGAGGATATTGTCATTATTAAAAGTCCTGTCGGTATGCCGGGTCGGGCGATAAGAAATAAATTTATCGAAGCAGTTGAAGAAGGGAAAAAGCATCCATTTAAATGTCCATACCATTGCATAAAAACCTGTGATTACCAGACAACTCCATATTGTATTGCATTTGCACTGGCTAACGCATACAAGGGAAATTTAGAGCACGGATTTGCTTTTGCCGGTGAAAATGCTTACAAAGTTAAGGAAATCATTTCCGTGAAAGAATTGATGGAGACATTAATACGAGAATACAAAGAAGCCGTAATGGTCATAGAATAAGGTTTCATAACAGGCATTAGTTTCTGTTAGAATGTGAATTCAAAATTGTATTCAGGATTTTCTTTTAAAATAATTTTTAATTTTGTTTGAAATACCGTATTTCCTGCAGTTAAAGCAAACAAATTCTGCATTAATCTTATAGTATTCCCTCAATACACCAAAAACTTCAATTCTGAATTGAAAATAAAATTTAATTCCAGTAAATTGAACCGCATTCGTAGCTCAGTTGGTAGAGCAGCTGACTCTTAATCAGCGGGTCGGGGGTTCGAGTCCCCCCGAGTGTACGTTTCTTTTACCCTGTAAATCTTTTTACGGGGTTTTTTATTGTGGAAAAGTAGTCCCGACTTATCGTGACGGGTCGGGGGTTCTCCCGATTCATCGGGACCCCGAGTGTACCACATTCAATGTACAATTTTCAATTTCAAATGCACAATATTATTTATTTCCTTATAAGTTTTTTTGCAGGCTTTTTTATTTAAAACTATATCCTATTCCTCCGAATGACAAATATGTATTAGCGGGAATTTCCAGTCCTGCCTTCAGCATCAGACCTCCTTCGTCAGGCTGGTACCTGTAGCCAATTTTACCAGCGGGAAAGAATGAAAAACTTTTTTCCTGGTCAATATTAAAAAATGGACCGCCTCCAAGTCCGGCTTCAAATTTATTTTTATTTTTGGTCATATAGTTAAATGTTACGGGAAAGCTCAGGCATGTTCCCGAAATAGCATCTCCTGAAACACCCGCTCCGAAAAAACCAATGTTCACTCCGCCTCTAATACTAAAATTATCGTTTAGCATCCTTTCGTAATTTAAGCCGCACCCCATCGCAACTGCACTTCGGGAAAAAATCAATCCAAAATCCAAATATATTGTATTATTCGCTTTTGAGATTTGCTGCGAATAGCCATTGACTATACAAAACAGGGAAAAAAATAATATCAGTCGTTTCATTGGCGTTATTTTATATTTTTAAAATGAAATTTATTTTCCAAACCTGTTACCGTGTTCTTCTGCAAACATACAAATATTTTTACAATTCCAAAACGTATAAAGTATTAAACAGGCAAGAATTGCGTTTTTAGGAATTTCAATTTCGATTTTTCTTGTATTAAAAGATGAGATATCGGTAAATGATGTTTTTAAAATTTCCAAATATTTATATTTTAATTTACAATTTTATAAGATAAATTTACATAAACCAATCAATAATTTTTTGCATAAAAAAAATTAAATATGAACAAAGCAGTAATAATAATGGGTTCAAAAGCCGACCTCGAATGGTCGAAAAAAATTGCAAAGGCGCTTGAAAACTTCGGAATCGAAAGTGTCTTGAGAATCGCCTCTGCACATAAATTGCCTTTGAAATGTTATGAACTGATAAAAGAATTCGAAAAGGAAAACGTGGTTTTCATAACGGTCGCCGGAAGGAGCAATGCATTAAGCGGATTCACCGACGGACAGACTCATTGTCCCGTGATAGCGTGTCCGCCGTACAGCGAGAAATTCGGAGGAACGGATATTTATTCCAGTCTCAGAATGCCTTCTGGCATCGCACCTATGGTTGTAACCGAAGCTGAGAATGCCGCACTTGCAGCTGCTAAAATATTCGGCTTAACCGATGAGAAGATCAAAAATAAAGTAATGGAATACCAGAAAAAAATTAAAGATGTATTAATTAATGACGACGCGGAGGTTCAGAATGGGTAGTGTTAAAGACTTAAAAATACTGAAGGAAGCTTCAAGAGAAGAGCACGGGATAGGAAGATTTATTTACTCGGACAGATATTCTGTTTTTGACTGGGGCGAAATGCCCGACCTGATTCCGAATAAAGGTTCCGCAATATCCATACTCGGTGCATATTTTTTTGAGAAGCTCGAATCTATTAATATCCCGACTCATTATCTCGGGCTTGTTGAAAATGACGATGTAAAAAGGCTGTCGAGTCTGAAAAGCCCCACGAACATTATGCAGATGAAACTGCTGCGTGTAATAAAACCGAAACTTTCGGGAGACAAATACGATTATTCGGATTACAAGATTAAAGAGGGCGGTTTTCTGATTCCGCTGGAAGTAATATACAGAAACTTTCTGCCGCCGGGGAGCAGTGTTTTTAAAAGACTAAAAAACGGCGAAATCACCCCGAACGATATCGGGCTTGATAAAATGCCGGAGCCGAATCAGAAGCTCGACAAGCCGATTTACGATGTCTCCACGAAACTGGAAATAACTGACAGATATATGAGATGGAAAGAAGCTCAGGAAATTTCAGGTCTTAGCGATGATGAGCTGGCTGATTTAAGGAAACTAACAGGTACGGTTAATAATCTGATAACAAATGAGTTTTCACGAATCGGGCTGGTAAACGAAGACGGGAAAATTGAAGTGGGTTTTGACTTAAACAGAAGACTTATGGTCGTTGACGTCTTAGGGACACTGGACGAATGCCGATTTACACACGACGGATTGCCCGTCAGTAAAGAAATTGCAAGAATATATTATCGCAATACACCCTGGAATGATGCTGTAGAGAAAGCAAAGAAAAGAGACAGGCAGAATTGGAAAGAAATCTGCGAATTAAAGCCAAAGCCCTTGACTTTCAAACTCAAAACGCTGATATCGCAGGTTTATTCCGCCTGTACAAACGAAATCACCGGCAAAGAATGGTTTAAAGATATTCCACAACTTAAAGATATATTGAAAGAAATAAAGGCGGAACTAAAACTGTAAGATATCTAGAATCAATAATACAAAACCATTAAGAATAAAAACAAAAGGGTTTTTTTATGATAATTTAAGTTAACGGAGAAAAGCCTTATTTTAAAAGCATCATTCTTTTCGTTTCAAAGAAATCCCCGGCAGTTATTTTATAGAAATAAATTCCGGATGGAAGAATAATTCCATCTCTTTGCCAGCGAGTATCAAATATGATTTCGTATGTACCAGCTTTCAACTTTTCATTAACTAAAGTTACAACTTCTTTTCCCAAAACGTCATATACCTTTAGCGTTACAAATTTAAAATCTTTAATCTGAAATCTTATAATCGTATATGGATTAAACGGATTCGGATAGTTTTGGAATAATTTAAAACTATTAGGCGGATTTTTTCTGATTTCTTTTACAAAAGTCGAGCCTGCATTCGATGTCTTTAGTATTGTACCATTCAATCCAACTGCCCAACCTGTAAAATCGTTTACAAAATAAGTTGAAAGAAGATAACTCGATGTACCCGAGGTTTGTGCAACCCAATTTTCTCCTCCGTTATAAGTTTTTAATATCTTACCACTACCTCCGACAGCCCAGCCGGTATTATTGTTCACAAAAAATACTGAGCCAAAACCACTTGCTGTTCCTAATACTTTTCTCGTCCAATTTATTCCGCCATTAGTAGACTTTAATATATTTCCAGTAAATCCGCCCGAATAATAACTTCCTACAACCCAACCTGTATCGGGATTTTTGAATAAAATACAGCTAAAAATGTCAGGAGTACCCGAAGAAATGGTATTCCAATTTAATCCACTATTTGTTGTTTTAAGCATTTTACTGACGTACCCATCTGAAGTTTCATAATATCCTCCGACCCAACCTGTGTTTTCGTTAATAAAAAATATTGTATTATAAAAATCAGTAGTGCCATTGTTTTGAATAAACCAATTTAATCCGCTGTTTGTAGTTTTTAAAATTACACCATTGTTTCCTGAAATCCAACCTATATTTTGATTTACAAAAAATATTGAGAGAAAATAATCGCTTAATCCCAAGTTAATTAAATTCCAATTTGCACCACCGTTTGTTGTATTAAGTAACACTCCAAAATTTCCTACAACCCAACCAGAATTTTCATTTAAGAAATATACATATTCCAGAATTGTCGAAACCCCGCTTACCTGCAAAAACCAATTTTCTCCGCTATTTGTTGTTTTTAAAATTGCTCCTCCGTCACCTGCAATCCAACCGATGTTTTCATTTATAAAATAAACAGATTCCAGCATAACATTTACTCCGCCGGTTTGTGAAACCCATTGTGAATTTAAAGAATTACAAAAAAGAATAATAGAAACTAAATATAAAAAGAAATTTTTCATAATTTTTTTATTTATTTTACAAATATCATTTTTTTTACGTCAGTGAATTTACCTGCTGATATTCTATAAAGATATATCCCGCTTGTTAATTGCATATCGGATAATTGGCTACTGGGAAACTGAACTTCATATTCGCCTGCTTTTAATTTTTCATTTACCAATGTAAATACTTCTTTTCCAAGCAAATCGTAGACTTTTAATGTTACAAACCTTGAATCTTTAATCTTAAATTTAATTCTCGTTGAAGGATTAAAAGGATTAGGAAAATTTTGAAATAATTTATAATCATTGGCAAGCTCATTAGTTTTTTTAATTATACCTGAACTTCCGAGTTGCAAAAAAATAACTGTATTAGCATTAAAGAATGGGACAGCCAGAACATGTTTCTTTTTGTTATATCCAAGATTCGAGGGTGCACTTTGTCCTGTATATATTGTAATTGGCGGATTTGAAAAATTATGGTCGTATTTTATTACCGTTTTTAATTCCCAGTTGGAAAGGTAATAATTTCCTGATGTATCCATTTCAATTCCATCGAAAGAACCCGATGTGGTTGCAAGTATATTGGATATGGATGAGTCCGAAAGATTGACTGCCTGTATGGGTCCATTTGTTGTTGCTGAGACAACTATCAACCTGTTATTTGGTTTATCATAAAATAAATCCTGAGGCATATGTACTAATCCAATCCCTGCCGGAACAAATGTTGAATATGCTTGAGTAATTAAATTAATTTTAAAAATCTGGTCACTTGTCCCTCCATAGTGGAAATCAACTACATATAAATTTCCCGAAGTATCAGTTGTCATTCCGTCCAACTGATGTGCTGAGGAAATGTATACGTTGAAAACTAATGAACCACTCGCAAGGTCAAATCCTTTTATTGTTTTCATCGTTGAAACATATATAGCATTGCCATAAATTGTATGACTGTATGCATATCCAAGTCCACCAATGAATATACTTTGAATTCCATTTGAATCAATTGCTACTATTCTGCCTACACTAAAGCAAGAGACTAAATATCTGTTATATAAACTATCATAACTTACACATTCCGGCGTGGAAATGTAATTTTGTGAATAGATTAAAATTGGATTAGTAAATAAAAAGAAAATAAGGATTTTGTAGCTAAAAAATGTAATTTTTATTTTTGTTTTCATTATATAAAATTAGAAATTATTAAAATATTTTTTA
The DNA here is from genome assembly GCA_964501535.1 of uncultured Ignavibacteriaceae bacterium. Lineage (GTDB taxonomy): Bacteria > Bacteroidota > Ignavibacteria > Tepidaquicellales > Tepidaquicellaceae > FEN-1279. The sequence goes on along the minus strand of CAZCSV010000002.1, from coordinate 432,990 downwards.
CTCAAAATACGGGGAATAAATTCATTCAACTAATAAATTTCTACTAACGGTTAAAATCTTCTCCTAAAGGAAAAAATTAATTTATACCTTACATAGAAGTAAATAACCGTTTACAGAAAAATATACTGAATACTAATTATTTATCTTTTATTTTACATATATGATTTTCGTAAAAATAAGCAACAACAAAAATTTCCTTTTTTGGATATTGAATATTAGCGGATGGCTAGCATTGTACCTTTTAATACTATTTCTTTTTTATTCTCACAAATTAAATGATTATATCACTGTTGTAGGAATTGCAATTACTTATTTTACAGGTTTTTTATTCAGCATCGGGTTGAGATTAATTTACAGAAAAATCGGTTATAAAAAACGCTCGATTCTTTTAACAGCTTTGTGGATTACTATAATATGCATCATTTCTACCCACATTTGGTTTATAGCTGATGCATTATTAAGTAATGTTATTGTCGGTTCATCTGCTATAACTTCAAGAACGTTGTTAAGCATTGAAGGAACTATAATATCAAGAATTCCTACGCTTGTGGCATGGAGTGGTTTTTACTACATTATTAATTTATGGTATGAATGGGATTCGGAAAAACAACGAGCTGAAAAAGCCGACTTGCTTGCACATAAAGCCCAGCTTCAAATGCTTCGATATCAGTTGAACCCGCATTTTTTGTTTAACTCTTTAAATACGATTAAAGCTCTTGTAGAAGAAGACAGGCTAAAAGCAAAAGAAGTAATAAATGAATTATCTGAATTTTTAAGATACTCGTTATTAAGTAAAAATTTCAGTAACGTGCCTTTAAAAAACGAACTCGAAGCAATAAAACATTATTTTGAAATTCAAAAAATCCGTTACGAGGAAAATCTCGAAGTAAATTTTGATATCGAACCATCTGCTGAGGAATTTCCAGTTCTAAGTTTCTTTATTTATCCAATCGTCGAAAATGCTGTAAAGTACGGTATGAGAACAAGCGAATTACCATTAAAAATCTGGATTAACGCAAGAGTTTTAAAAGATGAACTTGAAATTAATATAGAAAACACAGGTAAATGGATTTCCGAAAAAGAAAAAATTATGGAGATTGATAAGGGAACCGGAACCGGAATAGAAAATGTAAAAGCCAGGCTCGATAATGCTTTCAGTGAAAATTTTTCGTTTAATATCGAACAAACTGAAGTAAAAGTTATAGTTAAAATTAAAATTAAAAAAATATGAGTCGCAATTACAATGCAATTATTGTTGATGATGAAAGGTTGGCAAGAAAAGAACTTATTTCAATGTTAAAAGATTTTCCGGATATTAATATTATTGGTGAAGCTGGTAATGTAGATTCCGCTCTCGATATTATTAAGAAAACAAAACCTGACGTTATTTTTCTCGATATTCAAATGCCAGGTAGTTCGGGATTTACACTACTCGATAAAATAAATCAAAACATAAAAATCATATTCGTTACTGCATTCGATGAATATGCTATCAGGGCGTTCGAGGTTAATGCTCTGGATTATCTACTAAAACCTGTTACTCCTTTAAGATTAAAAAGAGCTGTTGAAAGGCTTTTTCAAAACAGCTCAAACAAACAAATTTTCTCTAGAAAATTAGCATATGAAGATAACATATTTCTACTTATAAATTCTCAAATGAGATTTATTAAGATAAGTTCGATAATTTCCGTAAATGCTTCCAAAGACTATACGGAAATTATTACTTCTGATTCGATAAAAGGATTGACATCAAAAGCAATGCGTGAATGGGAGATACGACTTCCCGAAAATCATTTTATTAGAATTCACAGATCCACAATAATCAATCTGAATTATATACAAAAAATAGACAAATGGTTCAATCATTCTTACCAAGTATACTTAAAGGGAATTGAACAACCGTATACAATGAGTCGCCGTTATGCAAGTGTACTAAAAGAAAAATTAGGGTAAAAATGATATTTTTTTAATTCTTGAACTATTCATTTTTTCTTTATAAATTAAGTTTAAGGAGAAATGGATTTAATTGAAAAGAATCATTTCAATATTACTAGTCCTAATGTTGGTATTTAATTCCGCAGGTTATGTAATCATATATTTTCAACTTAAATCTTATTTTAAAAAAGAAGCTTTCAGAAAGCTGGAAAATTACGTAAAGCAGGATGATTTAACCACCATAATACTGACCAGATACGAATTCGAAAATCAGAACGAAAATTTTTATTTTGTAGAGCCGCACGAGATAAAATACCACGGAAAGATGTATGATATTTCGAGAATAGAATTCGAAGGAAACTACGTAAGAATAATAGCTTTAAGCGATGATAACGAGACAAATCTGAATAATCTGTTTGCACTGTTTTTTACTCGAAGTTTAAATGACAAATACTCAAAAACCGCATCAATAATACATAATTTAATCGGTGATGCCGGTTTGCCGAACAAATTCGATGGTATCTCAAACCTGCGAAAATTTTTATTCAAAAATGAAATATCTTATCCACTTCAAAATATCATAATCGATATCCCGTTACCTCCTCCGAGATTCTTATCATGAAAAATTAATTTTTTACTGTTTAATTATTCTAATGCAGATATTTGTTTTCCTGCAAATAAATCGTATTTAAAATTATTATTTCGTTTAACGAATAAATATTTAAATATTTATTGAAGTTTTATTTATCCCCATAAATAAAAATCATGCGGGAAAGTAATATTGGCGAAGCGGATTTAATGTTTTCACATCCGCTTTAATGGAATAAAAAATGTAAAAAAATAATTTTTCTTTTTCATATTAATAGAAGATTGCTAAAGATACGCTTTAAGGTCAGCAAGGTGTTCTATCTCTCACCTACGCCTTAGAGTGCTTAATAATCAAAAAAAAAGAGTTTCTTCTCATATTTAAGAAGATTGCTAAAGATGCATTCACAGGTAAGCGGGGTGCTACTTCCTCACATCCCGCTTCCTGGAATGTTTTATATTGAAAGGTTTGTTTTAAAATAATTGATTTATTAATTATATACTTGTTTTGTGAAATAATTAATTATTTTAAAATAAAATGATATATTTTTTAGAAAAAATTTTTGGTCTTAGTGGCTGTTATATCCCGAAAAAATATGTGTGTATTTTTTAGGAAAAAATTAATATATTAATTTGTTCAAGTATTTAAATAAAATATTAAATAACTTGAAAAGGGCAATTTCAATACTGCTTGTTTTAATGCTGTTATTTAATTCAGCAGGATATGTTATTGTATTTTTTCAACTGAAATCTTACTTCAAAAAAGAAGCCCGCAGCAAACTCGAAAACTTCATCAACAAAAACGATTTAACCACTATTGAACTAACAAAAGCAGAGTTCGATAATCAGAACGAAGAGTTTTACTTCGTAGAGCCTCATGAAATAATGTATCACGGAAAAATGTATGATATATCGAGAATAGAATATGAGAATGATAAGGTAAAAATTAATGCCATATGCGATGAAAACGAAACGAACCTGAACGAACTGTTTTCAATGTATTTTGCAAAAAGTCTTAACGATAAATATTCAAGAGCCGCATCGATAGTGAACACACTAATCAGTGATGCCGGTCTACCATTAAAGTACGACGGCTTATATCTAACGAATAAGGATATATGCTACGAATTCATTTTTTTTCCTATTTTTGGTATTTCAATAGATATTCCCACCCCGCCCCCTAAGAATCGTATATAGATTTGTTTTTGCTATTAAAATCTAAATCGATTTTTAGCATTAAATTTTATGAATTTAAAAAATAAAAATATGAGAAAAATTATATTATTTTCTGTTTTTCTTTTTAGTTTTTATTTAGTATCCGATTTGTATTCGCAAATTGATACAAACTATTATGAAACTGAAGAAGTGGTTATAACCGGAACCAGAACAGAAAAGAAAATTATTGACATTCCATATTCCGTAAATCGAATAGACCAGACTCAATGGCAGACTACACGAAAACAGGCAGTTAATGAGGTCCTGAATTTTGTACCGGGAGTATTCTTTCAATCACGATACGGTAATCATGATGTTCGTATTGCCATTCGAGGATTCGGAAGCCGTTCAAATTCGGGTATCAGGGGAGTCAGAATCCTGCTCGATGGCATTCCCGAGTCTGAGCCGGATGGTCAGACAAGAATCGAAGCCATAGATTTCACGTCTATTGGAAAAATCGAAGTCGTAAAAGGTAATTCTTCATCTCTTTACACCAATGCACCGGGCGGAGTGATTAACTTCCTCACCGATGTCGATTTCACAAGAAATTTTGCTCTGCTCGATAATAATATCGGTGAATTCGGATTAAGGAAAAACGGAATTAAAGTCGGTTTAAATTCGGGAACGACAAGGTTTATGCTTACATCAAGCTACGAAAATTACAAGGGATTCAGAGACCATAGTGAGGAATATCAATCAAGAATTAACTCCACATTAATTTCTGAAGTCAGTGCGAGAACGACTTTAAAGATATTCGGATATTATGTAAACGGTCTAATCAAATTACCGGGTTCTCAAACCTTAGAGGAATACAACAAAAATCCCAACGGAACTGACGCCACCACGACAGCAAGGGATTTGAAACGTGTTACCATGAAGGGCAGAATCGGTATTACTTATAACACGCGATTCGGCAAGAATGATGCGAACATAATAGAGCTAACGGGATACGGTACCATTAAAAATCTGGAGAGAACCGACAGCCGCTACAGAATATTCAGCAGAAGCGGGTTAGGAGCTTCATTTAAATATATAAATCATTCCACAATCGGTAAGAGGAACAACGAATTTACCATAGGAGGCGACTTATTCTATCAGGGCGGTCCGATGAACTATTTCGATAATGTCAACGGTCAAAAAGGCGATATCTCAAAAGCGATATTGAACGAAAAACTAACAAACGTTGGATTTTACCTGCTTGACCAGTATTCCCTACTACCCGGAAAAATGGATTTTATGTTCTCGGGAAGATATGACAGGGTAACATACATATCCGAAGACTGGCAGAACACCGGTTCCGATACCTCCAGAACTTTCGACAGGTTTACACCGAAAGTTGCACTGAATTATAAACTGACTCCAAAAATAGCAGTATATACTTCTTTCGGACTTGGTTTCGATTCTCCTGCAAACAATGAGCTCGATAATTATCCCGCTTCTTCCAACAACGGAAGAACAACGATAAATCCTGATTTGCAAGCTCAGAAATCCACAAATTTTGAGTTCGGAATCAAAGGAAGTTTAAGCGGAATTAAAAATAAATATTTCAGAAATACTTTTGCAGAACTTACTTTCTTCCACAGTTTAATTCAGGATGAAATCGTTCCTTTTGTATATGATAATGCTTATTTTTACAGGAATGCAGGTAAAACAAGGAGATACGGTTTGGAAGCAGGATTTAATACCGATATTTTTAAAGGCTTAACACTAAGGGCGGCATATACTTATTCGAACTTCAAGTATATTGACTACAAAGCCTTAATTATCGATCCCTCCCCGTTTAAGGAAACTATTGAAGACTACAGCGAACATATAGTTCCCACTGTACCTGAGCACCAGCTGGGTTCCGAACTCGGGTATAGCCATACGTTCGAAAAATACTATACAGCATATATAAAAGGCAACATCAGATACGTAGGCTCTATGTACGTAAACGATAAAAATGTTGACAGCCTTAAAACCGAAGAATATTTTCTCCTCGGCGGTCAGTGCGGATTTGCAGTGAACTATCAAGGTTTCAACATAAATGCTTATGTTGGAGTCGATAATTTAAGCGATAAAAAATACGTCTCATACATTAACATAAACGATATGAACGGGAGATATTATGAGGCAGGACCCGGAAGAAACTTCTTCGGCGGACTGACTCTTAGTTATATATTTAATAAGTAGTATCAAATGCACGGGGGAATTTGTATATTTCCCCTGTGCATAAATTTTAAAAAGAAAAGGATTTAAAGCATGAAGAATTTGCATAAAACGTTAATTATTTTTATTTACTTACTCATTTATAATACAGGGTTTTCTCAATTTCCGATTTACAGGATATTCCCGTCCAATATAAATCAGATTGAACCACTTATTGTCAAACACCCGACTAATCCTCAAATGCTTTTTGCAAGTTCTTTCACTTTGAATTTAACATCCTTAATAAGAAATGAAGGCTGTTATCTTTCCACGAACGGAGGACTGAACTGGTTTGGCTATGATATCATAAACGACGGCTTCTCGTCATTCCACAACGGCGACCCCGGACCAATGATTGGACTTGACGGAACGTTATTGATTTCGCATTTCCATTCTTTCAGCATACAGTCAAACAGGACTTATTCGAACTATTCTACAAATATGGGTGCTAACTGGTCTTCGCCGATTGCATGCTTTGCAACATCAAACGAGCAGCTTAAAAGTTCCGTAGCAATCGACGACATTCCAAGCAGTTCTTATTACGGAAGAATATACAACACTACAACGATGATTCTGACTCCGTATGTAATAATTTTCAGTTACACTACAAACAACGGGCAGAGCTGGGTATTCCCTGTTCCGCAAATAAACAATTCAATTCCGGGCAGAAATTCCAACGGTCCCAATATTGCGGTCGGGGAACAGAGTCAGGTTTATATTGCCTGGGCTTCATCCAAAAATACAAGCCCTTTCAACGAGCTTAATATAGGTTTCGGCAAATCAACCAACGGCGGGAACAACTGGAGCGTTAACGAAACCATATATTCATGCAACGGAATATTCACATCACAGCTCGCACCTTGGGATATCCGTGTCAACGGTTACCCATGGATTGCAATCGACAAAAGCGGCGGAAGCAGAAACGGCTGGATTTATATAGTTACGAACGAAAAGAATCTTTCTCCGGCGGGTACCGACCCGGATATAGTATTGCACCGCTCGACCGACGGCGGAAATACGTGGTCATCCGGTGTAAGGGTAAATCAGGACGCAATAAACAACGGAAAAGTGCAGTACTTCCCTGCACTCGATGTGGATAATAACGGAGGAATCAGCATTATCTATTATGATACGAGAAATTCCCCTTCCGGAGATTCCGTACAGATGTATCTTTCACGTTCACAGGATGGAGGTTTTACATGGCGTGATTATGTGATCACCGCAGAAAAATTTTACCCTCAGCCGGTTGCTCTCGGAGGAGCCGGAAATCAGGGGGATAACATAGGTATTGTATCTGCAAACGGAAAATTATACCCCGTATGGATGGCTAAATACCCCGGTTTCAGCGTTTATCAAATCTGGTCGAGTATAATCGACCTAAACTCCGTAAGTGTAAATAAAATAGAATCCGAAATCCCTACATCATTTAAACTTTTTCAGAACTATCCGAATCCGTTTAATCCGGCGACTAATATTAAATATCAAATTACAAACGGCGGTTTCGTTTCGCTGAAAGTCTATGATATGCTCGGACACCTTGTCACCACACTGGTAAACGAAGAGCAATCAGCGGGAATCTATGAGACACAATTCACCGCCGGCAACATTGCCTCGGGTACGTATTTCTATAAACTCGAACACATAAACAAAAACGGGAGCAGGTATACGGATACGAAAAAATTTGTTGTGGTGAAATAAAGAGTAAGGTTATAAAATATTTTTATCCTGCAATTTTTATTCGATAAAATATGAGTTGCAGGATTTTTTATTTTTTATTTCATTACTTTCCCTTACATTTTTAAGCATTAAAATTCCAAGCAGGAAAAATATTCCAACCGATAGCACGGCGATTTCCTGCGAGCCGGTGAGCCAGGATACGAGTCCGAATGTAAGAGGACCAAGCAGTGTGGAGGTTTTTTCGAACAGAGCATAAAAACCAAAAAATTCGGTCTTGATTTCGAGAGGTGTGATTTTTGTCATAAGTGCCCTTGAGAGTGCCTGAGTCGAGCCGAGAAAAGTGCCCGCAAATCCGCCGATTATATAGAAGTAATGAATTTTAAGATTCGATATCGTAACGTAAGATTCTTTTTCGATAAAAAAGAAAATGAAAAATATTATTGCTATCCAGAATATCAGAGTAATCACAATCGAACGCAGGATACCGAATTTATCCCCGACGAAACCGAACAGAACCGAGCCGAGCATTGCTGTAATCTGGACTATTATAAAAAATACTGCAAGCTCCGTGATAGTGAATCCGAGCGACTTGCTGGCATATATACCGGAAAAGAATATAATAGTATTCACAGCATCTATATACAGGAAAAACGAAATCAAAAAATTCCTGAGGTTTCTGTAATTATTGATGTTCTTTAATGTATCGTATACCTTTACGAATCCGTAGGTAAAGAAATTGATTTTCTGTGCGGCAATATCGGGATGGATTTTCTTTTCTTTAAGAAACAGGAAAAGCGGAAGCGAAAAAACAAAATAAAAAACTGCGGTAATGACGAACAATACATCCGGTCTGTCTTTGAAGGGAAATACCATGATTACGGATACTAAAGAGCCTACGTACCCTACAGCATAGCCGATTGCAGATACTTTATTGAAATATTTTTCTTCGACTATATCCGAGATAAATGCATCGTAAAAAGTCAGACCCGTCTGGAAACCAATATTCGATATTATAAAAAGCAATAATGCAAAAGCTACAGTGCCAGCATTTGTGAAATACATAAGTGCAGTTGAGACAACAGCCAGGAGAGTGAAAAACAACAAAAAACTTTTTTTATTCGAGGAATGGTCGGCAAGGGCTCCGCATACGGGATTCAGAATAGCGGAGATAATCATTGAAATATTGATACCGAGCGACCAGTAAAAATCACCGATGGGTTCCTTCTGGCAGACGACATCCGTAAAATAGATTGCGAATACGAATGCAACGATAATCACGGCATAGGAGGAATTTGCAAAATCAAAAAGCGACCAAACGAAAACCTGAGCTTTGTTTTTCATCGGCTTATTTTTTCTTTAAATCAAGCAGTCCCCTTCCGCGTTTATCGAGGGCATTTTCCTTTTTTAAATCTATGAGTATCGAATCGAGTATACCATTCACGAATTTTCCGCTTTGATTCGTACAGAAGCTTTTAGCAATCTCAATGGCCTCGTTTATGGAGACTTTGGGCGGTATTTCAGGAAAGTAAAGCAGTTCAGCCAGTCCAATCCTCAGTACAAGCTTGTCTATGAGGGCAATTCTTTCGAATTCCCAGTTTTCGATTTTACTTTTTATTGTCTCATCCAGGTTCTTAACATCCTTTAACACGCTGTCTATCAAATCGGATGCGAACTTGTATTTTTCCTTGTCCTCCAAATCGCTTAGTAAATCTTTTTTTACTTTTTCGATGGGGTCTTTCGCTATTTCATAGGCGTAAAGCGCCTGCAATACTTTAATTCTCAAAACTCTTCTGGTTGACTGCATTTATTTGTGTATATAAATTAATTAAAATTTGAAATCTTTTTTAATTGTACATAGTTGCTAACCTATCCCGAATAACCAGAAAAACAAAACCGCAACGCTTTCCTTGATGCTGAAATTTATCTGGCTTTCCGTGGACAACGGTGTATCCGAAGCTATGCAATCCACATTCATATTATTGAATTTGCATATTTCCGATGTCCTGAACAGATGAAAATTATCGGATATTAATATTATCCTGTTCCAGTTATGCTTTCTGTAGTGCTTGTCTCTCACGAAATGAATCTGCTCTATCGTCGAATTCGATTTGACTTCTACGATAAGATTTTTTTCATCGACACCGTATTTTTTCAGTTCATTTTTCTCTACTTCCGCCTCTGTAAGTTCATTCGGAGACCCGCCTCCGGTCAGAACGAACTTCTGAATTATTTTCTTTTGATATAATTCAAAACCTTTGTTAATTCTTTCCCTCAGTACGGGTGAAGGTCTGTTTCCGCCCCACACAGCCGCTCCGAGTATTACCCCTGCATCAGCTTTTCTGCTTCCCGACATATATAAATCCGTATCGTCGTTAAAACTGTATACCTGGTAAATATTAAACGCAAACCCCGTCAGGGCAACAATTAACAGAATTCCAATGTTGTTCAGAATATGTAGCATCTTTGAGCGGGAAAATGTAATCGTAATCAGAGATATCAGAACAAAAGCGAAGCAAACTAAAAATGTAAGAGCAAAAGTAAGCTTATAATCTTTATCCGAAAACCCGATTGATACAGCGAGTGATACCAATCCGGAGATAGAAATAAAGAGAAGTATATATAGGCTTGAAACATTAAATTTAGCTTTAGACACAATATTATAGATAATAAAAGAAGCAATGATTACCAGAGAAATAATTGTTAATAAATTTCCGGTTTTTACGAGGCTGAATTCCGAGAACAGAATTTTCTGATTGCTGTATCGAACGTAGGTTAACAAATACCCCGATGCCAGGGATATTATCAACAGCAGTATCAGCAATATATTTTTACTTTTAAACAACGGAAAATCAAATAATCAATTTCTATACATCTAAAATAAACAAAAAATTTATATTTTGAAATTGCTTTAAAAAATATATAATTTGAATATAAAATATCATTTATTATGTTTATTACTTTCGAAGGAATAGATTTATGCGGTAAATCGACACAGATTAAACTTCTGTATGATTTTTTTATCAAGAATAAAAAAAAGGCTGTGCTCGTGAGAGAGCCGGGCGGAACATTAATCTCGGAAAAAATAAGGGGAATCCTGCTCGATAAAGAAAACAGTAAAATGAAATATCTTACGGAGTTTTTGCTTTTTTCGGCATCGAGGCACCAACTGACAGAAGAAATCATAAAGCCGCTTCTAAAAAAGAAATATATCGTTTTGTGTGACAGGTATTACGATTCATCGACTGCATACCAGGGACACGGCGGACAAATAGATTTGAAAATAATAAATAATGTGAACGAAATAGCCTCAGGCGGTCTTACTCCGGACCTGTCATTTCTAATCGATATAAATTACGAAGAGAATCTGAAACGAAGAAGATTATCGGGAAAAAGGCACGATAGAATTGAGCAGAAGGAAAAATATTATTACAAGAAAGTTATTTCGGGATACAAAAAAATTGCAAAACTAAATTCCGGCAGATACAGGATACTCGACGGAAAAAAAAGCATCGATACTCTTCACAACGAGATTATAAATACAATCAATAAAATAAACTGCAAAATATTACAATAATTTTATGAAAAAATATTTCAAAACGCACAGGATCATACCCTTCATTTTAGCTGTTATATTATCGTCTACATTCCTGCTTGGAACAAATTATAAAAGGGAAACGGATATTTATGACAAGATAAACAGGAATATGGATATAATGGGAAAAGTATATAAGGAAATTGCTCTTAATTACGTTGATGCCATAGATGTCGATAAGTTTTTCAGATTCGGAATCGAAGGAATGCTCGGAACGCTCGACCCGTATACGGTCTATTATGACGATAAAAATCGTGACGTAATAGAATTAATCACCACCGGCAGATACGGAGGAATAGGCGTTACAATCGAAATGCGGGATTCCTTGATAAGAATTATCGATATAATGAACGGATACGAAGCACAGAGAAAAGGTTTAAGAGTCGGAGATATAATTCTTCAGATAGATAATAACTCAGTAAACGGTATGAAGCTCGAAAATGTAAGAAATCTGGTTCGCGGGGAACCCGATACAAAGCTTAAAATGACAATCGAAAGAGAGGGTGAAATAATAAATTTTGAACTCACAAGGCAGGAAATCATATTGAAAAACATTTCCTATTCGGGATATATCGGAGAACCGAGCGACGGAATACTGTACATAAAACTCGACAGATTCACGAGTAATTCCGAAAGCGAAGTGGAAAACGTATTAAAGACCTATAAATCACAAAATAGCATGAAAGGTCTGATACTTGATTTGAGGAACAACGGCGGAGGATTGCTGGATGCGGCCATCGGGATACTGAATAAATTTACGGAAAAAAACAGTATACTCTTAACCACACGCGGGAACAGCAGGGAATCGGAGAAGAAATATTTTTCAAGAGAAAATCCCATTATCCCGAAAGACATACCGCTTGTTTTATTAATTAATCAAAACACAGCTTCGGCATCGGAGATTTTGGCGGGTGCGATACAGGACCTTGACAGGGGGGTTATAATCGGAAGTAAATCATTCGGGAAAGGGCTCGTTCAGAATATTAAAGATTTAAGCAACGAGTCACGACTGAAAATAACGACATCACGCTACTTCACACCTTCGGGCAGATGGATTCAGGAAAAAAATTATTTCAAAGAAAACAAATCCGGTGTATTTCTTAACACAGAAACACTCCAGCAAACAGAGTTCAAGACTCTCAACGGAAGACCGGTTTATGCATACGGAGGAATTTCACCTGATATAGAAATTAAACTCGAGCCTGAAAGCGAAATACACTCGGCTTTGCTTATGAAGGATATGTTTTTCAAATTCGCAATCTATTATCTCGGCAACCACCCGAATTTAAAAATATTCAAATGCACCGATAACATCTTCGAGGAATTTAGAAGCTTCATTGTTTCAAAAAACTTTTTTTACAAATCCGAGGGGGACAAAAAAATAGAGGAGCTGAAGCAAATAGGAAGCAAAAAGAATTACTCGCAGAATTACTTCGAATATTTGAACAGGCTCGAAAGTGAAATTTCGAAGGAAAAATCAGGTGAAATCGAAAATGCAAAAGAAGAGCTCAAAAGAAGCATCGAATCCGAAATCAATAAAATGATAATTACCGAAGCCGAGCAGATTGCTGCGACGTTCGATTCCGACAGGCAATTGCAGGAAGCCATTAAAGTATTAAAAGACAGAGATTTATACAACAATATATTAGCTAATTTATAATTTATTAATTTAAATAAATAACAAAAATGTTCACAATAATTATTTTTCTGGTTATTATTCTTTTTGTTTTACTAATAGCCAGCAAACAGATAAAGGATAACCCACAACTCTCAAAGATACTCGGTTCGATAAGAATCATCGTTATCATCGGAATTTTCCTCGCGATTGTTTTCGCCTCTCTAGTTCAGATAGGACCCGGAAATGTCGGAGTAACAATACTTTTCGGAAACGTGCAGGAAAATGTGTTAAGAAGCGGACTGAATATTATCAATCCATTGGTCGAAGTTGAGGAACTCGACGTGAAGACGCAGGCGTATACCATGAGCGGAATAAAAGACGAAGGTCAGCAGAAGAATGACGATGCAATAATAACATTATCTTCAGACGGCTTATCTCTCAAACTGGATGTAACGGTTTGGTACAGATTAAGCGAAGGAGATGCCCCTAATTTGCTCCGCACAGTAGGCACAGATTATGTGGAAAAAATCGTACGCCCTGCAACCAGAACAGCACTTCGGGACATCAGCGTTAAATACCCCGCAACAGATATATACTCCTCAAAAAGAGACGATTTCGTAAGCGAAATTTCAAAGAACCTGGAAAAGTCATTCGAGGGAAGAGGGATTGTGCTGGAAAAGGTTTTATTGCGTAACGTAGAGCTTCCGGAAAAAATCAGGGAAGCCATCGATGAAAAAATTGCGGCAGAGCAGCGTGCACAGCAGATGGTTTATGTACTTCAAAAAGAAAAACAGGAAGCAGAAAGAAAACAGGTCGAGGCACGTGGTATTGCCGAAGCTCAGAAGATTATTTCCAATACTATAAATTCCCAGTACCTTCAGTGGAAATATATCGAGGCTCTCAAGGACTTAATGAATTCCAAAAACAACACGATTGTTATTACTCCATATGACCAGAAACTTACACCGCTTTTAAATCTAAACAAACAATGATAAATGAAAAATAAAATACTCTTAATTCCTGTTTTATTTATGCTGTTGTTGTCATTCTCCTTTTGTAAAAAAGAGAACAACATTAATAAGCAAACCGGGCAATCTAATGTTTCAAAAGATTCATTAAAGCAAAATGATATCCTGAATCCTGAAAAAAAATTTAAAGACCTTAAGGTAAATTGCTATGATTTACATTACGATGCCATAGTTGTAGACGGACATAATGATTTTATTTATCAGGTTTACAAAAGAGGTGCAGACTTCAGCATAAAAGACAAAAAAACACAAACAGGACTCGACAGACTGCTCGAGGGCGGAGTCAAACTGCAGGTTTTTGCTATCTGGACAGATTCGGAAAACATGAAGCGCGCCTATAAATTTTCCAAAGACCAGATATCAAGATTCGATAAAATCGAGGAAGAGAATTCGGGCAGGTTTAAATTTGCCAAATCTTATAACGATGTCATAACAACAATTCAGAGCGGTAAGCTCTGCGGTCTGAAGGGAATAGAAGGAGGTAATCCGATTGAAAGCGATTTGGACAGAATAAATGAATTTTATGAGCAAGGTGTAAGGTACATCGGCATCACTTGGAATAACTCAAATAAAATCGGAACTTCTGCAAAAGACGAAGCAAACGGAAAAGTAAAAGGCGGTTTAACGGCATTCGGGTTCGAAGTAATAAAGAGAATGGATGAAGTCGGAATGATAATCGATGTATCGCACGCCGGTGAGCAGACTTTCTGGGACGTGATAAAAACGACTAAAAATCCCATTATTGCCTCGCACTCCAATTGCTACTCTTTGTGCTCACATTACAGAAATCTGACAGACGAGCAAATTAAAGCTATCGGGGAAAACGGAGGTGTTATTATGGTAAACTTCTATGACGAATTTATAGAAAGAAACGCAGATGCTATCAGGACACAAAATGCATATCAGAAATATTCAAAAGAGTTACAAGAAATTTTTAATGCAAATTCGGACGATATTATCAAGTTTAATCTGGAAAGAGAGAAATTTTTATCGTCCGCAGATTTATCAGGCGGAGTTCCTCTCGACAGGTTAATAGACCATATAGATTATATATACAAGCTTGTTGGTGCGGACCATATCGGTTTAGGCTCAGACTTCGACGGCGGAGTTACTCCACCGAACGAACTATACGACGGCACGTGCTATCCGCTGATTACCAGAAAGCTTGTCGAGCGAGGTTACACCGAACTTGAAATCAGAAAAATTCTCGGTTTGAATTTCCTGAGAGTATTCAAGCAGGTCTGCGGATGAAATTCAATTAGTAATTGATTTAAACCCTAATTTAATCTATTTTTGTTTTTTAGACTATTATGAATCAAAAAGACGACTTTTCGGACAGCGATATTTTTGACGAGGTAAAATTTGACTCGTCAAAAATATCGGATAATGAGCTTAACGAAGTTTTGAACAACGAAAATCAGATTAAAGAAAAAGCATCTAAACTTAACCTGGATAAATTTTCAAAACTAATTAAACAGCTTTCGCTTTCTATGCAGATGCTGAGGGATTATAAATCCAAAACATATACGAACATACCTTGGAGAACGATTGCACTTATTGTAGCCGCAATATTGTATTTCATAAATCCTTTCGATATAATTCCCGATTTTATTCCTTTTTTAGGATATACCGACGATGCCGTTGCATTCGCGGCAATCTTTAAGTCGGCACAGATTGATTTACAAAATTACTGTAAATGGAAAGGCTACAATACGGAGGAATATTTTTGAAAGATAAAATCAACATTCTATTTATCGGAGACATAATAGGTGAGCCCGGAATAAATCTCGTAAAATCGCTCCTTCCAAGTTTCATAACGAAATATAAAATTAATTTTGTAGTTGCCAACGCTGAAAATATTTCTGATGGAATGGGTATTCTGGAAAAAGATGCGAAGAAACTGATGGAACTGCCGATAGATGTAATGACAGGCGGGAATCACACGATGGATAAAATCCAGTCACATAAGTTCATAAACGATACGTCTAACCTGCTGAGGCCAAATAACTACCCCAGGGGTGCATATGGTCACGGATTCGGAATATTTCCTGTGCAAAGCACGAATTTCAAAATCTGTATTTTAAATCTGCAGGGAAGAACGTATATGAAACCAATCGACTGCCCTTTCAGGAGTTTCGACTGGGTATATGAAAAAGTCAAGGAAGATGCAAAAGTAATATTAGTGGACTTTCACGCAGAAACCACGGCGGAAAAAGTTGCATTTGCTTGGTATACAGACGGCAGAGCAAGTGCTGTTCTCGGGACACATACACATATACAGACATCCGACGAAAGAATTCTCCCTCAAGGGACTGCATATATTACCGACGTCGGAATGACAGGACCTTACGACTCTGTAATCGGGATGAAAAAAGATTCTTCAATAAAAAGATTTATATACGGTACACCACAAAAACACGAAGTTGCTTCGAACGATATCAGATTTGCTGCCGTTGTCTGTGAAATTGATGTTTTAACAGGAAAATCTGCATCGATAAAAAGGATTTTTTACCCTGAATTTTGACCCAAAAAATTACCTTTGTTTTTACAAAAAAAATATCAAAATTGAAAAAGAATTATTTTTCCGTTCGTCTATTTATATTTTTTTGAAATTTCTAACAATAATATGAAAAAAATATTAAATGTTTTATTTTTTATAATTGTATCTTCAATATTTTTATTTTTTTCGTGTAACAGTAATCCGTCAGAAGCTCCATCCTATCCGTATGGTATAATAAAAGGAAGAGTAATCGACGCAGGGGATAACACACCTTTAGCCGGTGTTACAGTTTCTACAAGCCATCCGTCAAATAACGGCATTAGTGACACATCGGGAAGATACGTAGTATCCGGCGTGCATATGCAGTCCACGGGTGAATTCATAAATATTACATATTCAAGAACTAATTATGTTACATTAACAATTTCAAAATGGATATCGGTATATGACACATTAAGAGTGGAAGACATAAAAATAAGTCCCTCAAGCGGCGTATTTGTAGCAAACGACTTACTGCTTCAGCAATCCGACTCGCCTCAATCATACAGCAATCTTGATTTAAATAATCTCAAAGTTGTCCCTACTACAAATCCTTACAGAGATATGGATTTAAGAGATTCAGCAAATGCGAAACTGCGGTTTAAGTTTATGTCCAGTATCAGTTATCCGCAACCGTATACGGGCTACTGGACAAAATTCGGTAACTCATTAGGTAATTTTTCAAAATACGACTTCGACACTCTGGCAATGTATTACGGTGCAAGTGTGCCTTTATCGGATGCTGATTTTCCAAATTCAGACACAAAATATTTTTATACTCCATTAATAGAACAATCGGTTATACCCTTTTATTTATATGGAAGATATTTAGCAAATCCGGATTCATCAAAAATTTACGGGCTATTATATATAAAATCTTCCTGGATTGATACGGGAAATAACCGCTTTATGGTACTGGTTGACGTGAAAATTAATAAAAACGGAGAAAATTATTTTATACCTAATAAATAAACTTGCGTGTTAAATTTTTATATTTGAATTTACTTTTATTTTAAGGTATTTTTATAAATATCTCGGTATTTGGAATATAATTTTTAAATTTAAATAAACAAATATGAAATTCTTCTTACCAGTTTCATTTGTACTTGTAGTAATATTTTCTATCTTTACTACTGGTTGCAGCCCAACAAGCTCGGATAGCGGAACTGCAATATTAAAAGGCTTGGTTATCGATACCTCTATTCCATCACAACCAAGAATTTCCGGTGCAACTGTTTTCTTAGACCAGGTAAACATAACAACAACAACGAATGACTCGGGAATATTTATTATATCAAATTTGACTGGTGGAACATACAATATTACAGTATCAAAAACCGGGTATATCGATTACAACTCAACCATTGAAATAATATCAGATGACACTACAAGATGGATTACCGTTCCATTATTAACCAACAACATATTCGCATTCAGAAATATTGACCTGGATATGAACTGGGCAGGATATTTTTACCGTTCAGGCGGAATCGGAGGATTCAGGGTCCCTGATAATACAACCGATAAAGACGTACAGGTAAGGGATACCATTGTTGGGACAGATACTCTAGTTTTTTTAAGATCAGCAAACTTAGATTTAATAAATACAGGTCGTGAGACCTGGTTTAGCAACAGATATGCTATTGATTATACTCAATATCAGTTCGATACTTTATCGGCATACAGGACAGAGGACGGATTAATAAGACCCGAAGACAGGGATTTCCCAAATCATTCGGGTTTAGAAAGTTTCATTAATGTTAACAATTACAGTCATTCCGTGTGGTTCTTCTATTTAAGAGGCAGATTTCAAGGTTCCACACCAAGAACCTTCGGAGCTTTATATATTGACTCTGCGTGGTACGATGCCGGACAAAATTTGAGGGGAATCAGAGTAGATATTAAAATCAATATGAATGGGACATACAACTTTTACCCTTACAATAAAAAATAATAAATATTGTCTTAGACATAGTTTAAAAGCCTGCTGAGACTATTGGTAGGCTTTTTTTAGTGAAACCTTGATGAAACAGACCCTGAAATATTTTAGTTTTACAAAAAACGAGACAAAAGTTATTCTGTTTATAATATTTGTCCTTATTGCCGGATTCAGCATCAAGTATATCAAATTCATTTCTTCAGGTTTTGATAAATCTAATTACGACTATTCAAAATCGGAAGATATATTTTTAAAACTCTCCAGGGACGGCCCGATTACAGCTTCTATGGATTCAACCAATCAGAAAGATTCAATAAGTAATGCAAATGAAAACGAATTAACTCTAAAGCTGAGAGCAGCAGAAGATTCTCTGAAATCCAAAGGGAAAAAGAAAAGCAAAAAAGAGGAGAATCTAAAACCGAAGAGCATTAATATTAATACTGCTACAAAGGAAATATTAATTACGTTACCCGGTATCGGAGAGTCAACAGCCGAAAAAATAATCAAGTACAGAGAGCTTCACAATGGGTTTAAAAAAATAGAACATATAATGAAAGTAAAGGGAATTGGAAAGAAAAAATTCGAAAACATGAAAGAATTTATTTACGTGGAATAATAATTTATGCTGACTATAGGATTATACGAGAAATCGATAAGATTTCTGGAAATTAACAAGGATAATAGAATATCCTTCGCATATCAGTTATCGGAAAATTTTAATTTCGAGAACCTGTATTCTCAAAATAAAGCATCGGATTCTTATTTAAACGAAATTTCGGTTAGCATAAACGATGTATTAAACAAATCAAAGATAACATCGAATACATCGAAGCTGCTTATCGATACGAGTTATTGTTTTTTAAACGTTATTCCTCTAGATTTCAAAGAGAGCAGTGATAAAACCAACTCGGATATATTATGGGAACTGTCAAATTATTTCCCTGACAGCTACAAGAATTATAAAATCAGTTACCATAAATTAATTTCTGATTTATACTCTGAGGATATAAAAGAAACCTTAATTATTGCGATTAAAAGCAATATAATCGATGCAATCAAGAAGCTTGCCGGGCAGATAAATATAAAAATCGGTTCGATAGATATCGAACATTTTGCTTCGGAAAGATATTTCAGAAAAATCCGTAAAGGTTATTCAGACAGTGAGACTATTTTAGTAATCGGCTGTAAAAAAAACAGATTTGATTTCAGTATTATAAATGATTCCGGTTGTATCGGTTATGATTACATTTTAATAGATGATTCGAATTTTCACGATAAATTAAAAGCCAATTACCTTATGATAGAGGATAAATACAGGCAAATGCAAATAAACTATATCTATTTATACGGAGATGAATCTACTTCGACCGCTTATAAAATAATAAACGATATAGCCAAAGATTCGAGATTGATTCTATCAAACCCTTTTTACGAAATCGGTATTACCGATAATTTTGACTCAGATATCGTATCGGAAGGATATAAATTCGTTCCGCTTTGCGGACTTGCTTTAAACAAATAACAATGAGAATAATTTCGGGCATTTACAAAGGGAGAGTTCTGAAATCCCCTTCCGGCAAAAAAGCAATCAGACCCACAACGGACAGAGCAAGGGAAACTTTATTCAACATTTTGGTCAATAGAATGAACTTTGAAAACAAAGTATGTCTGGATTTATTCTGCGGGACTGGCAGTTTCGGACTCGAGTTTTTATCCAGAGGGGGGAGCAAATGCACTTTTGTAGACCGGGATACCCGGGTGATAAAAATAAATGCCGAAATGTTAAAGCCGATTGGTGATATTAAAATCATCAGGGATGATGCGATACATTTTTTGATATCGGAAAAGGATAACGAGTCTGACATAGTTTTTGCCGATCCGCCCTATTCGTATCGTAAATACGAAGATTTGTTAACGGAAATATCAAAATTTAAATTATTGTTTATACTCGAACACGATAAGAACACGGTAGTTTTCGATAAATATAAAAATAATTTAATTTTACAAAAGAAAATCGGAATATCCTTTTTTTCTTTTTTTGAATTTTAACATAATATTATGAAAAAAAACATTGTGGTCTACCCGGGGACTTTCGACCCGATTACGAACGGACATCTTGACATCATTGAAAGGGCTTCATGTCTGTTCGAAAGGGTAATCGTCACAATTGCCCTGAATACGAACAAGGAGCCTCTTTTTTCAAAGGAAGAGCGAAAGGAAATGATTTCGGAGGTTACGAAAAAATTCAAAAATGTAGAGGTTGATTCATTTGATGGTCTGCTCGTTAACTATGCAAAAAGGAAAAAAGCAACAGCTATTATAAGGGGTTTAAGAGCATTGTCAGATTTCGAATACGAATTTCAGATGTCTCTGACAAACAGGAAACTCGCTCCCAAAATAAATACTGTATTTCTGATGCCCAACGAGAATTTTTCCTATTTAAATTCTTCACTCGTAAAAGAACTTGCAAAGTTCAAGGGAAAGATAAATTGTTTTGTTCCTGATTCGGTCAGGAAAAGACTGGAAGAGAAATTTAAATAATTTAAATAAATCCTCATTCAGGTTTGTATGGGAACTGAAAGGCCTAAATTACAATATTTTTGAAAGGTCAGTGTCCTTGTACTGATTCGTAGCAATATACTTTATAATCTTCTCGAACTCGGCAGCGTCTACATAACCGGAATAATTATTGCATATTTCTCCATTATATTTATACTTAATAATGCTGCCGTCAGGATTTAAAAAAACATTGGTCGGATAACCTGTTGCTCCGAAAAATTTTGAAAGTTCCAATGAGGTATATTGCTTTCCGTTATACGTATATTTCTCACTCCCCTGCCCGTTCAGTTTTATGAAAACAAAATTACTGTTGATATAATTTTTAATGTTTTCATTTGAATAAACAGCCTTCATTTTTTCACACCAACTGTCATTTTCAATACATATGCATATTAATGCCTTTTTGTTGCTAGATTTTGCCAGCGATATACCTTCATTAAAAGAGTATGAAGTCTGAGCAATGGAATTTCCAAAAAAGACAGTTATAAAGACCGCTATTAATATAATTTTATTATTCTTCATAATATTTTATTCTCTATTTTAAACTTTTGTTTATATAAAAAGTTTCAAGTAATATTAACTATATTTTCCCCATATAATCAATACAAGAATAAATATTAATTTGTCAAATATTATGTAAAACCCCGGTAAATAAGAGATATAATATTATCAGACCAAGTATAATACGGTATATTATGAATATCAGGTTTGACCTTGTCTTTAAATAGTTCAAAAGAAACGCTATGGATAAATATCCTACTATTCCCGAAACCACAGTTGCTATTATTAATGAAATTGCACTTTCGCTAAGCAGTTCATTTCTTTCGCTGTAGAGCTCGTATAATCCGCTCATGGCAATCGCCGGAATACTTAACAAAAATGAAAATCTCGCAGTAACTTCCCTTTTCAAGCCCCTGAACAATCCGGCAGTAATTGTTACTCCGCTCCTTGAACTTCCAGGAATCAATGCCAGAGCCTGTGCTAAACCGATTATCAATCCGTCCTTTACGGTTACTTCAGATAACTCCTTCTTTTTTAATGAAATCTTTTCGGCAATAAGTAAAAAAACAGCCAAACCGATTAACGAAGAACTTATGACATATAATCCCCTCGCTTCGCCTTCTATGAAATCTTTCAGCAGAACTCCGCAGACAGATATCGGTACAGTACCAACTGCTACAAGAATAAACAGTCTAGAATAGGGGTCTTCAAAAAACTTTCTTGTTTTCATGGCTCCGATAAAACCTGTAACCATATAAAATATGTCCTGTCTGAAGTATAAAAGGGTTGCAATTAATGTTCCAATCTGTATTACAGCGGTGAATGCCGCTCCAGGGTCTCCCCAATTAAGTAAAGCCGGAACGACTCTGATATGTGCAGTACTGCTTATTGGTATAAATTCCGTTAAACCCTGAATTACGCCATATACAATTGCTCTTAATATACTATCCATTTTTAAAAAATATATATTTCAACTCCTAACCTTATACCCACACCAAAACTGCTTGAGTTTACGGATTCGTTAGTGGCATTTGTTAGCAGTTCTTTTTCGTTATTGTCTTTGAAATCAGATAAAAAAGATTTGAACATATAACCGCTTATATAGCTCGCAAAAGATTTTCCTATCTGAGCATTGAAAATCAATTCCGTCTTAAATCCAAATCCGTTCGACGTATATGAATTTTCCATTCCGAATTCTCTTACGGACAGCTTTGAAAAAATGTATCCGCTGCCCGCACCAACCTTAATATAAGAATATTCCTGAGGTATAATATAAAAGAGCATTAAAAAGGGCTGATGATTCGTGTAAGAGAAATCATACTCGGGATACAGTTTCACGTTATAGCTTTTTGTATAAAAGGAATACTCGGCTTTCAAGGACAAATTTTTTGTTACTTGTCTTTCCACACCACCAAAGAAATCCAGGCCCGTAGCAAATTCGGACAACTGGTCATCTCTCGAAAGAGTGTTGTAATTAGGAACTTTCAGCTGAATGAAATTCTTTAACGAAGGATTATTCCCGTAATTAGCACCCATTCCAAAAGAGACCGACGTATATTTTTTATTTTTATTCAGCGACATAAAAGATACATGTGTCGAATCGGCAAAGGAAATCTGCGATAAAATCGAAAAAACAAATATAAAAAAAATTAATAATATAAAGTGTTTATTCTTCATTATGTTTCTTCCATCAAGCATTTAATATATAATTGATTATGTATCTATATTTGCATACTTAGCGTTCTCTTCAATAAACTTTCTTCGCGGCTCTACCTCTTCACCCATTAAAATTCTGAACATTTTATCAGCCGCAGATGCATTTTCACTCGTTACCTGTAATATTGTCCTCGTCTCAGGATTCATTGTTGTAGCCCATAGCTGTTCGGGATTCATCTCTCCAAGGCCTTTAAAGCGGGATATTACAACACGGGTCTCGCTTACAACAGGTTGAGAAACGCCTTCTTCCGTATTCACAATACTCTTTTTATCCACCTTCATAGATTTAAGAATTTCATCCCTTTCGTTATCGTCGTATGCATACAATTCGGATTTTCCTTTTTTAATCTTATATAACGGAGGTTGGGCTATATATAGTTTCCCTGTATCTATTATTTCTCTCATATGCCTGTAAAAGAATGTTAGCAATAAAGTCCGAATGTGAGAGCCGTCAACATCAGCATCGCACATAAGTATAATCTTATTGTATCTGATTTTCGATTCATCGAATTCCTCAGAATTTCCCAGACCCGCTCCGATAGCTGTAACAATGGAGCGTATTTCATCATTCTCCACGATTTTATTAATCCTTGCTTTTTCCACGTTAAGTATTTTTCCTTTAAGTGGAAGTATAGCCTGAAATCTCCTGTCCCTTCCCTGCTTCGCAGAGCCGCCCGCAGAATCACCTTCAACAAGATACAACTCGCACTGAGCCGGATCCGATATGGAACAATCGGCAAGCTTTCCCGGTAATCCCGAAATCTCGAGTCCTGTTTTCTTTCTTGCAAGCTCGCGGGCTTTTCTCGCGGCTTCCCTGGCTTCCGCCGCTCTTAAACATTTTTCGATAATTCTTTTTGCGACGGACGGATTTTCTTCCAGATAATTACCGAGCTGTTCTCCGGTTATTGACTGAACAATGCCTTTTACCTCGCTGTTTCCGAGTTTTGTTTTCGTCTGTCCTTCGAACTGCGGCTCCGGAATTTTGGCACTTAAAACGCATGTTAATCCCTCCCTGAAATCATCACCCGTCAATGTTATCTTGTCATTTTTAAAAATTCCGTTTTTTGCTCCGTAATTGTTCAGCGTCCTTGTTAGTGCAGATTTGAATCCCTCCAGATGGGTACCCCCTTCGTGCGTATTTATATTGTTAACAAATGTAAGTATATCATCATTATAGGATTCGTTATATTGAAATGCAATTTCTACAAGAATATTTTCCCTCTCTCCGCTGATGTATATAGGTTTTCCGGAGATTGATTTTTCGCCTTCATCAATATACTTTACAAAATCGATTAATCCGCCCTTGAATTTGAATTCGTTTTTCTTGTTTTGCCTTTCATCATTTATTATAATCGTCAAATCCTTATTCAGATACGCCAATTCTCTTAACCTGTCTTCCAGTGTATCGAACTTAAAATTAATGTTCTTGAATATCAACTTATCGGGTAAAAATGTCACTCTTGTACCGGTTTTACTTTTTACTTTTCCTGTCGTCTTTACCTGACCGGCGGCTTCACCTCTCACATATTTTTGATAGAAAATTTTTCCGTCTCTGTAGACTTCTACCTCAAGATATTCGCTTAAAGCATTTACAACCGAAACACCGACCCCGTGCAAACCGCCCGATACTTTATATGTATTCCTGTCGAACTTTCCTCCCGCATTCAGTTGTGTCATTACTACCTCAAGAGCAGATTTTTTCTCGGTCGGGTGCATTCCTGTCGGAATGCCGCGGCCGTTATCTTCAATGGTGAGGGAGCCGCTTTTATTGATTGTTGCTGAAATCTTATCGCAATACCCCGCTAATGCCTCATCTATAGCATTGTCAATTACTTCGTAAGCAAGATGATGTAATCCCCTCGAAGATACATCGCCGATGTACATTGCTGGTCTGCGTCTTACGTGTTCAAGTCCTTTTAGAACCTGAATATCGCTTTCATCATATGATACCTGTGCGTTATTTCCGTTGTGATTGTTTTTTGCCATTTTCTTAATTTATTTAAATAAATACAATTTCTTTAATGTTCTTTTTTTTAGCTTCTTTATTTAAAATCGAATTTAATTTTGTAATAATTTCATTTTTTCTCGAAGAGAGTTCAAATCTCCATACTGCATTTTCAACCCTCACAAAAAGCCGGTTTCTCTTTAGTTCAACGGGCTTAGAAAACTTCGCAATTGTTTCCCCCACGCATTCCTTCCATACATCAAGAATTTTTAACTCCTGCATCCTCTCCTCGAGGCCGAGATATTTTACAAAATCATCAATTTCGTCCTTAATACAAACAACTCTGTTAGACCTTTTTTTTACATCAACTTTTTTCATATTCCAGTTTTCCCTTTTTTACCTGAATATAGCTTATTTCATCAACTTCAAAAATCTCAATGAATTTATCGTTATATCCCGTATCAACAGAAGTCAGAACTATCTGTCCAAAATCTTTCAAATGAGATATTATCTTAAAAACTCTTTCCGCATCAAGTTCTGAAAGTATATCATCCAAAAGCAGTATAGGATTTGTGCCGAGCTTATCCCGCAAATAATAAAATTCTGAAAGTTTAAGACCAATCACGAATGTCTTATGCTCTCCCTGAGATGCGAAATTCTTAAGTTCGAATTCTTTATCCGTTATATCATTTCCGTTATTGTGCTTCTCCATACTGAAAATATAGTCGTCTCTCTGCGGACCTATTAAAGCCAGACCCCTTGATATCTCTTCCTGCTCCCTGAGCTGAAAATACTGCGATAACGTATCCGTAAAGACTTTTCTCTCCGCATTTAATTTTAAGATTCCTTCAGATGAAATTCCAATATCATTCAGCATTTCGGAATAATATCTTATCCGGGGATTATCAAGTGTTTTCAGCAAACTCCGGAAATTCTTTTCAAAATACTTACCGAATTCCTCCAAAAAAACCAACCTCCTGATGAGAATTTCGGAAGATATTTTTATCAAACCTTCGTTTATGGAGTTTAAAAGGTATTTGAAATCCTTTTCGGAGTATCCTCTTTCGTTCTGAGAGCTTTTCAGTAAGGCGTTTTTCTGTTTAAGTAATCTGCTTAAATCTTTAAGGAAATCCAGATAGACCCTGCTTGTCTGCGAAATAAGTATATCAAAGAACTTCCTTCTTTCAGAAGGATTTCCATAAGTAATATTTAAACTATGCGGAGAAAAAAATACAACCGGAAACTTACCGAAAATCTCTGAAGAAAAGCGTAATACCTTTTCTTTATTGAGCTGAAATGCTTTCTTTTTTAAATTAAGGTTATAATTTAAAGTAACATTAAAATCATTTCCCAGTTCATTTTCAAATACGCCGTCCAAATTAAACTCTTCGGCATCAAACTTCACACAATCCTGTTCGGGAGAGCCTAAAAAGCTCTTTCCAAATGTGACAAATGAAATTGCTTCAAGTATATTTGTTTTTCCGTATCCATTGTTTCCATAAATAAAATTAAACTTTTTGTTTAATTCTATTTCCTGCAGTCCGTAGTTTCTGAAATCCCTTAACTTTATTCGTTTTAAAATCACACTTGATTTTTTTAACTTACCCTTACCGGCATAACCAGTTCCATAAAGTCTTCTCCCGGTAATTGTTCTGTAGGAATAATTATGGAAGCCTTTGCCGGAGTGTTGAAACTGAATATCACTTCGGGAGTTTCCATCTGTGCCAGGCAGTCGAGCAGATATCCTACATTAAATGCAATTACAAACGGCTCTTTATCAAAATTATCATTACCGTCCGAAACGAACGAACCTTCGATATTTTCTTCTCCTTCCGCGCCAATTTCCGGATTATCGGCTTTTATCATCAATGAATCATTCTTTATTTCAAATTTGACTCTTTTAGTAATCACATCGGCAAAAATCAAAGCCCGTCTTAAGGAATTCTGTAATTCGCTCTTGTAAATTATCAGTCTTTTATCATTTTCCTTTGGAATTACCGTTTCGTAATTCGGGAATGTATCGTCAATTAATTTTGAATAGATTTGCAAATTATCAAAAGTCACCTTTATCAAATTATTATCGTACTCTATCGATGAATCGCCGTCATTACACAGTCGTAAAATCATTTCACACGTTTTCAGGGGAACGATGAAATTATCGTCCTTGGGATTGTTATGGCTGAAATTTTTTGTTAATATCTTACTTAACCTGAAACCATCAGTCGCTACAAGCCTCAATTCATCTTTTTTAATATCAAAAAATACTCCTGCCATGTTTCGTCTTATCTCGTCATATTTTACAGAATGCCTGACCTTCATCAGAAACCTTTTTAGCACTGCGGATTTGATTTCGATTTTATTCAAATCCGTCCTGTCCTCCGGAACCGGAAAATCATCGACAGGTTCACCGAACAACGTATACTTTCCGTTTTTCGATGTTATAGTTACTTTGTTTTTTTCGTTTACATCGATTTTTATTTTCCTTTTTTCATACATCTTCCTCGAAATGTTTTCCGCCTCTTTATACAGCCTTTCCACACCGTCAATCAATACTTCGACATTTCCTTTTAACTCTTCATCGCTGCTTTCGGATTTTTTTTCGTTATTCAAAATCTCCAGTATTTTATCTCTTTCCTCCGCGGTAAATATTCCCTTATATATTAAAGCATTTTTCGATATATCATATTTTAAATTTACTTTCAGCAGCTCTGCAATATTTTCATTTCTGTTCAGGGAATAATATACATCCTGTTCAAATTCCACAGAAGCTGATACATTTTCAAATTTCGTAACCAAGAGTCTTGCAAGGTCCAACAGCTTCTTAGCCGGCATTGCCACTTCACCGTCTTCTAAACCCTCAACCTTAACAGAATTCCGAATAAAAATTTCAAGGTCTGAAGCAAGCAACGTCAGTTCATTACCTTTCAAATCAAACATTATGTTATCCAATATCGGTAGCGTGGAATGCGAAGGTATTACGAGATTCAATTTTGTTAGTGAGTTTACAAACTGCTCGACAGAAATGTTAAATTTCATAAGGAAATCTTTAAAAAAGGTTTATAAATATTTAAAAAATAAGGAAAATAAAACGAATTTACAATTAATAATTAAGCGACAATATGCTCGACAAATATGCGAATTCCGATTAAAATTAAAATAATTCCGCCAAGCATTTCCATCTTTTTTCCGAATTTTATTCCCAATTTATTTCCAAGCTGAACACCAATAACAGAAAATACGGCAGTTACAATTCCGATGACAATGCTCGGAAACCAAATATCGGTCTGCAACATTGCAAAACTGATTCCTACAGCTAATGCATCCAGACTCGTAGCGAAGCTCAATATGACCAGATACATACCTTTTGACAAATCATCATTTTTCGTTTTACCGTTTCTATCAAAACCTGATATAATCAATTTTATGCCTACGAAAGACAACAATCCTAATACTACCCAGTGGTTATATACCTCAATGTATTTATATATCTCCTTTCCTAAAAACCAGCCGATGACCGGCATCATAAACTGGAACAGACCAAAGTGAAATGATAATCTGAAGGTTGGTCTTTTACCAATAGTAAGTTCGTTTGTACCTGCACAAATAGAAACAGCAAACGCATCCATAGCAAGACCTGCAGATATTAAAAGAATCTCAATTAATTCCATTCATTATAAAAACATTTTTGCAAATTCACGCCTCTTTCTGTTTTTCCAATTACCCTTGTGATAAGCGTATCCAGATATTAACGGCATCGCTATCGTTGCTTCCGCATAAACCATCTGCTCATAAGTGGTATCAACCTTACCCCAGGAACTTGCTTCCTTCAAAGTCGAACCCGATAAAGCCCCGTCCCTTTCATCCGCCACGGTAATCTGAATCGCATATTTATGCATAGGCACGTCTTTTTCGAGAACATCACAGGCAACAACGACATCCTGAGTGAAATTCTTCGGTACTCCGCCACCAATCATATATATTCCCGTTTCAAAAGCTTCGAGTTTAATTTTCGTGAGTTCAAGAAAATCCTTTGCAGAATCGACTGAAACATGCTTATCGGGATTGTGCCATTGATGATGAACGAAGCCAAATCCTGCCGAGCAATCCGAAAATGCCGGAACAAATATCGGCACATTGTTCTTGTATGATTCGTAAACAACAGACTCTTTATTCTTTCCGTATTTATCCAAATACTTACCCATTTCCCATATGAATTCCCTCGATGAATACGGTCTCTTCTCGAGCATATCGCAGATTTTCCCAATGGTTTCGTCACAAATTCTTAAATCTTCTTCATCAATGTATGTATCGTATATTCTGTCAATCATCAAATCGCGCAATTCATTATCGTTAACCCACTGTGTTCCAATATAGTGTTTGAAACCCAGCCCTTCAAAGAAATCCTGGTCAACGATAATTGCACCGGTAGATACAATTGCATCGACCATATTGTTTTTCACCATATCAACCACAACGTTTTTCAGTCCTGCCGAGAACAGCGAGCCGGCAAGGCAGAGAATCACAGAACAATTTTCATCCTTCAGCATCATATCATAATATTTAGCCGCTTTGTAAAGATTCCTCGCCTGAAAAGCCATATCCTTAAAGGATTCCACGAGAGGAACGACATTGTGCTGTTTAATATCAATATGCTGAATTGTTTCTTTTAAAAAATCTTTTTTTGTGCTCATATTATTTTTTAATTTTTTATTTTTTTTAAGTATAAAATTACGGGACTTTTCAAGTTAATTTAAAAAAATCAAATCTTAAATGGTATTTTTTAAATCCCTGTAGCATAAACCGGAATATGGACAAAAAGCGCATTTCTTCTCATCCTCTGTCTGAATAAAAGCAACATCCGAATCATAAATTCCCGAAAACAACTTTCTTAAATTGTATTCAAACATTAAAAATTCCTCGATTTCGATGTAATCTTTTTTTAACTTATCCAACCCGTTCAGAATCTTCTTTATCGGATATATGCCCACATTGATTTTCTTTCCTTCATTATTTTTCCAATAAAAATAGCCGTAGAAAAATGCCTGGAAATTATCTTTGTACTCGGCATCCGATATTAGTCTGTTAAAATATTCATCCGGATTTCGCTCATCGAATTTTTTAAGTTCGTAATTTCCCGTTTTGTAATCTATGATTCTGATAATACCATCCTTTTCGTCTATCCTGTCTATTCTTCCTTTTATCCTAAAAGAAATTTCTTCGTTTTTCAGCGGTATCTTCAGTTTATAAATAACCTCTTTTTCCAGGTCTAATATTTTAAAAGGTATCTGTGATTTCTCGCATTCCAGTAATCTTTTCAGTAACCCAGCAACAATATCCCTGAACAGAATATTTCTTCCGTTGTATTCCTTCAGGATATAATCCGATTCACATTTTCCGACTGCATCTCGAAAGATATTATCGAAATCATCAGTTACAGTCTTTTCAATTTCTTTCAATATCTTTTCATTTATGATTTTTCCTTTGTACGGCTTGTACATTTCTTCAAGTATCTTGTGGATTACATTCCCAATCAATAAGGGTGTAAACGACTCCTCAATTTTCTCCTCTTCTTTTATTCCGGCAACTCTTTTGAAATAAAACTGAAGGGGACAGAAAATAAACTCGCTTACTGCGGTGGGTGAAAAATGCCCGATATTCTTCAACTTCTCCGATACTTTGTTGTTTTTTTGTATAGCAATGTTTTTCTTCTCGAACTTACACAGTTCGGCAATCACGGTTTTACTGACATAATTGATATTTTTATTTTTCCGTATCAATTCATTTTCGATTTGCAGAATAAACCTGCTCTTTTCCCTTACGTAATTCCCGAAGTTCACATCATAAATCAAATAAATATTTTTTGCCCTCTGCATTAGCCTGTAGAAATAATATGCCGTTATAGAATCCTCGGTTTCAAAAGTTGGAATCTTCAGGGCTTTCCTGAGGGAATACGGGATGAAGCTGTTTTGTGTTTTACCTTCCGGCAGTATCCCCTCGTTTACCGATAACATGAAAACATTTTCAAAATCCAGCGCTCTGGTTTCCAGCAGTCCCATTACCTGTAATCCTTTTAACGGCTCGCCCGTGAACGGAATCGAAATCTTTTTTAATATATCAATCAGGAGTTTTTTATAAGTATCAATATTCATTTCAATTCCGCTCTCCCGAATAACATCATTAAGTCTGTTAAAATATAAAAAGAAATTATATAAATATTCCGCCTGAATCTTCTTATAATCATTGTCCTTGCTTTCATCCTCTCCGATTTTTGAAGATATTATATCAATGATATCCGAGATATATGAAATTACATTTCCCATACTTTCAACCTTACTGAAAATTATTTTCAGTATTCGGGGAACATCGCGAGCATAATCTTCAAGGCTGAAATATATTTTGTTCTCTTTTTTTATCAGATTTAAAATGCCGTATACTACCGAGGGGTCCTGAAATTTGATATACTGATGCAATAATATCTTCTTGACAAAAACATAATGAAATTTTACCTGCCCATTTTCGTAAATACTGTTTTCCTGCAACTCCATCAATAAATATATCAGGCTGAATAAAGGCGTATCGCTGAACCTAAAACCCATCGTAACATTGATTTTTTTTATTTCATCAGGGATTGAATATAAAACCGGAAGTAACAATTTACAGTCGGGTAATACTATTGCGGATTTTTCCTCCTCGAAATCATTTTTGGCGATAAGCTCTTTCAATTCGCTTCCCAAAGCTTTCGCCATTCCGACGGAAGCGGAGGTTCCTATAACGAAAATATTTTTCGAATCACTCTCCAAATTTTTTCCGAACCTTATCTCACATTGATTCAGAGACTTCAGATTTTTTCCGATAAAATTCCCCGCCTCCTGATTATTATCAGAGATATAATATTCGTCAGCATCCCAGTAAATCTCCGCAATTCCCCTGTCAAGAAGCACTTTCATTATTTTTTCCTCAACAGGATTCAGCGAATTAAACCCTGCAAAAATAATTTTTTTCCATTCAAATTTGCTTATAACATCTTCGTATTCCTTAAATAACTTGCGGTAAGCCATTCCCGGATAGCAGATTCTTCCCGCAGACAGACGTGCGGTAAAATCCGTGTATACTTTACCCAATACATTCCAGATTTTGAGAAAATTCTTTTTTACACCGGTTTGTTTTCCGTTAACAAGAGTACCCCAGAAATTTTTAAAGCTTTCCTGCAATTCCAACGGGAAGCTTTCCTCCATTTCTTTTAAATCCGTTATCCTTTTGAAAAGCAAATTTGTATCCGCTAAGTATTTATCTATAATATCAAAGTCATTTAAAAGCATTTCACCCCAAGAATAAAATGAATCAAAACTCTCAATCCCGTCATCACCATCGGCATATTCGGAGCTGTTTTTATTTATTTTTTCTTCCTTGCTCATCACATCGCTGTACGAAGTGTAAAGCTCCGAAAGCAATTTAAAGTTATCGGCAAAACTATACGAAGAAAATTCCTCGACAAAATCCTCTATGCTGTAAACCGAGGGCGACCACACAGGAATTCCTGACTTTTTCCCCAATACGTTTTTAAAATACAGACCTGCCCGGCGTGAAGGAAACACAACACAAATATCCGGAATTATATTCCTGTATTTACTTACAATTTCATCACAAATATTTTCCAAGAAAGTTGTCAATTTTTCACCTCCACAATCTTTAAATTCGTTGTGTCATCGTCATTAATGTACAGTAAATACATCCGGAGCTCCTCATAACCCATAAGTTTTAACGTCTCTCCATATTGCAGTATCTGTTTTTTATGGGATTCATTTTCCATACCCGTTTTGTAATCTACTACTACTGCTTTTTTGCCCTTTATTATTACTCTATCGGGTCTTAAAACGCTTCCGTCTTTCAATAAAATTTCATTTTCGGATTTGATTTTCCAGTCATTACTGAACCAGTCCCGTATATCCGGATTTTTAAACATATCCATAAGCCTCTCTTTTATTTTCGGCTTTTGTTTCTCCGAAATAATCCCTTCAAGACAGACCTTATTTACTGCCTTATCGATATCTTCTGTTACTCTGATATAAGATAATATCTTATGGATAATAATTCCCCAATTTGTCTTCAAAGCAAAGTCTTTGTCGACAAATTCACGGATTTTTTCATGTTTTGGTTTTATAATTGTTTTTTTGTACCACGTAGCTGAAAGGAAATTTTTTAGCATTTCGGTTCCCAGATTCTCTCCGCATTCGTTTCCCGATAACTTATCTTTTACTCCAGATTCGTAAAAAGTCCCGTCATCATTATTAAATTCACCGATTGTGTTCTTTATTAACTCCCCGACATTTTTCATACCTTTCTTTTCCGGCACCATTACATATAATCTGTCTTCCGCCCTTGTGAAAGCCACATACATGAGATTCAGATTATCAAGTCTGGTTTGTGCGAATTCATAGTCATAATCATTTTTAAAAAGAGTATCTTTCAATATCGATGTTGCCTTAACCAGATATGCCGACGATTTATTGAAAGGCGGTTCATCAGTCGAGACCCAAATCAGGTCTTTTTTTCCATCTATGTTCACTTGCCAGTTTGCATAAGGGATAATCACAATCTTACTCTGCAATCCTTTTGCTTTGTGAATCGTCATTATACTTACTGCATCTGTGCCTCCAATACTGTCTATTGTATATTCACCTTTTTTTTCTTCCCACCAGTCCAGAAAGCTATTTAAATCCGAACTGTTTTCAGTCGAATATTCAAGCACAACATCCAGAAATTTTATTAAATACGGGTCGGGAGAGTTATCGAATCCGAAAATTTGAATCAGGTTTTCACATACTTCATAAACATTTAAATCATTTAAAACAGATTTAATTTTAGGAGGTTCATTTTCTTTAAATAATTCTTTCGGGAGTCTTTCGATAAACTCCCCACTGTACTCTTCAAATGTTTTTGTTAAATCAGAGTTTCCCGGCAGTATGAATTCATTATAATTGTATAAAGCATCAACCTGCGGAATTACCGCCCTGTTGTCACAAATATATTTTATTAAATCGATTATTATTCTGACCTTTGGCGAACTGCTTACCAGGAGGGATTCCGCAGATACTATGTTGTACCCTGCATTTGCCAGCAGGTTTGAGATTTTTCTCATTTCAGAATTTCTTCTCACAAGAACAAGGATATCGGAAAGCGAATATCCGTCTTGAACGACACTTTTTATTATTTCAAACACCATCCTCTCGGACTTTTCCTGCGATGTTAATTCGTCATCAGTTTCGAAGAAATTCACACTTATGTATCCTCCGTCTTTTTCCGATATCTGGAGTAAATTTTCCTCGCTGTATGCTTTTCGTAGAAGGGTGATGTATTTTTCGTCATCAATACCGGCAGAAATTTCATCGATTGCTTTTTCGAAAAAAACATTATTAAAATCTACAATTACTTTTCTGCTTCTCCTGTTGATTTTTAAATACTCCGTTTTCATCAGTTCCCCGAACCCGGAAAGGTCGCTGTAAACCTGCGATAGAAGCAGGTTCATATTACCGCTTCTCCACCTGTAGACCGATTGCTTTACATCTCCGACAATTAATGCTTTGTTTTTTTCACTCAGGGCATTAATGATTAACGGGAGCAGGTTGTTCCATTGGAACGTAGAAGTATCCTGAAATTCATCGATAAGAAGATTCTTAAAATTGCTTCCGATTTTCTCATATATAAAAGGAGAATTCTCGGTTGATATCAGTCCTCTTAAAATATTGTTCACATCAGATTGCAGAAGAATCCTGTTTTTTCTCCGGTATTCATTTAATTTGCTTATCAAATCTTCGAATATACCAAGCGTAAATAAAGTATTTTTCAATGTCTTCGCCGAATAGTACCTGACGGAGTCCTCGCGGATATAATCGACAGCTTTTTTTAATAAACCGTATAAACCGTCATCGAGTGCTCTCCCGATAATTTCTTTCTTTTTTGACTCTTTCGTGTACCAGCTTTCTGCATTTTCATAAGCTCTTAGTACAAGCGTTTTTAATTCGTAATCTTTTTTGTCCCGGATTTTATACAATAAAAATCCCCCGACTCCGGTTTTTTTATTCGTAAAATCATCGACTTCCAGACGATATTTTTTCATAATTTCTTCAGCCTCATCGCCTATTTGCCGGAGATGTTCTTCAAAACTCCTTATGATACCGTTTATATCTTCGAACAGTAAATTTATTTTTTTTCTATTATCGCTTATATCGTCATTACTTCCGGATTCCGCGATCAGGAGTTTTTTCTCCCAGTACCTTTCCCTGAAAATCTCTTCCGCCAATTTCATAATATCTCTTTCTATGTTCCATCCCTTATCCTCACTTATTTTTGTCATAATAAAATCTTCGAGATATTTTCTTAATTCGGCATCCTTTCGTAAATCCCTAAAAAGCAGGTCGGCAATTTCCCGCAAGACCTTTTTTTGGTCCAGCTCGACCTTGTATCCGATTTGAAGCTTCAGCTCTTTTGAAAATGAACGCAGGACCCTGTTGAAGAAACTGTCAATCGTGCTCACGGAAAAATCCGAATAATTGTGCAGGATTGCGTTGAGAGTAACTTTCGCCTGTTCCCGTATATCACCTTTCAATCCCTCTTCCATCAACTGCTTCTTTAAATCTTCATTTCTTTCATCCGATAAATCCACGAGAAATTTCAGAATCCGGTTTTTCATCTCCTCAGTGGCTTTATTTGTGAATGTGATTGCAAGAATTTTCTTAAAAGCCCCGGGATATTTAAAGGCAAGTTTCAAATATTCCTTTGACAATTTGTAAGTCTTTCCAGAGCCTGCTGAAGATTGATATATGTATAAATTACTCATTTTTTATTTAAGGGCTTTAATCAAAAATTTTCTCGTCTTTTTATATATTCCCGGAAACTGGCTTTCCCTGTTGCCAGCAACATTTAAAACTTTTATTTTATTTTCTTCCAACCACTTTAGAAGATTTTTTTTTCCGGGATTTACTATTACGGGTTTATTATTCACGATTGCGGTTTCGTATGTAATCCGTGTCCCCTCCCCGATTATTGCGCTGTTTTTACCGGTTTTGCAAAACAATACTGTCCCGTCGCTCGTTAAAACATTTTTTACCGTTCTGTCTTCGTATTTAACGCTTTTCAACTGCTTCAGATTGTATTTTTTCAAAGTAATATCGTTTCCGTTTTCCGTTAAATATCCCAAAGGGCAATAACCGCCTGTAGGTAT
Organism: uncultured Ignavibacteriaceae bacterium; assembly: GCA_964501535.1. GTDB lineage: Bacteria > Bacteroidota > Ignavibacteria > Tepidaquicellales > Tepidaquicellaceae > FEN-1279. The sequence goes on along the minus strand of CAZCSV010000002.1, from coordinate 396,733 downwards.
GTTTAAATCTTTCGCTGCATCGAGTCCTGCTCTGTCGGCGCCTGTCTGACCGCCCGAAATGATTTTAACTGGTTTTATTATCGGCATATTATAATTTAATCAGAAAAAGGATTTTATAAAATCCTAATTCTTTCGGTTAAGGACAGCCAAAAAATAATTTTTATTTTTTCTTTTCTTCAGTAGGTTTTAAAATAGGTGTTTCTTCTCCGACATTCTCTTCCTGCTTTTTTTCTTCTCCGGGATTTTCGTTTACCTTCGGCTGTTGTAAATTCTCTTCGGTATTTACCCCTGAAGTATCCGCCACTACGCCTGTTGTATCCGATTTTATCCTCAATGAATCCGTTGATATCTTAGTTGTATCGGAGGATAATTTCGTGGTATCCTGTTTATCGTAGGAATCATAGAAACTGATTTTTTGGTCCAGTGATTGTGTATATAGAGAATTCGGAAAATCTTTTTTCAGTTTTTTATAGTACAGCAACGAGCTGTCTTTGTTCTTGAATGCATATTCATATATCCATCCGACCGAATACAGAGACTTAACATAAAAAGAATCCGAGGGATAGTTGTATAATATTTTTCTTAAATCTTTCAGTGCGGATTCATATTCGTTTTTCAAAATATTTTTTTCAGCAGAACTGTATAATACATTTGCCGAATCAACCAGAATTTCCACGAGCTGTAAGCCGAGAATTTTTCTCGATTCATTCGCAAAAATCGAATTGGGATATTGTGAAATTATTTTTTCGTAAATCCCTTTCGCCATTTCATCCTCGTTTTGATTTTTATATATGGTAGCGACCGAATAAAGGGCTTTGGCAGTTTTCTCGGGATTAATACTGTCGGTAATAATCAGATTCAGGTAATACAGCGAGGAATCTATCCTGTTTAAATCATACAAAAACAACTCCGCGAGCTGAAAATAAGCATCAATCCTGGCGTTTGTTTTAACTGTCTTTATCGAATCTTCCATATGAATTACAAGCAAGAGAGAATCTTCAGGGCTTAACTTCTTTACCTCGGCATCAGTTTTTTTTGTCAATGTATCCGTAGAAATCTTTAAAGATGTATCTTTTTTATTGATAGTCATCGGGTCTGTTTCTTCTCCCGATTGCAAGTTCTCGAGAGTATCCAAATCAATATTTCCACCTTTACCTCCGCCTTTCGGGTCAGGCGGGAGATTTTCGGTACCCTTCTGTTGTTCGGAATCCTTTTTCTCTTCACCTTTTTCCTTTTCCCGTTTCTCCTTGTATTTAATAAACTCCGGTTCATTATCAGGATAAGTGATTTTCGTTGTGTCCTTGATTACGGCATATAACGAGAAATATTTATCGAGCACTTCAGCCCGTTTCGTACTTATACCCGCAAAATCAGATGCTGAATTAGTTTCGGATACCTTTTTATAATTTATGTATGCATAAAGATAATTATTGTTTATATATTCGGCATAATATGCCAGATGATAATAAGCATCAGCCGAAACCTTGGAACCGGGATAGTCAATAATTACATCGAAATATTTTTTTCTTGCATCATTGTATTTTTTCTGGTAATTATATGTATTCGCAATTTCAAGTTCTATATTCTGTTTCATTTCGGGAAAATCCCTGTATTTTCCACTTATTTTATCCAGAATTTCGTAAGCGTCTCTTGTCTTGCCGATTTCATTTAACGATTTTGCTTCATTCAGCTTCGAGTAGAACAACAAATCAAAATCCGATGTCAGTTCATAGGATTTTCTGTATTCTATGTATGCTTCTGCGGGTTTGTAAACTGAAAATATTTTCGCGAGGATATATTGTTTCTCCGCTTTTTTCTCTTTGTCCTTTGTTAATTCAATTGATTTTCTGAAATAATCGATTGCTTCCTTGTAATTATTTTTTGTAACCGAAAGAGTTGCAAGTTCCTGTGTAATTTCCGACTTTATCTCGTTATCATTTGTCGTTTTGAAAAGATTGGATAATATCAGCTCTGCGTCGGCATTTTTTCCGAGTTTGAGTTTGGTTTTACCGAGATATAAAATTGCTTCATCGTACAAATCGCTCTTTGTAAGCTTTGAGAGAAATTCGCTGAATTTTCTTTCCGACTGTAAATATTCGCCCATATAAAAATATGACTTACCGATAAGCAGAACCGCATCGTCTATAAATCTTGTGCTTTTATTATACTGAATAATTTTCGAACACCTCTCCAGAACATTATTCAGTTTTTCCTTAGCTGTGGTGGATATTGCGGGTGTGATATTGAGAGAATCCAGCCGGCGGTTATATGTTGTAATCGTGGTTGCCCTGTAATCGGTCATCGCTTCGTCATAATCGACAAGTGCCTGATAGAACTTGTTAAAGAAAGTCCCGAATTCCTCTGAGCGGTTTCCCATATACATATACGTCACATAATCCTGATAGTCAGGGCTTAATGTTATGTCATAAACCGGTTCCGGGTCATCCTCAGCTTCTACAGGCTCTTTTGTCAGTGTTTTATAGGAAACATAATTACATCCGCTTAACACCAGAAATGCCGATAAAAAGAAAACCGGATATATTTTGTTTATTTCTACCTTCAAATATATTAATATATTTATATAAATTATTTTTAATAAAATGTTTAATCAAGACAAATAAATCAATGTTAAATAAGGATGTGATTTTCAGATTTCGTATAAAAAAAATACATACTTATGAAAATAATATTAATCTGATGCCGAAAATCACGTCGCTATATTTGATTCCCTCTTGTTTTCCATAAAATGGATTTTCTGCCTTTCAAATGGAAGGTATAAAATTTATATTTAAGGTCAGCAAAAAAATACTAACTGTTAAATAATGAAAGAGGATATACTAAAAGACGAAATTTTGCCGGAATACAATTCAGATTCGAATAATTACAATAATATTAATCTTTTACCTTCTATTCTGCCTGTATTACCGCTGAAGGATATTGTACTTTTTCCTTATACAATCTTCCCGATTCTGGCAGGCAGGGAATCGACAGTAAAAGCCATAAATACATCAATAGATTCAGAAAAATATGTACTTTGCGTATCACAAATCAACCCGGACATTGAGGAAACCAGACCTGATAATCTTTACGAAACCGGAACAATAGCAAAGATATTACAGGTTTTAAGACTGCCCAACGGATTGATAAAAGTTCTTGTCGACGGTATTGCCCCCGCAAAAGTGGAAAATTATATTTTAACGGATTTTATAAAAGCCGAAGTCAATATCAAGTTCACACATTTTTTGGAAAATACCGAACTTGTCGCTCTCATCAGGCAGGCATCAAAGCTATTCGGCGAATATGTCTCAAAAAATAATTCCATACCAAACGAAACATTAGTCGCATTCGAAAATATTAAAGAAGCGGACAGAAAGCTTTATTACATAGCTTCGACAATCAACGTCGATTTGAAAAGGAAGCAAAAGATTCTCGAGCTTGACGAGTTGCCGAAACAATATTACGAGATTATTTACCTGATTACATCGGAATTGCAGGTGCTTAACATAGAAAAAGAAATCGATGAAAAGGTTCAGGCCGAGATGCAAAAAAACCAGAGGCGGTTTATCGCTCAGGAACAAATCAAGATTCTTCAGGATGAGCTCGGCGAGGGATACGAAACCGACCCGGAACTCGTGAAAATGAAAGAGGATATAGAAAAATCGGGGATGCCCGAAGCGATAATGACGAAGGCAATGGAAGAGTTCAATAAGATGAAAAAGACCCCTCCAATGTCTCCCGATTATGGAGTTATCAGAAATTATTTGGACTGGATGGTGAATGTTCCCTGGAACAAATTCACAAAGGATAATTTCGACCTGGATAATGCAAAAAAGATTTTAGACGAAGACCATTATGATTTGGAAAAGCCGAAAGAGAGAATTCTCGAGTTGATTGCCGTTTTGAAAATGCTCAAGCAAAAAGACATACATAAATCGCCCAAGGGTCAGATATTATGTCTGGTCGGTCCTCCGGGAGTCGGCAAGACTTCGCTCGGAAAATCCATTGCAAGAGCATTGAGCAGGAAATTCACGCGGTTATCCGTAGGCGGAGTGAGAGATGAAGCAGAAATTCGAGGACACAGAAGAACTTACATCGGCTCAATGCCCGGAAAAATAATTCAGGCAATGAGAAAGACCGGCTCTTCAAATCCGGTCATACTGATTGACGAAATAGATAAAATGGGAAATGATTTCAGGGGCGACCCTGCAAGTGCAATGCTGGAAGTGCTCGACCCCGAACAAAATAACACATTCAACGACCATTACCTGGACGTTGATTATGATTTATCAAACGTTCTTTTCATAACTACGGCAAACGTGCAATACAATATTCCTCTTCCCCTGCAGGACAGAATGGAAATAATCGAGATGAGGAGTTATCTCGATTTCGAAAAAGTGGAAATTGCAAAACGGCATATATTACCGAAAGAAATAAAAGAGCATGGTCTGAGCGAAAAAGACGTGAAGTTCAACGATGATGTCATCCTGAAGATTATTCATGAATATACAAAGGAAGCAGGTGTCAGAAACCTGGAAAGAGAGCTGACTTCCATTATCAGAAAAGTAACAAAAGACAAAGTATCCCAAAAGAAAAAAAGCACAAAGGGCATAGTAATAACCGAAGACCTTGTGGAAAAATATCTCGGTGTTCCGAAATTCGAGAGTAAGAGTGCGGTAAAGGACGAAAAATCAAAAATCGGCTCGGTCTACGGCTTGGCATGGACATCGATGGGAGGCGACATTCTGAATGTCGATGTCACAATTATGAAAGGAACGAATAAATTTATCTTAACAGGTCAGCTGGGTGATGTTATGAAAGAATCGGCACAGGCAGGTCTGTCATATATCCGCTCGAATTCGAAAAAATTCGGGATACCCGAAAATTATTTCAAGGACAGGGAAATTCATATACATCTTCCGGAAGGTGCAATACCGAAAGACGGACCTTCCGCGGGAATCACAATGGTTATGGCAATGTTGTCGGCGATAACCAAAACTCCCGCAAAGACTGATATAGCAATGACGGGAGAGATAACGCTAAGGGGAAAAGTATTACCGATAGGAGGCTTAAACGAAAAACTGCTTGCGGCATTGAGAAGCGGAATCACGACAGTCCTGATTCCGAAAGACAATAAAAAGAACCTTACGGAAATTTCAAAGGACGTGGTTGAAAAATTAAAGATTATAACAATAGACAAGATTGACGACGGAATAAAATATGTATTTGGAAATACAAACATAAAATTTAAAAAAAGCTAACTGATAATAATTTCATATGTCGGAATATAAAGTATCAGCATTAAAATACCGTCCGCAAAGATATAGCGACGTATGCTCTCAGGAGTTCGTAACCCAGACACTGAAAAATGCGAAGCTTAAGGGGAAAATCGCCCATTCTTACCTGTTAAGCGGTCCGAGGGGAGTCGGAAAAACGACCATCGCAAGAATTTTTGCAAAAGCACTGAATTGTGAAAACGCAAAAGACGGCGAGCCTTGCAACAATTGCGAATCATGCATTGAAATTACTAAATGCGTGCATCCGGATGTCTTTGAACTCGATGCGGCTTCGAACCGCGGGATAGACGACGTGCGGGCAATTCAGGATGCGGCAAAATACGCTCCGCTCAAAGCAAAATATAAATTCTTCATCGTTGATGAGGTTCATATGCTGACACTTCAGGCTTTTAATGCCATGCTGAAAATTCTCGAAGAGCCGCCCGAATATCTCGTTTTCATCCTGGCAACGACGAATCCGGAAAAGATTCCTCAGACCATTCTCAGCCGCTGTCAGAGATTTGCCCTGCATAAACTTAAAATAAACGAAATAATAGAACAGCTTAAGAAAATTGCCAAGCTGGAAAAAATAAAAATCGACGAGGAATCGCTCTTCCTCATCGCAAAACTTGGTGACGGTGCTCTGAGAGATTCGCTCGGAATTTTCGATATGGCTGTCTCCTACTGCGGGACTGATATTAACAACATCGAGCTTAAAGGATTTCTTAATCTTCCCGATAAGGAAATTTATTTCAACGTTTCGGGTTATATCAAAAATGAAAATCCGAAAGAACTTTTGAATTACATAAACTATCTGCAGGACCACGGCTTCGACCTTCAGACATTCTTTAACGGACTGACAGAGCATTTCAGAAACATACTAGTAATAAAAACAACGGGAAAACCGGAACTTCTCGACGAGTCAGACTTCATCAAAAAAAGATATGTCGAAGAATCAGCGGATTTTACACTCGAGCAGACTCTCAGAATATTAAAAATTATTTTTGATAACGAGACAAGATTCAAATTTTCCGCAAATCAAAAAATTCTTCTGGAATCTCTGCTCGTCGAAATTTGCAGAATCAACAAAGAAATCGTTGATTTATCAGAACTGATAAGCAGTCTCGAAATGTTGAAAAAAAAAAGCCCTGATTCAGGAGAAACATACATCAGATTAAATACAACAAAAACAAAAGAAAAAACAAAGACCGAAAGCGAACTTGAAAAGCATCTTAAAGAATTATTCGATGTCGAAGAATACAATAAAGAGTAAACAATGAAGTATTATAAAACAAACAAAAACTTTCTTGCAATCGAAGAAGAATATTCATCTTACGATAAATCGGAAATTGTTATTCTTCCCGTACCCTACGAAGCAACGACCTCTTACGGTAAAGGAACATCGAAGGGACCAGAGTCAATTTTAAATGCTTCGCATTTTGTCGAATTCTTCGACGAGGAAATGATTCGCGAGCTTTGTTTCGAAAAAGGCATTTGTTCCCTTCTGCCGTTAAACGTTAAAAACAAGAGAGGAAAAACAGCCCTCGATTTCATTTATAAAAATGTCGTAAAGTTAATTAAAGACAAAAAATTCGTTGTTACTCTTGGCGGAGAGCATACAATATCGACTGCCCCCGTTAAAGCACATTACGATTACTATAAAGATGTTTCGATACTCCATTTCGATGCGCACTCAGATTTAAGGAGCGTATATGAAAACACGAAATATTCACACGCCTGCTTTGCCTCGAGGGTAGCTGAGTTCACTACGGATATCACGCAGGTTGGAATCAGAGCCCAGTGCATTGAAGAATATAACTTCATAAAAGAAAAAGGAATAAGAACTTTCTACGCATTCGAAATACACAACGGAAAATACGGTAGTAACTGGGACGACAAAGTAATCGATACATTGAAGAAAAATGTCTACGTAACTTTCGACGTCGATTATTTCGACCCGTCGATAATGCCCTCAACGGGTACGCCTGAACCAGACGGTTTATTGTGGAGTGAAACGATGAGACTTCTTAAAAAACTCGGAAGAAAAAAAACGGTTGTCGGTTTCGACGTTGTAGAATTAGCTCCAGTAAAGAATTTTCCATACCCGGATTTCCTTACGGCTAAACTGGTATATAAGATGTTAAATTATTTTATTAAACGATGATAAAAGAATTACTTAAGAAAAAAGTAAAAGAAATTCTAACACATTTAAGCAGGGAATATCCGGAAGCGAAAACCCATCTTGAATTTAAATCCCCATTCGAGCTCTTAATCTCGACGGTCCTTGCTGCCCAGTGCACCGATGTAAGGGTTAATAAAGACATTGTCCCTTTATACAGAAAAAAGTACAAAACTCCGGAGGACATTTTAAATGAAGGTATGGAAAATTTCAGAAACAATATTAAATCGATCACCTTTCCGAACAATAAAGCAAAAGCAATTATTTTGTTATGCGAGCAACTCGTGAAGGATTTTAACGGTAAAGTTCCCGGAACAATGGAAGAACTGACAAAATTAAAGGGTGTAGGGAGAAAATCCGCGAGCGTTATACTTGGAAATTGCTTCGGAAAGAAAGATGTAATAATTGTGGACACACATTTGAAAAGGGTAACCGGAAGGCTTGGATTAATCTTAAATTCCGACCCCGATAAAATCGAAACCGAATTAAAAGAAATAGTACCTGAAGAAGAGCAGTTTAATTTTTCATTAAGGATAGGCGAACACGGAAGACAGATATGCGATGCAAAAAAACCAAAATGTGAAGTTTGCTTTCTTAATTACATATGTCCTTCTAAAAATTTATTTAACAAACCAAAAAAATAAGTGAATAAAAAGAAAAAACCAGACTTATCTAAAATCAAATTTCTCCTGATGGATATGGACGGATGTTTATCCACGGGACAAATAATTTTTTCCAGTACCGGCGATGACATTAAAGTATTTCACACGCACGACGGCTTCGGCATTACACGCGGAAGAAAATTCGGATTGAAGTTCGCCGTTATAAGCGGTATGGCTTCAAAGGTCAATAAGATAAGGACAGACAGACTAAAAATCGATTACCTCTTCGAAAAAATAGACGACAAAAGAATACCTTACGAAATGTTGAAGAGAAAATACGGGCTGAAAGACGAGAATTTTGCTTACATCGGCGACGACGAATTCGATTTACCGCTGTTGAACGAAGTCGGTTTTTCCTGTTGCCCGAATAATGCAATGCTGGAAGTCAAAAAGCGTGTCCATTATGTATGCAAAAAAAACGGAGGTGAGGGTGCAGTTAGAGAAATAATCGATAAAATTCTGAGAGCTAAGAGATTAATATAGTATTTTCAGAAACTTAATAACAGCAGAATAAACCAGACTGTAAACATCTTATAAAGAAGTGGTGCCAAACCCAAAAAAATCTCTCCTGAAGACAAAAGAAAGCCGTTATATTTGATAATTTAGCAAGAAATTCAGCCGCAATTGAAGATATCGGTGATTTAACAGCTGATTTAAAAAAGGGTCTAAAAAAGTATATTTTTATTTTTTTTTTAAATAATTATAGTTATATTATATTTTATATATCCGATTTTTATAATCCGGGATAAATTAATTTATGGGGGGATAAATTATACATACCTTTTGATAAGCAGATTCAATCACAATATTGATTCCATTAATCTATTTTGAGGAAATATATTTTAAAGTAAAAGAATATTAAAAAACAGATAATTTTAAATCCGAATCTCTACTGAGGAGATATCGGAAAAAATAAGTTTATAAAATCAATCAAAATTTATTAAAAAACATTATTAACCAATTTAAAAGAAAAAAAATGAAAACAACAACAAAACTTTTCACAATTGCTTTATCTTTCGTATTATCTTTCGGTATCTTCTTCACAGGGAATACAAGTGCAAATACATCTGTAGACAGCAAAACCAGTACTTATACTGAGGAATTCAGACGCGAAAGAGTTTGCATTAACGGCATATGGTATATCATAGTATACGGTCCCGATGGTGGTGTGGTCGAAATAATCATAGACAATAACGATTAATTTAATTTTTCAATTTTCTAAATAACAAAAAAATGAATACAAAGAATATAAAAACCGAATGGATGTGCAGTGCGAGACTGGAAATGGAAGATTCATATCCCGTTTGGAAATTGGAAAAGACTAAAGCAAAAAAACTGCTTGAGCTCTGGGATTCTTTGAAAACAATAGTCGAAGTTCCAAAAGATAAATCTGCGTACCTCGGTTATAAAGGGACATCACTGAAAGCAGACGAAAAAACGGAATGGCATACATTCGGAAGTGTAGTTACATTTAAAAATAATAATCAAATCGAAACAAGATTTGACAGAAGCAGAAAATTCGAAAAAGAATTACTGAAATCGGCCCCTAGCGGAAAAATTCCGGATGCGCTGTTTGCTCTGGAATTCGGATTCTGATTTTTTTAGTAATTCTTTTGAACGCACATACAATTATGCTTTATTGATGGATATTAAATACTTAAAGGGAGTCGGGGAAAAACGTGCTGAAGCTTTTAAGAAAATCGGGATAAATAAGCTTGAAGACTTTCTGAAGTTTATCCCGAGAATTTATCTCACCAGAGCAAACATAAGAGAATTAAGAAATCACTTCGGAGAAAACGTGGTTGTCTACGGAAAAGTCGTAGATGTAGAGCATCCGTTAAAAAAAAACCAGCCTTTAAAAATATTTTTAAGCGATAATACTGGAACCGTCGAAATTCCTTTCTTCGGTAAAAGTGAATTCAGTTCAAAACAGTTCCGTTTAAACGAAAACTACATATTCTGGGGTAAAGTAAACGAGGGATTCGGGTTTACAAAATACAAGCTGGATTACCGTGACCATATAAAAATTGATGCAAGCGATAAAAACGACAGTGACTTTTTAAAATTTCCTTATATCCCTTTATATGAGCTTTCGGATGTTTTGAAAAAAACATGGGTTAAGCCTTTATTGCTCTCAAAGATTGTGTACAATGCATTTTCAACGATGCTTAAACAAAATAAAGACTTAACTTCGGAAACACTCCCGGAACACATAATAAAAAGTGCGAATCTTCAGATTAAAAAGGATTCTATTCTCAGAATCAATTTCCCGCTCAGAATTTCCGATGTTGAAGAATCAAGGAAAAGACTGGCTTTCGAAGAACTGTTTTACCTTCAACTGATATTTGCACTAAAAAAAAGAAGCTTAAAAAACGAAGTCAAGGGAATTTCTTTTTACAAAAATATCGAAAAGCTGAAGCAGGATTTCGAAAAATCCTGTAACTTCAAATTAACATCAGCACAAAATCAGGTGTTAAATGAAATTCACGCTGATATGCAGTCAAACAGCGTGATGAACCGTCTGCTACAGGGTGATGTCGGAAGCGGTAAAACAATCGTATCAATTTTCGCAATGCTGGTGTCGGTTCATAACGGTTATCAGTCGGCAATTATGTGTCCCACTGAAATCCTTGCCGAACAGCATTTTTTTACCATATCAAATTTTCTTGAAGAATACAATAAAATCTCGGGAGAGAATGTCAATACTGTCCTTCTGGTCGGAGGTCAGAAGAAAAAGCTGAGGGAAGAATTATTGCAGGGTATCCGGCTTGGAAAAACCAATATAATCGTCGGGACTCATGCGTTGATTCAGGAGAAAGTGGAATACAAAAACCTTGGTTTCGTAGTCATAGATGAACAGCATAAATTCGGTGTTATGCAGAGGGGAAAGCTAAAAGAAAAGGGCCTTAATCCGGATGTTCTTGTGATGACTGCAACACCTATCCCACGCACACTATCGCTTACATACTACGGAGATTTGGATGTTTCTGTTATAAACGAATTGCCGGGAAACAGAAAGCCGGTTAAGACGTTTCTCAGGTCCGAGAAAGACAAACAAAGTATTTACAAATTCGTAAAAGAAGAAATCAACAAAGGCAGGCAGGTGTATATCATATATCCCCTAATCGAGGAATCCGAAAAAATGGATTTGAAATCTGCAGAGGAGAATTATAAAATTCTGAAAGAAACCGTTTTCAAGGATTATACCGTCGGAATGGTGCACGGAAGAATATTTTCTTATGAGAAAGATGAAGTTATGCAGGATTTCAAGACAAACAAGATAAACATATTAGTTTCAACAACCGTAATCGAAGTCGGTATAGATATTCCAAATGCAACTATTATGATAATTGAGGAAGCTCAGAGATTCGGTCTTTCACAGCTGCATCAATTAAGAGGGCGTGTAGGAAGGGGGGCTGAACAGTCTTATTGCGTATTAATAGCTAAAAATCTCGACGATGTTTCGGCAAAAAGATTAAACGTATTATGTGAAACCACAGACGGTTTTAAAATCGCAGAAACCGATATGGAAATAAGAGGACCGGGTGAATTTTTCGGTACAAGGCAATCGGGAATTCTAAATTTTTCCTGCACGGATTTAAACAAAGATAAACAACTGCTTTTCAAAGCAAGAGATATTGCATTCAATACGATTGAAAACGACCCGCAATTGAGAAAAGCAGAAAATGAAATTATAAAAAATCACTTCCTCGGCAATTTTAAAGATGCTCTCTACTTAATGAACATTGCTTAACGCATTTTTCTACAGAATTACAATGTTTTATGCAAAAATAAAAATAAATCAAGGAATTCATTTTACGTTTAGATTTTATTATAAAAATCATATTTTGTTAACTAATGCGGCAGAATTTGAACAATAAAACGTTTAAATCGGAAATATATATTCCTGTACTTACAATCATATCAGATACGATTGCGATAATCTTTTCGTTTTTATTATCATACTGGATAAGGTTTTATTCCCCTTTTACTAATTTATTGCCGGTAAAAGGAGGAATTCCCGAATTATCCGGCTATTTATATTTCATCCTTGCAACTGTTCCGGTCTGGATATTGGTTTTTCAGGCTTTTAAAATGTACAGGCTGAACCGAACGGTATTCATTATGGATGAATTTTTTGTAATCATTAAATGCGTTACCACATCAATAATATTCTCCATAGGTATAATATTCTTTTTCAGGGAATTTCCGTATTCAAGACTTGTATTTATATTAATCTGGATAAACACAGTATTCCTTCTGACTTTCACGAGATATGTACTCTTAAAACTTGAAAAGACAATTTATAACAGGGGTATCGGGCTTAAAAGAGTGGCAATAGTCGGTAGCAACGAAATGGCAGAAAAGATTTACAATAAATTCAGCAAGGAAAAATATACCGGATTTAAAGTGATTGGTAATTTTTCCAAAGACGTTGTTGATGAAAATGATACCGTAGGAAAGACCTATCTTGGAAATTACGAATCAATTCCCGAAAAGATAAAAGAATTTAATATTCAGGTAATTATTATATCTTTGACCGTTAATGAACACGAAGATATGTATTTGATTTTGAAATTTTGTGAAGGTATAAACATTGAATTCATGCTTGTACCCGATTTTATAGAAGTAATGACGAGTAAGCTCAAAGTCGAGGAAGTAAACGGCATCCCGTTTATGAAGATTAAATCACTTCCAATGAACGTATGGAATAAAATGGTCAAGAGAACTTTTGACATAATTTTTTCATTTGTTTTTTTGTTGCTTAGTTCTCCTCTGATTATTATCTTAATTATACTGGTAAAAGCTACATCTAAGGGCCCGTTGTTTTATTCTCAGGAGAGAGTCGGACTCGACGGCAAGAAATTTAACATCATAAAATTCAGGTCTATGAAAATTGATGCTGAAACCTCGGGTCCGAAATTTGTCTCGGTAGATGATAACAGATATACACCGATAGGTAAATTCTTAAGAAAATTCAGCCTGGATGAATTACCACAGTTCTTTAACGTTTTAAAAGGGGATATGAGCATCGTGGGACCCAGACCGGAAAGAGAATTTTTCATCAATCAGATGAAAACTTCCATTAACAAATATCTCGAAAGGCACAGGGTAAAATGCGGAATAACCGGGTGGGCACAGGTGAACGGATTAAGAGGCTCGAAGACACCGATTCAGACAAGAATAGATTATGATATTTATTACATTGAAAACTGGTCATTGAGTTTCGACCTGAAAATTATTTTTAAAACTTTAAAAGAGACTTTTTTCTCGAAAACCGCGATGTGATTTTCCGCGTTTTCGAATAATAAAAAATTAATATAAATTGATAGCTGTAATCATTTTTTATCTGCACTTGATTTTTGCATGCTACGTCTTTTGCAAGACATTCCAAAGCGATGGAATAGTAATGGCATTCCTAAACGTTGCCTTTGTAATTGTTCTGTTTACCGTTGGATGGACTATATCGGACCTGATTATCGGTCTGTTCATTTCCGAAGAAGGATACAGAATATTGATTCCCCAGGGAAAAGTTTTCTTGACATTTATCAAATTAACAGGATTTTTCAGACCCGAATCCGGTGAATACGCAAAACTGTTACCAAAGGATTCCATAGCACTTATATTTTTAAGTACAATCGAAATATTTTTCTACAGGTTCTTTTTTAAAGAAGTAAGACATTGATAAAAAAATCTCTATATATTGTCCTGTTAACAGGTTTATTTGTAATCATATCATCATTTAATTTCATTAATCCCGCAGATACTAACACGATAATCGTGCAGTTTGTCGCGGTAAACGGTTACGGGAACAACCTTTATATTGATAACGTATCTTTCGGTCAGAGACCCGATTACGATGTTGCAGTAACATCTGTTAATAATTTACCTAAAGACACCACGTATCTGAATAATCTTTATACATATTATATAAAACCTGAAGTAAATGTAACAAACTTCGGAAGCAGTTCAGTTTTAAATGACACCGTTTTTATGGTAATTAATTCAGTAGGTTACTTAAGTTCCGATACGACAAGCGCAATATCACCCGGCGAAACCAAAACTCTTACATTCGACAGCCTGCTCATTTCTCCGGGGACAACATACGACATTTTAGTATATATTCATAAAACAGTGCAGGATTCCAATGCTTATAACGATACTCTGAAGCAAACTTCCACGGTGCTTCTGGGAGCATACAGGAATGTTTTGGTTGAAGAATTCTCCAGTATGACTTCCCCCTCCTGTGCGTACAACAATCCTTATCTTGACAGATATATTGACACGAATTTTCAAAGCATATGTGCTGTTAAATATCATTTGGGTTTTCCGACTCCGGGTATCGATTCATTATATTTAGCCGATACGTTATTTCAAAAACAAAGGGCAAATTATTATTACGTTTATGCTGTCCCTACGACTTTTTTAGACGGGAAATTAAGATTATCTCTGCCGTACTCTTACGACTCGAACTTAACAATTCCATTTTATACAAGATTTTCCGTCGGCTCTCCGCTTTCACTTGATGTTACCGATATAAGATTGACAGGTGATACCATTCAGACAACTATTAATATTAATATTTACCACACGCTCAGCTCGAATAACCTCAGGCTCAGAGTATATGCCATAGAGAGATATAAATTATATGCCAATGCTCCGGGGACAAACGGAGAAAAAAATTTCTATGATATATTCCGCAGGGCTTATCCCGATTCATCGGGAACGCTGATTGGTAACACTGCCGGGAATTATCAGTATATTTATAAATATCATATCGATTCCACTTGGGCCGATTCACTGATTTACACGCTCGCTTTCATTCAGGATGATAACAAAAAAGAAGTATTAAACTGTGCCAAAAGCAGACAAACTCCTTTATATCGTAAAGGAATTGCAGAAATCAAATCTCCAAGTAATGTATACCGTAAAGCCGATTTAAATAACAACATAACTCATGTTTACAAGAATAATTTAATCAAAAATTCGGATTCCTCAGCAAGATATTTTAATTTCGAAGGGTTCGAAGGTCCGTTCCCGCCTCCCGGATGGTCAATACTAAATCCGGATGTAGGTTTTACATTCGAAAAGCTATACAATTACAACGGTCCGCGATTCGGAGGGGTAAATTGCATTAAAGTGCCTTTTTATGACTATCCCAATATCGGCGAAAGGGATACACTGCTTTCGGTTATGTTTACGGGTATCTCTCCCGCAGATTCTTTCAATTTCGATTATTCATATGCGCAATATCTTTCGGGTTATGTCGACAGCCTTATAGTAAATTTATCCTCGGACGGGGGTGCTACATTCATAAACGTGTTCAGGCAGGGTGGATTTCCTTTAGCAACTACCTCGGCAACTACTCTTTCGTATGCACCTGTTTCTTCTACTCAGTGGTTTTCATACAGTTATCCGATGAGCAATATTTTTCCGTTAAATCCCGTAATAAAGATTCCCGAATCTTACAGACTTTATCAGAATTACCCGAATCCCTTTAATCCGAAAACGAACATAAAATTCGACCTGCCGAATAATGTTTTCGTTAATCTAAGGATTTATGATATATTGGGAAGGGAAATCACTACACTCTTAAACGAAAAGTTGACAGCGGGACCGCATTCAGTAGAATTTTCTCCGGAAAACCTGTCATCGGGAATTTATTTTTACAGAATTACTGCTGGGGATTTTTCGGATGTTAAGAAGATGGTGTTTATTAAATAAGTAAATTTACTTTCTTCAGTTCAGCACTTCATTTATTTTTATCAACGAAGTTACGAGATTTTCCAGTTCTGATTTCGAGAAATTCTTTAATATCTTATGCTCGCATTCCTTCAGGATTTTTTTGATTTTTCTCTGCATATTAATGCCTTTCTTCGCCAGCGTAACATTCACGATCCTTCTGTCTCCGCTTGTTTTTACCTCCTGAAGGTAATTGCTTTTCATCAGTTTCTCTATAACCCTGCTACCGCGTGAAACAGAGAGCCCCATTTTTTTAGACAACACCTTGCACGGGACAATAACTCCGGGCTCTATCGACATCAATCCTTTGAATTCCGCGGGCGATAATTTCAATTCTTCCCTGATTTTATCCTCCTTTGAACAGCATTTCGACTTCAGGCTGAAAATTGCATCGATAACATTTTTATTCATGGCATATAAATATTTTATTTACTTGTTACTCGCAACTTATTGGAAAAAAATTCGAATTTCAATATATTTATTCATATAAGCCAATAAATAAAACCTTAAAAAAATCAAATAAAAATGATTGGTTTTAACTTACCAGTTTAATCTGTGTTATTTCGGGCGGACAGTTCAATCTCATCGGCATACCGACCGTTCCAATACCACGCGATACATACAGATTTGAATCCCCGAATTTATAGTGCCCGCTTATTAAATCGCTTACCGTCGCCGCAATCGAAAGATTCAAATCCCCGAATTTCGCCAAAACAATCTGCCCGCCGTGCGTATGCCCGCTTAACATTAAATCGATTTTCCTGTCAGAAATTTCCCTGAAGAAATAAGGTTTGTGGCTCAGCAAAATCTTCGGGAGATGATGATATTTATCATCTGTATTTTCCAAAGCGGTATTCAGATAATTTATCAGAATATTATTTCTCCCTGTTCCGCTGTCCCTGAGGTCTTCGATTCCGACGACACAGATTTCTTTTCCGTTCATCTTGATAAATTCAGTTTGGTTTCTCAACAATTTAATCGGACTTTCATTCTCAACGGACCGTGCGACATATTCAGGGTCCCTGAAATAATCATGATTGCCTAAAGTTCCGTATACTCCGTATTTCGCCTTTAAATCCCTAAAAGCCCTGTTGAACGGATGTATTTCCTGCGGATTTATATTTATAAGGTCACCGGGGATGAAAATCAAATCGGAATTCAGACCGTTAACTACATTACAATATTCTCTCATCATATCTTCGTCCATAAAAGGTCCGCTGTGTATATCGCTGAATAATGTAAGAGTAGTACCGTTCAGTTCCTCGGGCAAATTTTTTATTTTAATGTCTTTGTATGTTATTTCATACCTGTCCTTACCTATCACCCCCAATCCCGACCCGATAAAAGCATATCCGGATACTAAGGCCGCACCGGTTGTCAAAAAAGCCCTGCGTGACTTGTCGTATGCAATCATGCCCTTTCGCTTTCTTAACTCTTGGATTTTATCCCTTATCAATCTGAATCTTTTTAATATGAAAATCGGAATATTAATTATAAGCTTTATGATTTTTCCTGAAAGCAGGTAAATACCGATTAACAACATCGCTCCCTGGTAAGCAAAAAAGGGCAAAATGTAAAAATTATATATTCCTCTAGGAACTCCGGAAAAGTCAAATCCGCTTACTATTACGCCAATGAATGGAAGGTTAAATAATACAAACGGAATAAAAGTAAATAGATTGACTATGCTTTTTCTTACGTTATTTTTCTTCAGAAATTTCCCGAATGTAAAAAATACCAGCGATTGAAGTCCAAAAATTATCCCGAGAGCAATTACAACAAATATTATCCTACCCATAGACATTCCGAATATGATTTCTTTTAATCTTCAAATTATTGTTTATTATTTATAACTTAAATGTTAAAATTTTTATATTTATAAACTGTAACATAATTGAGCAGAAAAAAATCCAATATCAATCCCGACTCGCGTGAGTTTATTGTCATCCGCGGTGCAAAGGTGAACAATCTGAAAAATATTGACCTGAACATACCGAAATACAAATTAATTGTTTTCACCGGTGTCAGCGGTTCGGGAAAATCTTCCGTGGTATTCGATACGATTTACGCTGAAGGTCAGAGAAGATATGTCGAAAGCCTTTCCTCATACGCACGTCAGTTTCTCGAAAGAGTGAATAAACCGGACGTGGAATTTATCTCGGGTCTTGCCCCGTCGATGGCAATCGAACAGAAGGCAGTGGCAAGGACAGGACGCTCGACGGTAGGAACTTCGACTGAAATCTACGATTACCTGCGCCTGCTGTATGCAAGAATCGGGGATACATATTCCCCTGTCAGCAATAACATTGTCAAAAAGGATTACCCCTCTTCAATCATAAAGGAACTCATAGAAGAACAGGTTAAAAAAGTTTTCATATACTGCACTTTTAAGATACAGGAAAAGGATAAGTTTTTAAAAAAAGTATCCGAATTAAAATCCAAGGGTTTTTATAAAATTCTGGTTGAAGATGAAATTCTGGATCTGAACGAAACAGGTGAAAAAGAAATTCTTAAAAAAATATCGAAGGAAAACGACAAATATATACTGACAAGCCTTGTCGACAGGTTTTCATTCGATAACTCCGATGCGGATTCGGTTACGAGGATGAACGATTCTCTCGAAATGGCTTTTAAAGAGGGTAACGGTTACCTGACCGTAAGGATTTTTAAAAATGATTCTTACGAGGATAAATTTTATTGTCAGCATTTTGAACTCGACGGTTTTAAGTTTGAAGAGCCGGAGCCCAGACTTTTTTCATTTAATAATCCATTTGGTGCGTGCGAAAAATGTCAGGGTTTCGGAAAGACTATGGATATCGATATGGACATAGTAATTCCCGATAAAAGAAAATCTCTCGTAGAAAACGCAATTTCCGTTTTTTCGACACCAAAGCATTCGAAGTATTATTCCGATTTAGTGCGGGAAGCTCCGGACTATAATGTCGATATATACAAACCTTTTTCAGAATTAAGCGAAAAGGAGAAAGATTTCGTTTTTAATGGCGGAAGAAGATATTTGGGTATTTACAAATTTTTCAGGTATATTGAAAAGGAAGCCTCGTATAAACTTCATTACAGAATTCTGCTGAACCGATACAGGGCTTATACGACCTGCAGTTCCTGCCAGGGCTCTCGTCTCAGAAAAGAAGCCCTATATGTAAAAATTAACGGAAAAAATATTTTCGATGTGGTAAGGATGAAAATTTCAGAAGCATACGAATTTTTCCTCAACCTCAGGCTCGACGATTATAAAAGAAAAGTTTCAGAAAGAATACTCGAGGAAATAATAACCCGGCTGAAATATTTAAATGACGTCGGGCTTACTTACCTGACGCTCGACAGGCTCTCGAATACACTTTCGGGCGGAGAAGCTCAGAGAATCAATCTCTCCACTTCTCTCGGCTCTTCACTTGTCGGCTCCATATACGTCCTCGATGAACCCACTATCGGCTTGCATCCGCGGGACAACGAGAAGCTCATTAACATTATGAAATCTCTACG
Organism: uncultured Ignavibacteriaceae bacterium; assembly: GCA_964501535.1. GTDB lineage: Bacteria > Bacteroidota > Ignavibacteria > Tepidaquicellales > Tepidaquicellaceae > FEN-1279. The sequence goes on along the minus strand of CAZCSV010000002.1, from coordinate 377,375 downwards.
CGATATCGGAAATACAGTCCTAGTGGTGGAGCACGAAAAGGAAATGATGAAATCAGCGGATGAAATCATAGACATGGGTCCATATGCGGGAGAAAACGGGGGAAAAATAATTTTCCAGGGAAGCTATAAGCAGATTTTGAAGAACAATACTTCTCTTACCGGAAAGTTCCTAAGCGGAAGAGAAAAAATAGATATTCCGCAATCGAGACGAGGGATTTCCGAAAAAACGAAATTTATTAAAATCTTCGGTGCGAGAGAAAATAATCTGAAAAACATCAGCCTCTCGATTCCTCTGAACCAGTTCGTCTGCATTACGGGTGTCAGCGGCTCGGGGAAATCCACACTTGTGGAAAGCATACTCTATGCGGGTTTGAAAAAGAAAATCGACGGATTTTATTCAGGCAAACTCGGAGATTTCAATTTAATAGAAGGATATGAAAATATCGACGGAGTTGAGCTGGTCGACCAGAGCCCGATTGGCAAGACCTCAAGGAGCAATCCAGTAACATACATTAAAGCATTCGATGAAATACGCGATACATTTGCCTCGACTAATTTTGCAAAGAGAAAACATTTATCTGCAGGATATTTTTCATTCAATGTGCCGGGTGGAAGGTGCGAAACCTGCGAAGGTACGGGCGTAATTAAAGTGGAAATGCAATTCATGGCTGATATATATCTGGAGTGCGAAGTCTGCCGTGGTAAGAGATATAAGATGGACACGCTCGAAGTTGCCGTAAAAGGCTCGGACGGCTCACATAAAAATATTTATGAAGTTCTGGGAATGACCGTTAACGAAGCACTGCACTTCTTTAAACCTTATCCGAAAGTGATTAAGAAATTAAAGGTGTTAGGCGATGTAGGACTCGGGTATATTAAGCTTGGGCAGTCCGGCACGACTCTTTCGGGCGGCGAATCACAGCGCGTGAAACTCGCTCATTACCTTACGTTCCAATCGGATGAATCAAAAAAACTTTTTATATTCGACGAGCCGACAACAGGACTACACTACTATGACATTACAAAGCTCCTGAAATGTTTCGATGCACTAATACAAAAAGGAAATTCGATTGTGGTAATCGAGCATAACCTCGAGGTTGTAAAATGTGCGGATTATATTTTCGATTTAGGTCCCGACTGCGGCGACGCAGGCGGAGAAATAGTGGCACAGGGAACCCCGGAGGAAATAATAAAATCATCAAAATCCTATACGGGTAAGTATTTGAAGGAAATAATATAAATTTTTACAATACAACCTTGAAGTACTACTTATATTTTTATTTCCCTTTTATCCCTCTCAGGACTTCCCAGGAGTATATTCCTGTGTCGTGGCCGTCTTTCCATTTGATTTGGATGGCATAGTTACCGACGGCTTCGATTTTTTCAATTTCATAAAAGCCCGCAGGTTTGAATGGCGTTTTAATTGGTATGTAATTCTGAAACAATACCGATTCGCCTTTGCAGTTTGCACAGGGACATCCGTCACGCAGTTCCTGCAAAGTGATTTCCTGAATCCGGTTATTATTCCACTTTATGACTAACTTATTTTCTTCTTTTTTAATTTGAACAGGATAAATATTTTCCATTTTTTATTGTTTATTTTCCGCTGAATATTCCAACATATTTATTCCCTTTATTATTCCATTTTGCCTGATAATCGTATTTACAAAAATACACTTTCAGATTTGCCTGATAATCATAATCTGTGAAAAACACCTTGGCATCCGCCTGATAATCATAATCGCAGAAATACCACAAATAATCTTTTCCTCTTGCCTGATAGTCGTAATCACATATATACACGATTAAATCCGCCTGGTAATCATAATCGCAAGCATAAACTTTCACGTCTGCCTGATAGTCGTATTTTGTTTTAAAGATGTTCCCTGCATCTGCAGTAGCAGTGAGAGCAAAAATAAAAGCGATGAATATAAGTAGTTTTTTCATAATTTTAATAATTTAGTTATTATTTTCTATATTTTAAACTTATATCTGAGTTTTTTGTTTCGTGTTTTTCGCTCAGGTGGAAACACCTGACCGGCACAGCAAGCGGGTTTAGCCCTATAATTACCAGCTAAAGCCAAAGTCCTTATCAACCATACCACGAATTAATACTTGTGGCTATTGAAAAAGAACTAATTCCCTGTGATCGTCAGGAGTTACGTCCTGACGACTATATATCAAAATAGTAAAAATTATTATGTAGTTTAATTCAAATTTAACTCATATTTTTATAACTTGTATTTTTATAAAAATCGAAATTAATGCAGGAAATATTAAATCAGCTAAACGAATTATCGTATAATTTATACTGGACATGGAATAACGATTTTCGGGAAATTTTTTCGGAAATTAACCGCGATTACTGGAAATGGAGCCAGAAAAATCCGGTCAAGTTCCTACGCTCCATCAACAAAAACTATCTTTTCGATATAATCGAGAAAAAAAATCTAAAGGATAAAATACACAAAGTGTACCGTGAATACAGGGAATATCTGCACCGCGACACTTACTTCGGGAAAGGAAAAGAAGAAAAAGACTCCCCTAAAATATGTTATCTTTCGGCAGAATACGGGATTACAAAATGCCTGAAATTTTATTCGGGAGGACTCGGAACACTCTCAGGGGACCATCTAAAATCAGCATCAGACCTTGGCGTTCCCCTCGTCGGAGTCGGGCTTGCATATTCTTACGGATACTTCAGACAGTATATCAATAACCAGGGCAGACAGGCAGAGCTCTACGAACAGAACGATTTTAATACCCTCCCGATGAAACTTGTACTCGATGAAGATTACAGACCCGTTAAGATCTCGATCAACCTTCCAGGAAGAAAAGTCTTTGCGCAAATATGGCAGCTTACAATAGGCAGAATTAAGCTTTACCTGTTGGATACATTCGTTGATGAAAATGATGTCGAAGATAAACGTATAACGGATATTTTGTACGGCGGAGAAGAAGAAAAAAGAATTTTGCAGGAAATTCTTTTAGGTATCGGAGGAATGAGAGCTGTCGATGCAATCGGCATAAACATTAAGGGATGCCATATAAACGAAGGTCATTCCGCATTTCTGATTTTCGAGAAAATCAGGAACGCCATGAAAAAGAATAACATTTCGTTTAAAGAGGCACAAGAAAAATGTTATTACTCCAATATATTCACTACACACACGCCTGTTCCCGCAGGCATAGATATTTTTCCGAAATGGATGATGGAAAAATATTTCAAGGATTACGCAGAGAATGAACTAAACATCAGTTTCAATGAATTATTTGAGGAAGGCGACCTGACTAAGAACGAAAAGGTTAACGACCATTTCAACATGGCATATCTTGCAATCAATAATTCCAATTTCGTAAACGGTGTCAGCAAACTGCACGGAAAAATTGCACGGAAAATGTGGTCTCTTCCGCCGGAAAGAAGCCAGATTATCTCCATAACAAACGGAGTTCATCTGAAAACCTACCTGGCAATAGAATCCGAAAGACTCTACAGAAAGAAATTCGGGAAGAACTGGCTCTACGAGCCTTCGATATGGGAAGAGATAAATGAATTGCCCGATAAGGACATCTGGAATATGAGGAACAAAAACCGTTCCGTGCTGATAGACTTCATAAGGGAAAGAACCATAGATAAAATCAGGCTGACTCACGACAGCGAGGATAAAATTCCTGAAGTGCAAAATCTACTGAACAAAGATGTTCTTACCATTGGCTTCGCCAGAAGGTTCGCAACTTATAAAAGAGGAACTCTGATTTTCAGAGATATAGAGCGGCTTAAAAAAATCTTTGCCGATGAAAAAAGAAAGATTCAATTCGTCTTTTCCGGAAAAGCACACCCGAAAGATGAAGGGGGGAAGAATCTGATTTCCGAAATTTTACGGTATGCTGAATCCGAAGATTTCAAAAATAAAATTGTATTTCTCGATAATTATGATATAGACGTTGCAAAACAATTGGTAAGGGGCTGCGATGTATGGCTTAATAATCCCCGCAAACCGCTGGAAGCATCGGGGACAAGCGGTATGAAAGTGATTGCAAACGGAGGACTGAATTTCAGCATACTTGACGGCTGGTGGATAGAAGGATATACTCCCGAGACAGGCTGGGCAATTAAGACACCCGAAAATTACAATACCATGAGCGAGTATGAAGTTGATAACTTCGAGTCGGTATCATTATACGATACCCTTGAAAACGAAATCATCCCGATGTTTTATGAAAGAGACGAAAATGGAATCCCTGTCGAATGGATTCGCAGGATTAAAAGCTCAATAAAAAACCTGGCAGGTTATTTTAATACAGAGCGTATGGTAAAAGAGTATTATGAAATGTTTTATTCTAAAGTAAGATAAATAATTTTTAAATGAAAAACTTTATCCGCATAGCATCGGGGCAGGGTTTTTGGGGTGATTTGATAGACGCCCCGGTTAAGCAGGCTACTCAGGGCGATGTTGATTATATAATGATGGACTACCTTGCGGAAGTTACTATGTCAATACTTCAAAAACAAAAAAATCAAGACTCAAAGTTAGGATACGCAAGGGATATTCCTCTGTTAATGGAAAAACTCCTTCCGATAATTACTCACAAAAACATTAAAGTAATTACCAACGGAGGAGGCGTTAATCCGATAGCTTGTATGGAAGCCGTATTCGAGGTTGCAAGAAAACTAAATATCAAACAATTGAAAATCGGTGTTGTAACGGGTGATAATATCCTCGATAAAATCGGGGAGTTTATTTCAAAAGGCATCGAATTAAAAAATATGGATACTGGCGAGGGTGCGAATACAATTTTGGACAAGATTCTGAGTGCTAATATATATTTCGGTGCAAAGCCGGTAGTGGATTGCCTTAAACAGGGTGCGGATATAGTAATCACCGGAAGAGTCACAGATACGGGATTGACACTGGCTCCAATGATATATGAATTCGGATGGGATATGAATAATTATAATTTAATGGCAGCAGGAACGATTGCAGGTCACATTCTTGAATGCGGGGGTCAGGCAAGCGGCGGAAATTTTCTCGGCAAATGGCAGGAAGTACCGGACCTTGCAGACATCGGCTTCCCGATAGCCGAGGCTTATCCGAACGGAGAATTTTTTATAACAAAGCATGAGCACACCGGAGGTCTCGTAAATATCGAAACCGTTAGTGAACAACTCGTATATGAAATCGGAAATCCCAGAGAATATATTACACCGGATTGCATAGCCGATTTTACATCGATCAAACTTGAAGACGACGAGAATAATATGGTAAAAGTATTCGGAATAAAAGGAAAACCTGCAACCGAATCTTATAAAGTTTCTATGTCATATTCTGATGGCTACAGCGCTTTAGGTACACTTACATACAGTTGGCCTGACGCACTCGAAAAAGCAAAAGCTGCGGATAAGATTTTAAGGGAACGTCTGAAAAATCTTGGTTTGATCTTCGATGAAATAAGAACGGAATATCAGGGTTATAATGCATGCCACGGACCAATTGCAAAGGAAATAAAAGATATTAACGAAGTCGTGATGAGAATCGGAGTTCGTTCGAAAGATAAGGATGCAGTTGAAAGATTCGGGAAAGAAATTGCACCTTTAATCTTAACCGGTCCTCCAAGCGTAACGGGTTTTGCAGGCGGAAGGCCTAAACCATCAGAGGTTGTCGCTTACTGGCCTGCTCTGATTCCGAAATCACTGGTACAGCCGGAGATTTTGGTGAAAAGTATTTAGCCGGAAAGCTAAAATTTTCAAAGAAAAATTTAAGGAGAAAATAAAATATTTTTATACATAAATTCTCAGGTAAAATCTGTGAATCTGTGGCAAAATAATAAATACTAAAAGTTATGGAAAAAATATTAATAACAGGAGCATCGGGGCAAATCGGCTCCGAATTGACAATAGCCCTCCGAAAGATTTACGGTAACGAAAATGTTTTTGCATCCGATCTGAAAGAAGCTCCACAGGATGTTATGGAATCCGGTCCGTTTCAAAAACTCGATGTACTGGATTTAGAAGCACTCACCAAATGCATAGGAAAAAATAAAATTACACAGGTTTACCACCTTGCGGCATTATTATCAGGTACCGCCGAGAAGAAACCTCTTTTCGCATGGGATGTGAATATGAAAGGTTTGCTTTATATGCTCGAGCTGGCAAAAGAAATAGGATTAAGCAGAGTCTTCTGGCCAAGTTCGATTGCAGTATTCGGACATACGACACCAATAGTAAATACACCTCAACTCACTATCACTGAGCCAAACACAGTTTACGGTATTAGCAAGCTAGCAGGAGAAAGATGGTGCGAATATTACTTCAACAGGTACAAAGTCGATGTGAGGAGTATACGATATCCCGGACTCATCAGCTATAAAACCGAAGCCGGCGGAGGAACAACGGACTACGCAGTCGAAATATTTTATGAAGCTATAAAAAATAAAAAGTACGAATGTTTCCTGAAAGAAGATGCCAAGCTTCCGATGATGTTCATGGAAGACGCGATAAATTCCACGATAAAATTAATGGAAGCAGATGCAAGTAAAATTTCCATCCGCTCGAGTTACAATCTTGGCGGAATAAGCTTCGACCCGAAAGAAATCGCGGCGGAAATCAAGAAACACATACCCGAATTTGAAATCACGTATAAGCCCGATTTCAGACAGGCAATCGCAGAATCATGGCCTCAAAGCATAGACGACAGCGTTGCGTGTAAAGACTGGGGATGTAAATATGTATACGACCTGCCAAAGATGACAAAACTGATGCTGGATGAGATAAAGAAGAAATTAGGTTGATTTATATCGGCAATTATTAGATAATATTGTTTTTAAAATAATGCTCATCTTAAGGCTTTTATCTGGAAATGAGTGAAAAATCTTTTGTTTCAAAAATTACCTCAACATAGAAAAGGGTTAATATTAATTTCGCTCACTGCTTTCCTGTGGAGCTCGAGCGGACTTTTTATCAAGGTACTTACACTCGATGCGTTTCAGATATTGTTTTACAGGTCATCGATTGCGGCTCTGACGATTTTCATAGCCACAAAAATCAGAAAAAAGGAGCTGAATTTTGAAAGGGATTTAATCTCGAATCTTTGTGCCGTTTCCTTTGCGGGTATATTAATATTGTTCGTAATTTCAAATAAACTTACAACTGCGGCAAATGCAATTTTTCTTCAGTTTACCGCTCCGATTTATTTGCTTTTCCTCGAGCCTGTTTTTTTAAAAACGAAGTTCAATAAAAAAAATCTTATTACCATATTACTGTGCGTTGGAGGAATGATTTTATTCTTTTTCGGAAAAATCGAAGTCGGCAATATACTCGGTAATATCGTTGCCATCCTGGCAGGCTTAAGCTTTGCCTTTTTTTCACTTTTCCTGAAATGGAAAAAGCAACTGCACCATACCCAGAATACAATAAACAACATCATAGTAGGAAATGTGATAGTGGCTTTATTTTGTATTCCATTCGTCTACGATAAACTTGCTCTCACAGCTACAGAGACAATGATTTTAGTTTATATGGGAGTAATTCAAATAGGTATCAGCTATATAATATTTAATGAAGGGATAAAATATGTCAGTGCCACCGAGTCGATGATTATCGCCATGCTGGAAGCTATTTTCAACCCCATATGGGTTTTTCTCGGCATCGGGGAAAAGCCCTCTGTATTTGCAGTGACCGGAGCCCTGATAATACTTTCGGCTATTTTGTTTCATAATTTTGTTTTAACAAAACCGGAAAAGATAAAGGATATTCAGGAATAAAATATTGGGGCATAAAAAGAATCCGGGACATCTTAAAAACTTCGGATACTATTCCAGAAACAGAAAATAAATCAATCCCGCAACCGATATCTGCATTACGGCAAGGGAAATTCCCGAATACAAATCATATTTATTTGCTTTATCGAGATTACCTTGACTCCTGTCACTTAAGTAATGATTATAAAAATCATTGGCTTTTTCTTTTGTGGTATATGCAAGCGTTCCGGTCGTGACGGCTAATATTCCCGATGTGATAACTTTAATGAAACTTCTCTTTCTAATAAAACCTGTCCGTTTATCCTTAATAACGATTTTTTCAGCTACGGGTAATATTGATACCAGCATTATTTCCACTCCCCTGCTGAAATCATATTCACCAATGCTAAAATACACTTCTTTGTAATTTTTCTTTCTTATCAGAATGTTGCCGGATAGTTTATATTCAGAGATGAATCTTAACGGTGTTAGACCGAGCAGAGAGTCCCTATGATACACCTCGGCATTAAAAGGATTTGAATTTATAAAATACATATAGCCGGCAGATGTGCTGTCAGTCTGCTGTGCATTCGGATTACTTACGTTAAAGAATAGTAAGATTCCCGAAATAAACAATAATTTATTTAAAGCAATATATACTTTTATCATCACAGGCAACAATTATATAATTCTTCCAGATTATCGCACTTGTTTTTATTCTTTCGTCAAATTCATATTTCCATAAAATCATACCGTTATTCGCATCCATGCAGTAAAAAAATCTGTCATAAGAACCAACGAAGATTTTATCTCCGCTCAGAACCGGCGATGCGGTAATAGTTCCCTTTGCTTCATATTCCCAAACGATATCACCGCTCTTCATCTCCAGCGAATATATCTTACCGTTAATTCCGGTGCAGATTACATAATCCGCATAAAAAGATGCTGAAGATAAAAATTTTGTATCAAGATTCTTTTTCCAAATTAATGTTCCGCTTGTATCAAGACAATAAAAATTTCCGTCGTCGGAACCGAAAAAAATTTTATCTCTGTATACCGAGGCATCCGAATAAATTCCCCCGCCAGTCTTAAAGCACCATTTGAGATTTCCGCCCGAAATATCTATTGCAAGTAAATTACCCTTTACATCACCAATCAATAAAACACCATTATATAAGGATGGTGAAGTCCAGAAGGAAAATTTATTTTTATATATTTTATTAATCTCTCCGTTTTCACTTTCGACTTCGAATATATTTCCTTTTGTCGAGCTGTAATATACTCTTCCGTTATACTCAGCAGGAGACGACATAATTGCTTCCGTAACTTTTTTCCATTGGTATTCACCGGAATTAAAATTGTACCCCGAAATAAAATTTTTCAGACCATCGCTGAATGCAAGAATAACAGTATTCTTCAGTATCAGCGGTGCAGAAGAACCGGATTTACTCTTTGTAAAAGTTCTTCCCAACTTCGAACCGCTTTTCACGTCTATTGCATAAACATCACCATTCAAACAGCCTGCAAACAACACTCCGTCGCTTGCGGAGAGTACGCTTCTTGCAAAAGCTGCGTCAGTACTGAAATTCCACAATAACTTAAAAGGCGGTTTCAGATTTAAATTCGAGCCGGAGATATTCGTTTTTGCTCCGTCTTTCCCGTTTTGAAGCCAGTCCTCTCTTTCGTTAACGTTAAGCCCTTCCCTGAGTGTTATAGATGAGCAGGAATAAAACAGAAAAGTAATTAATAATAAATAAAATTTGTTTTTCACGTTCCTGAAATCTTAATTTATAATATGATTTTTTTAAAAACAATATATTTTTTAAAAACAAAAATGTCCAAAAATTTGTCCCTCAAGTATTATTACTTGACTTATACTTTTGTATTATCTAATTTGATTTTGTATTAATTCGAAGGAGTTAAATTGAATAATTATGACGACCTGGATTTTTTAAGTGAATTTGAAGATAATATCAACGAAGAAAATCTGGGGAAAAATATTGAAGACAGGTTGAATAAAGAATCCGATAAATTCGAGAATATAAAGCTCGATTCGGAAAGTCTCGAAAACATCGTAAATTTTTATTACGATGAATTTCAATACGATAAGGCTCTAAAATTTATTAACATATTATTACAGCATTATCCGTATTCATCCGAAGGATATCATAAAAAAGCTCTGATTCTCGACGGGCTCGGCAGATACGAAGACGCACTTAATTGCTTCGAAAGGGCATTGCTTCTAAATCCCAAAGACTCGGAAATATTCATCAATCAGGGGATAACATACGATAACTGCAGTAAATACAAACTCGCGATAAAATCATATAAAAAGGCTCTCGAACTGGAACCCGATAATACCGACGCTTTGTTCAATCTTGGACTGTCACTGGAAAAAATCGAAAACTTTGCCGAAGCAGTAGAATGTTTTAAAGAAGTAATAAATCTGGAACCGAATTATAAGGATGCTTATTATGAATTAGGTTATAGTTACGATTTTCTCGATATGCTTGATGATTCCATTAAAGCTTATGATTTACATTTGAAATTATCTCCCTTGAATTACAACGCATGGTATAATAAGGGAATAGTCTTAAACAGACAAGGTAAATTCTTAAAAGCAATCGACAATTACGAAACAAGCATAGCCATAAAAGAGAATTTTGCCCCGGCATGGTACAACTGCGGGAATGCTTATGCGGCAATAGGGAGATTGCACAAAGCCATCGATTGTTATCTGAATGCACTCAGATATAAAAAGGAAGATTCATATTCACTGCACAACATAGCCAATGCCTACGAAGAGCTTGGCAATTATGAAAAAGCAATCGAATATTTTTCACTTGCTATTCAGGCAGAACCCAATAACTACGACTCGTACTACGGCAGGGGCAACTGCTACTATAACGTCCGCAAATATAATGAAGCACTGTCAGATTTCAATGCGGCTTTGTATTTATGCAAGGACTATTCCGAAATATGGTACTCAAAAGCCGATACGGAAATTGCTCTTGGCAAATTGGACGAAGCACTTAAAAGCTATGAAATGGTGGTGAAATTGGAGCCGAAAGATCCCGACGCATGGTATGATTACGGATATGCATTGCTGAACATGAAGAAAAACAGCGAAGCACTCAGTGCTTTTGATAATGCAATAAAAAATAACCGGAACTGGGTAGAGCCATATTACGAAAAAGCAAAAATATATTTCCTGCTGGGTGATATCGATAACGGAATCGGGATGCTGAACAAAGCTTTCGAGCTGAATCCGTCCGATAAATTCGATTTTAATTTTAATAGCGACTGGAAAAAAGTGCTGGAATTTTTGATGAGACGGTAAAACTTCAAACGGTCAAAATATTAATGCAAACAACCTGATTTTTCTCCTCTATCATCAAATTTTTATACGGACATCAAATACCTTTTTGTCTTTTATCTGTAAAATTCTCTTATCACTGAACCTTTTAACTATCTCGAAATTGTGTGTCGCAACGATAACGGTCGTCCCCTGAATATTTATATCTATCAAAAGTTTTATAATCTCATTAGAAATAAACGGGTCAAGGTTTCCGGTCGGCTCATCTGCAATCAGCAATACCGGTTCGTTCACAATAGCCCTGCCGATTGCAACCCTTTGCTGTTCTCCTCCCGACAAATCATACGGCATTTCCTTAAGATAATTTATCAACCCCAGCTTCGATGCAATATCGTAAACCTTTTTCTTGACTGCTTCTTTTTTATTCGATGTTATATAAAGCGGTGTCGCAATATTTTCGAATACATTTCTGTCGTTCAGTAATTTGAAATCCTGAAATACTATTCCTATTCTCCTTCTTATCAGCGGTATCTCTTTTTTATCTAAAGTAGCAGAGTCGAATTCTTCGAATTTCACATATCCGGATTTAGGCAAAAGTTCAAAATACAGGAGCTTCAGTAATGTCGATTTACCAATCCCGCTTTCACCCACCAAAAAAGTAAAATCATCTTTCCTGATTTCGACATTTAAATCGTCGAAAATTTCTTTGGTATCGTAAGAAAATCTTAGATTATTTATCCTTATCATATTAAAAATTTTAAATTACGGATAATTTACCCGCCAGTTTAATCGCTTCTGCAGTACTTGATATATCGGCTATTCCTTTTCCGGCTATATCGAAAGCCGTACCATGAGCAGGCGATGTTCTAATAATTTTTAATCCTCCCGTAAAATTTACTCCGCGGCCTTTCGACAGGATTTTAAACGGTATCATTGCCTGGTCGTGATACATGGATACCACTGCATCGAATTTCTTATACGAGGAACTTCCGAAAAAACCATCCGCCGAAAAAGGTCCGGAAATTCTAAAACCCAACTTAACTAAATCTTCTATAGCAGGAATAATTCTTCTTTTCTCTTCACTCCCTATCAGACCGCCGTCACCGCCGTGTGGATTTAAAGCCAGCACTGCTATTCTCGGTTTTTTTATTCCGAGCGTTTTTACAAACGTATTATTTATTAATATAATCTTCTCTGTCAGTTTCTCCTTTGAAATGAAGGAAGATATTTTTTTTATGGGAATGTGAGTCGTAAGAGGAACAATTTTCAGCCCGTCCGAATACATCAGCATAAAAGTATTTTTCGATGATGTAAGATGGGATAACATCTCCGTATGCCCGCGATAATTATATCCTCCAAGATTTAACGACTCCTTGTTAACAGGAAGCGTTACCATAGAATCGAAATATTTTTTCATGCATAAATCAATCGCAAGTCTAATCGCATCTCCTGAAATCTTGCCGGAATCAGCATCGACTTTTCCGGGTTTGATTTCAAACTTTTTCGATACGGAAATGTCTAATATATATTTTCCGGGAATTCTTTTTAATTTTAACAGATTACCGTAAAAATCGAATACCTTAACGGGACCGATGACCTTTATTTCATACTGCTTTAAAAAATCTTTATCGTCGAAAATTTTTAATATAAGTTCCGGTCCTATACCGTTCACATCCCCGCACGTCAATAAAATTTTTGGTTTCACTTGTATTTGTCAGATGGAAAATTTTAAAAAAATATCAATAAAAAATTATTCAATGCCGAATAAAGATATTCCGTTATTTATCATTTACAACCGTAATTTCGGCATCGCCCCACAATCCCTCGAGATTGTAGAATTTTCTCGATTCGTTCAGAAAAATATGTACAACCACATCCACAAAATCGAGTAAAACCCAGCTTAAATTGCCGTAGCCTTCATTATGCCAGGACTTTTGACCGAGTTTTTTTGTTTCCTCAATAATAAAATCCGCTATCGCTTTATTCTGCACATCCGTAGAAGAAGAGCATATCACAAAAAAATCAGTTACACCCGTCAATTTCCTTAAATCCAAAATTTTTATATCTTCACCTTTTTTCTTAATTATTAAATCCGCAATTTTTCTTGCTAATTTTTTTGATTCCATTAAATATTTATTTTATTATTTGTGCTTTCATAGGATCCCCGAAAGGGGATTTCGTATTATTTGCCGTCTTTCTTATCGGTGTATGGTTTCAGTTCATTGAAATCCTTCCCGATAACTATCGATGCATCGAGATACAAATCCCTGTTAATCTGCTGAATAATATTTCTGCTGCTTACACCCAGGACTTCGGCTATTCTCTGAGCTTTCCTGGTGTCACCCGTCCTGTCTATAATAATAGTTTTATCAACGTCACTGCTCTTATAATTCCCGAGGTCAACCACATCGTATCCTTTTTTCTTCAGATAATCTCTGAAAATCGCTCCGACCCTGTTTTCCCCTGTTCCGTTCTGCACGTCAACCTGAACCGATAAATTCGGCTGATTGGTCACACCGGTTTTTGTTGTATCTTTGATATCCTTCGACGTCTTGCTTTTATTTAAAAAAGTATTTGTTACAAGAGAAAACACCAGATATATACACAGTGCTCCGAGAATAATTATTATTATATTTAAAGTGTAATTTAAAAACGATTTTTTAATTCCCTGTTTCATATTTTTTCTAAAATAAAAAACCGAAAGAATTCTTTTCTTTCGGTCCGTTATATTTTCTATTTTGTTATAAAAACTTCCGACATCATTTTGTCAATACTTTTTCTCCCCTATCTTATTATTCCATCGTTGTAAAACATCGGATTAAAATTATTGTAATAAGAGCCGTCGTTCAGATTCCTGAATTCAAGCTTAATAAACGATGTTTCCGAGAGCTTATAATCCAGTGATAAACGTGAGAGCGTTAAACCCGTCAAATCATTCTGCAGGGTCTTTGCATACTGACTCCCGAACATGGAGCTCGTAAAGGGTGAATACTGCAGTTTAACATCCGCACTTACCGATAATTTATCGTTTAATTTGTAATTCATAGAATTAACATATGAGGTAAGGGATATGTTTCCGTACTTTGAACTCAGCATCGAGACCTGAAAACTGTGTGTCATCGTGAAATTCTTGGAATTAAATATGCCAAGAATCATATTATTCGTGCTTTTGTTTATCGGCTTATCGTTTTTCTTAAATTGCGAATAAGCACCGGAAAATGCAAAAATGCAGAGTATTATTGCAATTGTTCTTTTCATAATCTTGTAATTAATAAAAGATATGAATTTTATTATTAAAATACAATGTCAGACTATTTTATCTCGCAACGATATAAACCTCGAGGTCGTAATCCTCTTTATAAGGATTTTCTTTATAGTCCTTGTCAATATTTATTGTTTTTAGGGGTATATTCCAGTTAGCTCCGTTTAACGAAAATTTAGCTCTCGAAACAATAGAATCTTTATAATAACTCGTAAATGCAGAAACTGCAAATAACAAAGTCGAATCCTTTATTGTAATGTTTCCTTTAATAGTGGTGTTTACATCGGGCATATTGACATTCCTTAACGGAATTATCGACCTGATATTAACTATGGCGCTTGGAAACCTCTCAACATCCAAAAAACTCTTTGATTTAAGAAAATCCAGTGCTTTTCTGCTTTCATTCGAATCTTTTATATCTGTAATCCCTATCGAATTCATATCCACACTGCAGTTTCCCGAAACAGGCAATCCTTCCGCAAGTTTAAAGTCACCGCTTAAAAATTTAATCGTGCCTTTGTGCTGTCCGCCTTTTTTATAAGCCGTCCAGATAATTGAACTGTTATTTACGTCGATTTTGATTTCCTTTTTCATATTCTGAATATCTGTACCTACATCATTTTTCTTGTTGCAACCGTTAAATAATATTAATATGCTGAACAGCACAATTATATTTATCAGGATTTTTTCTGTCTTATTCATTTTTATGCTTAAAATATGGCTATTTTTATAAAAAGTGGAATTTATGCATTTTTTTATCATTTGTAAACACCATAATTATGATATTTTCAACAATAAATAATTGAAATTTTTATATTGCTATTTAATAATTTTTATTATAAAATTAAGCATAAAATAATAAATAACTTATTTTGTTTTTATGAGGATAGGTTAATTATTTAATTTAAATGTACATTTAAAAATCAAAAAAAAAAGAGGTACAAAATGGTAAGAAAATTTCTATCAGCTATGTTTTTGATTTTGTTATTTGTTGCGTTTACGAATGCACAGGATAACTCTCAAGTATCGACGGGACTTGCTCCTTACAACATTGTCAAATCAGTAGAGGCTCCTTTTACTGGCGTGATGAATGTTAATACAAGGGGTTTCTCCTATTCTTCAACAAGTTTGACTGCAAGTACTTTGTTTAAGTATTTTGCAGGCACACCCTCTGCCGTCACGGTGGTTGGTGCGGTAAAACCAAACTTCTTCGGAAACGGTGACTTTGCAAACCCGACAGGCGTTTGGAAATTCTACATTATGGAGCAGGTCGCTGCACCATACACAATTTATGAAGTTGACACTGCAACCGGTAATATTACCTCGGTTGGTTCACCAACCGGTATTGTTTCCGGTCATTCCCCGATTCTTTTTGAATGGAACCACGTAAATAATACGTTTTATGTATACAGTTCCACTTCATCTGTATCTGCGGGTCAGTTATATTCAATGAACTGGTCAACAAAAGCCTTAACACCAATCGGCGGCTCAAACACAACCTGCCCCGGTTTAATTGCTGCTGCTATTACAGCATCAGGTACTGCTTTGGTCGGAGTTGACCTTGTCAACGACAACGTCTGGAGATTAAAATTATCGGATGGTACCGCGACAATGCTCGGTGCCAGCGGTTACACCGCAAACTACGGTCAGGATGCGGGTTTTGACAGGTCTGACTGGAAACTCTACTGGGCTTCCTGCGGTGGTACGGTCGGTTTGAGGCAAATCGATACCGCAGTCGGCGGCTCGACTCAGATTGGTACATTCCCGTACACACAGGTTCTTGCAACAGGTTTTGCGGCATATCCCGGACCATCAATCGTCCACACACCGCTGCCAAATACTCAGAACCTCACAGGTCCGTATGTTGTCAATGCACAGGTTATTCCTCAAGGTGCGGCAATTTCTTCCAGCAAAGTTTTCTGGTCAAGAAACAACCCGACAATTACAGACTCTGTAGCAATGACCAATACAGGCGGAAACAACTGGTCAGGCAACATTCCGGGCAACGGAACTGCGGCTCTGTACAGATATTACATCAAAGCAATCGATGCTCTTGGCAGATTCGTAACCCATCCGGGCGGAGCTCCGGCAAACCTGAACCAATTCTACGCATTAGCTACCGATACTTCAAAACCGGTTATTACCCATACACCAATTGGAGCAACGCCAAAAGCGTTATGGCCAATTCACTGTACTGCTACCGTTACGGATAATATCGGTATCGACTCAGTATGGGTAAGATGGTATAAAAACACACCGGCACCAATAAAGCAATTTAAATTGCTCCCGACGGGCGGAAACGTATATGATGCAATATTCAATTCCGTAAATGGCGATGTAAATCCGGGTGATGTGATATACTATCGTATAATAGCTCAGGACGCTTCTACACAGCACCTGAAAGATTCTACAGCAATGTACAACTTCAATATTATTGCATTAGTAGATGTTTGTATCGGAACCGGTACGACTTCTTCGAACTATCCGTATACTACATACTGGATGGACGGAAGAACACAGATGCTCTTTACCTCAACCGAACTGACAGGCGGTGGCGCAGGTCCGAATATGTGGATTCAGAAACTCGGATTCAACGTTATCACAATGGGTGCACCGGCGATGAACGGATTCAGCGTGAAATTCCAGCATACAACCCTTACGTCACTTACTGCATGGGTTACAACAGGATGGACAAATGCATATTCAGGTACGTATACCGTTCCGGGTACGGGATGGCAGTATATTACATTGCAGACACCGTATTTCACATACAACGGAACGAGCAACTTGCTTGTAGAGGTTTGCTTTGACAACTCCTCTTATACATCATATTCACCGGTTTATGCAACAAATATTTCGAATATGTGCAGAGGTTATTACACTGACAACCAATCCGGATGCACCATGACTAGTGGTTCAAACCTGACATACAGACCGAACACTTGCTTCACAATGACACCTGCAACCGGTGTAAGCGGAAATACAAATTACATTCCGGCACAGTATTCATTACAGCAAAACTATCCGAATCCTTTCAACCCTGTAACAAGAATTAATTTCGATATTCCGAAACAGGGATTAGTTACATTGAAAGTATATGACGTGCTCGGTAGAGAAGTAAAAGCACTAGTAAACGAAGTAAAAGCTCCAGGAGTCTATTCAGTTGACTTCAACGGAACCGAACTCTCGAGCGGTGTATACTTCTACAAACTGGAATCCAACGGATTCAGCGATATAAAGAAAATGATGCTTATTAAATAACATTTAATTAAAAAGGTTATTAAATAACCCGATTAATTAAAATCAATTATGAAACCCTTCAGCTGAAAAGCTGAAGGGTTTTTTATTTCCCAAAAAATACCTAAAAAGCAATTTATCAAATTTTCTATCCGCCTTTTCTTACTTTTTTTGACGCTTACACAATCTTAACGATAATGCATAGTCCACAAATTACCTGAAAATACAATAACATACAATCTTTATAATATTTATTTTCCAGTATTTATATTTTATTATTTCATTATTTAATCATTTTCATTAAATTAAATAAATTTTTCCAATAAATTTAAGTTATACCAGGAGGGAATTATGAGAAAAATATTTTTACTTCTTGTATTCTTAGCCCTTTTCACGGAAACCTTTTCTCAGCAACTAATCATAAAGCTCAATGAGGGTTTTGAATCTACAACTTTTCCGCCGACGGGCTGGAAAAGAATTAACGTAATGGGAGCAAACGTCTGGCAGAGGTTAACCGCCCCGCTTCCCGCAGTTATTATGCAGCCGCCTGTACAGGGAAACGCAGTCGCGCGAATAGATTATCAGTACGACGGCGGGGAAGACTGGCTTATCACAAAAAAAATCAATTCGATAGAAATCGGCGATTCTCTGGTTTTTTATCTTATCAAACAATCTGCGCTGGGACCTTTTCCGCCCGATTCATTGTTGATAAAAGTATCCACGACGGACTCCCTTAAAAACAGTTTTACTAACCTGCTCCTGAATATCAATATTGCGGGAATACCTATCGGTATTCAGGTATGGTACAGAATTACACTGCCTTTGACCCAGTTCTCAGGGGAAAATATATACATTGCGTTCCAGCACAAAGATGTAAACGGTCACGGGTGTGCCATCGACAGCGTAGTTGTATTCAATCCCAACTCGATTGGTATTTCAAAAAACGGAAATACTCTGCCCGAAAAACCGTTTCTGTATCAAAACTATCCGAATCCATTTAATCCCGCTACGAATATTAAATTTCAAATCTCAAAAAGTTCTTTTGTCAGGTTAAGTATATATGATATTTTGGGAAAAGAGGTTGCAGTTTTGGTAAATGAAAAATTAAAAGCAGGAATTTATGAATCCCGATTTTCAGTCGATAATTTTAACAATTATTATTTTTCGAGCGGAATTTACTTTTACCGGATTATCTCAGAGGGCTTTTCCGCTGTTAAATCTATGATTCTAATCAAATAAGGCAAGAAAAAATATTTTTATTTTATTATTGATTTGTAATTAGAAATTCGCTAATATTCAAAAAATAGGTTTATTAAGAAAACTATACTATTTTTAAATAAACTATTATATTAACTAAAAAGGGAAAAAATGAAAAAAATTATTCTTCTCACTACATTACTATGCTTTGCATTAGTAATTAATGTTTTTGCCCAAACCTGGACAGCTCAAACATCAGGGGTAACAACATCATTAAACACCGTCAGTGCGGTCGATGCAAATGTCGGCTGGATAGGCGGCAACGGCGGAGTTGTATTAAGAACAACTAACGGCGGTACTAACTGGACAAACGTTACCGGTTCACCAATCGGAACAGCGGATGTTTACGCAATCTGCGGTCTGGATGCAAATACCTGCCTGGTTTCTACATCTCCGGCAGCAACATACGTTTACAGGACTTCAAACGGCGGAGCAACCTGGACACAGGTATTCACACAAACCGGCGGTTTCATCGATGATATTAAATTCAAAGATGCAAACAACGGATTTATGTATGGAGACCCGGTCAGTTCAAGATGGTCACTCTGGAAAACGACCAATGGCGGAGTAACATGGGATTCAGCAGGATGCTATCTCCCGCAGGCAGCCGCGGAAGCCGGATGGAACAACGCTATGTGGCTTGTCGGAAACAACATCTGGTTCGGAACCAACAGCACAAAGGTATACAAATCAACAAACTTCGGTGCTACGGGTTCATGGGTTTCCGGTGCCACAACAGGAAGCGCCAATTCATACAGCGTTGCATTTAACGGAGATATCGGTTTCACAGGACAGACTGTAGCCCTTAAATCAACAAACGGTGGTTTAAATTATGCTACATTTACGCTCCCGGGCTCGGGGACATGCTATTCCTTTAACACTGTACAGGGTACAAACAGATTCTGGTACAACAGAGGCGCAAGCATTTATTTCTCATCCGATAACGGAGCGACCTTTACATCGCAATTTACCGGTACAGGAACTTATCAGGCAATGAGCATAGTTCAAAGCGGAACTACGATAAGAGGCTGGTCAGTAACAGCCGCAGGTCTTATTGCAAAGTATGACGAAAATCTGGTGGTAGTACCAACAGGCACCTGGACAGAACAAACATCTGGTCTTACAACTGCATTATACTCTGTTTCTGCAGTGAACGATGATATAGCCTGGATAGGCGGTGCATCAGGAAAGGTTTTAAAAACAACGAACAAAGGAGTAAACTGGACAAATGTAGGAGGCAATATTCCTACAGGAGAAAGTATCTATTGTATTTATGGTTTTGATGCAAACACAGCTTTAGCCACAACATCGCCATCATCAGGTACATTTATCTATAAAACCACTAACGGAGGAACTAACTGGACTACAGTATTCTCGGAAACAGGCGGATTCGGTGACGGATTTGCTTTCATTAATGCAAATACAGGTTTCTTCTATGGTGACCCCGTCGGCGGCAGATGGTCATTATGGAAAACCACGAATGCAGGTTCAAACTGGGATTCAACCGGTTTATATGTATCCTCAGGTTCATTAGCCGGATGGAATAATGCCATGTTCAATCTTGGCAATAAAATCTGGTTCGGAACAAATGGAACAGCATTACCATATTCAAGCAACGGCGGTGTTACCTGGACAAGCCAGACTACACCTGCAGTTAATCAATATGCAATATGGTTTAACAATGATAACGTTGGTTTATGCGGTGGCGCAAATATTAATGTTACAACAAACGGTGGTGCTAACTGGTCAGCATTAACAACTATCGGAACCGGTAACGTATCAGGTATAGTCGGAGTAAGTTCGTCATGGTGGTTCATAAGACAGGCAAATGCAGTAAACTATTCTTCAAACAATGGAGCAAACTGGGTTGCACAGTATACCGCTCCGGCTGGTAGTTTCTATCACATTGCATTATCGCGTGCAGGTGCTACAATCTGGGCAGTGAGAAGCAATGGGGGTATCTCAAGATATGGACAACCATTAATAGGAATTCATACCATTACCAATGAAGTTCCTTCATCTTATTCCTTAAGCCAGAACTATCCGAATCCGTTTAACCCGGTAACAAACATTAACTTCTCGTTACCGAAATCCGGATTAGTTACTTTAAAGGTTTATGATGCTCTCGGAAAAGAAGTAGCAACACTCGTCAACGACAACAGGCCTTCAGGCGTGTATAATGTTGACTTCGACGCTTCTTCACTCTCGAGCGGTGTTTATTTTTATAAACTCACTGCGGGTGAATTCACTTCAGTAAAGAAAATGATGCTTATAAAATAATATTTTAAGCTCCATTCTTTTAAGCCCTTTGATTGAGGAAATCAAAGGGCTTTTTTAATTATGTTAAACTATCTTCACATATTTATTGTATAAATTCAGCATTAATAATTAATCATTTTATTTAATTTTTCATATCATTATTTTTATTAAAAATTAAAATATCATTATGAATAAACTAACAATAGATAATTTAATACAGCAGAATTTAATAAAAGGTAAAAGAGTTCTTGTACGGGTAGATTTCAACGTTCCTCTGGACGGAGACAGGAACATTACCGACGTAAAACGAATAGTCGAATCGGTCCCCACCATAAAAGCCATTATAAATAACGGCGGAAAGTGCATCCTGATGAGCCATCTGGGAAGACCGAAAGGCGAAAAAAATCCGAAGTATTCTCTCGATGTAGTTGCGGAATTTCTGTCGAAATATCTCGATAAAAGAGTATTGTTCTCCGACGACTGCGTCAGTCCCGATAATACAGAAGTAATCAAAAATATGAATGTAGGGGATGTTTTGCTTCTGGAGAATCTCAGATTTTACAAGGAAGAAGAAAAAAACGAACCAGATTTTTCTCAAAAACTCGCCGCTTTCGGCGATGTTTATATAAACGATGCTTTCGGAACGGCACACCGCGCACACGCATCGACAGAAGGTGTTACTCATTTTATAAAAACTTGTGCCGCCGGTTACCTCATGGAAAAAGAAATAAAATATCTTTCCGCGGCAATCAATAACCCGAAACGCCCTCTGACAGCTATTCTCGGAGGTTCAAAAATTTCGGGTAAAATCGACGTCCTTGAAAATATTTTAAATATAGCGGATAAAATTTTAATCGGCGGTGGTATGATGTTTACTTTTTATAAAGCCATGGGACTTAACATAGGCAAATCAATTCTCGAAGAGGATAAAATTGAAATGGCAAAAGATGTTTTAAATAAAGCCAAACAACTTAAAAAAGAGCTGCTGCTTCCCGTCGATATGGTGATTACCGATAAATTCGAAAATACAGCAAACAAAAAAACAGTTGCTTTCGATAAAATGACGGATGATATGAATGACTGGATGGGAATGGATATCGGCGAAAAAACAATAGAAATATTTATAAATGAAATTATGAATTCAAAAACGATAGTATGGAACGGTCCTTTGGGTGTTTTTGAAATGGATAATTTTGCAAAAGGAACTTTCGAAATTGCCGAAGCACTTGCAGATGCTACTTCCAAAGGAGCCATTACCATAATAGGCGGAGGGGATTCTGCCGCGGCCATTGCCAAAGCAGAACTCGAAGATAAGGTGTCCCACGTATCAACCGGCGGGGGAGCTTCTCTCGAATTCCTCGAAGGTAAAGTACTGCCGGGAATCGAAGCATTAAATAACGCATAATAAATTTGAGTAAATAAAAAAAGTCGGGATTAACAATCCTGACTTTTTTTTTATTTTAAAGAAAATTGTTTTTATCTGTCTACTAATACGACTCCAAATTCTCCTTCACATGCAACTTCTCCGCCAATATATCCCTTATATGTTTTTCCCTTCATCTTACAAAAGCCTCTTCTGAAAGAAATTATCTCCATCTCAAAAACCAGCTGGTCTCCGGGAACAACCTGTTTTTTGAATTTCACGTTGTCCATTGTTGTGAAGAAAGCAAGTTTTTTATCCACATCTTCCATCGCATGCATTAACAAAATTCCTCCGCATTGAGCCATAGCTTCAACAATCAACACTCCCGGCATAATCGGTTTGACGGGGAAATGTCCCGCAAAAAAAGGCTCGTTATATGTTACGTTTTTTAATCCTACGATACGCTGAGTATCTATTTCTATCTCGAGTATCCTGTCAACGAGTAAAAACGGATATCTGTGAGGAAGAATTTTCATTATCGCATCGATATCCAAAACGCCTGCGGAAGTCTTCAGCATTTGATATTTCTTTACTACTTTCTTCTGCATATATAACTTCCGGAGCATCTTCGTAAACTCTATATTCGATTTATGTCCTGGTCTTGCCGCAAGAATTTGTCCTTTAATCGGTGCACCTATTAACGCTAAATCCCCTATCATATCAAGAACCTTATGACGGGCCGGTTCATTTTTAAATCTCAAGGGGGTATCGTCCAATATTCCCGTTTTTCCTGTTTTTATTTTTTCGTCAAGCTCAAGCTTTTTTTTGAAATTTTCAAATTCATTGCCGGTAAACTGCTTATCCACTATTACGATTGCATTGTTAATATCCCCGCCTTTTATTAACCCCTGTTCCTTTAACATTTCTATTTCCGTTAGGAAACAAAAAGTCCTTGCAGGCGCAAATTCCGTCTCGAATTCACTTTGTAAATCGAACAATCCGCTGTGTTGTACACCCAGTGCAGGATTGGCAAAATCTATCATCAGCGATATCCTGAAATTATTTTTTAACGGCAAAGCAACAATATCGACCTTATCCTCTTCGCTATGATAATGAACAGTATCCTCGATTATCAGATAATCCCTCATAGCCTCCTGCTCTACGAACCCTGCTTTGATTAACGTATTAACATAGTCAATTGCACTTCCATCCATAATAGGAGGTTCGTTACTGTCAAGCTCAACTATAATGTTGTCAATTTCACAACCCCTTATAGCTGCCAGTACGTGCTCTACAGTGTGGACTTCGGCATTTCCCATCGCAATCGTAGTCCCGCGAGATATATCCGTTACATGGTCAATGTCCGCGGGTATTTCGGGTGAATTTTCAAGGTCAATTCTTTTAAATCTTATTCCATAATCCTCGGGTGCTGGTTTAAAAGTCATTAAAGACCTGTTTCCCGTATGAAGCCCTATCCCCGCGAGCGATACGCTTTTTAAAATTGTTCTCTGCTTTTCTAACATTTAAGTTATAATTTTTTATTTATAAATTGCTTAATCTCTTCTCTCAGTTTTTCAATGTATTTTATTGATGCTTCTTGCCTTAGTTCCTCTTTAAAAGGTTTCGCCCTGTATCCTGTATACATTCCGGGTTTTGTTATCGATTTCGAAACTCCTACAGCCGCGCCTATTATCACATCGTCGCAAATCGTGATATGTCCGACTATTCCCGCCTGACCTCCTATCATGCACCTCTTTCCTATTTTTGTGGTACCCGCTATTCCGACTTGCGCCGCAATAACCGTATCTTCATCTATGAATACGTTGTGAGCTATTTGAATCTGATTATCCAGCTTAACTCCCCTGCAGATGCGGGTTTCTCCGAGTGTTGCCCTGTCTATTGTACAGTTACTTCCAATTTCAACATCATCATCTATGACTACTACACCCTTTTGCAGAATTTTTTTATAAGAGCCGTCTTCATTTTTTGCAAAGCCAAAACCGTCGCTTCCAATAACCGTACCGGAATGTATATGTACATTATTTTTAATCACACATTCCCTGTGTATTACAACATTGTTGCCGATTGTACAGTTGTTTCCAATCTTCACTCCGTTTGAGACAATACATCCGGCAAGTAACTTAGTGCCATTCCCGATACTGCAGTTTTTTCCCACACAGACAAAATCACCTACAAAAACCTTGTCGCCAATTTTTGTATTGTTCCCGATTGAACAGTTATCCGAAATTCCATATTCCTCTTTCGAATCGTCTTTGTTGAATAGTTCCAACAGACTCACAAAAGCCAGATATGGATCCGTCACCCTTACTACTGCAATATCGCTCCTTGCCTCTTTGATTTCAAAAGATTTTGATACTAATACGGCACCTGCTTTCGTTGTATTAAAATACTTTTCGTAAAGAGGATTTGAAATGAATGTAATTTCGTTTCCATGTGCCGTTTCAATTTTTCCGACGTTTGTTATATCAGCTTCGGTATTCCCTACTAATTCCCCGTTAACATACTGCACTATTTCTTTGATTTTCATATCAATGCCTTTATTTATTTCCCTTCGATAATTTTCTGCACCTTTGCAGTTAAATCATATTTCTCGTTAACGAACAGTAACAGCAAATCGCTGTTCCTGTCAAATACATAATCATAATCCTCTTTATTCGCAACGGTCTCGATTGCCTTGAATATCCTGTCCTGAACAGGTTTCATAAAATCCGTCTGTTTCTGGAAATATTCCCCGTTCTCTCCGAATTTCTGAGTCTTAAAATTCGATATTGATGTTTCAATATCCTTTATTTCCTTTTCCATTTGAGTTTTCATCTGGTCCGATAAAATCAGCTTCTTCTTGTCATAATCATCCTTCATTATTTTAAGACTATCCTGCAGTTGACCTAATTCCTTCTGCCATTCACTGACAAGGTTATCCAGTTTCAGCTTCGCATCTTTGGCTTCCTGCATATTATCGATAATCTTTTTGGAATCAATATATCCAACTTTTGTCTGAGGAAAGACAAGCGATGTCAGGATTATCGAGAAAAACAGAATTCCGAAAAGACCTACTATCTTTTTCAATTTAATATTATTAAAATTAAAAGAAATTATTTTAATTTATCAAGAACTTTAAAAGTAATGTCGGCTTCTTTGTCTCCGTATATCAAATCATCAGTCTTATTAAACACAAAATTAATTTTCAGCTCTTTAGCAACAGCTTCTACGGTTTTTGTCATTTTTTCTATTAACGGCTTCAGCAGTTCAGATTGTCTTTGTATCAATTCGTTTTGTACTTTTTGTTTGTATACCGTTAGTGCATCATCCAATACCTGCAATTCTTTCTGCAAATCTGCAATCTCATCGCTTAATTTTTTTAATTCTGCATCCGATTTCACCTGCCCCGATTCAACCAGCTTTTGCGCATCCTCATATCTTTTTTTGAATGCTTCCGCCTTGGTCTTTAATTCGGTTTCTTTTGTCTGCAGAGTATCTGCGAATAATTTTGCATATGCCTGATATTCATCCTCTACCCTTTTATATTCAGGCATCTGTTTTATTATTCCGTCTCTGTCCACATAACCGATTTTTATCTGTGAATATGAAAATGATGAAACAAAAAAAAGCAATCCCACTAAAAAAAACAAATGTCTTACGTTTAATACTTTCAAGAAATTATCTCCTTATATTTTTAATTTGTTTATTATCTGTTTATTTGAAATTTCAAACCTTCATTTCTAAAAACCCCTGCCAAACTGGAAGTGGAATATTAGCTTGGGGTCTTCCCTGTCCTCTATTTTCCTGTCGAAGCCATAACCAAAGTCGAATCCCACAAGACCGACGGCAGGTAAATATAATCTCGTTCCAAAACCTATCGACCTTCTTAAATCAAAAGGGTCGGTCTTCGATATATCGGTCCAGACATTTCCCGCTTCGGCAAATATCAGAGCAAAAATCGGAAACGGATCCAGTGATAAGGGATATCTCAATTCAAGCCCGTACTTAATTGCAACTTTACCGCCGACAGGGTTATAATAAGAATTTTTAGGTCCGATATTTCTGTCGTCATAACCTCTCAAAGCAATCGTGTTATAAGCCAGACCGTTACCACCCATGTAAAACAGTTCTGTCGGAGGTATATATGTATCACCCTGAATGGAATTAACGAAAGAAAAATTAAAATTCGTATATAAAACCAATTTCTGATTTCTTATCAGAGGTGTATATGTCTCAGTCGAAAATATATTTTTTATAAAATTTATATTCCCCGGCAAAAAAGGACCGCCTGAAAGTTCCGTTGAGTTTGCAATTTTCGTTCCGGTTAAGGGAAACAGAGGGTCGAAAACAGTGGAACGCGATATTATCTGTCTTACGCTTATTTGATTTCTTAAACCTGTCTGATAATAGCCACCACCGTCTATCACATCTGTTCTCTGATATTTCAATGTCCAATCGCCTCTGAAATAATCGTCGGGAAATTTAAATCTCCTTCCGAAATTCACGGAAAGACCTGTTTCCCGTATGTCATAATAATAATTTGTCCGCGTATCGAACAGGTTAAAGCCAAGTGCGGTGGGAGTATTCAAAAACCAGGGTTCCTGAAAACCTATGTTAAACGTTCTGTAAGAGCCAGCTTCACCGAACTGCCAGGTGAAATTCAACATCTGACCCGCTCCACCAGAAAACGGATGCATTATATCGAAATTGTTAAATGTTAACCCGAGCGAGCCTGTCATACCGAAACTTCCGCTGTAACCTACCGATGCATTGAACTGATCCGATGAACGCTCTTCAACAATATATTTAATGTTCACAACGGAGTCATTCTCCAGGGTAATATCCTGATTAAGCTTTTCCGAATTAAAATAGTTAAGCGCATTTAACTGCTGCATGCTTCTCTTTACGTTTCCTCTGTTGAAAAAATCTCCGGGAATCGTATATAACTCTCTCCTTAAAACCTTATCCTGCGTCTTGTCATTCCCTTCGAAACTAATCAGACCAAACCTGAACTGGTTATTTTCCGTAATCTTAATTTTTAAATCGACTTTATTTTTATCGATAACTTTTTCCTCAACATCTGCATTATAACTCAGATAACCATTGTCATAATATAAAGCACTTATATCGGTTTCTGCCTCATTACCATATAAATTCATCTGGAATTTCCTGTAATTATATACATCCCCCTTTCTCATATCCAATCTCTGCCGCAATAAAGAATCCGAATATATTTTATTACCCTCAAATGTTATCCTGTTTATATTAAATTTTTTACCTTCATCTATTTTCAGTTTGATATATACGTCTTCCTTATCCGCCGATAATTTTAATTCGTCGCCTGTTATTTCAGCATCTTTATATCCTTTCTCTCTGCAGTACATTATTATGTATTGTTTGTCTTCCTCGAACTTGCTTTTATCGAACGTCGCTCCATCCCAGAATTTCCACCACTTCTTTTCTGATGTATTCTCCATCGATTTTATGAGTTCTTTTTCCGTCAGCTCTTTATTCCCCGAAAAACTTATCTCTCTTACAGTCAGCTTACTCCCCTCCCTTACTTTTATCCTAATCCTGGCTTCGTTATTAGAGGAAATCAGTTTATCGACCTTCACCTCAGCAAGAGAATACCCTTCTTCTATATAATATTTTACAAGATTATGCTCAATATCCTTAAGCTTTTGCTCCTGCACGACTTCACCTGTGGTCAATCCAATTTTTTCCTTCAAATCGCTTGTTGATATCTTATCATTGCCCGTAATCTCAATCCCTTCGATTCGCGGTAACTCCTGAACCTGTATCACCAGATATATATCCTTACCGAATTTTTTATCCACATAGAGTGAAATATTCGAAAATAATCCGAGGCTCCAAAGTTTTTTGATTGCGTCCCTTGTTTCGTCCGACGGTATTGTTATTTCCATATTTTCTCTTAGACCTGAATAATTCACTATTGTTCTTGAATCATAGAACTTATTACCTGTTATAGTAATGCTCGCAATCCTGTATAACTCTGGTACCGTTTCATCCTGTGCAAAAGATGTTCCTTTAATTATTAATAACGAGAAGAATAATATTACTGATATTTTAATGACAGCTTTAAAACTCATTTGATTGATTTTTTTACTTTTTTGTTTTTAATTGTTCGCTTACCATTCCAAATCTCCTTTCACGCTTCTGATACTCTTTTATCGCTTCATATAAATGCACTCTTCTGAATTCAGGCCAGAAAATTTTATCTATATAAATTTCGGTATAAGCCAGTTCCCAGAGCAGAAAATTACTGATTCTGAATTCACTCCCCGTTCTGATTAACAAATCGGGGTCAGGCAATGAACTTGTTGTTAAATATTGTGAGAATAATTTTTCGTTTATCTGTTCCGAATTAATTTTTGATCTCTTTATATCTTCAGAAATATTTTTAATTGCATTCAATATATCCCATCTTCCGCTGTAACTGATTGCAAGTGTCAATGTCATCAACTTATTATTCTTCGTTTTTTCTATCGCATCAAGCATCTCATAATAAACATTTTCCGGAAGTGATTTCAAATCCCCGATGGCGAACAGCCTTACATTATTCTCATTTAACCTGTCGGTTTCGTCCCTCAGAGATTTTATCAGAAGCTTCATTAATATCGAAACTTCCGTCTTGGGCCTTTTCCAGTTTTCGGTTGAAAATGTATATAATGTCAGATACTTCACCCCAATCTGTCCGCAGCATTCTACGATATCCCTGACCGATGTTACGCCCTGCCTGTGTCCGAATATTCTTGATTTGTTTCTTGCCTTTGCCCATCTGCCATTCCCGTCCATGATGATGGCAATGTGCTTCGGAATCTCTCCGGATTCTTTTAATCTATCCTGTATCGCTTTGTCTTTTTTCGTCGGTTCAATCAATTTATTATAAATTAATTTTTTTTATTTTTATCCGAATTTCATTGCTTCTCTTACCTGTGACATTGTATTTACTGCTACAACTTTAGCTTTTCTCTCTCCTTCGCTTAAAACATTTTTAATATAATCAATATTTTTCTCCAATTCACTTCTCTTTTGCCGAACCGGAGCAAAGTATTCCGTTATCTTATTCGCTATATTCATTTTACAATCAAAACAGCCCAATGTTCCGCTGCTGCATCCTTCCCGAATCGCCTTTACCTCGCTTTGATTAAACTTATTATGATAAGTAAATATCAGACAAATATCAGGCTCTCCTTTATCACCTTTTCTGAGTTTATTCGGGTCGGTAAATGCCTTTTTAATTTTATTCTTGATTTCTTCCTCACCGTCCGAGATTAAAATGGTATTTCCGAGTGATTTGCTCATTTTTGCCTTTCCGTCCAGTCCGGGTAACCTTGCAAATTTCGTTATTTTTGGCTCGGGCACGGGAAATATTTTTTTTCCGTCGGGCAATGAATATTGCTCATTGAATAATCCTGCAATGTGTCTGGTAATTTCAACATGCGGGACCTGGTCTTCCCCAACCGGAACAAGGTCTCCTTTATAAAGCAATATATCCGCGGCCTGCAATACGGGATAACCCAAATGTCCGTACGTAATACTCTGCAGGTTCATATCTCTTATCTGGTCCTTTAACGTAGGATTTTTTTCCAATCTTGCTTTAGTAATCAGCATCGAAAAGATTAAAAATAATTCTGTGTGCTCTTTTACCTGAGATTGCCTGAAAATCGGTGAAGAATCAGGGTCAATACCGCTTGCAATCCAATCAATAACCATATTAATCGTATCATCATAAATACTGGATGTGTCCAGATTCGTTGTCAGATTATGATAGTCCGCTATCAAATGATAGTTATGATATGAGTCCTGCAAATGCACCCAATTTTCCAGTGCTCCGACATAATGACCGATATGCAATTTACCCGTTGGTCGCATTCCCGATAAAATTATCTTATTGCTGTTCATTACTTTTTTACTTTGTACTGTCAACTTTTATTTTTATAATTTTTTCACCGTCTTTTGTCATTCCGTATTTTTCCCTTGCAATCTTTTCTATTTTTTTATCCGATGTATTAATTTCATTTATCTCTTTCTTCATATCCTCACCCTTTTTCCATTCTTCCTGTAACTGTTTTTCCAGCTGCTTCCTCTCGGATTCAAGTCTGATTCTTGTTAATAATCCCTTGCTTCCAAAAACTGCAAGTCCGATATGAGCAATTATTATAAGGGAAAAAAATAAAGCCAATTTGTTGTATTTAAAAAACCTTGCGATTTTTTTTATAAGACCATCTTCTATTTCCTCTTTTTCCTCAAACATTTCAGTAATTCCTTAAGGATAACCTGATTATATTCTCTATTAATTCATTAAATTCCATTCCTCTTGCTTTTACAGCTTTAGGAACCAGCGACAGCTCCGTCATCCCAGGTAATGTATTTACCTCCAGACAATGCAACTCTTCGTTATCGCCCAATAAGAAATCTACTCTTGAATATACGGAACATCCGAGCGAATGATATGCTTTTAAAGCAATTTCCTGAGCTTTTTCACTTGTTTCTTCCTTTACTTCCGCAGGACAAATATATTCTGTCATGCCCTTGGTATATTTGTGAAAATAATCATAAAATCCTTCTTTCGGCTTTATTTCGATCAGAGGATATGCCGTATCACCCAATATAGATACTGTCAGCTCCCTGCCTTTAATGTATTTCTCGACCATTATTTTATCCGTATATTTGAAAGCAAGCTCTATTGCTCCAGAAATTCCGGATTCATCATTTACTACAGTAAGACCAACGGTGCTACCCTCATCATTCGGTTTGATGACGAAAGGCAACGATATTCTTCTTAAAACATCTTCGATTCCTGCATTATCCTGCTTTTGAAGCATTATCCAGTCTGCTGTAGGTATATTATTGTACCTGAATACCATCTTTGCAACATTTTTATCCATTGCTGCGGCTGATGACAGTATATCGGAACCTGTAAATTTAATTCCTCTTAAATCAAGCAATGTTTGAATTCTTCCGTCCTCCCCGTATTTTCCGTGCAAGCCAATAAATGCCAAATCAATATCATCAAATAGACCGGAGTTAATACACTCTATCACCTTTCGCCTTGACTTCTTTAAAAGAACCTGCATCGCTTCATAAGTCGGATACTGCGAAGAAACAAGGTTTTTGAAAATAACTTCTTCGCTGATTTCCTTTTTTCCATAAATAGGGTCAATAACCTTTACATTATGCCCGTTTTCCCTTAATGCCTTTAAAATTGCCCTGCCGGATGTAAGTGAAACATCCCTTTCAGATGAAATTCCGCCTGCTATTAAAGCTATATTCATTCCATTTATCAAATCTTTTAATATAATGATTTTAAATATCTATTAAAATAATGAATTTTATCATAATTTTTTCCAAAAAAACAATAAATATTAATTAATTTCAGACTTTTTAAAAATTTGATTATAATTGACTTTAATCAAATAATAATAAAATTTATCTTTAAATATCATATATGACTGTTACAAGGAAAAATATTAAAGCTGACTTACATATACATTCAAATTTTTCCGACGGAAAGTATTCACCGATAGAAATACTTAAGAAGGCAAAAGAAGCAGGATTTTCTGTAATTAGTATTACCGACCATGATAACATAAATGCAATCGATATAGCTATTAATTCATCCGATAAATACGGCATTGAAGTGATTCCGGGAATTGAATTCAGCACCGACTTCGAGGATAAAGAAGTCCATATTTTAGCTTATTTTATCGATTATAAAGATTCATCACTCGTGGATTTTATCGAGGGTATAAGAAATTCCCGCATAGAAAGATTAAGACAGATGATATACAGGCTCAAACAGCTGAACTGCATCATTAATGCGGAGAAGTTTATCGGTCAATATTCCTCAAGTGTAACGCTCGGTAGACCACATCTAGCGCTCGAAATGGTAAATATTAAATTTGTAAAAAATTATGTCGATGCATTTATCAGATTCATTGGTGACGGAAAACCTGCATACGTGAAAAAACCTAATCCCGATTTAAAGAAGGTTCTGAATTTAATTTCGGATTTGGGAGGTCTGTCATTCATTGCTCACCCCGGAAAATATTTTAAAAATACACAAATCCAGAAAATTATAGATGCGGGAGTCGACGGAATAGAAATGATTCATCCTTCGCATACATATACCGATATGCATTACTTCGAACAGATTGCCGCTCAGAACTACCTCCTCGTAAGCGGCGGCTCTGACTTCCACGGAATCGTAAAAACAGATATAGAAAACTTCGGTACATTTTATGTTACAGATAAAGAAATAGTAAATATGAAGAGGAGACTGTATTAAATGAAAACCGAAAATATTAAAATCGCCGTAGTTGTAAGTAAGTTTAACGAAGTGATTACTTCAAACCTGCTGTCCGGTGCGATGACTGCACTGAAGCAAAATAAAATAAGGGATAAAAACATAAAAGTTTATTATGCGCCCGGCGCTTTCGAAATTCCGCTTATATTAAAAAAACTGTGCAGGAAAAAAGGAAAAAATAAATTCGACGGAATCATTGCACTCGGATGCGTGATAAAAGGTGAAACAGCTCATTTCGAATATATATCGGATGCAGTTTCACACAACATTGCACGACTAAACCTTGAATATGAAATCCCTATTGCATTCGGGGTGCTTACCTGCTATACTCCAGAACAGGCTTTCGCCCGCAGCGAAATGAATCCCTGCAACGAAGACACAAATAAAGGATTCGAAGCCGGTCTTGCGCTTCTTGATTCGATTAAATTGATTAAAACTTTATGAAGTTTTCTTTCAGTTAATTTTATAGGATTCGTGCTCTATAAACTCCTCAGAACTTCAAGCATCTGGTCGTGAATCAGCCCGTTCGTTGCAAGAATTTCTTTACCGTAAATCGAGAATTTTTCGCCTTTAAAATCCGTAACTTTTCCTCCTGCTTCTGTCATAATCAAATATCCGGCGGCAACATCCCACGGATTTAAATTATATTCCCAGAAGCCGTCAAACCTGCCCAGCGCAGTCCAGCACAAATCCAGTGCGGCAGAACCAAGCCTTCTTATCGGTATATCCATATTTAAAAACCTTGAAAAGGACTCCACGGGTTTGTAAGGACAGTTTTTTGAAACATAAGGAAACCCCGTGACAAGCAACGATTTTTTCAGATTGCTTTCTTTCGATACCGAAATCTTCTCGTCATTATAAAACGCACCCTTTCCTTTTTCCGCATAAAACATTTCACCGTCAATCGGATTGTATATCAATCCGTAAATAATCTCTTTCGCTTTCTCTATGCCTATCGATACACAGCAGATGGGAATCTTATGAGCGTAATTAATTGTCCCGTCTATAGGGTCAATTACCCACTTGAATTCGGAATCCGTATTCAATGCACCAATTTCTTCCGATAAAATATTATGTGAAGGGAAATCGGCTTCGATGATTTCTATAATTTTCGCTTCGGATTTCTTGTCGACCTCCGTTACCAAATTTGAAATTATATCCTTGCTTTCTATTTTAAACGAACCTTCGAAATATTCCTTTATTATTTTCCCGGATTCAATTGCGGCTTTGTATAAAGTATTTTTCATTTTCTTTTTTAATATATCTTTAAATCGACACTAAATGTTTTTATTTCAAGTTTTTAAATTTCTAACTCCAGTCCGTCATAACCCAGTTCAATATTTTCAGGCAAGGAAGCATTCATTTCATCGTGCTTCAAATCATGCGTGATATGAGTGAAATATGTTTTTTTCGGTTTTACTTTTAACGCTATCTCAGTTGCCTGCTCCAGATTAAAATGTGTCGGGTGCGGAGCCCTTCTCAGAGAATTCAAAATCAGCACATCCAGATTGTAAAGCTTCTCTATCTCCTCTTCAGGGATTTTACTCGCATCGGTTATGTATGCGAAATTTCCGATTCTGTAGCCGAATATTTTTATCCTGCCGTGATAGACCTCTATCGGAATTATTTCGATTCCGCTGACGGTAAAATTCTTGTTGGATATATAATTGAAATTCACAAGCGGAACACACCAATAACTTTTCAGTTCTTCATCCAGAGCATACCTGAAAGTGATTTTTATCTCATTAAGAGTCAGCTTGTTCCCGTATATATCTATAAATTTTTTGTGCCTCTGATTTATCTGTCTGAGGTCGTCCATTCCGAAAATGTGGTCGACGTGGTGATGGGTAAACAACACCGCATCCAGGTCGGTTATTCCCGCTCTAAGCATCTGCTGCCTGAAATCAATCGAAGTATCGATTAAAATTTTAACCCCGTTCACCTCTATGTAAGCCGAGGCTCTAAGCCTTTTATCCTTCGGATTATCCGAAAGACATGTATCACATTTGCATCCTATGATTGGTATTCCCTGTGATGTCCCCGAACCTACTATTTTAATTTTCATCTGCCTGACTCTTTCTCTATAATCTCCCTGATGCCCGGTTTTATAAATATATTTTCAATCCCAATATCCGCTAAATTTCTTGCAAGGAAACTTATTTTCTTCGCCGGCTCTATGTTTTTATTAAGCAAAAAAAGCTTTTGCTCCCTTAAGAGACAGCATCCGCCTTTAAAACTTCCCTTCTCGATTCTTACTTCGTAATCAATATTTTTAAATACTTCTATCAATTCGTTTATAATCAGTTCCTGTTTCTCATCGGTTTGTTTTATCGCCGCCTTTTTTATTACTTTACTCATCTGTGTTTTACTATTTATTTAAAATATCAAGGTCATCATCCTCGTGCATTATGTATTTATACGAATATTCATTCGCTTTTTTCTTTTCTTCCTCCAGTTGAGTTTTCGTCTTACTTAACGGTCTGAAAACAGCTATCAGAATTATTGTGTAATAACTCAATACCGCTATGTAAGGAACTCCTTTCAAAAAACCAATCCTCTCACCGAATATTTTCAAAAGCCCGTCATGATTGGGTGGATTTGTCAGATATAATAAATAAAATTTGATATCAAGATAATATGTGTATATCTCAACCGGAACAAACACGAAAAATAATATCGAACACATAAGAAGCCATGCATTTTCCTTGATATTTATTTTTGCGGTCTTCAGAAAAGCTATCGCCGAAATTAATACTACGGTATACGATGACATTATGAAGATGGAAGAAAAAGATAACATCCTGAAAATCCAGTTCTCTTCATCTGGAGGAATGCTTGTCCTGAAACTAAACTCGTCGTAATTCAATAAATCGTTTCCTATAATAGCCCTTATGTTTATTCCTCCCAGCCAGAAAATCGAGGATACTACCAGCAGAAATAACCAGAACTTTGCAGATTTGCTCAACAATATGTTTTTTTAATTAAAAACAAAATTATCTATTTGCAAAGATAAATTCAATTTAATAACTTTAACTTTTTATTGTGAATTATTGTTATTATTTTTGATTAATTGTTAACCAAATCTTAAAAAAACCAAATGATTACTGAAAAGCAAATTCTCGATGTTCTTTCGAAAATAAAAGAACCGATTTTGAATAAAGACTTCGTTACCTTGAATTTTGTGAACGAAATATCTTTAAACGGAAATAACCTGAATTTAATCCTGGGAATAACCGATAAAGAATACGGAGATTCACTTAATCTCAAAAATATAATTACACAAAACCTGAAAAAGGATATTCCGGAAATCGAAAACGTAAAAATTGAATTAGTACTGGGTGTTGTAAATCATACAGATAAACAAAAGGACGAATTTCTACCGGGTATTAAGAATACAATTGCGGTTGCCTCGGGTAAAGGAGGTGTCGGAAAATCAACCGTGGCTGTTAATCTTGCTTTGGCACTTGCACAGGAAGGTGCAAAAGTCGGATTAATAGATGCGGATATTTACGGTCCTTCCATTCCTCTGATGTTCGGAATAAACGAAAAGCCAAAAGTTGTAAGTTCAAACGGAAAAAATAAACTACTGCCCGTTACAAAATACGATATTAAACTGATGTCAATCGGTTTTCTGATGGAAGATAATTCCGCCGTTATATGGCGCGGCCCGATGGCTTCAAGCGCACTTAAACAGTTTATGAGCGATGTACTTTGGGAAGAACTCGATTATCTGGTTTTCGATATGCCCCCGGGAACGGGCGACATTCAGCTAACGCTCAGCCAGACTATTCCTCTCACCGGGGCAATAATTGTTACTACTCCGCAGGATATATCTCTGGAGGATGCAAAAAAGGGATATCTTATGTTCGATAAAGTGAACGTGCCGACACTGGGATTCATTGAAAATATGAGCTGCTATGTAACACCCGAAGGTAAAAAAGACTACATCTTCGGACAAGGAGGAGGAAAAAAATTAAGCGGCGAATTCAATACTGCGCTTCTTGGTGAGATTCCGATTGTTACAAAAATACGCGAAGCAGGAGATAAAGGCAGGCCGATTGTAATGGATAACCCCGATTTGGAAGTATCAAAAATATATAAATCGATTGCAAAAAATCTGATTCTGGAAATTAATAAAAAGAATATAAATTCTACCAGACCGCAGTCTCCGGAAATAATAATTTAAGTAATAAAAAATCCTTGTTCCCAAAACCTCTTCTTCACGGTATGGGAACAAGGAAAACTGCATTACCATTAATCAAAAATAACTAAATAACGACAGGTTCTTTCACCATCATAATACCAAACTTGTCAAATACTTTGCTTTGTATCTCTTCCGCAAGTTCAAGCAAATCCTTCGTCGTTCCTCCCCTGTTCACAAGAGCAAGCGAATGCTTGTTCGAAATCCCGGCTCCGTTTTTTGTATATCCCTTTACAAAACCCGCATTTTCTATTAACCAAGCCGCAGAAAGTTTCATCCCGCTTTCGGTCAGATAATTCGGGATATTATCCTTCTCTATATTTAATTTAGCACAGAAATTATCAAATTCTTCTTTGTTTAATACAGGGTTCACAAAAAAACTTCCGCACGACACAGAATCAGGCTCGTTTTCATCGAGCACCATTGCTTTCTTTTTTCTCAATTCCATTACGGCATTCCTCACATCATCGAGCGAAAAAACTTTTTCTGTTTTTGACTTCAAATATTTTTCGAGTTCGGGATATTTAATTTCGGGCTTACCGTCTTTCTTAAGTTTAAACATAACTTCGGTTACAATATACTTTCCTTTATCCGTTGTTTTAAACCTGCTTGTCCTGTATCCGAAGAGACAATCTTCGTTTGAGAACATTGTTGGTTTATAGGTTTCCTTATCGATTGCTTTTACAAAAATAATTGTATCTTTCACTTCCTGCCCGTATGCACCGACATTTTGAATCGGCGTTGCTCCCACGCTCCCGGGAATACCCGATAAACACTCGACTCCCGCAAAATTATTTTTGATGCAATACTTTACAAAATCATCCCATTCCTCGCCTGCAGCGGCTTTTATTATCACATGGTCTTTAAAATCATTATGAATTTTAATGCCTTTCAAATCAATTTTTATAACCAGTCCTTCAAATCCATAATCCGAAAAAATCGTATTACTCCCGCCGCCGAGGATTTGAATTCTAACATTATTACTTTCGGCATACTTTAAACATCCGAGCAAATCACTTTCGGTTTTACATTCGCAAAAAAACTTTGCCCTGCCGCCGAGTTTTATCGAAGTATAATCTTTAAGCTGAATATTTTCTGAAATTTCAGGCATAATACAAAATACGCAATTCATTTAATTGTAAAAAGATAAACAAAAATGCTGTTCCAAGTAATGGCTCTGAAATTTGCTCTTAAAAGAAATACAAATTTCTTTTATATTAAAACAAACAGTTGAAAAATGCCCTGGATATGTCCAAATTGTAATCGCAGATTTAAAAACCCGAATCAACCGTATAGTTTTATCGTTACGGATAATGTTACCCCGTTTATAAAATTTTTAAGGTCTCAAAAAATAGGTTTGCTCATTTTGTTCACCTTGAATATATTCAGCAGGTGGATAAAAATTTATTTTACTTTTAAAACAATCTTATAAAACCATAAACAAATAAAAATGAATGATTCAAACGAACTAAAAAATGCATCGGTAAAAGCCCTTAAGGATTATATGGGTCTTAAATCGGAAGAAACACTGCTCATTATCACTGATGAAACAAAGCGTGAAATCGCCTACTCTCTATTTGAAGAGGGGAAAAAATTATGCAGTGAAGCATTCC
Organism: uncultured Ignavibacteriaceae bacterium; assembly: GCA_964501535.1. Lineage (GTDB taxonomy): Bacteria > Bacteroidota > Ignavibacteria > Tepidaquicellales > Tepidaquicellaceae > FEN-1279. Next base: position 338,800 of record CAZCSV010000002.1, on the reverse strand, counting down.
TCGTCGAAATGAAATCGCGGGAAATAAACGGACAGGAACCCCCGAAACAAATTGCAGAACTGATGAAAACCGTTGATGTGGCAATTTGCCCTACGCAAAAATCACTCACGCATACCGACGCAAGGCGTGAAGCCGTAAAATACGGAGTCCGCATTGCCACAATGCCCGGCATAAAAACCGATACTATGGTCAGATGCCTTAACGCTGATGCGGATAAAGTAATAGAGCTTACAAAAAAAATTGCAGAGGCATTAAGAAAAACATCTGAGATAAGAGTCGTCACAGAAAAAGGAACCGATATTACTATGCCGATGAAAGACAGACAAATACTCGAAAGCACCGGTGTATTGAGAAATAAAGGTGAAAGCGGAAACCTGCCTTCAGGCGAAGTCTATCTCGCTCCTTGGGAAGACAAATCCAGCGGCAAAATCGTTATAGACGGTTCAATGGCAGGAATCGGAATGCTCGAATCACCCATAACAGTCGAAGTTATAAACGGCTATGCAGAGAAAATCGAAGGCGGAAATGATGCAAAAAAACTTACCGTACTTCTCGATAAAGCGGGACACGAAGCGAGAGCGGTGGCCGAATTCGGAATAGGAACAAATTATAAAGCAGAACTAATAGGGGAAATACTTGAAGATGAAAAAGTATACGGTACAATTCACATTGCTTTCGGAAATAATAAATCCATGGGCGGTAACATTTCGGTCGGAAGCCATCTCGACGGATTGATAAAACAGCCTGATGTCTACTTCGACGGTAAATTAATAATGCAAAAGGGAAATCTGTTATTATAAAATTTCACTGGCAATATATTTATTAATATTAAATGAATTATTAAATCATTAAATTATAAACTAAGTAAAAATACAATAAATTAAATAATTTAAATATGAAGCATATTAAAATAGACAGTAAGCTTTTTATCGAAAACAGGAAAAAGCTTGTAAAAGAGTTAAAACCGAACTCCATCGTAGTCGTTCATGCAAACGATGTAATGCCCACTAATGCAGACGGGACTATGCGTTTCAAGCAAAACACCGACCTTTTTTGGCTTACAGGTGTGGACCAGGAGGAAAGTATTTTTGTTCTTTATCCCGATGCTCCCGACCCTGCATTCAAAGAGGTTCTGTTCCTCAGAGAAACAAGTGAATTAATCGCTATCTGGGAAGGAAAAAAGCTGATGAAAGACGAGGCTTCCGAATTGACCGGAATTCAGAATATTGTGTGGCTTTCCGATTTTAATAAAATTTTCAGAAATCTCGTTACCGACGCAGATAATATTTATATCAATACCAATGAACATAAACGGGCTGATGTGATTGTACAATCCAGAAGCGTAAAATTTATTAACTGGTGCAGGGAAAATTATCCGCTCCATAACTACTGCAGGTTAGCCCCGGTTATTAATCGACTGCGGATGATTAAATCCAAAATCGAAATTGATTTGATGCAGGAAGCCTGTAACCTTACGGATAAAGCATTCAGACGTATACTTAAATTCGTAAAACCCGGTGTAATGGAATACGAGGTGGAAGCTGAATTCGCTCACGAATTCATCAGTAACGGTTCTACATTTGCAGATTATTATCCGATTATTGCCTCAGGAGCAAGTGCTTGCGTGTTGCATTATGTAGTAAATGATAAACCCTGTAAAGACGGTGATATGATTCTAATCGATACAGGCGCATCTTATGCAAATTATAATGCTGATATGACACGATGTGTTCCTGTAAACGGAAGATTTTCTAAAAGACAAAAACAGGTTTATAATGCGTGCTTAAGAGTAATGAAAAATACTATCGATATGGTGAAAAAAGGCGGAATCTGGAAAGATATTCAGAAAGCAACTGAAAAAAATATGGAAGAAGAACTCGTAAAATTAAAATTATTGAAATTAAGAGATATTAAAAACCAGAATCCCGCATGGCCTGCATTGAAAAAATATTTTATGCACAACGTTTCCCATTTTCTCGGCCTGGATGTTCATGACGTCGGATACTTCGAAACTCCGTATAAACCGGGAATGGTTTTCACCGTTGAACCTGGGATTTATATACTGGAAGAAGGTATCGGTGTCCGCCTCGAAAACAATATTCTCGTTACTGAAAAAGGGAACAGAGACTTAATGCAAAACATCCCTCTCGAAATCGAGGAAATCGAAGAAATAATGAACAGTTAATTATTCGAATTTTTTTTATAACCCGCAGAAATAAACTGCGGGTTTATGTTTTTTTATAAAAATACAGCCTGTATGGTTTCCTAATTTATTGGTGTAAAACCTTATTAGCCGATATATAAATATTTTATTATTCGTATAATGAATAAAAAATAATAAATTATGATAAATAAAAGTAATATTGTACTCGTCGTGGTAGGTGCTTTACTATCGGGACAGTTTCTTTTCTTTAAGTCCATAGCATTCTTTACTCCGTTTAATCACTGGCATCATAATAATCGCTGGATAGATAGTTCCCTTGGTTTCACATCATTGATTGGAATTATTCTAATTTTTTTAGGGCTGTATAATATTTACAAAGAAAAGAAAATAAAATTAAAAAGAATAATTAATCATTGATGGCTTACAAAAAGAATTCCATGGTTGAAAAATTAAATGACAGCAAAGATTTCCGAGAGTCGAAAAGCTCACTCCCAAACTCGTAAAATTATAAAATGAAAAATATTCTCTTTGTCTTATCGTCATTTTTCTTTTTATTTCTATTCACTTCCTGTTCGTATTCGCAATGCCCGATTCCTAAAGGCATATACCAGATTCAGGGTTTATGGGAGACCAAAAGCAACGAAAGGATATTATACGAACACTGGGTAATGAATAAGGACAGTACGCTGAAAGGCAGAAGCTATACATTGAAATCGGATACAGATACTCTGATTCTCGAAGAACTGGTAATATCCTGTAAAAATGATACGGTATATTATTCGGCAACCGTACCAGACCAAAATGACGGTAGAACAATCTACTTTAAAATAATTGAATTTACACCAATGGTTTTTGTATTCGAGAACAAACAACACGACTTCCCTCAATTAATAAGATACGCGATTAAAACAAAAGATATTTATACGGTCATAATCGAAGGTCCCGAAGAGGACAATAAAATAAAATCGATGGAATACAGATTTACCAGAAAAAAAGAGTAATTATATTTTTATGCTTCCTTCAAGATACGTTACCGCACATCCTGATATCTCAACTCTGCCGTTTATCAATTTGCATTTCAAATTCCCCTTACGTCTGGACAACTGCATAGCAGACAATTCTTTCTTTCCGATAACTCCAGACCAATAGGGAGTTAAAGTCGTATGAGCAGAACCGGTTACAGGATCTTCATTTATACCAACCATTGGTGCAAAAAATCTCGAGACAAAATCAACATTGTCGCCTTTTGCGGTTACTATTACTCCTCTTGCTTTAGACTTTTTTATTAATTCAAAATCAGGGTCGATTTCTTCGATTTCCTTTTGCGATGAATATACCATCATAAAATCAGTCTTGCCTTTCAGAGTCTCGATTGGTTTTTTTCCTATTGCTTTTACCAAATCTTCGGGAGTTTCAATTTTTCTCACAATATCAGTAGGAAAATTCAATGTCAATTTCCCGTTATCTTTCCATACTCTTAATTCTCCGCTTTTTGTATGAAAAACAATTTCCTTTCTGTTATAATCCAGATGGTCAAACAAGACATGGGCAGACGCAAGCGTCGCATGTCCGCACAAATCCACTTCCGCAAGAGGAGTAAACCACCTCAGCTCGTAATCACTGCCATTGTTTACAAAAAACGCAGTCTCTGCGAGATTGTTTTCGAATGCAATATTCTGCATTACATCTTCAGGAAACCAGTTTTCCAGTGGACATACACCGGCGGGATTTCCTCCAAATAATCTATCAGTAAATGCGTCTACCTGATAAAATTTAATTTTCATTGCTAATAATATTTATATCTGTAAAAATAGTATTTTTTTTTATTTTAAGAAATCCCCGTCGATAATAAATACTTCGGCTCCCTTTTCCGATGAAACAAAATGAGCGTCTGAATTATCGGAAACAATAAAAGACATCCCTTTCTTTACATTGTATATTCGTTCATCTTTTAATTTAATCGTAATTTCTCCCTCGATGCAATACAGTATGTGACCTTTTTCGCACCAATGGTCAGCAATGAAATCTTCAGAATAATCCACGATTCTCATCCTTATTCCACCGAGTACCAATGTCCTCCAGTAAGAGACACCTTTTTCTCCTTTAAATTCTATCTTGGGAATCGAATCCCAATCGGTTAGCATAAACGGAATATTGTTTTTCATTTTTTTTAATTTTCTTTGATTTTTTAATAAAATATTTTTGGAACTAAATATTTCCAAGTGCAAAATCTACCGCTGCAAGGGAATGAATTAAAGTCGTATCAAACACCGGAATATCCACATCCTCCTGCTTTATCAATAGCGGGATTTCAGTACATCCCAAAATCACACCCTCTGCCCCGCGGGATTGAAGTTCTTTAATTATCAATTTATATTTTTCTCGTGTCGTTTCGGTAAAAATATCTTTTATTAATTCATCCAGTATAGAATTATTAATAAATTCCCTGCCATTTGCATCCGGAATCAAGACCTCAATTTTTTCATAGAGTATTTTCGATTTTAAAAAATCCTGCTCCATTGTCGCTTTGGTTCCAAGCAATCCAACTTTCGATAAATTTTGTCTTTTAATTTCCTTTGCAGCAGCTTCTCCGATATGAATTAAAGGAACGGATATTTCTCCACTTAATTTATCCGCAAACATATGTGTCGTATTCGCACACATTAAAATAAAATCCGCACCTGCATCGATTAATCTATTTGAAGCATTTAATAACATAGCATATAATCCCTGCATATCATTCCTGTTATTGAATTCAATTACATCCCCGTGGTTGAGCGAATACAAAATGCACTTTGCGAAATTATGCCCGCCTAACCTTTTGTTAACCTCTTTATTGATAATTCTGTAGTATTCGATGGTTGATACCCATCCCGTACCACCGATAAGACCGATTGTTTTCATAAACGAAAATATTTATTTATTTGGAAATTCACCTTCCCTGTTCGCTGCTAACCATGCAAACGCTGTCATAATAAAAGCATCATTTATCAAATCATCTTTAGGAATCCTGTCAACGAAGTCCATATTAGTATGAAATATTCTGTAATAATCAAGCTGGTCCTGCATAAACGGAAATCCCGGAAGTCCTGCATCATGAAAAGCCTCGTGGTCGGAATTTTTTATAACGCTTAAGCATACCGTCTGAAATTTCGGGTCATTTAACAGCTTAATCCATTCCTTAAATAAATCCGCCGCACCCTGATTTTCCTGTGCATATATTCCCCTGAACCTTCCGACTCCAAAATCCATATTGAAATATGCGTAGCATTTTTCCTTCCCCGGTTTAAAATGCTTTTCAATATGCGCTTTCGAACCGAATAATCCCTCTTCCTCTGCTCCCCATAAACCGATTCTTATCGTTCTTCTCGGCTGAAGTCCGAGAGTTTTTAATACTCTTAATGCTTCCATACATGCAATCACTCCGGTACCATTGTCTGCCGCACCATTTGCATAAGAATAAGAATCCAGATGCGCTCCCAAAATAACAATTTCATTTTTTAAATCAGAGCCCGGAATTTCCGCAATCAGATTATATCCCTTCTCCACTCCTCCTTTTTCAACCTCGATATTTACTTCCATTTCCACATTTGCTCCCCTTTCGATTGCACCCGTGATTGTATTATATTGTTCCGTAGAAATTGAAATCTGCGGAAGGGATTCGGGAATATCAGGGTCACCGGCATATCTTGAAAGATAATCGAATACATCGTGAGGTGGAACAGCACAAATGTTTGCCCATACCTGATTTAATCCGTACGGCCTGAAACCCGGGTCAATTAATAATACCGCTCCCTCGTTCATACAAAATTCAACTTTCTGCGTTATGAAATGGAAATATTGTAAATATGCATCGTTATTTCTATTCTCATCTTCTTTCGCTTTGATTTTTTCTGATGAATCCGGTATGATTACATTAGACAATGACCTAAGCGAATCATCAGATAACCTCGTCACCCAGGGATTTGTATTGAGACGCACGGGAACCGGATCGTATATACACACAATTTTTCCTCTCAGTTTTCCTTTGTATTTTTCGAAATCCGCATCGGTCTTTACTTTTAAATATACAACTTCGGTTCTTATAACACCGTTCGTACCCGGCGTCCATTCCTTTGGATTGCCTATTACTGATAAAGTATAAGGCTCAACTAAATTTGCATAGAATTTCTTCAAAGTCCAGCTCTTGCCGCTGTGATTTATATCTTCAAAATAGACATTTGGAATTCCCCATTCCTTTAACTTAGTGCTTATCCAGTCCGCAGCTCTTTTATATTCGGGAGACCACATCAATCTTCCGCCGTATTTATAACACAGGGTCTTCAGATTATCAAATGCCATTGAATTATTTATTGCTTCATTCCTGATTTTATTAATCTCATTAGTATCAACTCTTAAGCTTTGTGCACTTGAAACAGATAATTGAAATATTAATACAAATAATATTATTACTTTTTTCATAATTATAGCTTTTATAATTTTTAATTAATATTTATTAAACGATTTTCTTCCTTCCACTTTTTTATACCGCCTAAAACATTATAAACATTCTTAAATCCTTTCCCCTGCATTATCTCCAGTGCTTTTGCGCTTCTTCCCCCTTTCAAACAGTATATCACGTATTTTTTTTCTTTATCTAATTCATCAAGCTTCTCCGGAAAATCCTTTGACTTAATATTAATATTTATTGCACCCTCGATACATCCGGTTTCGAATTCCTTAGGTGTCCTTACATCCAGTAACATAAAATCTGAATTTCCGATATTCTCGAGTATCATTTTTTCCGCCTGCTCCGTCGTTATATGATATTTCAGGTTTTTCAACCACCTACTTACAATTTCATCGAACTCCACCGGAAATTCCATGTTGACCATGTGTGCCGCATTTTTTATAACTTCTTTCTTGGCTCCGGGAATTTCCTTTTCTATCTTATATGCCAGATCAATTATTCCCTGCATGTCAATATCACCGTAAATAGTCAATACCGGCACTTTTATTTCCGATAACCTGTCAATCGCAGATGGAGTAAGGTTTTGATGTATGATTTCGGAGTTCCAGTTTTTGAACGTATTTATAATCATCTCCCTCAGCTTATTCCTTATGGTTTTGTCAACCTGTTCCGGAGTCCTCGTCGGTCCGTCTGTCCAAGCGTGTAACATAATTTCCGCCGCACCCTCAATATCATCATTTTTAAATGCCTGATTGATATTCTTATCGTATTCGAGCCAGTCGTTATCTTTTTGTGTATTACCTGATATTCCTGTTGATACAGGTATGATGGCTATTAATTTCTCCGGATAAGCCAATGCAAAATCTATGGCAATATACCCTCCCATAGATAAACCCATCACTATTGCTTTGTCTATTTTCAGATTTTCCATTATTTTGTTCAAATCATCGTAATCGGTGTATTTCTCGGCTCCGCTTGTAGTCAAACCGTGATTTCTTACATCATATCGAATCACCCTGTAATTCTTTGAAAAATAATCAAATTGCTCATCCCACATTCTCCTGTCGAGAAAACCTCCGTGAATCATAATAATCGGGGTTCCGCTTCCCTTTTCTTCATAATAAATTTTTGCTTCACCTATTTCAAGATATCCGCTTTTTAAAATTGCCGATTCGTCGTTTTGAGAAAACGAAGTGTTGTAAAATACAAATAAAAATATAAAAATTATTTTTTTCATAAACCTGATGATTTTTGTTTGTATTCCATTTTAATCGTGGGTCTTTCGTATTCCGATACCGAGCCATTTTTATAAGGCACACTTCTGAATCCGAGTTTTTTATATAAACTTACCGCTCTGTCTAAATCCTTATTGGTTTCCAAAAATATTTTTTTCGCTCCGAGCTTCTTTGCTTTTTTTATCGCCTCAACGGCTAATTTCTTTCCTATCTGCCTTCCCTGATATTTTTCGTTGACACACATTTTAGTCATTTCGAAACTTCCGTCGTTATGCTTTACCATTGCAACCGTACCGCATATGCATCCGTCAACTCTCGAAAACAGAATAAATCCTCCGTTTTTTAAAATGTACCTCTCGGGATTGGAAAGCATTTTCTCGTCTTTTTCTTCAACATTGAAATATTTTTTCAACCATTTATAATTTAATTCTTTAAAACGGGCTTTGAGGGGTGAAGAATAATCTACTATATCTACGGTATTTATCTCTCTTTGTTTCGATTTTTCCATAATCCTTTCATATAAACTCCTTTGTTTCAGCGAATCCTCTATTTTCTCGATTGCATATATAATATCCGTCTCCGTCGAAACAGATAAATCCTCATGAACCGATAAAATATCCTCCCAGATTTTCTCTAATATCGGTACCATTAACTGTCCTTTTTTGGACAAAGCCACAATCTTTTTTCTTTCATCGTTTTTATCTTTAATGAATTTAACCAATCCCTTTTTCTCCATTGATTCAGTAGTTTGGCTTATTGCGGGTTGGGATAAACCGGTTTCCCTTGCCAAATCGGTTATCTTAATCCCTTTTTTATTTATCAGAATATAAAAGACAAGAAAAAAACGCGGTTCAAAATCCAGATTCAGTGATGTGTATACTCTCGATACATCACGACATAGTAATTCTGCAAGCATTTTTAGCCGGCTTCCTAATGCCAGTAATCCGAGATTTCTTGCTAAATCCATTCGAATAATTTATGATTATTATTGATATTTATATAAGTGCTTATATAATTTTTACGACAGGTTTTATTCTTTGTTTCATTATTAACGATAGATGAAGCGGGCTTGTAAAAGACTAAAAATGATTTAACACGTTGCTAATATTGTTAACAACGTGTTAAAATATTCTTTACTGTAATTTGTAATAAAACGGAATGATAATTCTGGCACTGACAAGTTTGCCTTTCACCTGCCCCGGCTCCCAGTCGGGCATTAATTTCACTACCCTTACCGATTCGTTGTCAAGTTCGGGATTAACACTTTTTACAATCTTTGTATCTTCAATTTTACCTTTATCAGTAACAACAAACTCAACTTTCACAACTCCCTGAATACCTTTTTCCTTGCTGTCTTTCGGGTATTTAACGTTGGAAATTAAGAATTTCTGAAGTTCCTTTGAGCCGCCTGGGAAAGAAGGCTCGACATCCGTATTCACATAAACCGAATCAATCCCAAAATTCAAATTAGTTTTCAATGTAGAATCGTTCATTCCGAAAGTTAATAACAAAATTATAGCTGCGGGCAAAACCAATAAATACTTGAGAGAAGAATTTAAAGTCGATTTTTCCTGTACCATAACAGAAAACCTCCTTTTAATTAATGATTTGTGAATATTGTTTGTTAAATCGTTTACCTGTATTCCTAATGAAAGCGACAGCAGAAGTTCCTGGTAATTGAATCTGTCTATCCCTCTGAATAACACTCCTTCGTCAGCAAGGTATTCATGAATGGACTTAATCGATTTTCTGTAAAACCACGTGAACGGGTTGAACCATTGAATTATTGTCAGCAATTCGATTAACAGTAAATCAAAACTGTGCCTTTGTTTTATGTGTACCGACTCGTGGATGACTATTTTTTCCAGATCCTGCTCGCTGAACTTGCTGTTAAGAAAAATTAATCCGAAAAATGAAAAAGGTGCGTAATTTGAATCCGTAAAAACAAATCTCAAGCCGTCTTTTTTCGAAATCCCGTACTTTCTTATCAGTCCCAATAACTGGAATAGTTGTATTAAAAATCTAATCGTAAAAATCGCCACTCCTGTTAAATAAACCACCACAATTACCTGGAAAAACGACAGATTGTTCGAGTATACATTCTGTATTTCCTCGGGCTTTATCGTTACTACCTGCATCATTATGGCCGTTGGTAACTTACCGAAATTCGTAAAGGAGGCAAAATCTACCAACGGCACCAATAATGAAAGAAAAACCGATGATGTCAGGTAAAACCTGCTCACCGTAAAGAAAGTATCCTTGCTCATAAAAAGCCACCACACAATATATAGTACACCAAGACATATAAACGAACGAACCAAATAAATTAAAATGTTTTCCATTTATTTTTTCTCCGTTTTTTTCTTTTTAATTTCAGTGTCCATTATTTTCTTTAATTCCTCGAGTTCATCAACGGACAAATTATTCTCATTCGTGAAAAACGAAACAAGATGCTTATAAGAATTGCTGAAATAATTTTTCATGAAACTTCCCATAAAATGCTTTGTATATTCGGACTTGCTTATTAACGGGAAATATTCATAGGTCTTTCCGTAATCCGTATGACCTATAAATCCCTTTCTCTCGAGAATCCTTATAATGGTAGATACGGTATTATAGGCAGGCTTGTTTCTTCCGGGCATCTTATCAATAACATCCTTTACGAAACCCTTCTCAATCTCCCATAAAACCTGCATCACCTGCTCTTCCGCTTTTGTTAATTGTGTAATTTTCATTTTTATTAACTAAAGTTTTAGTTGTTCTATGCAAATATACAACTAATTATTTAGTTTGTCAACTACAAAATTAGTTGACAATGAAAAAAATTTTCCGGAAATAAAAAACCCTGCAAATGCAGGGTTTTTTGAAAATATTAATAACTTTACTAATAATTATTATTTTATCATTGGAATTCTGATGCCAAACTTCTTACTATTCTCTATCGCTTGCTCGTATCCTGCATCCGAATGTCTGACTATTCCCATTCCCGGGTCATAAGTAAGACATCTTTGTAATCTTGTTTCAGCTTCGGGTGTACCGTCCGCTACTATTACCATACCGGAGTGAATGGAATATCCTATTCCGACTCCTCCGCCGTGATGAAATGAAACCCAGCTTGCTCCGCCGATTGCATTAAGAGCAAAATTCAAAACCGGCCAGTCGGCTATTGCATCCGAACCGTCTTTCATTTTTTCGGTTTCGCGGTTTGGAGATGCAACACTTCCGCAGTCGAGATGGTCTCTTCCTATTACTATAGGTGCTTTCACTTTTCCTGTTTTTACCAAATCATTAAACACCTTTCCCGCCTTCGCCCTGTCACCGTATCCTAACCAGCATATCCTCGACGGGAGCCCCTGAAAATGCACTTTTTCTTTTGCTGCTTTTAACCAATTATGTAAAAGCATATCATCCGGAAAAGTCTCCATTATTGCATCATCGGTCACATAAATATCATTCGGGTCACCGGAAAGAGCCGCCCATCTGAAAGGACCCTTCCCGTCACAAAATAGAGGACGGATATATTCAGGCACAAATCCCGGAATGTCAAATGCATTTTCGAAACCGTTCGCCAGGGCTTCCCCCCTTAAGTTGTTACCGTAATCAAAAGTAATTGCTCCCTTTTTCATCATTTCCCACATTGTCTTGCAATGCACTACTGCGGTTTTTCTTGCAAGCTCCTGATATTTAACAGGGTCACTTTTTCTTAGTGATAACGCCTCTTCGAATTTCATTCCCATAGGAACATAACCGTTCAGCATATCGTGTGCGGATGTCTGGTCAGTCAGTACATCAGGTATTATTCCTCTCTTTATAATCTCCGGTAATACTTCACCGGCATTACCGACAAGTCCTATTGACTTAGCAATTTTCTTTTCTTTTGCTTCCAAAACGAGTTTTAACGCTTCATCCAGACTTTCAGTCATCACGTCACAATATCCCGTATCGAGTCTTTTCTGTATCCTTGATTTATCTACATCTATTCCGAGAAATGCCCCGCCGTTAAGGGTAGCGGCAAGCGGCTGAGCTCCGCCCATTCCCCCGAGTCCTGCCGTTAATACAAACTTACCCGAAAGCGTACCACCGAAATGTTTTTTTGCGGCAGAGGCAAACGTTTCGTATGTTCCCTGTAATATTCCCTGTGTTCCTATATAAATCCACGAGCCCGCAGTCATCTGGCCGTACATCGTTAATCCAAGCCCTTCCAACCTTCTGAACTCATCCCAGGTTGCCCATTTCGGCACGATTTGCGAATTCGATATCACAACCCTCGGAGCATTTTTATGTGTCTTGAAAACTCCAACCGGTTTTCCCGATTGCACGAGCATCGTTTCGTCATCTTCGAGCGTCTTAAGCGTTGCTACGATTGCATCGAAGCATTCCCAGTTCCTTGCCGCTTTGCCCGAACCTCCGTAAACTATTAAATCCTGCGGACGCTCCGCTACGTCCGGGTCGAGATTGTTCATTAACATTCTCATTGCCGCTTCTGCCTGCCAGTTTTTGCAGACCATCTTTGTTCCGGTTGGTGCTTTTACTTGTCTTGACATGATTATTAAAATTTATTTTTCTGTATGATTTTTTAAAATTAAGCAAAACATTCTTTAAGTGAAATCTAATAAATAATTTTTTTATTCCTGTATTATTCTTTAATGTTTATTTAATTTTGAGTTAAAGATTATTTATATGAAAATCTACTTTGCAACATCAATCAGGGGAGAACAAAAAGACGGTTCGGAAAAAGTAAACAAAGAATTAATTGATTATCTGAAAATTTTCGGTGAAGTCCTTACCGAGCATTTTTCAAATCCCGAAATTAAAGGGAAGGGAGAAATCGAACTTTCTAATAAAGCCATTCACGACCGAGATATAGACTGGCTGTTATCAGCCGATGTTATTATTGCAGAAGTAAGCAATGTAAGCCTCGGTGTCGGATATGAAATCGGCAGAGCAGTCGAGCATAACAAAAAAATCCTGTGTATAAGAAAAAAATCCGGTATACCTGTTTCAGCAATGATTTCGGGCTGTGACTCATTATCTCTGAATGAGTATGAGACAATAGATGAAGCAAAGAAATTTATACACGACTTTTTTATAAAAATTACCTGAAATAAATTTTATTGCAAATTTAACAAACAAAAAACCCTTTGACCTCTTCGGTCAAAGGGTTTAAATTTTTATTCATCTATTCAAGTGAATTATTTCACAAGTACCATCTTTTTCGTATCTATTGTGTTTCCGTCAACAACCAATCTGTAGAAGTAAACACCCGATGCAAAATTCGTTCCGGTAAATGTATATTTAACCACACCCGGATTTAATGTCGTATTCAATGCGTTCACAATTTCTCTACCCGCAACATCATAAATCCTCAGTGAAACCAATCCCGCTTTCGGCAATGCAAATTCTATTGTCGTTGTCGGATTGAACGGGTTCGGATAATTCTGCTTCAGGTAATAAGTAGTCGGAATCTCTGTCGTCCACTCTATAGTGGTTAGAGGAGATTTGCTGATTTTATGAATATATCCGCTTGAACCAACTACAAATCCCGAATCGGCATTCGTCATATAATTTCCGTATCCATAAGAACCTGAAGTATTATAGAGAAGCCAGCTTGCACCGCCATTGGTTGTTCTGCCGGCAAATCCATTATAACCGAAAATCCAGCCGCTGTTAATTTTAAAGAATTTAGACCCATATAAACTCGCTGTAAATGGTGTCGGAACAGTATCGAAACTTGTTCCTCCGTTTAATGTTCTGCAGAGACGTGCTCCCGATGTACCGCAAACAATACCCGAGTCAGGACTAAAGAAATCTATTCCATAAATATATCCTGAACCCAAAGGAGTATTTGCCAATAGCGTCCAGTTTGCACCGCCATTTGTAGTTTTCATTAATTTCGGAGTGTAGTTGCCCACATAACCTGTATTGGCATTTACAAAGGAGGAATAATATATTCTGCTGTCTTCAGTTCCAAACGAAACCGCAGTCCAGTTTGCACCGCCGTCGACTGTTTTCCAGGCTCCGCCAGAATTTGTAGTGCTCTGGAACAAATATCCCGTTGTTGCGTTTACAAACTCAATTCTTCTTAATAGATTTGTTCCGAATGCTCCCGGCACAGAATCCCAGTTTGCACCGCCGTTAGTTGTCTTACGGAGATTTCCCGACGTACCGCACATGAATCCTGTATTTGCATTTAACATATCTATACTGTAAAAAGTAGCAGAAGAGTTGACCGGAGCTATTGTCCAGTTTGTTCCGCCGTTTGTGGAAATCATTACCTGGTCAAATGTTAAGCCCGATGAACCCGGTGCACCGACTACTATTACCTTTCCATTATTATATTGAGCCCAGGCACCATATTTAGTTCCCGGTGATAAGAATTTGGTTAAACAGGTAAAGTTTGCTCCTGCGTTCACCGTTTTTTGCATCAAACCATAAGCTCCGCCTACAAAAATTTTGTTTCCACTTACATCCAGTGTATAATGTGTAGATGTCCACGGCATATTGGGGTCGTTGTATGGTAACGCAGTCCAGTTAACACCAAGATTATCGGTTTTATATACATTTTGCGGGTCACCAACGACGTAAAATGAAGATATAGTCTGTGCAGCACGATTTACCGCAATATCATCGAGGAAAACACCGTCACCGCAGCTATTCGAATGTTTGAAACCAATGTAAATATTCTGACCTGCAAAAGCATTCAGGCTTGCCGCATATCTTCCCCAAGTAGAGGCAGGAGGATAGTTCACGCCTTCCGCAAGGTAAAGAATTCTTGTTGTAAAATGTGCCAAAGCTGTATCGGTCGTCGATACTCTTACGCAAAGTGAATCCGGCGGCCATCCGTAGTCATTACATCTTAGCCAGAATACAAGCGAATCTCCCGTAGCTATTGTCCATTGAGGTGTAATTAACCAATCCACGCCGCCTCCGGTGCCGCAGTCGTAATTAATGAATGCACTGGCAGGAGATGAGTGATACTGAGTTGTTGACCTTACCCATACCACTGTTCCCAAGACGTTTACCGTTTTCCATCCTGTTGGGGGGAATGTAGTACCGGTAAAAGCTTCCAAGTAAGGAGTGGACGGAGGTGTGGAAGTCGATACCGATGTTAATTCGTACTGTGTGCCTGTATAAGGATTTGAACGCAGAGTCCAGTTAAGACCTGCATTTGTTGTAACATAAATTCTTCCCGACGTACCGCATGTCATACCTGTGGTCGAATTAATAAAGTTAACATCATATACGGTATGAGAATAACCCGTATATGAAGTTGCCCATGTTGCACCTGCATCGGTAGAATAACGCACGTTACCAGATGTCGTAGGTGCAAGAACAAAATTGTCCCCGGCAAATATATTGTAAATCGTGGTCGTTATACCTGTTGTAAGTGCCGTCCAGTTTAAACCAGCGTTCGTTGTCTTTAACACCGTTCCTGAGGAACCACCGATATAACCCGTAGTGGAATTAATAAAATGCATTCCGTATAAAGAACTTGTTGCCGGTGATGCTATCGAATCCCAGCTCAGACCGGCATTTGTGGTTCTTGCTATCCATCCGCTCGAGCCGCAGACCAATCCGGTATTCAAGTTGAAGAACCATCCGCTGTAAAGGATTCTTCCCTGTCCTTGATAAGATGATTGCCATCCGCCTGCATTCGTATAAATATTCCAAGCGACGCCTGCATTGGATGATTTCATAAATGTTCCTGCATAACCACAACCATACCAGTTGTTGGAATCGATCATCTTGACCCAACGTAACGTATTACCTTGAGGTTGGGGATGAGACCACTTCCAATCCTGATTAATCTGTGCATCGAGATTCATTGCAAAAACCATAAAAGCCGAAATGAAAAGAAATGTGAAGATTTTTTTCATAACTATTCTCCCTTTTGTCTTTGACTGCGTTCAAGCCTCGCTTTACGCTGTTTGGAAACTTAAAAAAGTCAGTTAGACAAAATTATTTTAAAGGTTTAAAAATTTTAAAGTATTTATTACAAATTGTATATTTTTTGTTACAAATTGTAACAAAAAAAGCTAAGTAATTTTTTGTTTATTTGCTATATACTTTTTTACCCCAAATATTTTTTAAAAAAAACGGGATTTTAACAAATCTTTGTATAATTACCTATTATAATAAAGGATTGAGATAAATCATAACCATTAATGAAAGGAAAATATATCTTGAAATTTTTCTGCTATAGTTAAGAAAATACTATAAATATACCAAAACCGGTTTCTACCGCTTTGATTTGTATTTCGCCTTATCCTCCCTGCTCATCTTTTCGGTTGCATATTGAATTATTGTTCTCGGGGCATAATCTTTAATTTTAAGCAAAAACTTTTCCGCAGTTTTTGGTTCCTTTTTCCATACCTCCCTTAAAAACCATCCGACCCCCTGATGAACCGGCCTCTCGGTGTCATTTACAAGAGGTGATATGAAATCAAATAAGAGCTGAACTTTTTCTTCTCCTAAAATTTTTATAAAAGAAACCGGCACCGCCCTTCTAGTCCACGTGGATTTCGAGACTCTCCATTCCTTTAAATCCGAATATTTAATCAAACCCTTTTGAAAAAATAATTTTATTATTTCCCAACTTAACACATCGGTGTTAGCCCAGTTTGTCGCATATCTGTCGAGCCATTTCTTTACCGTGCTTAAATCCTTCTTTTTATATTCATCCTTATATTCCCTGAAAAACTTCATTGCCAGTGCACTTTCTTCGTATTTGCCCGAAGAGTAAAGCATATCACCCAGTTTTTTAGCCTCATCAAAAGACATACCACTTTTATATGTTTCAATCCATCTGTCGTATTGAGCTTCGAGAATCTTCGAATCCACCCCATACGCATCGTATCCTTCCTTAAAATATCTCGAATACTTTATCACGAGTTTCTTATCTGCATTCCTTTCGCAGAAAGATTTTATTTCTTTGTAAAATTTATTTTTATCCATTGATAATTCTTCTTTATACTAATTTAGTCAGTTTAATTAAAAATTGAAATTTATATTTTTATTTTAATCAATAAAAAATGAATAAAATTATTTTTCTATTATCGATTTTCGCCTCTTTTTTATATGCCGATACGACAAAAATTCTCTTTATCGGTAACAGTTATACTTATGCAAACGACCTGCCGCTACTCTTTAAAAATCTCTCCGCCTCCGGAGGAGAAAATGTCCGTACTGGAATTTCCGCTCCGGGTGGATTTACGTTTCAAATGCATTTGAACGAAATAACGACTTTGAATTTAATAAGAGATGGAATATGGGATTACGTCGTGCT
Organism: uncultured Ignavibacteriaceae bacterium; assembly: GCA_964501535.1. Lineage (GTDB taxonomy): Bacteria > Bacteroidota > Ignavibacteria > Tepidaquicellales > Tepidaquicellaceae > FEN-1279. The sequence goes on along the minus strand of CAZCSV010000002.1, from coordinate 321,665 downwards.
TCAGGAACAAAGCCAGACGCCTGTTATCGAGTATCTGCGGTACAATTCTATGTATCCGTCAGCCGCCGGACTCGACAGCATTATTAAACTTTATAATCCGAACTCCAATACAATTTTCTTTATGACTTGGGGAAGGAAAAACGGCGGTCAGCAGTGCATCGATACTTCCTGCAGTCCTGTGTTTACAGATTTTTTTCATATGCAGGATTCTCTGAAATCATCATATACGATGATTTCGAATATTCTCTCCGCAATGATTTCTCCTGCCGGTGAAGCGTGGAGAACTGCCAGGTTAATTAAACCATACGTAAATCTCTGGGAGCCGGATGAAAGCCATCCAACGCTCGAAGGTTCCTACCTTACAGCTTGTGTATTTTACGTAAAAATATTTAACCGGTCCCCGGCAGGTCTTGCTTATAACGGCGGATTACCCGATTCATCGGCTTTGTTTTATCAGCAATGCGCCTGGCAGTCAGTTAATCTGAAACCCCAATATAGTGTCCTGCTCAAACATACTGTTTTGTTCCAGAATTTCCCAAATCCGTTTAACAATACAACAATTATTAAATTCGCTCTGCAAAAATCCGGATTTGTGAACCTGAAAATTTATGATATACTCGGGAAGGAAATAATCACTTTATTAAATAAAAAATTAAATTCAGGAAATTATACTATACCATTTTCCAATAACCAAATACCCTCTGGTGTTTATTTCTATCACCTACAAACCGAAGACTTCTCACAAACCAAAAAATTATTAATTATAAAATAACCGCCGCCTTAAAATTCGACCGCACACAGCAAGCATTTTTTAGAAATTAAATTTTAATAATTGAATTTATTTATCTGAAATTATGTTACTTAAATTATAAACTCAGAATAATATCAGAAAGGTAAAGTATGTCTCAAAAAATCCCGATAACAATTGCGTATGGTGACGGAATCGGTCCGGAAATAATGAATGCCACGCTAAGAATTATTGAAACCGCCGGTGCGCAAATCGAAAAAGAAGTAATCGAAATCGGTGAACAGGTTTATCTGAAAGGAAATACAGCAGGTATAGCACCGGATGCATGGGAATCCATAGAAAGAACTAAAGTATTTCTCAAAGCTCCCATCACCACACCGCAGGGCGGCGGTTATAAAAGCCTGAATGTCGCCACAAGAAAAAGACTCGGACTTTATGCAAATGTCAGACCGTGCTTATCGAGCCATCCATTCATTCAGACAAAACATCCGGTTCTTGATGTCGTTATTATCCGTGAAAACGAGGAAGACCTTTATGCTGGTATTGAATACAGGCAGACAAGACAAACCACACAGGGACTAAAGCTTATTTCAAAACCGGGTTCGGAAAGAATTATCAGATATGCATTCGAATATGCCAGAAATAACGGGAGAAGAAAAGTCACATGCTTTATTAAAGACAATATTATGAAAATCACCGACGGGCTTTTTCATAAACTTTTCGACAGCATCGGTGAGGAATATCCCGATATTGAAAAGGAATCATGGATAATTGATGTCGGCTCGGCAAAGCTTGCCACGAAACCCGAAAATTTCGACGTGATAGTACTCGAAAATCTCTATGGCGATATATTATCCGATGTTGTAGCGGAAATGTCGGGGTCAATAGGACTCGGAGGCTCTGCCAATATCGGAGATGATTACGCGATGTTCGAAGCCATACACGGCTCTGCTCCGAGAAGAGCAGGACAAAACATTGTCAACCCAACCGGTCTACTGCTTGGTGCGGTGCTGATGTTGATTCATATTAAACAGCACGACGTGGCAACAAAAGTTCATAACGCCTGGCTGAAAACTATCGAGGACGGAATACACACCTACGATATATTCAGAGAAGGCGTCAGTAAACAAAAGGTCGGGACGAAAGAATTTGCCGATGAAATAATAAAAAGACTTGGACAAAAACCATCCGTATTAAAACCGGTCGACTACCATCCGAGCGGTGATAAAAAAATAATTGCAAAGAAAGTCAATGCAACAAAAGAAGTCAAGGAACTTGTAGGTGTAGATGTGTTTATCGATTGGAGTTCGGGAAACGCCGAAGACCTTGGTAAATTGCTTGGTAAAGTTAAATCCGACAACCTGAAATTAACCGGAATTACCAACAGAGGAACAAAAGTCTGGCCCGACGGTTTTGCGGGTACCTTCTGCACTGACCTTTGGAGATGCCGGTATGAAAATTCAAGAAAGGGCGATATCGTTAGACATGATTTTATTACCGATTTGCTGAACAAGATTCACGATTCCGGTTTCGATTTCGTCAAGATAGAAAATCTGTATAACTTCGACGGCGAGCCGGGTTATTCACAATAGTTTATTTTTTTCTCATTTACATAATCCTTTTTCCCACAAAAAAATATAGTTTTTTCGTATAAAATTGTGGGAATATTTTTTTTAACAATGAATCTGAACATCACTGCAGTAGATACCCCCTTTTCTATGATAAATTAATTCATTGAATTCAATTTCAAATTTTGCGATTCTTATTTTTTAGGTTTAATATTCTCAAAAACGGTAAAATAAATTTGCATCAGATTACTCTTTTCGAGCTCGCTAAATATTTTTTGATTCTTGGATTCATAGGTTTTGGCGGTCCTCTTGCTATCATTGAAAAAATCCGTTACAACCTTGTTATGAAAAAAAACTGGATGCAGATGGATGAATTCAAGAATATTTTCGGTTATGCTCAGATAGCACCCGGGGCGCTTTCTTTTCAGGTTGCGGTGTATTTTGGCTATTATCGTAAAGGATTCTGGGGTGCATTCTTCGCGGGATTCGGTCTGGTGTTTCCTTCGTTTTTGCTCGTCCTTGCTTTCTCCGTTTTCTATAAAGAATTCAGGGATATTGAATATGTCCGCTATGCACTCTACGGACTCAGCCCGGTAATAATTGCCATTATTGCAAAATCAGGCTTGAACCTGAGCAAATCGATTTTTCACAAAGACTTTTATCTTTATGTGATTTTTTTTCTTTCTATTTTTCTGACAATAGTATTTAAAATTCAGATTATTTATATAATAATTGCATTTGCAATTATTTCTCTGATTTTTTATTCAGCCAAAAGAAAAATAAAAGGCAATTCCCTAAATTCCTTTATCGGGGTTTTACCGCTTCTGTTCTCCTTTGTTAATTCGTTTGCCAAAACCATTAAAAGCTTTTCCGCAATACTGATAAGCTCCGTTTTCTCTGCTAATCTGCTCGCTCTGGCTCTGCTTTTTCTGAAAGTAGGCTCGCTGACATACGGCAGCGGATTCGTAATAGTCGGAGTGCTGAGACAGGAAATAGTCGATAACCTCGGATGGCTTACTGCAAGAGAATTCATTGACGGAATTGCATTCGGACAAATAACGCCCGGTCCCGTTGTCATCACTTCTACATTCATCGGATATATGACTTCCGGCGTTATCGGCTCTGTTGTCGCTACTGTCTGCATCTTTCTTCCGACTTTTATTTTAGTTTTAATTCTTGCCCAGAAAATTCACAAGTTCAAAGATAATTTTTATCTCCAGTCCTTAATAAAAGGTGCCAATGCCGCCGCCCTCGGAGCAATCATATCCACTGCCTTTATGCTTTCAAAAGATGCGTTAATTGACCTGCCTACAATAATCCTTTTTCTGGCATCGGTATTAATTTTATTTCTTACAAAATTTAAGGATATATATCTCATACTTATTTCAGCATTCGCTGGAATCCTTATAAAAACGTTAATTTTTTAACTCATAATTATTTAATTTTTATATCCTAAAAATTAGTTTTATACTTAAGATTCCAATGCAAAGTGACAAAAACAGTAAAAATAACAGATTTTTACTTTATTGTTACCTCTTAGGGTGGTAACAATTTTTGCACTTTTATTTTTACCGGAACTTATATATATTTCATTAGTTAAAAAAATAAAACCGGAGTGTTTTATGAAAAAACTAATTTTTATACTGACTTTTATATTAATGGTTTCCCAGATTTCCGTCCCGCAGGTGAAACCGGAAAATATGTTTTATATCGGAATAGGAACATCTCTCTCCTCCTATATCGGCAGCGATTTCGGAAAGACTTTTGCCGTCAGATACGGACATTCAGGATATTATGATGACGGCTACTATAACGGCTACTATTACGGATCTCACAGATACGACGATTATTATTACGACAGGGAAACCTTCTTCCCCCTTCAGTTCGATGTAGCGGTTGGAATGAACGTTTCCAAAATTCTTTCCGTCCAAATCGAAAGCTCGATTCTGTGGCACCTGAACGGAAAGGTTGACAGGAACTACGTAACGGGAACCGAAGGAGATTATGATTATATAGACTACAACGATAATTCTACCCTGATTTCAGTCCCGATTATGGCAAGCTTTAAACTTTTTCCCTTCGGCAAAAAAAGAACTTCCTTTTACCTTACCGGAGGTTACGGTGTACAGTATATGCAGGAAGGAGTCGACAGAATCAGAAGTTATTACGATTATTCGTCATACGGTAATATGTATTATTCCGATTTATATGAATATCCCCTCGCCGAATACAGGGGGCGGGAATGGGTGCATGGTTTTAAAACGGGAATGGGCGTAAACTTTAATATATTAAGGAATATTAACTGCGATGTCGAGCTGAAAGTTACCAATTTCTTCCCGCCGGGCAGGGATAATTCGAATGTTTTAAGTATGTACCGCTCGCCGAATATTACGAATATTTCTCTCGGTACGAAAATCTATTTTGGTCTGTGAGGTATATAACTAATAACTGATTTTGTCTTCCTTGCACTCCCAGAGCTCGAATGCCTTTATTGCTTCTTCGTTCGGCATACGAATAAATGGAATCTTCCTTTTATTTACTTTCAACAAGAGTTCCCTGTAAATATGGTCGTCTCTGAATCCGATTTTCTCTGCATCCTCTTTAGTGTTAGCGTAATATATTTTATCGATGTCAGCCCAGTAAATCGCCGAAAGGCACATAGGACAAGGCTCACAGCTTGTATAAATTTCGCATCCTTTCAAACTGAAATTTTTTAACTTCTTAGAAGCATTCCTTATCGCAACAATCTCTGCGTGTGCTGTCGGGTCTTTTTTCTTAGTTACATCGTTTGTCCCTTCCGAAATTATTTTCCCGCCTCTTACAATCACTGCTCCGAAAGGTCCTCCGCCTTTTGTAACGTTTACAATGGAAAGCTCAATGGCTCTCTTCATAAACTTCCCGCCGAACTTTTTCATAAAATTTACGATAATTTTGTTTTATCACTCAGAAGATTAACAAAGCCGTTAATTAATTATTTATTTTATTCTTTAATTCTCTGAACGCTTTTGCATCTCTTATTTCTATTGCCTTATCTATAGATGAATTTGCGCTTTCCTTGTCTCCCATCAAATAATAAAACTGTGCCTGAAAATAATAAGCACTCCCCTCGTTTACACTACCTCTTGCTAAATCGAGGCATTCGTTGCTTATATCTATTCCCTGTTTCCGGTCATCTATCGTCGCGCTTTCTTTTCTGGCAAGCTCATTCATATAATAAAGCAAATACTGTATGTAACTCGTTTTCAAATCTTCATCGGATTTTCCGTATAATTCAAATGCCTTATCGTAATATGTTTTTGCCGTTTGAAAATCTACCAGGTCCATATAATATTTCTCGGCAAGCGCGATATAGGCGGATTTGCATTTATCACAATCGGGATAATCCTGTATGAACTTTTTAATATTGTATAAATCACCGCTTCCAATTGCAAGATATAATAATGCCCCGAGCTTATATCCGGCTATATTTTCGGGGTCTTTTTCAATTACTTTACGAAAATACGGTTCTGCTTTCTTGTGGTCGTTTTCATTAGTTATTATTCTCTCCCCCATCAGGTAATTCGCTTTTATATCATCGGGATTGCTTTTCAGCGTTTTGGTAATAGCCCCGTATGTATTGATTCCCTCATTGAATTCTTTAATCTTTTTCAAAAAGTCCTTCGCCGGAATGTATCCAACTATCCTGTCAACTTCATCCCCGTTACCGTCAACGAACACAATCGTCGGATAACCGCTTACCGCATATTTTCTGGCGAGTTCAGGACCTTCTCCCCTTTCGGCATCTATTTTCCAGTTTATTTGCTTCTTGTTCGCAAAATCTGCCACATCCTTATCCGTATATACTTTCTTGTCAAGCTCCACGCACCATTTGCACCAGTCAGTAAAAAAATCTATCATCAAAATTTTCTTCTGTGATTTTGCTTTAGCAATAACTTCCTTGAAATTCCCTTTCTGGAAATTTATTTCTTCGGCTCCCGCTTTCATACCAAAGGTTATAATCATTAAAAATGAAATTACGCTCAATCTTAATATGTTTTTCATTGTCTTTTTTTAATTTCTTGTTGAATTAAACAAAATTATTAAATTTATAAAATAAAACCCACAGATTAATCTGTGGGTATCATTTTGAACAAAAAAAATCTCTATTTGGTTTTCAAATTTTTGGAAATTCCATTCGAATAAAAAATGCCGTATATTAGTCACCAATATACCTGTATTTTCTTCTGAAATATATCCTTACGAAAGATATAACCCGGACATTATCAGCAACCTCCGATTATTCTTTTAGGCTTATCTTCTCCTCCGGATTTTTGTTTTTCTTTGTTTTTTTGAATCAACTCGGGAATCACACTGCTGGCTTCCGTTCTGAACCGGTAAGTATCTTTTTCTCCCTGCGTTACCGCGTTTCCCGGGTCTTTGAAAAATATAATATCCTTTTTAAAAAGCTCCAGTCCACCTTGTAATATGTAAATATCGGTATAGCCAAGTTTACTTGCAAGAAAAGCATACTTTTTTTCAGTTTGTTCGTCATCGGCAATAAAAACATTTCTTTTGTTTTTCAAAGAAAGATATTTATTTGCATCTTTTTCAAAAAGGTTTTCTATAGTATAATTTCTCGAATTCGGTAAACTCAGGGAATCATAATCGCTTTTGGCTCTGAAATCGAAAATTTGAATTGTTTTGTCTTCATCTATAATCCTGAACGCAAGTTCATCCGTTGTCATTATTTTTACCTGATATGAATCAATTACATTTTTGTCATTTGCTTTATTAATCAAATATTCTTTTCTGTCCGGCAGAGCAAATGCTGAAACTGCAATTATCAATGCAACAGCGGTTAAGGCATAATAAATTTTCGCGTTACTGTATATTGAATTTAACTCTCCGTTAACTCTCTTTTCCACAATAGATGTAGCCCAAAAAGCAGCCACCGCTACAAATGCAAGTAAAAATGCAAAAAGCGATTGCGACAAACCGAGTGTCTCGAAAATAGTTACGTTACCCCAGGAGCTTGATAAATATAATTTTTCAAATATCGGATAGCCTTCCGCAAATATCATCACACCGATAAAAGAACCACCGATGAAAATCATGGCATCAATTTTCCCTATGGCAGCCGCACAAACGCTCGTTCCCGGACAAAAACCTCCGATAACAAAACCTAAACCCATAATTAGACCTCCGATAACCGCTGACCATAAAAAAGTGGGATTGATATATACGAGATTCATATCTATCAAACCCCAGTGATTAAGAGCAATAATACCAATCATTGCGGTAACTCCTGCAGTAAAAAATACTCTTAATACGGTAAAATCATAACCGTAAAACAATCCGACAAGCTTTTTTGAAGAAGAGAATCCGGCCTGTTCAAGAATAAATCCGAAAGCCACTCCTATAAACAGAGCAACTACAAAATTCAATTCATTTCCAATTAAATCAGGAACTAAAGGTCCCATTTTGAATCTCCTGTTTTTTAAAATTTTAAATCCACATTTTTCTGAAAAAATATGCAAACAAATATGCCCCGCCGAATATTGCCATCATTGTGATTATACCGCCTGCCGATAAAACCGCCATTCCAGAAAGAGCCGCTCCGCTGGTGCATCCCCTGCCGAGTTGTGCACCAAAACCAAACAACAGTCCGCCGATTAATGCTCCTGCTATACGGATTCTTGCTGTACTTTTAGGAGAAAAATCGAGATTGAATTTCAATCTGTTTGAAACTAATCCCGAAATGAAAGCTCCTATCACAACACCAATAACTTCAAAGACTAACCAGTTTTTCAAGGGACTTCCCGAGTGCTCTTTGCCGTATTCCTGATAAAACTTTGCAGAGGAAGTATAAGACGGAAAAACGGATTCTACAACCGATATATAAATGCTTTTTACTGCTCCGCTCGCTCCCAAACCTCTGCCGGTAATGTAAATTGTGGCAAGCAACAATAAGCCAAGCAGAAATCCCGCTAAATATGGATTCATGTATTTTTTCTCACTCATAAGCTACCTCGTTTTTTGGTTCAACATTTTTATTATCTTGAATTTTAATTTCGCTGTTTTGTTCTGTTTTTTCCTGCTCCGTTTCCAACTCCTCATAACCCGTAATCATCGCTTTTAAATTTGTTGTCAGAGTTTCTCCCGTCGTTATTAAGTAAAGATGAGCAATAATGAAAGCAATAAGGAGATACGCTCCTGCCGTATGGAAAAGCGCAATAACTTCTATCGAATTAATGTTCAATCCTTCGATAACTCCGTCCTGCGGATAGCGGTAATACATATAAAGAAGACCAGATATCACCATTACAGGTATAACAAGAATCTTCAAACCCAAATAAACAAGTTTTTGCAGGGGATTAAGCTTGCTTAAAACAGTTTTTTTAGTCGGATGTGAAGAATTGCTGAATATTCCGAACAGATAAAAAAAGATTTGTGCTTTAAGATTTTTCACAGTGGGAAGATACTGCCTCCATTCACCCGTTGCAAAATGCCAAAAGATTGCAAATATTATTAAGACAATAAAAGCATAGGCCGCAATGTTATGATATTTAACCGCATTCTGGTACCCGAAAAAACTTATTGAGCCGTGGATTTCGAAACCCGTAAAAGCCAGAAAAAAAATCAAAACAGCCTGTGTCCAGTGCCAGAATCTTTCGAATGCTTTATATATGTAAACTCTCTGTTTCATATTTTTTTCTTATTTTTTTTTGAAGAAATAATTCTAATTGTTCCGTGTAAAAATACACCAGCAAGCGTTAAATATAGTATTGCTTTTCCTGTAGTTTCGATAAAACCGCTGCTGTCTCTTGCCGGCATATAAAAATCCGTTAATCCGGCAAGCCTGCTGCCGTTTTTTGTATGACATTCTGTACACTGTACCGAATTTTCCTTTGGGGAAACCATATGATTAATTGGCCAGTACATTTTCGTCTGCATGAAAGAAAGTGTACCGCTAAAAGGAAGTCCTAACTCTTTCATTCCAACATCCAATGCTCTAAGACAATCAAAATCCTTCCAGAATGCTCCTTCACCAAGTTTGGGATCGAAAAGCTTCGGTATTGTAAGCATTTTATAAACAGGGTCAAAACACTGGTTTGTCCTCATCACTTTAACGGGAATAATCTTTGACTCTTTATCACTATATGAGCCGTTTAACTGATTTAAAACCAATGGTATTGTCGTATCCTGTATGATATCACCTTTTAAATAGTGACTGGCTGTTCCGTTAAACCAAATATACTCTGGCATTAAATTCCTGCCCCATTTAAAACTTCCTTTCGTTGATAAATAAATATGGTTACCTAAGGAATCATTTATTTCATACGGCTCACCGTTTCTCAATTTACCCGCTGTAGACCAATCCCATTCTGTTTTTGTAGAATTTACCTTGGCATAAACAGGAATGTGACAGGTCTGACACGCAACTTTTAAAGTGTGCTTGTTTAAGGTTGCATCGTCGTGAGGATTTTGAGTATGACACTGCTCACATGTCGAGCGGTTTCTGTTCATCGAAGCCAAAGAATACATCTGCCCGGATATATTATGCTTTTCAGTTAAATGACAATCAACGCAAACGAGATTACTTCCGTCTATTCCCATATGAACATCGATTTTTTTAGTCGGTTCAAACATTGCCTTTTCCAAATCACCATGTTTCACATTATTTCCGCCGCCACCATAAAAGTGACATACCCCGCAATTGGAGCGTTCAGGCCTTCCGACATTCTGAGCAATATTGGAAAAATCGAGGCTCGGATCCGGAGCTCCGCCTTTTTCCTGGGCTTTTGCATATGTTTCCGTATTATCATGACATACAAGACAGTCGATATTTTTTGGGTCATTAAAATCGAATGTTTTCGATGACGTCATCCCGTAACCTACATGACACTTTGCACAAGCTAGCTCATTTCCTTCCGCTCCTAAACAAAAATTGTTTATTGCATTCTTTTTACCGAGATAAACAACACCCTTACCTTCGATGTATGTTGGCTCTTCCCAATTCCAATGATTTGAATTCATAACCTCGATGTGCCTCTCGGTATGACAACCGATGCAGGTTTCTGTTACCTGTTGCGGCGAACTGAATTTTTTCTGAAGTACTTCGAATTTGGAATGCTGTACGGAAGGACTTTTCTTCTCCGAATATTTATCTTTTAATACAGATAAATCAGGTAATTCTTTTTTATTGGACCGTAATAATGCTGTTACCCCAATTATCACCAATCCAATAACCAAAAGGACAATAAAAATTTTTTTCATAAAGTGAAAATAACTTTTTCTTTTATTAATTGCTAATATACAAAAATCTAAATATTAGTTTTCAAATTCATCAAGTTTTATACACAAAAAAAAATGATGAACCGGAAATTATTTTAAGTTAATACATCAGTTAATTTATTCAAGGCATTTTCCAATGAATATAGCTCCGACTTTTGCAGCCTGTTTACGATATCCTTTTCACATTCATCGAGCCTATTGTTGATTTTATCGCGAGTACTTATGCCTTTTTCGGTTAACTTTATCCGCAAAACCCTTCTGTCTTCTTTATTCTTTATTTCCTTAAAATAACCGTTTCTTACTAACTTTTCAAGAACCCTGCTGCTGCGGGAAACAGAAAGTCCTAGCTTTTTGGATAACTGATTACAACTGTAAGTTTCATAGGGTTTAACGGACAATAATCCGTTGTATTCCGCAGGTGATAAAAGATATTCCTTCTGAATGCTTTCCTCCTTATCGAGACATTTCTTCTTAATGCTGGTAATTATATCAAAAATTCTTTCTGCCATGTTATGATGGTTTTTTAAACTGTAATAACAGAAGGAGAAGATTTCCGGAGGAAGCACATCTTATCTGCAATTTTTTTTATCTTCCCCTTCGAATTATATTGTTAATTTTTACTTCCTAAAAGCACCTCTTCTATTGCCTTCTTGAACGACTCCTTCGGCATCGCACCCATACTCATCTGCGGCTGACCGTCTTTCGGAATGAATAAAATCGAAGGAATGCTCCTGATTCCAAATACCGCCGCAAGTTCCTGTTCCTTTTCAGTATCCACTTTATATATGTTGATTTTTCCTGCATACTCTCCGGAAAGTTCTTCGAGTATTGGAGATACCATCTTGCACGGTCCGCACCAGTCTGCGTAAAAATCCACTATGCAGGGAATCTCGCCTTCGAATTTCCAGTCTTTATTCACTTCGTAATTGAATACTTTTTCTTTAAAAGTCTGTGCTGTTAAATGTTCCATATTGCCTTTCTTAATGTTTTGTTGATTGTTATTTAAAACTTCCTGCTTGCCCGTACTGCTTTCCGGACTCTCGGTATTTCCCTTCCCGCATCCTTCAGTCATTATAGTTAATATTGCCGAAACTGCAAGTACAAAAATTCCCGCTGAAATAGTTTTTTTCATATCTTTAAAGTTTTATTTGCTATTAACAAAAGTTGTTATTAGCAACTTAATATAAATAAATTGAAATGTCAAGGGATAATTTGAAACACTTTATTTATACTCTTCTATATTCAGACTGGATTCACAGATTTCGTTGTCATCCCTTTCGTTCGTGGCAAGTATCAGGATACCTCTCTCTTTTTGTTCTTCTGCGACTTTATATACTACGGATATCCCTTCATCGTCGAGATTTGTCCTCGGCTCATCCATCAAGAGCAGGGCGGGTTTGCTGATTACGGCAAATGCTATCTTTAATCTCTGCTTCATCCCGGATGAATAGTTTCTGATTAATTCATCTCTCCTTTTATATAAACCGACTTTCTCCAGCAAATATTTAATTTCCTCTGCCTTGTTATTCTTTTGTTCGACTTTCAAGTCATAAAACAAATCGAGATTTTCCTGTCCGGTAAGCTCATCATACAAATTTATATATGGCGACAAAAAACCGATTTTTGAGAAATACTTTTCTTTCGATATTAACTTGTCTTTTATTTTTAATTCGATTTTGCCCTTATCCAGCCTTATTAAATGAGATATTACCTTTAGAAGAGTTGACTTTCCGCTTCCGTTTCTCCCGTTTACCACAAGCGATGTACTTTCGGTGAGATTAATATTTACATTTTTAAAAACAACTTTTCCGTTGAAGCTCTTTGTAATATCCGTGCATTTCAGATTAATTTTGTCCATGAGATTCTCTTATTCCACCAGTCCCGATTTCTTTTTTAACCTGTATTCTCTTCTCTTCGATGCCTGCTCGTATCTCCTTATTTCTTCTTTTGTCTCGGGTTTTATTTCGGGCACCTTTATCGGTTTCTTTGTTTCACTGTCCACGTTAACGAAGGTCAGATAAGCACTGTTGGAATGAAATATCTCGCCTGTCTTTATTTTCTCCACTTCAACTCTTACACCTACTTCCATTGAAGTCCTGAAAGCTCTGTTCACCGATGCTTTCAGCCTTACTATATCTCCGAGTTTTATCGGCATATGGAACTGCAGATTATCAACTTCGGCAGTGACGGCTATATTATTCGAATGCCTTGACGCAGACAGTGCAGCGGCAATATCGATCCAGTGCATCAATCTCCCTCCGAGCAAATTACCAAGCATGTTAGTATCGTTCGGCAATACCAGCTCTATCATTTCAACCTGTGATTCTTTTACCGTTCTCACAGTCCCCTCAAATTATTTTTAATTCTTTCAACCCTGCTAAGATATTCACTCTGCGGGAATTTCTTCTCAAATCTTTCCACTTCCTTTAAAGCATCCTCGTTTTTTTTCTTTTTTATCAATGCCTGTATTTTACCGTACAATGCATCATCAGCATAATCGGTTTCGAAGTATTCCTGCAAAACGTTTTCAAAATAATAAATTGCTGCCTTATAATTATCCATTGTCATATATAATTCGCCGCTCTTGTATTGCTTATATGCAAGCTTGTTTTTTAGCTCTTTTATCTTCGATTCGGCATCGGATGCCAACTTGTCATTGGGAAATAATTCAAGGAAATTTTGAAATTCTATAATGGCGTATTGTGTATAGATCTGGTCCAGTGAAAAATCCGGCGATAAATTGTAATAGCACATAGCAAGATTGAATCTTCCCTTAACAATATACGTGCTCGTGGAAAAATTTTTAATCAAAGACTCAAATTCCGATGCCGCAAGTATATATTCCTTCCTCTGGTAATAACACATTGCCAAATAATACTGTGCTTTATCCGCAATCTTTGTCCCGGAAAATTTTATCTTGATCAAAGAAAAATCATCTATTGCCTCAAGATAATCCTTATCACTGTAATTTTTTAAAGCCATCAGCATCGCTTTTTCAGGGTCATCTGTCTTTATATCACTGCCCCCGGATGACGAACAGGAATAAATTACTACCGATAATATTAATATGGATAGATAATTAGTTAATCGTAATTTTTTCATTAATGTATATAATACTTTCAAATTTCATTTGCTTCTGATAACAAAAAATAAAACAATTGCTGCAGCCGAAGTCAGTGTTACTATCCCCGGAATAAACGCTTTCTCCCAAAAACTCTGCTCCGGCAAGGTCCCCTTCGTAAAACCGTAACTGCTTCTTTCTATTTCCTCAAGGTCATCAAGATAAAACTCGTCACTTTGCGTTTCACCGGATTCTTTTATATAAACAATGCTGTCAGTTTCTTTATGATAAATACGGCATCCGTTTTGAACCGTAATATTCCTTTTGACCTTTTTATTTTTGATTACAGAACCGGTTATCTCGTAATACTTTACCAAAAAGTACACATTCCGAAATTCTATCCTGTAATCCGAAGAGGAACACGCAGATTCGTTCACTATCTTTACGTCACTGAACTTCTGACTGAATACCTTGTTAAAATATTCCGGACAATTTCCGTTTCCCTTTATACTAAGGCAAAAAACTTTATCCTTTCCCAATATTACAAACTGATTTTCGACTAATCCGAGATTTTTATTCAGTAAATTCGTAATAATTTCCAAATTTGATTTCCCGTCATCTTTATTAACACTCTGTGAATGTAAAAGTCCTGTCAACAACAAAACTATTATATTGATTTTTAATATACTTATCTGCATCACACCAATCTAATGGGATTTTTTCCTTTTAAAATTACGAAAAACACTTGCTGTTGTTCACCGCTTTCATAAAAGCTCAATGTATGAATAACTTTCAAATTAATATTTACCAATTCTTTTATCAAGTTATAATTAAACATTTAAAATATTATTACAGAATTCAATATTTTTATTTAAAAACTCATAAAAATAACTGCCGGTTTATTATGCATGAAACCATACAAATTTTTTATCTCTTACCTTCAGAGTTATACATTCATAAATAATCAATTGAATATAAAAATGAAATAAATTATTTTGATACTAATTTAAACAAAAAAAATGAAAACAATTAAATTTATAATACCGTTTGTTTTTCTTTTTACATTTATATTCTTGTATTCCTGTAATAAGGATGACGACCAGAACCAGCAAATTCCCCCTCAACAGGAAGTCTCTTCAGATAAGGAAAAAGAACTTAAGGATAAGGAAGAGTTTTTAAGGATTAAGGAACAACAGCTTAAGGAATGGGAAGACAGACTGATTGCACAGGATACATCCGGAAAACTAAAAGATAAAAAAACTGACATTAAAGATACCACAAAAACCGCAAAAGATACAAGCAAAGTCAAAACCAAAAAAGACGATAAAAAAATTTCCGATAAGGAAAAAGAATTGAATAAAAGACTCGATAACCCGGTTACGGCTGTTACGGATTATCTGGAGTATATTAAAAGAGGTATTGCCGACAGCAAAACCTACGATGCAAATATGAAGAAAGCCAGCGAAACATGGGAGACAAGGTCTGCGGAAAGTTTCAAAAAAAGCTATAAGAACACAAAGAAATTTATTGTAACCCAGGAGCCGCAGGTTTTATCGCAAAAAGACGGTAATGCATCGGTAAAAGTCAAGATTAAACAAACTCAAACCGTCAACGGTAAAGAAGAGGAAAAGGAGATTACCGTTACCTATAACCTGGTTGCCGACCAAAGCGGTAAATGGAAAATTAAAAGCAATGTTGTTAAATAACTAAATTAATTACAAATGAGTATACTTGTTAACAAAAAATCTAAAGTCGTAGTACAGGGAATAACAGGCTCCGAAGGAACTTTCCACACTGCACAAATGATTGAATATGGAACCAATGTGGTCGCTGGAGTGACACCCGGTAAAGGCGGTACATTTTTTCAGGAAAAAATTCCAATATTCAATTCCGTTAAAGAGGCTGTGACGAAAAAAGGTGCGAACGTATCCGTTATATTCGTACCGTCATCTTTTGCAGCCGATGCGATAGTCGAAGCCGCAGACGCGGGAATAAATGTTATAGTGTGCATAACTGAAGGCGTCCCGACGAAAGATATGATTAAAGTCTATGACTATGTTCAAAGTAAAAACAAAAACGGACATTCGGTCAGATTTATCGGTCCAAACTGCCCTGGCATAATTTCTCCGGGTGAATGTAAGATTGGTATCATGCCCGGTTTCATTCACAAAAAAGGTAAAGTCGGGGTAATTTCAAGAAGCGGAACTCTTACTTATGAAGCCGTTGACCAGTTGACAAAACTCGGAATCGGACAGTCAACATGCATAGGAATTGGCGGTGACCCTGTTATCGGGACAAGATTCCTGGATGCGATAAAACTGTTTAACGAAGATAAAAATACCGAAGCAATATTAATGATTGGTGAAATCGGAGGAAACGCTGAAGAAGAAGCCGCATACTATGTTAAGAAATATGTAAAGAAACCTGTAATCGGTTTTATTGCGGGTAAAACAGCACCTCCCGGCAGAAGAATGGGACATGCCGGAGCAATAATTTCAGGCGGAAAAGGTACTGCTGACGAAAAAATAACCACACTGCAAAAATGCGGTATTGCGGTCGCCGATTCTCCGGCCAGTATTGGAATAACGGTGAAAAATGCCCTGGAGAAATTCAAGAAAAAAATACAATTAAAAACAGCAAGGAAGAAAAAAATTGTAATAAAGTCAGCAAAAAAAATTAAGAAAGTAAAAGTAATCAAGAAAAAGAAAGTAAGAAAATAATATAGAATATTTTGAAACTTACTACAATAAAGATTAATAATGCTAAGTTTTACGCTTACCACGGTGACCTTGAATATGAAAAGAAATACGGAAACCAGTTCGAAGTTGACATAGAAATGCAGTGTGATTTGAGTAAACTTAATCACAGCGATAAGCTCAGCAAGACCGTCGATTATCTCTCTGTATACAACCTTGTAAGCGAAATTTTCAGCAAACAGAAATTTAGTTTAATTGAGACGGTCAATTTGAAAATTTGCGAAGAGGTATTAAAGAAATTTGAACAGGTGAAAATCGTTAAAGTAAGCGTGAGAAAACCGAATGCTCCGCTGGGTATTATTGATTCAATTGAGATTATTAACATATTAGAAAAATAATTTTGATTTATCTCGGACTGGGTTCAAATATTGATGACAGACTGAATTATTTAAATTCAGCCGTAAAAGCAATTTCGGAAATAAATAAAACGAATGTATTAAAAAGTTCTTCTGTTTATAAAACTGAACCCTGGGGAATTAAAAAACAAGATGAATTTTTGAATCTGGTACTGGAAGCCGAGACAACGCTGAACCCCGAAGAGCTTTTAATTGAATTAAAAGAAATTGAAATCGCTCTGGGGAGGAAAAATCGGGAGAAATGGTGTAAAAGAGAAATAGACATTGATGTATTATTCTACAACGATATCGTTTTGAAAAATGAATATATTAATATCCCGCATCCCGAAATCCACAGAAGAAAATTTGTTCTCGTGCCTTTGTGCGAGCTTAATCCGGGATTAATTCATCCGGTCTTTAACAGAACCGTAAAAGAATTACTGGAGAATACAACAGACATCTCGGATGTCGTAAAATTGTAGAAAATCATTTTAAAATATCTTGGAAGAAAAAAAAATCAGGTATATAGCGATTGAAGGCGTAATAGGTGCAGGGAAAACAACCCTGGCTAAAAAAATTGCACAGAAATTAAACGCAAAACTCGTGCTCGAAAATTTCGAAGATAATCCTTTCCTCGAGAAGTTTTACAAGAATCCCAAAAGATATGCTTTCCATACCCAGATTTATTTTCTGCTGACAAGATATAAACAGCTTCAGGAACTCAGACACGAGGACCTGTTCCATAATTATGTGATATCGGATTACATTTTTGAAAAGGATAAAATTTTCGCATATCTTAATCTTCAGGATGACGAACTTGTTTTATATGAAAAAATAGTCTCCTTCATCGAAAGGTCAGTTCCCGTACCAGATTTGATCATCTATCTTCAATCCACCGTTGAACGCCTGATGTTTAATATCAGACACAGGGACAGAAATGTCGAAAAAACCATAAGTGAGGAATATATAAAAGATTTAACGGAAGGCTATAATTATTTTTTCTTCAGATACAAAGCTTCTAAGGTTATGATAGTAAATTCCACAAACATCGATTTCGTAAACAATGAGGAGGATTTCGATAATCTTGTTAATGAAATTTTAAAATCCGACCACCCCGTACTCGAATATTTCAATCCCCCCCAAAAAAAAATCGCTAATGGTTAGGAGTGAATTTGCTTAGATTTATTATTTATATTGTTTTAACATTTATTATTTTCTCCGTACTTAAACTGCTTCTGAATATATTCAGAAAAAGAACCCGTGTTAACACTCCGCCCCGGAATCCAAAGATAAATAAGGAATCGGAAAAACTGGATAAATCCAAAATTGTCGATGCCGATTTCGAAGAAATTAAATAAAAAGAACCGATGCAGAGTATACTGAAGCTTTTCCTTGATTCAAAAGAAATTTCCAAAGAAGAAATCGATAAATTGGATGTGAAGAATATTCTCGTCGTGCGGCAACACAACCAGATTGGAGATATGCTGTGCTCTCTACCCCTTTTTGCCGCCTTGAAAAAAAAATATCCTGAGGCAAAAATTACTCTGGTTGCTTCCGTTACAAACTATAATATCGTTTACGGCGATGTAAATCCGTATATAAACGAAGTATTGATATTCAACAAATCCACAGCCAAACATATATTCGCTTTCTTTAAGAAATTAAGAGGAAGTCACTTTGACATCGGTATCGTGCCTTCTACTGTTTCCGTATCAAGGACTTCTCACTTTATTAATTATTTTTCCCGAGCAATAATCAGAATAGGCGTAAAAAGCATAAACGGAAAACGAAACAAAGTTGACTATCTTCTGAATGTAAAATCCGATTTTCACTGGGACAAACTTAAGCTTCATCAAACCGAAAGAAATCTTGACATAGTCAGACAAATCGATTGCGACCTGACGGACGAGGATAAAAATGATTTGCGAATCGGCTTATCCGAAGAAGAAAAAAAATATGCGGACGAATTCATCAGTACTAATTTATCCGAAAAAAATAAAAAAATATTCGCCTTCCAGCCGGGAGCCGGAAAAGTCGCAAACAGATGGAGTATTGATAATTTTACGGAATTAATTGTACTGCTCCATAAAAAATATAATCCTTATATTTTAATAAATTCTGGACCGATAGATAGGGAAATTACCGATGAATTGACCCATCGCCTTTCAAAATCAGGTATCCGGACTATTGTCCTATACAACCCGATCAGGGAAGTAGGTGCCATACTCGCTAAATCAGACCTCTTCATTACAAATGATACTGGAACTATGCACGTTGCGGCTATGGTTAATACTAAAGTTATCGGGCTTTTCGGACCGACTAATGCTTATGAATGGGGACCGCTCAACGAAAACGGAACGTACATACAGTCTAAATCACAGGACATAAATGAAATCACCGTTGTTGATGTGTTCAACAAAGCCTGCGAAATGCTAAATAATTAATGAATCAAAAAGAAAAAATATTAGCCGCCATCGATATCGGTACGAATTCATTTCACCTCGTCGTCGCAAAAGTTAACGAAAAAGGTGCGATAAAAATACTTACACGCGAAAAAGAAGTGGTACGCCTCGGGAAAAGCTCGGCCGAAATGAAATATCTTTCGGAAGATGCTATGCAAAGAGGAATTGCCACATTGAAAAGGTTTAAATTAATATGCGATTCCTTTGATGCCGATGTAAGAGCAGTGGCAACCAGTGCTACTCGGGAAGCTCTGAATAAAAACGAATTTATTGACAGGGTTTTCGATTCGACAAGAATTAAAATTGAAATTGTATCGGGATTTGAAGAAGCACGACTGATATACCTTGGCGTCCTGCAGGCTCTGCCGGTTTTTAACGAAAAAATTCTTCTGATTGATATTGGCGGTGGAAGCACGGAATTTCTTATAGGTGAAAAAGGAAATGTACTTCATGCAAACAGCATTAAAATAGGAGCCGTAAGGTTAACCGAAAAATTCTTCCCGGACGGTAAATTCAGAAAAACAAATATCGAAGATGCAAGAATGTATGTGAAGAGTATTATTAATCCTGTCATAAGAGAAATAAGCGAATACAATTTCAAAAATGCCGTCGGCACTTCGGGAACAATAACAAACATAGGAATGATTATAAATGCCGAAGAGCAAAATATAATCGACGAACAATTTAATTATAATAACTTCACATATCATAAAGAGTCTCTTTATAAGACACTAAAGAGAATAACAAAATGCGAAAAAGTATCGGATATAAAGGAAATCAAAGGACTCGACCAGGACAGGACTGATATTATTACTTCGGGAGCAATCATACTCGAACAGATTTTTCTGGAACTGAAGCTGGGAAATATTACTCTGTCGAATTTTTCCTTGAGAGAAGGAATTCTGCTCGATACCATCGACAGAGAGCACAATACACTTCTTAAAGAAGATTTAAGCGATATCAGATACAGAAGCATCATTAACCTGGCGGAAAATTGCAGGTACGATAAACCTCATTCCGAACAGGTTCTCAAGCTTTCTTTGAGAATCTTCGAGCAGATCGCAAAAGATTTTAATCTGACGGGTAAAGACGAAGAATATCTGGAAGCCGCGGCAATTTTACACGATATCGGTCACAGCCTGTCTCACTCCCAGCACCATAGACATTCATATTACCTGATTCGGAATTGCGAACTCCTCGGATTCAACGATGAAGACATAGAAATAATTGCAAACATAGCCCGCTATCACAGGAAATCCAATCCGAAAATCAAACACGAAAATTTTAATAAACTCTCGCCGAAAAATAAGGAAAGAGTCAAAAAACTATCCGCGATTCTGCGTATCGCAGACGGACTCGATCGGGGGCATAACTCCGTAATTAAAGACATAAAAGTAGAAGAGCACGAAAAAGAATTTCTTTTCTTTGTAAAAACAGAAAACAATACAAATCCCGAACTCGAAATCTGGGGCGCGAATATGAGAAAGGATTTATTTGAGGAGGTATTTGGAAAGAGAATATTAATAAATATTTAACTTTTTTATCAGTATTAATTAATTATTTATTTTTATCCTTTCAAGTTAAATTATTCCGATTTTTAACATTAATTTGATTAATATTTTTTTAACTATTGTTATTGATATTTATAAGTCATATAAATTGTATTGACAACATTGTTGTATTTCTATAGCTTATGTTATATTTTGATATTCTTCATATATTGTGATATGGATTTATAAATCTAATTCATATAATTTTGAAATATTTATAAATTATAACAATATGAAAAAGATTCTTTTAGTTTTAATAATTCTTCATTTTTCTCTACTAATTACAATTGCTCAGTGGGTACAGCAATCATCAGGCACTACCGACCAATTATTAAAAGTAAAATTTATCAATAGATACACCGGGTGGACTTGCGGTTATAACGGCAGAATGATTAAAACCACTAACGGAGGAGTAAACTGGATTATACAAAATACAGGAATCACGGGTAAATCTTTAAGGAGTTTAAATATTGTTAGTCCAAATATTTTATATTCTGCCGGATTATTTGAAACTTTGATAAAAACTACAGATGGTGGAAATAATTGGATAATTTTAAAAAATGGACAAATAGGAAACAGTGGGAGCTATTGGGGTTCATTTTTTATAAATGAAAATACGGGTTGGATATGCGGGACGGGACAGAAGATTTTAAAAACTACAAACGGCGGATTAAATTTCGATTCTGCTTACGTTCCAACGGGATATTTATATGATTTGTATTTCAGAAATTCTTTAGAGGGACTTGTCTGCGGAGAAAGTGCGGCGATGTACAAAACAACAAACGGAGGCATAAGCTGGAATTTTATAACGGTACCGACAGGTGGCGATTTGGCTGATTTCGATAACTTTTCCTTTATAAATACTAACACAGGCTTTATCGTTGGAAGCGGCAATAGGAAGTTATATAAGACAACAAATTTCGGAATAAACTGGGATAGTGCAGGCAGGGCAGATAGTTATGAATTTGCTTATACTGTTTTCTTTGCAAATGAATACACAGGTTGGATAGGTGGTTCTTCAGGTTTTATGAGGAAAACTACAAATGGAGGATACAACTGGTATCCCGAAAATATAACTCAATTTGGAAATGGATTTTTCGGAGGAATATACTTTTATAACGATACAATCGGCTGGGCTGTTGGAGCTCCGGGAAAAATATTATATACTGAATCCGGTGGTCAAATTTTACAAGTAATAAATAACAAAGAACAAATAATAGAAAATTTTATTTTATATCAGAACTTTCCTAACCCTTTTAACCCTGTTACAAGTATAAAATACGATATACCAAAAGATGTTTTTGTATCTGTTAAAATTTATGATTTGCTCGGAAGAGAAATAAAAACACTTGTAAACGAATTTAAAAATGCAGGAAGTTATTTAGTTTCTTTCAACGGAACTGAATTTGCAAGCGGTATTTATTTCTACAGGATTCAGGCGGGCGATTTTGTTCAGGTGAAGAAAATGGCTCTTATCAAATAATATCACTGTCTATTAAATTTAAAATTTTCAAGATTAATATATTAAAAAAACTTTTTTCGAGAGTCTCCCGATGAATCCGGAAGACTCTCGATTACAAACTTTTTAACTTTAAAATCCCGTTAAATAGATATCCGTTTCACTACGGTTTTTTATCTTTTTTCTTCGCAATATTACTTATAATTTATTTCAAAATAATTATTATATATGAAAATCGGTATTACCTGTTACCCGACTTACGGGGGAAGCGGTGTCGTTGCTACGGAACTCGGGAAAATCCTTGCCATCAGAGGACACGAGGTACATTTTATTTCATATGCAATGCCGACCCGCTTGAATTCCTTCATAGAAAATATTTTCTATCATGAAGTGGAAATAAATAAATATCCCCTCTTTGATTTTCCTTTATACAGCATCGCACTTGCAAGCAAAATGGTAGAGGTGGCGAAATTTCACGATTTAGAATTAATCCACGCCCACTATGCGATTCCCCACGCTACGAGCGCATACCTTGCAAGGGAAATCTTAAAATCGGAAAACAAATCAAATAAAGATATCAAAGTAATTACTACCTTGCACGGAACGGATATTACGCTCGTCGGGCTCGAGCCAAGTTTCCTCCCGACGATGAAGTTCAGCATAGAAAAATCGGATGGTGTAACAGCAGTTTCAAAATTTCTGAAAGATAAAACACTTTCCAATTATAAAATAAACAAGGAAATTGAAGTTATACCAAATTTCATTGATACATCAAAATACAGGCGCCTGAGCAAAGACGAAAACTGCACCTGCTCGAAAACTCTCGCACCAAATATGGAAAAAATTTTAATCCATACTTCCAACTTCAGACCCGTTAAAAGAGTGAAAGATGTCATCAGAATTTTTTCAAAGGTTAAGGAAAAAATTCCTGCTCGCCTTATTCTCATTGGAGACGGTCCCGAAAGAAGCGACTGCGAACTGCTCTGCAGAGATTTGAATATCTTCGACAGCGTGAAGTTTATGGGCAAGCAGGATTCTCTTATTGAGCTTTTATCCATTGCGGATTTATTCCTTATTCCGTCTCAGACGGAAAGCTTCGGACTCGCCGCACTTGAAGCGATGAGCTGTGAAGTGCCGGTGATATCAACAAGCGTGGGAGGATTGCCTGAATTGAATATTCATAACGAAACGGGATACATAGCCGAAATCGGGGATGTCGAAAGAATGGCAAAATATGCAATAGAACTTCTATCAAACGAGAAAAAATATTCGATATTCAGCAAGAATGCCCGCGAAAGGGCCAAAGAATTCGAGGAAACTAAAATCGTACCCGTATACGAAGCATTCTATGAGAAAATTCTGAGAGGAAAATAATTAAGGAATCTATAATATATTAATTCTAACGCTATCTTCTGATTGGTTTATCTACCCTCAAATTAAAACCCGGGAGGGTCAGTGAAACCATATTCAGCTTCACTTCCGGCACATATTGTCCTTTCGGCTTCTTATCGATTCTTACCTTGTTTACTTTCTGGTCGCTGTCAAAAGTAATTATCATATTCATACCCTCCGAAATATTGACACCATTTCCTTTTTTTTCTTCATACATAAAATACAGACTGTTTGAGTTCTTGTTTACTTCCACATAATTCACCTTATCTTCTTTAAAATGAATCGTGATATTATTACCCGTAACCTGGTCGTACCTCTCTAAAAAATTCGAATCCTTATTCTCGACTATCATGAAAGAAAATTCCGAACCTTTTAATTCATCGATTTTCTTTGCATGAATCGTTTGCAATTTCTTTTCCTTTAAATCGGCAAAAATTGTGTCTCCAGTCATTTGTATGTTGTCGTTCCATACTATCGGTTTGATATAAAACGACATCTTATCCGCATCTTTATCGTTTGTTTTCGAATAAACCGCATAGCCACTCTTCGAATAAAACTTGTCGCGAATCACATCGACGCTGTCTTTTGCTATATAACGCTCGGGAACCTGCCTGTAAGATTCCATTGTCTTGCTGTATATAAACATAGTGTCTTTTTGATTTTCAACCTGAACAAGTTTTGCATTACCTCTAATGAATGTATATTTGGTGTTTTCATAATTCTCCAGATAATCCCCGTAAACAACAGCATTGTTCTTCATATTGTTCAGCTTGACATTACCCGAAGCTATGGATTTTTTCTCGTTGGAATAATCCGTCAGTGTATCGCAGAAAATCACCGAAGAATCCTGCTCGATACTAACATTTTTATTTGCGTATGTTTTTCCCTGCCTTTTATAAAAATCGATATTCTCTGCTTTTATAATCGTGGAATCCTTAACAACAATTACATTTCCCTTTGCATAGGAGTCTTCACTGTTCCTGAAATAAATTAAATGGTCGGATGTTATCTTGTATGCAGGATTTGTTATTATAACATCCTTTTCGAAAATCGCTTTTGCATCATTGAAGTAATAGGTTCCGTGGTTTGCTCTTAACGTGGCATTTGGGTCCTTGAGGGTCACCACGCCTTCGCAAATCGCCTTGCTTTCATTTCCGTAATAAGTCGCCTTCGACGTGAACAATGACAGCGTATCCTGATAAATCTTTACATCTCCGATTAATTCGACCCTGTTGGCATCGATATATTGAAACGCTTTATTGCAGTAGACTTTTACATTCCCGTGTATGAAATGAACATTGCCCACCGCTTCCCTCACCGTTTGTCCGTTTTCTGTCCTCCCCGTCAATTTATCGCTGTACTTAAGCTCAATCTTATCCTGCGAAAGAATGCATTCCGAATAACAGAATGTTAAAATTATTAATAATATATAAAAATTTTTTTGCAAATAAGTTTTATGATTATTAAGTTTTTATGTTTACCGTCGACTACTTCGAAAAAACACCAGTTACCTTATATACCGTGTAATTTTTTAAATTCTGGTCGGACTCAAATCCTATCCCTTCGATATCTTCCTTTGGAGTTGTAATTTTCACGAATACATCCGTCGAAACCTTTTGTGTTTTGTTGTTCCAGTATAATTTCGATGTCTTTAATACGCTTCCCTCTTTATTCACCACTACTACACTGTCATAAATTTCTATATCCTTGGTTGCATCCAGTACTTTCCCCCTCTTCCCGGTCAATGTAGAAACCTTTTCCCCTGTCTTATAAAAATCGACAATAGCCCCGCTGTCTATCAAGGTATATGCCTTTGCATTGAAAACCGAAATATGCCCTGCATTCAATATTGCTTTTACATTTCCAGAATCAGAAAATATAACCGAAGACTTCCAGCTTTCCTGGTCAGGAATTTCTCCCGATTTTAAATCCGTCCTTGGCGGCGCCATCTTATTTTCACAAGCCGAAAAAAGTACAGCAAATAATAGTATTAAAAGAAGTGTTCTCAATTTAAATTTTTTGATTTTTCTCCGTTATCAAAGTCCCAATTCCACCAGAGTATGTATGTGCACTATTCCGGTAAGTCTGTTTTTCTTGTTGCAAATAATCAACTGCGTGATTTTATTCTTTTCCATAATCTCGAGCGCACTCTTTGCAAGCGTGTTTTCGAAAATTATTTTCGGATGCTTGCTCATAATATCTTTTGCAGTTATCTTGTTCATCTCAAACTCCTTTTGCAGTAACCTTCTGATATCTCCGTCCGTTATTATACCTGTTACCCTCTCTTTACTTTTCACAACAGCACATCCCAGCCGTTTCGATGATATCATATATATTACATCTTTCAATCCCGAATTTGAAGACACCACCGGAATGTCCTTTCCCTTTACCATTATATCCTTGACCTTGAGCAGTAATTTCCTGCCGAGAATCCCTCCCGGATGTACAGCCGCAAAATCTTCCCTCGTAAATCCGCGTTTCTCCAGCAAAGCTATCGCTATTGCATCACCGAGAACCAACGCCGATGTACTCGACGATGTAGGTGCCAGATTAAGCGGACAAGCTTCTTCTTTGACAGAAGAATCAAGAACGATATCCGATACACCGGCAAGCTTTGATTCCAAATTCCCCGTAATCAGTATTATCCTGACGCCAAGATTCTTTAAGACCGGTATTAACCTCATCACCTCCGCAGTACTTCCGCTTTTCGAAATCAGAACAACTATGTCTTCCTCTCTTACTACTCCCAAATCCCCGTGTATGCTGTCTGCCGAATGCAAAAATATCGCATTTGTACCCGTTGAATTAAATGTCGCTACTATCTTCTGCGCGACTATTCCGGATTTCCCTATACCGGATATAATCACTTTACCCTTGCATCTGTAAATTTCCTCAACTGCTTTTGTAAAATTGCTCTTAAAATTTTCGTCGTTGAACCTTCTTTCGAGCTCAACTATGGCTTTCTTTTCTTTTGTTACAACCTGCCTGCCGCTTTTGATTATTTTATTCATAACGTAAAATTTATGCAATTTAAATTTTCATTACAATTGTATAAAACATTCCTTAATTATTATACGGTTTCCTCTTCTTTCAGTATTCACAAATTAATGATTTGATTATACATAATTTTATTGTTAAAATTGATAAATCAATCCATGAGGGAAAAAAGGACATTGCAGATTTTATCCGTAGTAAAATTTGTGATGTATTTTTAAAAATTTTTAATAAACTTTAAATAGTTTAATTATGAAAAAATTTTATTGCTTTTTTATCATGTTCCTTCTGTTCATATCAACTTCTTATTCACAGGTAACATGGGTACAGCAAACCAGCGGCACATTGGAAAATTTAAGGGGCATTTATATAGTAAATTCGAATGTACACTTTGCGGTTGGAAATAACGGCATCGTGTTAAAAACAACAAATGCCGGGCAAAACTGGATAATGATGCCGTTTCCGACAAACACAAACAACATTTGTGTTTACTTCCAGAACGAAAATACGGGCTTTGTCGGGAACCAAAATGCAAACATTTACAAAACGATAAACGGGGGGTACAACTGGGAAGTCAACGGTTCCGCTTCTACATATGCAATAACCTCGTTAAGCATGCCGTCTACTTCGGTAGGCTTTTGCGGCGACCATTATTCGCACATTCAAAAATCCACCGATAACGGACAGACGTGGTGGACAATTGCAACCACTCCGGGATACGATGCAAAAATATTTTTTATGAATGATAACAGAGGATGGGCAGTAGATACTTACGGCTATATATATACTACGTCAAATTCCGGAGTAAACTGGTCTTCAATAAGAATCTCTACCGATACCCTGTCTTCGGTATATTTCCTTACATCTACAATTGGTTATATCGCAGGTGACAGCGGCAGAGTTTTCAGAACAAATAACGGAGGAGTAAACTGGACTTTATTGAACACAGGAACCGCGAATAAATTAAATTCCATTTATGTGCAGAATCTAAATACCGTTTATGCTTGCGGAAATGCCGGTACTATTGTTTATTCAAATAACGGGGGAAGCAATTGGTCGGTAACAAATCAGGGTACATATAATTTGAATAATCTTAACTTTATTCCGACATCGCAAATTGGAGGAATTGCGGGTGATATCGGAAGGATTTACAGAACGTTTAATATGGGCAATACCTGTATAGGCACTTCTAACATACCCGCAGGATACCCGTTTTATACATATTACATGGATTCGAGAACCGATATGCTCTACCTTGCAAGTGAAATACTGGGCAGCGGTGTAGCACCCGGATATATTACCAAGCTCGGCTTTTATTTTACAACTGCAGATACTCTCACCATGAACGGTTTTAACGTAAAAATGCAAAATACAACCGCGTCATCACTTACCGGATTTACTACAACAGGATGGACTACCGTTTACAGCGGGACATATAAACCAAACGGAACTGGAATGAGGTATATAAACCTCCCGCAACCGTATTTTAATTGGAACGGCACTAGCAATTTACTCATAGAAATTTGCTTTAACAACAACGTTTATACACTGAATTCCAATGTATACTCTTCTCCGGCAGTCGGTATGACTTATCACAATCATACGGACTTGCCTACAGGTGACGGATGCGTTAATATTACTACAGGAGCCCTTCAGCCGAACCGCCCGAATATTTGTATAACCACGCAAATATACAGCGGAGTAAATAA
Source organism: uncultured Ignavibacteriaceae bacterium (assembly GCA_964501535.1). GTDB lineage: Bacteria > Bacteroidota > Ignavibacteria > Tepidaquicellales > Tepidaquicellaceae > FEN-1279. Next base: position 293,357 of record CAZCSV010000002.1, on the reverse strand, counting down.
TAATACTAACACAGTTCCCAATAAATATTACTTAGATCAGAATTATCCCAATCCGTTCAACCCCGTTACTAAAATCAAATACGGATTGCCAAAACAAAGTTATGTATCTCTGAAAATATATGACCTTCTCGGCAAAGAAATTAAAACGATAGTAAACGAACAGATGAATGCGGGTGAATATATCGTCGATTTCGACGGCTCTGATTTATCGAGCGGAACATATTTCTTCAGGCTCGAGGCAGGTAATTACATCGAGACAAAGAAAATGCTTCTGATCAAGTAGCTTAGCTACTTAATCAGAAGTCCGCCGTGGCGGAATTTTATTGAAATAATATTATAATTACTTTATCAGGCTATTAATAAAATAATAGCTTGATAAAATTCATAAAACGATTTAAATTTCCGAAATTTATCATAATACAGCCTTATTACTGATATGATAAATAAATCAATTAACTAAACAAAATTCAGGAGGTACGTTATGAGGAAGCAAATAATTTTTTCTTTATTTTTATTTTTTGCTCTTTCACTTTTTTATTCACAGGTTTGCATCTCGCAGGAACATCCCTTAGCGGGGAAAAAAAATGGCATTATTTACTTTATGAAAAATCTGACCACTGATGACATTACAGACATAACGAATGATACATGCACATTTTACATCCTGGACGAAAATATACCCGACATTTGGGCAAGAGCATTTCTAAAAAATAATCTTCAGTATTACGATGATTATTTGAAGAAAAAGCATGAAAAGATATTAAATATGCGGTTAAATATTACTTTTGAATATAAAGGAGATTATATAAGTCCTGATGGAAAAATCCGCGATAATAGAAGTTTTAACTCAAAGCATAATGAATATATCGAAGCCGACAAAATTGCTGATATGAATGTAAATACGATAATGTTTAAATTAAATGATTTTGAAAAATTTAATTCAAAAATTAAATCCTGCATAGAAGGCAAAGGCAAAAATGAAACCTTGAAGTTAAAATTTAGTATGCGATTACATTATGAATGTGTATATGTAAATATATTGGAAAAAACAAAAGTTGATGATTATAATTTCGCAAACAGTGTGACATTAACATTTATAAAGAAATAGGATATAAAAAAATATATATAACGTAAAACGTTTCCGGACAATCAATCTCGGGAACGTTTTTTTTGCTGTTTTTACACTATCACTTTAAGTATTAATATAATAAGCAGATTTTCCGTAACTAATTGACTCGTAGTTTCTTTCACACTCCAATTCTTTCACCTTTCTTTATCGAAGCAAACTCGCTAAATTATAATCTATGAAAAAAGGCGATGAAATTACAATAGATGTGAATTCTTTAAGCACCGATGGCAAAGGAATTTCAAAGACAGACGAAGGTTTTGTAATCTTTTCCGATAACACACTCCCGGGAGATAAAGTAAAGCTTAAAATTTACAAACGCAAAAAAAACTATGCCGAGGCAAAACCGGCCGAATTCGTAAAACATTCGTCCCACAGAATTAATCCCCGGTGCGGGCACTTCGGCACCTGCGGAGGATGTAAACTGCAGAATTATGTTTACGATAAACAAATCGATTTCAAAACACAGGCAGTAGCGGATGCGTTCGAAAGAATCGGCGGTTTCGAAAATCTTACCGTCCCGGACACGATAAAAAGTAACGATATTTTTTTCTATAGGAATAAAATGGAATATTCCTTTTCCGAGGATATCTGGAGGGAAAAAGCCGATATGGAATCCACGGATAAATTCGGACTGGGTTTGCATGTGCCGGGCTTTCATTCGAAAATCCTGAATATCGAAAAATGCTATCTGCAATCGGATTTATCCGTTTCGATTTTAAATTTCACACGCGAATTCTTCAGAAGGAAAGAAACTTCCATCTACTCTACAAAAACTCATTCAGGTTACCTTAGATTCCTAATCATTCGGGAAAGTAAAAACACCGATGACGTCATGGTTAATCTCGTTACTTACGATTACAACGAAAAACTGATAGAAGAATATTCTGGAATTTTATCCGAAAGATTCCCACAGATTTCGACCTTCGTAAATTCATATTCGCAAAAAAAAGCACAGATAGCGTTCGGAGAAAGCTGTAATACCATGTTCGGGAGGGGTTATATATATGAAAAGCTCAACAACGGAAATAAAGATTATATTTTTAAAATTTCTCCGAATTCTTTCTTCCAGACAAATACGAAGCAGGCGGAAAGATTATTCGGCATTGCCACGGAATTCCTTGAACCGAAGAAAGACGATAACGTCCTGGACTTATACTGTGGTGCGGGCGCGATAGCAATTTACATATCGGAAAAAGTAAACAGTGTAACCGGAGTAGAGCTAATCCCTGATGCTGTAGAAAATGCCGGGGAAAATGCGGAAATGAATGATATTAAAAATACGGATTTTGTTCTCTCCGACATCAAAGATTTTTTTGAAACAAATAATCGCTCTGAAAAGTATATAAAATATAACAAAATAATGCTCGACCCGCCAAGGTCGGGTCTGCATCCGGATATATGCAAAATATTATCCGAAACATATTTTGAAAAAATTTGTTATATTAGCTGTAACCCCGTAACTCAGGCTCGGGACTTAAAAATGATTTGTGAAAAAGGAAACTACACGATTGAAAAAATTCAGCCTGTTGATATGTTTCCTCACACTTATCATATTGAAAATGTAGTAAGTTTAAAAAATAATTCGAAAAATTAAAGCAAGGTTTTATAGAAGCATATCTACATCCTTATTAATCAAAAACTTTTAAAAAATTATGGAGAACAGAAATAATATTCTTTGGGTGGATGATGAGATTGATATGCTTAAATCCAATATTCTCTTCCTTAAACAAAAAGGATATAACGTAACTGAAGCTACTAACGGCGAGGATGCAATCGAAATAATCAAGAATGAGGATTTCGATTTGGTTTTTTTGGACGAAATGATGCCCGGAAAAGGCGGACTGGAAACATTGATTGAAATTAAAGATATTAAACCCGCTCTGCCTGTCGTTATGGTTACTAAAAATGAAACCGAATCCCTAATGGAGGAAGCTATAGGAAAAAAAATTACGGATTACCTGATTAAACCCGTTAATCCGAATCAGATGCTTCTCGTATGCAAGAAAATTCTGGAATCGAAACGCCTTAAGGGCGACCAGGTTTCCAAAGATTATATTCAGGAATTTAATTCGATTTCTATGTCTCTGATGAATGAATTAACCTGGGAGGAGTGGATTAATATCCATATTAAAATGACAAACTGGGAAATCGAACTGGATGAACATCCGGGGCTCGGATTAAAACAAACCGTAAAAGACCAGAGAAAAGAGTGTAACGTCGAGTTTTCTAAATTTATTGAGAAGAATTACAAAAGCTGGGTAAACGACAATACCGAAAGACCGGTTCTCTCCCACCAGCTTATAGAAAAATATATAGTACCTGATTTGAATAACTACAGTTCGATTTTCTTTTTTGTTGTGGATTGTATGAGACTCGACCAGTGGCTGATGATGGAAAAATATCTGAATAATTTTTTCAAGATTTCTAAAGATTATTATTATTCCCTGCTTCCAACCGCTACACCGTATTGCAGAAACGCTATTTTCGCGGGTTTGTATCCCTCAGACCTCGAAAAATACTACCCGAATTTGTGGAGGGGCGAAGACGATGAAAATTCAAAGAATAATTATGAAAGAGAATTTATGATTAAATTTTTCGAGCGAAAAAGGATTAAACTGAAAAATGATTTGAAATATACGAAAATTATGGATTCAGATTTCAGCAGAAGCATCGAAAACAGAATTCTTTCTTTTACTTATAACCATCTCAATGCAATTGTGATTAATTTCGTGGATATGATTGCCCATTCCAGAAGCGATACGGCAATATTAAAAGAAATAGCTCCCGATGAATCCGCTTACAGGTCTTTGACCGAATCCTGGTTCGAACATTCATCCTTCTTCGGTATGCTCAGACAGCTTTCAACAAAACAGAATATTAAGATAATAATCACCACGGACCACGGCAGCATCAGATGCCTTCACGGAGTGAAAGCTCTGGGTGACAGGGAATCTTCTCCTAATCTCAGATATAAATACGGAAGAAACGTAAAAGCTGATTCGAGAAATGCCATACATATTAATAATCCTCATGAGTATAAACTGCCACTGAGAAACGGAATCGTCAACTATATCATTGCAAAAGAGGACTTTTATTTCGTTTATCCTACGGATTATCATAAATATCTTAATCAGTATAACGATACTTTCCAGCACGGTGGAATCTCACTCGACGAGATGATTTTACCCGTAGTTACACTGGAAACGAAATAATAAGAATTTATACCTTCGGTAGATTTCTATATGCAGATTCATCACTGAAAAAACAGACTCTAAGAGATTTTTTTCTCTGATGTAAGTTCTTTATAAAATTATTAATTTTGACACTGTGAATGAATCCAGTAGAATAATAATATCAGGTTCGGAAAAAGAGACGATCTCTCGCGGGAAAAAGTATGCGGAATCAGTTGAACCGGGTGAAGTTATAGGACTTAAAGGTGACCTCGGCTCGGGAAAAACACAGTTCGTGAAAGGCATAGCACAGTATTTTAAAGTAAAAGACATAATCAACAGCCCGACTTTCTTAATCGTAAACCAATATACGGGTATAAATCCGAAAACAAATAAAAATATTACTCTGAACCACTTTGACCTGTACAGGCTGAGATTTAAAGAAGAACTTGAAACAGTCGGTTTCAGAGATTATATTAATGATGACTCCATATGTATTATCGAATGGTGCGATTTGGCTGAAGAATATATCTCCGATAATCTCAGGAAAGTATTGTTTGATTTTGGAGTGAAAAATACAGATAGAATCATTAAACTGGACGTAAAATAAGGTTTTGAATATACTATTATTAGATACTTCGTCAAAAAATATCGAGTTTGCCTTTAGCAAATCAGGTAAAATTGCTATATTAAAAAAATTGGATAGTGAATATAATGCAGATTCGTTAATTTATATAATTAAACAGGAATTTGAATCTGCAGAACTGGATTTTTCCTGTTTGGACATTGTAAGCATTTCAAACGGTCCGGGTTCTTTTACAGGTTTAAGGATTAGTTCTGCTATCGCAAAAGGAATATGTTTTGGTACCGGGTGCAAATTAATCGAAATCCCTACCCTCGATATTATTGCGGGGAAATATGAAGGGCAGCCTGCAGAAAAAATATTCACCGCTTTGATTTTTTCGAATTCTAAAACTGAAGAGTTTTATGCTGCCGATTATAAGTTTAAAAATAATAACATAATAAGAATATCAGACTATTATATAAAAAAAACAGCGGATTTCGATGCGGAAAACAGAATTTTTCTTGTTAATGAAGATGAAAAGCAATTGGATTTATTTGATTTCGAAATTATTAAATTATCGGGAAAATCAAGTATTTATTCTCAGTTAAATTTGACCAGTAAATATATAAGTGAGAATAAGTATTCGGATTACAGAACATCTGAACCATTTTATATGAAAAATTTTGTTCCAGTTAAACATTAATTCGTAAATTAACATTTTATCAAAATTAAATTTTTATTATGGCCTGGTTTAAACGCTCTAAAGAAAATATTTCGACAAGTTCACCAAAAAAAGATGTCCCGGACGGAATGTGGGTAAAATGCGATGAATGCGGCGAAATGATACATAAAAAACAATGGGAAAGCAATAAATACGTTTGTTCGAAATGTAACTTTCATTTCAGAATCGGCAGTGATGAATATTTCAGCATCCTCCTCGATGAAGGTACCTTTAAAGAAATGGATAAAAAAATCCGCTCGGTTGACCCCTTGAAATTCGTGGATACAAAACCATATGATAAAAGAATAGAAGAAACGATGAAAAAAACTAACCTTTATGATGCGATTAGAACCGGTACAGGCGAAATGAACTCGATGCCAGTGGTTATCTGCTGTATGGATTTTAAATTCATTGGCGGAAGCATGGGTAGTGTCCTGGGTGAAAAAATAGCAAGAGCTATAGATAAATGCCTGAAAACAAAATATCCTCTGATAATTGTATCCGAAAGCGGCGGAGCAAGAATGATGGAGGGAGGTATATCTCTTATGCAGCTTGCAAAAACAAGCTCGAGACTCGCTAAACTCGCAGAAGAAAAAATTCCTTATATATCAATTATAACCGACCCTACGACGGGAGGCGCAAGCGCATCCTACTCTATGCTCGGTGATTTGAACATTGCAGAACCAAATGCCCTTATAGGTTTTGCCGGTCCCAGGGTTATCAGACAGGCAACGGGAAAAGATTTACCGAAAGGATTCCAGAGATCCGAATTCCTCCTCGAACACGGATTTCTCGATTTAATTGTCGACAGAAGAGATATGAAAGACAGAGTATCGTTAATACTCAGACACCTTCTGCATAAACCTAATAGTAAATAATTTATTATTAAGTAAAAATAATGAAAGTAATCAAAGAAATTTCGGCGATGCGGGATATTTCGGAGTATTGCAGAAGAACAGGAAAAAAAATCGGCTTTGTGCCTACTATGGGTTTCCTGCACGAAGGACACTGCTCCCTACTTCTGAAAGCAAGAGACGAAGCCGATATCGTAATTACAAGCATTTTCGTTAATCCTACACAATTTTCTCCGAATGAGGATTTCAACGATTATCCGCGCGACTTTCTCCGCGATTACCATGTATGTAAAAGCTGCGGCGTGGATTATATTTTTTACCCGGATTCGGCCGAAATGTATACCGAAGATTTTCATACTTTCGTAAACGTGAATACTCTATCGGAAACCCTCGAAGGAAAATACAGACCGGAACACTTCAAAGGAGTCTCGACCATAGTTCTTAAATTGATCAATATAACAAAACCACATTTAACATATTTCGGGCAAAAAGATGCTCAGCAGGCAGTGGTAATAAAAAAAATGATAAACGATCTTAATATGGATGTGAAATTAAGAGTCTGCGAAACCGTAAGGGAGGAAAATGGTCTCGCAAAAAGTTCGCGTAATGTATATTTGAGCCGGGAACAAAAAGATGAAGCCTCTGTTTTATATAAAGCATTGAAAGAAGCTAAAAGAATGATACTTGAAGAAAATATGGATGATGTAAAGGAGCTGAAGAAAGTTTTGAGAAATTACATTGAAACGAATTCACCGAATTCTTCGTTACAATATATAGCCGTCACGGATAATACAAACTTAGAAAAAATTTCTAACTTAAAAGATTATAAGGGTGATGTACTGATATCACTTGCCGCTTACTACGGTAAAACAAGATTGATTGACAACATTTTATTTGAAAAATAATTAAGGAGAACACGAAAATGCGACGGGTTTTATGCAAATCTAAAATTCATCGTGCAACCATAACTCAGGCAGAACTTTTTTATGAGGGCAGTCTGACTCTTGACTCTGCACTTATGGAAGCAGCTGATATGCTTCCTTATGAAAAAGTGCAGATTGTTAACCTGAATAACGGTCAGAGACTTGAGACCTATTTGATTCCCGGAAAGAGGAACAGCGGTGTGGTCTGCCTTAACGGTCCTGCCGCCAGACACGGTGTGCCCGGAGATGAAGTTATTATCATCACATACGGTTCTTTCGACGAAACGGAAATTAAGAAGTTTAAACCGATAAAAATTTTTGTAGATAAAAAAAATAAAATTATCAAAAGGAAAAAATAGCTGCCTTTATGATAATCCTGCTCATTTAACCTGAAAATATATTTTAATCGTGAAACTCGCAACTGTTATACTCGCTGCCGGGAAAGGCAAGAGGATGAAAAATCCTGAGAAATCCAAAGTGATGTTTGACCTAAACGGCAAACCTCTGATTCAGTATGTCATCGAGCTTGCCTTGAAAATTCATTCCGATAAAATTGTTTTGATAGTCGGACACCGGAAGAAAAGCGTTACAGACTTTGTTAATGATATATTCTCGGATGACATTTCGAGAATTAAATTTGCACATCAGGACCAGCAGCTCGGCACAGGCCATGCTGTTATGCAGACCTATGACGAGCTAAAAGACTTCGAAGGCAACGTTTTGATACTTTCAGGCGACGTTCCATTGCTGAAGTTCGGAACCATCGAAAAATTTTTATCCTTTCATAATGATAATAAATTCAAGGCAAGCCTGCTCTCTGCAATTTTTGAACAACCGTTTGGTTACGGAAGAATCATAAGAGACGCAAACCTGAATTTCGTTGATATCAGGGAAGAAAAAGATTCCTCCGAAGACGAAAAGAAAATTAAGGAAATTAATTCGGGAATTTATATTATAGATAATAAATTACTCTTCGATGCAATAAAAACATTAAAAACAGACAACGCACAAGGTGAATATTATCTGACCGACGTCTTTAAATACTTTAAAGATAAAGGGATAAAAATTGGTGCAATACCCGTTGAAAATAACATTGAAATTTGCGGTATAAACACAATAGACCAGTTAAAAGAACTTGAAAAAAATAATTTTTAGCTTTTTACACTTTATAACTTTATAAACTTTAAATCCAAATGTCGGATATAATCGCATCGGTTTCAGGTGTCCGTGGAATACTAGGAGATAACCTTACCCCGGAAAACATTATAAAATTTACTTCGGCTTTTATTCGGTATTGCAGAGAAAATTCCAAGTCAAAAAAGATTATTGTTGGTACAGACGGAAGAATGCACGGGAATTTAATCTCAAATATAGTACTGTCAACAGTTTCAATGTCGGGTTTCAACGCAATCGATATAGGCGTCGTCCCTACTCCGACCGTACAGATTGCAACGGAAGACCTCAATGCCGCCGGCGGAATAGCCGTTACAGCTTCACATAATCCCCAAATCTGGAACGGGCTTAAGTTTCTGAATCCAAACGGAACATTTTTGGACGGGGAACAGATTAAACGAGTAATCCGGTGGAGCAAATCATCATTTTTCAGCTACGCTGGAATAAAAGAAACCAAACCCGTGACCAGCGATTATTCTTGGGTTCATAAACATATCGATAAAGTATTAAAACTAAAATCTTTCAAAGTAAATGCAATAAGAAAAAGAAAATTTAAAGTCGTGGTTGATGCAGTGAATTCATCGGGTTCATACATCGTTCCTTTATTGCTTCAAAAACTCGGCTGTAAAGTAATCGAATTGTTCTGTGACGGTTCGGGTGTTTTTCCTCACGCTCCCGAACCGCTCCCGCATAATCTTAAACAGCTTTGCACAGCTGTTAAGAAAAATAACGCCGATTTGGGAATATCGGTCGACCCTGACAGCGACCGCCTTGTTATTATTACGGAAAAAGGCGAACCGTTTATCGAAGAAAATACCATTACCACGGTAATCAGATGCGTTTTCAGAAATGTCAAATCAAATATTAAAATAGCTACCGTAAACCTCTCTACGACACGAGCAACGGACGATGTTGCCAAACAATTCGGCGGAAAAGTCTTCCGGAGCCCCGTCGGAGAAATAAACGTGGTAAAAGAAATGAAAAGAAACCGCTCTATTGTCGGAGGGGAAGGAAGCGGAGGCGTAATCATTCCCGAACTGCATTATGGCCGCGATGCGATAGCGGGAATTCCTTTCATATTACAGGAATTTGCGGAATTCAGTGGAAAAGTAAGTGACTATAAATTATCACTTCCGAATTATTATATTAGTAAAGCAAAATTCGATGTCGTCGGAAATCCCGATACCGTTCTGAAAAAAGTTATAAGTCATTACAAAAATCAAAATTGTAAAATTACAACTACTGACGGAGTAAAACTCGATTTCCCAGGTTATTGGATTCATATGAGAAAATCCAATACCGAACCTATAATAAGAATTATAGCCGAAGCCCGGAGCAAGAAAGAGGCTGAATATGTTCAGAAAAAATTTAAATCTTTTTTTAATTTAAAATAAATTATTAATCAATTAGCAAGAAAAAATTGAAAACAACAAAAAAGGCAGAACACGAGACTGAAGAAGTTAATCCTCCCGAAAAAAAGAAAAAGAAACAACAGTCTAAAACACAAAAAGAAAAAACACCTCACAAAAAGAAAAAGACTGCAGAGCAAAAGCCTGTTCAGAGTGAAGAAACAGATATGAAGGAATCGGAAGAAAAACAGATTTTCGATACAAAAGAAGAAAAACCGGTAATCGAAAAATCCGAGAAAAAAGCGGTTATGGAAAAACCCAAAACTGAAGACGAGGATTTGCTCTTCGAAGAACAACCCAAGTGGGATAAAGATAATCCGAAAGTATGGAGCGGTGAACAAATAGAACCGATTCAGCAAAATAAGAAGACATTCTTCAAAAAGAGCAAAGGTAAATATTGGAATAAAAATAAACAAAATTTCCAGGGTAAAAAGAAACCCGAATATGGAAGCGATAATAGACCTCTCGTCTGGAGAGAAAACGGAGAAAGCAGTTTCACTAAAAGCTATCAGAAACCCTACGGGGAAAACAAACAAAAATTTTTCGGCAAAAAAAATAAACAGAAGTTTTTCGGTAAAAAGAAATCAATACTCTGGGAAGACAGGAAACCCCGTTTCTGGAGCGAAGGAAAACCGAACAAAAGATTGAATCAGAAATAATAATTGTTTTCCCTTTATGCATTGTTCATCAATACGGTGAGAATAAACCCGAAACAATAAAACACAAAATATGCCCTTTCAATTCTGATAATGATAAATTAAATTTGAGCAACTAATTCGTTAATATGAGAATTACAGTTAACCGCAGAAAAGAGCGGATATATCCGAACTCCAAAAGGGTTATTACAAGGTTTTTCGACCACAGCGAAATAAAAGCCGAATCCATCATTAAAAAAATCCTTGAAATGAGCGATGAAGAAGCCGAAACATCACTCAACCAGGTATTGAGGGAATTTGCTAAACGCCACAGGAATATTACTAAAATTTTTCTGATGAATTTTACCAGAGCCCTGCCACACGTGAACCGAATAATGGAAAGCCACGAGAAGATGTCACCGTCTAAAAGATTGCTGATCGGTTCGTATTTTACAATGGAATATTCGATTGAATCCGCCGCTTTATTCAATCCGTCAGCAGTCGAACACCCTGACCAAAACGGCCTCGAAGACGGACAGCTCAGAATTATAGTAAGCTTCAGAGCTACAGGCGAAAGCCATATTTCATCTCTGGTTTTCAGAAGCGGAATAATTGATAAAAACCTTGATTTTACTTTTGACCCGCCGGGTAATTATATAGGCGAAGCCGAAATTATTAAAGGACACGTCTATGATAAGCAGGAATTTGTCAATATTATGAATGAACATGATATATACAATGATATCTCAACGGAAATACTTAGTCATCTCGACGACTTCTTTTACTATACGGGACTAAAAGAAGCAATTAAAAAGGTTCAAGAATCAAGAATACTGAACCTGGACCAGAGAAAAACTTTAAAGCAAATGCTATGGCTTGCTCGCTCACATTACGAAGTGGTTTTCTCACAGGATACGGATATTTCCGAAAGAGTAATTTTCCCCGTCTCAAGAACGGAAAGAAACGGAATAGAAGACGCAAGATTTGTGAAGTTTACCGAAAGAAACGGCGAATCTTGCTACTATGCGACCTATACCGCGTACGATGGCTATACCATTCTACCGAAACTCATCGAGACAAAAGATTTCTATCATTTTAAAATTCTTCCCATGCACGGGGAATGTACAAGAGATAAAAATTTCGCTCTCTTCCCTAGAAAAATAAACGGACGCTATGCTATGCTCTCCAGAATAGACGGGGTTAACCAGTATATAATGTTTTCGGACAATATCACGCTCTGGGAAACAGCTCAGATTCTATGGGAACCGAAATATAAGTGGGAACTCATTCAGGTCGGTAACTGCGGCTCCCCTATCGAAACAGACGAAGGATGGCTTTTAATTACACACGGAGTAGGACAAATGAGGAAATATTGCATCGGTGCTTTACTGCTCGATTTGAAAGACCCGACAAAAGTAATAGGCAGCCTTGAAGAACCACTGATAACTCCTAACGAAGACGAAAGAGAAGGCTACGTTCCCAATGTTGTTTATTCATGCGGCTCACTTGTACATAATGATGCATTGATTATTCCCTATGCAATTTCCGATTATGCATCGAGCTATGCAACTGTAAACCTGAGAACTTTACTATACAAATTACTGGAAGAAGATTAATTCCCTTAATTTCTGTTTTATTTAAAAATTGATTTCAAATTTAAAATTTTTGAATGATAGACCTGGAATTAGAATCTGCAATTAATCAAGCCCTAATAGCTGATAATGAAAAGCGTAAGTTCGTTCCTATAAAAGAATCACGATGGGGTGAATTGATAATTCCCGCGAAAGATGAAAATCCAAAAAAAAATAACAGAGGGTTTAGAATATTGATATTCGGAAGCTTTTTATTCGGCTATATGCTTCTGGAAACTTTAAAACTATGTGAAAAAAAATTCCCGGATAGGTTAAATATCGTAGGTCTCGTTACCGACGACCCTGTGAATCCTGAATCGAAGATATCTCAAAAAAAAAGAATCTGGCGGTTATTAGATTCGAATGAAAAATTGAATATAGAAAAAATCACGATAGAATCTGCATTATCTTTCGGTATACCGTGTTATACGGGAGAAATAAAAACAAATTACTTCAGACATCTTTTGAAAATCTGGAATCCGTATGCAATCATAGTTTTCGTTTTCGGGCAGTTAATTGATTCACCAATTATCAACTATCCTTCTTATGGTATTTACAATTTTCATCCTTCTGACCTTGCCGAACATCACGGTGCAGGTACTCAACCGTTCGAAGATCTGATTGCGAGAAAAGCAGAAACCACAAAAATAACCATACATATCATAACGGAACAAATTGATTCGGGTCCAATTGTAGGTCAATCAACACCCATAAGAGTAAAAATGGAAAACGGTGAAATGCCCGATAATACTTTTGTGATAGATGATAAAATAATTATGGGAATTGATTATATGGCTGCTGCTTTAATATCGGAATTGGTAATAAGAAAAGAGAAAAATCAAATAGGATTAATAAAAATATTAAATTTTGATGAAATATTTTCCGAAAGAATTAAGAAAAAGTTGATGGAACCAATAAAAACAAATATCCCTGCGGAAACATTACCTGTACCCGATGAAAATTTAGTGTTTTCGATTTAACGGTTTTGTTTCAATAATAACCTATATATCTTTATATATTCTTCCGCCATCTTCGACCGTGTGAACTTGCTTTCAGCCCATATAAGACAATCTATTCTATTTATACTTATCACATCTCTTAATGAATCAACCGCTTCATTAATATTTCTCACTAGGAAACCTGTCTTACCGTCAATAACCAGTTCAGACATAGAGCCGCGATTAAAAGCAATTACTGGTGTTCCGCAAAAATAAGATTCTACGACACTTAAACCAAACGGCTCTTCGAAGTTTATCGGATGTAACAATGCATAAGCTCCTCCAAGCAGTTTATCTCTCTTCTCAGGACCTGCATTCCCTACATATACCACATCTTCATCATTAACGTACGGTTTAACCTTTTTCTTAAAATATTTTTCATCCTGAATAAATCCCGCAATTATCAATTTCATCTTTGCTTTCTTTGCAATCTTAATGCACTCGTATGTTCCTTTTTCATTGTGAATTCTTCCGAAAAATAAAAGATAATCCCCGTGTTGTTTCTCGAAAGTAAATCCCTTCTCGTCAATACCATTGTATATCGTTGCTATATATTTTAACTGGGAACTTCTATCGGAATTGCTTATTGATACATAATAATTTGTATCATTATACTTTTTAAAAACAGGAATAATCTTTGGAGAAGAAAAACCGTGAATGGTGGTAACCATCGGAGTTTTTATCAGATGCGAATAAGTCAAAGGTAGAAAATCGAAATTGTTGTGTATGATATCAAATTCCGAGGCTCTCTCCATGAGATTGCTGATGTGCATGCACTCGCAGACTTTATAGTCAAGCTCAGGATTTTCGCCCGCAGGCTTTTCTATTATATATTCAAGCTTTCCTTTAGTACTCGAGTCACCGGTTGCAAAAAGTGTTACATCAATTCCTTTTTCGACCAGACCTTCCGCGATATTGGATGCAACCTGCTCCCACGGCCCGTATTTTCTCGGAGGAGTCCTCCAAACTATTGGTGATAATATCGCTACCTTCATAATGGATTTCTCGGATTATTTAAACATAGACTAACTAGATCATCCAGAACAGCTACCCCAGCACAAAGAACTTTATCCGCACCGCCCCAATATATTTTCACCGTTCCATCAGGCTCAGGAACAGCCCCACAGGAAAATACAACGTTATGAACATAACCCGTAACCTCATACTCTTCCTCCGGCTGCAATATCCAGTTATCCCCTACTCCGATTATTTTAGACGGATTATTTAAATCGTGCAATGCTACACCGAGACGGTAAACACTTCCATCCATCGTCGGAAATACACCGTGATATATACTCAGCCATCCTTTGTTTGTCTTAATCGGAGGAGCTCCGGGACCGATTTTCATCTCATCCCAATGATACTGAACGGGACGCATAATAACTTTTGAATCTCCCCAGTATTTCAAGTCAGGCGAATACGAAATCCATATAGACCATGGAGAGATTTCGGAATGCGGGCGGTCCAGACGGACATAAAGTCCGTTAAACTTTTCAGGGAAAATTACAACATTACGATAATCTGCTTCCGTGATTAATGCAAATCTTTCAACTTTTTTAAAATCTTTAGTTTTTGCAAGTCCGATTCGAACTCCATACCTTGAATAAGCACTATACGTAATCAGGTATTCTCCTTCTAAAAAAGTAATCCGCGGATCTTCGACTCCATACTCTTCATATAATCTGAATTCTCCTTCGTCAGATGGAACCATAAAAGGTTCCGTATGTACCGTGAAATTAAATCCATCTTTGCTTTCAGCAAGACCAATGATACTTCGTCCGTTATGCAGATGCGAGCGGAATAGTATAATATATTTATCTCCGAATTTTACTGCACCTGCATTATGAACAGTTGCTACTTCATAGGGAATATCATCTTTCGTAAGTATAGGGTTTTTAGAATATCTTTTTATGAAGTTCATATTTTTTTATTTTTCATATTCATATTCGAATTCGAAGGCATTCAATACCGTAAGATGCGAAATCAAATACGCAATAGTGCTTTCCGCTCCCTGATTCCTGTTTAATCCGTATTCCTCCAGACCGTCGTTGCATCCTCCGGATTCATAATCATATACTGGAAGTCCAAGTGTATTTTTTCCGAGATACCACATATACGAAATGAACATTTTATCGAGGTATTTTCTGTCTTTGGTCAATTCATATGCTTTGAAATAGAGTAACACCATTCCCATCACATCCAGGGATTGCTGTGCAAAGAGAGCACAATTTCCACCCTTGCGGTACCATCCCTTGCTTCCGACCGGTTTGAAATATCTCTTTTTCATCGTAGCACTTTCGAGAAATTTCGATGACTCCAGTGCGACCTTGAGAAAAACATTATCCCTGAAAACCTCAGCAGCGTGAAATATTGCAAGCGGAATAATGGCATTGTCGTAAGTTAAAATATCTTCAAACCATTTCCAGTCATCTGACTTTTCCGAATTATATTTGTTCACTATCGTATTCGTCATATCATACATCAGTGCTTTCATGTTTTCGTCATCTGGAAAACGCCCCATATAATATGAAATCCCGATTATTGTATTTGCAATTCCTCTTAAATGTTTCAGCTTTTTGAAATACGGCACAGACCTTCTGAAAATTTCCCTGCTGACCTGAAAGTAAGACTCATCCGGTGAGTTTTTAATAAGATAACCCAGCGCCCATATCGCCCTCCCGAATGAATCTTCAGAACCGATTTCATCCAGATAGTTTCTGCTGAAACTTAAAAAATTTCTGAAAGAGCCGTCATTGTTTTGCATATAGCTTATAAAGCTCAGATAAATCGGCATAAGGTTAACAGTATCTTCTGTCTTGTGCTTGAAATGCTCCATCGCGATCATTAAAAGTGCTCTTGCGTTATCATCCAAGCAATACCCCTCTTTCAAATTTGGAATCCCGAATTCGGCGTGCTGAATTATTCCCGTATCGTCAGTAAGCCGTTTTATATGGGAAAATGTAAGATCAGGCAACAGATTCGGGTCTAGAATGGTCTGCTTCTCTTTGTCTATATAAGAATAATTTTCCACCGACGATTTTGCTGTCTTTATATACTTGGCTCCTATCCTCGGCCATTTGAGCCTGTGACCGTATTCCGAAGCGGCCTCCCGAAGCTGCTCGAGCTTATGACGGTTGTCAAGTAAATCAAGCAGAATATTTCCCAATTGTTCGTGATTATGAAAATCGAATAATATTCCCCGCCCGTCCGCAAGCAGTTCCTGAGCATGCCAGTATGGAGTCGATATTACTGCTGTTCCGGCACCTATCGCGTAAGAGAGTGTCCCGCTTGTGATTTGGGCTTCGTTTAAATACGGAGTAATATAAATATCCGCCGCATATAAATACTCCATTAATAATTCTTCGCTGACAAAATTTTTATAAAAGTATACATAATTTTCAAGCCTATGCTCTTTTACCAGCCTCTGCAGATACTCACGGTACTCCTCTCCGTGGCGGCTTAATACCTTCGGATGCGTGTTTCCTAAAACAAGGTACAGAATATTTTTGTGTTTCGCCACTACTTTTGGTAATGCCTTTATAACCGTTTCGATTCCCTTATTCCTGTTTAACAACCCGAACGTGAACAGCGCCGTCTTATTGTTGAAATTAAATTTTTCCCTTACCGTTTCCCTGTGCAAGACCTTTCCGACCGTCACGCCGTGCTCTATCACTTCGACTTTATCCTCGGGAATATTATAAATCTCGAGCAGGAATTTTAAAGCTTTTTTACTCATTACTATTACTTTTTCTGCCTTACTGCTTAATTCCTGAACTATTATCTTCTGAATATGCGTCGGCTCTCTTAAAACGGTGTGAAATGTGACAATAAGCGGAATGTTAATTCTGCTGGCTAATGACAGTATGTAAACTCCGCTCTCCCCACCGAAAATTCCGAATTCATGCTCGAGTATGCATGCGTCCGCTTTATTGTAATTTATGAATTTTGCCGCACTGACGTAATCCCTTTGATTATTTTGATTGACTACAAAAGTCACCTCCGGTGGATATTCATAATCCTGCTCACTGTCCCTGACTGCTATTACATACAAATTCGGAAACTTATTACTGTAATCAAAATTCTCTGCTATGGACTTTACAAGATTGTGAGTGAATGTTCCGATTCCGCATTTTTGCGGAGGATATGTTCCGATAAATGCGAACTTCATAATGATAAATTTAAAATGATACGTTTCTCTAATTTAACCTAAAGAGACGTTAATATCAAGATGTTTTTTTTCAGAAGCTGTGAATTTATTAAACTGGAATATATTTTTTTCTTTTTTCTCCGGATTGTTTTTCAACTGACTGTTAAAAATTATTTGACTATTTTTGTGAAAATTAATGTAAAACATGAATTTTCTGATTAAAGATATTACAAATCTCGTAACCTGCAAAAATAATTCCGCGTTTCCTAAAAAAGGAAAAGAACAATCGGAAATCGGACTGATAAAAAACGGAAACATCCTGATTGAAAATGAAAAAATAACGTATTCCGGAAACGAAAACGGACTGAGAAACTTTCTCAAAGAAAAAAAACTTAAATTTGAAGTTGTAAACGGAAAAAATAAAACAGTAATGCCGGGATTCGTGGACTCCCATACACACTTGGTATTCGCAGGCTCACGCTCGGATGAATATGAAACGAGAATTAAAGGAAGTACTTATGAAGAAATTACAAAAACAGGTGGAGGAATATCCGCTACAGTTAATGCTGTTAGAAACGCAACTAAAAACGAACTGCTTGCTTTGGCGGAAAAACGCCTGAAAAATTTCTTTAAATATGGCACGACAACTCTGGAAGCAAAATCAGGTTACGGTCTCGACTTGAAAAATGAAATCAAAATGCTCGAAGTAATCAATAAATTAAATGAAAAAAATAAATACGGACTGAATATTCTTCCGACATTCCTAGGAGCACATTCTGTTCCGAAGAACATGAATAAAAAAGAATATATTGAGCTGATCTGCTTCGAAATGATTCCCATTATCGCAAAAAGAAAACTTGCGAAATTTATTGATGTTTTTTGTGAATTAAATTACTTCGATGCTAACGAATCGGAAAGTATTCTGAAATTGGGGGCAAAATTCGGACTGATTCCGAGAATCCATACAGACCAGTTTAATTCCATTGGAGGAGTGGATGCGGCTATAAGAACAAATGTGATTTCTGTCGACCACCTGGAAGTTTTAACTCTGAGGGACATTAAAAAACTATCGGGAAAAAACATAATTGCAACCCTCTTACCCGGCACCTCATATTTCCTGAATATTCAATACCAGCCTGCAAGAAAACTCATCGAAAATAATGTACCCGTATCACTGGCAACTGATTTTAATCCGGGAAGCTGTTATACGGAAAATATGCAGATAATTATGTCCCTGGCATCATTGAATATGAAAATGTCTGCGGAAGAAATTATTAACGCAGTTACCATTAATCCTGCACACTCGCTTTTTATTCATAACCAAGTCGGCAGTATCGAAGAGGGTAAACAAGCCGACTTGCTTGTCTTCGATTTCCCCTCATATAAAGACCTGCTGTATCACTTTGCCGTAAACCAGCTGGAATCTGTTTTTAAAAAAGGAAAACTCACCAATGTGAATAAAATTTAAAATAATATTTTCTCCATCATTAATATCATAATTGAACGTTTTAGAATATTCCTTTGTTAAAATTTTTACACGCTAAACTATTTATAATCAGATTAATAAGATTTTAAAGAAGAAATTATGGAATACATGATGCTCGGAGAAGCAGGTAAATATAAAAAAATGCTTCTCGGTAGTTTCAAAGAAAAATATGGAGGAAAACTTACAGAGGAAGAAATTTTCGACATACTTAACTCTGTGGAAACCTATATATCTGAAATGATTAAGATGATGAGACAGGGCAAATCCACACACGAAAAATTCTTTTCGGATATTATCCTGAAATCACCCGACGCCATTATCGGATTTAGAAATGACTCCGAAATCTTCATCTGGAATGAAGGTGCCGAAAAACTTTTCGGCTATAAAAAAGATGAAGTTATTGGCAAGGATTTCGAGTTTTTAATCCCTGAAAATATCAGAATAAAAGGCGAAAAAGAATTTTTAATAAATAAAGTCAAAGAGGTAGGATTCGTTTCCGATTATAAAACACAGAGAATAACAAAGGACAATAAAATAAAAGAGGTTAACATATCAAGATTTCCCATTTTTGATGAAAACCATGTCTGCATCGGAAACGTGGGAATTATTCGCGATATCACGAATGAAATTAAACTTGAAAAGGAACTAAGAGAAAAGGAAAATCTGGCTCTAATCGGAGAAGTAGTCTCCAGCATCGCACATAACCTCTCGAATCCGCTAAATATAATATCGGGAAATGCTGATTACCTGCTCATCGATAAAAAAGAAAATGATGAGGGCTATGAGGAACTAAAAGTCATCATTGATGAAACCACAAGGATTACAAAATCCATCAGACAGCTTCTCAATTTCTCGAAGCCTGTTATGCTTACCCCGGAACCTCTTAATATAAATGAAATACTGGAAGAAATAACGGAAAAAGCAAAATTTATTTCTGAAAATAAAGAAATAAATTATAAGAAGTACTATGATAAAAAACTACCCCAGATAAAAGCAGACAAAGACCTAATCAGAGATGTTTTTCTAAATATTATTAATAATTCAATACAGGCAATCTCCCAAAACGGTACTATAAACGTAAAAACCTATACAAACGGGGATTTTATAACCACGGAAATATCAGATAACGGAATCGGAATATCCAAAGAACATATTGAAAAAATATTTAAACCTTTCTTTAGTACAAAAGGTTATGGAAAAGGTACTGGTCTCGGTCTGTCCTTCGCAGAAAGAATAATAAAAGAACATAAAGGAAAAATTGAAGTTACTTCAAAACATAAAGAAGGAACGACATTTAAAATATTTCTGCCTGTTAACTGATTCTCGTATTCTATCCTCTTAAATATATTCAAAATCATTTTTGATTTTATTATTATTTGGAAAATGACTGCGAATCCCAAAATAAAAACGTTCGGAATAATCGACGAAGAAGCTTTTAAGCAAATCGAAGAATGCGTGAAAAAAGGCGAATATGCCGTTCTCTGCGCAGACCATCATCTGGGATATAGCATGCCGATCGGCGGTGTAGTCGCATATAAAGACTACATAAGCCCGTCAGGCGTCGGTTTCGATATTGCCTGCGGGAATAAAGCCGTTATGACAAACCTGTACGCGGACGATATTGAAATAAAAAAAATCATGGATGAGATTGTAAAGAGAATAGGATTCGGACTCGCAAGACCAAATCCCGAACCAATCGACCATCCCGTGCTCGATAAAATTGCTACTGCCGATTTCAAACCTCAAAAAAAAATGATTCAACTGGCAAGAGAACAACTCGGAACTGTCGGAAGCGGAAATCACTACGTGGACTTGTTTAAGGACAAAGAAAACAGATTATGGATTGGAGTGCATTTCGGCTCAAGAGGCTTCGGGAATAAAACCGCAATGGGTTTCCTTGCCCTTGCAAGAGGTCTTGACTTTACAGATAAACCAAAAGATGCCAATGCTATGAATGCTCCCCCGACCCTGCTTAAAATAAATTCCGAAATCGGACAGGATTATGTACAGGCAATGAAACTTGCCGGGGAATATGCATATGCGGGTCGTGATGCAGTAGTCGACAAGGTTCTCGAAATCTTGGGCGCAAAGCCCATGTATACTGTTCACAATAACCATAACTTTGCCTGGAAAGAAAAGCATTTCGGGGAAACATTCTGGGTGATAAGAAAAGGTTGCACTCCGGCTTTCCCCGACCAGCAGTCTTTTATCGGCTCAACAATGGCGGAAGAATCCGTAATAGTAGAAGGTATAGATACTGAAGAATCCAGAGAATCCCTTTTCAGTACCGTTCACGGGGCGGGACGCGTAATGTCCAGAAATAAAGCAGCAGGAAAAAAAAGATGGATAAGAAAAAAAGATATATATATGCCTGTTCATATTTCGAAAGGTGTAATAGATTTTGATTCTGTTAAATATAAAATGAAACAAAAAGGTATCGAACTCCGGGGCGGTGCCGCCGACGAAGCACCGGAAGTCTATAAAAGACTGAGAGATGTATTAAGCTATCACAAAAATACTTTAAAGATACTGCATAAACTCAAACCAATCGGCGTCGCTATGGCCGGAGAAGAAATTTATGACCCGTATAAAGACTGATTTTTTCTGAAACAAATTTCATAATTTTTTGTTATATACTGTATGAAATTTATCTATAAATATCTTTTGTTAAGTATCTCTGCTCTTTTTATACTAGCAGGATGCTCCGACTCACCGACGGAAATAAATAACATCCAAGACGGAAATCTTATTTATGAAAAGCTGAATCTCGTGGACAGCCTCGTTGGGACATGCTCGGCATACTTAATCAGAACATCTATATTAGATTCTTTGGATACAAGAGACTATAATAAGCTGCGTATTGAATTTAACGCATATACGGATGGAGATCTGTCAAATGTCAGCGCCTATTATACTAATACCAATACGAATTTCTATCTCTTTGAACTGAACGGAATAAACCAGATAAATAATACAAACAGCATTACAATTACCTCTCCAAAAATAAAAGATATTTTTTACCTGAGATTACGTTTGTTCTCCAGCGTTTGTACGGGACAATATTACCATCTCAAAATAAGAAATCTGAAAATATACGGGGTTAATTAATGAAATAATTATCAGCCCTTCTGACCGAGCAATTTATCTAAATATTGTGTAATACTCGATTTCTGCTTTTCATAATGCTTCCCCGTCCCGGGACCCGAAAATCCTGTTGTTACTTTTTTTACATTGTGATTTCTGTCGAGATAAATCGTCGTCGGATAGCCCTTAAACTCCTTCATAAATGGCAATGTTTTAAAAATATTGTTTTTACCTGCTTCACCTGCGTATAAATAATCTCCTTTTGCTCCGAGCTGTTTGATAAATCTCTCCATTCTCGACCTCGATTCTTCATAATTGCTCGATTCAAAACACAGTCCGATAAACTCTATACCCCTGGGTTTATAATTATCATATATCTCACTGAAAAATCTTGTTTCGTCCATACAGTTAGGACACCATGAACCCATTATCTGAACAACAATAATTTTGTTTTTGTATTTCTCGTCTGCGAGACTCACTTTCCCTCCGCTTAAATCCAAAAAACTGAATTCAATTTTCTCTGTGCCCTCCTTAACAGCCGACAATTTTTCTTCATCGGGTAATTCGATTTTTTCATTCTTTACTGCACGCCATTTTTCCTTCCACGTTGGACCGCCTATCAGTACACCGTTTTCAAGTGTTCCCTCTTTTGAAATTTCCGCCTTGAAAAGCATCGTATGTGAACCGTCAAGCCGCGACAGCATAACTTTGCTCCCCGATACCGCACCCTCGAGAAAACGGTAGTCACCCGATGAGGTTAAAAATGTCCCCGTTAAATGATTCCCGTTTTGCTCGAATTCCCCTATAATCGTGTACTGGTCTGAATCACCCGGCTGTACAGTCGTTTCCCATCTCCCGGTAATATCCATTGCCGGCTTTTCCCTCTCGTTCTCGAATCTTTCCGTCCTCCCGAATTTTGCATAAAAAGGAATAAAATATTTGCTCTTGCTGCCGAAATGTGTGTATTCACCTGCTATAGAATCACTTGTGACAAACCTCGCTTTTATTTCATCCTTAAAAACAGGCAGCCTCATAATTACAGAATCATTCTTAACTGAAAATTCTCTTATAACGATTTTCTCCTCCGCATTTGTAATGACAATCTCATTCTTGTTTACAGTGAAATTAAAAGGAAGCAGCTGTGACTTTTCTTCTTTATCCATTTCAAGAGTCCCGACCCATTCACCTTCCTTTAGAAATTTCTCCTCGTTTTTCTTGCAGGCAAATATTACAAGAGACAGAAGAAACATATAAAGCATTTTATTTATTATTTTAATCATAATTTTAACTTTAAAATTAATTTGTTGATAATATAAATAATTTATAAAAAATATTAAATAATTTTAATTTTTTATTTGTTCTAATCGTAATAATCAAAAAAAATGTTATATTTGTATAATGCTCAATTTTTTGTTTTACATATTGAGCTTTAATTCAACCTCCAGGTCAGAAAACGAACTTGCAATGTATATTTCCGATAAATATAAACCAAAAAATTCATCATCGGAAATATAGATTACTGAACAAGGAAGGCTTAATGTGTTTTTCAAATACGGTAAGCCGAAAGAAGATTAAAGTCGGAATACTATAATGCACGGGCGGTTCTGAATGCAGGTGCATATGGCTTTACGGAAAGTATATCGCTTTTCTTATCACACTAACCTGCAAAGGAACATTTCATAAATTAAAATTATCCCTGCCATTTTCAGATTTAACAGCTGATTTTCAATATGAATTTTTCTATGGCTAATTAATTTCTTTTCCGTTATAATTTAGCAAAAGGGGGTACTATATGGAAAAGCAATCTTCTGTTATAGTGTTCGAAGACTACTTCGAAAGGAAACTTGCTTCTCATAGAGAATCACTGAAGCACAAGAGTTCATTCCTGGAACCGTTCGTAACAATTTCAAGGGAAACGGGCGCAGGTGGTATCCAGTTCGGTGACCTGTTAGTCGACTTTCTCAATAAATACGATACTAAAAGAAAAAACGAATGGAAAATTTTCGATAAAAACATCCTCGAGCAGATTGTCAAGGAACACGACCTGCCTTCGGAAATGGCAAAATATATTTCTGAAAAAAAAGTATCCGAAATTCAGGATGTGCTCGAACAGCTTTTCTCTCTTCATCCTTCCGAACAAATGCTGATTAAAAAAGCAAGCAATACAATTTTACACCTGGCTCTGCTCGGAGATGTAATCCTAATCGGCAGAGGTGCGAATATTATTACAAAGGACTTAAAAGGAGGATTTCATCTGAGATTAATAGATACAATTGAAAAGAAAATCAACAACATCCAGAATATCTTCGGCTTTGATAAAACCGAAGCATTGAAATTTATAAAGAAAGAAGATAAAGAAAGGAAGCAGTATCTGAAAAAATACTTCAGCAGCGATATTGAGAATGCATCACTGTACAGTCTTGTGATGAACCTCAATCATTTTTCAACGGATGAAGCGGTCAACCTTGTGGGCGAAGAGATAATCAGAAGAAGAAATTACTTCAGTAAATAAAATCAGTTATTTACCTTTTACAAATTAATTCTTTAATCTCGTTCCTATGTTTTGTCCGGTCAAATATCTCGTTTCCAACTCAGTTTGGGAACGGAATTTTATAATTCTATTTAATTAAAATCATTTTCTTCGTTCCTATCGGCTCGTTGTTTACCGTTAATCTGTATATGTATGTTCCTGTAGCATATCGGCTTGCGTCGAAATTGATACTGTAACTTCCCGATGATAAATTTTCATTTACCAGCGAAGATGTTTTTCTGCCGAGTAAATCGTATATATCAATCCTGACATATCCTGTTTTCCCGCCAAGCGAAGGAATATCGAATTTTATTGTCGTCACCGGATTAAACGGATTCGGATAATTCTGATACAATTTGTATTCTTTCGGGATTTCCGAACCGGTATTCGGAATCGCAACAGGATTTGCAATCAGCTTTCTTTCCCAAATCCCGTTCCCGTGCGTTAGTGCCCGCAGCTTCCTGCTTACATTCACAATCGTTAAATCAAATACGAGCGTATACGGCATCCCCGCCCTGTACTCATACCAGCTCGCTCCTCCATTGGTGGAAACATATACGCCTAAATCATTACCTACATATACATTCTGCGGATAAACCGGGTCTACTGCTACCGAATGCGTCGGAACATCCGGGAGGTTATTCGTTATGTTAACCCAGCTTTCTCCTGCATTGGTCGATTTTATTACATGAGCGGTTCCGAATCCTCCGAATGTTACATAGACCTCTTTTGAATAATATTGATTAACGTGAATCCTTGTAGGGTATCTGTTCGGAACGGAAGTTCCCGAGACATTTGTCCAGGAAACCCCGCCATTAACCGTTCGGTAAACACCTGCTGTAGAGCTTGTGTTTGTAGGCAATACACCAACATATGCAGTATCCGTTCCCGTAGAGGAAACAGCAATTGATAATGCTTTTTGATTAGAAAATGATGTTTGCAATTGCCAGCTGCCGCTTGAACCCCCGTTTGTTGATTTATACATATTTATACCACCTGCATATAAAATGCTTGGATTCGATTTACATACGACATAGGGAACATTGAAGCAATAATTCGTAGAACTGCCGTTTCCCGGAGGTCCGTAACCACTGCTCCAGCTTACACCTCCATTAACTGACCTGTAAATTGACCCGTAAGTATATTCCGTATAACATATGCTTGCATTTTGAGAATTCACCTGAGAACACAAACCATCACCCTGAAATGTCTTGTACCATGCCGTCGTTCCCTGATAAAAAGCCGAACGATTATCCTGTAAACCTCCGATACAAAATATGGAATCCGTATTCGAATTTCCAAGGCTTGCATAGAATTGAGACGTTACATAACCGCCGTTACAGGAATAAAATGTCTCACCGAAATTATCCGTTCTGTATAAACCGCCATCTGCGGCTATGTATATTTTGTTAGGGTCTTTCGGATTTGCAGCATAAAAATGAACGTCTGCATGTACAAAATTTGAAGGTCCTTCCGGCTGTCCCGGAGGTGTTGCCCCCGAGTTCCATGCGCTCCAGCTCGATTTGGTTGAAAAACTGACTCCTCCATTCGTGGACTTTTCCACGTTAAGTGTCCCGACTAATATCGCGTTAGGGTCATTTGCCTTGACTATGTGACCCTGATTGTACCAGCCCTGATTACCGGATGGAACAGAAGTTGAACCGAGTGTCCAGTTCAAACCGCCGTTTGTGCTCCTGTAATATCCTACATACGAAGTAACATCATTTGCTATGTTCGCATATATATATTCGGGATTTCCCTTATACATATCGAGCGTTGCTTTCCCCGACCATGATGAAGGCAAACCGCCTGAAAGCTTTGT
Organism: uncultured Ignavibacteriaceae bacterium; assembly: GCA_964501535.1. GTDB lineage: Bacteria > Bacteroidota > Ignavibacteria > Tepidaquicellales > Tepidaquicellaceae > FEN-1279. The sequence goes on along the minus strand of CAZCSV010000002.1, from coordinate 267,080 downwards.
CCAGCTTATTCCGCCGTTTGTACTTTTAAATATTCCGATTTGTGCTGAGGGTAATGGAGAATTGTTCGTCAAATTCCCTATCGAAGCATACAATATGCTTGTATCCACGGGATTTATTAATAAATCCATAACCATTAAATAATTTAAAACCTGTGTCCACGAAGCTCCTGCATTAATGGATTTGTATATACCTTCACTCGTTGCCGCATATAAGACGTTTGAGTTTTTTGGATTTATTATTACATCCCATACTCCTCGCTGGTTATTATATGACCAGTCCAGAGATTTTGTCCAGGTTGTTCCTCCGTTTGTTGTTTTCAAAATTCCTATTCCGTACATCCCCCTTGTCACTCTTATGTCAAGTCCGTAATTGGAATATTGATATCCGTAATTCTCACCCGTTCCTATATACATTATATTCGGATTTGCGGAATCTATTGCTATCGCACTTACTGCCGAACTTGGAAACCCTGTATTCACAAGCGTCCATGCCGAGGCACCAATTCCGCCGGTCGTGGATTTCCATAATCCGCCCGAAGCCGAGCCTATGAATACTATTGATGTATCTGTTGGATGAATCGCTAATGCATTTGAACGGCCTCCAATATTATTCGGTCCCATGGACGTCCACGAATCGAGATTCGGATTATCGTTTAATTGTGTAAGTTTTGTGCTCGAATATTCGAATGCCTTGTAAAATTTTTCCTGAGGAATATCCTTGTCAGGATATGCCCTGATTTCTGACATCCACTGCAGAGATTCCATTGCGCCGGAAGCTTTCCTTTTTACTTTTTCGTACTTCGTCTGAATATTCTTGCTTATAAATATGGATATGGCAATAAAAAATATTGCAACTAAAAAAATTGGGATTGATTTTTTCATAACTCAAAAATAATATTTATATTAACTTATATTAAGAGTATATGAAAATCAATACAAATTTCGAATAGTATTGGACTATTCGTAAAATTTTTCTGATGCTGTTGTAAAAAAAAAGGCTGCCAAATATCAGCAGCCTTCTGAAGAGGAGAACAAAAATACTTTTTAAACTCTACTTCACAAAAACCATTTTCTTAACTTCAACATAGCTTGGTGTTACTAACCTGTAGAAATATACACCGCTCGCTACTTTCTGTCCGTTTCCGTTAATACCTGTCCAGTCCGTCGAGTATTTACCGGGATTCATCTTCTGGTTGACAAGAGAAATTACTTCTCTTCCCATCATATCGTATACTTTAAGCGTTACATTTTCGGATTTCTTTATTGCAAAATTTATCTTTGTGTTAGGATTGAACGGATTCGGATAGTTCTGTGATAATTCGTATTTAGTCGGAATTTCACTGCTTACGTTTTGAATCCCAACCGAATACTGTACCGATGTCAATAACACCTGAATAGTATAGAAAGGATTGTGCATTCCAAGGCTCCCGTCTCCGTCTATATATTGATAATTCCAATAAGCCCTTCTTAAGTTTACATTATTTGAATCTGCGGCTATTAATTGCCAGCTAACAGAATCTAGTCCTACCGGCGGTAATGAAATTCTTAATTTTGTTATACATCCTTCAACCTCTTTTTGCCATGGCTCTGTTACGTTATCACCATCGTAATCTTCAGGAGCAATAAAATCATCAAATTTTGTTTTGCCGGGATGACAGCCGACACACCCGGTCATATGGTCATAATTCGTAGCCGAATAGTGTAAATTCATCGAATGTCCACCGACTTTGTCGCGAGTAACCGTACCCGTATCGGTAGTTGCTGCCATGTGACAACCAACGCATACTCCGTCAATATTTTTATGTGAGCCGCTGATATACGGAATACCATTAAAAGATGCTGCATTTTTGCCCAAGACCACATCACCCTGTGTTGAATGATGAGGACCCCAATGTTGCGAAGTAACTTTTGACAAAACATACCAAACAGGATTTTGTCTTGCTTTATGACAATCAAGACATACTTTTCCGTTACCTGCATTCGGATACGTAAAGCCGCCTGACAATGTATCGCTTCCTGCAGGTCTGTTTCTTAACGAATACTCATTTGTATTTCCGTGCGGGTCGTGACAGGATGCACATCCTATCATTTCCTGGTCAGCTGTTGTTATATTTGGCAGATATGCCTGACCTTTCGTGAATCCAACATAAGTTTCTCCGTCATGACACCTGTTACAATCTGCAAATTTGTTTCTTGAAGATGCAGCAATATTCCTTCCCTCAAAAAGTGCATCCGAATGTAAACTGTTTTTCCACTGGGCATATGTCGGATATCTCCAGGGAGAATCATGACATTTTGCACACCTGCCTGAATTGACAGACTTATCCATTTTATTCGTATCGGTTGTCAAAGAATGCTCGCTACCCGGTCCGTGACAGCTTTCACATCCTATAGTTGCAAGGTTGACAAGATTCGGATAAAATGTTTTTAAAGAATCCCATTTTCCCGGATGCGGTGGTCCTTGCCATACCCAGCCGAGCTGCCGAGCTTTATCATCAAATCCGCCGTTGTTTGCAAATCTGTTATGGTCGTATCCCGTCGTGTGACACTTCATACAACTTGTTCCAAAACTCGTCGAACCGGAATCAATCATATGTTTGAATGTTTGTCCGTGTGCAGAGTTTTTCCAGTTGTTGAAAATTGCCGCAAAAGTGGGCATCGCAGAATGACACGTCATGCATTTAGGAAATTCACCGGATACACCTTCAAAATTTCCGACACCAGTAAATGTGGCACAATAAATGTTCATGGTCGTATCCTTGCTCCCGGTAGAAGTTGTAATGGATACTTTAACATTATACGTACCCGTACTGTCAGCTAGAAATTTAACCCAGTTTAATGATGGGATATTCGTGATAGTTGCTCCTGAACCCGTAGGCTTCGACATCATAGTCCATGTCTGTGATTGAATTGTCGCCGTATCACCAAAATTGAAAACCGAAAGATATACAAAATTGTTTTTCGGTACAACCTTCATCCCTTGCGATACCGTTGAATCTGGAATTAAAACTGAATAAATTTTTAAATCATACGGCGAAACGTTTTTAACGAATATTTTGGCTCTTGGCGCACCGTAGATTATCGACGCACTCATTACCAAAATAACTAAAAGCGTAATTAATTTTTTCATAATTTTTTAATTAAATACTCCTGTATAATTAATTATTTTTTAATAAGCATTTTTTATGCCAAAAAAAGTGGTGTTTTTAAATTAATTTAATGAGTCGTTTGCTTATTTATTGTATATTTTTTTATTGTTGTGTGGAATTTTGGGACAATGATTAGCATATAAAAAAAGCCCCAGTAAATATTTACCAGGGGCTTCTTAGGAGGAGAACAAAAGAAAAAGAACAATATCTTAAATCTATATTTTTCTCACACAATTAACGTGCCATAAAATACATTGAATTTTGTGAATATTTGAGGTTTATTAAAATATTGTGTGGAAATTCTCCCTATTTATGTGTAATTTTAGGAAAAATATTAAAACATTATGAATGAAAATATTAAAATTTTATTAATTGATGACGAACCAAAATCTACTCAAATTCTGAGGAAATATCTCGTTAAAAAAGGCTACTCGGTCTTCGAAGAAAATAATAGCGTGAAAGCAAAGCAACTGATAAATGAAAATTTCTTCGACATTATCATTTCTGACCTCCAGATGCCTGAAGTAGATGGCCTCGATTTGCTGAAAATAAAACCTGTTGACAGCATTTTCATAATGATTACAGGCTATGGCTCGGTCACAACTGCCGTAGAATCGATGAGAAATGGTGCCTTTGATTATATCAATAAACCGTTTATTCACGATGAGTTCATAATAAAAGTCGAGAAGGCTGTCGATAAAATCACTATGATTAAAAAGATTCAGAACCTTAAAAATATAATCGAAGATAATTACCCTTTCAAAAATATTATCGGAACAAGCAAAAAAATGCTGGAAGTTTTTGAATTCATAAATAAGATCTCCAAAGTAAATGTTAATGTCTTGATAGAAGGTAAAAGTGGTACAGGAAAAGAGCTCGTTGCTCGGGCTATTCATCAGAACAGTAACAGAAAATCCGAACCATTCATTGCAATTAACTGCAGCGCAATCCCTGAAAACCTTCTGGAAAGTGAGCTTTTCGGACACGTGAAAGGTGCTTTTACCGGTGCTACCGAAACCCAAAAGGGCGTCTTCGAACAGGCCGACGGAGGAACATTGTTCCTTGACGAAATTGCTGAAATGCCCTACAATCTCCAGGCAAAATTGTTGAGGGTAATTGAAAACTGGGAAGTCAAACCTCTGGGAAGCGATAAAATTAAAAAAGTAAATATAAGATTAATCTCAGCAACGAACCAAAATCTTAAAGAATTCATAAAACAAAAAAAATTCAGAGAGGATTTATTTTATAGACTTTCAACTTTTTCGATAGTCTTACCACCTCTGTCCGAAAGAATTCCCGATATTCCACTCCTGGTCAATCACTATTTAAAAATATTATCCGCTAAATTCGATAAAGAATTTTCAATTACTCCATCCGCTTTGGATGCTCTTTATAAGCACAAATGGAAAGGAAATGTCAGAGAACTCGAAAATGTCCTCGAACAAGCCGCAATCATAACTTCGGATAATATTATCGATTCGAAATATTTCAACCTCGTTGATAATTTCGACTCGTTGGAAGAATGTCTTAAAAACGCTAAAAACTTAAGCCTGAGCGAACTCGAAAAAAGATATATCCACCAAATACTCGAAGAAAATAACTGGAATAAAGCAAAAGCATCCCAAATACTCGCAATCGACAGAAAAACCCTGTATAAAAAAATTAAAGATTATAATATCACCGATAAAAATGATTAATGGGGATTTATTCCACATGCTTTTATATTAAAATTATATTTAAACAATAAATTTCGTTTTTTTTTTGGTATAATTATTGCATTCAGAATATTTGAATAATTTCATATGGGATTAAAAATACACATATTTTGCGGAACATCTAATTTCTATGAACTAATAAAAAAATCCCTCTCTAAAGAATCATATGTTTTTGAGTATACGGAAGTAAAAGATAATAAATTTACAGATATTACAAAGGAAATAAATTATAATCCAAGCTGTATTATTGTGGATAAAGATATCGACGCCTACTTCAGGAACGAAATTGTAAAAAGATTTTCAAACACCAAGATTATTTTATTACCATCTTTTAAGGAGTTTGATTTAAAATCCGACACTAAAAATGTTTTTCAAATATCCGAACCTTTTAAATTAAGCGAACTAAGAGAAGTATTAAAGGAAATATATTTATCAAAAAAAGGTGAAGAATTTATTGAATAGAAAAAGTTTAAGATTAATATTACTGGCAATGGTAATTGTCCCTGTTTTCACTTACGCTTTGTTTTCACACAGGATAATTAAAGCGAAAGGAACCGATGATTGCCTGGTCTGTCACGAGGATAAGGATTTGACAATGGAAAAAAACGGAAAGAAAATTTCCGTTTTTGTTAATGGAAGCGAATTTAAAAAATCTGTACACGGCGGATTTGACTGCAACGACTGCCACCTGAACTATAATCCAGAAGAACTGCCGCATAACCCGATTAAAAAAGATGTCGATTGCAGAAGCTGCCACGATAATGTCAAATCCGATAAGGGAAATGTACATAGAAACGTCAGCTGTTCATCCTGCCATTCTTACCATAACGTTAAACCGGCAAAAGAAATAAGTAAAACTCAGTCGGATAACTGCTTAAGCTGTCATAAAAATAAAAATATACAATCCTTTAAAAATAGCATTCACGACAAAAAGAATATAAAATGCGACGGCTGCCACCAGGGCGGTCATAACGTTAAAAACATTTCTAAACCGGAAATCACTAACGTATGCGGGAAATGCCATATAAAAGACCTGAGAGATGTAAATAACAGTGTTCATCAAATCGTATTACGCCAGGGAAATACAAAAGCTCCAAGCTGTGTCGATTGCCACGGCTCTCATAAAGTAATCTCGAGTAAAACGGATATTGAGTCGCAGGGATGCTTAAAATGTCATCTCGATGAAAAATTATTCCCCGGCGAAGGAAAGGGCTCTTCAAAATTTATTTCTGTATATAAAACAAGCATCCACTCCATAATCCAAAAGGATGGCAAACAGGCAGCAGGATGTACCGATTGCCATGGAAATCATATGATTCAGCAAAACGACCCGAATAAACCATCCACAGCAAATTCCAAAATCTTGGAGACATGCGGAAAATGTCACGTTGACTTAGTAGATAAATTTAAGAATTCCGCACACGGACGGGAATTTATGAAAGGAAACGAAAAAGCTCCGGGCTGTGCAACATGTCACGGCGATCATAATATTAAATCTGTTTCACAATCCGATGAATTCTCGAAAATTAATCAGGTTGATTTATGCCTTAAGTGCCATCAGGAACAAAAACTTCCCCATAAAAATTATAAAGGCGAAGAAGTTCTTATAAGCCATTACAAAGACAGTTACCATTACATCGCACTTAAAGACGGAAAGAACGCAGCAACCTGCTCAGATTGTCACGGAAGCCACGAGATGAAAAAAGCCGACGACCCTGATGCAAAAATCAACAGAAAAAATCTCCCGAAAACCTGCGGTCAAAGCGGCTGTCATGTTAAACAACTAAACGATTATACGGGAAGCATACACGAGGTTTCAATAACTCAAAAAAACAGCCCCGATGCTCCCAATTGCAGCAGCTGTCACGGTAACCACCAAATCATACAGAAACAAAACGAAAACAACAGAATATCAAGCAATAAAGGAATTGTTCAACTTTGCTCCGACTGCCATGGCTCCGTTGAATTAATTGAAAAATATAACCTCTCTGCAGGTAGCACTGAATCTTACTTGAATAGTTTTCATGGATTGGCTGTTCGCGGTGGCTCTAAAACCGCTGCCAATTGCGAAAGCTGTCACGGATATCATAACATCAGACCGTCATCGGATACTTTATCGTCTATTAATAAAAAAAACTTACCGGAGACTTGCGGGAAATGCCATCCGGGTACAACACAAACTATTTTTGAAAGTAAAATTCATATAACAGATTCAAAATCCGAATCTCCGGTTCTGTACTGGATATCGAGAATCTATATTATTATAATTATTTCCGTAATAGGCGGCATGGTAATTCATAACATTTTCGATTTGATAAAAAAAGTTAAAAGTAAAAAACAACACGATAAAAACGATGAAAAAGACGAAAACTAAACACGAACAGAAATATCTCAGAATGACATTGAATGAGCGTATTCAGCATTTTTTACTTTTATCAAGTTTTACCGTACTCGTAATTACCGGATTCGGATTGAAATATCCAGAAGCTTTTTGGGTGGTATGGATGAGAAGCATCTTCGGTGAAAATGCTTTTGAACTGAGAGGAATAGTACACAGAGTGGCGGCGGTTATTATGATTGCCGATTCCGTTTATCATCTGTTTTATATCTCGCTTACTAAAAGAGGACGTAAACTTATTATCGATTTATGGTTCACAAAAAAGGACTTAACGGATTTATTCGGTACGATAAAATATTATTTGGGAAAAGCGAATGAAAGACCAAAATACGGAAGGTTCAGCTATATAGAAAAATCCGAATATTGGGCACTTGTGTGGGGTAATGTCGTTATGGGTGCTACCGGTATCGTATTGTGGTTTAATAATACTTTTCTCCCTATAATCTCAAGCTTGGGTATGGAAATCGCCACAGCAATACATTTCTACGAAGCTATACTTGCTACACTCGCAATCGTTGCCTGGCACTTTTACTTCGTGATTTATAACCCTGATGTTTATCCTGTCAATAAAGCATTTATTACAGGATACCTTACGAGAGAAGAAATGGAACACGAACATCCTCTGGAACTTGAAGAAATAGAAAAAACGGATATGGAAAAGTCTGACGAAAAAAAAGAAGAAAAAACGGATAAAATTTCTCCGAATTACACATCGGTTGATGACCTGAACAATGATAATGATAGCTTATCTGAAAAAATCAAGGATACCGATAACGAAATGAAATAAAATTTTACTAATTAATCTTAAAAATATATTTTTTTTTAATTAATATTATTATATTCCAAAAACAAAAAAACAACTATGAAAAAAAAAGTATTCATTACAGGATTAACACTTATCATTGCAGTTTTTGTTGTGCTGTCTTCTTCTGTAAATTCGAAAAATGCAGGAAACTTCAAATATGTCGGCGTAAGCAAATGCGTTACCTGCCATAAAACAGACGCTCAGGGAAAACAGCAGGATATCTGGAAAAACTCAGGACATTCACAAGCATGGAAAACACTGCTGACCGAAGCAGCAGATAAAATTGCTAAGGATAAAGGGTTTAATACAAAGGCATCGGAGACACCGCAATGTATTAAATGCCACGTCCTCGGTAAAGATATCGTTCCCGAGGAATTAACCGAATCTTTCAGCAAAGAAGACGGTGTTCAGTGCGAAAGCTGCCACGGTCCGGGCTCTGAATACAAAGCTCTTTCAATAATGAAAGACAAACAAAAATCAATCGAAAACGGTTTGAATCCGATTTCCGATAAAAATCAGTTGTGCGTTAGCTGCCACAATCCCGAAAGTCCTACTTATAAGGAGTTCAAGTTCGATGAAATGTGGGAAAAGATAAAACATTATAAGCCAAAAATTTAATTTTTTAAAATCACTTTCTTTTTTTTCGGATGGTGAGTGTTTGTTTTTAATAATATAGGTTTTAAGATTATTATTCCCGGTTTTTCTTGCGGAGGAGAACAATTCTTCCGGGAAAACTAATTTCATCTCATCTCATATTCTTTTAAAGATGAAATGATTAAGCTCTAAAATTTTATTTAAGCATAAAACAAATTTCTTATGAAAAAGTTTTTTACTTCTTTTCTTTTGATTCTGTTTTTGCTGTCTGCTTCATACGTCAGGTCACAAACCATAAATGCAAGGTTCAGTACCTATTTCTATACCTGGCAAAGACTTGATTCTGTTACCGCAAGCGGGTCAGAAACATATACAAATCATCTGAAAGGATACCAGAATCTTCTGTTCGACGTATCATCCCAAAAATGGTCTTTCAATACTTTCCTGCAAACGGATGAAGACGTCATTAATAAAATCGGTAGAGGATTCGGCTACAGACTTTATAATTTCTATGTAAAAGGAACTAACCTCTTCGATGCTCTCGATATAAGACTTGGAAGGTCCTTCGTAGCCGCAGGTGTATATAAAGGAAACACAGATGGCTTATATATGAAACTCAAGCTCGGAAAAAATAAGGAATATCAGGTGATTGCTTACGGAGGTGAACTTACACCCCTAAGCTACGAAATTGATAAGTACCCTGATATTAAAGACAACTATTCAATCGGAGGGCAATTCCTGTATTATGGGGTAAAAGATTTAACACTCGGGTTAAGTTATTCGAATAAACATAGAAAACCCGATTCCTATTACGCACTGAGAGCTGACAGTCTATTCAATACAAAAGAAGTGCTCGTGGAAATCGATTCCCCTGCAGACCAGCTCGCAGGCTTGGACTTCAGCTACTCTTATTTGAAGAAACACAATTTATATGGAAAAGCATATTATGACATCAACCTGAAAAAACTGTATAAGGGGGAATTCAATGCCAGCGTTTTGGCAAATAAAAATCTGAGAATATCTGCGGGTTATATTTACAGGGAACCACAAATAAGCTATAACACTATCTTCTGGGTATTCACTCATAAACAAAACCAGGAAATCGAAGGTGGTGTTGATTACCTGTTCAATAACGGCATTAATGTATTCGGAAGAGTGGCAAACATAATATACGACGGCGACAATTCCCTGAAACTTCAGTTCGGTCTCGCTGACTCCTGGTATGGACTGTCATTCATAAAATATACCGGATACGCAGGTGAGTCCGATGGATTTAACGGTTATATCTCGCATGAATTGATTAAATCAAAACTGATTTTATCAAGCAATTTGAACTATTCTAGATATAAAATAAGTTCTTATTCTTCGGACAGACTGAATTCCTTTGCCGGCACCCTTGGCTTTACTTATAGACCACAACCAAGAATATCAGTCGATGCTCAGGGTCAGTTCATTACTAACGAGATTTATAAATTTGATACAAGGTTTTTAGTAGGATTTAATTACTGGCTATTTACAAAATTCTAATAGAAAAATTTTATATATATGAAAAATACAAAGTTTTATTTATTCTTCTTAATCGGAATTTTTATTTTCCTGTCGGTTACCGCATATATTACATTCGATAAGGATGTCGCTAAAAAATTCAGTTTATTTAATAAGAATAAAATCGCAGATAATAAGAATATTATCAAATTTAATCACGGTCTTCACGTTAAGGATAACGGAATGCAGTGTAAAGATTGCCACGCAAATGCTCTGACTTCGGTTAAAGCAACCGACAATCTTAACCCCTTAATGGCAAACTGCGAATCATGCCACGATATCAAAGACCAGAAAACCTGTAATCTCTGCCATTATCAAAATACTTACAAAAAACTCGTGCCGGCAGGAAGAAACTTAATCTTCCCGCATAAATATCACCTCGCTGACGGGAAACAATGTAACGACTGTCACTCCGGTCTGGATAAAGTTAAATACGCAAGTGAAAGCCCCGGTGCATACCCCCCGATGGAAAGCTGTATGAGCTGTCACGATAAAAAAACCGCAACGAATAACTGCGAAGCATGCCACACGAACCTGACTCTGCTTACACCGAAAAATCATTTGAATTCGAATTTCCTGAATGAACATAAAGTTTCAAGCGAGTCGGGAAATAATAACTGTATGATGTGCCACTCGGATAATTTCTGCCAGGCTTGCCATACAGTCTCGAAATATAAAGGCGAAAATACTGCAAAAGATTTTTATGCTCCCTATTATACAAAAGAATCTGGAGTTAGAACCGACAGGTCAGCTTTACAAAAATTAACGAATGTCCATACTCTGAATTATCAGTATACACACGGCCTCGATGCGAACCAGAGAAGTTTTGAATGTAAAACCTGTCATGACCCCGTGGAATTCTGTAGCTCTTGTCACCAAAACGGCGGAAATCTGCAAACCGGATTTATACCAAAGAGCCACCTTCAACCAAGATTTACGACCTTTGGCGTCTATTCCGGCGGAGGCTTGCATTCTGAACTCGCAAAAAGAGATATCGAGTCTTGTGAATCTTGCCATAACATTCAGGGCGGAGACCCGACCTGCGTGAAATGTCATTTCGATAATGACGGCATAAAAGGAACTCACCCGAGAACACATGAAAGCGGATTTTTATCGGACGAAAAAGGAATCTGGCACGATACACCTGGAGCTGTATGCTATATCTGCCATACGGATGCAAATGCAAAACCAACCGGCAGGCGGGGAATCGGATTCTGCGGTTATTGTCATAAATAAAAAAATTAATTCTCTTATTATATGAATAAAACATTTTATAAGATTTTTTCACTTTCACTGGTTTTGTTGCTTCTTACAGTAGCTGTCTTTCAGGGCTGCAGTGAGCAAGCCGATGATTTAGTGAAGCCGACTTCGGAAAGTATATTTCACGGCAACGGATGGCTGACCCCCGGGTCTGCAAATTTTCACGGAGATATTATCAGAAATACCTATGGCTGGAAAATGGATAATTGCAAATCCTGCCACGGTAATGATTATAAAGGAGGAAATACTCAGTCGAGTTGCTTCTCCTGCCATCAAAACAGCCCCGAAGGCTGTAACGTATGCCATGGAAATTCACAGCATATATATCCTCCGAAATCCCTGACTGGAAATACTCTGCCGACACAACAGGGTGTGGGAGCACATGATGTTCATTTAAGCTTGGATTCGAATCTTAGATACTCGGCAAGAGTGCTATGCTCCGAATGTCATTTACCTGTGAGTTCTTTCGGAGATACGAATCACCTCGGACCAAACCCCGGTTCCGCCGAAATTGTGTTCGGCACACTGGCAAAAACCGTTACTTCGGGATTCACTCCGAATCCTGTATGGAACCCGTCTTCCCAGACATGCTCGAATACATATTGCCATGGCTACTTTAAAGGTGGAAACCCGACATCGCAACCGGTTCACAATGATCCGAACAGCGTGGTGTGCGGCTCATGCCACGGAAACCCCTCTACTGGGGACCCGAAACCCCTTACAGGCCATCAGTATTATCCCGACCAGTGCTACTATTGCCACGGTATTGTAGTGGATTCAAGCAGAACTATTATTAACAAGTTTAAACACGTAAACGGAATAGTAGATTATAATATTAAAAAGTAATATATTTTTTGTTTTTTCATCCTCTCTCGTTCCCAATCCGGAGATTGGGAACGATTTTTTATTTTGTAAGTTTTAAGAATTTTATTAAAAATCATTTTGTTATATTTAGTATAAATTAAAAATTTTTATTATATTATAAACATATATTTAATCAATAGACAAATGAGGATATTCTTTATATTATTTTTATCTGTAATCCTGATATCGGGTTGTTCGAAAATGGAAGAAAAAAAACAAAATCAAAATGAAACTAAACAACCCGTGTCGAATATGAAAAATCCGCACTCCAATGAAAATATGCAGAACGATGGCTCGCAAAATCAAATGAACAATATGACCGATATGGCACCCGAATCTGCCGTTGACGAAAAAGCCGACAAACTCGTAAAAGAAGCTAACGATTTTGAAAGTACTTTCAAAAATAAAAATTCCGAAGAAAATAAAAAAGTTCTGGTTGAAATACATATGGCCGCAGGTGTCTATTTAATGTATCAGGCAAACTTAAACCCGAAAAAAAAATATGGTCCGGCTCTTAAACACTTTAGACGTGTGCTCGAACTCGACCCGAATAACCATGAGGCAATGCAAAACAAAGCTCAGATAGAAGAAATCTATAATTCTATGGGAAGGGATATACCCAAATAATCGAGAATTTGAACGACATTTTTAAATATATTATACTCGTTATTATTAGCGGTGTGCTAATTGCAGGTATCCTGATTCCAATTCCCTATATTCCCGCTTTGGGTGATAAAGCAAGAATTATTTATTTGCACGTGCCAATGTCCTGGATTGCCGTTTTGGCATTCCTTATATCGATGATTAATTCAATCAGATATCTGAAATCCAGAGACATGGATAAAGATGTAATTGCCTATTCGTCCGCAGAAATCGGTTTCATATTTACTATACTTGCTACTGTTACAGGTTCACTATGGGCAAAGTTTAACTGGGGTTCATTCTGGAACTGGGACCCGAGAGAAACATCGATTTTTATTTTACTCTTAATTTATGGTGCTTATTTTTCATTACGCTCTGCAATCGAAAATCCCGAACAAAAAGCAAAACTAAGTTCAGTGTATTCGATTATCGCATTCGTTACTGTACCGTTCTTTATATTTATTATGCCGAGAATTGTTGAATCGCTTCATCCGGAAGATACCATAGTCGATAAACAGGGTAAAATCACCATGAATCCTTTAATGCTGACAATATTCCTGTCTTCGCTTGCTGGATTTACGATGTTTTTCGCCTGGCTGTTGAATTTAAAAGTAAGAGTGGAAAAACTTTATCGCAGATTCCACTGATTTTATTTCTTTTAATAGTAGATTGTTCTTTAATGTTTTAAAACTAACTTTAAAAACTTTAAAACTTAATTATGTATGATTTTTTGGAAAAGAACGCAATGTATATAGTGCTCCTGATTGCACTAATTATATGGTTTGGTTTGTATTTCTATATCTTCAGACTCGACAAAAGAGTCAAAAAACTCGAAAAGGAAAAAAACACGGAATAAAATATGTCGTCGAAAATTAAAATTATAATCGGCTCGGTAATTATTGTGGTTTTCATTGTCGTAGGTTTCATTTCCTTTATGGGAAGCAAAATAGAATATGCAAACTTCAAAGAAGCACAGGAAAAGATGAAAACCGTAGAGGTCAGAGGCGTCTGGCAAAAAGATAAAGAGACAAAGTATGACGCCGTGACTAATATGTTCACGTTTTATATGAAAGATGAAAACAACACTGAAATGAAAGTTATGCTGAACGATGCCAAACCCAATAACTTCGAAACAGCAGGAGAGCTAATGATTGTCGCAAAAGGAAAAGTAAAGGATGACGTGTTTTACGCCGATAACGTGCTTACTAAATGCCCTTCGAAATATGAAGGGACAGGCGAACAAATTAAAAACAAATAAAATATCCAAAAAAATCAGAATTTTTGTTGCTATAAAAAACGACTGCAAAACTATTTTACCAAAATCATTACAACTTAATTGTTAAAATATGCTCGGAAAAGCCTTTATCTACATTGCATTTATTTCTTCCGCTATTTCTGTAATATCATTTTTTTTCGTACACCTCGGAAAAGAAAATTTATTGAAAATAGGAAGACTGTTTTTTCACATTACCGCTGTCAGCGTTATCCTGTCCTCGGTCTTTCTAATGTATATTATCCTTACCCATCAGTACCAGTATGCTTATGTGTGGGAACAAAGCAATTCCGAACTTCAGCTCCCTCTGCTGATTTCGACATTCTGGTCTGGACAGGAAGGAAGCTTTATGCTATGGACTTTTTTCACCGCAATTATCGGATTGTTTCTTCTAAATTTTGTCTCCGGTAAAGATAGACTTGAACCTCAGGTCATGTCCGTCTTTACATTGGTTTTGGCATTCTTAACCTTGATTATTATTTTAAAATCCCCTTTTACATATTTGTGGGAAGCTTTTCCGAAAGAAGTCGAACCGGGATTTGTTCCCCGCGACGGTAGAGGCCTGAATCCCCTTCTGCAAAATTTCTGGATGATAATTCATCCTCCTACTCTGTTCGTAGGATTTGCTTCGCTTGCCGTACCATTTTCATTTGCAATCGCAGCTCTGATGAAAAACCAGTACGACAAGTGGGTGGTCTTCTCTATGCCCTGGTTTCTTTTCTCGGGTGGTATTCTCGGCTTGGGAATCATGATGGGCGGATACTGGGCTTACAGCATTCTTGGCTGGGGCGGCTATTGGGCTTGGGACCCGGTTGAAAATTCTTCGCTCATTCCCTGGATATTAGCCGTAGCCGGTATTCATACGATGCTCGTGCAGAAGAAAAACGGAAGCTATAAAAAAACCAATCTGATACTCTCTGTACTTGCATTCCTTCTCGTATTATATTCCACCTTTTTAACACGAAGCGGAATACTCGGAGATTCATCGGTTCATTCATTTGTCGACCCGGGTGCGGAAGTCTACCTTGCCCTGATAGTTTTTATATCTTCGTTTATCCTGATATCCATTGTCGCAATATCCTTGAGACTGAAATTCCTGAAAAGCACTGCGGCCGATACACCTCCGTTTTTCACAAAGGAAACATTCCTGTTTATCGGCTCTCTTGTTCTGTGTGCCTCTGCACTTATTATCACTGCAGGTACGAGTATGCCCATAATTTCAAAAGCTACAATCGATATCAATTTTTATAATACATGGAATTTACCTTTAACAATTATTATTCTTGTTGTTTCGGGTTTGAGTATCTTTCTTGAATGGAAAAATACAGGCAGGGAAAAATTTATCGCAAATTTGTTCCAGCCTCTCATCTATGCTCTGGTGTCTACAATTGTGCTGGTAATAATAGGCGTAAAGAATTTTGCAATGATTATTTTTGCTTTCGCATCTCTGTTTACGTTCTTTGTTAATTTGATAATGCTTGCCAGAAAAATAAAAACAAAAAAATTGACATTCGGCGGCGTGCTCGCTCACGTTGGTATTGCACTGTTCTTTCTTGGCATAATCGGCTCGGGAAAATACAGCGAAGATGTCAACCTTTCATTGGAACTGAATAAACCGATGGAAGCATTCGGCTACACATTTACCTATGCTGGCGCTACACCGTTTATGGATGCCAACAATAAATCGGATACGATGTATCACTTCAACATTAAAGTTGAAAAAGATAACAGGCAAATGACTATGAGACCCGTTATGTATTTCAGCTCGTTTTCACAGGGAATCATGAAAAATCCCGATATAGCAAATTTCTTTTATAAAGACCTGTACATTTCACCTATGTCATACGAGGAACCGCAGTTCTTCTCGAAAGACCAACTCTTCGATTTCAAAAAAGGAGAGAAAAAGAAAATCGGAAACCTTGAGATTGAATTCACAGATTTCGATTTCGGCAGCATTCAGATGGGCGGTAAGGAAATGATGTCAGGAAATTATACCATTGGAGCTTCACTTAAAATAAACGACGGTAAAAATACCGAAACCGTATCCCCAAAACTGCATGCAATAAACGGCGAGCAGGACTATATTAAAGTGCAGATGACCGGCAATCCCGATTATGATTTCTATTTCGTCAATATGAAACTGCAGGGTGAAGAAGAGGGCGGCTCGCTTGCAACAATCGCAATCGTTGACTTAAAAGACCCTTCGAAAAATGTACGTAAAGAAGAAACTATCGTCGCTAACATTGCAATTAAGCCGTTTATATGGGTCCTGTGGACGGGTGTCGTAATCCTCGCACTGGGATTTTTTGTCTCAGTCTTCAGAAGAAGAAAAGAATTGCTGGTAAAAGAGAAAAAATGAAATTGTCGATAAAATTTAATTCTTGATAATTTGAATTAAAACTTTTATCATAAATGCTGATACCTTTTTTGTCAATTCTCTCCATATTTATCTTTTTATATTTTATCTTAAAAAAATATGTTCTAATATTACAATATGCGTCTTGGATTTGTAATATTTACTTCACTGCTTTTTGCTCTCGGTCTGGAGGCACAGCCGGTTGTAAATGACATCTCATTTTCGGGAAACGACTTTTATTCCAATAATGAGCTTTACAACTCTATGGTGAACAAAAGAGATAAACCCTTCAATAAAGAACAGTATAACCTCGACCTGAAATCAATTCGCGAAAGATACAGGAATGCAGGCTATCTTCTCGCAAAAATTACGAAATCTGAAATCGAATATAATAGCGACTCTTCGGCCGTAAACCTGTATATAGGCATCGAAGAAGGAAAGAAAGTGAACGTCGGAAACATTAAAATCTCGGGTAATACCGCCGTGCCTACTAAAAAAATTCTGGATATGTTCGAAACCAAAACCGGCCGACCTCTCGACGGCAATACCCTCAGCAATGACATTAAGGAATTGCTGGATTTATATGAAAAGAAAGGCATCCCATTCGCAAAAGCATATGTCGAAAATATTAACCTGTATTACGACGGGCAGACTCCGAAAACGGGAATATCGATTTCCATCTCCGAAAATTCCAAGGTCAAAATCGACCAGGTGAGAATAAAAGGAAACGAAGTTACAAACGATAATGTGATTATCAGAGAGCTGAAAATCTCCGACGATAAATTTGTCAGAAGGGAATCGATAGAAAATATGAAATCGAGGCTCGAAAAACTAAACATATTCGAGCGGGTGGAAGACCCGAAAATTTATACTCTGAAAAAATCGGGAAAGACCGGCCTGCTGATACAGGTTAAGGAAGGTAATACCAATACTTTCGACGGCGTAATCGGATATGCACCGGCTGTCAGTGAAAAGGAAAGCGGATACTTCACGGGTCTGGTGAACCTGTCCTTCAGAAATATATTCGGAACGGGAAGACGAATTGATGCGAAATGGCAGAAACCCCTGAAATCAACACAGGAACTCGAATTCAAATACGGAGAGCCGTACCTCGCAGGACTGCCGCTGAATCTGAACCTGGGATTTATGCAGAGAATCCAGGATACATCCTATACACAGAGAAAAATAGATTTCAAAGGTGATTTACCCTTCACGGATAAATTCACAGCAAGTTTCCTCGGTGGATATGACAGGGTTATTCCGTCGGACGACTCTACTCTAATTTTCATTACAAACGATTCGAGAACCATCTATGCGGGTTTTGAATTGAAATACGATACACGCGATAATATTTACATACCCGAAAAAGGAATAGTGTATAAGCTCTTTTATTCCTACGGGGATAAAAAAATCAGTAACAACAGAGGCATCATCTCACTGAACGGAAGCTACTCCATCAAAAAGTATTCTATGGACCTTGATATATATTCCTCGTTTTTTAAAAGACAGACTTTGCTTCTGAAATTCTTCGGAGGATATATCAGCTCTGACCAGCTTGAGGATGCAGACTTCTATCGCATCGGCGGAAATAAAAATATCAGGGGCTACAGGGAAGAGCAGTTCCTCGCTTCGCAGTTCGCTTACAGCAATACGGAAATCAGATATTCGGTTTCAAGAAAAAGCTTTATGTACGGATTTTTTGATTACGGATATTATTTCAGACCTACCGATAATATCAACTTCATTCCGAAACAGGAAGGATTTCTGTTCGGCTACGGGCTGGGAATCCGAATTGAAACGGCAATTGGCATTGTAGGCGTTAATTATGCACTCGGAAAAGGAGACGGATTCACCGACGGAAAAATAAACTTCGGACTGATAAATGAATTTTAACTTCTCGCTTCTGCCTTTATTAAAATTTCCGGATTTCGTATCTTTGTAAACAGAAATAAAGCTGTTACTTCAAGTATAAGGACAAATCAAAAAAATTCCTGGTTTTTATTTCCCAGTCTTGGTCCGTAATATTCAGAATTTTTTTCGAAAATATTTTTTATTCGAAAGGATATTTGCATGAAAAGCAAAATTAATAAGGTCTACGAAAATACAAAAGACTTCATCGGAATCACAGTCGGATGCATCGTCTTCGCTATGTCCTATGCATGGTTTTTAATCCCCTTTAAAGTCGCACCCGGCGGTGTCGGAGGAATAGCAACTGTTTTGTTCCACCTGTTCGGATTTCCCGCAGGTGTGTCTATGATTGTAATCAATATCCCTCTTTTCATAGTTGCATGGTTTTTCCTCGGGAAGCAGTTCGGGTTCCGCTCTTTCTTCGGAATGATGGTAGGCTCTTTTTTCATAGACTTATTCTCTCCTGAAGTGCTTTATAACCATGTCCCTTTCTTTAAAGATGTTATTAACACCCAGTACTGGGCTTTCACTGATAATATACTGCTGGCCTCTCTTGCCGGTTCGGTTATGCTTGGTCTGGGACTCGGAATTATTTTCAGATTCTACGGCTCTACCGGCGGAACGGATATCCCCGTCGCCGTCCTGAAACAATATACCGGCATGTCAATCGGTACTGGCTATTGGGTGATAGAAACATTAATCATATTTACAATTGGAATAGTATTTAAAGATTTAAACCTGATTATCTGGGGATACCTTAATTTATTTATCACAACCAAGATTGTCGACTTGACGGCGGAAGGTGTCCCTTATGTCAAAGGCGCCTATATTGTCTCGACCTGCGAAGACGCCATCAAGGCAAGAATTCTGAAAGAACTAGACAGAGGCGTCACGATATTTCTCGCTAAGGGCGGATATTCGGGTAAGGAGCAGGACGTGCTTTTCTGCGCCGTAAATAAAAGACAGATTACTCAACTGCGCAGAATAGTAAAAGAGGAAGACCCCAATGCATTCATGCTGTTGATGGATGTCCACGATGTGCTCGGTGACGGATTTAAAACGAGAATGATAGATTTTCAGCAGCCGTCAGCTGCTGCCGAGAATAAGTGAAAAATTTTTAATATAAAAAAATATATTATTTACTTTATCAGCAACATCCTTTTTGTATCCATAAAATCCCCCGAACGGATTGTATAGAAATACATCCCGCTCGGTAAATTACTTCCGTCAAAACTCACTTCGTAAATTCCCGGAGATAATTTTTCGTTTACAAGAGTTTCTATTTCCTTTCCTAAAATATCGTACACCTTAAGTGTCGTAAAATCATTCTTTGTTATCTGATACCTGATTTTTGTAACAGGATTAAACGGATTCGGATAATTATTATACAATTTATACTCAGCAGGAACTTCGGAAAAAAGCTGTTTAATCACTAATGAATACTGTGTAGTAAAATGAAAAACAAATGACCAATTACTAGGACAACCCTGTCCTATAGCACAAACTCTCCAATAATATGTTGTATTATGTTGCAATATTATCGTACCAAACGGAGGAACAGTGTCATTATATATGAGTGTATCAAAAGTCGAACTTTTTGAAACCTGAAGTATATACGCAGTTGCTCCCGGTACCGAAGTCCATGAGAATGACGGATATATAGGAACATTTACAGCTCCGTTAGGCGGAGATAATAATACAGGTGGATTCGGTTGTACTCCTGCCTTCACTCTCCGGGCAGTTGTCCATTGCCCGTTCCCGAAATTATTTGAAGCACATACGTGCCAGTAGTAATATGTGGCACTGCTTAAATAACCATTAGGTAAAGTGTATTGTGAAATATTTACAACTTCGTTTATAATAAGAGCTGTAAAATTTGAATTTAGAGAAAATTGTATTTGGTATGAAGTTGCTGTCGGGACATCATACCAGTCAAATATATAAGGTGGACATATAGTTGCGCTATCATTCGGAGAAATTATGATTGGAATACCCGGGACCTGTGGATAAACAGAACTTACTAATAATATTAGCAGTATCATTAAAAATACCTTTTTCATTTTGTTCGAATTAAAATTAAAATAAACTCGTTCCCAACGTCCGCGTTGGGAACGTGGAACTTAATTAACTAGCAACATTCTTTTCGTATCGGTAAAATCTTCCGAACGGATTGTATAGAAATACATCCCGCTCGGTAAATTACTTCCGTCAAAACTCACTTCGTAAATTCCCGGAGATAATTTTTCGTTTACAAGAGTTTCTATTTCCTTTCCTAAAATATCGTACACCTTAAGTGTCGTAAAATCATTCTTTGTTATCAGATACCTGATTTTTGTAACAGGATTAAACGGATTCGGATAATTGTTATATAATTTATATTCAGCAGGAATTTCGGAGGAAATTAAAGATATCCCGATTTGACAAATTGTTTTAAAAGCCCGGAATGCAGACCACTGACCTTGTCCGTTGGAATTTATCGCACATACTCTCCAGTAATACCATGTACAATAATTTAATACCCCGGGTAACAATGTATATGATGAATTCGTCATTTGTGTTACATCTAAAACCAAATTTGAAAACAACGGATTTGTTGAGATTTGAATTCTATAATATATCGCTCCTGCAACATCCGCCCAGTCAAATGTAGGATATAATGAAATATCCACTGCACTATCCAAAGGTGAAATTAATGTCGGGGGGTTAGGTTGAGAATATACAGAAATTCCGATTAAGATAAGAAAAACTAAAAAAATTTTCTTTTTCATTTTCCCATATTAAAATTTTACAATTAGTTTATTGAAAATTTTAATACCCTCGAAAATCCTTATTAATTCAATTCATATATGAAATATACGAAAATCCGAATACCGTAACTGATTAACTTAAATAATTCCTTTTTAAAATGCAATATTCAATTTGTGAAACAACAATTGCATAAGGAGGGAACCGAAAAACTTGAAAGGTGCAGAACATAAAAGTTACTGCTTTTATCCCGGTAGTGATGGTTTCCTTTTTTTCTGTGCGCTAAGAGCTCTCAATAAAACTTCGTATACTTCTTCGGATTAGCTTCACCCATTATTTCATAAACCGCTTTGAATATGTCTTCCGAATTCGGCTTCGAGAAATAATCCCCGTCAGCTCCATACGGAGGCCTGTGAGGTTTCGCACTCAGTGCCATGGGCTTTGAATCCAAGTATTGATATCCGCCCTGCTCGTCAATCACCTTTTGCATCATATACGCAGTCGCTCCGCCTGGCACGTCTTCATCGAGGAATAATATCCTGTTTGTTTTCTTAAGCGAATTTACTATCACGCCGTTTATGTCGAACGGAAGTAAAGTCTGAACATCGATAAGCTCGACAGATATTCCTGCCTCCCCTAGTTTTTCAATTGATGTTTTTGCAATGTCCGTGCATGCGCCGTAAGTCACTATCGTAACATCGCTACCTTTGTGAAGAATTTCCGGTATCCCTAGTGGTAGAGTAATATCTGCTATGTTTGCCGGAAGCATTTCCTTATACCTGTAAGCATTCAGCCGCTCTATTATCAGTCCCGGTTCATCGGATTTTAAAAGCGTGTTGTAAAATCCGGCCGCCTGTGTCATGCTCCTTGGTACACAAACGTGCAGACCTCTGAATGCGTTTATTATCATACCCATCGGTGAACCTGAATGAAAAATACCTACCAGCCTGTGACCCCTTGTCCTTATTATTAGCGGAGCTTTCTGTCCGCCTGCAGTCCTGTATCGTAATGTTGCAAGGTCATCGCTTATGATTTGCAGTGCATAAAGCAGGTAATCGAGATATTGAATTTCCGCAATCGGTCTTAATCCTCTTAGCGCCGCACCTATCCCCTGCCCTATAATCGTAGCCTCGCGTATACCCGTATCCGTTATCCTGATATCCCCGTACTTTGACTGTAATCCCGCCATTCCCTGGTTCACATCACCAAGCTGACCAACGTCTTCTCCGAATGCTATTAATCTCGGGTCGCGTTTAAACGCTTCATCAAAAAAAGCCAGTAAAATTTCCCGCCCTGCCACCATCGGCGAATCCTTTTTGTAAACTGGCTTTACTTCCTTTACATTCAGAGCATTTTCCGATGATTCACTTTGCAGATGAGTATTGAATCTTTTTTCGTTTTCTTTCAGAAAATTATTTTGCCATGCAATAAGCTTTTCTCTTGCTTTCCCGGATTCCTCTTTTGTTGCAAGCAATACGTCAAATACAGCCTGTGCATTCACCTTCCGCTCCATATCGAGATTTGTTGTCATCCATTTGCTGATTTCATTTACTCTTGCCGAACTTTTGCTCGATGCTGAAATTTCAGAAAATATTTTACTCAATTCCTGTCGTTCTTTTTTTATAGGACTGCAGAAATCATCCCAGGCTTCCCTTTGCAGCTGCTTTACACTCGACTTTGCTTCTTCTTCTATCTTGTTCAGCTCTTCTTCAGCGGCAATTTTTTTATCAAGTATCCATTTTCTCATCTGCTTTATGCAGTCGAAATCCTGCTCCCACTGAAGCCTCTCTTTGGTTTTGTATCTCTCGTGCGAGCCGCTTGTCGAATGACCGAGCGGCTGCGTCATCTCGGTTATGTGAAATATCGCAGGTATGTGCTTTTCGCGGATTATCGCTACTCCCTCTTTGTAGGTCTTAACTAGCCTCTCATAATCCCATCCCGGAATCCGGTAAATATAGTAACCCTGCTGAAGCTTTTCGTTAAATCTGAATCCTTCCAGTACTTCCGATATGCTCGATTTGGTTACCTGGTATATATTGGGAACCGAAATTCCGAATCCGTCATCCCATATCGACATCGCCAGCGGAACCATCAGTACTCCACCTGCATTTATCGTTTCATAAAAAATTCCTTCTGCTGTACTTGCATTGCCTATCGTGCCGAATGCAACTTCATTTCCGTTAATCGAGAAATCCTTTAAATATTTTAATTCGGGATTGTTCCTGTAAAGCTTGGATGCATACGCCAAACCCAGCAGTCTCGGCATTTGTGCCGCAGTCGGTGCGATATCCGATGTCGTATTCTTCATATCCACCTGCCGCTTCCAGCTTCCGTCTTCATTTAATAATCTTGTTGCAAAATGATTATTCATCGAGCGCCCCGCACAGGCCGGTTCGTTGTTTATATCGGTATCGCCGTAAAGTTGTGCAAATAATTGCTTGATTGTCATCATACCGGTCGCAAGAGCAAAAGTCTGGTCACGGTAATAACCCGACCTGAAATCACCTTTCTTGAATGCCTTTGCCATCGCTATCTGTGCAACTTCTTTCCCGTCACCGAAAATTCCGAACTTTGCCCTGCCCATCAGGGTCTCTTTACGCCCGAGAATGCTCATATGCCTGCTTTCATTGGCAAGCTTATAATCGCTTAGGATTTCTGTTTTTTCGTATTTTCCGTTACCTGGTATCTTTTCTGTCTTTATTTCTGATTTGGAATTTATCTGATTTGACATTTGCTCTCCTGTTTTTTGCTCTGTTTATACATAAAAAACTGTAAAATTTTTATACCAAACAAATTATTAATAATATACACTGTAATTTTTAACAAAAAATAACCTGCTTAAGTTCTTAAAATAGAAATATTTATTTTGAGTAAAAATATAAAATTCAGGATATTATATTATTTATATTTAAACATTATCAAAATTATACTATCTTGAATGAAAATTTAAATTACTATATAAATTATGGCACTCGAAAAAATTAAAGAAAAAGCCCTTGAAGCCGCAGACGGTCTCAAAGGTAAAATCACTGATTTTAAAGACAATATTTTCGGTTCGGAAGAAGAAGAAATTAAAGAAGAATTTAAAGATTCCGGCACCAGCAAAATTCAGGAAATGCTGAATTATATTACCGATTCCAACGAACTCATAAACAGGGCAGGTTTTGAACTCAGCGGCCTGGGTGTATCTATCGCAATTGCGCCTCTTATTAAAGTATCTTTCGCTTTCCTTAATAAAATAGAGGACGAAGAAAGGGAAAAAATTATCGAAGAAGTAAAACAAAAAAGAATCATCAAAATTCTTTTATCTTGCCTTTTTAAAGCGAGTGACTTCGTCGACGGAATTAAAGTCGGAAATTATAAACTCGGCGGTGTTGAAGTATCCCTCGGGCTTACTCCGGGAATTAACGTGAATTTTAAAAAATAATACTAAATTTTTTCTGCTCATCGCTTTTATCTGAACTCTTAAAATGGAAAATAATAAATCTTCAGGAATAAAATCCTTTCCGAGAAATTTTTGGGTCGTAATTACTATGGAATTCTTCGAAAGGGGTTCCTATTACGGAGTTATGTCCGTGCTTTCGGTCTATCTTGTCCTTAATGTCGCTGAAGGAGGACTCGGATTTTCGAAAGAATCAGTCGGCGTGATTAATAGCGTAACAAGACCATTGTTATATTTGCTTCCGATTTTATCGGGCGCTATCGCAGACAGGTTCGGTTACAAGAAAACCCTCATGTTCGCCTTTATCGTGATGAGCATCGGATACTTTCTGACAAGCATGGCAACCGCTTATGCACTTGTGTTTTTAAGTTTGATTTTTATGACTCTTGGTGCGGGATTTTTTAAACCAATTATTTCCGGAACTATCGCCCGCAGTACCAATGAAAGCAATTCGACTCTCGGATTCGGAATTTTTTACTGGACTATTAATCTCGGTGCTTTCATATTCCCCCTGATTCTTGTGCCAATGCTGAAAAGCATTTCGTGGTCACTTATTTTCGTGATGGCGGCTGTCGGAACCGGCTGGCTTATATTTTTAAATCTGTTTGCTTACAGAGAACCGAAAAAACCCGAAACATCAAAATCCGTAATCGATGCTTTGAAAGGAATTATACTTGTATTAAAAGATTTCAGATTTATATTAATGATAGTAATTTATTCGGGATTCTGGATTTTGTATTTCCAGATGTTCGATACTGTACTCTGGTATTTAAAAGATTATATGGATATGACTCCGGTAAATAATCTCGTAAATTCTTTCCTCGGAATTTTTACGGACAACCCGAACTGGAAATTCGATGCTGAGCATGTTACAGTAATTAATGCGTTCACAATTATTGTGCTCCAGCTCTTGGTATCAAACATAGTCAAGCACACAAAAGCATTACCTACTATGATAGTCGGAATAACACTCGGAACAATCGGTATGGCTATGCTTGCAATTTCCACCTATGCGTGGGTGTTTATGGCAGGGATAATAATATTCTCGATTGGCGAGATGACTGCTCATCCGAAATTTATTTCTTATATAGGTCTTATTGCCCCCGAAGATAAAAAAGCACTGTACCTCGGATATTCATTTTTGTACGGTGTAATCGGAAGCGGGATCGGCGGGATTCTCGGAGCAAATCTCTATGTTCATTTTGTGGATAATCTCAAAGCACCATCTACGCTGTGGCTGATTTTCAGCGGAATAGGGGTAGCTACTATAATAGGATTAATGCTGTTTAATAAATATCTTGCACCAAAAAAAGTGTAAATAACTGATAATTATCGCTTAAATTTCCCTTTTCTATTGAAAAAACGGAGATAATTGTATATCTTAAGTGTTCCCAACAGAGGGCGGTTAGCTCAGCTGGTTAGAGCGCCACGTTGACATCGTGGAGGCCATTGGTTCGAGTCCATTACCGCCCACTTTTTTTATTAATTTTGTGTTCATCTGACAAAGATAATACAGAAAAATGAACTAAATATGGCTGAAAAAATTAAAATATTTTTTCCTGACGGAAGCGATAAGCAGTATGAAAAAGGCATCACCGCAATGGATATCGCTAAATCAATAAGCAATAAATTTGCCGACAGCGTGCTTGTATGTGAACTGAACGGAAAAGCAATAGATTTATCCGCTCCGCTCGATGAAGACGGAAAAATTATGTTTTTCAAATTCGATTCTCCCGAAGGTAAGGAATGCTATTGGCATACTTCATCACATATGATGGCGCAGGCAATCGAAGAGCTCTATCCCGGTGCAAAATTCGGCGTCGGTCCCGCAATAGAAAGCGGGTTCTATTATGATGTAGATTCGAATACGAAATTCACCGAGGATGATCTGAAAAAAATCGAAGAGAGAATTCTGGAAATAGCAAAGCGCGACATAAAACCCGTCCGCGAGGAAATGCCAAGATTAAAAGCAATAGAATATTTTAAGAAAAAAAGAATCGACCCGTATAAAGTAGAAATACTCGAAACTATTGCAAGTGAAGAAAATGTAGTTTCTTTATATCATCAGGGCGAATTTACAGACTTGTGCCGCGGTCCGCATCTTCCGACAACGGCTAAAGTCAAGGCAGTGAAACTGATGTCGGTCTCTGGCTCTTACTGGCGCGGTGACGAAAAAAGAAAGATGCTGCAAAGAATTTACGGAATAACATTCCCGACTCAAAAAGAACTTGACCAGTATCTCAAAGACCTGGAAGAAGCTAAAAGACGTGACCACAGAAAACTCGGTAAAGAGCTCGATTTGTTCTTCTTCCATGAAGTCAGTCCCGGAGCCCCGTTCTGGCTTCCGAACGGTATGATTATATACAGGGAAATAGAATCCTTCTCGAGAAAACTACACGATAAATATGAATATGATGAAATCAGTACGCCAATCATAGTGCGTGAGCCGCTGTTTAAAACTTCGGGACATACCACTCACTATGCGGAAAATATGTTCAAGATAATCAGCGACGATGAAACTATGTATATTAAACCTATGAACTGTCCGGAAGCAACTCTGGTCTATTCTTCAAAACTCAGAAGCTATAAAGACTTGCCGATAAGATTGAGCGAACTCGGTAGAATGCACAGAAACGAAGTCCGTGGTGCACTCGGCGGAATGTTCAGAGTTAGACAGTTTACTATGGATGATGCGCATATTTTCTGCCGCCCCGACCAGATACTCGATGAGGTAACGGGTGTATTACAGCTGATGACCGAAACATATGCCGCTTTTGGATTTAAACCCAATTATTATTTCTCCACAAGACCCGATGAGTTTATGGGAAAAATTGAAGACTGGGATGAAGCCGAAAAAGCATTGGTAGAAGCTCTTAAAGCAAATAAACTCGATTATGTAGTTAACGAAAAAGATGGAGCTTTCTACGGTCCGAAAATCGACGTACATATTAAAGACGCTTTGAACAGAACCTGGCAGCTGGCTACCGTACAGCTCGATTATCAGCTCCCCGATAAATTCGATTTAACTTATGAAGGAAGCGACGGAAGCAAGCACCGCCCGGTGATGATACACAGGGCAATCTACGGAAGCTTCGAGAGATTCGTGGGAATCCTGACCGAACACTATGCAGGAAGATTCCCGCTCTGGATTGCTCCGGTTCAGGCTGCCATTTTAACCATTACGGATGCACAAATTGAATATGCAGAATCAATTAAAAAAGAACTGGTAAATGAAGGACTAAGAGTGTTTCTCGATACAAGAAACGAAAAAATCGGCTATAAAATCCGCGAAGCAGAAAACAAGAAAATTCCGTATATGATAGTATTGGGTGACAAAGAGAAAGAAAACAATAATATATCGGTCAGACGACACAAAAAAGGTGATATAGGAAAATTTGAATTGAAAGATTTTATTCAAAAACTTAAATTAGAAGTTTTACAGAAATCTATTAATTAATTTTTTTATAATTAAAGAAAGGGCTTTTTAATTAAAGACAAAAAATACAAAGAACGCGTAAACCAGGAAATTACGGCTTATCAAATTAGAGTAATCGACGAAAACGGTGGCTCGTTGGGAATTTTAACACCTGCTGAAGCTATGAGACTCGCTTCAACCAGAGGATATGACCTGGTAGAAATATCCCCGAATGCTAAACCGCCTGTATGCAAAATTATCGATTACGGCAAATATAACTACGAAAGACAAAAAAAAGAAAAATTACAGAAAAAAAATCAGTCTGTAATGACTGTTAAGGAAATCAGGTTCAACGCCAATACGGATACTCACGACATTGACTTTAAAACAAGACACCTGAAACAGTTTCTGATGGAAGGCCATAAGATCAAAGCTACGGTGATATATAAAGGAAGAATGATTACTCATCCCGAATTCGGTAAACAACTCATGAATGAAATTCTTGAAAAATTATTGGAAGTAGGCAAAATCGAATCACCGCCAAAACTCGAGGGTAAAATGCTTACATCGTACCTGGTACCCGACAAAAACAAAATTCAGGTTTATAAAGCAAAACTTGATAAAGAAAATAAATTAAAATCAGCACCTGATGTAAAAGAAGCGGCTGATACTAAAACGGAATAAAAATAACTAGAAAGGATATTTTTTCTAAATGCCTAAGATGAAATCTAACCGTGCAGCCAAAAAGAGATTTAAAACCACTGCTACGGGAAAAATAAAAAGAGAGAAAGCGTACAAAAGCCACATTTTGACGAAAAAATCTCCAAAGCGTAAAAGAAATCTAAGAACTGCTACAACCGTCGCAGACGGCGATTCCAAAAGAGTCAAACGAATGATTCTTGCGGAATAAGTGTTTCCGGATTTACGGAAACCATTTTAACAAGAAGAGGTTCAAAACGGGACAGGATTTTCCGTACCTCAATTTTAAAAAATTTATTAAGGAGTAATTATGCCAAGAGCTAAAAATAAAGTAGCTTCACACAAAAGAAGAAAACGCGTGCTTGCAAAGGCAAAAGGATACTACGGTGCGAGAAGCAAGGTCTATACAATCGCAAAAAACGCCGTGGAAAAAGGTCTGGTGCATTCATACCGCGACAGAAAACTGAAAAAACGTGTCTATAAAAGTTTGTGGATTGCACGCATTAACGCAGGTGCAAGACTCAATAACACAACCTATTCCAAATTAATGGGTAAACTGCACGAGAAAAAAATCAACATTAACAGAAAAACCTTAGCAGAACTGGCTTACAACGATATCAATGCCTTTAACGAAATCGTTAAATTCGCTATGAACTGAAATAATAAAATATTTTATCGAAAAGCGGATTTGTATAATCCGCTTTTTTTTTGAGTTTTAATATTTGTCCGTCTTTATTATAATTGAACTTTATAAATATTACTCTGCAGGCTATACTTTAAAAAAGATAATTTATGCTTGAAAATATAGAAAAAATAAAGAAAGAAATCGAAGAAAAAGCTTCCAAAATCGCAGGACCCGAGGCACTCGAGGAATTTCGGTTATACTACCTGAGCAGAAAAGGTCTGCTAAATGACTTATTCGAAAATCTCAAAACCGCAGACAAAAGCATTAAAGCCGGCTACGGAAAAGCTCTTAATGAACTTAAAAATTTTGCGACGGAACTTTTCGAAGTCAAATGTAAATCCCTCGAAAGCGTTAAACCCGCCGGAACTGAAATAGACGATTTCACTCTTCCGGGTAAAACTTATAACACAGGCTCTAAACACCTGCTCACACAGGCTCTCGAAGATATTACAAGAATATTCGAAAGAATCGGATTCAAAGTTTATGAAGGTCCCGAAATAGAGGACGAATACCATAACTTCGATGCGCTCAATACCCCAAACTGGCATCCTTCACGCGATATGCAGGATACTTTTTACATTCCGGGCGGAGATAAAAATAACAGGTATCTTTTAAGAACTCATACATCACCCGGTCAGATTAGAATTATGGAAAACCAAAAACCTCCCATACGCGTAATCGTCCCCGGCAAAAGCTACAGGAACGAAGCCATCAGCTCACGCTCGCTCTCTATGTTCCATCAGGTTGAAGGTTTGTATGTCGATAAAAACGTTACATTCGCGGAACTCAAGGGAACACTCGATTACTTCGCAAAGGAATTCTTCGGCAGAGATATTAAAATCAGACTGAGACCAAGCTACTTCCCGTTCACGGAACCCTCCGCGGAAATGGATGTCGAATGCTTCCTCTGTAAAAGCAAAGGATGCAGGATTTGTAAATATACCGGCTGGCTCGAAATCCTCGGGTGCGGTATGGTCGACCCGAATGTCTTCAAGTTCGTCAACTATGACCCCGAAATATATTCCGGCTACGCCTTCGGAATGGGAATGGAAAGAACACTTATGATAAGACACGGCATCCCGGATATCAGGATGTTCTACGAAAACGATATAAGATTCCTTAAACAGTTTTAATGAATATGAAAATTATTATAATTTTTTTTTTAATTCTACTCGCATTCTCTTTTTCAAATTGCGGTTCTTCTAAAAACTATAAATCATATAACATCATGAAAATCGAAACCAATCAGGGAACGTTTAAAATTAAACTCTATCCCGAAGAAGCCCCGAAAACTGTCGCTCATATCAAAGACCTTATATCGAGAAATTTTTATGACGGAATAATTTTTCACCGGATTATAGACGGATTCGTGATTCAGGGCGGAGACCCAACCGGCACTGGAACGGGCGGCTCGGGAAAAAATATCCCCGATGAATTCAACAATAACCTGAAACATAATAAAAAAGGCATGGTCGCTATGGCTAACTCCGGAAGACCAAATTCTCAGGACTCGCAGTTCTATATCACTCTTGCTCCACTCGATTTTCTCGACGGCAAATATACCATCTTCGGAGAAATTACCGAGGGCTTGGACGTTATTACAAAAATCGGAAAAGTTAAAACTGACGGCAACGACAGGCCGGTTGATGAAGTGAAAATGCTGAAAGTAACTCTCGAAGAGGAATAAAAATTTTCATTCCCGTTAGATAATCGGAAATATGAAATTTAAAATATTTTTTTTAAAACTTTAAGGAGAAATAAAATGGCAAAATTATTTAACCTGCTCGTGATTGTATTCTTTGCATTCGCAATAATTATTTCCGGATGCGGTAAGGACGAGGAAAAACCAAAAACCGACGAGAAAAAAGTCGATACCGTAAAACAACAGACCCCTCCCCTGACCGAACAGAAAAAAGATACTACAACTACTACCACATCCGACGACGGAACGGATAAAACCGATGTGAAGAAAGATGAAAAATCGAACCTCAATATCGTGAAGTTCGAAACTACAATGGGTACATTTAAAGCAAAAATGTATACGGAAAAAGCTCCCATAACCACGAAAAATTTTATCGACCTCGTAAACCAGGGATTTTTTAACGGGATTATATTCCACAGGGTAATAGACGGATTTATGATTCAGGGCGGAGACCCCACAGGCACAGGAACTGGCGGCTCGAAAACTACCATTAAAGATGAATTCGGTCCCGGACTTAAACACGATAAAAAAGGCATTCTCTCTATGGCTAACAGAGGTCCGAATACCGGCACTTCACAGTTCTTCATAACGCTCGCTCCTCAGCCGCACCTCGACGGCAAACACGCAGTGTTCGGGGAAATTATCTCAGGTATGGATGTCGTGGAAAAAATCGGCAAAGTTAAAACCGGCGCAGGCGATAAACCACTCACCGAAGTCAAAATGACCAAAGTTACTATGGTAGAAAAATAAAAAAAATTATAAAAAATCCCGCTCATTTATATTCTGTAAGCGGGATTATAATTTCCTGAAAAAGTATTCATTCTCTAAATTATTATCAACTCCGATGTGTTTGCGGGATTGTATTTTATGTTCAGCTTGTCACCGACCCGCGGAACCGCGATTTTCGAAACCGCTGTTTGTATCTCCGTATCGAATTCCGGTCCGTATTGCGGCTGTACTTTCAGTTTCATCTGCACAACGGGATTGTAGTTTACCATCGCTCCCGTATCCGCTATTGTCAGCACTTCCGCCGTCCCCCCCAATCCTGTTGCCATAAGCTGTGCTTTTTTGCCGTCATAATCGGAATACTGTTTTGCCATATCGAGCCCTTCGTTGGCTTTATTTACGAAATCTTTTCCCATAAAGGTTTTTGCCATAAATCCGGATACTCCTTTATTTAAAGCTTTATCGGCATCGTTTATTGCATCCTTCGGGTCTTTCTTCTTTCCGAATCCAAACATTGTTCTCTCCTTTCTTTTTGATTTGTAATGTTTTTTTTATTGTTAAACCTGTTTTAATATAATAAAGCTTAATCTAAAAACAAATAATCAATATTTACCCAATTGCAATATTTAGTGTAGGTATGGGTCTGCTTATCAAACCGTCGAGCCGCTCTGCATCAGTAAATTCAGAACTTTTCCGCAAACGTAATCGGCAAGGTCGTTAAAGTCCTTCGGGTTGTATTCAAAGCCTGGCATCGCGGGAACCACTTTTCCCCCGGCTTCGATTATCTTTCCCATATTTCTCAATTGTATCCTGTTTATCGGTGTCTCTCTCGGCACTACTATCAACGGCTTCGAATACGAGAGTGCCCAGTCGGCGGATTTCTCTATCAGATTTTTTTCCTCTCCATTTGCTATTCCCGCAACGTAATCCATCGAGCACGGACATACTATCATACCGTATGCATTGTACCAGTTCATAAAAATATCCGACTTTAAATCCAGATTATTGTGAAACGATACCGAAGATTTCCTCATCATTATTTCGGGAAATATGTTCTGTACATTCCCCGGTTTCAGCTCTACACCACACTCCTTGAAAAGCGTGAAATGCGAAAATTCCGTCAGGATTAAATCGACGTTGAAATCACTCATTATCAGCGCCCTCAGCATCCTCAATCCGTATATCGCCCCGCTCGTTCCTGTTATGCCTAATATTACGTTCTTTCCTTCACCATTATATGATTTCACCAATGGCTTCGTTTCCGTTTTCGGAACCGCTAAATCCGGTTTATCCTGTGCTTCCATAATTTTTGTCTATTGCTTTCTTAATGCAAAACTTTTTTGTTTTAATAAAAATGAAATAACCAGAAACACCGCAATCGATATTATTACAAATATAACATTTTCAAATATAAAAATCTGAGCAACAAAAATTGCTATGCCGATTAGCATAATAAAAAATATTTCCCCGAGTTTCGATATTGAATTGTATCTCGTGCTTTCGAGACTAAACGGATATACCCTGTCAAAAAATAAAAAAAACGTATTAACGAAATATGCCGCGGTAAATATAAATATCATGTTAAGCAGCAAATGGTAAACATCCATTTTGAAACTCAGCATACAAAACAAAACTATCATCACCGGAAAAACAAAGTTGACGAATACAAACTTTATGTTCGCATTTTGCATTCTCTTTAAACTCAAAATCGGCAGAGATGAATAAACCCATCTTATCTCCGGGGAACTATCGTCTTCCGTTTTCGTCACCGAAATCAACAGGCGTACGCACATAATAAAAGTAAAGGATATCGAAGGCGTCAGAACCTTTATGCTGTCTGCTGAATCCTTGAAAACACTGAATGTCAATTCACCGGTAAATAAAGTAATAAGACATACTATTAAGGGTAGAAATGTTAGGGGAATAAATTTCAATTTTAAAGATTTTGAATTGATAAACTGATTCAGCGTCAGTAAAAATGATGCCTTTTCTTCGTTATTTCCGATTATATGCGCACAGATTATTTTGTTGTATTTTTTGAATAATCTCCCTCCGCCTTTCTTTCTCTTTGATACCAAATCGATTCCAGATATCAATAACGATATTTTTCCGTAATTCCTTTTCAGGTAATAAAAGAAAAAAATGTATAAAAAAAACGTCAATAAAACCAGAAGGGCTAATATCCACTGATTATTTATGGAATCCGCAAAATAAAACTGAGGCAGAAATTTCACGAATCCAAAGGATAATATATCGTGTTTTGCGGACTCATACCTTGATGCCATACTCGATACCGCAATTACATAAAAGAAAAAAACAAACTGCAGAATATATAAAACTGTATTCGACTTTTTCGAAAACAATTTATAGCTCATCGTATATAAAACAAGTATTACACCGCAAATAAAAAACAAAGAGAACAGGTTCGCCGTAAAAAATAAAATAATTTCCGGCACGCTCGTTTCATACAACCCAAAAAATACTGCCTGAGGCACCGCTATAATTAATCCGTATACGGCTATAAATAAAAATGCGGAAATAAATTTTGACGATACTATTTCGGAATTCCTTATCGGAAGAGTGTTTAAGACTTCATTGTATTTTTTCGTAAAAAAAATATTCGCAAAATCACCCAGAATTATAAAAACAAGTAGAAATACTCCCGTAGAAAAAGATAATATTGTGTAGCTTTCCTTGTTGAATGAAAAAAAATTGTTGAAGGATAAAGCAGAATTGGCAAAGAGATACGACACCAATATTCCGAGGAACTTTCTCTTTCCCGCATTTTCTCTGTCTCGGAAATCCAGCTTCGAAAAAATCACGGTTAATATTTTTGTACTACTATTCACCTTTTTTCTCTGTGTTTTTCCTGTACTCCTCCACCGCTTTTAAATGCTCCTGATAAGTCTCGGAAAATTTGTGACCACCGTTTCCTGTCGCCACGAAAAATAAAAAAACGTTGCTCTCCGGATTAATCGACGATTTAATTGCATGTAATCCCGGATTGTTTATCGGTCCCGGAGGCAAACCTGCATACCTGTAAGTATTATAAGGAGAATTAATTTTTAAATCACTGTATTTCAGCTTTGGTTTCGGCCCGTCCGGTAATACATATTGTATGGTCGGGTCTGCCTCAAGCTTCATCTTCTTCCTCAACCTGTTGTGATATACTCCCGAAATCGTTCCCATTTCTTCTCTCAAATTGGTCTCACCCTGGATAATGGAAGCAAGTATTATTACATCTAGCAGATTTTTATTTTCTTCTTTTATGCTCCGCATAATTTCTTCGCTACTTAATACTTTTTTTCTGAATTCATTGAATAAAATATTCACCAATCCCCTCTCGTCCACATCGAGAGGCAGAAAATATGTGTCGGGAAATAAAAATCCCTCGAGATTTTTTATCTTTCCCTTCAGACCAAGTATGTTTATTAGAGAATCGTTTTCCGTTTCCTTGATGAATAGTTCCTGCGAAAGCTGCAATCTCGATTCCACAATCCTAGCAATCTGCTTTATCCTCAAACCCTCTATTAATGTGAACTTCTCCATCTGCACCATGCTTCTGTCGGTCAGTAAATTCAAAAGCTCGCTGTTGCTGATTCCGCTGTTAAATAAATACCTCCTGGAAATTATCTTGTCCTCTTTACCCGAAAGCTTTACGTAAACCTTGAAAATAAACCTGCTCTCCAAAATGTCGTTCTGCTGTAAATCATCTATTATTTCGTCAAGACTTTTTCCCGGACGGATGAAAAATTTCTTTTCCTGAACCCCCTCCCAGTAATGCTTTGCATACAAAATTCTGTAAGTGCTGAACCAGATTAAAAAAATATCGAATGAAATCAATATTATTACGTAAAGAATAAGTCTCTTGTAGGATAAATACTTAATGTGTGCAATGAATTCTTTTCTGCGTGAAAATAAAAGCTTTATTTCTTTTCCGCCTCTTTTGAGATATAATAACAAAACACTGAAAGTTTCGGCAAATATTTTTACCAGCTCTCTGTTATCTTCTCCTGCATCGATGGAAATTAATTTTGAGAATTCCTTTATTCCGTGAATTATTTTATTAAAAAAAGGCAGGAATTTATTCCTGTAAAAATCCGAAGCCCAATCAATAATTCTTTTCGATATGGTTTTCGAATTTTCTTTTATAAAAATTATAATCCTTTTGGAAAGAGGTATAAGTTGATTATTGAAAAAATCCGAAATCCTATTTAAAATCTTAACAAAAATATTTTTAATATTCAGCAGTTTCCTATTCAAAAAATCTTTATTCATCAGGAAATATTATTTAACCTTAACTGTGTCTAATGATCTATATATTTCCTGAGCTTTTTTATCATCGGGAGCAACTTTTAAATACCCGCCCAGGTAATTCCTCGCTTCATCTGTCCTGTTTAACGACTTGCAATAATTACCATATTGAAAAAGCGCATCCTTGTATTCGGGAAATATCTCAAGAGCTTTTTTCAGGTTTTTTTCGAAGCTGTTATAATCTTTATTAATTCCAAATATTTGTGCCATCATATAATATGTTAATGAAGACTGGGGGTCAATAGGAACACACTGATTCAGAATATTAAGAGCCTCATTATATCGTCTTGCAGGTAACAAATTATAATTAATCGTATTGATTCCGCTGTTTACTCTTTTATTTAATATTCGCGTTTTATCGGGAATGAATTTATATATTTCCATTACTTCAGGAGGTAATTTGTTTGCAGTTGTAAAAAGCGGATTCTGGTTAACCACCCTGTTCCATTCATTCAGAAATACCAGATAACTTACGTTCGCCTTTTTCAAATAATCTGTAAGAAATTCATTATAATTTTCATCATTGATTTTTGTAATCAATTCGGGAGTAACCAATCCCGCCACGTCAACTATTTTTCTCCCGCAGTAAAAACCGATTGCACCTACATCGTGAGTTGCTATTATTTCGTTTTCGCTTGTGTTATTTTTTATCCAAAGTGCGGCGGCAACCTGCCTGTCGTTTATGTATTTACATTCTGTAGCATACAGTTCTTTATTTTCGGTGTAACTTTTAACACTATAAATCAGTATAACGACAGATACTATTAAATATAATCCTATTGAAAGGTTTCTGTTTTTAAAATAACCTCCAAGCAATTTAAATAAATCCCTGAATCCCAATCCCGACGCCAAAATGAAAAATGGAATTATGGGCATCAGATACCTTCCGAACCTGTGCGCATATGGCATTTTGAGCCAATACACAAAAACCAAAGTAAAAGAAAAAGCTATGTATATTATATTCGGATTATATTTTTTCTTGAACAAATCGTAAATCATTTTTAAAATCGAAAAAATAAATCCGACCATAATAATTCCGTAACCCCCCGCCGTAAAATACTGCCACACTTCAAATTTAAAGAAATTACCTCTTGCCTCTAACTTCGAAACGTAATATGTGATTTTCGCTGTATATGTATTCGGTAAAATCGAGCCGGATAACATAAGGTTCATAATAAAATATAATATCACTATAGCACCGGAAATAATTCCGATTTTAATTAATTCGCTCTTATTAAATATTATAATATTTTTATCGCTCTTTGAAAAATATCTCGCAATCAGGTAATCCAGAGCAAGAGCGCATATAAATACCAGACCGTCAGGTCTTCCCCACAATATAAGTCCGAGAAAAACGGCAAACGGAACCTCTTTCCTTGTCTTGTAAAAATATGCAGCCGCTATTAAAACGAAAATAAACATCGTTGTTTCCATTCCCGACAGCGAAATGAAATTGAGCCACTTATCCGCAAGAAATATTCCCGTAAATATCAGCGCGTAATAATTCTCCTTTCCGAATTCGAAACTGCTTAATCTGTAAAACGCTATCCCCGATAAAATCAGAAAAGTTATCCCAAGTATGTAACTCAGTATCATCTCGTTTCTCGTCAGGAAAAATCCCGCCGCAAGAAACAACGTATATATAGGAGATGTCGAGCCCGCCGTTGCCATCTCATTTTTGAAATATGAAAAACTGTGGTAATCGACAAGGTTCTTTGCGAAAGTTAAATGTATCCACGGGTCATCCAGCGGAAATCCGAAACCTAAGTTCTGATTCATCGCAAAATTCAGATAATAAAACGATAATCCGAACGATATTATTGCAATTGCAATAAAAATTAAGAGCTTAATGTTTTTCGTCGGCTCAAAAGGAAACTCGAGATTTATCGCTTCCTTTTGCACCTGCTTTTTTCTGTCTTTTTTCTGTGCCATATGTAAAAATACCTATTTCTCACTGTTTTATCAATTTTCTTATTTTTTCTCTTTTAAATTCAATAACTACATAATTCATTTTCATCCACGTTGCCTTCCTCATATCGGAGAGTCTCCGCTGTTTTATACTTCCGACACAATAATTTTTAAATATACTGTATTAATATATATATATGGGGGGTTAAATTCATATTATGGTATTGACAAGATTATCGAATAATAATATATTAATGGAAATTATTCTATTATTGTCATAAGATATTTCACTTACTATTTATTGACGTATAGAATGCTAATGATGCTATTAGATTTAAGATTCCCTTTCGAAACGAAAAAGTTGTTTATTCTTAGCCGGCTTTAATGAACTACATTTAATGATTTTATATTCATTTAGTGTAAAAAAACAAAAATAAAGTTTTTTAATTAAGAATACTAAATACAAAATTCATAATTAAAAAGGGCGGTTCTCATTAATTCTCTGACAGGAATAATTAATGGATTTTTTTTTATCCCAAAGTAACGGGATAGAAATTCCGCCCTTTGTTTTTAAAATAACTAAATTTAAAACTTTAAAAAAGGAGAGGTTATGGATACTCCGCCGGGTGTATATGCGGGTACAATATCGATATTTTATTTTAGATATTAATCCCCAAAAAATAATGCTTTAAATTCAAAATTTTTTACAAACTTTTAAAAAAAACGATTATGGAGAACAAATCAATAATAAAATTAATGATATTAATAATTATATTATCATTATCACCGCTATATGCACAGGACAATTTTACTACACATAGAAATATTCCGGTAGAAAGTGGTACCTATACATTTGCACATTATTACTTAAGCTTCGCTGAAGTTGATAATAATTATTTAGCATTAGTTGTTTCATCGAATTTTCAAGATGGTGACCAAATGCTAATGGTATACAAGAAAAAAGGCTACTGGTATTCAAATCCTACTGGAAATCCGGGATATTACAACAGTTCAAGCAGTTTCTTTCTGGAGACTTTTGTAAATCAAGATATAAATGTGATGAATGGCATCGTAGCAGTTGATTTGGGTGCGGGAAAGCTCGACCCGGTTTTAATCCGGTCAAATCAATTACAGGTTCATAGAAATGCCAACAATACAATTTCAGGTATTGTTCAAAGTTCTTCATCTGGTATAGGAAGTTATATCACAAAGGGAAGATTCGATAATACTGATGATTACGACGACGTCGGAATTATCTCAGGAAGCAGTATAAAAATATTTCAAAATCTTCACGATGGTTATTTAAACTTGAATAATCCATTTACCTTTAATATAAATCTTCAAAAATTCCTAATAGTCCAAATAGATGATTATATAAATTTATTTAAAGATTTTACCGGGACAAATCCAAATAAAGATGAATTAATCGGATTCAACGGAAGCAATCTTTATATTTATTTAAACAGTAATAATAATGGTTTGACACTATCGCAAACAATAGATGCTGGTATGACAATTGACGATATCGACGCTGCAGATTTCAATAACGACGGCTTAAATGATATAGTAGCAGTTGGCTACAGTAATTCAACTTATACATATTATGTAAAAGTATATTTGAATAATTCCGGAACTATACAAAGCACACCTTCTTTTTCAACTTCAACGGGTCTTTCAAATATGAAAATTAAAGCGGTTGATTTAAATATGGATGGGGTCAGCGATTTTGTTATTTTAGGTTTATGTGCTTCAGGTCAGGTTTACATAAACACAAATAACGGTTCGAATTTTAATTTACAGCAGACTCTTCCCTCCCACATAGCGATGACAGGCTTTATTGACCAGATGGAATTGGCTGATATATATAATAAAGGTGGTCTTGCGTTAGTATATGGTGCGGTGGTTCTTCAGGGGGCACATCTACTCACGGTATATATATAAGAGACGCCGTTAACCAGGATGTGAGTCCTGCTCCACCGCATATTTTCAAGAAATATGAGTTAACCGGGATGCTATGGAGGCCAAAAATTAAAATTAAAGACCGAAAAGACAGAGATATTGCTCAATATCAAATCTGGAAAAAAGGTGTAGGTTCAAATGATTTTGTAAATTTTGCAACAATTAATTCCAACCAGGACGAATGGACAGATATGAGTGAATATATAGTCTGGTCGGAAGGGGATGAAACTCCACCTGACAATTGCTTTTATTATGTAAAATGTATAGACCAAACATCAAATGCATCGGTTGCTTCAAATGAGTTAGGCTATCATGTTCAGGGTCCGACTCCAATCCCTCCACCTGAAGATAATCCAACGACATCGAGTAATATTAATTTTATGCCAAAAGATTATAGTATTTGTAATTTCCCGAATCCATTTAATCCAGTAACAAAAATTATGTATTCCCTGCCAAAAGACGGATTTGTAAAAATTACAATTTATGACATTCTTGGAAGAGAAATAGTAAAAGTAACAAATGAATTCAAGAAAAAAGGAAATTATATTTATGATTTTAATGCATCCAGGTATTCGAGCGGTATATATTTTTATACATTTGAAGTAAATGGCTTTAGAGTCACAAAATCTATGTTATTAGTAAAATAAAACATATTGTTTTAATTAACCCGGTAGTTTCCCATTACAGGGATTCTGCTGGGTTATAAATTTTCCAAAAAATGAGAATTATTCTAAAATTGACAATCTTTTATCTTGACATTTTATGTCGGTATCTGTAGATTTGTTTTATTATCATATCGAAAGAAAAGTATATAGAATAATTATTACATTTTTTACAAAACTTAAATATCACAAATAATATGTTAAGTAAATGTAATATCCCGGTTGTAATACTTTTCTTATTCTTTTTCAGCACTTCTTACTCACAAAATCTCTTTAAACTTCAGGATTTCGGATTAAAAGTTAACAAACTGGGAGAAATCGAAAAAAACTCATTAACACAAAAACAAAAAGATACAATAGCAATAGGAATAATAACAACTGATGATTACTTTGAGGATATAGCCATCTATTATAATACATTAAGAGAAATCAGGTTATATAAAAACAACGGCAATGGAACATATAGTTTCATTAGATGCATCGAAGCAGATGCAGATGTAAAGTCAATATCGTTGGAGATTGACCGTGAAAAAGAAAAGATGTTTGCAATGCCATTATGCGATATGGAAATTAAATATAAAGATGGCAGATTAGAAAACCGAAGTAACGCATACCTGAATAATCTGAATAATAGAAAGTCCAAAACACCATTAAAAAATTTTTTGGATGAACCGCGTGTATTTATGTGGGATATCTCATATATAAAGCAATGGCAGAGTGAAGTAAGCGGAGACCCGTTGTGGTATGCTGTATCAACAGGCGATTTTGACCGGGACGGAAAAAATGAAGCAGTATTTACTTTTTATCCTATTGGAGATACATTTCCATATCCGACTCTATACGCTCCAACTACAATGGTAGTATTCGAGTGTATAGGGGGTAGTTCATACAGAATCGATTGGGATACTTTGCTTGTAAATGGAGGTAGAAATATGTTTATACAAATGGTTGATATTGATAAAGACGGAAATAAAGAATTTTTCGGAACATGCTGGGATAGAATAAACAACAAAATATCTGCTGGAGTATGGGAATGCTATGGTGAGGGAAAATATAAATGGCGGATAACATCATTTGACGGATATTACACAATCGAAGTAAAAGAATCACAGCAATTGGTTTATGCATTATATACAAACTGGGACAGGAATTCTACAACCTGCAGATGGCGATATAGTATGAAATCGGATTATGCTTATCAATTTGTCCCTTTGGTTTGGGCGGGAGATAATTTTATCGGGAATGCATATTCTTTCAATGTAGGGGATATAGATGAAGACGGAAGACAGGAAATAGTATTAACAACAACCCAGGGGAGCACAGGATGGTTTAAGTACCTGGATTCGACGGGAGGTGGACAGACAGGATATGAATTAAAAACAGCAATATTAAACGAGCCTCTTGCAGGATGGGTAAAGATGAAGGATTTCGATGGAGATGGTTTTGACGAAATGCTAATGGCGGGACCGGGGTTAGGCACAGGTTCGCTTGGTGTTTTAAAACATACCGGAAGTCCGGGACAAAACAGCTTTTATGCACCCTGGTGGGACACTGCCGGAATTGCGAACGGACCAAATCTGGATATCGATACGGGATATATTGATAATATATATTGTATTTTATTTCCTTCCGTGTATTACAGTATAATTTATAAAGATATGCAAAGAACTCATCTATACAGAAGAATTGGAACATATTCATTTACAAGAGCATTATTTTTCACTCTCGATTCTGTTGGGTTTTTAGGAGCAAAATTTTTTGATATAAACAAAAACGGAAAGATGAATATAATAACCTCGTTAACAAAGACTCCGTATCCTGAAGCAAACTGCTTTTTAACCGACTATGAGCAGTTTGGGACAATAGGTGTAAATACAATTGGGAACACAATACCAAGAGAATTTAAACTCGAGCAAAATTACCCGAATCCGTTCAATCCAAATACAATTATAAAATTCCAGATAAAAGATTCAAGATTTGTTACAATAAAAGTTTACGATATTCTCGGAAGAGAAATAACAACATTGATAAACGAGAAAAAATCTCCCGGAATATATGAAGTAAGCTTCGACGGAAGCAATTTTGCATCAGGAGTGTATTTCTACAGGATTCAGGCAGGTGATTTCGTTCGGGTGAAGCGAATGGTGCTTATTAAATAGTTTTTAAATAAAGAAAGATAAAAAAAACAATTTACAGAAATATAGCTAAATACTAAAACCCTATCGGTAAACCGATAGGGTTATTTTTTTCTGATTTCCTGAAACTTTTTCCTTGCAATTTAGCTATAATATTCGGAGATTTATACAATTAACAATGCTCTTTTTTTAATAATGCCTAAAAAACTTAAAATGAAAAAAATTATCCTCTTCTCTGTCTTTTTGATTCTGCTCTTCGTTTCGAAAAGCTTCTCTCAGAGCGCCGTCTACTTCTGCACAGAAACCGGTGCCTATGGATATGCATACAACTACAGCTCCGAATACGATGCAAAAAATGAAGCATATAACCAATGCGTAAATTACGGCGGAACAAATCCCGTGCTGATTGCTTCTACAGAGAATAAAGGATATGGCGCAATTGCTATCGGAAAAAACTCGGACGGTAACAGGGTAATCGGCGTCGCACTCGGATACAGCAGTCTGTCAAAAGCTAAAAATGAAGCTGTTAGGCAGTGCGAAGACTACGGCGGGTACAATGTGTCGGTAAAACATACTTGGAACGATAACTGATAACACCGACTGAAATTTTCGAACGGTATATCCACCGTAATATTCATTTAAGCTGTATTTTAGATACTTTTTCATAGTAAGACATGGATTTCAGGGAAAAATTGCGTTATTGTTTTTTTCACTTGAAACTTTT
This sequence comes from uncultured Ignavibacteriaceae bacterium, assembly GCA_964501535.1. Taxonomy (GTDB): domain Bacteria; phylum Bacteroidota; class Ignavibacteria; order Tepidaquicellales; family Tepidaquicellaceae; genus FEN-1279. The sequence continues at coordinate 223,455 of CAZCSV010000002.1, read as the reverse complement.
CATTATTTATAATAGTTTATATTAACATCAATAGACATTATATATCACACCGGTATACTTCTGTATGTAAAAATTGATTTATATATTATATTTTATTAAATAATACCAAATTTAAATACCATATTAAATTCTAATGAAAGGTAATGGAAATGACCGAAAAAAATGGCAAAAAAGACATTGTTGTCAAAGAAAATGCCGATAAGGATAAAAATTTCGAACTCCTAAAGACGAAAAAAGTCGCCGAGCTCATTCAAATCGCTAAAGAACTGAAATTAACTGGCTATAGCGATTTGAAAAAGCAGGAACTTATTTTTAAAATAATCGAAGCAACTACTCAAAAAGACGGTTATGCTTTCGCCGCCGGAGTTCTTGAAGTATTGCCTGATGGATATGGTTTCTTAAGGTCATCGGATTATAACTATCTGCCCTCCCCGGATGATATTTATGTCTCCCCGTCTCAAATTAAAAAGTTTTCTCTCAAAACGGGCGATACAGTTAGTGGACAGGTTAGACCACCTAAGGAAGGAGAAAGATTCTTTGCGCTTCTTAAAGTAGAAGAAGTTAATTTTGGCGACCCTGAACGAATTAGGGAAAGAATCATCTTCGATAACCTTACACCAACTTATCCCAATAGTCGTTTTGTTTTGGAAACTGTCCCGCACGAATACTCTATGCGCATCATGGATTTGTTTACTCCTATTGGCAAAGGCCAAAGAGGTATTATTGTTTCCCCTCCGAAAAGCGGTAAAACTATTCTTCTGCAGACTATTGCAAATAGTATTACCCGAAATCATCCGGAAGTTCACCTGATAGTCCTTCTGATAGACGAAAGACCCGAAGAAGTAACCGATATGCAACGCAACGTAAAAGCTGAAGTAATCAGCTCGACGTTCGATGAACCGCCTGACCGCCACGTGCAGGTCTCCGAAGTCGTATTGCAAAAAGCTAAAAGACTTACGGAAGCTAAAAAAGATGTCGTAATCTTACTGGATAGCATTACGCGTCTTGCCCGTGCTCATAATACTGTTATTCCTCACAGCGGTAAAATACTCTCTGGCGGAGTTGATGCTAATGCACTGCATAAACCAAAAAGATTCTTTGGCGCCGCTAGAAATATAGACGAAGGCGGCAGCCTCACCATCATCGCTACTGCTCTGATTGAAACCGGCAGCAGAATGGACGAAGTCATATTTGAAGAATTCAAAGGAACTGGCAATATGGAAATCGTCCTCGACAGAAGACTCTCCGACAGAAGAATCTTCCCGGCTGTAGACCTTAACCGTTCAGGTACGAGAAAAGAAGAACTCCTTCTTGATAACGAATCTCTTAACAGAATGTATTTGCTGAGAAAAATAACCTCGGATTTAAACCCCGTAGAAGCGATGGAGTTTCTCCTCGAAAAAATGCGCGGTACGAAATCCAATAAAGAGTTCCTTGCTTCTATGAATTCATAACGAAATTGTTGAAATAATTAAGATCTAATGAAAAAAGAAATTCTCATTAACTCCACTTCGGATGAAGTAAGGATTGCTATAACCGAAGAGGGAAAATTAACCGAACTCTTTTACGAAAGCCCGGACCTCGGCCGCAATGTGGGTGACCTGTACCTCGGTAAAGTTGCTAAAGTCATGCACGGCATAAGAGCGGCTTTCATAAATATCGGTTTTCCACAGGACGCATTCCTCCATTTCTCCGATATGGATACAAACGTAAACGACTATAAATCTATTCTCGGTGACGAGGAAGATATTGATGAAGACGATGAGGAAGAAACTTCCCATCAGTATTCCGGTAAAACATATAGCAAAGAAAAACCGCTTCCCTCTAATATTCAAAGAGGACAGGATATTATTGTCCAAATTACCAAAGAACCCGTTGGTAATAAAGGCGTCAGGGTTACTACTAAATATTCCCTACCCGGAAGGTATCTGGTTCTGATTCCATACAATAGACGCATTGGTGTCTCGAAAAAAATATATAACTACAGAGAAAAAAGAAGACTGAGAAATATCATAAGACCCGTACTCCCGGAAGGATTCGGAGCTATCATTCGAACAGTTGCCGCAGGACAGGACGATAACCTCATACTCGATGACCTGAATAAACTCATAAGCACCTGGAACGAAATCCAAAATAAGATGAAGTCCATGAAAGCTCCTGCTATGCTGTATAAAGATGCGTCTACTACTTCCTCCGTTATGAGGGACTTGTTCAGGGATGATGTCAGTAAAATCACCGTCGATTCGAGAAAACTGTATAAACAAATTAAAAATTACGTTGATGATACCTCACCCGAATTCTCGAATAAGCTCGAATTATATACAGACAGTATTCCACTCTTCGACGTCAGGAACATCGAAAAGCAAATCGAAGAATCGCTCAATAAAAAAGTCTGGCTCAAAAACTCAGGTTACCTCGTAATAGAAACCACCGAGGCTATGACCGTTATAGATGTTAACAGCGGAAAATATGCTAAGTCAAGAGAACAGGAAACAAACTCCCTGAAAATAAATTTCGATGCCGCAAAAGAAATCGTCAGACAACTCAGACTCAGGGATATCGGCGGCATTGTAGTCGTTGACTTTATCGACTTATATGAAGAGGAAAACAAGAAAAAACTCTACGACGAACTCCGTAGGGAATTCAGACGCGACCGGGCTAAGGTGACTATTTTGCCGATGAGCGATTTTGGTATCGTCCAAATCACTCGGCAAAGAATCAGACAAAGTATCCTTCACCGAATGTCGAACCAGTGCCCTATGTGCAGCGGCACGGGAAGAGTCCAGAGCGAAATGAGCTATATCACCGAAATCGAAAGATGGCTCCAGAGATATAAAGGCGGAAGCAATTCCAAATTTATCAGATTGAGGGTAAATCCCCTGATATTCAACTACCTCACGAGCGGATTTATTAATAAGATTTTAAGGCTGTGCCTTAGGTACTGGGTTTTTATTAAACTCGAAGTCGACGAAAAGCTCCCGCTGAGCGATTTCAAATTCTTCGAAAAGAAAACCGATATAACAGAAGAATACTCGATGTAAAGAATATGAATTAATGTAATTAAATTCGATATCGTTAAATAAGCATTATTGTTGTATAGTTTTTATTATTCGGAGCGGGGTGAATAATATTTTTTTAAAGTGTCTATTATAACATTTGTAAAAACTTTCGCTCCGTCTTCGTTTAAATGAATATGATCGAAAAACCACTCCATATGCCCTTGAAAAGTTGAGTCGGAGGAAAAATCAAAATAATTTACATTGCTTTTTTTTATGTAATCTACTGCCTGCTGTGAAGCCTGTGATGTCGGAATCTGACTTTCGTTTTCCATGTGAAAAACAGGTGAATTTACAATAAAAAGAGAAATATTTTTTTCTTTACTCCAATCTATTACATATTTCAATGCAATTACAACATTAGAGTCATATTTCGCTTTCATATTATATTCCTGGTCTGCTTTAATCAGCTTTTCCAGTACTTCCATATTTGGTATTTTACTCTTAGCCGGGTAAAATCCGTCGATGTCCTTCCGCTCTACAAACGCATTCGTATTGTACCTGACAATATAAACTATATTGGAATTGAATGGATATATTGCCGACATTAGCTTAAATTTTTCGTACGGACTTCTTACCGAAATAATCGGGTCTAATTCTGGGTAATCTTTGTAATAAGGAAGTAAAACCGATAATCTGTCGTATCCCCTGGCACCTCCGTTTATGTCCGCATTATATTCAAGTATTATTATTTTAGGGGTGTAGCGTTTTGTCATCACCTTAAACAAAGCGTATGGCAGCAATATACTTGCAGCTCCGGGTTGACCGACATTATAACAGCTCATTTTCAGGGAATCCCGTATTAAACGCGGGTCGTAATGATACATCGCCCTCGAACTGCCAAAGATGAGAATATCCGCATTACATTCCCTGAATGTATTCGTCAGTATGTAATTTGGTCCTGAAGTCTGGGTAAAATAATACTTGCGTAAAATATTACCGATAACCTGATCCAAAATTACCAAAAGAAAAATAAAAACAAATATTTTTAATACCCTTGATAGATATTTATTCATATACCGACTTAAAATTGAAAATAAATAAATTGACCGCCGTCAAATACTCCAAGCAGTAAAATTAAAATTATTATCATTGCATAACCGACCTGAACAGTGAACCAGTTTTTGTATTTCCGAAGAAAAGTAATTCTTGCTGAAATTTCTTTTATAAATTCTATCGACAAAAGCAACGAAACCGCTAAAATGCAGTACGTAAACTGCATCCTCGCCCCCTCGAATAAGGGACCTGTGTCAGTGAATATCTTTCCGATAATTAAAAGCGCATCAGATGTCGTATCAGCCCTAAAAAAAATCGTGGAAAGATTAAAACAGATGAATGTTATACCTATACCACCAGCCGTATCAAGCCACATTGGAATATGTTTCCTTACTTTCTTGCGGGCCTTTCTTGTTAAAAGCTCTATTGTCATCACAAATCCCTGCAAAAAACCAAAGATTACAAAATTCCAGCTTGCCCCGTGCCATATTCCGCATACTGTCATAGTAATTAATACCCCCGTTATATATGAAACATATTCTACTTTAAACAACTTAAAAGATTTTTTCATATACCTACGTGCAACTGAATAACTCAGCGGAAGAAATAAATAATCCCTGAGCCAGTTGGAAAGTGAAATGTGCCATCGCCCCCAAAATTCGGTAAGCGATTTTGCCTTGAAAGGGGCATTGAAATTCTCTGTAAACTTGTATCCCAGTATCTGCGCTGAGCCGATTGCTATATCCGTATAACCTGCAAAATCTGCAAACAACTGAATTGTGAAGAATACCGAGCCAACAAGCAATACAATTCCCGAATGCATTTCCGGATATTTAAATACTGTATCCGTATATAACGCCAATCGGTCGGCAACAACCAATTTCAAAAAAAGACCCATCAGAATTCTCCGTAATCCACCGATTAATTGCTCGTAATTTAATACATGCTTTTCTCGCATCTGCGGAAGAAAATTATGGGCACGCTCAATAGGTCCCGACAGTAATTTGGGAAAAAATAAAATATACGTGGAAAATAAACCAAAATTTTTCTCGTAACTCCTTGCTCCTCTGTATATTTCTATCAGATATCCAATAGCTTGAAAAGTAATGAAAGATATTCCTAAGGGAACGGCAATCTGCAAGACTGTTGATGAATTATTTACAACTTGCTTCGATAAAATGAAATCTCCGAAAAAATTTAACCCACTGACTGCTGTCGATATGATAAAGTTGACATATTTGAAAAATATCAATAGTACGAGATTGATGAATAAACCGGAATAAAAAAATATTTTCCTTCGGCTCGCATTCAGAGTCTGCATTATTAGCTTTCCAAATATGAAAGTATTAACAGTAATTATTACGGGAATAATGAAAGTTGCGACATCCGAAATCATGTAAAAAAAGATACTGGATATTAACAGCAGTATCCATCGAAACCTGTTTGGCAATAAATAATTGAGAATGAATACGACAAAAAGAAATAAAAAATAATTGATAGAATTGAATACCATGTATGCCCTTATTTACTGACTGATATTAGTAAAGCTTTAAAGTAATAAAACGTTCCCTCTGACAAATGCCTGTAATATTAAAAATCTTTAAAATTTGATAATAAAATTCTTACTAAAAACTTTTCTTTGCAGATACACAATAAATATTTATTAATAAATTTTCAATTCACTAATTACGATATTCGGTTTATAAAATTTTTCCGGTCTGCATTTAATACAACTAACAGCATGAGTATAATACAAATCTTAAATTTGCACTGTCATCGGTAATAAGCAAAATTTTTATTCTATCAATTTAATTTTTAACATTTTATCTTTATGTGATGTTATACTTATAAATATCCATTTTTCCCGTTTATATCGGGCGTAATAATAAAAATATTTGTTTTGGCAAAAATTATAATAGATAACAAAGAACTCGAATTTAAATCGGGTCAGACAATACTTGAAACCGCAAAAGATGCAGGAATAAAAATTCCTCACTTCTGCTGGCATCCGGGTCTGAGCATTTCAGGTAATTGCCGTATTTGCCTCGTCGAAATTGAAAAATTCCCGAAACTCGCAATCGCCTGCTCAACTCAGGCAGTTGACGGAATGATTGTGCATACAAAATCTGAAAAGGTCATAAAAGCTCAAAATGCAGTAATGGAATTCCTGCTTATCAATCACCCCCTCGACTGCCCTATCTGCGATGAAGCTGGAGAATGCAAGCTTCAGGATTATGCCTATAAATACGGCACGGGTCAATCCAGATTCGATGAAGAAAAAAATCATAAGGATAAAAGAATTCCGCTTGGTCCGAACGTGATGTTCGACCAGGAACGATGCATCAGCTGCTCCAGATGCATAAGGTTCTGCGAAGAAATTGCTAAAGACCCACAGCTTACTTTTATCAATAGAGGTGAAAAAGTTACTATCACCACCTTCCCGGGAAAAGAGCTGGATAACCCGTATTCGATGAACGTAATCGAAATATGCCCCGTGGGCGCGCTTACTTCCAGACATTTCAGGTTCAGAGCAAGAGTCTGGGATATGTCATTCACGGACAGCATCTGCCCGGGATGCTCCCGCGGCTGTAACACCATAATCGGTGTGAGAAATAACGAAATTCTGAGAATCGAGCCGAGACAAAATCTCGATGTAAATCAATACTGGCTTTGCGATTGGGGTAGACTGAATACCTATAAATACGTAAACGACGACAAGCTCAGAATTACTTCTCCGATTATTATTTCCGAAGAAACCGACGAACAGATAGAAGTCAGCTGGGACGAAGCAATATCGAGGGCTACATCGGAACTTAATAACCTGAAAGGCGAAATCCTATTTATAGCTTCCCCGTTCTCGACCCTCGAAGATAACTATGCACTTAAAAAATTTGCTGATGAGATTTTTAAATCTGATAACATTTCCTATATCCCGAATGTCGACGAAACCTTTGCGGATGAACTCCTTAAGAAGGCTGATAAATCCCCGAATTCGAACGGTCTGAAACTGCTCGGAATAAACCCCGTGACCGAAAAACATATCGAAAACCTGAAAGAAGGAAAATATAGTACCGTATATCTGATTAACGACGATATTACTAGAATACCCGATGCAAACAAATTACTTAAAAAAGTCGATATTACGATTTTTCATCTGAACGTTAAAAACAATTACTCCCATAAGGCAACTGTCGTATTTCCGGAATCAACATATGCTGAAATTAACGGTACGTTTGTTAACTTCCAAAACCGCGTGCAGAGAATAAAACCAGCAGTCGTAACCCTAGAACAGGAACGCTTGATTGGCGAATACTCAATTTCACGCCTGGATAAATTCGGAGCACAAAACGATACATGGTCGCACGGGACAAGATATAATGCCCGTCCGACATGGAAAATCCTGACAAAAATTGCAAAGAGCCTCGGATATGATTTTAAATTCGAAAATTCGGAAGATGTCTTTATCGAACTCTGCAGTAAAATTCCCGCTTTGAAGGGTTGGGATTATGATTCAATCGGCTCACTGGGAATTAAAATAAATAATTAGCTTATAATCTTATTAAAATATATTCTTTTATAAAATTATTTTAAAATTTTTTGAGTAATGTAGAACAGGTCAACCTGTGGACCGATAGCTGGGAAAATTCGCTTTATACAATGCGTGACCTAATAGACGGCGATAAATGGATTAGTGTCGAAAACTCACCCCTCCTGCCGCCGATTCTTAAATACCTGCCTCCGGGCTCGAAGGTCATTGAAGCGGGATGCGGCATGGGTCAATGGGTTATATACCTCGCCGATAAAGGATATGAAATCAAAGGTATAGATTATTCGGAAAAAACAATCTCGAAATTAAAAAAAGAATTCCCGGAATATGACTTCGAATATGGTGATATCCTTAACTTTAATATCAACAATTCTTCTGTCGATGCAGTTCTTTCTTGGGGTGTGGTCGAACATTTTGAGGAAGGTCCGCAAAACGCCTTGAAAGAAACATACAGAATATTAAAAAAAGACGGTTTCCTGTTTATTACAGTCCCGTGTAAAAATTATCTGAATGTAATTTTAATCCCGCTGAATATTTTAAAAGAACTTATTGTATCAAATAAATCTATCAGAAAAATATTATCGAAAAAACTTTATAAGAAAAAATTTTTTCAGTACGAATTCAGGAAAAACGTTTTTAAAAATCACCTCCTGCAAACCGGATTCGATATCGTCGAAATACTCCCCGTCTCGCATGAAAGAGGACTCGCAAACGCAATCAATAAAACTTTCAATCTTAAAAAAACCAACAACTGGCTCCATAAAAATAAAACCGGCAAATGGGATAATCTAAACAAACCCGGGAAAATACTCTGCGGCATTTTGAAAAAAATCTCTCCCTGGTTTACCCCCGACTTTATGTACTTTGTCGCAAAGAAAATTTAATTCTGTAAAAAACCATAGTAATTTTTTAATTTTATTATTTAAAAAATTCATTTATTTTATTTTAAATACAATCAAAATATAATAATATGAAAAAGTTATATTATATCTTCTTAGTCTTGTTCATCATATCTTCCGTATCAAATTCTCAACCGCTTCAACCGTATGGTATTCCGGATATGATGAACTGCATTAATGTTATGCAATACGATATCAACGGTCCTAAACCTGTATCCATTAATCTCGACTCCTTCCCTGTATATCCGAATTTTCCTAAACATATATCGGGAACTACGTTTGAAGGAAGTATCTTCTGCAATATGGATTCAGACCCGGACCTGGAAATTGTTATTAATATTGCCTACACCGTACAGGCTTTTAATATTGACGGTTCCTCCGTTACTGGCTGGCCTAAAACTGTCTCATCCTATGTACTAGAAGGCGCCCCTGCTTTCGGTGATATAGATGGCGATGGATATGGCGAGATTGTCGTTACGAATCATGGACTGACTTCCGGCGGTTATATATATGCCTTTAAAAGAGACGGAACATCTTGCCCGGGCTTCCCCATTAATCACGGCTACTCTTCTCGTACACCCGTTTTAGCCGATGTTAACGGCGATGGTAAAATGGAAATAATTGTCAATAAAAGAACTTATCCTACCGGCTCGGTATATATCTATAAAAACGACGGCACAATCTTAACCGGATGGCCGAAAAATATCGGTCACGTTCCGGCATCCAGCGCCGCTGTCGGAGATATTGATAATGATAATGTCCCGGAAATAATAATGGAATCTTATAACGGATTATATGCCTGGAAAGTAAACGGCGACTCTATCCCGGGTTTCCCGTTTATGATGCCAAACGGTGATGTAAACTCATATTCATCTCCCGTGCTGGCTGACGTAAATGGTGACGGGTACAGGGAAATAATTTTTGGTACTCATGCATTGAGCGGAGGAGGTTTCGTCTATGTTCTTAAAAGAAATGGCACCGTTCAATCCGGATGGCCAACTACTGTAAGCAGCTGGATCTATGGTCCGCCATCTGTAGGTTATATCGATTCGGATAATTATCTCGATATCACTGTCGGAGACCAGATTATGAGCATGAATCCTTCCGACTATGTCTATGCATGGGATAGAAACGGAAATTCTCTTACAGGATTTCCTATCGGTCCCTTTAATGCCGTTAACTGCCAGATAGTACTTGCAGATATCGACGGTGATAACCAGACCGAACTTGTTTTTGATGATAATACTTATTCTACTTCTACGGGGCTCGGTCAGTACTTGGCATATAATAACGACGGCACTCCCGTTGCTGGCTGGCCTCTGAATACCACAGGAACTACATTCTTTACCACACCATGCTTTACTGATATGAACAGAAACGGCATCCTCGATATGATTGGAACCGGAATAGAAGGCACAAGCCCGAGCCAGTATACAAATGTTTATCTCTGGAATACAGGTCAGCCGTATAACTATACCAAAATCTATAACCCTATGTGGCAATATAATACGAGGCACAACGGCGTTTTCGGTGATATCCCCATCGTGGGAATCCCTGAAACGAATAAAAATATTCCCGATAAATTTGAACTGTTTCAAAATTACCCGAATCCGTTCAATCCCGTGACAAATATAAAATATATGATTTCAAATAACGGCTATGTTAATTTAAAAGTGTATGATATACTCGGAAAAGAAATTAAAACACTGGTAAAAGAATATAAAAAAGCAGGTGCATATGAGGTTTCCTTCAGTGCACAAAATCTTCCTTCGGGAATATATTTTTATAGGTTAAATGTGGGGGATTTTTCGGACACAAAAATAATGACATTGATTAAGTAGATAGTAAAAAGTAAAATGTGTGTATGGTCTGATAATCTGTAAATTAGTGGCTAAAGTAATCAGCAAAATCAACTGTATTATTATAATCAGTGATTGGGCTTGACATTGAGACAGGAATACCATAATTTTATATGACTTAATAAAATAGGGTAATTTGCTGTTTTTCAATTTTATTCCGGATATATTTCAATAATTAATATATTTTTATTTTCACTTGAGTTTGTTAACTTGTTTCAAATACTAAAAATTATAAACCTAAAAATACATATTATATATGGCAGAAGAAAAGCTTTCTAAATTGAAATCACTCGATATCGCTATCGAACAAATCGAAAAAGACCATGGCAAAGGCTCAATTATGAAACTCGGAGATAAACCCGCTGCAAAACTTGAATCCATATCTACAGGCTCGATTTCTCTCGATGCCGCTCTCGGTATCGGCGGCGTTCCAAGGGGTAGAATTGTCGAAGTCTATGGACCCGAATCTTCAGGAAAAACTACGATTTGTCTGCATATAATTGCTGAAGCACAAAAAAACGGCGGACTGGCAGCATTTATCGATACCGAGCACGCAATGGACACAAACTACGCTCAAAAACTCGGTGTCGATGTAAGCAATCTTTTAATCTCTCAGCCGGAATACGGCGAACAGGCACTCGAAATCTGTGAAACTCTCGTCAGAAGCAATGCCCTCGACGTAATCGTTATTGACTCCGTTGCCGCACTTACTCCACGTGCCGAAATCGAAGGGGAAATGGGAGATTCCGTTATGGGTATGCAGGCAAGACTGATGTCGCAGGCATTGAGAAAACTTACTGCCGCAGTTTCAAAATCTAACGTCGTCTTAATCTTTACTAACCAGCTCAGGGAAAAAATCGGCATTATGTTCGGTAATCCGGAAACGACTACCGGCGGAAAAGCACTTAAATTCTATGCCTCCGTGAGAATGGATATCAGGAAAATTGCCGCCATTAAAGACGGCACGGACGTTATCGGAAACAGAACGAAAGTCAAAATCGTTAAAAATAAAGTCGCTCCCCCGTTCAAAGAAGTCGAGTTCGATATAATATATAACGAAGGTATCTCGAAAATCGGCGACGTTATAGACCTCGCCGTCAATAAAGATATCGTGAAAAAAGGCGGTGCCTGGTTTACGTATGGTGACCTCAGAGTCCAGGGTAGAGACGGACTGAAAAAAGTCTTGATGGACGATAATACACTGTTCGAAAAATTATCCGGTGAAGTTAAAGCCGCTTTGGGACTTGCAAATTCGGGAAACAATAATACACAGAAAGAAGAACCCGCTTCTCAGGTTAAGGATAAAAAAGGAAAATAAAGATTTATTATTTTTTTCATTATAAGAGAAATGTGAAACGACTAATGTGAAATTTAACAACAGACTGTTTCACATTTTTCTTTTCTATGTTTCACTTTTTATTTAAAAGCCCCTATGCAAAAAATTACAGGCATCGAACCTCAAAAAAGAAAAGGAAGATATAATATATTCCTGGACGGTGACTTCGCATTCGGAGCGGATAAAGAGACCATATATACATTCGGATTAAGAAAAAATGATGAGCTGACCGAAAATAAAATTAACGAAATAAAAGAATACGATGAATTTAACTTCGGTAAAAAAATCGCATACAGATTCCTGAACTATAAACCCCGCACCGAAAAAGAAATCAAAAAAAAGTTAAAGGAAAATAAAATTTCCGAAAAAAGTATTGAAAAAATTATTACAATACTTAAAGACCTTAAATACCTGGATGACAACCAGTTTGCAAAATTGTACCTCGAAGATAAACTATCCAATAATCCCAAAGGTAAAAGAGTAATAGCAATGAAACTGGCAGAGAAAGGAATTAACAAAGATGTTATAAATAACGTAATCGAATCACGTTACAGCGAAGAAAAAGAAATTAAAAAAGCAAAAGAAATACTTACGAAATATTTAAAGAAAGTCCATGCAAAATCCGAAGTCGATAAAAAGCAAAAATGCTATCGCTTTCTGCTATCCAAAGGCTTCGACTATGAAATCGTAAAATCCGCCTGCAAAATCGAAAATACCGAATGATTTTTACGGAGAATCCTTCCTATATTTTTTGTAATTTTATGACTGAAAAGTTATTCTTCGAAATCTAAAACGTTTATATACAATAAATCAAATTAATTAATTTTCAAATATGAAGAAAATTCTATTTCCGGTTTTCATAATTATTTTTATCGCTAATGTTTCTTTTACCCAGACAGGGAAAAAATTGATGACTCCCGAAATTCTCTGGTCGTTTGGAAGGATAAGCGACGTATCGGTGTCACCCGATAATTCCCTTGTGCTGTTTTCCGCAAGATATTATGACATTCAAAATAATAAAGGACAGACGGATTTTTATTCCGTTCCCTCCTGCTGCGGCAAAACAACGAGAATTACCAACTCGGCCGATTCGAAATATTCACCACAGTGGAGACCCGACGGTAAAAAAATTGGTTTCATATGCGCAAAAAACGGTACTGCCCAGCTCTGGGAAATGAATCCCGACGGTTCCGACTGGAAACAAATAAGCAACATAGAAGGAGGAATTAATGATTTCAAATATTCTCCAGATATGTCAAAAATCCTTTTCGTGAAAGATGTTAAAATAGATAAAGATATCCATGACCTATACCCTGATTTGCAAAAAACAAAAGCAAGAATCTATAACGATATTATGTACCGCCACTGGGATACATGGGCAGACGGGACTTACAGCCATATATTCATAGCCCCTTATTCCGGAGACATTATCTATGCCATAGATATAATGCCGGGCGAGCCGTATGAAACCCCAATGAAACCGTTCGGCGGTATGGAACAAATCAACTGGTCTCCCGATTCAAAACAGATTGCCTATACCTGCAAAAAAATGACGGGCAAACAATATTCCCTGTCAACTAATTCGGAAATTTATATTTATAATCTCGATTCGAAACAAACAACCAACATTACTAAAGGTATGATGGGCTTTGATGTGGCTCCCGTGTTTTCCCCTGACGGAAAGAAAATCGCATGGTGCTCGATGGAGCGCGACGGCTATGAAGCGGATAAAAATCGCCTCTTCATTCTCGATTTCGAAACAAATGCAAAAACCTATGCCACGAAAGACCTGGACCAGAACGCGGAAGGACTGAAATGGACCCCAGACGGTAAATCTGTATATTTTATCAGTGGAGTAAAAGGAACACAGGAAATTTATAAGTATGAACTTGAAAACGGAAAAATTATCAGAATAACCGATGGTCAGCATAATTATCTCTCCGCAATCCCTGTTGGCAGCAAAATTATTGCCGAAAAGCAAAGTATGCAGAAACCAACTGAAATTTATTCGGTCGACCCTGCTAACGGAAAAGATGTCGAACTTTCTTTCCTGAATAAAGACATTCTGGAAAACCTCGCAATAGCAGATGTCCTGAGAAGAATTACAAAGGCAACCGACGGCAAAGATTTGAATTCGTGGGTAATCTATCCCCCGAACTTCGACAAAAATAAAAAATATCCCGCATTGCTCTTCTGCGAAGGCGGTCCCCAAAGTGCCGTCGACCAGTTCTGGAGCTATCGCTGGAATTTCCAGATTATGGCGGCAAACGGTTATATCGTTATCGCCCCCGCAAGAAGAGGCTCGCTTACGTACGGCCAGGAATGGGTGGAGCAAATCAGCGGCGACTACGGTGGACAGAATATGAAAGATTACTTGAGCGCAATCGATGACATTGCCAAAGAACCCTACGTCGATAAAGACCGGCTTGGATGCGTCGGAGCAAGCTACGGCGGATATTCCGTCTATTGGCTCGCAGGTATTCACGAAAAAAGATTTAAGGCATTTATCTCTCACGACGGAATCTTTAACTGCGAGGCCAATTACCTCGAAACGGAAGAAATGTGGTTCGAAGACTGGGATATGGGCGGACCCTTTTGGGATAAAAATAATCCGGTTGCCCAAAAATCATTTACGTTTTCACCGCATAAACTGGTTCAGAACTGGGATACTCCCATTCTCTGCATCCACGGTGAAAAAGATTACAGAATTGTCTATACACAGGCTATGCAGGCGTTCAACGCGGCAATATTGCTCGGTATCCCCGCTCAGCTGCTGATTTTCCCGGATGAAAATCACTGGGTACTTCAACCCCAGAACGGTATAGTCTGGCAAAGAACGTTTTTTAGCTGGCTCGATAAATGGCTGAAATAAAAATTTTGTGACTCAACTGACTTTATACCTCGCTCCCATACTGAGTCTTAATCTCGTTCCCAAACTGAGTTTGGGAACGAAATTTATTAATTAAATATCTTAAATAATAAATCGGAGGAAACATTGGTTACTAAAAATCAAATCGACAACTTTCTTGCTAAAAAAAATTTCGCCATAATCGGCGTCTCCAGAAACCCTAAAAAATTCGGCAATGCGGTTTATTCGGAACTGAGAGCCAAGAACTATAACGTCTATATCGTTAACCCTCATCTCGATAAATATGAATCATCCGTATGCTATCCCGACTTAATGTCACTGCCTGAAAAACCCGAAGCACTTATCGTCTCGACAAATAAATCTAAATCCCTTGGAATAGTCAAAGACGCCCATTCTGCCGGAATAAATAACATCTGGCTTCTGCAAATGTCCGAAACTAAAGAGGCTCTTGACTATTGCGAACAAAACGACATAAATGTAATCTATAAACAATGCATCATGATGTTCCTGGAGCCCGTAGAGAGTATTCATAAATTCCATAGATTCTTGAAAAAGATTTTTGGAAGAATGCCAAAATAAATATTAATTATTATGATAAAAAAAATCTGCACCGTAATTGCAATTTATCTCACTCTCGTTCAGGTTGCTTTTGCTCAAAATGACCTCGTAAATGTCTGGGAACTTGATACCACTATCGTACTCGATATTCGCTATGCCACAACAAACAATTTCACCGGCATAAAAGTCTATGACGAAGCGAAATTTTTTCTTAGAACCGAACCCGCTCAAAAAATCCTCGAAGCTCAAAAAGAATTGAAATCACTTGGTCTCGGCTTGAAAATATTCGATGGCTATAGACCTCTCTCAGTTCAGAAAAAATTCTGGGAAATTATGCCGGATGAAAGATATGTAGCAAACCCCGAAAAGGGCTCGAGACATAATAGAGGCGCCGCAGTCGACCTTACTTTAATAGATAAAAACGGTGAAGAAATACCAATGCCTACTCCCTATGACGATTTTACTGAAAAAGCATCCAGGAACTACTTTGACCTGCCTGCACAGATAATTGTTAATAGAAAATTCCTTGAAGATTTAATGAAAAAATACGGATTCGAAGGACTGCCTACCGAATGGTGGCATTTTGACTTTAACGGCTGGGAAAAATATGACGTCCTTGATGTGGATTTTAAAGAATTGGAAAAAACAGACTGTTATGTTAAGTAAATTTTGAAATTATTAATTCCTCATTTTCTTCGGAACAATTGCCTACAATTTGTTGTTAAACTTACATATATTAACACTTTTTAAAATTAAATTGACAGAAGAATGTTTAGACTTTTAACTTTTACGGTAATACTATTTTTAGCCGTTGCCAGCTTCTCTTATGCCCAGAGTACTCCGTCCGATACTCTAAACGCAGTGGAATTTATAAATTCGGGCGTGAAAAAATATTCCGATAAAGACTTTAACGGAGCTATCGCTGATTTCACTAAAGCAATAGAAATCGATAACAAGAATTATGAAGCTTATTATAACAGGGGTTTGTGTTATAATAATCTGCAAAATTTCGACAACGCCCTTGCCGATTTCAGTAAAGTTGTCGAGTTAAATCCGCAGTTCAATGATGTATATAACTTCAGAGCGAATATTTACCTGAGATTGAAAGAATTTGAAAAAGCTATCGGCGATTATGATAAAATAATCTCCGCAAATCCTAAAGACGAAAAATCAATATTGATGAGAGGTAAATTGTATTATGCACTTAAAGACTATATGATGGCCGCATCGGATTTCGATATGGTAATAGAACTTAATCCCCAAAATGCGGATGCATATAACAGCCGCGGACAGGCAAATAAAAATATGAAGCAGGATGATAATGCTATCGCCGACTATTCGAAAGCTATCGAACTTAAACCCGATATGGCAATTGCCTATTTCAATCGGGCAATCGTCTACGGCAACTTGCAGAAAAATGACCTCGCAATCGCTGACTATAATAAGGTAATCGAACTCACTCCGAACGATGTGGATTCATACGTAAACAGGGGCTCTTTAAGATACAATGCCAACGATATGAAAGGTGCCTGCGAAGACTGGAATAAAGCAAAAGAACTCGGCTCGAAAGATGTTGACGAACTGATTTCAAAATTCTGCAAATAAAATTTTTAAAATATAAAATTAAAAAGCTTTACCTAAATAAGGTAAAGCTTTTTTTTATTGCCAAATAATTTCTGCAATCCCTAAACGATAAATTCTGCAAGTTTCTCCGTGTTAAATTTGCTTATCATTCCGTCCCTTGACTTCAACTCCAGTAAAATCTTATCAGTCTTTTCCTCCAGATGCATTCTCATCTTCTTAAACATACTTCCCGTCGCAAGCTTGTATGTCGTGAATAAACCTACCTTCTTGCTTTTCAGATTCGGAAGTCGCTTTGTAAAATTTATCCAATCCTTCTGCGGATGCTGCATTATCACAAATAATCCGCTTGTCCAGCACCCGAGAAGTACATATTCGTATTCGTTCATTTCTTTTTCTTTAAAATCATAAATCGGTATTACCTTCGAGTTGATGTTTTTTGTGTGTAAAAAATTTCCGATTTCCTCTCCTAATTTCTTCGTCGTGCCTTTCCTGCTGTTGTAAATTATTAATGCTTTTTTCATTTTTTAAAATTGTATTTTAAAATTGTAAACTGAATCCCACAATCGGCATGAATGCCCACTGATATACCGTCCCCTTGTCGTTCTTTGCCTTGTTCCAGAAATACCCGTATACATTTTCCCTGTTGTATAAATTCTGCAGTTCGAAGTATGCCGTTATCGTCGCCTTTCTGTAATAAAATTTCTTGTCAACCCTCAAATCCAACCTGTGATAATCGATATACCTTTCCCCGTTGAATTTGCTCATGTCCCATACTCCCCTGCCGAGCTGTTTTGATTTTTCAATGTCAAACGGTGTATATGGTCTGCCTCCGGCATACTTGAATTTCAATCCTATTAACCAGTCATCCGTAACCTGATAACCCGCAATTACGGTGAACTGATGAGTCGGATCAAATGCCGCCGGCTTCTCACCCCCTGCAAGTGCCGTAAAACCTGATTTTGAATATGAATAAGTTATCAGTCCGTAGATACCGCTGCCGTTTAATTTTTTCTGAAGGGAAATGTCCAGTCCTCTTACGTAACCTGTCCCTGCACTCGTCGATGCACCGACTAAATTCGGACCGTAATTTGCTCCGCCGTCTATCAAAATGTATCTCGGGTCATCTATGCTGACTGGATACCTGCTGTACCTTTTTTCATATACTTCAACAATCGCATTCAACGACGAAGTGAACAAATGCTCGACGCCAAATACATAGTGCTCACATCTTATACTGTTTAAATTCTTATTCTGCGGATTCGATACAAGCCAGATATTCTCCGGGGTCTGGTTGAATATTCCGAACGAGGTATTTATAGAAGTTGTTGGTAATACTTTGTATGATATCCCTATCCTCGGCGAAAAAGTGCTCTTCAGTCTGATGTAATCGAAATAATCGACTCTCACACCCGTATTTAAAATTACTTTTTCATCGAACAATTTACTGGTCAAATTTACCGATGAATAATATTTGTTCGAATTTATCTTCGAATAAAATTTCATTTCGGGAATCGGATAACCCTCGGGTGTCGTATCCGCTACGGAAAACATATCGTTTTTAAAAGTCACATATTTCCACCCCGCACCAAAACTGACCGTCATATATTTATTAAGTAAATAATTTAAATCAATCTTTAAATGAGTCGTGTTTTCATATGAGTCATTGTAGTATTCCCTCTTTCCTGAAATTGCATATATAATGTCATCATAATAATCCGTGTATGAATTAGAGAGTACCGCCTGAACATAACCCTTATTAAACAATCTTGTGTAATTCAAACCCGTAGTGTAAGAGTTTACCCTGTCATCGGAATTGTAAGGCCAGTCGTTAACCGATGTGTTTTCATCCGCTTTCAGATTAATTTTGTCGAGCGCCCCGAAACCAATCAGACTGAGCATGTTGTTGTTATCGAATTTGTAATCCAGCTTTAAATTCATATCCCAGTAATTCGGTACAGCAGTTAATCTGATTGCACTTTTTAATAAATCGAGATAACTTCTCCTAATCGAAAAAAGATAAGACGATTTCTTCGTTATCGGTCCCTCGAATAACCCCCCGAATCCCGCCATATTAAAATCAATATTGTTTATGTAATTCGTTTTACTCCCATCTCGGAATTTTATGTCTACCACACTCGACAGCTTATCACCATACTTGGAAATAAAACCTCCGGTATAAATATCCGCTTCACGTATAAATTTTAAATTAATAAATCCTATCGGTCCGCCCGATGTTCCCTGCGAACCGTAATGATTTATGTTTGGTATCTCTATCCCGTCTATTAAAAAAAGATTTTCCGACGGCGAACCCCCGCGAACTATCAAATCATTCCTCTGGTCGTTTACAAGCGAAACTCCGGGAGCTGTTTGTAGCATCCTCGAAATATCTTCCGCCGCCCCGGGGGCGCGACGCACTTCTTCGTAATCGAAATTTAACGAACTTATATTTGTATTAGAACTCTTCTGAAAATAATTCGCTTCTACGTTTATGTCCTCCGTTGTAATATTTGTCGAATTTAACTCGACTACCACTACTACAGGTTTTCCCGAAGATATTACTACATCGGATAATATTTTCGGCTTGTATCCGAGTACGGAAAACTCAATCCTGTATGTGTCGTATTTCAGATTTTCGAATTTGAATTCGCCGTTCCTATCCGATATACACTGAATCTCCGCGTTGACTATTTTAACAACCGTTTTCTCAATTCCGCGCTTAGTTTCGTTGTCAATCACTTTTCCGTATATAACCCCGTTGCCTTTATCCGTTTTAGCTTCTGCTAAAGCCAATCCCCCAATAACCGTAGTCAGTAATAAAATCAATATTGTAAACTTTAGTATTCTTTTCATTTTTTCTCCAGATAATAATGATTTAATTTATAATCTAATATAATATACTGAACAACGTTCAGTTTTGTTGCAAAAAAATTTTACTTTTCTTTAAAAAAAGTGATTCTCAGAATCTCAAATGATTCCCTAACCAGATAATCAATATACTCCTTCGGCATTAAAAATCCTCTTTTTATTATTAATGATGCTATCCCGTGTACGTATGCCCAAAGTGCAAATGAAGTCGCTTCGACATCGGTTGTTCTCATCAAACCTGCATCTATAGCAGTTTTTACGTTATCTTTCAGCAATCCGTATGTGTCCATTTCTTTATGATAATTCTCCGGTTCTTTAAGTTTTTCCTTTGGCTCCGTCATGAAAAATATCAACTCGTAATATCCCGGATTCTCAATTGCAAACTGTAAATATGTTTTTCCCTGTACCGATAACCTTTCCATTGGGTCTTCTATATGCTGACCTGAACTCTGGAACTCATAAAACCTCTCAAATGCCATTTTCTGTAAAGTCAGAAAAATTTCATCTTTATCCTTAAAATATAAATATATCGTCGCAGGACTGTATTCAATTTTTTCAGCAATTTTGCGAATTGTAACGTTTTTATACCCTTCTTCAAGAAATAATGACATTGCTGAATCCAGTATCAACTTCCTTACTTCCTGTTTTTCTCTCTCTTTTCTTTCTGTTATACCCATAATTTTTACTGAACATTGCAAATATATTGAACATTGTTTAGTTTGTCAAGTGAAATCTTTTTGCGGTAAAAGGGTGGTTCATTCCTTTCCATTCAATTCTTCAATAACATCTTCTTCGTGTAATGGCACAAACCACTTCTGAGCAATAAATGTAGGAATTACAGCACTTGCAACAACAACTCCGATGAGTATTGAATATTGAACCTGGTTTATATATCCAGCCTGTAATCCAAACAGACTTGAAATTGTCCCGAATGTAAGCCCGGTACTCATCAATAATGTTGTATAAATACTATTTTTAGGAATATATTTTTTTGCAAGAAAATAAACCCCAATAAATTTCATCAAAATTTTCATAATAAAAAGTATTAAAAAGATACCCAACGCTGTAAGAATCATAGGTACGGATATTTTCATACCTCCAACTATAAAAAATATTGGTGTAACCATAGCATAAGCAACCGTTCTTAATTTATTTCTAATATTTATCGTTTTCCGCTCTTCTTTAAAATGCTTTGACATTAAAAGCCCTAGTATAAATGCAGGTAGTACTGCATGTCCATCACCAAGTTGGGCAAAGTATATAAAAATTATCAGAACTAAAAAAATTAGTTTTATTTCCGGTTCTATTACCTTATTTGCCATTAATTTATTTCTCAATAGATATAATGAAAAACGATATACAAATATGATTAATAGGGTAGATACAATAATAAATAATAATGTGTAATATGTTGGTTTTATAAACATAATGCTTAATGCAAGTGCTGTTCCCATATCAGTCACGAATGTTGAAGCCATTATTATTTTTCCAATATTGGTTTTAGATAAATTCGATTCAACAAGCACGGAATACACTACTGCAAGTGAAGTCGTTGACAGAGCCGTTCCCGCTATAAGGGATGCATTAAATTCCCAGTTCGCCACATAAAAAACATATAGAAATACACCTAAAAAAGGGGCAAAAAAGGAAAACGAACCGATTAAAAAACTTTCTTTGAGTTTTTCCTTGAATAATTTTGTATCAATTTCTGTTCCAGCAAGATATGTTAAAATTATTCCGCCAAAATTGGATAAATACAACATCCACTCCTCGGTTTTTATTCCTAAATTCCCGATTAATGCTCCAATAATAATTTCTATTATGGCAACCGAAATACCTACTCGAAGGGAAATAAGACTTGAAAGTAAAACTGCTGTAGCAATAACAAGAGGTATTATATCCGCATTCATTAGATTACTCCTTTATATATTTAATTTTTAAAACAGGAGTCATCAGCTATGAAAAGCGGTTAATGGTGAACTCCATCACCTGTTATTATAAAAATAATAATTTTATCATTATTAAGCAAATCTATATTTCCAATAAATTTTTATATTGATTTTTAAATCGTTTCTTTATACATTTCGTTAAAAACCGAAATGAAAATTTTAGAGAAACAGGAAACTTTATTTAAAGCATTATCCGATAAAAGCAGAATTCGGATAATCAAAATGCTTCAGAGGAAACCTCTTTGCGTTTGTGAAATTACGGCAATATTAAAACTTGCTACATCAACCGTATCGAATCATTTGAGTATCTTAACCGATGCAAACCTTATCACCGGCGAGAAAGACGGGAAATGGATAAATTATAGAATTAATACAAATCCAGATGATAGTATTATATCATCTGCACTTTTGTATTTACAGTTCGTTCTTGAAGATGATGATACAATTTTAAAAGACAGACGTACTATCGAAAATGTTAACAGGCTTGTACTGTGCTGCAAATAAATATTATTTCGTTAATCATAAAAATAAATAATGAACAAAAAAGAAAACATAAAGGAAATTGTAAAAGAAAAATACGCAGATATTGCAAAACAAATGAAAATCGTAAATGAAGCATCCTGCTGTGGAGTCGGAAGTTGTACCGGTGTCGATTATACGATTTTTGCGGAAGATTACTCAAAATTGAAAGGTTATAATCCCGATGCCGATTTAGGGCTTGGGTGCGGACTCCCAACCGAATTCGCTCTTATTAAAGAAGGAGATACCGTTATTGACCTCGGCTCGGGTGCGGGCAATGACGCTTTCATTGCCCGAGCGATAGTCGGTGAAAAAGGTAAAGTAATCGGCATTGACTTTACAAATGAAATGATTGAAAAGGCACGAAGTAATGCTGAAAAATTAGGGTTTAATAATATCGAGTTTCGTTTTGGCGATATCGAAAAAATACCTATTTCCTCTGATATTGCAGATGTTATAGTCAGTAACTGCGTGCTCAATCTCGTCCCCGATAAACAGAAAGCGTTTAAAGAAATATACCGCTTGCTTAAACCCGGCGGACATTTTTCCGTTTCGGATGTAGTAGCATCAGGAGATTTGCCTGAATCGATTAAATCCGGTGCAGAGCTCTATGCAGGATGTATTTCGGGAGCAATTAAAAAAGAAGAATACCTTGAAATAATTGAAGATGCTGGTTTTGAGAATTTGAAAATCCAAAAAGAAAGAATTATCAATATTCCTGACGAAATCTATCTTAAATTTATCTCAAAAGAAGAACTTAAAAAATTTAAAGCATCAGGTGCGAATCTTATAAGCATAAATGTATATGCCGATAAACCTATGGAACCCTGTTGCAACACGAAAGGAGATTGCTGTTAATGGAAAAATCAAAAATATTGTTCGTTTGCATTCACAATAGTGCCAGAAGCCAGATGGCGGAAGCTTTTGTAAATGCGTTTCACAATGATAAATTCATTGCCGAAAGTGCAGGTCTCGAGCCGGGGAAATTAAATCCATTTGTTGTTAAATCAATGTTGGAAATAGGAATTAATATTTCAAATAATTTAACAAAAGATGTTTTTTCATTTTTTAAAGAAGGCAAAAGGTATGATTATGTTATTACCGTTTGTGATGAAGCATCCGGTCAAAGATGTCCGATTTTTCCAGGTGCTTTAAAAAGGATAAACTGGTCATTTGAAGACCCGTCTTCATTTACGGGAACGGAGGAAGAAAAACTTATAAAAATTGCAAAAGTAAGAGATGCAATAAAAATAAAAGTGGAAGAATTCATAAATTCAATTAAATAAAAAAGTTATGGTAGAAGTAAGAGTTCTCGGAACAGGTTGTGCAAGATGCACAGAATTAGAAAAAATGTGTTTCAATGTAGCTGCTGAACACAATATCGACGCAGATATCCAAAAGATAACTGATTTAAAAGAAATAATGTCTTACGGCATTATGCAGACACCCGGTCTTGTTATTAACGGTAAAGTAAAACTCAGCGGGAAGTTACCAACGGCAACAACCCTTCTGCACTGGATGCAGGAAGAAAATAAATAAGGCAAAAATATAACTGAATGAAGTTGAAGAATAAATTATGGTTTGTAATATTGCTGATTGTTATTTGGTTCGGTATATATTTAAACCTTGAAAAACTATCTGCAATGATAAACAACCTTACGGGATTATCATCCATTAAGGACGGTTATGCAAGGTCAATCGAATTTTTCATTTATGAAGTCCCAAAAGTATTATTGTTGCTTACTCTGATTGTATTCATTATGGGTATAATCAGGACATTCTTTTCACCCGAAAAGACACGGGCGTTACTTGAGAAGAAATCATTATTTCTTGGAAACGTTCTTGCTTCTGTGCTTGGAATATTTACGCCGTTCTGTTCTTGCTCTGCCGTTCCCCTTTTTATAGGTTTTATGGAAGCCGGTATACCACTTGGTGTTACATTATCTTTCTTAATTGCAGCTCCGATGATAAATGAAGTCGCAGTGATTTTATTATTCGGACTTTTTGGATGGAAAACTGCAGTGATATATGTGACAACAGGTTTATTTATCGCTATAGTATCGGGATTTATTATTGGTAAACTTAAACTTGAAAAATTCATAGAACCCTGGGTCTATGAAATAAAAAGCGGTGAAAAGCAATCGAGCGAAGACAAAATTACTTTCGGCGACAGAATAGACAGCGGGTATATCGCAGTAAAAGATATTGTAAGTAAAGTCTGGCTCTATATCGTAATCGGTGTAGGTATCGGTTCTCTGGGACACGGATATGTCCCCGAAGACTTTATGGCTGGTTTGATGGGCAAATCTGCCTGGTGGGCTGTTCCGCTTTCTGTATTAATAGGAATTCCTTTATATTCAAATGCGGCTGGAATAATTCCGATTGTACAGGTTCTGCTTGAAAAGGGCGCATCGCTTGGAACCGCTCTCGCTTTTATGATGTCAGTCATAGGGCTCTCTCTGCCTGAAGCAATTATTCTAAAAAAAGTTTTAAAATTACCTATGATATTTATTTTCTTTGGAATTGTAGGAACAGGTATTATAATAGTAGGTTATATTTTCAATTTAATTTATTAATTGGTTAATGGAAAAAATCACAAAAAAACTTTCTTTCTTAGATAGATATCTTACTCTCTGGATATTTATAGCGATGTTTATTGCTGTCTTTGCAGGTTATTTTTTCCCGGGCATCGTAAATTTCTGGAATATGTTTCAAACGGGAACGACAAATATTCCGATTGCAATAGGATTAATTTTGATGATGTATCCCCCACTTGCAAAGGTTAGGTATGAAGAACTTGGTGAAGTATTCAGAAACTATAAAGTATTATCTTTATCTTTAATTCAGAACTGGATAATCGGACCGATTCTTATGTTCTTCCTTGCAATCTTATTTCTGCAAAGTGATTCACATTATATGACCGGGTTAATTTTAATCGGTCTTGCAAGATGTATTGCTATGGTAATTGTCTGGAATGAACTCGCAAAAGGAGATACCGAATATGCGGCAGGACTTGTTGCCTTTAATTCTATTTTCCAGGTTCTTTTCTTTTCTGTTTATGCTTATTTTTTTATAACCATATTACCTCCGATGTTTGGATTAACAGGTTTCGCTGTTAATATTACAATCGGTCAAATTGCTGAAAGCGTATTTATATATCTTGGAATACCTTTTATGGCCGGTGTTATTACAAGATTGGTTCTGGTAAAACTTAAAGGTAAAGAGTGGTATCATACAAAATTTATACCTAAAATAAGCCCGATAACACTAATTGCCCTTTTGTTCACGATTTTTGTGATGTTCTCGCTAAAAGGTGAAATGATAATTAAAATCCCGTTCGATGTTATTAAAATTGCAATTCCGCTTGTCTTGTATTTTGTAATTATGTTCTTCGTTTCGTTTTATATGGGAAAGAAAGTAGGGGCGGATTATTCAAAAACTGCAACACTTTCATTCACAGCGGCGAGCAATAATTTCGAGCTTGCGATAGCGGTGGCAGTAGCAGTTTTTGGAATCAACTCGGGAGAAGCTTTTGCCGCAGTTATTGGTCCGCTTGTAGAGGTGCCGGTTTTAATTTCACTTGTTAATGTTTCACTGTGGTTTCAAAAAAAGTATTTTAAAAAAGTGGAAGAGGGAGAAATTAAATCTCCCGACCTTTGTCCTTAATTAAAATTATATGAAAAAGATATTTTTATTTATAATTTTATCACTATTAACTTTTTCCTGTAAAAAGGGAGAAGTAAAAACAGACAACAGTATATCATATACATTGTATTATTTCCACCCTTCTGCCCGATGTGAAAGTTGTATTAATATAGAAAATTTCACAAAAGAATTAATAGAATCAAATTATATAAAAAACACAGAAATCAAATTTGTAGCTTTAAATATAGAGAATACTCAAAACGAACACTTCAGAAAAGATTATGATTTGAAATTCAGTTCTATTATAATATCAAAACAAAAAAAGAATAAAGAAGAAAAATATAAAAATCTCGACAGCATCTGGACATACAGCGACGATAAAGAAGGATTTTTCAAATATATGCAATCGGAAATAAAGGAGTTTTTAAAATGATAATAAAAATTCTCGGTTCCGGTTGCAGCAGATGTGAAAAACTTTTAAAAAAAGTAAACGAAGCATTAAAGAAAAATGATATAAACGCTGAAGTAATAAAAATTAATGACATAAAAGAAATCGCAAAATACGGAATTCTTATGACACCGGGATTGGTGATAAATGAAAGGCTTGTATGTTCAATCAATGTTCCTTCCGAAAAAGATATTTTAAAATATATTAATGATAATTCTTAAAAACCTAATTATGAAAAAACAAATTATCTTCTTTTTATTTTTTGTTTTTATTCTGGTATCTTGTAAAAAAAGTAATACAGAAAATACAAATCAAACAACAGATGTAACAACGAGTGATACAACAAAATTTAAAATAGAATTCGTGGAACTCGGCTCCGTGAACTGCATACCCTGTAAAAAAATGCAGCCCGTTATGAAATCAATCGAAACCAAGTATAAAGGATTGGTGAAAGTAACATTCCACGATGTCTGGAAAGACACAAAAATAGCTGAGGTATATGGAATTGATTTAATCCCGACTCAGGTATTTCTCGATGCAAACGGAAAAGAACTAATGCGTCACCAGGGATTTTTTGCAGAGGAAGAAATTGATAAATATTTACAAACTCAGGGAGTAACCATACCACAATAATATGATTGAAGACATTTTTTCATACCTTAGCACAGCTTTATCGGAAAATTATGCCATAGCAGTTTTTGCTTCATTCGGATGGGGTATTCTTTCTATATTGCTTAGTCCCTGCCATCTCTCGAGCATACCGTTGATAATCGGATTTATAAATACACAGGGTAATATTTCCGTAAAGCGTACTTTTAATTTATCACTCGTCTTTGCTGTTGGTATTTTAATTACTATTGCACTTATCGGTTTAATAACAACTTCACTCGGAAGACTGATGGGAAATATCGGTACATCAGGAAATTATTTAGTCGCCATTATTTTTTTCATAGTAGGATTATACTTACTAAATATAATCAAATTACCATGGGAAGGTGCTACACTAAAAACAACCGATAAAAGAGGAATGCTTGCAGCACTAATTCTCGGATTACTTTTTGGAATCGGACTTGGTCCCTGCACGTTCGCTTTTATGGCTCCGGTTCTTGGAGTTGTATTTCAGGTAGCTAAATCTAACCTGTTATATGCAATTTTATTAATATTTGCATTTTCATTAGGTCATTGTGCCGTGATAGTTGCGGCGGGAACGCTAACTAAAAAAGTTCAGGAATACCTGAACTGGACTGAAAATTCTAAAACCGTTTCATATGTAAAAAAAATCTGCGGGGTGCTTGTAATTCTCGGCGGGATTTATATGATTTATAATACATTCTGAATACCAAAACTGACGATGAAATTACTTAAACTGACGAATCGACAGTTTTGTTTCTATATTTAACTTGAAATATTTATTATTTCTATGGCATAAATTTTGTATTAATAACTCAAGAATATTTTATTATTTTAAAAATCTTTTTGAAAAAGTTATTAACACAAAAATTATTATGACAAAAAAACGAAAACTGTTTATCACAATTTTACTTTTACTATTCCCAATCATTCTTTTGGCTCAGGAACATGAGAATATGAAAGCTGGCAGAGGATTCTGGGACTTTATGCTTTCACTCAAGTATTTTGCAGTATTTATTTTTACGGGACTTTCATTGTTTTTTCTCTGGTATGGAAAATTTTCGACAAAAGTTCGTTTATGGATTATGGCATTGGCATTTTTAATATTCGGTGTCTTACCGATTTTATGGCACAATCTTTTCATCACTCCATCCCCTATTTGTGCAACAACAAAACCGTTTTTGTTCGGATTGAAACCACAGTTCCTCGCAACACTTTCGGCAGTTGGTATCCTATCCCTTATTAGCGTAAAAGGATTTTGCTCGACTGCCTGTCCCATAGGAGGATTGCAGGAACTGCTTTATAAAATTCCTTCTAAAAAATTCAAGATTCCCTTTAAAATATCAAACTCGGTCAGAATCGGACTTTTTGTTTTATTTCTTATTGTTGCCATTACTCTTAAAACCTCTACTTATTTTTACTATAACCTGTTTGACCTTATTCACTGGGAATTTGATATGCCGTTATTTGATTTGATTGAGTTCATTGTTTTTCTTGTCTTGATATTAACGGCAAGTGTCTTCCTTTTCAAACCGTTTTGCTATCTAATCTGTCCAATGGGTATTTATACCTGGATACTCGAGCATTTTTCGTTTTTGAAAGTTAGGGTTAATAAAGAAAAATGTACAAGTTGCGGTGATTGTGAGAAAAAAGCCCCCTGCTCTTCGGTAAAAGCAATATTGGATGAAAAGCTAATCCGAGGCGATTGCCATCTGTGCGGAGAGTGTATTACTGCCTGTAAGTTCGGAGCATTGCAATACGGAGCTCCGGGAAAATAAATTGGAATAAAAAATATATTTCTTCGGAAATGAAAAAAGGTGAAGTATTTCTAATACTTCACCTTTTTTATTGTTTATTTTTTCTTAAGAACTTTTTTGTTAATCGTATCTTTGTCGAGCTTTTTCGTGCAGAAGAACCAATCGTAACATTTCATTTCCTCTTTTTTACTGTCCATACGCTCTTTTGCCACTCCGCAGGAACCTGCCGTTGGTACGATTACATCATCTCCCGGACGCCAGTCCGCGGGTGTCGCTATTGCAAATTCATCAGCAGTCTGCATCGCTACCAATGCCCTGTATAATTCATCGAAATTCCTGCCCAAACTTAACGGGTAATAAATTATTGCCCTAATAATTCCTTTGGGGTCGATGAAAAATACTGCCCTTACAGCTTTAGTGTTGCTTTCACCCGGCTGTATCATACCGTATTTTTTCGCTACTTCCATTGTGATATCTTCTATCAAAGGAAACTTTACTTCTATGTCCTTCATACCGTTGTACTCGATTTTCTCTTTAATAGTTCTTAACCACGCTATGTGACTGTATAATCCGTCTACCGAAAGCCCTACTAATTTACAGTTTGCCTCGGCAAACTTTGCTTCCAGATTTGCAAATGTCATGAATTCCGATGTGCAGACGGGTGTAAAATCTGCCGGATGGCTGAATAAAATTACCCAGCTGCCTTTGTATTGCTCGGGAAAATTAATTTCCCCCTGCGTTGTTACTGCCTTGAATTCTGGTGCCTTGTCACCTATTCTCGGCATTGCGATTACTTGTTCTTGTTCCATATTATTTTTTGTTTTAAATTAATAAAAAATTTTACTGTTGGTTTTGTTGTGAAATCCTTGTTGCGACATTTTTGCTGTTTTCCATTGACTGTAAAGCAAGATAATTGTCGCCGAACTTTGCTATGTTTTCGGTTTCTTTGTCGAACTGGTCGAAATGACGCTCTTCATCCTCGACTAGTAATTCAAAGATTTTTTTCGAGGCAGAATCTGCATTCTGTGCACATTCGTTTGCCCATTTATTGTAGTCATTAATACTGCTTGTCTCCATATCGCTAGCTAACTTAAGCATCTCCTTTGCGTCGTGAATTTTCTTCACCTCACCCGAAGCTTTCAACTCCACTTCACCTTTCAGAAATAGAATCCTCTCGGCAAGCTTTTCGATGTGAAGCATTTCCTCAATCGCCGTCCTCTTAAAAAGACCGGCAAGCAAAAGATAACCCTGGTCATCACAGTGAAAATGAAAATACATGTACTGATGAACTGCGGTCAGTTCATCGGCTACAGCTTTGTTCAAAAGTTCAATACTTTTTTGTTTCATATGACTGTCCTTTAATTAAAATTTTAATAAATAATTTATTTTGTTGTGAACTTTCCTATAATTTGAAGCTTTATATCTTCTATCTTGAAATTTGGTATTTTCTTCTTTCTGAAATATCCGTCAATCATTTTATTCAACCCCTCATCGTAAAAATCCTCTATCCTGTCCGATTCCTCGCAGTAAAGGTGATGATGCTTCTCGAGTATACCGTCATATCTCATTACATCATTATCCGTTTTGACTTTCCTTATGATGTTTTTTTCGGTTAGAATATCGAGGACTTTGTAAACAGTCCCGACTGCAATATTCGGATGAGCCTTCCGGATGAAATTCTTTATATTGTCCGCTGTCGGATGATTGTTGAGCGTCAGAATTGCTTCCAACACCGCCATCCGCTGGGGCGTTACCTTTAAATTATTTTCTGTTAATTTATTTCTATAATATTCTGTAACCATTCGATGGAATTATTAAATAAGAAGTATTCTTCTTTAATAACCATTGTAAATAATTAATAGTTCCCTCAAAAAAAAATACCTGAATAGATTATGTAATCTCCCGATATATTCGTTCGTAAATAAACTGGACTCTTAATAACTCGTTTCGTCGAGTTTCACTTTCCCTTTGTAGACTTTATATATTATTGTTGTATAAGCGATTACAAACGGCATCCCGATTATGGCAATTATAAGCATTATGCTTAATGTCTTCTGCGAAGAAGCCGCATTGTATATATTTAAACTGTTTTCGGGAAATGGATTCGATAAAACAATGTTCGGAAAAATTCCGATTGCAAATAATACAAGAAGCAAAGCAATACTCGCGGAAGAGGAAAGAAATGCCCGGAATTCCCTGCCGTGATGTATCTCCCTCGGAATGTTAGCAATCGCAAGCATGTTTAAAATTGCTACGAGAAAAAATACAGGCTGCTCCTTAAAATGCGTTACCATACCGGGATAATAAATCAGAGTTGCCATCGTTGCCGTTACAAAACAAATCACGAAAAATATAATCGTATTATTCACCCATGATTTCACTTTCGTCTGTAATTCGCCCTCGGTTTTCATTACAAGATAAATTGCTCCGTGCATCATAAAAAGTGCTACTGTAGTTATGCCGATTAAAACGGTATATGGCTTAAGCAACCCTAAAAAGGAACCCGTGAATTCTTTATCTGGACCAAGTGGAATTCCAGTGATAATATTTCCGAGAGCTACACCCATTAGCAAGGCAATTATAATGCTCGATACGCTGAAAGCAACATCCCACATAGCTCTCCAGCGGGGACTTGCGTGCTTGCTTCTGAACTCGATTGCAACCGCCCTGAAAATCAATACGAACAGCAACAACATAAAAGCAATGTAAAACCCGGAGAAAACCGTAGCATATACTTCTGGAAATGCCGCAAAAAGCGCACCTCCTGCGGTTACAAGCCAGACTTCGTTCCCGTCCCATACGGGACCGATTGAATTTATTACAATCCTTCTGTCTTCATCTTTTTTTGTAAGCAGATGCAAAGCCCCGACACCCAGATCGAACCCGTCCAGAATTGCATATCCGGTTAATAAAACTCCGACAAGAATAAACCATGTTGTATTTAAGTCCATATAAAGAAAATTTTATTGTTTTTTGAAAATTGCTCCCTGCTCTACATACACGGCCCCTCTCTCTCCGAAATCTTCGGGTCCGTGTTTTATCTTCTTGTCGAGCAAATATATGAACAAAATAAATAATAAGACGTAAATCAGTGTAAATAAAATCAAAGAAAATATTATTTCACCTGAACCGACAGCTTTCGACAGCGCATCCCTCGTTCTCAGTAAATTGTATACAATCCAGGGCTGCCTTCCTACTTCAGCAGATATCCATCCGAGCTGATTGGCAAGATGAGGCAGTAATACGGATATAACAAGAATCTTCAGAATAAATTTGTTCTTGAACAGGTTATCTTTTCTTAATAGTAACAAAGAAATAATACTTAACCCTATCAACACAAACCCGATAGCCACCATCAAATGATAGCTCTGAAATACAATGTTGACGGGCGGTCTGTCTTCGGGTTTGAATTCGTTTAATCCCGTTAAGGATTTTTGAGAATCGCCGTAAACAAGATAACTCAAAAATCCCGGAATCCCAATCCCGACATTTACCTTTTGCTCCTGCTCGTTCACCCAGCCAAATAGATATAACGTCGCCGGTGATGTATTAAAATGTCCCTCGAATGCCGCTAACTTGACGGGCTGTGTCTCGCTCAACTTTGATGCACTGTGATGCCCCGTGAACAATTGAAAAAGTGAAGCGAAAATCGCAAGAGCCAGCGCAATCTTCATTGATTTCTTTGCGAAATCGAGATGCCTGTTTTTTAAAATATAAAATGCCGAAACACTCATTACAAAAAATGCCCCCGTTAACCACGCACCCGATAATGTATGCATCAGTCTGTCCATAGAAGACGGATTGAAAACCATAGCCCAGAAATCCGTTATTTCCGCTCTCAGGACTCCTGAATTGCTTACAATTTGATATCCCGCCGGTGTCTGCTGCCAGGAGTTTGCTACTATTATCCATACCGCACTCAGCATTGAACCAAACGATACCATCACGGTCGAAAAAAAATGCATCTTGGGCGATACCCTTTTCCATCCGAAAACAAGTATTGCTAAAAATCCTGACTCTAAAAAGAATGCAAAAACACCTTCGGCCGCAAGCGCACTGCCGAAAACATCACCCACAAACCTCGAATATGTTGCCCAGTTAGTCCCGAATTCGAATTCCATCACTATACCTGTCGCCACTCCCATTGCAAATATGAGTGCAAATATCTTTATCCAGAACCTCGTAATGTTTTCGTAAATTTTATTCTTAGTCTTTAAATACATTCCTTCCATCACAACAAGCAATACCCCAAGCCCTATGCTTATCGGTGGGTAGATGTAATGGAAACCTATAGTAAAGGCAAACTGTATTCTGGCTAAAAGTTCTGTGTCCATTTAAAATCTGTTTATGAATTTTTAATTTTTCACATTGCTGAATACCGCAATATGAGACGTCTTCGGGTCATTTATAATTTCATCAATTATTCCCAGTCCCGTTTTTTTTGACAACCCGATAAGTCCGCCATTTTTTAAATAAGATTTAAAATTTCTGTTGTGTTCCTTTCCCGCAAAAAATTCAACTGTTCTGTTGATTAAACCGACAAAATTTTTCGGATGTGGTGAAAGATAGTCTATAATAATAATTTTTTCAGCGTATAAAGAAAGAAACTTAAGTATATTTTCTCTTTTAATCTCGCTTATTTCGTGTATCACATAAGACAATATCGCAAAATCGTATTTATTGTTATTTCTCCCGAGAAAAGATGCAATGTCGCTGTGATAAAAATTTATTTTTCCGTGTGTTTTTCCGTCAATGTTTCTCTTTGCGGTTATAATGTTTTTCTCTGAAGCATCTACACCGTCTATTTTTCTGCATATATCGTTTAACTGAAAACACAGCCTCCCCGTACCGCATCCTGCATCCAGCACGTATGAGTTCTCCGGAATAATTTTAATAACCTTTTCGAAAGCCCTATCCTGATTCGGAGCAATAAACAAATCGTAAAACCAGCCGTCATACCAGTGTTCAAGTATCTCGTTCATAAAAAAAGAATTAGTGAAAATCCATCTGGGATAAGACGAATAATATTAAAATACCCATTGCAAAAAAAAGAAAATGAAAAATATTATTTACCAGCGTCGAGTGCTTGTTCACTTCGGGAATCAAATCCGTTGCACCAATATAAATAAAATTTCCCGCGGCAAACGGTATCAAAAAACTTACGTCAACCTTGCTTGAGATAAAATACGTTATCAGACCACCGACTAAAAATGTCAAAGAAGAGACAAAATTATACAATAATGCCCTATTCTTTTTCCAACCGCTGTGCACAAGAGCCGCAAAATCACCAAGCTCCTGAGGAATCTCGTGCAATACCGCCCCAAGCCAGGCAAGAAATCCGATTCTGAAATCTATAATAAATAAACCTGCAATGGAAAGACCGCCAATAAAATTGTGAAGACCATCTCCTATCAAAATCAAATATGACAGCGGCTTCCTGCAGTCGCTTTCCGCCTTCTTGCAATGATGGTAATGAAGAAACTGCTCTAAAATAAAAAAAAGACTGAATCCTATAATTAAATAAAGAAAAAAATATTTTACATTCCCAAAGCTCTTTAACCCCTCCGGAATCATCATGAAAAAAGCACCGCCGATAAGTGATCCCGCGGAAAACGCTACAAGAGGCAGAAGAATTTTTGTTTGAACCTGTCTACTAAAAAGCATAATTAATCCCCCCGAAAGAGAAACTGCACTCATTAGTATTCCAAAAAATATTATTGATGTCAGTTCATTCATTCTTGTGTAGAAATTTTTTCTTTAGAAAGCTCAACAGGGTTTTCCAGTCATTAAATAATAACGCAAAAAAAACACCTATTATACTCGCAGAGCCTATACCTACCGGACAACCCTGCTGCCCGCAAAAAGGACATACGGAAAAAGCCGCATATATACTCGTGAACCCAAACCATTTTGCGAATAATTTTATTATATACCCCAGCGGCGATATTCTTAAAGCTTTTACGCTTTCAGGGTTATTTGTACCACAGTTATGCTCTAACTGAACTTCCTGTGCTTCCATAGTTTATTTTAATTACAATCGCTTCCGTGCCTGTGATTATGATTGTGGTTGTGATTGTGATTGTGATTGTGATTATGTTCGTGTTCGTGTTCGTGTTCGTGTTCGTGATGATGCTCGTGTTCATGACACAATTCACCGTTATCCTTAATGTTCCCGTTTAACCATTCATTCAAAACATTTTTGATATCCCCGGAACAACCTCTTATCACCGCGATTCCGTTTTCGCTTAATTTGTTCACGGCACCGCCTCCGATATTACCGGCAAGCATTACCTTAACTCCAATATTTCTTAATTTTTCTACTATGTCTGATTTACACCCGCATCCGTGTGGAGAGGCAACCAGTTCTTCGTAAATAATTTCTTTGCTGTCATTTACCGTGTAAACCATAAAATATTCGCAGTGACCAAAATGGTCGTCAATTTTACCCGAGTATGTCGGGATTGCTATTTTCATATTAAATACTCCTTAATTTATCAAATTTTTTAAAATTTAAACCTTTGAAAGTGCCTGTTCAAGGTCACTTATTAAATCTTCGACGTTTTCTATACCAACGGAATACCTGACAAGCTCATCTGTTATTCCCGCCTTTATCTTGTCTTCCTTTGTTACTTTCGAATGTGTCATCGATGCAGGATGTTCAATTAGGGATTCAACTCCGCCTAAAGATACAGCAAGTATTGCTAACTGAATATTGTTCATCAAAGATTTCCCTGCCTCAAATCCACCTTTCAACCCGAAACTAATCATAGAGCCGAAACCATACATTTGCTTTTTCGCAAGTTCATGCTGGGGATGCGATTTTAATCCTGGGTACTTTATCCATTCCACTTTCGGATGCTTTTCGAGATACTCGGCTATCTTCATGGCATTTTCCTGAGCTCTGTCGATTCTGAGACTTAACGTCTTTAATCCTCTGATTACTAAATATGCCTGATGAGGGTCCATATTACAACCGAGATTTATCATTGTCGAACGGAGCTTCTTGTATAACTTCTCTTCCTTCGCTACTATTATTCCGCCCACAATATCCGCGTGCCCGTTGATAAATTTTGTTAATGAATGCAAAACAACATCCGCTCCGAATTCTATCGGCCTTTGCAAATATGGACTCGAAAATGTATTGTCAACCACCATCGTTAATTTATGCTCTTTTGCTATTTCCGAACATGCTTTTAAATCAGTAATCTCAATCGTCGGATTGGCAGGAGTCTCTAAATATAAAACTTTCGTATTCGGCTTTATCGCTTTTTTAATGTTCTCGATATTGGACGTTGTAACATAAGTCGACTCGATTCCGAATCGCGAGTAGTATTCTTCCATTACAACCCTCGACGGTCCGTATACTGCATCGGAACTCACAATATGGTCATCTTTTTGAAGTAATCCCATATATACCGTGTTTACAGCACCCATACCGGAGCTTGTTCCAATTCCTCCGTAACCCTTTTCAAGGTCAGCTATTATGTTTTCTAAAACACCAATTGTGGGATTGCCGAGCCGGGTATATATGTACCCGTCACTTTCACCGTTAAAGCATCTGGCCCCTTCTTCAGCACTTTCAAAACTAAAAGTTGAAGATTGGTATATCGGAACATTTACACCTCTGAATCTATCCTTATATCCGCCACCGTGTATAAGTTTAGAGTTGAATCCAAGTTTTTCGGTTTTCATAATTATTCTTTCTTAATTTATATTTTTAAATTGTTTTGTTTTAACCATTCATCACTATGATACTTTGAGAGGTATCTCTCCCCTGTATCACAAATTAAAAAAACAACAAGACTACTCTCGTCTAAGTCCTTTGCTATATCAAGCGCTACGAAAGCACCCGTGCCGGAAGACGCCCCGGCAAAAATTCCCTCTTCCTTCGCAAGACGCCGGCACATTTCGATTGAATCGCTGTCGTTTACGTAAACAATATCGTCAACATATTTAAAATCCGTTATCGGAGGTATGATATCCGTACCCAAACCTTCTATAAGGTGAGGTTTAACTTCACCGATTTTACCCGTATCATAAAATATCTTGAAATTAGAGCCTAAAGGGTCTGCACCAATAACTTTAATGTTCGGATTTTTTTCCTTAAGATACCTGGAAACCCCCGTAATAGTACCCGCTGTTCCCACTCCGCAAATAAAGTGCGTGATTTTCCCCTCAGTATCTCTCCAGATTTCAGCACCCGTATTTTCGTAATGCGACTGGGGATTTGCCTGGTTTGCATATTGATTGAGATTAATTGCATTCGGAATTTCCTGTGCTAAAGACTTGGCTTTGTTTCTGTAATAATCTGAAGAATCAGGAGTCGCCTCTTTCGGAACAATTACAATTTCAGCTCCTAGTGCTTTAAGGTAGTTTCTTTTTTCCTGTCCGATTTTATCTGTCATTACAAGTATTACCCTGTACCCCTTTACCCTTCCTGCAATTGCAAGCCCGATGCCTGTGTTACCGCTGGTTGCTTCCACAATGGTTGAACCCGGCTTTAATAAACCTTTTGCTTCGGCATCTTCGACCATCGCAAGACCTACCCTGTCCTTTACACTCCCGCCGGGATTCGAGAATTCTATCTTGGCAAGTACCGTAGCTTTCATACCTCTTGTAAGGTTATTAATTCTTACCAGCGGTGTGTTTCCAACCAAACCCAGTATGTTATTGTAATACATTTAATATTTTTCTCTTGATTTATATAAATATTCTTGATAACTTAGTTATGAACATATGTTCATAACAAAATACTAAAATTAAATTGAAAATCAAACGTAAATCCCATATCATTTAAAATTGCTACACCATAAACTATTGAATTAAAGATAGAGTAAAAATATATAATTATAGTAAAAAATGTAATATATAAAGAAAAAACCGAAGGTATTAATTCTTGTTATTCAAAAAAAGATGAAATAAATGAAAACAAAAAAAAGTAAATCGTCAAATTTATTATTCGAACCGGATTGTATTCCTTGTATTGTAAATCAAGCTTATAACACATCAAAAATTGCTTCAAATGCGAATAAAAATCTACATATTAAAATCCTTAAAGCTATATTTTCTGAAATTCAAACCATCAATCATAATAGTAGTGCACCATATTTGGCAGCTGTGATACAATCTAAGATTAAAAAAATCACAGGCAATAAAAATCATTATGCCGGGATAAAATTAAATAATTACAAAAAAATAAAACGTTTTCATCCTTTTATAGAAAAAATGATTGATGGTTCCCGAGACAGGCTTGAAACAGCAATAAGAATTGCAATAATTGGAAATATTATTGACCTTGCAGCAAATCCTAATTTTGATATAGAATATGAAATGAACAGAATTGCATCTTCCGATTTCCATTTATCGGATTTGGAAAAATTTAAAAATGATTTGGAAAAAGCAAAATTAATACTATATATAGGCGATAATTTTGAGGAAGCATTTTTTGATAAATTCCTAATAAAGGAATTGAATAGTTTTAATATAGTCTTTGCAGTTCGTTCGACACCTATTTTAAACGATATTACTTTAGATGATGCAAAAAAACTTAAACTGCATAAAATTTGCAAAGTAATTGAAAGTGGCAGCAAAATTGCCGGTACGGATGTAAATAAATGTTCTCGCGAATTTAAAGAATATTTTAAAAAAGCCGATATAGTAATTGCCAAGGGACAAGGAAATTACGAGACGTTAATTAACGAAAAAAGACCAATATATTTTCTTTTTAAAGTTAAATGCAAAGTAATCGAAGAAAAAACAGGTTATCTAAAAGGTAAAGGGATATTATTATACAGTAAAAGTAAAGCAAAAAAATATAAACGGTTATAATTAATTGTTTTTAAAATAATGTTATTAATTTCAAAATAATTATTATGAAAGAAAAAATAAAAATTGGAATTATAATTTGTGATAGATATCGTACCTGCGCAGGAGGAAAATGCTTTAGGGCTATAAAAGAAAAAACCGGTGCCTTTAGTATTTATACAGGCAAAGATATTGAAGTTGTTGGATATACATCTTGTGGAGGGTGCCCTGGAGGCAATATTGAATACTGCCCTGAAGAACTTAAGAAAAATGGTGCAGATGTAATTCATTTTGCAACCGGTATGATAGTAGGATATCCCCCCTGCCCCTACATTAATCATTTTAAATCTTTTATCGAGGCAAAATACAAACTAAAAGTGGTTATCGGAACGCATCCGATTCCCCAAAAATATTATTTAACACATTCCGAAATCAATACTTGGAACTCTGATGAATGGAGAGAATTGATAAATGGTACTTTAAACAATGAAAAGATTAGAATATCATATGATTAACATATTTTCCATGTTTTGATTAAAAATGAAAATGAAAAAGTTTGACCCATATAGTTCTATTTGCATATAAGTTTTACTCTTGATTTATTAAAAGATTATTTATACCTTAGTTATGAACATATGTTCATAATAAATACTTAAATTAAATTTAAATTTAAAATAAAATGAAAGTAGCAGTAGCATCGGATAACGGAATAACACTGACCGGACATGTAGGCAGATGCGAAATGTTTATCGTTTTCGAAATCTTAAAAGGCGAGATAATAAATATTGAAAAAAGAATCAATTCTTTTACAATGCATAAAATCGGAGACCATCAGGACGGTCAGCATAACCACGAACTTACAGGCTCGGGCAGACATACGGGATTAATACACGGCTTAAAAGATTGCAGCTATCTTATCTGTTCTTCCTGCGGACCCGGTTTGGTTGACGACTTATTCTCGACCGGAGTGCAAATAATACTAACGGAAGAAATGGAAGCCGAAAAAGCCGTGAAGTTGTTCATTGAAGGCAAACTGGTCCACGACCCCGATAAAAAATGTAAAGAACATAAACATTAATAACTTTATGTTTATTCCAAAAAAAATTTTTTTTACAAAAGGCGTCGGAAAACACAAGGATTACCTGACTTCTTTCGAAGCCGCCCTGCGAAATGCGGGAATCGAAATTTGCAATCTTGTAATGGTAAGCAGTATATTTCCTCCCGGATGTAAACGCTTAAGCAGAGAAGAAGGCTTGAAAGAAATCTCGTCGGGACAAATTACTTTCGCCGTTATGGCCAGAAATTTTACTAACGAACCAAACCGCTTAATTGCAGCTTCTATTGGAGTGGCAATACCCTCGGATAATACGCAATATGGATATCTGTCTGAATACCATCCATACGGCGTTAAAGAAAAAATATGCGGAGATTATGCCGAAGACTTAGCGGCTCAAATGCTCGCTACAACACTCGGCGTGGATTTTAACCCCGATTTAGATTGGAACGAAAGAGAACAGGTGTTTAAAATGTCCGGTAAAATCGTAAAAACGTTTAACTTAACACAAACTGCCGAAGGCGATAAAAACGGATTATGGACTACCGTAATTTCTGCCGCCGTGCTTCTGCCGTGATTTTCCGATAAGCCAAAATATTTTTTTTCAATATTATTACCTCGATATGAATAAAGACGAAACCAATAAATCTTACGAAGAAGAAGAAAAAAGAATTCAGGAAAATATTTCAAAAATAAAACACCGTATCGCCGTATTTAGCGGAAAAGGCGGTGTCGGAAAAACCACCGTCAGCGTTAATCTTTCTTTCTGTTTATTTATGGAAAAATATTCGGTCGGAATCCTGGATGCAGATATTACCGGACCAAATGTTCCAAAAATGCTCGATGTGAAAGGTGACTTGATTCGTCTCGATGAAAAAATTATACCTTTCGAAAAATATGGCGCTAAAATGATTTCAATAGCAAGCCTTTTGAAAAACGGACAACCTCTTATCTGGCGCGGCCCTATGCGTTCAAAAGTTATTAACCAGTTTCTCGCCGATGTTGATTGGGGCATCCTCGATTTCCTTATTGCCGACCTGCCTCCGGGAACAGGCGATGAAATACTCACAATATCCCAGCAGATGAAACCTGACTTTGCAGTTATCGTTACAACTCCACAGGAAGTATCCGTAATGGATGCGGAAAGAGCTATAAATATGGCAAAACAATTGAATATACCGTCTATTGGTGTCGTGGAAAATATGTCCGGATTTATATGCCCCCATTGTAAAAATTTCATCGACCTTTTTGGAACGGATGGAGGAAAAACATTAGCCGAAGAAAACAATGTAAAATTTCTCGGCTCGATTCCAATGGATACAAATACAAGAGTCCTGTGCGATAAAGGCAAACCCGTTGTATTGGTCGAAAATTGTTCGGAAATAAGTAAATCGTTTAAATCTATTGCTAAAAATATCGAGTCGGTCTATAAAGAAAATGATTTATTTGAAATTGTTAATAATAAATAAAAATTATTATAGAAAACAAGAATGATTGTCTATGGAACCATACCGTCACGAAGATTAGGCAGAAGCCTCGGAATAAATAATATCCCTTTTAAACACTGCAGTTATTCCTGCGTCTATTGCCAGGTGGGTTTGACCAATCATCTGTCTGTAAAAAGAAAAAAATTTTATGAACCCGAGAAGATAAAAAATGAAGTCGGTAAAAAAATCGATGAACTTGTAAAGCAAAACGAAAAAATTGACTACCTTACCTTTGTCCCGGATGGAGAACCGACACTCGATATTAACCTCGGTAAAACTATAAAGAAATTAAAAGTTTTTGGTCATAAAATAGCTGTAATAACAAATTCATCGCTTATTCCCGATAAAAATGTTCGGGAAGATTTAATGGAAGCTGATTTAGTATCTCTGAAAATTGATACCGTAAACTCAAAAATCTGGCACAGGCTAAACCGTCCCCATGGTCTTGTCGTTTTCGATGATATGAAAAAAGGTATTTTGGAATTTTCTTCTATGTATAAAGGAATTATACTGACCGAAACAATGCTCGTGAAAGATTATAACTATTATTTTACAGCTCTTTTTAATACGGGAGAGTTTATAAAGAAAATTAATCCGCAAAAAGCATATTTAACGGTTCCCGTAAGACCACCCT
Organism: uncultured Ignavibacteriaceae bacterium; assembly: GCA_964501535.1. Taxonomy (GTDB): domain Bacteria; phylum Bacteroidota; class Ignavibacteria; order Tepidaquicellales; family Tepidaquicellaceae; genus FEN-1279. The sequence continues at coordinate 181,959 of CAZCSV010000002.1, read as the reverse complement.
CTGAAAATTTTGATCCCCTGGAAAATGAATATTTAAAAGCACTTAAGCAAATTGTAAAAGAAATTTACGATAAATTCGAACTTATCGATTACGATGAGGGAACGAATTTTACGTTTACAAATGAATTTGAGAAAGAATTATTGAGTATTATTTCTGTACATCCGATGAGTGAAGATGCTTTGAAATTATTCGTTAAAAAAGCAAATACGGATTGGAAAAAAGTTGATGATTTAATTAAAAGCGGCGTTATTAAAGAAATTAAATTTAAAGAAAAATTTTTTTATAAAATAAATATCTAATTATGGCTGGCAGAAACGGTAAGGGCCCCTTGGGGCAAGGACCTTTAACAGGTTGGGGTATGGGTCGCTGTCGTAGAAATTCAAATACCACTGACTCTGAAAACCCTAAAACAGAACCTGAAAAAACTAATCTCGGTGTCGGTAAAGGAGGAAAACCTTTTGGCGGCGGAAAAGGAAAATGTTGGGGCGGGGGAAGAAAAAATAAAATATCTCAATAATTTAATAACTATTAAGGATTTCGTAAATGGCCAGACCCGTTAAACCTAGAAGGTTATTGATTCCTCATAGAGATATAGTATTTGTTCCCGAAGGTGACGAGGGGAATATAAATGAAACCATAACTCTGCTTTCTGAGGAATATGAGACAATCAAACTGATTGATTACGAAAATATGAATCACCTGCAGGCGGCAAAAACCTTGAATGTTTCCAGACCTACTATTACAAGAATTTATGAAAGAGCCAGAAAAAAGATCTCCGAATGTCTCGTGGAACTTAAAACACTTAAACTCGAAGGAGGAAATTCTGTCTACCTGGAAAACTGGTTCAGATGTGATTTATGTAATTCATATTTCAATATTCCCGATCTAAAGAGGTTTAATATAAACTGCCCCCTGTGCCTGAGCAAACGTGTTAAATCTGTTCAAAAAAATTGAAAATATTATATGATTGCAATATCCGTAAAAGAAAATAACAAAAAATCCCCGCTGGAATTGTGCTTCGGCAAAAGCGAACATTTTTTCCTGTATGACCCAATTAAAAAAACCTCTTCTTTTATTATTAATCCGGGAAAAATCGGAGGGAAAAACTCCGGCAAAAAAGCAGCTTCGTACCTCGTTAAATCCGGCGTGAAAACCGTGTTTTCTTCAAATTTCGGCGTTACCGTAAAAAAATTCTTCGATAAAAATAAAGTACAGATGGTGATTGTCTCCGATAAGGTGAAATCACTCGAAGAAATCAGCTGGATTAAATAATACATTAATGAATTGTTTTTTACTTGCTATTAGCAATTAAAATGCATATATTTGCATAGAATATTTTTAAGGAGTATTATTTATATGCAAATGGAAATCTTATTGGAAGAGGGCAAAAAAGTAAATGCTCACTACAAAGGCCATATTATAAAAACCGACCAGTCAATCAAGGATGGAGGCGATAATTCCGCACCCGCTCCTTTCGATTTGTTTATGGCTTCGATTGGAACCTGTGCAGGCATATATGTCAAGGTTTTTTGCGATAAGCGTGGAATTCCGACCGATAACATCAGGTTAATCCAGAATACGGAATTCGACGAAGTCACGCATATGATTGCAAAAGTTATTATAGATATCCAGTTACCTTCCGACTTTCCTGAAAAATATAAAGAAGCCGTGATAAACTCCGCAAACCTCTGCGCAGTTAAAAAACATATTCAATACGCACCGGAGTTCGAAGTGTTTACCAGTACACACTGAAATGGATTTTCTTGTCTCATTTACCTCCGATGATTTTGCTTATGTAATAACAACTGCCTCCTTTTAAATTAAAATAATAAAAATATCAGAGAATTAATTCCTTGCTTATTACACCTTTTTGTAATAATATAAGTCTGCTGTCATATCTTGGGAGGATTAACAAAAATCTTAAACGCTTTTATTTTTTATAAAAAATATTTCTTTAAAATAAAAAATACTATTATGAAAACTCTGAATATTTTGCTCCTCTTTATCCTCATTGCTTTCCTCGCGAATGTATATGCACAGGAAGATGACACCAGAGATAAAACTACCACCGGTAAAAGCAAAAAACAAATCAAAGTGAAAATACGCGACATCCCGAAAGTAATGTCCGTCGGCTCATCTGCCGATATTATCGTTACCGTTACGAATAAATCCAAATCTGAAACATGGACATATAGCGGCGATTTCACGTATACAGTTGAAGGCCCGTTTACTCTGACAAGAGCCGATTTGACCTCGACTGAATTTTCGCTTAATCCCCGGGAAAGCAAAGACCTGACTTATCAACTAACTGCTCCATCCGAAGAAGGTAAGCATAAAGTCACCATTATCTTTCTGAACGGAGACAAAAAAATCGGCTCTAAATCGAAAGTGATAAAAGTCGGCTCCGATGCTACCGATGACGGAAAAAATAAAAACAAAGATAAAGATAAAGACAAAGATAAAAACAAAAATAAAGACTAAATATTCAGCATAATTAATGTCAAACTTAAAAGGAGTAAAAATGAAAAATATTTTCCTATTCCTTATCATGCTCCTTTCTTCGCATTGTCTTTTTTCCCAGAATACGAAAGGCGGAGAGGACGCTAAAGGTATCTTTAAATATGAGAATTTCCAGAAACCTGAAGAGTGCGGCTCATCCTGCCATACAGACTTTTATGCACAGTGGAAACAAATGATGATGTCTAAATGCTATACCCACGAATGGGATGAAATCGAATACTTTAAACTTGCTATCCCTCATGCGGAAAAAGAACCGAAAGTAGCTGGTGCTAAGGAAAGCTGCAACGGCTGCCATGCACCAATTTCATTTATGTCCGGAGATGTGCCACCTCCTAAACCGAATCTGAATTCCCGCGCAAATGAATCCGTTTCCTGCGATGTATGCCATACCGTAACCGGCTTTGTAGGAGATACTCCCTTTAATTTCAACTTCATCTCTAATCCGGGTAATATTAAATACGGAAACCGAAGTAATTTAAATTCACCCGCACACGAGATTAAAAAAAATGAATTCCTCTCCAAAGGTGAATTCTGCGGAACCTGCCATAACGAAAAATCTCCTTTCGGCGCCTGGGTTAAAGCTACTCATCTCGAATGGAAAGAAGGTCCGTATTCTAAAGAGGGTGTGCAATGCCATAAATGCCATATGCCTAAAGCTCCGGGAATAAGCTCGGCTATGGGCGAATTTCATCAGGACGTCGCTCAGCATCTCTTCCACGGTGCCCACGACCCGGGAAAATTGCGGGGAACAATAGAACTGCGAATTCATCCCGATACTGATGAAGTCGTACCGGGTGAACAAATCATATTCACTGTCGTACTCTTTAACCAGAAAACTGGACATAAATTTCCGACCGGCTCCGTAGAGGAAAGAATGCTCTGGCTTCACGTCGAAGCAACTGATTCAAAAGGAAAAATCTATCATCTAAAAGTTGATAAAAAAGGATTCGAAGGTGAGGATTATACCATTGCGTCAAATGTGCTCGCTTATCAGGATATGGGCGTACCGCTCGGATTGCCAGACTTTAAAGGAATCCAAAGAGACGGAATACCCGAAGGGGACAGAATTTTCAGAATGCCTTATCTTGACCCACTCGGCAGAATGACAATCCAGCAGTGGAATACAGCTTCGTTCGGTCCCGATTATAGAATCGGCCCGAGGGAAACAAAAATAGAAACGTTTACCTGGATGTTGCCGGACGATATCGAACTCGGACAATTGAAAGTTAAAGCTGTCATTAATTATCAGAAATTACCGACTCCGGTAGCGGAATACCTCGGAGTCCCGAAGGGTGAAAGCGAAATTATTGAAGTGAATTTCCACCAGACATTTGTCGAAGTGGTCGATGATTAAATTTTTAAAATTTTTAAACGAGGACTTTATTATGAAAAAAATTATTGTCGTATTAATTATTCATATATTACTCTGCGGTCTTCTGCGGGATGCAAATGCAATCCCTGCATTTGCCAGAAAATATAATATGTCCTGTAACGTATGCCATTCGCCTTTTCCGAAACTAAAACCTTATGGTGAAGAATTTGCCGCCAACGGCTTCCAGCTCCCTGATAAAGAACCCGCAAGGTATTTCAAAAAAACAGGCGATGACCTGCTCTTGCTTATGAGAGAAATTCCCATCGCATTGAGATTTGAACTTTTCGGCCAATATGAAAATTCAAGGGATGTTAATCCCGATTTGAGAACTCCCTATATACTGAAATTTATGTCAGGCGGAAATATCTACAAAGATATCTCGTATTACTTCTACTACTTCATCAGTGAACGCGGAGAAATGGCAGGCATAGAAGATGCCTTCGTAATGTTTAATAACGTTTTTTCGAATAAGATTGACTTGGATTTGTATGCCGGACAGTTCCAGGTGTCAGACCCTCTGTTTAAACGTGAACTCAGATTGCCGCAGGAAGACTATGCTATCTATACCGTTAAACCCGGAAGAACTCTCGCCTCACTCAAATACGACAGAGGTATTATGACTACATATGCAGCTCCTACTAAAACTGATTTTACACTCGAAGTATTAAGCGGTAACGGCCTCGGAACAGGCGAGACTTTTGATGTTGATAAATATAAAAATGTTTTGTTCCGTGCTTCACAGGAAGTCACACCATTTTTGCGTATCGGGGGCTTCGGATATTACGGGAAAGAACAACCGGATTCAGTTTCAAATGAAATGTATATGGCAGGTGCCGACCTGACTCTAGGAAATGATAAAATAGAATTGAACGCTCAGTATGTCTATAGAAGCGATATTAACCCCGCGATGACTCCGGTTAAACCGAATGAAAGAGTTAAAACTCAGGGAGGATTTGTAGAGCTGACATTCTCGCCGCAGGGAGATAAAAGCAGGATTACCGGCTCCCTTTTATATAATTATGTTGATTCGGATTTCAAGGAATTAAAATATCAGAGCTATACAGGAAATCTGAATTATCTGCTCGCAAGAAATATAAGACTCGTCGGAGAATATACTTATATGAAGGAAACTAAAACGTCAAGAGTAACTCTCGGATTTATTTCTGCGTTTTAATGAAGAAAATTCAATCGCTCTTAGATTAGAGTGATTATTACGCTGCGTTTACTGAATTGAATAACTTATTAAAAATGACTAAATTATGGTATTATAATGGGAATCGGAGCGTAGCGTAGTCCGGTTATCGCGCCAGTTTTGGGAACTGGAGGTCGCTGGTTCGAATCCAGCCGTTCCGACAAATTATATGGAAGTCGTCCCGATTCATCGGACTGTTCCGAAAAAATTAAAATACCCTCCTCGGTCAAAAAAGAGGAGGGTATTTTTTTGGCGTTTTTTATTGCTTGTTTAGATACTTCTGCGGTTCCTTTTCGAATTTTTTTATGCAGGGATTGCAGCAGAAATAATATTTCACTCCTTCGTAAACTGTCGACACATTTTTATCAGCAGTCTCACCCATTACCGGGCATATCAGTTCACCTTTTATGTAATCCATCGGCTCCGCCTTGAATTTCTTCAGACATCCGCTGCAGCAAAATGTGTATTCCTTTCCGAGATATGTAAACTTGACCGGCTCGCCTTCCGAACCGTCGATTTTTTCACCCGATACCGGACATATTTTTACCGAATCCGATATTATTCCCTGTGAATCACCTGTCTTTGTGGTGCATTCCTTCGAACAATGACTTGAACAGTCCTTCTTCTCTTCACTTACCTGCGCATTTGTTGTGCCCGACGCAAATAATATTACAGCAAACAAAGCTAAGAATAACATTTTTTTTGATTTCATTTTTTTTCCTTTTTTTAGTTTATATTTATTGTTTGTTTTAATCTTTTTTTACTTTATCAGATACCTGAACCCGACATAAAAATCCCTGCCCCTCGTCGGTCCCCATATGAACGAAGTATCGAAATTTTTATCGAACGGATTATCCGCACTTATTATGGGATTGCTCTGAGTAAAGTTTAAAACGTTTTCAATCCCTATATAAGTTTCGAAATATTTGAAGTTCTTTGTTAACTGCACGTTCATAAGCGTATATGAATCCGATTCACTCTGCCTCTGATACTGCAAAGGATATTTATCAGTCGCCGGTAAATTTTGCCTGCCGAACCACTGTAATGTCAGATTCAATATCCACGAATTCTCCGGAGCCGTGTAAGTTATACCCGAAAGTAACCTGTGCTTCGAATTAAAAGGCTGCTCGAGCCTAATCCCGCTTTTGAAGTAATATAAATCGATGTATTTATATGCCAGCTTGAAATCGAGATTCTGAAGGAAGTTCACACTCGACTCTACCTGAAAAATATTCGACCCTGCATCTTCGAAATTCGTATACATGTATATGTACGGCATCGCATCGTATTCGGCAATTACTTTGTTGTTGAAAATTGTCTTGTAAAAATCGAAGTTGATGTTTCCCGAAGCCCCACCTATCACGAAATATTGCAGTATATCGATTCCGTAATTTATCGTCTTCTCGGGCTTAATGTCTCTCAGTCCCTTTATATCCTTTCCGCTCGCAAGAAAACTCGGGTATTCACTCAAAGGATTCACCGTCCTGAATCCGGTTCCAAACGATGCACGGATTACCGTGTTTCCTGTCAGCTGATACCGCACAAGAAATCTAGGAGTCATAATCGTTTTGAACTCGTTGTGATAATCCGCTCGCAGTCCGCCGATTAATGATAAATCCAGCTCTTTGAATTCAAAAGAACCTTCCGTGTATATACCGGGCACTGATTCAAGCTTATCGTAATTCCCTGCGTAAGTCTTGCTTGAATATGTTGGTAACCTTATGTCCTCGTTTATATTCTCATACTTGTAACTTGTACCGAACCTCAAATAGCTCTTTTTGTTCACGGGAAATTCGTATAGCGCATTGACACTGAAATTCATCTGCTTGCCCTCGTATCTCGTAGTTCCGAAATATGAAAGCTGGTCGAAATATCCGCTTGTCATAAATACCTTCACCTGTTTTTCGTTTTCTAATGTATGACTGAACCGTACGTATGCATTGCCGTTTTGCAGTTCGACTGTCTGCCCGTATATATTACCACTGCCGAGATTTTCATCGTATTTGAAGTTCTTCTGACCACCGGTCCTTCGGTCGTCAAGGTATTTTATTCCTATCATTGCATTTGTTTTATCCCCTTTTTCTAATGAACCGTAATTCCATTTATTGTAAAACATATACCTCCTCGTAAGCGGCATATCCAGAAATCCGTCGTTGTTTTCGTCCATACGCATGGATTCCTGTATCATCTGAAACGCAAAAAGTGTATTCCAGTTTTTCATTTTCGTTGCGGCATTTAAATTAAACTGCGGCTCCAGAGCACTGTTTAAAAAACCGTTTACGAATAATCTCTCGGATGAGGAAAAATCCTTCAGCAATACGTTCATAATCCCGCTTATAGACTCGTATCCCTGAATCACTGAATTTGAACCCTTCGAAATCGTGATTTTGTTTATCAGCGAGCCGGGAATGCTTGTTACACCATACTTCGTTACAAGACCCGTCATCATAGGCATGTTATCTATTAATATCTGCGTGTATGAACCTTCCAGCCCGAGTACCTTTAGCTCCTTGGTGTTCGTTAAAATATCCGTCACCGCTACATCTACCGATGCGTTTTTTCCGAAACAACCCGATAAATCACAACATGCATCTTTCTTTAATTCCATCTGTGTTATTACTTCCGTTTTTATGTGCTCGTCGGATATGAAGCTCGTGCCTACCTGACCCTCTACATCAATCACCTTTGTGATAGCGTTGTTAGTAAGAAATACTTCTATGTAATTCTTGTCCCCGACTTCGACCGTGTCCGTTTTGTAACCCGCAAAAATTATTACCAGCTTCCTGTCGGAAATATTCTCCGCATCTATGCAAAACTTACCCCCGTTCTCCGTTACAGTTCCAATGCGTGTATTAATCCACTTCACTACTGCTCCGTCTAACGTTTCTCTTTCACTGCCGGTTAGACCGTAAACAACTCCGTCGATATCTGTATTTTTATCCTGTGAATTTAAATTTGCATAAGCAATTATTATAAACAGGATTATATAAATTTTTTTCATATAACTGAAATTTTAAAATAAAAAATTACAAACCCGGCTTTTCCGGATTAGTTTTGGACGTAGCTGTGGAGTTGTCTAAATTCTGAAATTGGAAAGTGTAAGAAATATCCTGCAGGTCTTATCCGGTGGTTTCCATAAATTATGAGTCGATAATCCCGAATTGACCGGATTTAAAGATAAGTTAAAACCTTGTAACTGAATCGTTTTTGAGCCTGAAATCTTATTGTCGTTTGTAGTTATCGGATTCTCGATATCATTCTTCTTTATCACACATTTCATGCAGTTGTCGCATTCTTTGCTCGTTTCACTGCCGCAATTATTTTCTTCCTCATTACAGCAGCTTTTTACATTTTTAGTCGGACAGCATTTTTTCTCCTTCTTCGTTTCTTGCTCCGAGCAGACACAGTTAATGCATTCCGATGCAAATGTCACGGAGCAAAACACAACAAGCGCCAGCATTGCCACCGCTTTTGAAAAAGTGCGATATTTAAATTTTATGCTCTTCACTGATACAAAAATACAAATTTTATTACCCAATTGTCAATTGGGTTCGTATTTTAAAAACAAAAAAATTTTTAATATGATTCAAAAACAGATAATTAAATTTTCTGTAAATTCAGTAAAACAATCCCATCCCGTTCTTCTTCAGCCACCTGTTCGCTTCCTTGTAATCCGGATATACCTGCGATACCTTCTCCCAGAATGCCTTCGAGTGGTTCATCTCTTCCAGATGAATTAGCTCGTGTATTATTAAATAATCAATTACCTCGACCGGTGCCTTGATTATTCTCCAGTTAAAGGAAATATTCCCTTTGCTCGAACAATTCCCCCATTTTGTCTTCTGATTTCGTATGTATATCCTGTTATACTTAAATCTTCCGCATTTGTTTATTATATTTATCCTTTCGGTTAGAACCCTCCTCGCCTCATAAATCAGCCAGTGATTCCTTGTCCTCTCATCCGATAAATCAATACCCGTATATATCTCCTGCTTTTCCTCGTTTATTATATATCGGTTTTTCAGCTCCTCCGTTAATATAAAAGTGTACTTCCTCCCGAGATATAAAACTTCGCTTTTATTTAAATAAAAACCGCTCTTCAAACTTTCGAAATGCTCTATCTTCTTTTCTATCCAGCACCTTTTCTGCTCGATGATTTTCTCGAGCTCTTTAATCGGATAATGCATCGGTATGACAAACCTGACTTCCCCGTCCCTTTTTACCGAGATTCTTATGCTCTTCACTTTCCTTCGGATAATTGTGTAATTTATGGAGGAATTCAAATTCATAATTTAATAGCGTAACATAGCTTTTCATAATTTCATTTTCAAGATTTTAAATCTTTACCTGTTTTTTTGACTTATTATTTTTGTAAAATTAATTTAAACTAAGATTTGTTATAATATAACATTAAGGCTGTATATTTAAATGAGTAAAAAGAAAAAGTGGTTCATAATTATATCGATAGTACTGGTTTTAATATTTATCGCTTTTGTATATTACAGGATAAATGAAAATATTAAAGCTTCACAAAAACAAAACAGACCACCGCAAACGGTTGAGTTAATTCTGCCCGAACGTGAAGATATCATAAGCGAACTCTCCTTTTCCGGAGATATACTTGCCGTTCAGCAGACAAATATCTATTCACGGGTTACCGGAAATATTCAGAAAATTTATGCGGATATCGGCGACTATGTCCACACTGGAAAGCTCCTCGCTCTCATCGACCAGAGCACATTCGTTCAGTCCGTTAAACAAACTGAAGGACTCTTAAATCAGGCAAAAGCATCACTCGAAAATAATAAAGTTAATTATCAGAGATTGCTATCTCTGTACGAAAAAGGATTGACATCAAAAGGCGACCTCGATAATGCCGAAACACTCGTAAAAGTTACGGAAGCTCAGGTGCAGACAGCGGAAGCAAACTATAATAATGCCCGTCTTCAGCTCGGCTATTGCAGCATCACCGCACCTTTCAGCGGATATATTATAAAAAGATTCCTCGAGCAGGGCTCGCTCGTTTCATCCGGAACCTCTAATTCGATCTTTATACTTTCTAACATAAGCAAACTGAAAATTATGGTTAGCGTTCTCGAAAAAGATATACCCCTGCTGGAAAATGTGAAAGATGTTACCGTTAAAACCGATGCTTATCCTGATGAAACGTTCACCGGAAAATTCAGAAAAATGTCGCAGTCCGTCGACTTGAGCACAAGAACTATGCCCGTGGAGGTTAACATCGATAACAGCAATAATATGCTGAAACCCGGTATGTTCGCCCGCGTAGAACTTGTTCTCGATAAACATTTTAACGTACTTACTGTCCCTCTGCATTGCGTTAGAAAAGATGAAAAAGGAAGTTTTGTTTTTACTGTCTCCGAGGATTTTACCGCTGTTAAAAAATATGTGCAAACTGGATTGGAATCCAATAATAAAATTGAAATCGTCTCGGGACTTAATGATACGGAAAAAGTAGTCGTTGTCGGGCAGGAATTAATTAAAGAAAATACTAAAGTTAAAATTGCAAAATAGTATATGTGGTTAACGCGCCTCGCACTTAAATATCCCATTAGCACCTTAATGTCATCGCTTGCCGTACTCGTTCTTGGCATCGTGTCGTTTTTCCAGTTGCCTATCGATATGCTTCCAGATATCCAGATTCCTAGCGTTACTGCAATTACATATTTTACCGGTGCCGGTCCGAAGGATATGGAGCAGAGTGTTACCGTTCCTATCGAGCGTACCGTCAGCTCTACAAGCGATATCGATTATATACAATCCTCCACACGCGAGGGTGTCTCGCAGGTAAGAATATATTTCAACTGGGATGCCAATACTGATGTGGGCTTGATTGATGTAATTCAAAAAATAAACAGGGCTATGAACCAGCTCCCTGATGGTGTCTCACAACCGCTTGTCCTGAAATTCGATATCACTAATATGCCCGTAATCACAATCGCTTTAAGCAGTGATATGGACCAGAGGGATTTATATGACCTTGCTTATAATATTATCGAACCTCAACTCGAACACATCCCGGGCGTTGCTTTCGCTCAGGTAGTTGGCGGAAGAATCAGGGAAATTCACGTTACCCTTAACAGAAACCGTATCGAAGCCGCTGACCTGTCCGTGCAACAGGTCATTCAGGCAATTCAATCTTCTAACCTGATTCTCCCTTCGGGCGAATTGAAGTCAGGCGTTTTGGACTATTCCTTGAAAACCGAAAGCCAGTTTAATGTGGTCGAACCAATGGGTGATATAATTATTAAAACGGTCAATAATGTCCCTATAAAAGTCCGCGATGTCGCAAGAATAGAAGACTCCTTTCAGGAACAAACCCAGATTATCAGAACAAACGGAAGCCACGGTGTGATTCTTAGAGTTCAAAAAACCCCGGGCGCTAATACTGTAGATGTTGTTAATAGAATCATCGAAGCCCTGAAAAATCTAAAAGATGTACCCTCCTCGGTAAAAACAACTACCGCTTTTGACCAGAGCGAATATATCAGGGAATCAATCAGCGGTCTGCTTAGAGAAGGTGCTCTCGGTGCTTTGCTTGCCACTTTCGTTATTATATTATTTTTAAGAAATTCACGAAGTACTATAATTATTTTTATCGCAATACCTCTGTCCATACTCGTTACCTTTATCTTCTTTAGGTTTTCGAATACTTCTTTGAATATTATGACTCTCGGCGGCCTCGCCCTCGGCGTGGGACGACTCGTTGATGATTCTATCGTCGAACTGGAAAATATTTCCCGTCACTATACGCTTATGAAACGGGATAACGTGAGCAAACTTCAGGCAACCCTGGATGCCGCACTGGAAGTCGCTTCTCCGATTTTTGTATCTACTCTGACAACGGTAATCGTGTTTCTGCCTGTCGTATTTCTGACGGGTATTACAAAACTTCTGTTTATTCCCCTTGTAATCACTATCACAGTCGCTCTCTTTGCTTCTTTTTTTGTCTCGAGAACTGTTACGCCTCTTCTTTGCTATAAAGCCCTTTACGGTGAAAGAGAGGTTGATCCGAATTCAAAAAAATTCGCGGACAGACTCCAAATAAAAACAAAAAAATTCTTCGATGGTCTCGATAATGCCTACGAAAGCACCTTGAGAATGTGCCTGAGAAATAAAAAGAAAATTATTCTCGGAATAGTCGCTTTCTCTGCCGCTTCATTTATTTTATTTAAATTCATCGGAACTGAGTTTTTCCCCGATGCCGACGAAAACCAGTTCACCGTTAATATTAAACTCCCCGTAGGCACAAGAATCGAACTGACGGAAAAATTTGTCGAAAAAGTCGAAAATCTGATTCGGAAAAATATTCCAGAATTAAATACAGTAATTTCCGATATGGGCGTCCCGGGCTCCAGAAGCGGCAGCCTCTTCGGCAGAAACTCCGGAAGCCATAACGCTAACGTGCAGGTGTCACTCATCCCTGCTTCCGAAAGAAAAAGAAGTGTATTTGAAATTATGAACGATGTCAGACCTAAACTCCAAAGCCTGCCGGGAGCGGAAATTTTTATCAGCCCGGGAGGATTCTTGAGATTCCTCCTTAACTTCGGCTCCTCTGCACCTATTGACGTTATGATACTCGGATATGACCTCGAAACGTCCGATAAACTGGCACAAAAAGTTTTCGATATCGTGAAATCAGTTCCCGGTACTACCGACGTGAGAAACAGCCGCGACGCTAATTTACCCGAAGTGCGAATATCTGTCGATAGAGTTAAAGCCGGCTCACTCGGTATTTCGGTTGCTCAAATCGCCAATACTATCACAACCGGAATGAGCGGAAGTGTTGCTTCGCTTTTCAGTGACCCTAAAACAGGCAATCAGTATAATATTCTCGTTCGAATGGCTGAAGATTACAGACAAAATATCGATGACATAAATAAACTTACGGTTGTAACAAATTCCGGTCAGGTCGTTCCGCTCGGCAATTTAATCGAAATTAATATTACTAAATCCCCTGTTCAAATTGATAGAAAATATTCCCAAAGACTCGTCAGCATTACATCAAATGTTTCCGGTAGAGATTTGGGTAGCGTAGCGGATGAAATCAGACAAAAGCTGAACGAAATTGAAATACCACCCGGATTCACCGTTCAACTCAGCGGTAACGTCGAACAGCAGAGCAAAACTTTCGGCTCGCTGTTTCTTGCATTCGGCCTTGCTATAATCCTGGTCTATATGGTTATGGCTTCACAGTTCCAGTCGCTTGTCGACCCGTTCATTATTATGTTTTCGGTACCTTTAGGGATGGTCGGCGTTGTGTGGATGCTGTTTCTTACCAATACAACACTTTCCGTTACATCGTTCGAAGGAATAATCGTTATGGTCGGAATCGTGGTGTCAAACGGAATCCTGCTTATAGACTATACAAACAGATTGAGAAAAAAAGGGATAGAACTTCACGACGCCGTAGTTAAAGGCGGTAAAACAAGACTCCGCCCGATTTTAATGACAACAGCCGCTACCATTCTCGGTTTAATTCCTATGGCTATCGGCATCGGCGGGGAATCTTCTCAGGCTCCCCTCGCAATCGCCGTTATCGGCGGATTAACCGCTTCTACATTCTTGACTCTGATATTCGTCCCGACACTTTATACCGTATTCGAAGAGAAATTTAAAAGGAAACCAATCATTGCCGAAGATAAGGAATTGGAAAATCTATAATCGTCTGAAAATCAAAACAGCGGAACAAAATACAATGGGGGATATGCATATTCCGCTGTTTCTACTATATATCACAACTATCTAATGAACAAATTCTTGTTTTCAATAAGCTAAGGGTAAACTATGTATTTTCATTGAAACAGAATAAATGAAATTCATCTTCACTGTCTCAGGATTTACATAGACTCCTTTTAGCTCATCGGAATTTTTTTTAACTGAATTTAATCAAGCAAAACCTGTTCCAAAAAATCCCCCTTTTTTATGCAAATTTTAGCGTTTTTCTGAAAATTTCCGGCTCATAATGAGACTCGTATATTATTTTTGAGAAATTTTTCTGACTTATCGCATTAATTTTATTGTATCCTCCTGCTCAATTATCATTCAAATTTTGTAGTAAAGTAATAATGGGATTTGTTTCTTCGTTTCACCGTAAAAATAAAATTCCTATCTTAAACGGATGTTTTATAAAATTTTCATACGACCCGTACTGTTTCTCTTTAATCCTGAACTAATCCATAATGTCATCTTCTTTATTATTTCGAAGTTTACTCCCCTTTATCCCGTCTTCAGATTCCTGTATTCACCTAAAGAAAACTGGGAAGAGGTCGAAATAAATGAACTAAAATTCAGAAACCGCCTCGGTGTTGCAGCGGGGCTCGATAAAGATGGTGTCGCCGTCAGATTCTTCGACGCCGTCGGCTTTTCTCATATCGAAGTCGGTACCGTTACACCTCTCCCGCAACCCGGAAACGATAAACCGAGACTGTTCAGACTGAAAAAAGATAAAGCCCTGATAAACCGGATGGGATTTAATAACATTGGCGCTGAAAAAGTTAAAAAAAATATTCTGAAGGCAAAAAAATATCTGAAAAGCGGCTTCGTCGTCGGCGTGAATATCGGCAAAAATAAAAATACTCCCCTCGAAACCGCCTGCGAAGACTATGAAAAATGTATCGAAATATTATACGATACCGCCGATTATTTTACGCTGAATATCTCATCACCGAATACGGAAGGACTGCGTGAACTGCAAAATGAAAAATATCTGGATGAACTACTGCAAAAAATATCGGAAAAAAATAAATCCCTGTCGGCTGAAAAAAATATTACACTAAAAAATGTCTTCCTAAAAATCGCTCCCGACCTCGCAAATGATGAAATTGAACAAATATATTTTCTCGCATCCAAATACGAAATCACCGGAATCATTGCAACTAATACTACCGTTACCCGTGACAACCTGATTGAAAACCCCGGTGAAACCGGAGGACTTAGCGGAAAACCCGTGAAAGATTTGTCCGGAAAAGTTCTTAAACAACTGAAGGATATCAACGATGCCAGTACTTATGCCGCTTTGTACCTGATCGGCTCGGGAGGAGTGTTTACTAAAAATGACTTTAAGGAAAAACTTATTAACGGCGCCGACCTCGTCCAGATTTATACGGGATATATTTATGAAGGTAACTCAATCGTTAAAAAAATCCTGAAATGATGAATGACTTGCTGAATACTCCCGTCACTATTACACTGCTGTTCGCAAATGCGGCAATATATCTCTGGATTAGATACTCTGACCCTGTCTACTTCCGGCGGTTTGCCGAATGGCCCTTTCAAATCGTCTATAAAAAAAGATATTACCAGATGCTTACTTCCGCTTTCCTTCATGTGGATATTATGCACCTATTTTTCAATTTGTTTACGCTCTTCTCCTTCGGAAGAGTGCTCGAAACAATCTTTGTCAAAAGCTTCGGATTCGCAAGCGGCAGCATCTATTTTGCACTGATTTATTTCGTCAGCTTGCTCTCCGGCTCTGTCCTTACCGTCGTATTCCATTATAAAAATCCCGGTTATTTGGCTGTGGGTGCTTCAGGAGCCGTGTCGGGAATCATATTCTCTTATATTATATTCTTTCCCACTAGCACAATCGGATTTTTCTTCGTTCCGATGCCTGCATTCGTTTTCGCACTGCTCTATGTCGGTGTTTCAGTCTATGGAATGAAAACTAAAATGGGAAACATCGGACATGAGGCTCACCTCGGAGGAGCTATAGGCGGCGTCCTCGCAACCCTTATCCTCATCGAAGGCGCATTCAAAATATTGATAGGACATTTTTCCTGATAAATATTCAAAACCGCAAATTTAAACTCTGATTTCATACAAGGAAATCTTACTGTCATTTTTCGCCTAATATCATTATTTGAGTGCTTATTTTTGTTGCTTATGTTAATATTTTTTTTATTATATTAACCCGATTTCTATTATCGGTGAAAGAATTAATTCAGGAGATTAACTAACTCGTATTCATTCCGGATTTTTATCTCTTGATAAATTTAACATATACCTTGATTGCTGTATAATTAATCATTTTTATTAACTTAAATTTAAAAAAACATGGAAACACTAAAATTCATTTCCTGGAATATGGAGTGGATGAACGACCTTTTCGACCAAAATGGTAACTATCGCCCAAATAATGATAAACCCCAGCACTCGACCGATACAACCGTTAAAACCAGAAGAGAACACCTCAGCGGTGTGATTAATGACCTCAAACCCGATGTTATTACTATCGTCGAGGGTCCGAATAAACAGTCGGAACTTCAGCTGTTCTTTGACTCCGATGTTGACGGCACCTGGAAAACTGTCCTCCAGCCTACATCTGGCGCAACTCAATGTATCGGCTGTGCCGTAAGAATTGATACGGGAAAATTCGATAATGCAATCCCGGTTAAGCATTTCGACCTTACAAATGACCCTGTCTTTGCTCCCTTTGAAATAAAAAGCGAAGAAGGCACCGGCATTATCGAAAAATATAAGTTCGAAAGATTGCCGCTCTATGCAGAAATCAAAACTGCCGCCGGAAATACCTTCCGGGTGCTCTGCCTGCACCTCAAAAGCAAGGGAATCTTCGACGCATACGAGTGGAGTAAATGGTGGGCAATTGCCGATGCCAACCGTAAAAAAATTCTCGCTCAGGCCGCAAGAGTCAGACACGAATTTCTCGATAATTACCTCACAGCAAATGAAACAAAAAATATTCCGCTGATTGTCTGTGGCGATGTCAACGACGGTCCCGGTATGGATGCATCAGAAAAGAAATTCTTCGGCAGCGGTATCGAACGCCTGATGGGCAATATCTGGTTCCCCGAACTTACGCTCGGTAATGCCCTATTCGCTACACTTAGCGTTAATGACCAGAAGAACCTGAACTTCAGCGGCGATAAAATAAATACTACATCGTTCAAAGACCCGATTTTTAATAATGTCTATCAAAACGAGTGGATTGACCATATCCTGTATTCGAAAAATACCGGCGGCTGGATAACCAATCCCGCTATACACCATAAAATGCCTTCGGGTCAGTATATCTGGTCGCAGTATAAATATTCTTCCGACCATAGACCCGTTTCAGTTGATGTAAATTTGTAAATGTTCATCGATTCCCTGTTTTGACTTATTACTGCTTTCTACCTTAATTTCTTGATTTATATACCTTGCGATAATATTGTTTTATTCTTTGATATAAAAACATAAACGAATATTAGTCACTAAGCTCACCTCGGAGGAGCTATAGGCGGCGTCCTCGCAACCCTTATCCTCATCGAAGGTGCATTCAAAATATTGATAGGACATTTCGGGTGAAAAAAAAATATTGAAATCCTATTTTAAATTCGCCACTTTTTCAAGAGTAATAATTTGATTACTTTGAATAACTTTAACTGTAGGAGGTTCGGAAAATTTATAACTTTTCAATTCTTTAATTAAATCATCAAAATCCTTGCTTGTTGCAACAACAACTTTATCGAGTCCAATAACGTCACCGGTTTTTATTTTTTCCTTAACACCTTTTGCCTCTTTTTCATCAAGTGTTATTAAATAACTTAATGCTTTTCTATGAACGTATTTTAATGCAATAGATTCCAAATCTGCTTGTTTGTATCTCTCTCTTAAACTTGTTTTTGCACTAAAACAGATTGGACCCCTTTCAAAAGTATAAAACATCAAATCGTAAATAACGTTAGGAACAAAAGCAACTTTTGCGTTTAAATAAAGTGGTAATAATTTTTCACGAATACATAATGTAGATAAAATATACTCGAAAATCTTTCCTTCTAAATAATTATTTCCATCGTACTTTTTCTGATAAGCATTCCAAAAACTTGATATATATTGTGATGGATATTGGTATTTCACTTTTATAAAATCAGGAAATAAGGAATCAAATATTTTATCTGATCTTGTAAATAATTTTGTGTTTTTCATAGTTGTATAAAGAGTATTATATTTACGCCTACTTTCAAATATAATTAAAAAGCACGCCCTAATGTAAAAAATTTCTTAGGCTATTTATAATCTCTTAAAAAAATAATAATTTCCAATTAAATCCTCAAATAAAATGTATAGGAATCATACATTTTATACGGTTGAACAACTTTTTGTCTATCAAAATTACTAAAATCCTTTGATAAAAATGGAGCTATTATTCTAATTTCTTTTATTTAATTTACTTTAATTTGATTAATCTAATACAATTTTTAGTTTTTAAAAATATTTTTATTATGATATTTTATGAATTCAATTGAAGGAATAAACTTATCCGGCAATAAAATTGATTTATTATCATATTTCAAAAATAATTCTGCAACCAAAATTTCTTTTTTAAAATTATTCAAATATTTAGATAATTTCACTTTATAATTAGAAGTAATTGTTATTAATCCACTATCAAATGCTCTATCGTGCATTGAATTTAAACATAAACCATTACGAGGATTTAATCTGTTCTGTTTATCAATAGACCATGGAATTATGTGACTTGCAACTAACAACTCAGGAATAGACAATCCAGTAATGCAACACCTCGAATTATATGAAGAAAGTATAGTTGAACGAAAAAAGCTTTGATTAACTCTTGATTTTATTATTGTTTCCCTTTCTTTTCCAATTGGGATATCATCAATGTTTATCTCCGCTGTTTTCTCTATAGGTTGTTTAGTAAATTTAGAAATTAATATTTCACTTTCATAAGCGAGGTTCTCCCAATCACTATTAAATTCATTCCAAATTATTTCATCAAGTTTACTAACATTACTTAATCCGACAATACCTCTTTTTTTTAATTCTGGATCAAAGCTTCCAAAATTTCCAATTTTCATTTTTACCGAATTTGGAGTTCTTCCTATAATCTTAGCAATTCTAACAATATCAGGATGGTTTGAACTTACTCTATTAAAAGGAATTTTACAATAAAGATTTAATGCTACAATTGTTTGTTCACGTGTCCAATTAGTATTTTTCATCTTTTATATATTTTTTTAAATTAACCATATTTTACCAAATAAAATAAGAAATTATTAATTCATTTATTACAAACTTTTCCCCTTGCTTTTTAATATTGTATACCATATATTAATATGGTGTTGTTCTTTGGTATAAAAGTGTGAACCGGTCTCGGCAACAAAACCGCTTGCCCCGTTACTTATTCCCGCCCGGCAACAGCGTTTCCGCCCAAAACAACACCGTGTAAAGTTTTACCGCCGCTTAAGCTACTGTATATTAAATATTTATTAGAGCGGGAAACAAAACTGCAACACAACAACGTTGCTGAATTTTTCAGGGCTGTAAAAACAATAATTTAATTGTAAAAAATCCGGAAAGCGTTTCCGGACGGTATGCCCGCTGTTCCCGATAGGTATAAATTTTAATTCCGACCTGTTTTGTAATCCCTAATATCCTCTCTTGAATATCTTCCTGTCCGCTATCGAAATTATTCCGAACAGAATCATGATTACAACCGCGTAAAGGAAAAATTCCTTTGTGAAGTTTATTCCGAGAAATGAAAATATGTTTGTGAAAAAATTGTTTATGAAGTTTCCTATACTGCTGTATTCGCTCCCGATTGCACTGCCCTCGCTCTCCGACTTCAGCGTTACGTAATATGAAACCAGAAACCCGAGAGAAAGGATTAGAACTATGAATCCCGATATTATAAATCTTACCGATATGCCCACCTTCCTGTCCTGCCTCTCGAACTCCTTGGCTAACTCGATTTCCCTCATCAGCTTGTCGGTGAATTTCTCCGGCGCCGCGGTAAGCAGCGAATTCGAAATTTTTGAATCTATGTATTTGTTTATTTCTTCCGTCATTTTGTTTTTCCTTCTTGAAAGTGTTGCCTTTATATATACTCTATTAATTCTTCGGTCGGGTACTTCCTCAATAGCACCTCCTTAAGCTTCTCCTTTGCCCGGAATATCCTGTTCTTGATTGTCCCGAGCGGCAGGGAAAGTATTTCCGAAATTTCATTGTGGCTCAGCTCGTTTACGTAAAACATCGTAAGTATCACGGAATAATGCTCCGGTATCGTTGATATGTATTTGTTTACTATCTTCTGTATCTCCGCACTCAATACGTTCTTTTCAGTGTTGAGATTCAAATCCTCGATGTAAAGCCTGTCGTCTATCGCTGTTTCGACGAAGCACTTCGTCAGCTCGTCCCCTTCCCTGTAATTTGCATCGGTCACATCTATCGACGAAATGCTGAATCTCCTTGTCGTGAATTTTCTGTAGTGGTCTACCGCAGTGTTGTATACTATCGAATAAAAGTATGTCGAGAATTTCGATTTCGCCTCGTACTTGTTCTCTATCAGCGACCTGTATAATTTTAAAAACGCATCCTGCAGGGAATCCTCCGCTTCATACTGATTCTTGAGAATCTTCAGGGAAAGGGAAAATCCCCTGTCCTTGTACCTTTCTACAAGCTCTCTGAAAGCCTCCGTATCACCGTTCTGTATCTTCCTTATTATTTCGTTGTCAATATCCTGCATTCACGCATTATTTTTTTCATTGCTTATTTTCTCTTCAATGTGATTTTTCCGTTTGTTGTCTCGATTTTAATATCTGCATCCCCGCTCCCGAGCGTGCCCCTGAACGACTTCTTCTCCTCCGTTGTTTCCTTAAAGTTAAAATCCTTCTTCGTAATCTTTCCGTTTACCGTTTCAAGTTCGAATCTTCCGGAGAATCTTTCGCTTAAATTAAGGCTGACACTCCCGTTTATTGTTTTAATATCAAGACTCTTCAGAGAATCAAGGTCGCCTCTTACTTTTCCGTTCGTCACATCGACAGATACACTTCCTGTTATATCGGTCAATCTCACATCACCGTTCGTCAGGTCTACCTTCACGGTATTGTTTATACCGGAAATTTCCGTTCTCCCGTTCGTGTTGTCTATGCTGACTTCAATACCTTCGGGAACCATTAACTCGTAGTTTACCTCGCTTCCGATATCGAATCTAATGTTAAAGAATTTCTTCTCCTTTATGTAATCCGTATGAATGTTGATAACATCTCCTGTCGTATCTACGCTTAACTTTATCTTTTCACTCTCTTCCTTTAACTCCTTCTTTGTGAGATGAAATGTCGCCTCGGCCTTTATTTCCAGTACACTGTCGGCTGAACTTTTTATTACCCTTATGTCACCGTTGGTATTGTTAAGGACTACTTTCTTCTTCCCCGTTGTGTTTACTTTAACCTCCTTTTTTTCGGTCTTTTCGTATTTTTTCTGGAATAAACTGCATCCGGAAAGCGATACCGCCAAGATTAAAGCAAATATGAAAATTATATGCGTATATTTTAATTTTAAAATATCCATTTTTTTATTGTTTATTTGAAATTTTCGATTCATTTTCGGAACTCTCTATCTTTCCCCGGGCAGTCATATAATATGTCAAAAAACCTGCACCGATAAATAACAGTACGACACCAAAAGTAATCCCGTCACTCAATTCGAATTTTTGCTCAAGTACATTCGCAACGAATATTCCCGCACCCAAGAATATGAAAAGTATTCCCCACTTAAGTGCACCGTAGGGTCCCCTCGGTTTTTTCTCCGCACCCGCAAAATAACTTTTCACTTCGTCAGGCGAGAGACCTTTTTCTATTAACCTCATTCTTTCGCGGTGCTTTGCGTAAATTACCCAAAAAATTATGACTCCCGGAATTCCAAATGTGAATATTATTCCAAAAATCGGAATCATTGCTTCTATGAATTTATCCATTTTTTATTTCCTTTCGTTTTTTACTTATTGAGACGGTTTAACCTCTAAAAGGTTGCATATTCGTATATTGCATAATAATGAATTTTAACTGTACAATTTTAAATTGAAAGTCAGAAAAATAGGTAAGTCCTAATAATTAAATTAAAAAGAAATATTCTGCAATTAAAGTATTTAAACTAGTGATACTAATTGTTTAATAAAAAAACGTTTAGCATATATGCTAAACGTTTTTTCTTCTTGTTTTTTTTATTTCCATTATATCGGGAAGAATACCCCACGTAATTTTATCCCGATATAAAAATCTAATTATTTGTTACCGGTATCTTTAATTTCGCAATTAATTCTTTTTCATCGATAACTTTTCTTCTCTTCTTCTGCTTTCTTAAATATGCGTCTTTTTCCGTAATCTTTGATTCATCCTTTACATCGGGATATTCATATACATTATATTTATAATTTCTCAATATAATTTTTTCATCGTCTCGGGATATCACATAATTCGGAAGCAAAGGAATCTTACCTCCTCCTCCGGGCGCATCTATTACAAATTGCGGCACCGCAAGACCCGAAATGTGTCCTCTTAGTTTATCCATAATCTCCAGACCTACTTCAAGCGGCGTCCTGAAATGATTTGCTCCTTTCGTCAAATCCGCCTGGTATATATAATAAGGTCTCACCCTGATTGATAATAATTTTTTCATAAGCTCTCTCATGGTTTCTGCATTATCGTTTACTCCTCGCATAAGCACAGTCTGATTCCCAACCGGAATACCTGCATCGGAAAGCATATTACATGCCTTTGTGCTCTCTTCGGTTATTTCCCACGGGTGATTGAAGTGAGTATTCACATAAATCGGGTGATATTTCTTTAACATATTGCACAGTTTCGGTGTGATTCTCTGAGGTAATACGCACGGCATCTTTGTTCCAAGTCGGATTACCTGAATGTGCTTAATTTCTCTTAATCTCATCAGAATCTTTTCTAGCATTGCATCCGTGTGCATTAGCGGGTCACCGCCGGAAAGAATTACATCGTTTATTTCTGTGTGCTGCTCGAGGTATTTAAAAGCGGATTCGAGATTTCTCAAAGAAATCTTATTCGAGTTTCCGACTTTCCTTTTCCTCGTACAGAACCTGCAGTATAAACCGCACTGCGATGTAACAAGAAATAATGCTCTGTCCGGATATCTGTGAGTTATATTCGGCACGGGACTCATATCATCTTCATTAAGCGGGTCTTCGGGACCATCTATATCTTCTAGTTCTTTTTCGTCGGGAACACATTGCAGCCAGATTGGGTCACCCGGATATCTAATCAGTGAAAGATAATACGGGTTTATCCTCGCCTGAAAAAATTTATCAAGCTTCGCCGCAATGCTTCTGTCAATCTTAAATTTCTCAACAAGCTGGTCAACCGAATGTATGCTCTGTCTGATCATCTCCTGCCAAAGTTCCATAAAGTTTTCCTTCAGTTAGTTTGTAAATACTTTTATACTTTATCTATTATTCTTAAAGACAAAATTAATTCTTTAAAAGTTTTTTATTATTAAATATATTTTCCGTAAATAACAAGCGAATCACCAATATTATAAAAATCTTTTATTTCTACAAATTTTGCATATAAATTTTTCTCGTAAAATTTTCTTTCTTTCTCATAGCCTGGTTTTCCGCTCGTTTCCAGTAAAATCAATCTTGCTGATATACCTTTCAGATATCCCTCAATATATTTTACCAAACCGCTTCCGATTCCTTTCGCCTGAACATTTGGATTTACCGCAATCCAGTATAAATCATATGTTCCGACCGTCAACGGTCTTGGTCCAATGCAAACGTAACCGTTAACCGTATCGCCGTCGACATCAACGAATATTTCGTAGTCTTTCTGGTCTCTCACATTTAAATAAATATCTATTAACTCCATAGCAATTTTAATTTCTTCGTCATTAAAATTCTTGGTATCGACCAGAATTTTTTCTACCTTTTCCCTGTCGTCGTTTTCTAATTTCCTTATCACCTTGATTACTTTTCTTTTTTAAAATTACTATTTTTTTTCGTTTTTACTTTATATACTTTATAAACTTTCAATTTTATATACTATTTTATTCCCCATCTTTCAGCTGAATAATTAATGATATTCTGAATCAATGTTTCATAAGTCCAGCCGTATGCCTTTCCGCTTCTCGTGAATCCGGTATCTTCATCTACATCTGATGCTATATCAGGATTGGGGTTAAGTTCAAGCACATATGGAATATTATCTTTCACCCTGAAATCAACTCTCGCATAATCAGAGGCACCTACTATCCTGTAAACTTTTTTTGCCGTCTGCTGAATTGTTTTTTCCAGTTCGGGCGAAATATTCTTTGCCGGACAAACCGCTTTTGTACAGGTAAATTCAACCGTCTTGTACATCCACTTGCTTTTATAACTTACTATCTTCGGATAATCTTCGGGCATTCCGGTAAAATCAATTTCCGAAATCGGGAATACTATCAAATCTTCATCGCTTGTTTTAAAGTTCCCCACTACACTTACATTTATTTCCCTGCCGTCTATAAACTCTTCCACAAGTGCAGGCTGCTTATGTACATCAAGAATGTATTCGATTCTCGTTTTCAACTCGGTGTCGTTATAAACGATTGATTTATTTTCGATTCCGATACTCGCATCTTCTCTGGATGGTTTTACTATCAAAGGAAATTTATCTTTTACTTTGCTGTATCCGTTTTCTTTATATAAGTTTGAATTTGCACACAGGTAATGTGAAGCAGTAGGAATATTATAATAGTGTAAAATTTCTTTAACTCTGGATTTATTCAGTGCGAGTCCGAGTGTTAAAGCACGCGAACCTGTATAGGGTATTTTCATAATTTCAAAAAGAGATGCAATATTCATCTCCTGAGTCGGGTCTCCATCAACAGATTCACAAAGATTAAAAATAATATCGGGCCTGTCGCTTCTTAACTCATCTATCAATTTATATATATCGAGTGCAACCGGAACAATCTTTGTTATGTGTTCACTCTCTTTTAATGCACGCTGTACAGACTTCATTTCATCCAACACACCGTATTCACTCATATCAATCTCTGCATCTATTTTATCAATATCTGTTACACCATCATCCCAGATTTTATCTTTGGAATATTGCGTAGGGTCATTAAAAATAATATCAATCTTCATTTATTATTTTCCCTCTAAAATATTTAATTAAAGGTTTTAGAATTTAACCATTTAAATTTTATTGTTAACTCTGTTAACTGCTTCGTTCAA
Source organism: uncultured Ignavibacteriaceae bacterium (assembly GCA_964501535.1). Taxonomy (GTDB): domain Bacteria; phylum Bacteroidota; class Ignavibacteria; order Tepidaquicellales; family Tepidaquicellaceae; genus FEN-1279. Next base: position 156,864 of record CAZCSV010000002.1, on the reverse strand, counting down.
TACGGCATTAATCATTGCATTGTAATCCATACCTGCGTGTCTTGCGGCTTTAGGATAACAAGAGTTGTCTCTCGGGTCAGGTAATATCCCGGGGAGAGGATTAATTTCGATTATGCTCGGAATATTATTTTTATCCAACCTGACATCTATTCTCGCCCAGTCTCTGATTCTTAATACTCTGTAAGCATCCGCGCAAACTTCTTCTATTCTTTTATAAATTTCCTTACTTATATTTGCAGGACACGTAAAGATTTCTAGCTGGTTTTCTCTTGTATCGAAAAACCATTTTACTTCGTAAGAATAAATTTTATTAAATCCTTCGGGAACAAAGTCGAGATTCACTTCAACAATAGGAAGAACCTTAACGTTTTTCCGGTTACCGAGCATTGCTACGGTAAACTCTTTCCCTCCAATAAAATCTTCTATCAAGGCAGGTTGATTGTAGCATTCCTTTATTCTTTTAATCTCATTGTTCAACTCTTTTAAATTATTTGCAAGAGAAGAGTTATAGATGCCTTTAGATGAACCTTCATGTAACGGTTTAACAAATTTCGGAAACTCTAAGTTATTTTTACTAAGTTGTATATTTGATATGAAAAATTTTGAGTTCGGTATATTATAATAAGATAATATTTCTTTGCATCGTGATTTATCGTGACAAATTCCAATCGTAATCGAATCACTTCCCGTAAAAGGAATATTTAACAACTCGAGCATAGCAGGTATTTGCGATTCACGTGATGCACCGTGATAACCTTCCGCTAAATTAAACACAAAATCCGGTTTTACATATTTTAATTTTTCGTATGCATCTTCATCCGCTTCAACAAGAGTAACATCGTGCCCACCCAGTTCCAGTGCAGTTTTCACTGCTTCGATCGTTTCCATAGAATCCCACTCCGCAAATGTGTCATCTATCCTTTCGGGATAGTTTTCTACCAGTTCGCTGTTAATATATTTTTGAGTAACTGAATTCTTTACTCCCTTTGCAGAATTTGTTTCCTCTCCTTCAAATTCTTTCTTTATGTTATATGTTAAAGCTAAATTCAAAAAATATTTTTTAACTTACAAAAAAGTTTTCACAAATATAACATTATAAGTTAAATTGTCAAGAAGATTTTAGCAAAATAAAAAAATAATTATTTATAAATATTTTTTTAAATCGTAATTATTTTATAAAATTGTAATGAAAAATATCTGCGTTTGGAAATGCTGTGCAGACAAGGGTTTTGAAGCGCGTAAAACAAATAAAAAAAAGTGTAAAGAAAAAATATCTAAACACTTTTATAATAATAAAAAATATTATTGTTGTTTTAAATAAATTAAAAAATAATTTCTATTTTTTTAATTTCCGCAACGATTTTCTCAAAGCCAGTGCCGCATCTTTTGCATCCTGAACACTACACGTACCAACCGATAACCTGAACCACGGAGAATCTGCCGAGGAACCGAAAGCATAAAACGGTACAAGCGCCATCTTTGCATCATCAAGTACATATTGCAGAATATCATCTACGGTTTCCAAAACTTTTCCGTCAGCTGTCTTCATTCCTTTTAAATCTATTTTAATCGTAAGATAAATTGCTCCCTGCGGAGAAATTGCATCAACATTGTATCCTTCTTTTTTCAAATAATCAAATTCATCATAAAATATCTTTAATCTTGCTTCGATTCCGTTTTTAAAATCATCGAAATATTTATTCACTTCATCTTTTTTCTTCAAAAATTTTCCAAGTGCAACCTGCTCGGGTTTCGGACTCCACGCTCCGATATGAGCAAGAATATTTTTTATTTTATCCATAATTGGTTTTGGTCCGTAAGCCCAGCCAAGACGAACACCCGTTGCGGCAAAACATTTCGATATACCATCTACGAATATGATATAATCCCTAATTGCCGGATTCAAATCAATTGGATTGATATGCTTTACATCACCAAACGTAAGTATCCAATAAATCTGGTCAAAGAAAATGTAAAGCGGTTTTTTATTTTCACCGCGTCTTTGATTTTCTTCCACGACCAAATCTATAATCTCTTTTAAAGCTTCTTTTTTAAATGCAGTGCCGGTCGGATTAAGCGGAGAATTCATTGCAAGCAGAACCGCATCTTTAATATAAGGTAACAGGTCTTTTCTTGTAGGTACGTAATTATTTTCCGCAGATGTTTCCACCGCCACACCGTTCGCACCAGCAAGTTGTACATAACAATTGTTATTCCACGAAGGAGCAGGGTATAAAATGGTTTCACCAGGGTCTACAATTGTTTTAAAAAGCGTGTATGTCAGAGGCCTGGCACCACTGCCGACTACAATCTCGTTCGGTTTATAATCGAACCCGCCTTTTTCTTTTATAAATTCGGAAATTGCATTTCTTAATATCGCTACACCTTCCGAAGGAGGATAATTCGTCTGGTTATCTTTATATGCTTCCGCAATTTCTTTTTTCAAACCTTCCGGAATCGGAAATACTTTAGGATTATAATCCCCTATCGTGAAATTATAAATCTTTTCACCTTTTTCGATACGTGCATTTATTACATCTGAAATTTTTCTAATTCCGGAACCAATTAGATTTTCTGCTGTCTTAGACAAAATATATTTTTTCATAACGGAAAGGATTATTAATTACTAAAATTAAATATATGAACATTTATATTGTTATTAAATACAGTAATTTGTAACCTTTTATCAAAATTAATATTTATATTTTGAATCTTGACAAAAAATTTTAAAAATTGAGTCTGTTTGTTCTTAGTCAAGTGTAATATCGGAAATGCACTGCTAAATTTTATAAAAATATGAAATTAAATAACGAATTTTTTCGTTTATTTCTATATATAAAATTTCTAATTTCACAAAACTTAAAAAACTAAATTAATTTATAATGGAAACTAATTCTTTCTTTGGAGATGTATGTAAATACTTCGATAAAGCAGCATTGCATACTAACTATCCTAAAGGTTTGCTAGAACAAATAAAAATGTGTAACAGCGTGTATCACTTTAAATTTCCTCTACGTCTCGATGACGATAAATATGAAGTAATCGACGCCTGGCGTGTAGAACACTCCCATCATATGTTGCCTGTAAAAGGCGGAATAAGATTCAGCTCTTTGGTTTGCGAAGACGAAGTTATGGCTCTCGCTGCTCTTATGACTTATAAATGCGCTGTCGTAAACGTTCCTTTCGGAGGCGGTAAAGGTGGAGTTAAGGTTGACCCCTGGAAATATAGAACAAACGAACTCGAACGTATTACAAGACGCTATGCCGTCGAACTTATTAAAAAGAATTTCATCGGTCCCGGAATTGACGTCCCTGCTCCGGATTACGGTACCGGACCAAGAGAAATGGCTTGGATTGCTGATACCTATATGACCTTTAACTTCGCAAATTCCAACCAGACTGACTCTCTCGCCTGCACTACCGGTAAACCGATTTCACAGCACGGTATCGGCGGCAGAAAAGAAGCAACAGGAAGAGGAGTTTTCTTTGCAGTCCGCGAAGCCTGTAAAGTGAAAGACGATATGAAAGCTCTCGGACTAAAACCGGGTCTTCAGGGAAAGACCGTAATCGTACAGGGTTTGGGTAATGTCGGCTACCATGCTGCAAAATTTATTCAGGAAGGCGGTGGAGTAATAGTAGGATTAATTGAAAGAGAAGGCGGAATTTATGACCCTAAAGGCATTGATGTTGATGATGCATTCAAACACAGAAAAGAAACAGGTTCGTTGCTCGGCTTTAAAAAAGCAAGAGATTTCAAAAATGGAAATGAGATACTTGAACTCGAATGTGATATACTTATCCCTGCCGCATTGGAAAACCAGATTCATAAAGACAACGCCGCAAATATAAAAGCAAAAATCATCGGTGAGGGTGCAAACGGACCCGTGACTGCGGAAGCCGAAGAAATACTTCTGAAAAAAGGTGTCCTTGTACTTGCCGATATGTACGCAAATGCCGGTGGTGTTACTGTATCTTATTTTGAATGGCTGAAAAACCTTTCCCACGTTGCATTCGGCAGAATGGAAAAAAGATACGACGAATATTCTCACGGGAACTTCGTTGATATTCTTGAAAAATTGACAAAGAGCAAACTCTCGCTTCAGCAAAAAGATATGGTTATTAAAGGCGCAAGTGAAATCGATTTGGTTAATTCCGGTCTGGAAGATACTATGATTACCGCATACCACCAAATAAGAGACACATGGAAAGCAAACCCGAAAATAGACAGCTTCAGAACAGCGGCTTTCGTTGTCGCAATTGATAAAATTGCAGAATCGTATATGAATCTCGGCATATTTCCGTAAAAATATTTATCCGCTCCCGTAAATAATCGGGAGCGGGGATTATTAAATCTGTAAATAAACCGTTATGAAAAAGATTATTTGTTTTTTGCTGATTTTTACCTTTTTGTTCTTTCTTCCCGAGACTTCAAAATCTCAGAAAAATGAAATCAGTAAGTTCTTTAAAAATTTCAAGCTCGGAACTTATGTCGATGCTTATTATGCTTATGATAATGATAAAAATATATTTCAGGAACAGAGATTATTTGATTTCATTTCACCTTACAGAGATCAGATTAGATTAAATATCGCTGCTGTATCACTTAATTATAACACGGAAAAAATCAGAAGCACTTTCACACTACATTATGGGGATATACCCGATGTTAACTGGAAACCTTATACTAAATTCGATATGATTCAGGAAGCTAATGTAGGATTCTCCCCTTATGAAAACCTCTGGATAGATGCCGGATATTTTACTACGCATATCGGCGCAGAAGATTTCCCTAATAGTAACTTCTTAAGCTCTTTCTCCCTGCCGGCATACGGTGAACCATATCTGCAGAGCGGATTTAAAATTGGCTACGACTTCAGCGATAAATTTTCTGCCAGCCTATATCTTATTAACGGCTATAACCTGTTCGAAGATAATAATAAAAATAAATCTTTCGGAATACAATTGGTCTATACCCCGATCAAGCCGCTCAGTGTTACTTATAATAATATCATAGGAAATGAAATGCCGGCAGACGTTAACGGAAAAACTAGAATGTTTCATAATTTAATATTTAATGTTTCCCCTCATAAAAAAATTGATGTAATAGCAAGCTTGGATTTTTGCATGCAAGAAAATTCAAAATTGTCCGACACAACCTCTACCGCCTTCACCTATGGTGGCTTGCTAAGCATAAGATATAAATTTAATCCTAAATTCAGTGCGGCAATCAGAGGTGAATTCTATCAGGACCAGGACGGTGTGCTTTCGGGAAATACCGGTGCCTATAACTGGCTAAAGGGAAATGGTGTTGCTCTTGGCTGCGAATATAGACCAATCGAGTTTGCCTACGTGAAAATTGAAGGAAGATACCTTAGGCTCGATAACAAAATAAAAGTATTTCATCAGGGAAACGATAGATTCGAAGGAACCTTGAATATCGGATTCGAATACTAATATAATGAATATCAATTATCTCTAAATTAATGTTATTCATGCATTAACAGAAAATCTGCATGGGATTTTACATATTCTTGGGTGCATATTTCTTTTCAAAAATAACCATCAGTATATTTTATTTTGTTATTAAATGCGAAAAAACCGGAACCTGTCTAATATAATGGAAGTATAAAAAAGTAACTTAAGTATTATAATATTTATGTTACCCTTAAAGGGGGTAAATTTTGGATTTGACAAATGTATTAATATTATTATATTGCTTAAGCGAAACTTTAAATCGTATGCATATGAAAAAAATAATTTTTATTCTTCTTGTCCCCCTTTTCCTGTGCTTTGGAAAATCCGCCGTAAGCCAGGTTGAACCGGAGGAAGAAGTTATCATCACAAAACCTGCCGAAGATTCGGCAGATATTAATACCTTTTATGATGAACTTTCAAAAGATGGTGACTGGATAAAAGTGGATAAAGAGGACATTGATAATGACGAAAATCTGGAGTTGAGCGAAACTGTCGATATTGACGAAGATATAATTACGGAATATGTATGGAGACCCAGAATAAGTTATGTATATGTAGACTGGAATCCTTATACTTACGGACACTGGGAATTTACAAGGTTCGGATGGGTTTGGGTTTCCGATTATCATTGGGGCTGGGCACCCTATCACTACGGCAGATGGTGGTTCTCCGTTAGATGGGGATGGGTCTGGTCTCCTGGTCATAGATGGGCTCCCTGCTGGGTTAGCTGGTGCCATACGCGCCATCACATCGGCTGGCACCCAATATCTCCAAGAACGAGATGGAGACACCATCACGGAATTATCGTTACCGATCCGAGAACCCCTAAACAGAAAAGCATCACCAACAAATGGGTTTTCGTTAAAAAAGAAGATTTTAACAAACCTGTAACAAGAGAAGCCGCCCTTGATTTAAAGAAAAATGCCAACTTAGTCTCGGATGCGAAAATTACTACAAGCGGTAAAGAAGTCTTTAACATCGGACCAAAGAAAAAAGAAATCGAAAAATCGACAGGGTCAACTATCACTACCAAAAAAATATCCCTCGTAGATATGAATAAACAACCGCTGAAAATAAATAACACCTCGAAAAATAAATATTCAACCGAAAAAAATAGCGGAATAAAAAATAGGAATGAAAATGTTAACACAAACAGGGAAAACAGTTATAACAGAGAAAAACAGATAAATAATAACAATAGCTCGAGGAAAAAACAGGAAAGCACTACGACTAACCCGAATAGCAGACGGGAAAACAGTAACAAAAATACTAACAGGGAATCCAATAAAAACTCCAACACGAATAAAGAGTCAAATAAAAATTCTAATAGCAATAAATCCCCGACTTATAACCCGGGGAACAGTAACAAAAACTCTAGCCCGAAAAAAGAGACTTATAAAGAACCGACGTATAATCCCGGTAATAGCAATAAAAACTCGAGCCCGAATAGAGAAACTCATAAAGCCCCGACTTATAATCCGGGCAGTAGTAATAAATCAGGAAACAATAATAATAGTAAACCAAATAACAGCCCGGGGCATAATCCCGGCAATAGTAACAAAAACTCAAGTCCTCCGCCTAAAAGAAATAACTCTTAACTCCTGTGTTAAGTGATTGATGTAAAAAATACCTTTAACGCTGTTTGTTAAAGGTATTTTTTTTATTCGTTTTTGTCATTCCCGCATGTTTTAAGCGGGAATCCATCTTTTTAACTTATGAATTCTTACTTTAAAAGCACCATTTTTTTTACATCAGAATAACTCCCCGACGTTAATCTGTAAAAATAAACTCCGCTTGAATATGTCGAAGCATTCCAATCAACACTATAACTACCCGGTGATAATTTTTCATTTACGAGTGTTTCAACCTCTTTCCCAAGAACATCATAAATCTTTAAAACTATTTTGTCATTCCCGAACGTTCTTGTTGGGAATCCATTCGAAATATCGAATTTTATATTCGTTGTTGGATTGAAAGGATTAGGATAGTTTTGGGATAAAGAATATGAAGAAGGTGCTAACTCATTACCTTTTCTGACATTTGTTATATTTCCTCCAGTAGTTGTTTTAATGATTACTCCATGATCACCAACGGTCCATCCAGTATTTTCATTTGCAAAACAAACTGAAAAAAGACTACTATTTTGTGGTACTGGATGTGATTGAGATATCCAATTAATTCCTGCGTTTGTAGTTTTTAATATAATAGGTGGACCTCCTACTATCCAACCCGTACTTGCATTCACAAAATATAAGCTTAAAAGGAAACTATTTGTCCCACTATTTTGAGTGAACCAATTTAAACCACCATTTGTTGATTTTAAAATTGTTCCATTTAATCCAACCGCCCATCCAGTATTCTGATTTACAAAACGAACATCGTGCAAAGCATTACTATTCCCACTTAAAATTATTTCCCAAGTATCTCCTCCATTATTAGATCTATAAACTGAATCCCCTCTATCTCCAACTGCCCAACCATAATTTGCATCAACAAAAAATACAGAATATAGAAAATCAACTATTCCACTACCTTGGGACAACCAAACGTTTCCTCCATTAAAAGTTTTTCTTATTACACTTCCAACAGCCCACCCAGTTAGTTCATTCAAAAAATAAATATGCGTTAAATGCGATGTTATTCCACTTGTTTGAGGGATCCAATTAAAACCACCATTTGTGGATTTATGAATTGTTCCGTTTAAACCTGCAGTCCATCCAGTGTTTGCATTAACAAAACAGACAGAATTTGGTCTTTTATTTGTTCCGCTTGTTACGGAATACCATCCAATACCACCGTTCGTAGTTAATTTGATAGTATCACCTTCATTGCCAACCGCCCATCCATAATTTGCATTAACAAAAGATACTGATTGTAATGTTTGAATTGTTCCACTTTGTTGAATAAACCAACCATATTGAGAAAATGTAACTGATGAAAAACAAAAAAACAAAAATACTAGCTTTTTCATAATAATGATATTTGTTTTTATAAATTTGTTAATTTTACATAAATAACCTTTAATTAATTATAATTCATTGATTTGAAGAAAAATATTTCAATCCTTTATTTAATAAATCTATTATATTAGTTTTCTCTAACAATTTATCAATTGCCAAATCTTTATCCCAATCTTCAAATTTTTTATATGCATCTTCTAACGATATTTCCTCATCAAATTCTGAATGTCTGCCGTAATCCATAACCGTGAAAATCTTATTAACTGTTTCTTTTGTTAAAGATTCAAGATGTTTTCTTGCATCATTACGTAATTCTAAACATTTTTCTGATTCATCAGAAAAATCAGAAAGCTTTTTTATACCATTGTTTATGTTTTGCGCATTTATGCAATCGATATATTTTTGATATAATTCTTGTAATTCATAAATGCTTTCAAGAATGTTTTTTGGAATCATTTTTTTATTATTTATATTTTTAAATTATATTTATCTTAAAATAAAAAAGGACGCTACTTTAAGTAACATCCAACTTTTTAGGTACTGGGGTACCCTCCGAGAAAGATGAAAACAAAAAGCGCGTCCATTTCTGGACGCAGCTAAGTGCTTTGTTCTTCTCGGAATAAAACTCCCCAGTTTTAAAAGTTGAACAGTAACAAAAGCTACGTTTAAAATCTATGAAAAGAACACTAATCCCATAAACTTGCAAAGGATTATTTTCGTAAAAATTAATTATTTTTATTTATAAAAACAACTAATTAAATTTATGTCTTTGTATCAGGGTTTGAAAATTATATTAGTTTTCTGGATTCCGGCTAAAAGCATGCCGGAATGACAGGAGGGGGGAATGATGCCTAATACTTCCCATTCTGCAACTCTAAGAAATACTTTGTTATCAGCGCCTCGTAATCTTCAGTGTATCCTTCCTTCTGAAGCCTTAAGAAATCTTCTTTCAGTGAATTGATTGAATTGGGCCCACTGATTACCACTTCGGGAGGAGAGGTGCGGATAAAATTCTCGCCAGGTTTTGATTCGCGTTTTTGTTCAAAATCTTTTTCCCTCTGCGAAAGCTGTGCATCGAGCATTCTTGACAGAATTCTGTTTTGCCTGTCAAATAGTTTTTCATCCAGTCTGTAATCACTCAAATCTTTTATCGTCTCTTTCATCTGTTTTTCCACTTCCTTTAAATCACCCAGCAATTTCTCGCCAGACCGCTCTTTTTCTTTCTCGAATTCCGCATTGAGCTGCTCGAGTGACTTTCTGATTTCTTCCTGCTCGAGTTTCAGTCTTTCAATTTCTATTCGCGTTTCATTTTGCATCTCTTCCACTCCGTTCTTGCCGTCTTTTCCCTTGCTCCCTTTCTGTCCCATCTTCTGCATTTGTCCGTTTAAGCCCTGCTGCATCGCAATAATTTTTGCAAGTTGCTGCATAAGCTGCCCGAGCCTTCCCTGCCCTTTCTTTCCGCTCTTCCCGTCCTGCTTCATCTGGCCAAGCATATCACCCAGCATTTTTACGGCATTATCAAGCGATTGCTTCGCTTTTCCCTGATTACTTATGGCTTCATTTTTTTCGCTGTTTTGTAAATTCACTTCCGCTTTATCCATTTTGTTATAGGCATTTCCAAGTTCTTTTCCAAGTTCAGGTGTAATTTCAAGACCGTCTTTTGTCATATTCATTAAATCGTTAATATCTCCGGTTAATTCCCTTTTCAACTCTCCCTGGTCTTTACTTGAACTTTTAAATTCATCGTAATCAAGTTTTTCTGTTTCTTCGGTTTTTTCTTTTAACTTCTGTTGTTCTTTACTTAATTTTTCCAGTTCATTTTTTATTCGCTCCACCTCATCAATCATCTTCTTTTTCATATTCTGCATGTCCATTGCCGACTCGAGTGCATCCTGCATATCCTCGTTTAATTCGTTTAGATCATCCAGTATATCATCCTGTGTGTTTTCCGAGTTTTCCTTCTGCCCCTTCATCAGTTCGCTCGACGATTTCTGCATCTTATCCTGAATATTTTTCTGCTCCATTTTCTTGTTTAACTTCTGCAAATCACTCGGGTTGATATCCTCTTTCATTTTATTCATCTCATCGATTAGTTTCTGAAGCTTTTCTTTAAACTCCTGGGTTTGCTCTTTAATATCCTGCTGCCTGTTCGCAAGTGTGTTTAGTTTTCCTGTTTCTTCTTTCTCGGTCTTTTCAGTCAGGTTTTTTAACTCTTGCTGGTCTTTTGTAATATCATCGAGTTTTTGTGTTAATTCCCCGAATTTCTGAAGGTTCTCTATCTTCTGCATCAGTTTCATTAACTGCTCTATCTGCTTTTTAAATGCTTCTTCGTCGAAGTGAAAATTTTTCATCTCCTCCCTCAACTGCCTTAAATCGTTTTTCTTTAAAGCTTCCAGCATCTTCTTGAGCACTTCACGAAACTCCGGAGTGTTTATTTTATTGAACATCTCCTGAAGCTTCATGAACTGGTCAAGAGTCTTCTCGCTTAACATATTTTTCTGCTGAAGCTCTTCCATTCCCTTTTCCAATTTCTGCTGAGTCGCTTCCATGTTGCTTTGCAGGTTCTCTATTCTGTTCTGAAAATCAAGCTTCTTCTGCGGGTCATTCAATCCGAGCTCCTCAGTGTTGTTCTTTTTTAACTCCCGTATCTCTTCCTCAAGTCTTTTGATATCATCGAAAATTGCCTTCAAATCCTCTTCGAGATTCTTTGTTACTTCCTCGGATTTTTTTAAAATCTCTGATAAAGATTTGTACGTCAGTAATCTGAACTCTGACCTAGCAGTCTTACCGCTGTTGTCTGTCACTTCCATGTAATACTCTATAACATCCCCCGAACTTATGTTTAAGCTGTTTATATTCCATAAATGAGGGACTTCAATTTCAGTCGCGTTAAGATTTTTTATCGGAATGTTTAGAGATGAAAATTTCTGGGAGGCCGAAGAATTTGCCTTATACTTTCTGAAATATAAATTTAATTTTGAAAACCCGAAATCATCTCTTATTCTCGCTTTAACTAATATCTCTTTTTCACCTCTAATTGAATAATTATCATCTTGCGGCTCGGTTATTGCGATTTTTGGAGGTTCATCTTTAATCAGCTTTATCGAATAAATTTTTTCGTTTTTACTCTCTTTCCCCTCTAAATCTTTTAACCTTATCCTGTAACTCCCCTCCCGGTTTGCACCGACCGTTCCGCTTGCTCCTTCTCCCTGAACTGATAAACTCATATAATCGCCATTTAATAAAATGCCTGCAGACGATAATTCCTTGCTCGCTTTTATTTCATAATGTATTTGGCTTCCTTCAATACAATAAATATCACCCTCGTTTTCTCCTAAAACCTTGACAGGCATGCCGGTAAATTCCGGAGGCGTAACGGTTATTCGAAGACTCTTTATTATCGGATAATCCGATATCTTTATTTTGTATTCTTCGGAACGAATCTCCCTGTATTCGGCATAATATATTATATCCGAACTTATATTATCTATAGCCGTGTAAAAAATATTGTCCACAGTCGATTTCAAATCTTTTGAATCTGAACGCAATTCATACCCGTCAGGAGTATGTTGCTTGGTGTGAAATTCGATTTCCTCTATTTTCAAATCCGGTCTTGTCGACTTCACTTTTATTGTTACATTTACCCTATTCCCCTTAAATGTTTCAAAGTTCCCCGGCGATATTTCAAAAGCAATCCCGTATTCATTGTCTATGTAACTGTAATTGTAATTTATAAATCTGTTTAAAGAACTGAACAGCGCGTTTTGAAAAATACCAAAACTCAATCCTGTGAATAATAAAACAAACAGAAAAAAATAAAATGATTTTCTGAGATTTTTGTAGCTGATAAATGAGGATAAATTTATATCCCTCGTTTTCGAATTTATATTCTCGAGATTTGCAAGAATCAGATTCTCTGAATAAAAATGCCTTGTTGCTTCTTTCCTTGTTGTAAGCTTGTAAAGTGATAACGAGTTTGCGATTGAGTCTTTTATGCTGGAATAATAACCCCCGACCCTTTTAGCATATTTTAAAATATTTAGGGTATTAAAAATATCAAATCTTTTTAATAAAAAATTGATAAAAAAATATGAAAAAGATGTTATTGAAGTAAGTACGAAAATCCAGTATAAAACTGTCCTTACTGAAGTACGGAAATGAAAAATTGCCTCGATAACTATAAGCAAAAAACCAACTGCCAGAAAAATTGAGAAAGTAAAAAATAAGTCTCTGACAAATTTATATACAAGTTCCTTCCTGTATGCATCCGTAAGCTTTTTTTCAAATGCATTATATATTGATTCTGCCGTGGAAAAAGTTAAATCCATCCTAATTTATTTACTTCGAAATCTTTGAAATTGTTTCATATTTCCAATTTATATAATCGCTTTCAAGATTTCAACAATAAAACGAAACAAAAATGCAAATCTTGGTATTAATGAATTAGTTTTTATATATAAAATTATTATTTTTGCTAAACTTATAGTCAGATTTTGAAGTATCTAATTTACGTTGCTTTGGCTTTCATTCTATGGTTTGTAATGTTTGTACTGAAACCATTTAACTTCTGGATTATGATGGCTTTCTCTGCTTCAATACTGTATGCCATCTCCATATTTTATTATAGAAATCAGCTGAATCGTGTTTATTTTAAGATAATTGAAATTGTAATAGGTGTCTTAAGTGCCGCAACTTTATTCTTTATATTCTGGTTTGGAAAATATATTCTTGATGCTTACGGAATTATTCCAAACCATAATCAGAATATTTCTTCTGTTTATGCAAACAGGGAAGTCTTCCCGGCATGGCTGGTCGCCGTTCTTCTGTTCTTCCCGATCGGATTCGGAGAGGAAATGTTCTGGCGCGGATATATCCAGAGATTTTTAACCGAGAAATATAATAAATGGCTGGGATTATTAATTACCGTGTTCTTTTATACCACCGTTCATATTTTAACATTGAACCCAGTTCTCGTGCTTGCTTCATTTATTGTCGGAATGTATTGGGGGTTGATTTTCCTGTGGAGAGGAAATATAGTTGCCGTTTTGATATCACATATGATTTGGGATCCGTTTATTTTTGTGATTTATCCTTTAAATTGATTTTTAATTAAACTTTACTATCATCAAACTATTATATATAATTAAGTGTTACTAAAATAAAAAATATATGAATACAGATTCTACTGTTTCGGCTCCAAAAGGTTTTAAATTATTTTTGATGGCAATTAGAGTATATGCTTTTCCTGCATCAATTATGCCAATCGTATATGGCTCTATTATAGCTGTATTATTAAATCCGGGACTGAAATTCAATTACCTGAACTTCTTGATAACTTTAATAGGCGCTGTATCTATTCACGTTACCACTAACCTTGTAAATGATATCTATGACTTCAAAAAAGGAATCGATAAAGAAGATAAGGAAATAGGTATCCCGCCCGGAGGTTCTCAGGCTTTGTCTATGGGACTCGTCAGTAAAAAGTACATGAAATTCGTGGGAATGCTTTCGACTCTAGTCGCCGTAGCAACTGGCGTTTACTTGTATACACAGGCAGGGAACTGGATTTTGTATCTCAGTGCCTTTGGCCTGTTGTCCGCTGTCTATTATACAGCTTCACCAGTTGCATTAAAATATAAAGCCCTAGGTGATATTCAGGTGTTCCTTTCATTCGGTACTGGTATGACTCTCGGCGCATATATTGTCCAGACACATGAGTTCTCGTGGATTCCCGTCATATTATCAATTCCGTTTGGATTGCTTATCGACGCTATTCTGCATTCGAACAATATCAGGGATTTGAATTTCGATGGTAAATTCGGAATAAAAACATTGCCTATATTAATCGGGGAAAGACTTTCTTTTTATTTTTATTATTTTCTGATTCTCGGCGCTTATACTTCGATTGTAATTTTCGTTATCACAGGATTGCTTCCGTGGCCGGCATTGCTGAACCTGATTACTTTTCCGTTTGCTTTTAAATTGCTTAAAATGTTGAAAAATTATCCTCAGGAAACAATGGCAAGATATGAGCGCGGAACTAAACACAACATTATGACTGCGCAGTTTAATACTCAGTTTGGCCTGGCATTAACAATTGGACTGTTGTTGTCACTGTTCTTATTATAATTGAAAAATAAATTTTAAAGCCTCTTGACTGATTAAAGTTAAGAGGCTTTTTTATTATTCGGTTCTCATTGTTCATTGTTCAAAATACTCTCTGAAAATTTTCCACCTGTTTTCATTCTCTTGTCCTTTATATAACCTTAACGTTTTCTTACCCGTTTCTTCTTTTTTGTCTGATATATATACCTGCTTAAATGAAACATTGGCATAATTTAACGATGCTGAATCCATCACAATCTCAATCTCGCTAATCTGTAGTTTTATTTTTTTATAATTTTCAAAAGTCCATTGCATCCTCTTTATTTTATCCTCGAGCTTTACTGCCTTGCCGTCCTTGTCGTAATAAATATAATCTTTATCTAATACCTCTCGGTATTTGTTAATATCCTTTCCCTCCCATGAAATTTCCCAGTCTCTTAATAATGACCTTATCTGACGCTCCTCCGAATTGTAATAACTGATATATTTTGTAAACGCAAAATATATCGATGTAAAAATAAGTATAACAAGAACCGACACGCTTGTAAATGTAATTACAAATCTTTTTCTTTTTAATTTTACAGCTTCCCTGTATCTTCTCTGAAACTCTTCTTCGAATCTTTCTTTATCGCGTAATTTACTGTCGGTACCCGCTCCGCAATACTTGCAAAAAAGCGAGCCCTCCTCTATATGTCTTTTGCAGTTCGGACACTCGAATGTCTCTGCATTTTGCTTTTCCTCCTTTAACATCCGCTGTATATCAACAATAGTCTGATTGCCTACATCTAAAGATTTTGACTTTGTGTTGGGATTTTCCCGGCAACTGTATGTTGTACATCCTCCGTTTTCTTCCCAGCACTCTCTGTGATGAGGGGTATGGCATGAAGGACAGATAATTTTGTCTGCGTTTTCTTTTATATTTGTCTGACAGTAAGGACAGTTCAAAACAACTGATAATTAGTAATATTTAATGTATAATGATATTAATCAAATAAAAATTTTCATTGCCCCAAACTCGATATGTATCTCATTTTCGTTTCTTTGCAATGTTATAATATCATTGTAAGGAATCTTCAGGTCGATTAATTTTTTGTGCTTTAGTTTTTTCGTCAGCTCCGAATCGCTTTCGAGTCTGTGAAACGAGTTTATTTTATAAAATCCATCTTTTTTCTTTATATCTTTAAGGGTCATTAAATTCATATTCCCGTGATAATCGAAATTCTTACCTCTGTCATCACACAAACTGTATATAACCTCGTTATTGAATTCAATCTCGAATGCCTTGCCTCTGTAATACTTTCTTCCAAAATCTAAAATATCCTCAATCTTCATAGATGAAAACCTCTTGTCTGATTTCCTGAAATCCATAAACGTGTAATGTGAAGGACAATTCTCCTTTTTCTGATATTCCACTGTATATGATTCGTTGCTTATCCCGTTGTATATAAAACCTTTCCCACTTAATGACTCAAACTCTTTCTTGTGCAGATATTTTACCGCCTCCTGAACCTGTATACCTGCTATGACTGAGGAAATTGTCGGCGTAGTTGGAATTTTTCCCTGCTGAATGTCATCAAGACCAAGTAGCATACACGATTTTCTTTTGTTCAATAACTTGTAATCTGTATCGTTCATCGTGCATTCGTAACATATGCCTTCGGGAGGCGTAAACATTCTTGCAACCCCGTTCAATGTCTCAATCGCCCCGTCAATCCACGGACGATTTACTTTCCAGCAGCATTGGTTTACAAAAAGCCTCGCCTCTCTGTTGTCTAATCCGCAAATTATTATATCCATATCCTTAAAAACACCTAAACCGAGCTCAAAGACGTTTCCGTTGAAATATTTGACCTTTATCTCATCGTTTATTTCTTTGGCTCTCTTGCACACAGTTTCGGCTTTAAACTTTCCTTCGTCTTCTCTTCTGAACAAAATACTTCGGCTTAAATTGCTCTTCTCGACCTTATCCATATCTACAGCAAAAATATTTCCGATGCCAAGCATTGCAAGATTTTTTATAATTTCGTTTCCGAGAGCTCCGCATCCAATAACGAGCACTCTGGATTTCTTTAAAACATTTTGCTCCCACCAGGAAATTAACTTGAAACGAGAGTATCTGCTTTCTATGCCGGAAGAGATCTTTATCATATTTAAAATATGTAAAAATTATATTGAACAGAAAAATACAACTTTCTATTTACCTGCAGTAATTTCAGGGTAAAGCCTTAATACGTCCCCGTCTTTCACTCCCGCTTCCGATAAGGTCTGATTCTCACTAAGTTGCTTACCGGATGCTTTGTGATGGAATTTGTATGAAAGAGGATCGCCTTCTGGTCCGTTTAATGGCATCTTCATTTTTGGTAGAAGAGCTTCCATAATTCGTTTTATTGGTGCATCATCGGGTAAAACCGCTTCCTGCTCCTTGTTTCCCGTTGCATCTATTATTATTACGTTAATTCTCGCCATACCGTAATTTATCAATAAATCGGAATATCTTAAATGCAAAAATATAATGAAATATCATTTGCTTTTTTCTCTCTCAGCTTTCCTTTTTATAAAATCCGATATGTAAAAAATCAGTGCTACTAACGTTACAATAGCCATCAAAACAATAATTGTGTTTGCCCGTAATATACCCACGATTAAAAAGGCTATAAAAGTCAGAGCCGTCAGACCCGCACCAATATGTGAAGCAATCGGCTTTTCTCGCTTTACCGGAAATGATAAAATTAGTAAAATTATTCCTATTGCCGGAGCAATTAACGCTGTCGGACTGTAAGGCGGAATCGTATAACCGTATATACCTAACGCTATCAAAACAACGGCGTTAAATATCATTACTTGAAAATTTTTCATTAACTATTGTGTTTTTATTTTGACTTTTGAAAATCTAAATATCTTTTTACTTTAAAACAATTGCAATTCATCTGTAGCTCTGTAACAGGAACATTATTTAACTTTTTGAAGTATCAAATAAAAAAAATAAAAACCTATGAAAAACCTTAAGTTAATTACAGTCATTCTATTTCTTTCCCTTTTTATGCTGTATACTGGATGCCAGAAAAAAGATAAAGAAATAACCACCGTGCAACCATCGGGTAAAACCGATGAAAGGGAAATGCTCAAGACGGAACAGACCCCCACAAGCATGCAGAAGATGACAACCGGAGACCGGCAATCCGATAAGCAAATCGGTAACATCGAAGACCAAGGCTCACAGATAAAAGATGTCACCAAAAGAATGATAATCAGAATCGGAACTATGAGCATTGAAGTCGAAAAGTTCGATGACGCTGCCGCTAAAGTTACCGATATTGTAAAGAAAAACGACGGATATATTTCCAATACTACCTCGTCTCAAAACAGCAGCGGAAAAAAACAGGGAACGCTCGTTCTTAAAGTCCCGGCGGAAAAATATGACGGGCTGATCGCAGAAGTAAGCACCGTCGGCAAGGTTATGAATCAAAACATCAATGCCAACGATATTACGGAAGAATATATCGACCTTGAAGCGAGACTGAAAACCCAAAAAGAACTCGAAGCTCGCCTTCTGAAACTTTTGGCCGAAAAAACCGCAAGACTGACAGACGTTGTGGAAGTTGAACAGAAACTTGCCTCCGTCAGACAAATTATCGAAAGCATTGACGGAAAAATGAGACATATGAGAAATCAGTCTGAAATGTCGACTCTCACACTTTCCCTGTATGAACCTGCAATTCTACAGACGTCCTCGGGCGGAGGATTCTTCTATGAACTCGGACAGGGAGTTAAAAAAGGACTACGGGGCTTTACCGAAATCCTCGCCGGAATGATTACTTTGTTTATCGCCCTGCTACCGATAATAATATTGGTTTTGGTTATTTTCTGGATAATCAGAAGAATTATAAAAAAGCGTAAGCAAAAAATTGCATAATTTTAAAAGTCCGTAAGGTTGTAAAGTTCATAAGGTTCATAAGGTTAATAGAACACTGTTTTAACTTTATAAACTTTACAACCTTAAGAACTATACAAACCTTATATCTTTTCCATCACTACCGCTGTTCCGTAAGCCAGTACTTCTGTTACTCCCGACATTACCTCGTTTGCATCATACCTCATTCCTATAACCCCGTTTGCTCCGATTTCTTCAGCATGCTTCACCATTAACTCAAAAGCTTCGTTCCGCGTTTTTTCGCATAACTCAGTAAAAAGAGTTATGTTTCCGCCTACAATCGTCTGTAACGAAGCTCCTATCGTCGCAAATACGTTCCTCGACCTCACCGTTATGCCTCTTATTATTCCGAGATTTTTTACGATTTTATATCCGTCTATCTCGAATGCAGTTGTAATTAAACTGTGTTCCATATCTCGTATTTTACTTTTTTTAAATTTTATAATTGCCTAAATTATCTGTAAATAATATTAAAAAATAGTCAATTGATAAAAGTTAAACTGCTTATATTTTAACATATGCTGAAAATAAGAATAAATTCATTCAGCTACCTTTATAAAGGAATACCCGAAGATAATACCGAAAACGGCGGCGGTTTTGTTTTTGACTGCAGGTTTATTTATAACCCGGGAAGAAATTCCGAGTTCCGGAACCTTACCGGGAAAGATAAACAGGTTGCTGATTTTCTCGATAAACAAAAAGAAATGCAGGATTTCCTTAATAATGTTTTCAATATAATCGACCCTTCCGTCGAAAATTATTTAAGCAGGAATTTCACCGACTTAATGATAAGCTTCGGCTGTACGGGCGGTCAGCACCGCTCTGTCTATTCCGCGGAAAAATTGCGTGAACATTTGAACCAAAAATATCCCGAATTAATTATTGAGTTAACCCATACAAGTTTATAAAATTTAATCTCTAAAATATTGCGTAAAGTACTTATAATCATTTTGTTTTCTTTGTTGTCTGCATACGCTAACGCACAGATTACTCCGAACCTTATCTCGTTCGATACCGTTGTTACAAAAACAACGAACGTAAAATCTTTCTATCTTAAAAATCCGACAAATAAAATCATCCAGATAATAAACGCGAGAACACTTACGGGAAAATTTTATTTCTCTTTTTCTCCGTTTAATATTAATCCGTTCGACAGCGTTCTTGTCAATGTTTTCTTTAATACGAATCATAATATTACATACAGGGACTTTCTGATTTTCGAAAATAAAGGACTTAAAAGTTCAATCATAAATTATTCTCTTGCAACCGCAAAATATCCCGAACCCATATACGCGTTCACTCAGGGACTCTTCGACGAACAGCTGAAAACGGGATTGAGAACATTTACTACAACAGGTTATGTTAACCTTGGTTACAATACTGCAAGAGATAAAATGTTCGCCACTTTCGATAAATACCTGACGAACGATACTATCGAATGTGTTTATTCGGGCATGAAAATCAGAGCCGTGAACAGAACCGAAGCACAGAACCAGAATTTCGATACAGAGCATACTTATCCGCAAAGCTATTTCAGCGAAAACGAACCGATGAAAAGCGATTTGTTCCACCTGTATCCTACATATAACGTTGCAAATAATGCCCGCTCGAATTATCCCTTCGGCATTGTCGTTTCAAATATAACATGGCAAATGGGCGGCTCGAAACGCGGCAACGATTCATTGGGAACTATAGTATTCGAGCCGAGAAATGTACACAAGGGGAATGTTGCACGCTCACTTTTTTATTTCTGCGTGAAATATAACAGCATTACTCCGGGTGGATTTATGTTTTTAAGGCAGGAAAATGTCTTAAGGCAATGGAATAACTCCGATACGGTCGACTGGAGGGAAAGACGCAGGAACGACTCCATCGCAAAATATCAGAAAGTCCGGAATCCTTTCATCGACCATCCTGAACTCGTCGAGAGAATATTGAGCACATTCTCCGTTGCCAACAGGACTCCTGCTCCGAAAATTTCGGCATCACCGTATAATGTCGTATTCGATACACTAGCGGTGAACGATACTTCTTCTTACTATCTCGCAGTTATGAACTACGGCACCGCAAACCTGAACATAACTTCGGCAACATCGAATATTCCGCAGTTCACAGTCGAGTCAATAGCTACGCCTGTTTCAGCGGGGCAGATGGGTTATATAAGAATAAAATTCCGACCGACCGCGACAAACCAGACTTACAGCGGAACGCTCACGATATTGAATTCCGACAGCACTATAACGGTCAGTCTGAAAGGATTCAGCAACTCTTCAATCGGCATTCATCAGATATCGGGCGAAGTTCCGAAGGAGACAAAGCTGTTTCAGAATTACCCGAACCCGTTCAATCCCGAGACCAGAATAAAATTCCAGTTGAAAGAGGCAAGATTCGTTACGCTGAAAATATATGATATGCTCGGAAAAGAAGTCGCCGTTTTGGTAAACCAAAAACTCGGTGCAGGGGTTTATGAAATACCATTTTCAATTAACCAATTTTCAGGTAACAGGTTTTCAAGCGGAGTCTATTACTACAAGCTCGAAACTTCGGATTACAGCAGGACGAATAAACTTGTGATTTTAAAATAACATTTTTTAAAATCTTTGACCGCTGATGACGCCGATAAAACGAGATTCACACCGGAAACCCCCAAACTGCCGGGG
The DNA here is from genome assembly GCA_964501535.1 of uncultured Ignavibacteriaceae bacterium. GTDB lineage: Bacteria > Bacteroidota > Ignavibacteria > Tepidaquicellales > Tepidaquicellaceae > FEN-1279. The sequence continues at coordinate 135,733 of CAZCSV010000002.1, read as the reverse complement.
CAGGTTATCCCCGCATAATTTAAGCAGGGACTCGCACTTTAGAGTCAAATTAACTTTACATAATAATTGCACAATTTTTTGTTAAAAAAGTGAAAAAATAGTGCAATTTTAATGAATATATTATTGAAAAATAATGATTTAAGAATTTTTCGGTTTTGCACATAATTAATTTTTTTCTGCTACATAAAGCGAAATATTCGAAAGAACATATACCGTAATAATATATGGTATGTGATTCAGAAAGTCAAGGGAAAAATCTTTGCAAACGGTCCCGATGAGATATCTGGATACAAAGAACGCAAAGGAGCGGAAACCTACCACGGCAGGCACAAAAAGCGTGGAGGATAAGAGCGGATTGGAAACGAATGATTAGCGTTCCCACGCTGGAGCGTAGGAACGAGGGAAAATCTATATTGTCAACTTTTAAAATTATATTATAAAATATATGCTTCTATTTTGTTTTTTAATTGTTTTTTTAAATCATCAACATTTTTCCATATAATATGAGGAAAATGATTTGTATCAAAAGCGGATTGCTTATTAATATCATCTTTATTTTTGAAATATTCTTCTTTACATGTGTAGATTACTTTTAGTCCTAAACCTGCTGCATATCCCGATTCAAAATAAACATTTCGCTTTTGCTTAGTAAAATCAGCTATTATAAATTTAGATTTTTTAATTTCTGCTATCATAGCGTCGTTTATTGTTTTATCACTTTTAAAATGAGAATCTTTAATTAGTATTGGATTAAATCCTAATTCATTTTTTAATAATGGATAAATACAATCTTCATAGATTTCTTTTAAATCTTCATCATCAAAAGACATAGCAACAAAACAATTATTGGAATTCTTACCAGATTTTTCTAATTCAATTTTATATAAAAAACCATTAAAACTGATTGTGCAATATACATACCTACCATCTGCTAACTGAGTCTCTAATTCTATAAGACCCTTTTCTGATAATGATGTTAGATAATATAAAAATTCATCAACATTTTTGAAAAAGAGTTTTTTCCATTCATTATTATACAATCTATCAAGATTTAAAGTCTCCCCATCATATTGTTGAATATTAAATAAGTAATTAAAAAGATAATCAAATTTTTCCTCTGCAGTCTTAGGGAAATCATAATATTTTAGTTGATCAAATAGTACTTGTTTTGTTAATAAATCATAATTTTTCGTATTCCATTTTTCATTTAATATTAAACCTCTAACAATATGTTTAATGTTTTTTATTGCATTTGGTATTATTTTATAAGCACTTGTACCATCAATATTGGGAATTTTATCTAATTCCTGTTCATCATCGACCCAGTCTTGACTATATTCGCTAAAATATAATTCAATCTTTTTTTGATTAACTTCTACTGAATAAGCAAAGACACCCATAAGTGAACCAATGTTTACTTCTTTAGTTGGAAGATGTGTAAAAAAACAATTTTGATTATTCATATTTGTTATTTTTTATATTTTCTGGATTCCAGCTTCCGCTGGAATGACAGCCTACGGCTGTATAAATTATATTTCTCTAATTTTATTTGGTAAAACAGTATCAATATCCATTATATCGTTCATTTCTAAATTAACTAGCTTTAGATTATTATTCCTATATATTTGGATTTTTTCATTTTTCCTTAATAAATATGCTTCATCTTGAATACCCCAAAATTCTATATAAATATCTTTTTCTTTCAAATAAAAATCACATAAAACATTTTCTTTGATGGGTAATTTTTTCTCATAACAATGAATAAAATTATTATTATATAACCAATTATCTATAAGTGTTTCAGATAGAGATCTAACAAAATGACCATCTTCTGCACGAAATTGCATTGGCCAATTCTTTCTGAAATTTTGAAAATCAAAAATATCATTATCTTTATGTATTGCAGTTCCAAAAGCTTTTGTTAATTTTTCACCTTTAATACTATCCATTAGAATAAAATCATAAGAATAACTTCCTTGGTTTGGTTCACCAAATAAAGATACATAATCAGGATACTTTGTTATTTTTCTTTTAAGTGATGTATCCACTCTTATTTGAGAAGGAAATCTGCCACCCCATGCATCTGGATCATAATTTCCGATTGTGGATTGTGCTATAAAAGGTCCTTCGATAAAAATTTTTCTATCATTAGGACTCGGTAAATAATTTAAGTACAAAATATCACCGATTTGTACATTGCTTACAAATCCATGCATAGCTGCGGATGCACCAAATAATCTTTTTTCTAAACATTCATTATATGTTCTCATAGTACAACGAAATAAGTAATAATTTGGCATATTTAGAAATTTAAGTTATTAATATTTGATAAATAAACATTTTTACAAGTGATAAGAATATTCGTCCTCCGGTGGTGATAACTTCATCATTTGTGTGTTATCGAATCTCTTATAATATATGAAATAACAATTTAAGTGTAAAGTAGAAAAAGAAGTTAGAAAGAAGTAGTTAGAAGATAGTAGTTAGTAGATAGCATTTTTAGAACAAAAGAGCGATCCCTGCCAAGAGTCCCGATAAATCGGGATGCAAAGAACGCACATGCGGGGATGACAATTATTTTTATACAGGGATGACAATTATTTTTATGCGGGGATGACAATTATTTTTATGCGGGGATGACAATTATTTTTATGCAGGGATGACAATTATTTTTATGCGGGGATGACAATTATTTTTATGCGGGGATGACAGACGTAAAGAGCGATCCCTGTCAAGAGTCCCGATAAAAAATCCCGAAAAGGACTCGGGATGCAGAAAACGCACATCGGGATGCAAAGAACGCACATTCAGGGATGACAAGAGAGTGGGGGTAGATTATAGGCGGTTGTGGGTCAAAATTATTAAATTGAATTTCTCTTTTAATAATCGGATATTTACAAATTCTATAAAGTTATTGCTTATATACAACTTGCGAAGGATTTTCCAATTTAAACTTAAAAAAATATACTAAAGCTATGCCAAATTTTAAACCACATATGCGTCCTTATGAAGAAGAATACGCAAATTTCTCGTGGGACATTTCACGCAATGAACTCGGTTACAAAGACGGAGACGTGATAAATATCGGTGAATACTGCACGGACAGGATTTGCCGTATGGGAAAAGCCGATAAGCTTGCCCTGATTTGGGAGGGACATTCGGGCGAAGAGAAGCGGTATACGTTCAACGATATGCGTCAGCTTACGAACTCGATTGCAGTGTTCCTGCAAAAGCTCGGTATCCAGCCCGGCGAAAGAGTTTGCCTTTTTATGGATAAGATTCCCGAACTGTATTTCGGTTTCCTCGGTGTCCTGAAAATGGGTGCCATCGTTCAGCCGCTGTTTTCGGCATTCGGCTCGGAATCGCTTTTAACACGGCTTGATAATGCAAAGACACGAGCAATTTTCACGCAGAAGAAACATCTGCCGAAAGTAAGAAATATTACAAAAGACCTACCCGAACTGAAACATATAATAGTAGTAGATGACGACGGAAGCAAACCGCTGAGAGAGGGCGAAGTTGCATTCCATATGGATAAGGCAGAGAGAGTGGATAAGTTCGATATATATCCATCGAAGGCGGAAACCCCGTCGGTGCTGCATTACACATCGGGAACAACCGGTCAGCCAAAAGGCGCACAGCACGTTCACTATTCATTGATTTCGCAATACATCACCGCAAAATACGTTTTGGATTTGCACGATGATGATATTTACTGGTGCACAGCCGACCCCGGATGGGTAACGGGCACGTCTTACGGAATAATCGGTGCGTGGTCGAACGGTGTTACGCAGTGCGTGCTCGATGCGGGATTCAAAGCGGAGACGTGGTATAAATTTATAGAGAAGCATAAAATCACATTGTGGTATTCGGCACCGACAGCCATACGCGCACTGATGAAAGAAGGAAATGAAGTGGTGAAGAAATTCGATTTATCTTCGCTCCGCCACCTGACAAGCGTAGGCGAGCCGCTGAATGCGGAAGCTGTTATATGGTCGAAAGAAGTATTCGGTTTGTATTTCCACGATACATTCTGGCAGACGGAAACGGGCTGTATAGTAATCAGCAATTATCCCGGAATGAAAATAAAACCCGGCTCGATGGGAAAACCTTTCCCGGGAATAGAAGCTACGGTAGTGGATTTGAAAACGCACGAACCAATAGAGAAAAAAGGTGTAGTCGGTATGATAGCACTCCGTCCGGGCTGGCCCTCGATGGTGAGAACTTACTGGAATAATGAAGCAACATATAAATCGAAATTCTCAAAAGGATGGTATCACTGCGGCGACAGGGCAAGCATAGACGAGGACGGCTATTTCTGGTTCGTGGGACGCGATGACGATGTTATAAATACTGGCGGACATCTTGTAGGTCCGTTCGAAATCGAATCCGCCTTGCTGGAACATCCTGCGGTAGCGGAATCCGCTGTGGTCGGCAAACCCGACCCGGTGAATATGGAAGTTGTGAAAGCTTTCATTACACTGAAACCCGGAAAAGACCCCGATAAAATGCTCGAGCTCGATATAATGAACTTCGTGAGGAAAAAACTTTCGGCATTGGCAATGCCGCAGGAAATCGAATTCGTGGATTCGCTGCCGAAAACCAGAAGCGGAAAAATCATGAGAAGAGTTTTGAGAGCGAAGGAATGGGGCGAAGAAATCGGCGATATATCTACACTGGAAAATGATATGTAAAATTTATAATTTTAAAAATAATTTAATAAAATTTAAAACGGAGCAATAAAATGTCAGCAACTAAAGACGTAATACTCGACTACGTGAAAAACGAATACCTCGAAGAAGGTGACGACAGGGAAGTAAACTACGATACACCTTTGATTTCGGGCGGTATTGTGGATTCTTTTTCGATGGTATCACTGAAAGTTTTTCTTGAGACAAAATACAATATTCAGATTCCCGATGCAAAGGCTTCACCGGAAGCATTCGACAGCGTGAATAATATCATAGTGTTACTGAAAGAATTCGGAGTAGAATAAAATCATCAATACAAAGGCACAGGACCACAAAGAAAATTATCTTTGTGTTTTTGTGTCTTGGTGTTTCATTAACAATAAATAACACGGAGGATTTATAACATGTCTTTCAACGACAATGTAAGAAAAATATTTATCGACCAGCTCGAAGATTTAAAAAAAGGCGGTATATTCAAGGAAGAGCGTGCAATCTGCGCCCCTCAGGATTCGGAAATCGAAGTCGAATTCCCGATTGGCTCTGAAAAAAAGCACGTGATTAATATGTGCGCCAATAATTACCTCGGCTTATCTTCTCATCCCGAAGTGGTAAAAGCCGCACACGAAGGACTCGACGTAAGAGGTTACGGAATGTCCTCTGTACGCTTCATATGCGGTACGCAGGATATCCATAAAGAACTCGAAAAGAAACTCACCGAATTTCTCGGAACTGAAGATACGATTCTCTTTCCGTCCTGTATGGATGCAAACGGCGGTGTATTCGAAGCGGTTCTTACCGAACAGGATGTTATGATTGCAGACAGACTCGTACACGCATCCATCATAGACGGTATGAGACTCTGCAAAGCACAAAACGATTCATTCAAGCATTCCGATATGAATCACCTCAAGCAGAAGCTCCAGCTTCACCAGGATAAGAGGTTACGCATGATTATAACCGACGGTGCTTTCTCTATGGACGGCGACCTCGCAAAGCTCGATAAGATTGTAGAGCTTGCGGAAAAATACAATGCTATGGTATTCCTCGATGACTCGCACTCAAGCGGATATATCGGAAAAACAGGACGAGGCACACAGGAACACTGCGGAGTGACGGGAAAAATCGATATCATCACAACCACGCTGGGCAAGGCACTCGGCGGTGCATCAGGCGGATGTGTATCGGGCAGAAGAGAAATAGTGGAAATGTGCAGACAGAAAGCGCGGCCTTACCTTTTCTCGAATACAGTTGCGCCGGTAATTGTAGAAGGTGCATTAAGAGTTCTCGAAATTATTACCAAATCAACCGAAAGACGCGACAAGCTCGAAGAGAATACAAAGTTCTGGAGAAAAGGTTTAACCGATGCCGGATTTATTATTAAAGAAGGTGAAACGGCAATCGTTCCCGTGATGCTGTTTAATGCAAAGCTATCACAGGATGTTGCTAAAGATTTATATGCGGAGGGAATTTATGCGGTTGGATTCTTCTTCCCTGTCGTTCCAAAAGGTCAGGCGAGAATCCGTACACAGCTTTCCGCCGCTCACGAAATGCATCATCTGGAAAAAGCACTTGCGGCATTTATAAAAGTCGGAAAGAAATACGACATACTCGGAAAGACGAAACAGGAAATAATAGACCGATATGGTATGTAAGAACTTGAAATTTTAAGTTATCGAAAAGAGGTTTGAAAGTTATAAAGTTATCCCGATAAAAATCATCGGGATGCAAAAAACGCATAAGGTTATAAGGTAAAAGGGTTATGAAGAGATTCATAACCCTTTTTGTGTTAATTTACAAACTTTATAAACTTTATAAACTTTACAACTTAATTCAGTTTTTCAATTTTAAATTTATTCCACTGTTCTTTTGCATATTCGAGGAAGCCGGATGGAGCATTGTTAAAGGATTTATCAATTTTATATTCTCCGCCGTACCACCTGTTATCAACATACATTTTCATTATACCTCTGAGTGCATATTTTGTTTCGCCTTCGTGCATAATCAGCTTCATATCGCAGGGAGAGACATCACCGCGGCAAGTCAATTTATAAAGGAATGTCGTTTCGGCTACTCCGTCGTTATTCAAATCCGTTACCGTAAGCGAGCCGCCGATAAATTCAAGAGTTAAATCCAACGGACAATCTTTAATAAAATCATTTATTTTCCACAGCTGGCTCCAGCCTCCGGATTTTTTAACATACTGGTAACCGTAAAGTTCTTTTCCTCTTTCATATTCACCGTCAAAGCCTTTCATTTCAGTGCTGTGTTCTTTTGTGGTAGTCAGGATTATGATGTTCTCACCGTTTTTATCTTCCCACCTTTTTCCGCTGTATATGCTCCCCTGATATTTAATGTCCGATGGTAAATCGTTTTTGCTGAAGTCTTTCATTATTACCTCATCACGTCCCCCCGTCGACAGGTTTTCTTCTGCATCCGTTTTTTCCACTGTTTCCTCTTCTGTCTTTTCCGTTTTCTTTTCCTCTTTCTTCTCCGTAATTTCTTCGGATTTCTTTTCTTCCTTTGTACCCGTAAGGTTTTTTATTATCCCGCAAGACGTCAAAGTAAAGAAAGCAATTAAAAGTACAATAAGTGTTCTCATAAATTTTTTTTTGTTTATAAAATTTATTTAATGTAATTATTTTTCATTGTTTATATTTTTTGAAATACAAAAATTTTTATTCCCTTTTCCTTCCATTCGTCCGGACTCAAACCTGCTTTTCTGCATAAGCTCGACAGAAAGTTTTCCGGATTTTTAAAATACTCCCATACCTGAGGCAGATAAACAGCCCTGCTTCCGGATTTCGAAACAATAACACCATTACTCTTTATTTTTTCGAACAGCTCTTCATCGGTCGAGAAACTGATTTCTTTCGGTTCACTCAAAACCGATACTTCATATCTCAACCCTTCAAGTTCATCCGGAGTTACAGGTGTAAACCTCGGGTCCCTCGTTGCGGCACCGATAGCATTGTCTATTATACTTCTGTATAACTTATCTACAGGCTCTATGGTTCCTATGCACCCCCTTAGATCCACCTCATCATTAAGCGTAACAAAACATGCCAGTCGCTTCTTAAAAGAATCCGGTACATCATCAAATTGAATTCTCTTGCCATCTCTTATGTAAGTCTCGACTGCCTGTCTGGCAATTTTTTCCATCAGTGTCCTCTCTTCCCGCGAAAAAAACTCCTTCGAGCCTTCATAAAAAACTATGGCACTATAACCTACCACCCTGCTTTTATCGCGTATAATATCTCCGGAATTTTTATAATCGAGAAGTTTTGCTTTCCATCCTTTTCTCTTCCCAAGCTCGAGAAGCGCCATTATCGCATAAGGGGAATCTATCTCGGCTTTCCTGATTCCCTCCGCATTTAAATCCAGAATGCACGCTATGGAATAGTTATCGAGACGCTTTGCCTCATCGTAAGTGTGAAAATGACTTAAATCGACCGATGCTACTATCACCGTCTTTTCGTCGGTGTATTTCTCCAGAATCTCCGAAAACTCAACCGAATCAACACTCCCGACAATTATAGGTATAAGCTCGAACTTACCGAGAACCCTTTGAAGAAAAGGAATTTCAATCTCGATTGAATGCTCCTCATAATCGGCTTCGTCAATATTTACTACGCACTTTTCTTTTAAAATGTTTTTTATATCATCCGATACTTTTACCTTTCCGAGAGGTGAACTATAATAATCATATTCCGTGACGGAAGCCCCTCTCAAAGGATAGCGGTGCGCAGTTCCGAGTACTATTACCTTTTCGGTTTTTTCGCTTAACTGTCCGAATGAATATGCCGCCGTCTGCCCGGAATATAAATAGCCCGCATGCGGAACTATTATCGCCCTGACATTCAGATTTTCTCTTTTTACCCGGCTTAAATATTCATCGAGTTCTTCTGCCAGCTCTGACGGGTCATCACTGTACCACGTCCCTGCACAGTACGGTGTCCTTATTTTCATAATACCTGATGTTAAATATTAAAAAAATATTTTAATATACATTCCCTACATATACATACTTTATATATTCTCTCGCTGTATTCTCGAACTTCTTAATTAATTGTATTGGTGTTACTTCAAACTTCAATTTATATCTCGGAAACGCTCTCGAAATATGCAGAACGACATTTTCCCCGAGGCTCTTTATGAATCCGCACATTTCCCTGAATTCGTTTTCATCATCGTTAAATCCTTCGATTAAAAGAAAAGTAACTTCAAGATGTTTTTTCTCCTCCGAAATTATTTTAAGCGTGTTTTTCGTCGTCTCCAAATCACCGTTGCATATTCTTTTGTAAAAATCACTGTTGAATGCTTTTAAATCAATATTGAAAGCGTCAATATAATTTATCAAATGTCTTAAGGGTTTTTCATTTATCTGCCCGTTGGATACTGACACGGTTTTCAGTCCGTTTGCTTTGCAGAGCTTTGCAATGTCGAGCATATATTCGTAAAATATCGTCGGTTCATTATAAGTAAAAGCTACGAATTTATAATTCCCGTCAATGCACATCTTTACAATCTGTTCGGGTGAAACGTTGTCTATAAACCGAAAGTGCGATACCTCGAACTCCTGGCTTAAATCATAGTTCTGGCAGAACTTACAGTCGAGATTGCACCCGTATGTTCCTATAGACAATATTACAGAACCCGGATGGAAATGATACAAGGGTTTTTTTTCTATCGGGTCGATGTGTATTGCAACCGGTTTCTCATACACAAGAGAATACAGCTTACCGTTTACGTTTTGTCTTACATCACATGAACCCGTAAGGCTGTCCGCAATAACGCAACCCTTCGGACACAATGTGCATTTAACTTTCCCGCCGTCGAGACTCTCGTAATATAATGCTTCTTTCATTTCGTTCATTCCTCGTTCCAATGCTCCAGCGTTGGAACGAATAATTACTTAATTCTACTGTTACTACGCTGGAGCGTAGTAACAAGATGAATTAAATCTCATCACTTGCTTTATCCAGCAAATTCTGATTCAATGACTTCGTAGCTTTGGCTCCGAGTGATTTAAGATTTTCGATTCTCTTTACTATATTCCCGCTGCCTTCATAAAGTTTTTTCATTGCTTCGGTATAGTGCTCTTTCGTATCGTCTATTTTTTTGCCGATATTGATTAAATCATCCACAAATCCTACGAACTTATCATACAAAGCCCCGCTTTGACGTGCAATCTCGAGCGCGTTCTTGTTCTGGTTTTCCTGTTTCCATATATTCGAAATAGTGCGAAGCGTAGCAAGTAAAATCGAAGGGCTTACAATTACAATATTTTTTTCGAATGCTTCGTTCCAGATGTTTATATCCGCCTGTGACGCTATTGCCATAGCCGGCTCTATCGGAACAAACATTATTACAAAATCCATGCTCGATAAATTATGTATGTTCTGATAATTTTTGTTACTCAATTCTTTCACGTGACTGCGAATGGAAGCAATGTGATTATTGAGTGCAAGTTTCCTTTCTGTTTCATCTTCTGTCGAACAAAATTGTTCGTATGCAGTCAGAGAAACCTTCGAATCAATTATTATATGTCTGTTTTCCGGTAGATTAATAATTACATCGGGTTTCTGCCTCTTTCCTTCTTCGCCTGTGAACGTAGTCTGGGTCTCGTATTCCCGTCCTTTAACCAGACCGGATTTTTCGAGAATGCTATCCAGAATAAACTCTCCCCAGTTCCCCTGCGTCTTCGATTCACCTTTCAGTGCATTCGTCAGATTCGTTGCATCCCTGCTCATCTGCTGATTTAAATCATTAAGACTTTTTATCTGCTCTGCGAGTGATGCTCGTTGTTTTGTTTCATCAGTGTAAACTTCATTTATTCTGCTTTTAAATGACTCTATTTTATCCCCAAGCGGCTTCAAAATCTGGTCTATGTTTTCCCTGTTCTGCTGTGTGAACCTGCTGCTTTTTTCTTCGAATATCCTGTTTGCAAGGTTTTCGAATTCTGCCGCGAACTTTTTCTGGAGAACTTCAATCTCATCCTTCTGCTCCTGAAGCCTCTTTTCAAGATTTTCATTCGCTGTGCTCATAACCGATAACTTTTTATTTAAATCTATTTCTGTCTCCTTTAACTTCGAATTTTCAACTTCAAGTTTACCGATGGATTCTTTCAATAAATTATTCGTGCTCTCCGTATTTTTTGACGAGAGTTTTGCAATCAAAAAGCCGATTATCAAGCCGATTACAAGTCCGATTATTAGCAAAATTATTTCCATGTGATTTTTATGCTTTTAAGTAAATTTAACTGTTTATAAATGAAAATTGAATAACAAATTTCGATTAACCGTTCCTCTTATTTAAATCCAGCCATTGTTCTCTTTCAAGAAAACTCCCCTCGACATTCGCCTCCATCTCTTCGTACATTTTAACAGGAACCGTAAACGAAAGTAAATCCTTATCAACATATTTCCTCGCAGATATATCGAAAAATCCGAGTATTGCACGCGGGACTTCCTTCTCCGCTTCCGCATAACCGTATATTATTGAATGGCATCCGGCACCAAAAAACGAAACCACACTTTCGTTACTCTCTCTGCCATAATTCGCCAGTATTACAAGTGCCGATATCTGGTCGGGATTTGCAAAAAATATTACCATTTCAGGCTTTTCAAATGATTCAACCTTTTCAAGCGGCTTGAAAGCTATATACTCCGAATCGACTTCTTTCATCGGAAGGGAATCTATAAATTTTCTCGCAAGTTCCGGCGTCTTCACATAAGCTTCCCCTTCTTCAAGAGATATTCTGGTTCTGATATTCGTCTTTATATCCTTCGTTCCAGTCGAAAGAAAATATTCTATCGGAAAATCTTTGTATCGATTTCCGAATCCCAAACCCGTACCGCCCCCCATGCATCCGAATGTCTTCCTGTCGAAAAAAACCGTTTTTCCTTTCGATGCTGCCACCATCATAGATGCAACACATCCCCATGTTCCCTCCTTGAACTGTATAGCTCCTTCGGGCTTTTCATCGGACAGAATTACGGCAAAGGGCGAATACTTCAGCCGTAATGATTTTGAAATTTTACAATCCATAAATTTATTTAATTATTGTGTGTCTTTAAAAATATGCTTTTATATAATAAGAAGAAATTAACTTGAAATTACCTAAATTTATAAACTTTCGGGTAAATAATTATGTTTTTAATTAAGTGTGATAAATTTTAAAAATATTATAATTTATACTGATTTTTATTTTTTAATTCTTTAGATTTTATCAAGAGGTAAACAATTTATTAATTAAAATCCGATAATGATGGAAACCAACCAATTCTCAAAAGAAGAAATCAAACTCATCCAGTACAGCTTTAAAACCCTGACATCTAAATCCAAAAGTGTCGGCGAAAAATTTTATAAAATATTGTTCGAAAAAAATCCCGATATTTCAAAACTGTTTAAAGGCGATATGAAAGAACAGGCAGGAGCTCTGATGCGAATGGTGAAAACCGTAGTCGAAGGTCTGAACCATCCCGAGATTATTATCCCTGCTATTCAGGATTTGGGCAGACGCCACAACGAATACGGCGTTAAGCCCGAACAATATAAAATATTCGGCGAATGCCTCATATCTACCATAGAAAAAGAAATGGGTACCGATTTTAACAATGCAACAAAGAAAGCATGGCAGAAGCTTTATAGCGTTCTCGCTGAAGTAATGAGAGGGAATAAGTATAATCAATAAAATCTTCCCCGTTACGAAGCGGGGCTTCGTAACGAGGGAAAAATTTATAACTTAAAACTCCAGCTTATAACTTATCATCGGAATTATGCCAAGCGTTATTTCCTTCTCTATTACCTTTGCATAACTGTTGTAGACATAACTTACATCCGGTTTCCGATTTAAAAGATTTTTAATCTGTAATGCAAATGTACCTGAAAATTTTCTGTAATTCATTTTATATGTCAGAGTGAAATCCAGATAATAAAATCCCTGCAAACGCTCCGTAAAGATCCTCGTTTCGTCGAGAACTTCCCTCGACTGTGCAATAGAACCCGCCAAATCAATTGGTGTGTAATACTGTCCGCCCGTAAAGGAAGCCTTCAGGTTCACTCCGAGTATATTGTCCTTTCTCACGGTAAACTCTTTTCCGAAAATCAGATTGAATACATAACCTGAATTGTATCTCGAATTCCTCTCGACCCCGTCTCCGCCTTTATACTTCGACTGAAAAACGGAAGCAGTCAGTAAATAATAAAAATTATCGCTGAGGAATTTTTCGAAAGTAAAATCAACACCGAAGTTTTTTCCCGTTCCCGCATTTATCAGCGAATCGTTGAAATATCCTCCGGGATTGTTGAGCATAGAATAGTAATTATTTGGTCTGACGGGTATGTTATATAAATGCTGGTAATATACTTCTATTTTCAGATGCAGATTTTGGCTGAACATTTTATCGTAACCTATCACGAAATGATTTGCCCGGCTGAAACCAAGATTAATATTCGGCAGGGAAATCACTCCCGAACCCGACTGACTCTTTGCAAGATATATGGAAATGTCTTCGAGCTGACTGTGATTCCCGTATCCGAGACTTATCGCATGAGTCGGGGCGAAGCTCCACCTCACCGCCACTCGGGGCTCGACCGAATAATTTTTGTTAAGCGTGAAATACTGGAAATGCACACCCGCATTTAAACCTAAATTATCCGTAATATCGATTTTGTTCTGAGTATACGCGCGTATTAAATTCGTTCCGCCATTTTCATTTACGTATTCCGAATATACTCCGCTGAACGGATTTTTCGCATTAATCCTTATATTATAAAGAAGATGCTTGAATTCAAAACCGGTCTTGCTTGTCAGGTGAGCGCTGAACTTGTGATTTATAAACGTGCTGAAAGAGATTTTTGCGTTCTTGTAATTCGCATCATCTGCAGGCTCGATTTCATAAAGCGTGTTCATATAACCGTTTTTGTAATCCACTTCATTATAGCTTCCCGAAAAAATCGAATTAACATAGGTTCTTACGCCGATTACGATGTTATGCGAAATTGCCGCCGAACCAGTGGTATTATTCAGCATCGCCTTTTGCCTGTCCTCATAGCTTTCCCATTTCGTGGAATCCGCTTCAGGGTCGTACTTCGATTTATCTACCCCCCCGATTCCAAAAACGGAAAAAGTCCCGAAATTCTTCGTGGGAAAATTTAACTTGAATGATAAATCCTGATAACTTGGTACTTTGTTTTTCATCGTTTTATCTATTAACTGCAAGAAGCCGAAAATCGAATACCTATAATTGAAAAGATAAGTTGCATCGCTTCCCTTGTTAAAAGGACCTTCGGAAGAAATGTCGATTCCCTGTATACCCAGTTGTAACGCATATTCACGCTTGTACCTGTTTCCGTTTCTGAACTTCATATCGAACACTCCCGAAAGTGCATTCCCGTATTCGGACGGAAATGCCGATGTGAAAAAATCCGAATTATCCAGAACCTGCGAGCTGAAAATCGTGGTGCCGCCGTTCGACTGTCCGATGTAACCGAAGTGATTCGGATTCGGAATTTCCATACCGTCAAGCATCCAAAGCAAACCTTTCGGAGAATTTCCCCTTATGATGATTCCGTTTCTTTCCCCGTTCGGACTGCTGACCACACCCGAATAGCTCTGCACGACTCTCAGCGGGTCATCTACGGAGCCGGGAAACCTTCTCGCCTCCTCGACCGAAAATGAACGCGCGCTTACAAGTGCATTCGGATTGACAGGCTTGTCCTTTTCAATATCTGCAGTGACCTTAATTTCTTCCGTTTGAACAATTTTTTCCTTCAAAGAAATATTCAGCGTAGCTTCTTTTCCCGATGTGAGCAATACTTCGGGAATTATTTCCGTGTTATACCCTATTAAAGAGACCTGTATGATATACCTGCCGAGCTTAATGTTTTCAATCGAGAAGCTTCCGTCAGCCTGTGTTTCCGCTCCCTGCTTTGGCTCCGTGCCGAGCACAACAACCGATGCACCTGCAAGCGGCTGTTTGGAATCGATATCTCTCACCTGTCCGCGGATAGTTTGCGTCAAGTTCTGTGCTCCTATGGATAATGGGAAAATGAAAAACAGAAAACCTGCTAAAATAAATTTTTGCAAATACATAAAATATCCTTCGAATAAATTTTTCGTTAATGTTTGCGATAGTTTTTTGCTCAATAGCCACGAGCTTTAGCTCGTGGAATAATATACCACTATTTGGGCTTTAGCCATTAATTTTAAATCATTTGGGGCTAAAGCCCGTATATGAGGCTCTCTAATCCACGACTTAAAAGTCGTGGCTACGGAAAAAAACATTTCAACACAAAATTACTCAGAATAAATTAAAATGGATTGTAAAAAGTGGACAAAAAAGTATTTCGTTACGAAGCTGGTGCTTCGTAACGAGGAAAAAATATTAGACTCCTATCGGAGTCGGATTCATTGATTCCATTTTGTTACTGATATTTGACTCCTACGGAGTCAAACTGACATTGATGGCGTGAAATTTCCTCTTACACAAAGCTCTACGGAGTCAAACTGACATTGATGGCGTGAAATTTCCTCTTACACAAAGCTCTA
>CAZCSV010000002.1:98822-120390 GCA_964501535.1 uncultured Ignavibacteriaceae bacterium | reverse complement strand
CGGAGTCAAACTGACATTGATAGCGTGAAATTTCCTCTTACACAAAGCTCTGCGGAGTCGAATTGACATTAATTTGATAAAATTTACTTTTATACAAAACGCTCTATCTTCCTCACAAACTCCTGCGGGGAGTGGCCGGTGAAGAAACGGAATTCCTTAGTGAGGTGCGACTGGTCGAAGAAATCGAATTTATTTACTATATCGAGCCAATCAATATTTTTAACTGTTAATAATTCATTGTGAAGACTCTCGAATCTTACCATTCGTGCATACAGCTTGGGTGAAATCCCTATTGACTCGCGGAAGGAACGCTGGACTTTTTTATAGTAATTATAATTTTCCTTACAGGCAAGGTTGATAGAAGATTTTCCCTGAGTTCTGTAAATCCTGTAAACCGTATCTATCAGCAGACCGTGCCTTTCCTCTTTTTTTATAAAAAGAGAAAAAAGCCAGTCCTGTACGATTTTTATTTTTGCGTCAATATCGTGTGTATCGAAAATTTTCTCTTCGAGTTCTTTTACTTTTTTTCCGACAACGAGGCTTAACTCGATAGGTTCATCGGATATTTCCGTTAACGGGATATTGAATAAGGTATAAATCCCGAACGGCATTAACCTGATTCCGAGAATTTCAACATCATCTTTTGCAATATACTCGAAATTTATTTTCCTTAATCCCTGCAAAACACTATCTCTCGAATAAATTTCCTTCCCGTTTTTTACAAAACCAAGTTTATTGGAATTCAGGTTGAAAATAATATCCGTCTTGCCGTCCGGTATAACATTTTTCTTTAAAGAACTCCCTTCCACAGACATATAGTAAACCGTATCTATGTAGCGGGATAGAGGGAATTGTATTTTGAGGCTTTTGTAGAGCATTAGTTTGACTTTCTCACCACTTAGAACACTTAGGACACTAAGTATTAAAAATGCTCGTTCCCAATCAGGGGATTGGGAACGAGTGTAAAACTTCTCGTTACGAAGCCGGGGCTTAGTAACGAGGAATTAATGTCAATTTTATATTAAAAGTTTATAACTGTTCAGTGCTTTCATATAATTTGCTCTTTCGAATGCGGCAGGGTCTGCGACCGATTTCTGGCTCATACTGCCTTTCATCATTTCGATCGAACTGTATTCGTTCTTTTCCATCCACTCTTCGAGTTCTTTCAATATTTCGGCTATTCTGTGAACACCGTTTGCAAGAAGTTCGGAGCATACCATTGCAACATCACTGCCGACCATCATCGCTTTCAGGACATCCTGGTAAGTATGAATTCCGCTCGTCGCGGCAAGGCTTGCTTTTACCTTTCCGTACAGCGTTGCAATCCATCTCAGAGGAAGGCGTAATTCGTTGCTCGTGCTTAATTCAAGATTCGGAACGACTTCCAATTTTTCAAGGTCGATATCCGGCTGATAAAAACGATTGAACAGCACCAATCCGTCAGCTCCAGCTTCATCCAGCCTCTTTGCTATGTTTCCTAATGATGAAAAATAAGGACTGAGCTTTATCGAAACCGGAATCTTCACCGTATTTTTGATGGCTCTTAAATCCCTAATGTAAATTTCCTCTACCTTTGCACCGTCGTCGTTGATGTTGGATGCAATGTAATAAACATTCAGTTCAAGTGCGTCTGCTCCCGCTTCCTCTATGAGCTTCGCATACTTCATCCATCCGCCCTTGGACACACCGTTAAGACTTCCTATAATGGGAATGCCGACCGCTTTTTTCAGGTTGCTGATGTGCTTCAGGTATTCTTCCGGTCCCCTGCTGTACTCAACAGGTTTCGGAAAGTATGTCAGCGCTTCGGCAAAACTTTCCGTTCCGTAACTCATATAATGTTCGAATTCATTATCTTCGTGCTCTATCTGTTCCTCGAAAAGCGAATATACTACTACTGCGGATGCACCTGCCTCTTCCAGCTTTTTTACCATATCGACGGATTTGGAAAGCGGCGAAGCAGAAGGAACTATCGGGTTTTTCAGACTGAGACCTAAATACTTTGTTGTTAAGTCCATATTATTTTATTTAAAGTTTTTTATTAAAAGTTAAAGTTAAACCGGATTCCCGTTATGCATTTTTAAACATAACGGGAATTCAATAACACTTGACTAATCCGTAGCAAGTTTCTGATACATCTTCCAGTTTTCATCGACCGCCTTTTGCGCAAGCTCCATCAGTTCCTTCGCATGGTCGGGATGTGACTTAGTCAACATCTTGTACCTCGTCTCCATATATGCGTAATCCTTGAACTTTATCTTTGGTGCGGAAGAATCCAGTTTCAAGGGATTTTTACCTTCCTTGATTAAATCCGGATTTCTTCTGAATAATGTCCAGTAGGCACTGTCAACCGCTGCCTTCTGATTTTCTAATGCTTTTGTCATGTTAATGCCGTGATTGATGCAGTGAGAATATGCTACTATAATGGACGGTCCGTCGTACGCCTCTGCCTCAATAAAAGCCCTCAAGCATTGCAGGTCATTCGCACCCATTGCCACTTTTGCCACGTAAACTTTCTCGTAGTTCATAGCCATCAAAGCAAGGTCTTTCTTTGGCACGGGTTTTCCCGATGCGGCAAATTTTGCAACCGCTCCAAGCCCTGTTGCTTTTGACATCTGTCCGCCGGTATTTGAATATACCTCCGTATCAAGTACAAGTATGTTCACATTCTTGCCGGACGCAAGCACGTGGTCAAGCCCGCCGTAACCAATATCGTATGCCCATCCGTCACCGCCTATTACCCATACCGATTTCTTAACCAGATAGTCCGCTATGCTTAATAAATCTTCGGACTCGTCTGTTTTGATTCCTTTTAATATGTCTTTTAACTTATTAACCCTCTGCCTTTGCTCGTATATTCCTGCTTCATCTTTTTGGTCTGCAGAAAGAATTTCATTTGCAAATGACTCTCCGATTTTATCTTTTAACCGCGAAATTAACTCTTTCGCGTATTCATTGTGTTTATCAATCGAAAGCCTCATACCCATTCCGAATTCCGCATTATCTTCGAATAAGGAATTCGACCATGCCGGTCCCCTGCCCTCTTTATTCTTTGACCATGGAGTGGTCGGCAGGTTTCCGCCGTAAATCGACGAACAACCTGTGGCATTCGCTACTATTGCCCTGTCACCGAATAATTGCGACATAAGCTTTAAGTATGGCGTTTCTCCGCAACCTGTGCAGGCACCTGAAAATTCAAATAATGGTTGTAAGAACTGACTACCTTTTATCGTTGCCACATTCAGTTTCCCTCTATCGAAGTCCGGAAGCTTTTCAAAGAAGAATTCGAAATTTTTCCTTTCCTGCTCACGCAATGGAATCTGGTCTGCCATATTCAATGCTTTCAATCTTGTCTCCTTCTTGTTCTTCGCAGGACAAATCTCGACGCATAAGCCGCACCCTGTGCAGTCTTCCACTGCTACCTGAATCGTGTATGCTGTACCCGGTTCAAATTCTTTTCCTTTTGCCGCCATATGCTTGAACGTTGGAGGTGCATCTTTCAGTAATTTTTCGTCGTATGCCTTTATCCTTATCGAAGCATGAGGACATATTATTGCGCATTTACCGCATTGTATGCACCATTCGGGGTCCCATACCGGAACTTCAAGTGCAATGTTCCTCTTTTCCCATTGTGTAGTTGCCGACGGGAACGTTCCATCTACAGGCATTTGACTGACCGGTACATCATCACCGCATCCCTCCATAATCGTTGCTAACGTTTCTTTTACGTATGCCGGAGCTTTGTCGGGAACAATCGGCGGAATGATAACAGATGTCGGCTTTACTTCCGAAAGTTCAACCTTATGCAGGTTAGCAAGAGTGCTGTCTACCGCATTGTAATTCATCTTCACTATTTCATCACCTTTTGCTCCGTATGTTTTCTTGATGGATTCTTTAATTTTTAAAATTGCCTCGTCCTTAGGCAATACTCCGGAAATCGCAAAGAAACACGTCTGCATAATGGTGTTTACCCTCGAACCCATACCCGTGTCTTTTGCAACCTTAAACCCATCTATCACATAAAAATTAAGCTTCTTTTCCAATATCTGCTCGGTTACTTTCTTGGGAATTTTTGTCAGTGTCTCCTCTCTAGTATAAGGCGTGTTCAATAGGAATGTTCCGCCATCTTTTATATTTTTCAGCATATCCAGTTTTTCCAGCAGACCGAAAAAGTGACATCCGACAAAATCCGCTTTGCTTATAAGATAAGTCGATTTTATTGGCTTCTTTCCGAATCTTAGATGCGATACTGTCGAAGTTCCCGATTTCTTCGAATCATATACAAAATATCCCTGAGCATAATTATCGGTTTCCTCTCCGATAATCTTTATGGAATTCTTGTTTGCTCCAACGGTTCCATCCGCCCCGAGTCCATAGAATAAAGCACTTACCTGCCCCTCTTGTATAATATTGAAATTCTTATCGTAATCCAGACTCGTGTTCGTTACATCGTCGTTTATTCCGACCGTAAAATGATTTTTCGGTTGTGATTTCTTCAATTCGTCGAATACTGCTTTTACCATCGCGGGAGTAAACTCTTTGGAGGATAAACCGTACCTTCCGCCGATTATCCTCGGCAATTTACTGAATAAAGGTTTC
This sequence comes from uncultured Ignavibacteriaceae bacterium, assembly GCA_964501535.1. GTDB lineage: Bacteria > Bacteroidota > Ignavibacteria > Tepidaquicellales > Tepidaquicellaceae > FEN-1279. The sequence goes on along the minus strand of CAZCSV010000002.1, from coordinate 115,794 downwards.
TCTCCTGTCATGTCTTCGTTTAAGGCGGTAATAACATCCTGATACAACGGCTCTCCTATGCTTCCGGGCTCTTTCGTTCTGTCAAGCACCGCAATATCCTTTACGGATTTGGGTATCGCAGATACGAAATCCCTTACCGAAAACGGCCTGAACAATCTTACCTTTATCATTCCGACTTTTTCACCTTTCCCGACCAGATATTCAACCGTCTCCTCTACCGCTTCAGCTCCCGAACCCATTAGAATTATGATTCTCTCCGCATCCGGGGCACCTATGTAATCAAATAAATGATATTGCCTGCCGGTTATTTCGGCAAATTTGTTCATCGCCTCTTTTACTTTGTCCGGACATGCAAGGTAAAATCTATTTACAGTCTCTCTTCCCTGAAAGTATACATCCGGATTCTGTGCTGTTCCCCTGATGAACGGATTATCGGGACTCATTGCTCTCTTCCTGTGCTCTTTTACCTTATCGTTGTCAATCATAGCTTTTATATCTTCGACTGTAAGTTGTTCTATCTTCATTACTTCGTGAGAAGTTCTGAACCCGTCGAAGAAATGCAAGAACGGAATTCTCGATGCAAGCGTCGCCCTTTGAGAAATCAATGCAAAATCCATTACTTCCTGAATCGAACCCGAACAAATCAATGCAAAACCCGTCGACCTCGTCGCCATTACGTCACTGTGGTCACCAAAAATCGAAAGCGCCTGGCAGGATAATGAACGCGCTGTAACGTGAAAAACCGTTGATGTAAGCTCTCCAGCTATTTTAAACATATTGGGTATCATTAACAGTAAACCCTGTGATGCAGTAAAAGTAGTCGTCAGTGAGCCACTTTGTAAAGCACCGTGCACGGCTCCGGACGCTCCCCCTTCACTTTGAAGTTCCGCTACTACAGGTATCGTACCCCAAATATTTTTTCTATTGATAGCTGACCACGCATCCGATAATTCTCCCATCGGAGACGATGGGGTTATCGGGTAAATCGCAATCACCTCATTCGTCTGATGCGCAACATATGCAGCAGCTTCGTTTCCGTCAATTGTTACTTTTTTTCTTTGCATAATGTAATTTGTTATGATTATTAAAATATTAAATTAATGTTTTATTCTATCTTCAAGCCTTTTTTGCCTTATCTTAAGCTGGTCCGAAATAAATTTCATGAATTTCTTAGCGAGACCCCTGTTATAAATGAAAAGTTCGAAAAAATCTTCCTTGCTTAATATGCAAATCCTTGAATTCTGATATACCTTGGCTGAAGTTTTATGATTTTCTTCGCTAAGCAAAGAACGATAGCCGAACAATTCACCCGGCTCAACGAAGTAAAAATCTTTTTTTCCGCCCTTCTTATCCTTATTGATTATTTCCAGACAACCCTCAAGTAAAATATATACATTTTTGGGAGCACTGCCTTTTTTATACAGATAGTCCCCTTTTTTATATTTTTCCACCTTTTTTATTTTACTTATCTCGGAAATTTGTTTGATAACAAAATTGTTTTTAACAAAACAGTTTTTGTTTTTACAGGTTATACAGTTCACTTTTTATTACTTATGATTTGAGAAACTTTTTATACAAAAATATATATTTTTGGGATAATTCTTTATGATTTATGTAATTTAAAAAACTGATAAATATCATAAATTTTCAATGCCTATAAAATAATTTTTTATTTTTGTATCTTAATAGTTCTGTTTTATGAAAAATCAATTAACTTAATTTTATATTTAAAACTGTTTTCTGTTTAATTTAAACGAAAAATGAAAAAGAATCCGATAGAAGAACAAAAAGAAAAGCTTAAAAGAATCAACGATGTGTTCAAGTTGATTAAAGAAAAAGAAATCAAAATGATTGACCTGAGATTCACGGACTTGCCCGGTCAATGGCAGCACCTTACTACCCCTGTTTCAAATCTTAAACAGGAACATTTTTATGAAGGCTTTGGATTCGACGGGTCATCCATCAGAGGCTGGAGAGCTATTAACGAATCGGATATGCTTGCCATACCCGACCCCTCGACAGCTTGTATTGACCCGTTTATGAAAATGAAGACAATGATGATGCTCTGCGATGTTATGGACCCCGTAAAAAAAATCTACTATGACCACGACCCGAGATTAATCGCTAAAAATGCAACGGAGTTTATGCTTTCCACCGGTATCGCAGATACTGCATATTTCGGACCCGAAGCGGAATTCTTTATACTCGACCATGTTGCGTATAACGTTAACGAATATTCGAGCTGGTACAGAATAGACTCCAGAGAAGGTTTCTGGAATACAGGAAGCGAGCAGGAAGCAAATCTTGGACACAAAATAAGAATTAAGGAAGGATATCTGCCCGTACCACCCTCCGACTCGACTAATGATATCAGAAATATAATGGTGCAATATCTGATAGATGCCGGTATGGAAGTAGAGCTTCAGCATCACGAAGTAGCAACCGCAGGTCAGGCAGAAATCGATTTTAAGTATTGCCCTATGCTCAATTGCTGTGATAACCTGCAGATGTTCAAATATATAGTGAAAAACACAGCCCGTGAAGTAGGTAAAACCGCCACGTTTATGCCCAAACCTATATTCGGTGATAACGGAAGCGGTATGCATACTCATATGAGTTTATGGAAAGACGGGAAACCTCTGTTCGCAGGCGATAAATATGCGGGACTAAGCGAAATGGGTCTGTACTTCATCGGAGGTCTGCTGAAACATGCTCCCTCTCTGCTCGCTTTAACAAATCCCACGACAAATTCTTATAAGAGATTAGTCCCGGGCTATGAAGCGCCCGTTAATCTGGTTTACTCAATGAGCAACAGAAGTGCCGCTATCAGAATCCCGATGTATTCGGAAAACCCGAAAGCAAAAAGAGTGGAATTCAGATGCCCCGACGGAACCGCTAATCCTTACCTGGCATTTTCCGCTATGCTGCTGGCAGGTCTGGACGGAATAATTAATAAAATAGAGCCGGGTGAACCCGTTGACAAAGATATATATAATTTAAGCACCGAAGAACATAAAAAAATTAAACAGGCACCCGAAAGCCTGGAAATTGCACTGCATAATCTCGAAACCGATAACGAATATCTGAAACAAGGAGGTGTGTTTACCGATGAACTGATTAAGACCTGGATAAACTATAAAATGATACGCGAAATCAAAGAGGTTCAGCTTCGCCCGCATCCGTATGAGTTTCACCTGTATTATGAGGTGTAAGATTATTTTGTTCTGAATTAAAAAGTTTTTTAATCCGCTAAAAGTGTGCGGTTAATTTTATGGAAAAAATCTAAAAGTTATTTATTATGGCATACAACTATTCACTTTCAAATCCGCTTTGTGCTTTTCTTGACAAGCCAAGAGAAGAATTCACGCGCGAAGACTTGCTTAAAGTAATCGAAGAAAAACAAATCGAAAGAATTACTTTTCATTATACTGCCCTCGACGGCAAACTGAAAGAATTACAAATACCCATTCCGGGAAGGATAAATGCCGAAATAGTCCTGACGGAAGGCGAAAGAGCCGACGGGTCTTCACTTTTCAAGGGACTGATTGATTCCGGCTTGTCCGATTTATATATAGTTCCGGTCTTTAAATCCGCGTTCATTAATCCCTTTTATCCCGGCAGTCTGGACTTTGTCTGCAGATACCTTAATGCAAACGGCGAGCCTGCGCCTTTCGCACCGGATAATATACTCGGTAATGCATACCGACTGTTGAAAAGAAATACCGGGCTCGATTTACACGCTCTCGGAGAACTCGAATTTTACCTGTTCTACCGGAATGATTTGAAAATGTATCTGCCTCCCAGACAAAAAGCTTATCATATGTCCGCACCCTATTTAAAGACAGGAAAAGTCCTCGCCGAAATGCTGAGAACCTTGACTCAAATTGTCGGAGCGGTAAAATATGCTCATAGTGAAGTTGGATATATCGAAAATATCAAAACAAGCGATAAGGAGCTTAACGGTAAAACAGGCGAACAGCTGGAAATAGAACTGCTCGCAACGCCTATTGACGAAGCTGCCGATAATATCGTCCTTGCAAAATGGCTGATTAGAAATATTGCACATAAATATGGTATGCTCGCTACTTTCGCACCGAAAATTGAGGATGGAGATGCGGGTAACGGAATGCACGTTCATATGAAATTATTTAAGGACGGAAAAAACGTTATGGTCGATAACGAAGGTATTCTAACCGAATATGCAAGAAGACTCATCGGAGGCCTGTGCAGATATTCAAACACTCTTACTGCCTTCGGAAATACGGTAAGCTCATCTTATCTTAGACTTGTTCCCGACCAGGAAGCCCCTACAAGAACCTGCTGGAGCGATTCCAACAGAAGCGCTATGATTCGCGTCCCTCTGGGATGGTCTAAAACAAGCAACCTCGCTTCCTATGTGAACCCGGGTATTAAATTAGATCCGCTTGAAATCACAAGCATGCAGACAGTTGAAATCAGAACCCCGGACGGAAGTGCAAATGCACACCTGCTACTCGCAGGATTGACTCTTGCCGCAGACTGGGGTCTGACAAACGATAAATCCCTCGAACTTGCAAAAAAATATTACGTGAAAGGAAATATTTTTAAGGATAAAAATATTCTTGAAAGTCTACCAGTTCTGCCTTCTACCTGCTCGGCATCTGCAGACATTTTACAGATTAAGAGAAGTGAATATGAAAGAGAAAATGTATTTACGCCGAGTATAATAGATTATACTATTAATTCTTTGAAGTCGGAGGATGATTCTAATCTTCACAAAAAATTAGCAAAACTGAAGGGCTCTGCCAAAAAGAAATTTATAAACAAACTCGTGCAGAAGGATTTACATAAGAATTAGAAGTCCAGGAGCCGTAAATCATAACACAGGAGTAAAGCAATTTTATTTAAACCTGAAAATAAAAGTTGCTTTTCCCTCCTCACTTTTGAATTGCTTTAATTCTTCTTCATTACAATATTTAACAAATGAAGAATTACCCTTCAAAAATATTGTTTTTGCTTATTCTTCTCGTCTCGGTTTCCGCAGATGCACAGTTCGTCGACTTCGGAAGAAACAAAGTCCATTATTCGGATTTCGACTGGAAGGTTATTTATACACAGCATTTTCAGATTTACTACTACTCGGAAGAAAAAGAACTTGCAGAGCAGGGCGCCTATTTCGCCGAGGAAAGCTATAAGTTCCTCCAGCAAAAATTCAAACATAGCCTGATTGATACCGTTCCGCTGATATTCTATTCCTCTCCGACACATTTTAAACAGACTAACACTATCCCCGGCTTGATACCCGATGGTGTTGGCGGATTTTTTGAGTTTATTAAAGGCAGAGTGGTAATTCCTTTCGACGGTTCACTTTTTAATTTTAAACACGTAATCCGTCACGAGCTAACTCACGTGTTCACTATAAGTAAAATTTCCAACATCCTGAAAGCTCACGGAAAAATTCTGGATTATGCTCCGCCGCTCTGGTTTACAGAGGGTCTCGCCGAATTCTGGTCGAGCGAATGGGATACTAAAGCAGATATGGTAATTAAAGATGCAGTGCTTAATAGCTATATGGTCGGCCTCAGTAATTGGGAATACTTCTACGGCACATATTTTATGTACAAACTGGGTCAGGGAGTATTGATTTACATATCGGAAAAATATGGAGAGGAAAAAATCCTGGAGCTAATCGAAAATCTGTGGATGGACGATAATTTCGAAACAGTGATGAAATTCACAATCGGCAAGGATTATGCGGAATTCGATAAAGATTTTTTGTATCACTTAAAGAAAAAATATTTTCCCCAGCTCGCGGATAACGACAATCCTTCACAGGTCTGCGAAAATATCTTTTCGGACGGATTCGCACACAAGCCAGCTTACTTCAAAAACAACAATACAGAAGAAATTTATTTCATCGGAAACCAAACCGGATATACAAGCATATATAAGCTTAACATCAGAGACACAACCGATATATCACTCGTTATAGAAGGCGAATCTTCGGATGAATTCGAAGCATTTCACTATTTCCGCACAGGTCTTGATTTATCCGAAGAAGGACTCCTTGCATTCGTAACGCAAAAAGGAAGTTCCGACGCTCTGCATATCTACGATACAAAATCGGAAAAAATAATTTCAGATTTTTCATTTAAAGAAATCACCGGCATCGGAGCTCCCGCATGGAGTAAAGATTCCCGCTATATTGCTTTTTCGGGTATGGAGTTCTCCGGAAAAGCAGATCTATACTTATTTGATTTTAAAAACGAAAAGCTCTTCCGCCTTACAAACGATTACTACGACGATACAGACCCGTGTTTCTCACCCGACGGAAAATATCTGATTTTCTCATCCGACAGAAGCACTTTAAACGAGAAAAATTATAATAATTTGTTTTCATATGACCTTTTTTCGAATGCCATAATCCAAATCACAAACTCCGAGGCGGAAATAACCACTCCGGATTTCTCCGACGAGGGAAAATTAATTTTTTCTTCCGACATCGGGGGAGTTCAAAATATCTGGATATTGGATTCAGTCTCTCCGTCCTCCGAAATGAAAAGGGTAACAAATTTCACAACTGCGGCTTTCGATGCAAAATGGTGCGGAAATAACAGAATAGTCTTTTCGACCTATGAAAACGGAATGATTACCATTAAAATCTTAAACGACGTAAACGAAAAAATTTCAAATTCAAAAATAACAGAAAAAGTAAAACCATCGGTTTTCTTTTCAGGAAAACCACTAAAAAAAATTCCGTACTCGTCCGCAAATAAAAATCCGAAATATCAAAAAAGGTTTTCCTTCGATTTGGCGACGACTGCAATAGTTACTGACCCGGTATTTGGCAGCTTTGCAGGCGGAGCCCTGTCCCTGAGCGATATGCTGGGAAACGAAAGATATTACCTGCTCCTGTACAATAACTCGAATTACGAAACCGAATTCTGGAAGAGCTTTAATGTTGCTATATCGAAAATTTCTCTGGAGCAAAGATTAAACTATGCTTACGGGGTATACCACCTTTCGGGTAAGCGTTATGATCTAACGGAATCCGACTTCTCGTATTTCGAAAGACTGTATGGCGGATATCTGAGCTTTTCTTACCCCTTGTCATTCTTCAAACGTATAGAAACCAATACTAATCTCTCCTCTACACAAAAGGATGTCGATTTTTTAAATAACAGACGCTCGCTTCTGCTTTCAAATTCAATTTCCTATGTGAAAGATAATTCCCTGTGGTGGTATACCGGACCTCTCGACGGTGAAAGATTAAACGTAACTCTCGGCTATACAACAGATATCGAAAACTCAAATGAAAACTACTTCAGCTTTATGTTTGACTACCGAAAATATTTCCGTCTCGGTCGACTGTCAGCTCTGGCTCTTCGCGGACAGTATTTTATGAACCAGGGTAACTTTCCCAGAAGATATTTTATGGGCGGAAGCTGGTCACTGCGAGGCTGGCCGTGGATTTCTATGAGAGGAACCAAACTCTGGCAGGCAAATGCCGAACTGAGATTTCCCCTGTTCAGTGAAATTAATTTAAGATTTCCATTTAATTTCGACCTTACCTTTCCCCAGATTCGGGGAGCACTCTTCTTCGATGCAGGAAACTGCTGGGATACAAAAGATAACTACGACTTTACCAAAGGAAGTATCGGTGCAGGGGTCAGGATGAATCTGCTCGGTATTATTGTCTTAAGATATGACCTTGGAAAACGCATAGAAGAAAACTTCTCCAAACTTCAGGGCAACCTCTTCCACCAGTTTTTCTTCGGCTGGGACTTCTAACCGGATTTTCAAAATGTAAACAAAATTTAATATCTTATCCGTAACGGATTTTTATTTAAATAAAATCTTACATTAATATTATGTATTTTTGTAAACATATAATAAAAAAATATGTACAGAAGAACTAAATACGACCTAAAACAGGAACTAAATCTTATAAAAGAATCCGGACTTCATAAAGACGAGAGAACAATCCTTTCCGACCAGAAAGCAAATATAGAAGTCAGCTATCCCCCCGGTTCCAAATCCAAAGAAGTCCTGAATTTCTGTTCGAATAATTACCTCGGACTCGCTAATCATCCCGAAATAATTGATGCGGCAAAAAAAGCCCTCGATAAATACGGTTTCGGACTGGCTTCGGTCAGATTTATATGCGGGACTCAGGAAATCCATAAAGAACTCGAGGAAATAATCGCTAACTTCTATCATACCGACGATGCAGTTCTTTACTCTTCCTGCTTCGATGCGAATGGAGGTCTGTTCGAAAGCATTCTCGGACAGGATGACGTCATTATTACGGATGAACTGAACCATGCAAGCATTATAGACGGCATCAGATTGTGCAAGGCTAAAAGGTTTATTTATAAACATTCCGATATGAAATCACTCGAGCAAAAACTTGTCATGGCCCGTGAGGGTATGGATATTTGGGAGCATACCGGTCTCGCTCATGAACCAAAACCTGCAAAAAACATTATTATTGCTACCGACGGGGTTTTCTCGATGGACGGGGACATTGCTAACCTGAGGGATATAGTCGAACTCGGTAAAACTTACGACGCTATGGTAATGGTCGATGATTCCCATGCAACGGGCTTTTTTGGAAAAACCGGAAGAGGCTCAATAGAATACAGAGAAACCCTGGGCGAAATCGATATTATTACCTCTACCCTCGGTAAAGCCATGGGCGGTGCATCCGGAGGATTCACGGCTTCTAAAAAAGAAATTATAGATATGCTCCGACAACGCTCGAGACCTTATTTGTTCTCCAACACACTCGCTCCAGCTATCACGGGAGCCGCAATTGCCGCTTTCAATATGCTCGAAAAAAGCAATGACCTTCGCGAGAAACTTATGAATAATACTACATACTTTCGGAAACAAATGACAGGTCTCGGCTTCGATATAATAAACAGCGTGCACCCGATAGTCCCGGTCCTTTTCAGAAAATTCGAAAACGATGCCATGCTGGCACAGACAATGGCTAAGGATTTATATGAAGAAGGAATTTATGTCGTCGGATTCTCTTTCCCTGTCGTCCCAAAAGGTCAGGCAAGAATCAGAACCCAAATCTCCGCCGCACATTCTAAAAATGACCTTGATAAATGCATCGGTGCCTTTGAAAAAGTAGGAAAAAAACTAAAAGTAATTTAAATTTTAAAAATCAAAAATTAAAATTACATATAAAAATTCAAAAATAAATGAATGAAATGGAAAATGACATTTCGAAATTTAAGATTGAATTTAAGAAAAGATTATATAAATTTACGCTGAATTTAATCGAATTTATCGATAAGCTTCCTAAGGATAATACGACTAGCAGGTTATGCGACCAATTAATCAGAAGTGGAACAAGTATAATAAGTAATTATATAGAAGGGCAATCAGCAAGTAGTAAAAAGGATTTCATTAATTATTTTAATCATTGCTTAAAATCGAGCAACGAGAGCAAATTATGGTTGTCTCTTTTAAAAGATTCCAGAAGAGCAAAGGAAGATGATGTCAACGTTTTCTTGAATGAATTAAAAGAAATCTCGAATATATTTGCATCAAGCATTTTGAAACTTAAAGGCAAAAAATAATTTCTATATCAATTTACATAACTATTAATACAATAATGAAGTTTTTACATTTTTAATTTTAATATTTAATTTTGATTTTTAACATTTAATTTTTAATTTTTTGTTGATTTACCGCTATATATTAAAAAGCCACGTTGGTCCTTTTATTTTTTCCTTAGGAACCATGATATTTCTTTTTCTTTTCCAGTTCCTCATGAAATCCATCGACCAGCTGATAGGTAAAGGATTAAGCCTGTGGATTATCACACAGCTTATTGTTTTGAATCTCGCTTGGATGCTCACCCTCGCCGTTCCTATGTCGGTTCTGGTTGCAACCCTTATGGCGTTCGGCTCGCTTTCTTCTAATAATGAGATTACGATTATGAAGGCAAGCGGTGTCAGCCTGACAAAACTTATGATACCCGTTCTCATATGCTCGGGTATGCTGACCTATCTTATGATAAGGTTCAGCAACGACGTCCTGCCGGAAGCCAATCATAAAGCCAGAGTCTTGCTTCAGGACATTTCGAAAACCAAGCCTACTTTCTTTCTTGAAGCGGGAAAATTTTCAGACGATATCGGAGGAGCGAAAATCTTTGTGAGAAAAACCTACGAAAACAGTAACGAGCTCGAAGGGGTTTATATCTATGATTATGCCAAACCGAACAATAAAAATCTTATTACATCGGAAAAAGGGGATATAAGTTTTACAAATGATTTTAAAAATATTGTAATGAACCTGTATAAAGGGGAAATCCATCAGCTAAATAACACCGATTATGCCAATAAATACAGAAAAATCGAATTCGATAAACACAGGATTATTCTCGATGCCGCAGGATTCGGGTTTCAACGCTCCTCGGATAACGCATTCATTCGGGGCGACAGGGAATTGTCCTCACAGGCTATGAACCTGCTGGTCGACAGCATTAAAAAATCAAGAACCAATAACAGGGATAACCTTCTTAACGGAATCCTTACGGATGCAAAACTTTTCTTTAAAATTAAATTCATAGATACTGTTTTAAACAAGAATAACACCGTAGTAAAAAAAGATTCAACAAAAAATTACGGGTTTTTACTTTATGACACCATCCCGTTTGTTTTCAGAAGCTTTATCGCAAAATATGCTCAGTGCCAAAACTACCACTTTGTCGAAAAACAAATCGATAAACAGATAGATGTGTATAATGTGGAAATTTATAAAAAATATTCTATACCCTTTGCCTGCATAATTTTTGTATTAATCGGAGCACCGCTCGGATATAAGGTAAAGCGAGGCGGATTCGGTATCGCGGCGGGATTATCCCTGCTGTTCTTTCTGCTGTATTGGGTGTCCCTTATCGGAGGAGAAAAACTCGCAGACAGGGATATTTTGTCCCCGTTCTGGGGTATGTGGCTCGTGAATATTGTTCTCGGTATATTCGGATTGTATTTAATGTTTAAATCATCTTAGTTATATTGTTTTATTATCTGGTTCAATATCTGGTTAATGATAAATAAATTTTGTCAAGCCCCGGACAATAGAATGTTACCCAACCCCGTCAGGTTCGGAAGAAAGCAGCGGTAAGTAATTATTTTATGTGATTCGGGTGTCTTGACATTTTTTTTAAATCAAATTTTCTTATGGAAAAAACAAAAGTTGCTTTGGTCGGACTGGGGGGTATCGGACAGGTTATGCACCTGCCGGCACTTCTCAAACTTAAAGAGGTCGAAATTGCAGCAGTCTGCGATGTTGACTATTCAAAAGCAAAAAATCTCGCGAAGAGACATTCCGTTAAAAAATTCTATAAAAATGTTGACGACCTGCTTTCGGAAAATCAAGATATTAATGCGGTCATTATTGCTACACCGACCAATACTCATCTGGACGTTTCCGTAAAATGTCTGAATGCGGGAAAAAACATTCTGGTGGAAAAACCAGTCGCACGTGATTCCAAAGAAACATTGAAAATCGTAGAAGCCTCAGAGAAAAACAACAAAATTCTGATGGTCGGTATGAATAACAGGTTTAGAAATGACGTAATGCTGCAAAGAACTTTCATAAAAAGCAAGGAAATCGGAAACGTCTTCTATGTAAAAACCGGATGGCTGAAAATGAAAAGCTCCGCCGAAAAGTGGTTCACCAAAAGAGAAAAAGCCGGCGGCGGCGTGTTCATCGATAACGGAATTGCCATGCTCGACCTCGGTATGTGGATGCTTGACTTTCCGGAGGTCAAAAGCATCTCCGCAATTAATTATTACCATAACACCAAGACCGTTGAAGATACGAACTTTGCACTCGTTAAATTTAAAAACGGCTCCGCTCTGACTATTGAAGTCAGCTGGAGCTTTATCAGAAGCAAAGAGTTCTACTACTGCAATGTTTATGGAACTGACGGAAGTACTTCGATTAATCCTCTGCGAATCCTTAAGAAAATGGATTCCGAATTGTTCGATATTACTCCCAAAACCATTAAACCGTCTCCAAACGAAATTAAAAGCAGTTATGAATTTGAACTGAAATACTTTATCAGCACGGTAAATAAAAAAAATAACCCTGTTTCTACAGGACGCGAAGCATTGAGCGTTATGCAAATCGTCGATGGCGTGTATAAATCGGCAAAACTGGGAAAAGAAGTGAGTTTTAAGTAAACTTAATGTTTCTGTAACAATTTTTTTGCGATTTCTTAACATTATTAATATAGTTTTATGGCAAAAAAGAAAATGACATATGATATTTTAGTCGTTGACGACGAAAAGGATATCGTGGATATTCTGAAATATAACCTGGAAAAGGAAAACGAATTCCGAGTGATTACTGCATTTGACGGGAGACAGGCTCTCGATATTGCCCTGGCGGAAAAACCTAACCTGATTTTACTGGATATTATGATGCCCGAACTGAACGGATTCGATGTATGTAAAAGATTGAAAACCGAACCCGCAACTTCAAAAATTCCCGTGATATTTCTCACTGCTAAGGAAAATGAAATAGACGAAATTATCGGACTGGAACTGGGTGCGGACGACTATATACAAAAACCAATATCCCCGCGTAAAGTACTCGCAAGGGTAAAATCGGTTATCAGAAGAACATATTCCGAACCGGATAAAATGATAAAAACCGACGGTTATATTAAATTTAAGAATCTCGAAATCGATACAGTTGCCCATACGGTAAAAATAAACGGCGATGAAGTCTTTTTCCCGAAAAAAGAATTCCAGCTCCTCTACTTCCTTTTGTCCAACCGCGGTAAAGTACTTTCGAGGGATGTGCTCTTAAATCACATATGGGGCGAAAATATTTATGTGGTGGATAGAACCATAGACGTCCACGTGGCGAAAGTAAGAGAAAAACTCGGCAGCTATGCCGAATATCTCGAAACTATCAAGGGACTTGGTTACAGGTTCAATAACGATTAACCGAATTGCAGAATATATTATTAAAATATAAATCGTTTCTCTATTATCTTGCATTGATAATATTACTTGCCATTTTCCTTATAATCTTTAAAGCGGATTTAGTAACAATTCTGATTGCCTTAATTGTCTCCCTCGCTTTCTTTATCAGCTATGTCGTATTCCTGAAAGTCGAAGTGACTTCGAAAATAAATTTTCTGAGAAAACAAATTCAAAAAATCGGAGACAGCGAAACAATTACAAACGGAAATAATTATGAAGAAAAAATCAACGGACTGAATAATATACTCGAAGAACTTTCCGCTAAAGAAAAAATTTTCAAAATCAATAACGATATATATGAACTGTATATCGATACCATCTTCGTGCTTAAAAGATTGTTGAACGAACTGAACACTGCCAAGATATTCAAAATCAACCGCAATGAATTCCTCGGAAATGTTACGCACGAACTCAGAACCCCTATCTTTGCCATACAACTTTCGCTGGAAACCTTGCTCGACGGGGCAGTAAACGACGAAAAAGTAAACAAGGATTTCCTTAAAAGGGCTCTGAACCAGACTTCACGCCTGACCGAACTCGTGGATGACTTAATCGAAATTTCCCGCCTTGAAGCAGGGACGAAAATCAGTAAGAGATATTTCGAGATAAACAGATTTATTTTTAATATTGTCAACGAACTTCTGGACCTGTCTCAAAAAAGCAAAGTCAATATATTGGTCGACAGCGAAGTCAGCGAAAAAACACAGGCCTTCGGGGACGAGGAAAGATTGAAACAGGTAATCGTTAACCTGATTGATAATGCAATCAAATATACAAACGAAGACGGAAAAATTATTATTAAGATCGTTAAAGTCGATAAAGAAATAAATATAAGCATCTCCGATAACGGTATAGGAATACCCAAAGAAGACCTGCCGAGAATTTTCGAAAGATTCTACCGCGTGGATAAAACCCGCTCGCGCGATATGGGCGGAAGCGGACTGGGACTCTCAATCGTAAAACACATCCTCGAACTCCACAAAAGTTGCATCAAAGTCGAAAGCGAAGAAGGAAAAGGAACGAAGTTTGAGTTTAATTTACCGAGTTGAAATTATTAGAAAATATTACAGTTTCTTTCTTTTCGTTTTCATTTTTTTTATTGGTTTATCATAAACTAAAGCTAATTGATCTCCATTTTCACTGTATTGCTTCAACTCGTATGTCGTGTTTGAAATTGATTTAATAATTCCAATTCTCTTTTGGGCAATTAAAAAATATTCTTCACTTATTTCGTAACCTATAAAATTCCTATTAAATTTTTTTGCAACCACACCGGTTGTACCAGATCCCATAAATGGATCAAGTACTGTTTCTTTTTCTTTTGTTCCAATTAAAATAATTCTCTCTAAAAGTGATTCGGGCTTTTCAGTCGGATGTTTAGTTTTATGACGTTCAGCATTTAATTCCCATAAATTTCGCATTTGTTTACCATTATTCATTCTTTTTGCAAGTTCATAGTTAAAAAAATACTTTTTTGATTTACTTGCAACCCAGATTAATTCTGTTGATGGCGCAAATCTATTTCTTGACAACAGAGGAGGTGCATTTTTTTTAAACCAAATTAAATCATTTAGAATCCAAAAGCCAAGTTTTTTTAATAAAACTCCTACGGAAGGATGGTTATGCAATGTCCCAGATATCCAAATAGTACCATGAGAACTTAAAACCCTTTGGCATTCCTTTAACCAATTTTCATTAAAGGCGTGAATATCTTTTATAACATCCCATTCACCCTTGTCACATTTTGCAACCCTACCGTTTTTCGTTGTTAGAAAATTTTCACCTGATAAGTTATATGGGGGATCAGCAAAAATTAAATCAATAGAATTTGGTTTTAAATCTTGTAACAAATCCAGGCAATCACCTTTTAATAAAGTTATTTTTGACATATTAATCTTTTAATCGATTTTTTGATATTTCAAAATATTTTTTATTTTTTTCAATTCCTATCCATTTTCTATTTAATTTTTTTGCGACTTTTCCAGTTGTTCCTGTTCCAAAAAAAGGGTCAAGAATAATATCGTTTTTGTTTGAAGATGCAATAATAATCAATTCGATTAATTTTTCTGGTTTCTGTGTTGGGTGTGCTGAGCGTCCATTATCTCCTTTTATTCTTTCTTTTCCTTGAACTATGGGCAATTCAATAAAATTCAAGAAATCCCTCATTTGCTTTTTACTACCATCTAGTGCTTTGTTTGGATTAAAAGATTTTACATCCTCATAATTAAATATCCAATTCTTACCTTTAACGAACCAACAAACAAATTCTGTAGAATGCGTAAAGATTCTTTTTGTTATATTAGGCATTGCATTAGTTTTATACCAAGTTATTATATTATTTAATTTTAATCCTAATTTTTTCCCACAAACAATAATTTCGCCAATATTATGTTGAGTGCAAGAAATATACAAACTACCGTTATTTTTTAAGATCCTTTTACACTCTTTCATCCAATCTTCCGTAAATTCCAAATAATCATCTTCGGAAATATTATCCCATTCTTCATTCATTTTATAAAACGCACCACCAGTTTTGTTATTTAGTAAATTTAATTTTGTTTTTGATAAATTATAAGGTGGATCTGCAAATATCAAATTTATTGATTCATTAATAATTTTTTCTTTTAGTAATTTAATACAATCACCCAAATATAAAACATTAACTTGCATTTAATATAGTTCCTTTCCAATTATTTAAGGTATATTCAATTGAACTTAGCCAATTTGTATGACCTTCACAAGAAATAGCTGATTTTATTACATTATCATAAAACATTTGAACATCAGTATGTTTAATCCTTTTTCCCTTTGAAATTAAATCTAATAGTAAATCTAAAAAAACAGAAAATTGGTTTGTTGTCATAGGTATTATCTTTTGTTGGGTCCCATCATAACCATATTTTATTGATAACCAAAAATGATATGCCGTATCAATATGAACGAATGGTGCTATAAACAAACAGTATGAATTAAGATTGTTATTTTTATTTTCAAAATCTCTTAAATGTCTCATAACCGGTTGAGTTTCACGTATCCATTGTTTGTTAGATTGATCAAGAGTAACTTCACAAATCTTATTATAGGATTCATAAAAACACTCTATATCTGCTTGATTTCCCGAAGCATGTGAAATTGGCTCTCCATTATCATCCACAGGATAATTTGGCTTTATTTTTATTTCATCATTAATAATTTTTAAAGAATCTGCAATTAACTTCTCAAATTTTTCTGGAGAAATTTTACGCAAGATTTTAGTGTCTTTTAGTAATTTTCTAATACCAGCTATACTTTCAATATCTGTTTTTAATTTTTCCTTTTCTATTTTTTCCTTAAGCTCAACGAATAATTTTCTTAGGTTTGAAATATGATTTTGTTTACCAGAGAAAGACAATTTATTGAAATCAAAATTATATAAACATTCTTGCTCTTGCGTTAGAGAAACATTTTTCTCTTTTACCAATTCCTCTATGTTTTTTATAATTGGTTCAATTATTAATTTAATATCTTGTTCCTTATCTATTGGTAATTCTGGTAACTTTATATTATAAATATAATTATAATAATCTTTATCATTTTTAAACTTTATACTTTCACCGTTAAAGTTATTTAACAGATAGTCTATTTCTATTTTTCTTAGTGGTTCAATATTTATCCTCCAATCCGCTCCAAAAGTATTTGTTTCAACTTTAAAGTATCTTGTTAACCTAAAATATCTCATTATATTATCACCATACTCAAAAAAGTTTTTAATTTGTTTTTCTGTAGGATGTTTACAACTATAAAACCAACTTGCGAATTGTTTGATAAATAAATTCTTATTATTGGATTCTCTATATTCTTTTAATTTATTTACATATAAATCCATTAAATTAATATTAATAAGGATTGGTATAAAAATTGAAAATTCATTTTGTGTTAGACCTATATTTCCAAATTTTTTATTTGCTCTATTAATAAGATGCAATGAGGCTATGAAT
>CAZCSV010000002.1:0-98812 GCA_964501535.1 uncultured Ignavibacteriaceae bacterium | reverse complement strand
GTTGGTATTAATGGAGAAATATTAAATACACGCTTTTCGGTAAAATCAGAACTCCATTTATTGGGGAATTGAAGTTTCAACATACTTTTAAGAAAGATATAACTTAAATCATAATCACCTTTTAAGTACAAATTTCCAAGTTCTGTAATAATTATTGGACCTTTGGTATTTCTAGCGATACAAAAGCCTAATTTATTTAAAGGATTAGCAGATTGTCTTCCTCTCATCGGTGGATCATTATAATTCTGATCATCAAAAACGTTAGTTGCAATTTCTAATGGGATTTCTTCTTCAATATTTTCAAATATCTTTTTATATTTATCTTTTATTTTTGATGGTTTGTATAATCTATTTTTAATTAAAAGTATCTGAAATAGTATCTGATTTACTCTATCAAATGGTTTTCCTTCTAATTCTTTAAGAACTTTTAAAAAATCTCTAAGTCTTGAAGGATTTCTAACTGTTGTAGAAATTGACCACGGATTCATAATTTTTAATTGATTTAGTAGAATTTAAAACAATATTATTTTATTTGAAATACAATATTAAAAACATATTCAAATTTGACAATCAAAGTCGAAAGCGAAGAAGGAAAAGGAACGAAGTTTGAGTTTAACCTGCCAAGCTGAACCTAAGTTGTAAAGTTATAAGGTTTATAAAGTTATAAAGTTATTGATTTGTGAAAAGATTGAAATGAAAATAAGACACCAAATGATAAATTTTCAATTTAACATTTGAAATTTAACATTTAACATTATTTTGTGCCCGGCTCGTTGGGCTTTGATTGTTCTTTCGGGGTTTCGGTGATTTCCTTTTCTATATCTGTTGTAGCTTTCTTGAACTCCTTGACACCCTTTCCTAATCCCTGCATAAGCTCGGGAATCTTCTTGGCTCCAAAAAGTACGAGAATTACTATAACTATTAATATTATTTCCGGTGTTCCTAAACCGAACATTTTTTTATCTCCTTAAAATTTTTTCTTCTTAAATAATTTTTTACGCTACGGAATCAGCCACGCCCTTCAATAACCTTAAACCGTCCGTATTCCCGAGAACCTCGTCCGACACACGCTCGGGATGAGGCATCATTCCAAGCACATTTCGCTTTTTGTTCTGTATTCCTGCAATATCGTAAATCGAGCCGTTGGGATTGTCATTATACCTGAACAGTATCCGGTTACTGCTTATCAAATCAGTCAGAGTATCCTCATCGCAAAAATAATTTCCCTCGCCGTGCGCAATCGGAATGTTTATGTCTTCCTTGATTCCGTAATTACTCGTAAAGATACTCTTATTATTTTCCACTTTCAAGGAAACAGTTTTGCAGATGAACTTAAGGTTTATGTTTCTCATCAGCGTACCGGGAAGCAGTCCCGACTCGCATAAAATCTGAAAACCGTTGCAAATCCCTATCACTATCCCTCCGTTGTTTGCAAATCTTACTACATCCTGCATAATATTCGAAAATCTCGATATTGCTCCGCTCCTTAAATAATCGCCGTATGAAAAACCTCCGGGAAGAATTATTATATTCCTGTCCCCCACACTACCATCCTTGTGCCATAAAAACTTCGTATCCGCTTTTATTATTTCCTTGAAAACATAATATGCATCGTGGTCGCAGTTAGAACCGGGAAATACTACAATACCTACTTTTGCTTTCATTTATTTCTCTCCGTCTTGAATTATCTCGAATTCATAGTCCTCCATCACAGGATTCGATAAAAGCCTCCTGCAGGATTCCTCTACTATAACAGTTGCTTCCTCTTTTGAATTCACGTTTACTTTCATTTCGATGTATTTGCCTATTCTCGTATTCGAAACTTTATCGTAACCCAGCGAATGCAGGGAATGCTCGACGGTCTTCCCCTGCGGGTCCAAAATGGTTTTCCTTAACGTAACTTTGATTTTTGCAGTGAACATTTGGTAATTTTATTTAAGGTATGTGTTTATTTTTTTTCGTCTATTTTTTTTTCGAGTTCTTCCTTTAATTTTTCCAGAGCTTTTTTGTCTATCTTGGATGAATCCGCCGTACTTCTTACATTTTTTTTCATTGTCATTTTTTCTTTTTTTTCTATCAATCCCTTGTTCTCAATAACATCCTTTGTTTCAGTTTTCACATCGTCAATTTTATTCTGTTTTATTTCATCGGCTTTTATATTTCCCTCTTTTGGATTACTCTTTTCCTCTCTTATACTGTTATCGAACTGCTGTTTAATTTTTTCTTCTTTCTTATATTCGGATTTTCCTGTCTCTTCTTTTTTTGATTCTTCTAATTTCATAGGTGCCGGAGCTTTTTCCATATCTCTTTCTATTTTAGGCAATACCTGCTCCATCACCGGCTGCTCTGTGTAACCCTTGCTTACCTCATAAGAAGTTCGTTCATCTGTTTTCTTTGTTTCGGTTCCTAAATCGCTCGCTATTTCCTTCCCCGGAAGCTCTTCCTTCTTTAATTCGTCCTGCTTTTCCTGCATCGGTGCACTCTCTAAAGTCGATGTTGTCCTGTCTGAATCTTTTAATCCCGTAACGCTGATTTCTTTTTTTGTTGGAAATAAATATACAGTAAGTATGATAATTGCAACAATAGTCAAGCTCAAAGATGGTATCAGCCAGGGATTCCTCTTCTTGCCGAAAAGTTTTACCCATACCGATTCCTTAACTTCTTCGGTGATTTTTTTTTGCCCTGATTCAGCATCTGCAAGATTGATTTTCCGCTGCAAAGCATTCACGAAATCATCGCTTGCCTTCACCTTCGGTAAGTTCAGTAATTTTTCCCTGATGTCAATATGTTGCTCTTCTTCGTGCAAAACTTTTTATGCTTTGTAAATTTCACTTAACAGTTTCTTTAACTTTTCCCTTCCCCTGTTTATCCGTGACTTTACCGTTCCGAGCGGTAAGCCCGTTACCTCTGCTATCTCTTCGTAATCCATATCTTCTATGTCCCTTAATATTATCACTTCCTTAAATGACTCATCGAGAGAATCTATCGCCTTCTGAATATAATAATTCTCTATGCCTGCATTCGCATATTCATCCGGACTCTGTACATTCGCGGGGATTTCGTAGTCTTTTTCGTTTTCGGGGTCGTAATCGCTGATGGAAAGTGCATTGTACCTGCTCTTCTTGCGGGCATCGGTCTTTGCAGTGTTTATCGCAATCGTGTAAAACCAGGTAGAAAACTTTGCGATTTCTTTATAGAGATGCTTCGAGCGATACAGCTTTATAAACGCATCTTGTGCAAGGTCCTCTGCCTCGTCTCTATCCCCTGTGTATCTGAATAAAAAATTAACCAGCTTGTCTTTATACCTGTTCACAAGTTCATTAAAAGCTTCAACTCTTTCCTTTTGAAACTCTATAATCAACTCTTCGTCGGATAATTTTTTATAGATACTGATGTCTAAAGACACTTTTCCGCTCTTTTTAAACTTTTGTTTTTAAAATTAGTTCCTAAGATTCTGACTTTTAAAACCTTTATTCCGTTATTTTTTCATTTTATAAACCCGCCAGATTGCTTACTAAAGTAGTGAAAATTGCCTTCTTATCCGGCGATGATGTCTTAAACGCTTTATCAGCTCTGTAAATATAATCAAATGCTTTCATAATTTTAAGTTCATTTGTAGCACTCTTGTATTCTTCGTAAATCATTTTCATCCTGTCCGCTCCCTTACCCCATAACCGTAATTCCTTCTTCTTACCCCATTCGTCCATCCTGCTTAACTGCGGGTCGAACATTTTGTATATCGCCGTAAATGCAGAAACCAAATAGCTCACTAACCTTATCTCAATCTCTTCCTTTAAACTTAATAAATCATATATTCTCAATGCCTTGCCGATATCCCTCGAAAGCACCGACGCCACAAAATCCAATTCGTTGAAATCCTTCGTTAACCCCACACATAAATTGACATCCTCGACCGTGACTTTCTTTGTCATCGCAGAATATGCTTTCAGCTTTTCGAGTTCAGTATGAACTTCATCGAACGAAGGATTTACGTACTTTAAAAGATGTATTATCACATCCTCGCTTATGTCATATCCTTCCATCTTATTTTTCGCCCATTCGATTATTTCTTCGGGGGAAGTCTCCTCCTTTATATAAAAAGTAATATTCTCTCCCTTGAATTCATCGAAATTCGAGAGAGTATATTCCGTATCCAGTACGTGAAGAATTAAAACCGTGTCGCTGTTGGTATTCCTGAAATAATTAATTAATCCTTCCTTGTCTTCTTTTGAAAGTCCCTTTACTCCCGGCCTTTTCTCCACCCTTAACAGCACTATTCTCTTTTCGGAAAAAAAACCGAGATTACTGCATTCATTGATAACATCTTCTATCTGCCTGTCGTTGGAAAAATATTTCCTTACGTCTTTCTTAGAATCGAAAGATTTCCCAATAAATTTCTTTCCGAGCACTTCGAGAAATTCCTCCAGCAGTATCTTCTCGCTTAAAAAAAGAAAAATGTTATTGGGAATTTTTCCGCTTTTAGCTTTTTCTAATAAACTTTTATAGGATGTTTTGTATTCGTTACCGAGGTTGCTCTTTGCCATTATTCTTTAATGTGTTAATCAAATTAATAGAGATAAGTAAATTATAAAAGGGGGATATTTATAACTAAATTATGAATGCCGAATTAAGAATTATAAATTAATATCTTTTTAAGTAGCCACGACTTTTGCGTTTTTTTGCATCCCGATTTGTCGGAACAAGTTGTGAAAAACTATCACTTAAGTTTAGTAGCCACGACTTTCAAGTCGTGGGATAGAATTTCCCCCATCCTGGCTTTAGCCCAAAACACAAACAAATTATCGGCTAAAGCCGAAACACCGGTATACGCCTTCCACGAGCTAAAGCTCGTGGCTATTGAAAAAACATTGACATTCCACTCCTCAAGAGTGGGGGTGCGGGAGTACTTCTTGTTTTCGACAAATATTCCGCTCTCGCCACGGCGAGTCTTCGACCGCTGGAGTGGAGTTCAATATAATTACCAGCGGTCATTCCCAACGAGGGCGTTGGGAACGAGGGGGAAGACAGGTTTTCAATATGTTTGAATGAGAACCGCCATATTCACTTATAATATTTCCGGATTCCGGCTTAAAACGTGCCGGAATGACAGAGCGAGAGTCTACAAATTTCTGTATATAAACTCCGTCATATTTTTGTATAAATGATAACGCGTGTTTATCCCTACCATAAAATGATTCTTGTTCGGATATGCGAGCATCTCGTAATACTTGTCGGCTTTAACCATTGCTTCGATAAATTCCATCGTGTTCTGGAAATGCACATTATCATCCGCTGTGCCGTGCACGATTAAAAATTTATTTTTGAATAAATCCACGTAATTGATCACCGAGCTTTCTTTGTATCCGTCAGGATTTTCCTTCGGGGTTCTCATAAACCTTTCGGTGTATATATTATCATAATATTTCCAATCCGTAACAGGTGCAACAGCCATTCCCGTTTTGAAAACATCCGCTCCTTTTGCAAGGCACATCAAAGTAAAATATCCGCCGCCGCTCCAGCCCCAGATACCGATTCTGTCTTTATCAATATAATCCAGCGAGCCGAGATATTTCGCCGCCTCGATCTGGTCTTCAACATCCTTTGTTCCGAGATGCATATACATGCATTTTCCGAATTCCACTCCCCGTCCGCCTGTTCCGCGGTTATCCACGCACGCAACCACATAACCTTTTTTCACAAGCATCTGGTACCATACATAATCGCTCCTTGTAAATGCATCAAGCACCTGTTGTGAACCCGGTCCGCCGTAGACATACATCAAAACCGGATATTTTTTCCCCGCCTCGAGCTTGTCGGGCTTCATGAGCCACCCGTTTAAATCAAGTCCGTCGGAAGTCCTGAAAGTAAAAAATTCTTTTTTCACAAATCCCTTCTCTTCCATCAATGCCTTCATTTTCAGGTTTTCTTTTAACATCGATATTATTTCTCCGGTCGACTTCTGAAGCCATATTTCTCCGGGAGAATTTGCATTGGAATAAAATATAAATGCATACTTGAAATTCCTGCTGTAATCGGCAACGTAAAATCCTCTTTTTCCGGAAATCTCTTTCTTTTCCGTTCCGTCAAGCTTTATCGAATATAATGCCCGCTGAATCGCAGAAGGCTCATTCGATGCGTAATATAAAATTCCGCTTTCCTCGTTTACTCCGCTCAGATTTCCTACCTCCCAGTTTCCCTTTGTTATCTGATTAATCATCTTTCCGTTTATATCGTAAAGATATAAATGCTTGAATCCGTCAGCTTCGCTCATACATATAAACCTGTTTCCCTTTAAAAACGTAACTTCCAGAGTCCTGTCGATGTAATATTTGCTTTCATCGGTTAAAATTACGCTCGTTCTCCCTGTCTCCGAGTTTGCTAGCAGTATCTCTGCCTTATTCTGCAGTCGGTTCATTCTGATTACGGAAAGCAGATTTGCATCCTTAGTCCACTTTATTCTCGGTATGTACTGGTCGGGATTATTCCCTATATCTATTTTTATCGTATTCTTCCTGCCGATGTCGTATATCCATACCGTTACAACGGAATTTTCCTCTCCGGGTTTGGGATATTTGTAAATGAATTTCTCCGGGTAAGTTTCCCCGTATATCGGAAATTCGAATTCCTTCACCCTACTTTCATCGAACCGCATGAACGCAATCTTCCTTCCGTCGGGCGACCATTCGAATGCTTTCGTAAATCCGAATTCCTCCTCGTAAACCCAGTCGGGAGAGCCGTTTATTATTTTATTTACCACACCGTCCTTTGTTATCTGCTCCTCTTTATCCGTCAATAAATCCTTGACGAAAATATTATTATCCCTTACAAAAGCAACCTTATCACCCTTCGGCGAAAAAGTCGCAAGTCTCTGCTTTCCCTTGTCCGATAAGGGCTTTATGGTCTTGTTCTTTATGTCCCAGATGTAATTTGAAACCGCAGTCGAATATCTGAAAATAATTTCCGTTTCTGTTCCTAACAGTAAATATTTTTCATCAGGACTGAATGAATACTCGTCTATTGAAGCGGATGAAAATCCCGATACCGATACAAAATCGTCCATTGACAAGATTATTTTTGTCTGCTTACCCGTGGCATATTCATATTCAACTATGTTCTTCGCACTGTCCCTCATTGTATAATGCTCACCGTCACTCAGATGAATCACCTGTCCAATCGATTGCGTCCGGTATTTCCCCTTTATCAGCAGGTCTTCCAATGTGATTTCGTCATTCTGGGGGAAAGAATTATTAACAATTAAAACAAAGAAGAAGAGATAAAATATTTTTTTCATATTAGATTTTAATTTAGACAAAAATAGGATTTATGAATGAGGTTATAAATAGAAAAATTGATAATAGTTATATATATTTAATAATAATTATAATGATTATTTTATTAAAAAATAAACAATTTAATATGAAAAAACTACAAATAGTATTCATCATACTTCTCTCATCGGTAATTTTCTATTCCTGTTCCGATACTGCCACAAATATTTTTAATAACATTATTTCCAATAAAATAACCGCTAAAGACCGTCTCGACTCCGCCTATGCACAGGCACAGAGAAAGCTCGGTTCGAGCGCCAAATTATTTTTTATTTTCGGGAAGAATGTTATATGCGACGGTACTGATAACGGAAAAACCGATATCTCTCTATATTCGGGAATTACGGACCCGAATCAAATCGGAGCCTGGTTATACTTTTTCAAAAAGACAGGCTCTGACTCAACAATTGCAATATATACCCCCAATCCTTTACCGGGGTCAAAAGATTGCATCGAGCTTACTTCTATTTTTAGTTTAAATACGGTTTTAAATTTAATCTCCGACACTTCAGCAAAAAATATAGTTTCGGGTGCACTTAATATGTTCAGCAATTCGAATTTCACAATAAGCACAAACAAAGACAGTATTATCGATAGTGATATATCTTATGATTATTCGTATTCTTCAAATCCGATAATTAAATTCGATGCGTCTTTTAATCCATCTCCAAGCACTAATAACGGACAGACGTTTTTTGCATCAGGGACAAGTAAATCGGTTAATATGTTTTTAATTCCGGCTCTTGGAACATTAAGATTGGATTTACCCCAATATATTCAAAATCTTGTGAATTTCCCAAATGATTTATGGATTGTAAATTATAAAAAGCAAAACGGCACTGTTACGGAAAATTTTATTGTAGGAACAATAGTAAAAACTACGCCTTTAATGGGAATCAATATTCCTTCCGGATTTACAAGCAAGGCTATTAATTTATCAAAATATTCAACAAATTGAACTTTTAGCATACTAAGGTTGTTTAGTTAGTAAAAAGTCGGAATTAAAAATCTGACTTTTTTTTGAAATAAAATACGACTAATTTAGTCCTGTTTTAAAAGTAACTAAAAAACATAGCTTTAAAAAATATGGCGGAAAATCAGGAAAACGATATATTACTTGAAAAACTTGCAGAAAGTGAATATAAATACGGATTCACCGATAACTATGAGCTCGATGCTTTACCTAAAGGATTGAATGAAAATGTAATCAGATTCTTATCTAAGAAAAAAGATGAACCGGATTTTATGCTCGATTGGAGACTGAAAGCATATAAATACTGGCTTACTATGAAAGAACCCGATTGGGCAAACATTAACTATACTCCGATAAATTATCAGGATATAATTTACTATGCGGCACCAAAGAAAGCGAAAAAATTAAATTCGCTCGATGAACTCGACCCCGAAATAAAAAAGACATACGATAAACTCGGAATCCCTCTCGTGGAACAAAATTTTCTCGCAGGCGTTGCCATAGATGCTGTATTGGATAGCGTTTCGGTCGTTACAACATATAAAGAAAAACTCAGTGACCTTGGTATTATTTTCTGCTCAATCAGCGAAGCAATACAATACCACCCTGAACTGGTTAAAAAATATCTCGGCTCCGTTATTCCTCCGCAGGATAACTTTTTCGGAGCTCTGAACTCTGCCGTTTTCAGTGACGGCTCTTTTGTCTATATACCGAAAGGTGTCAGATGCCCGATGGAACTCTCGACTTATTTCAGAATAAATGCCGCCGATACGGGACAGTTCGAAAGAACACTTATCGTAGCGGATGAAGGCAGCTATGTCAGTTACCTCGAAGGCTGTACCGCTCCAATGCGTGATGAAAACCAGCTACACGCCGCTATCGTGGAGCTCATTGCCATGGATAACGCTGAGATTAAATATTCTACCGTTCAAAACTGGTACCCGGGTAATAAGGAAGGAAAAGGCGGAATTTATAACTTCGTTACAAAAAGAGGAATCTGCCATAAGAATGCTAAAATCTCCTGGACTCAGGTGGAAACCGGCTCATCAATTACTTGGAAATATCCAAGCTGTATCCTGAAAGGTGATAATTCTATCGGTGAATTTTATTCCGTGGCTATGACCAATAACCACCAGCAGGCTGATACAGGGACCAAAATGATTCACCTCGGAAAAAACACAAAAAGCAGAATCGTATCAAAAGGTATATCTGCAGGATTCAGCCAGAACAGCTACAGAGGGCTGGTAAAGGTTTCCAAAAATGCCGAGAATGCAAGGAACTATTCACAGTGCGATTCCTTGCTGATGGGAGATAAATGCGGAGCTCATACATTCCCTTATTTTGATATAAATAATAACTCCGCAACCGTCGAGCATGAAGCAACAACTTCAAAGATTAGTGAAGAGATAATGTTTTACTGCAACCAGAGAGGAATCTCTCAGGAAGATGCAGTAGCTTTGATTGTGAACGGATATGCAAAAGAAGTCCTGAATAAGCTGCCAATGGAATTTGCAGTCGAAGCACAGAAACTGCTTGCAATATCCCTTGAGGGAAGCGTCGGATAAAGCAATACTAAATTATTAATGTTAAATTAAAAGATAAAAAAATAAAAAAGTAATGTTAACGATAAAGAATTTAAAAGCAAACGTGGAAGGTAAGGAAATTCTAAAAGGTATCGACCTTGAAGTAAAAGCCGGAGAAGTCCACGCAATTATGGGACCGAACGGCTCCGGAAAATCAACACTCGCTTCAGTCCTCGCAGGAAAAGACGGATATGAAGTTACAGGCGGCGAAGTGACTTATGAAGGTAAGAATTTACTTGAATTCTCCCCAGAAGACAGAGCCAGAGAGGGGATATTTCTTGCTTTCCAGTATCCAGTCGAAATTCCCGGCGTCTCTACAACGAATTTTATGAAAACTGCCGTTAACGAAATCAGAAAATACAAAGGTTTGGAACCGCTCAGCTCGGTGGAATTTTTAAAAATGCTTAAAGCTAGAGCAAAACTTGTCGACCTCGACACGAGTATGACAAGCCGTTATGTTAATGTCGGATTTTCGGGCGGAGAAAAAAAGAGAAATGAAATTTTCCAGCTCGCTATGATGGAGCCTAAACTCTCTGTACTCGATGAAACGGATTCCGGCCTCGATATCGATGCCATGAAAATTGTCGCCGAAGGAGTTAATAAAGTGAAAAATTCGAATAACGCTTTCATTGTTATCACTCACTATCAGAGACTCTTGAACTATATCGTCCCCGATTATGTCCACGTTCTAAGCGAAGGAAGAATCGTAACCTCCGGCGGAAAAGAGCTCGCTCTTAAACTCGAAGATATGGGATATGACTGGGTAAACCCTAAGAATAACGGTAATTAATAATGCTTTAATATTAACCAATTAATCTATCGAATAAAAAATGCCTGATCTAAAAGAAAAAATATTGAATGAATTCAAGAAACTCGAAAAGAAAGTTGAAATAAATAACGAGCTCATTTCACGTGCGAGAGAAAAAGCAAAAATTCATTTTGAAAATGTCGGCTTTCCCAATAAAAAAATGGAAGACTGGCGGTTCACGAATATCGGACAAATTATTAATAATGACTTTGAATTTGCCGAAACCGGTCAAAAAATCGAGAAGGACATCTTAAGTAAATTCATTATCCCGAAATTGAAAACAAATATAATCGTATTGATTAACGGGGAATATTCGAACGAAAACTCGAAAATTATATCGGGTAACAAAAACCTGATTGCAGGCAGTCTAAAAGATGCACTGAAAAATAAAAACAACATAGCGGAAAAATATTTTGCTAAATATGCCGATTATAATTCCGACGGCTTTACGGCACTTAATACCGCTGTCGCCGCAGACGGAGCATTTATATATATTCCGTCTGGCTGCGAACCGAAAGAACCCTTTACGATTTTAAATATTGTCGACTCAAGAAAACAAAAGGTTATAGGTCAACCACGTAACCTTGTCGTAGCCGGGAAAAACAGCAAGGCACATATAATTGAAGAATATTATTCAATTGGAGAGAATGATTCATTTTCCAATGTGGTCACGGAAATCTATACGGACGAAAATTCTAATTTGCAGTATTATAAAATCCAGAATGAAGAACTAAATTCCCTGCACGTCGGAACAACCCAGGTCTTTCAGGAAAAAAACAGTATATTCGATTCTGTTACTGTCAGCTGGGGAGGAAGCGTCATAAGAAATAATCTGAATTCTTACTTGAACGGGGAAAATATTGAATGTAATTTTAAGGGACTTTATTTTATTACCGGTAAACAGCATGTGGATAACCATACTCTTGTTGACCATGCAATGCCGAACTGTCACAGCAACGAGTTCTACAAGGGTATCATCGATGAAAAGGCAGACGGGGTTTTCAACGGAAAAATAATGGTCAGAAAAGATGCCCAGAAAACCAATGCATATCAGATGAACAGAAATATTTTACTTTCCAACGATGCGGTCATTAATTCGAAACCACAACTTGAAATTTATGCGGATGATGTAAAATGCAGCCACGGAGCCACTACCGGACAGATTGACAAAGAACAGTTGTTCTATCTGAAAGCAAGAGGAATAGGCGAAAAAGAGGGCAGGAAACTGCTGTTGTATGCATTCGCTAACGAAATTATAGAAGATATTCAAATCGAAGAATTAAAAATATATCTCGAAGAAAAGCTAAGCAGGAAATTGGAAAGTAAATAAAATGTTATGCTGAATTTTAACGTTGAAAAAATCAGAGAGGATTTCCCGATTTTACAAAAGAAAATAAAAGGAAAACCACTCGTATATTTCGATAACGCCGCAACAACACAGAAACCAAAAGTCGTAATCGACACTCTTAATAAATATTATTCGGAAATAAACAGCAATGTCCACAGGGGGGTGCACTATCTGAGCGAAAAAGCTACGGACGCTTACGAAACTTCGAGAAAAACGGTTCAGAAATTTATTAGCGCAAAAAAACCGGAGGAAATCGTTTTTGTTCGCGGAACAACAGAAGCAATTAACCTTGTAGCCGGCACTTACGGAATTCACAATATTAAAGCAAATGACGAAATAATTATCTCGACTCTCGAACATCACTCGAATATTGTTCCCTGGCAGATTCTCTGCGAAAAAACAGGCGCAAAACTTAAGGTTATCCCGATTAACACAAAGGACGAAATTATTTTTAAGGAATATGAAAAACTTATTTCGGACAAAACAAAATTTGTTTCGGTAACATATATCTCCAATTCGCTCGGAAGCATTAATCCGGTGAAAAAAATTATCGGACTTGCCCATTCATATAATATCCCCGTATTAATAGATGGTGCTCAGGCAGTCCAGCACAAAAAAGTCGATGTTCGGGATCTGGATTGTGATTTTTTTGCCTTTTCGGGACATAAAATATACGGACCCACCGGTATAGGCGTTCTTTACGGCAAGGAAAATTTTCTCGAAAATATGCCTCCCTATCAGGGCGGGGGTGAAATGATAAAAAATGTTTCCTTCGAAAAAACAACGTTTGGCGACCTGCCCTATAAATTCGAAGCCGGAACCCCAAACATTGCCGGAAGCATAGGCCTTGCAGCGGCATTGAATTACGTGTCAAATATCGGGATGGACAAAATAGCTGATTACGAACATTCACTGCTCGAATACGGAACTCAGTGCATGAATGAAATTCAAGATATGAGGATAATAGGAACTGCAGATGAAAAAGCAAGCGTAATATCATTTCTCGTTGGGAATACACATCCGTACGATGTCGGAACACTGCTGGACCAGTTCGGAATCGCCGTGAGAACAGGATTGCACTGCACAGAACCGTTAATGAAATTTTTGAAAATTCCAGGAACAGTTAGAGCATCGTTTGCGTTTTATAATACTAAAGAAGAAATTGACTCGCTCGTTAAAGGTTTAAAAAGAGTAAATCAAATGTTGTTATAACGAATAATCAATAATATTTACCTATGAATAAAACTATCGAAGAAATCGAAAACGAAATTGTAGAAGAGTTTTCTCTGCTCGATGAATGGGTGGATAAATATGAGTATATTATCGAACTCGGAAAAAATCTTGCTTCGATGGATGTAAACCTGAAAACCGATGACAGAAAAGTATCCGGATGCCAGTCACAGGTCTGGCTGAATACAAAATTCGAAAATGGTAACATAATATATGAAGCAGACAGCGATGCCGTTATTACTAAAGGTCTGATTGGCTTGCTGGTAAGAGTTTTGTCAAATCATAAACCCGAAGATATCGTTAATGCAAAACTCGAATTCCTGGATAAAATCGGAATGAAAGAACATCTTTCCCCAAACAGGGCAAACGGCCTTGTTTCTATGATTGGACATATGAAAGAAAATGCACGACAAATAATATCAAATAACTGAATATGAACGGCGAAAATCAAAATACCGAAAAACCTCAGGAGGTAAAAAAGGAAATTAACCTCGAAGAACTTAAAGAAGAAGTAATCAAAGTTCTGAAAATGTGCTACGACCCGGAAATTCCCGTTAATATTTTTGACCTCGGTTTAATTTATGACGTCAAGGTTGCCACGAACGGCGATGTGCTCGTAATTATGACCCTCACATCACCCGCCTGTCCGGTCGCAGGCTCACTGCCGATTGAAGTTCAGGAAAAACTAAGAGAACACCCTATGGTTAATGACGCCCGTGTCGAAATAACTTTCGATCCTCCCTGGAGCCTCGATAGAATGTCCGAAGAAGCAAAACTCGAACTGGGATTTTTATAAATTTTTATCCTGACTCTTCCGCTTTATATCCGGCTTTTAATAGTGCTTCCTTTATATACTCGAAGGAAATATTATCCCCCGTTACCGTCAAAACCCTATCGGGATTTTCTAAATCAACATTCCATTTGACTATATTAATGCTTTCATCAAGGAGTCGGGAAACCTTTGCAACACAGCTTTCGCACTTTATATTTGTTTTAAATTTTAATGTATTCATTTCTTTTTAGTTCAATAAAACAAGTTCTGTATGAGATTAGTTCTTGTTCCTTTCCCTGATAGCTTTCTCGGCTAATCTGTCCGCATATTCATTCCACTTTTTTCCTGTATGGCTTTTAATTTTTACCCAGTGAATTTTAATATCCCCCGCTTTCATAAAATCCGCATATCTTCTTGAAATATTTTTTTTTGTTTTCCATAATCCCCTTGCCCATTTTTCCAAACCTTTGTAATCATAATATATCGTAACATCTCTTATATTATTTTCCCTGCACCAACGGATAGCTTCTGTAACCGCCCGTATTTCTCCCGCTACCTGATGCGAACCGTGAACTTCATCGCTGTCGAGAATTCCCGAGATTTCCTTTATTTTTTTCCCGTCTTTTCTTATAACAATACCGTAAGATGTTATTCCTTCCCTGAATGAACCATCTACGTCTATTTCATATCCTTTGTTTTTGTAAATCTCTTCCTCTTTAATACCGTTAAGCTCATTCCAGTGTCTCAATAATATTTCCGCTTTGTTCTTAACCCCGATTTCCTGCAAGGTTATTTTAAATTTATCCTGAGTGGGTTTGTAATATAAATTTACTACCCCGAAATCATTTACACCGATTTTTATCGAATACTCCCTTATAGAATCAGGCACTATGTCCGCAAGAATGTTATAATCGCTTAACTTGTTTAAATACTCCGATGACTTATCCTTTAACTGCTTCTCGTAAGGAAATTTTTTTGTATGCACTGAATTAAGTTTTAAAAAATTTTTAATTTGAATATATTAAAAACTTGTAAACAGTGATTTTAAATACAAGTCAAATGTAAATGATTTTTAATATGAAATATTTAAACATTTTTTTATTTACAATCTTTATTTTATTTTTCTCCTGTGGCACGCAGTTCAAAGAAATCACCCCTCTGTCGAACGAAAACAATATCAAAATAAAACTAGAAATATTTATCGAAAAATCCGAACAAGGTCCCAAAACTCCCTTTACACTGAGGCTGATAAATACCGGCGAAAGAGACCTTGCAAGATGTAACCTGAAGTTCGATGATAAATATGAACATCAACTCGAAGGGCTAATAAATAAATGCGAAGTATGGGAGGGAAAAATCAGATATTCTATGCTCAAAACCGGAGAAAGCGTTACTATTCCTTTTAGTCCGGATTTCGATAACTACAACATATTCGGAATACCTGAAAATGAATCGCATATTCCAAAAACAATCGAATTGAATTGCCTCGATGGTAAAGTAATCTGGAAAATAAATCAGTAATAATTGTTAAATATAAAAAAATATATCGGAGCCTAAATGTCTGAACCAAAACACTTCATTCCTTTTGTACCAGCAAATATAGAAATGAAAGAATTTACTTTTCGTGCCGTCTTCCTTGGTGCCTTTATGGCAATGCTTATGGGCGCGGCAAATGCTTACCTCGGTCTTAAAGCCGGAATGACCATCGCCGCTACATATACGACCGCTGTAATCGGTATGGCTGTTCTGAAAGCTCTCAAGGGAACAATACTCGAGGAAAATACTGCGAGAACCGTCGGCTCAATCGGGGGCAATATCGCCTCAGGTGCCATCTTTGTCCTTCCTGCTTTTTTCATCGCTTCCATATGGGACCCGTTTTTCTCGACATCACACTATGTTATTTCTACTATAATTTTATCTGTTGCCGGAATTCTCGGTATTATGTTCGTTACACTGTTGAGAAGAGTTCTCGTCGAAGACCAGGAATTACCCTTTCCCGAATCTATTGCCGCGGCAGAAATTCATAAATCTGGGCAGAAAGGAACCGGCGGGTCAAAATATCTACTCTCGGGTATGGGCGTTGGGGCTCTGTTCACCGCATTGGTTGAATTTAAGTTCATCGCCGCAAGCTGGCAAAAAATTGTGTCGTTTACAAAAGGAAGTTTACTCCTCCGTTCACCCGGGATGGCTCCTGCTTATTTCGGAGTCGGTTACATAATCGGTCCGCGTCTTGGAGCAATAAACTTCAGCGGAGGACTGCTCGCATGGGGCTTACTTGCCCCGGCTATATCATATTTTTTAAATTATAACAATCCGACCGGAATTTCAGATTGGGCAGTTGAAATCACAAGAGTGTGGAAAGCTTATGTAAGGTATATTGCAATCGGCGGAATGCTTGTCGGTGCATTTTATACTTTATATAAAATGCGAAAAAGCTTATTCGAGGGCATATCGCGTTCATTCGCCAACATCAGAAAATCCGCGGGCGGTGACATCATTCTTGAAAGAACCGATAAAGATATAAATATGAAAATTGTTCTCCCGATTCTCGGTGGAATAGCTCTGGTAATGTTTTTTATTTTTAATTATTTCACGGGCACCGCATTCCCGGCCGTTGTTGCTACAATAGTAATGATATTCTTGGGTTTTGTTTTCGCGGCAGTCTCAGGATACCTGGTCGGCATAATAGGCGTCAGTAATAATCCTACAAGCGGACTTACAGTATCCGTTTTAATCGTTGTCGCTTTCTTAATGATCGCTCTCGGTATGTCCGGTACAGCCGGAATAGCCGCAGTGCTTGGAGTTGCGGCTTTCACGTGTGTTTCCGTTTCAGTAGCGGGAGAAATGATGCAGGATTTGAAAGCAGGACACATACTCGGTTGCACTCCCTGGAAAATGCAGCTCGGCGATGTCTTCGGTGTTGTTTCCGCATCGTTGGTTATGTTTTTTGTGCTTTCTCTTCTGCATCTCGGAGATATAAAACAATCAACCGGAAATGAAATTCAAAAGCTTCAGAAGGAAAATACACCTACCGTTACTTATAAAGGGAAAAATCCGGAATTGAACGGAAAGACTTTCTCTCTCGATGAAGTTAAAGCATTACCTCCCGAAATGCAAAACGATATACTCGGAACAAATGCAGGGTTCGGCGGAGAAAAACTTCCCGCACCTCAGGCAAGCTTAATGGCAATAATGGCTCGCGGCATAGTTGAGGGAAAAACCGAACTGATTTTAATAATAATCGGAATGTTTATGGGTGTTGCACTCATTATGATGCAGGTAAAAAGCCCGATGCTAATTAGCGTCGGAATGTACCTTCCCATCGATACTTCCTTCGCTATATTCATCGGGGGACTAATGAAAGGAATAATCGATAAAGTTATCGAGAAACGAAAGTACGACGAAAAGAAGAAAGAAAAGATTTCCAACATCGGTATTCTTCTTTCGTCCGGTCTAATAGCAGGCGAAGCATTGATAGGTCTGCTTTTTGCCGGGCTCGCTTTCGCGGATATAAAAATCTTTCATATGTTTGAAAAACCTTCATTCATAGGAAGCATTGTTGCAATTGTGTTGATAGGTATGTTTTTAATATTAATTCCGTTGAAGAAAAAGGAAGAAGAGGAAAATCGTAAATAGTAAATTCTTGTGTCGGGAGTTCCAAATAGAGCGTGGAGACTCCACGACACAATATAAATATTTTTATATTTAATTTTTAATATTTTATATTTTAAAACTGCTCGCCGCCGTTGGTGGTCTTTATTATTACACCCTGCTCTCCGACTGCATATCCAGTAAGGTTATCAATAAAACAAACCGAATACAAAGCCACCGGTACATTCGTTTTCACCAATCTCCACGCACCACCCCAATTTGTTGATGTAAGAGCAACTCCGCTTCCGCCTACTGCTACAATTCTGTCTAATGTCGGCATTGCAACACTGAAAAGTGTATTCGATGTCAGACCCGTTTCAACCTTCCACCAGCCCGAACCCCCGTTATTCGTCATATGAATTTCTCCGGCATTCCCCACAACGACTCCCGTCATTGCATTAACGAATACTATTCCGTTTAAATCTGTGCCTGTCCCGCTGTTTCCCTGTATCCAGTTGTATCCTCCGTCTGCAGTCATATGAATCTTTCCTCCGCTTCCGCAAACACCTCCGTATATACTGCTTACGAAGCACATCGAATGCATCGTGGTCTGAATCTGAATCTCCTTCCACCAGTTCCCGCCTCCGTTTGTCGTCATAAAAACAGAACCCGCGTATCCAGCAATATAACCGTTATCCGCTCCGAAAAATGATACGGCTTTTATTTCGTTTGAAGTACCCGTGTACTGGTCAACCCACGTATTCCCCCCGTCGGTCGTCCTTATTACAATACCGTTAAAACCAACCGCAGTGGCAGTATTTTCATCTATGAATTTAATCCCCTTCAAATAATAGGATGAACCCGAATGAACCGTTGCCCAGTTCAATCCGCCGTCCGTCGTCTTCAATACTATTCCCTGTTCACCTGCCGCCATTCCGGTCATCGCATTTATAAACGATACTCCGAAAAGCTTCGCCGTAATATTGCTTGCCTGAGATTTCCAACCGCTGTTCGTATCCGTTCTTGTGCTTTCGTCAGGATTGTTTATATTATCGCAGGAAATAAATACGGATGATAATAAAATTAAAAGAAAAATATATTTGATATGTCTTTTGAACTTCTTCATATTCATTATCCCCGCTTGATAATTCAAATAAAGATAATTAAATTTAAATAGAAATCAAATGTATACTTAATTATTGAAAAACCGCTACTAATTTGAAACAAAATGTAATAGAAAAAAGTATAAATTTTAAATATATTGCATAAAATCAGGATTTTGGAGAAAAAAATAAACAAAATAATTACTTGTTTTTTCAGTGCTATATTTTTATTCGCTATCATTTACATTACTTCCTGCGATTCAAGAGGAGGAATCACTTCCTCAACCCCTGTAACACCTCCCCCGCCAAATCCTTATGGAGAAGGTAACGGAAAAATTACATTTATCAGAACACAACAAACCGACAGCAACATTACAATATATATTTCGAATAAACAAATTAAAGATTCGGTTATCTGGCAGACGACTCCGCCTTGTGATACCAATATTGCATCATCCGTGATTTTAAAAGCGGGAAGCTACGGGGTTAGAATCGAAGGAAACGTGTTTTTATGCAATTACAACATTAACGTAGAAGAAAGAATTTGTAAAATTCTAAATTATACAAATTGTAACGGGGGTAATATCGGATGCTCCGATATTACAGGGGTATGGCTGAGAACTGCCGATGGTCCCTGCCCGAACTGCAAAGGCTTGAAAGTTGAATTCAGAAACGGAATCGGTGAAGTGATATTTACTCCGCCGGGTTGCAGGTTTCATCTTGGAGATGTTAAATGGACAGATTTTAACTTAAGTAATTGCTCGATGTATGACCTTGCGAGAGACCAGTACGGAGGAAGTCCCGAATATCAACTCGCTAATCTTGTTTTTACCGATAAAATCTCATTTACAATTCATGGTGAATCCGGAGTAATACCATATACAAAAATCGCTCAAAAAAATGTCAATAAAATATCTAAAAATATTAATCGTAATTATTTGCATATTCCCGTTAATAAATCAAACGGGGTGCGAACTGCCGGAAGAAACTGAACCCGAACTGCCCCCTTATACCTGGGAAACAGGTATGTGGTTTGTTGGTAAACTGAATACCGGAGGTGACGCAAGGTATGTGAAAGGTGCTTTCGTTAACGGTGTGCAATATGCATTTCTTGCAGACGGACAAAAAGGTATGGAAATTATCGATATCTCAAATCCCACAAATCCTTCGCTTGCTTATAATTATATTACTAACGGTTATGTAAGAGAAGTGAATATTGACAGTTTATCGTCAAATAAATATGCATTCCTATCGGATGAAAATAACGGATTGTATATACTGAATATTACAAACCCTTCCTCGGCATATCTGGATACTTTGCTCTCTTATCCGTCCGGCGTCAATTCATCTTATATGAAAAACGGTTATTTATACGTTGCCTTAAGACAAAGTCAGATTAAAATACTGAACTTGAATTCACTTCCCGACTCCGTTTATGAAGTTACTGCCTACATACCGCAATATACCGTTAATCATATCGAAGTCGCGGGCTCAATTGCTTATTTACTGCAAGGTAATATGGGATTTGAACTTGTCGATATCTCCAATCCCGCTTCACCTGTTTATCGTTCAGGTTTCAATACTTCGGGAAGTTGTAACGATATTAAAATTGCCGATAACCTCGCTTACATCGCAAATGGTTCTGCGGGTTTATGCGTTATGAACATATCCAATCCATCACAACCTTATCTGGTAAGTACAATAAATACTGAATCCGATATCAGAGGTCTGGATTATACCACTAACTTTATTTTAACCGCAGAATATAATATGGGAACTGAAGTGTTTAATACATTTAATCCAATATACCCGGAGGCATTCGGATATTACGAAACTCCGGGCTATTGCTACGGCGTTCATTTCTTTAAAAATAAAGTCCTTGTCGCCAACGGTCAATACGGACTTTTAATTCTCCGGTTTTGATTCTTCCGGTTTTGTACAGGTGCTGATTCCAAAAGGATAATATAACGTACATCTCGAA
The DNA here is from genome assembly GCA_964501535.1 of uncultured Ignavibacteriaceae bacterium. Taxonomy (GTDB): domain Bacteria; phylum Bacteroidota; class Ignavibacteria; order Tepidaquicellales; family Tepidaquicellaceae; genus FEN-1279. Next base: position 78,095 of record CAZCSV010000002.1, on the reverse strand, counting down.
ATTAATGCCGTGAAAATCGGAATTATTCCGATTAATCCCCACCAGCTGTTTAATACAAAACCCACATAAATTATTATAAATAGCCCTATTATTAAGCGTATGACTTTATCTGTGTTACCTATGTTTTTCTTCATAATTACTTTTTTAAATTAGTTTCTATTAGCAACTAATTTTTATGCAAAAAAATTCCGGAAAAAATCTTTAAAAATCGGATGTTCAACTATTTTTCTTCTCCAAATCCAGCAGCCATTTTTTTCTCCAGAGTCCCCCGCCATAGCCGGTCAGCGTTCCTTCCTCACCAATCACTCTGTGACACGGAATTATAATCGCAATCCTGTTGTGCCCGTTTGCATTTGCAACTGCTCTCACGGCTTCGGGTTTTCCAAGCTTCATTGCCTGCTTTTTATAAGATATGGTTTTCCCGTAAGGTATCTCTCTCAATACTTTCCACACTCTCTTCTGAAATTCCGTCCCCGGCGCGTCTATCGGTACCGTAAATGACTTTCTCTTTCCCTCGAAATATTCGCCCGACTCTTTCCTTAAAATTTCGAAATGCTTATTCTCTCCGTGTAATATCACGGCATTTAGATACTTCCTCAATTCCCCTAACTCTTTTTCAAACATCCGCCTGTCGGTAAAATCAAACATGCAGATTCCCTTCGCTGTTGCCGCCGCATACATCGGACCAATCGGTGTTTCCATACGGATTAAATTAATAACGTTTTTTGCTTTTGATTTCGTCGGTGCATTGCCCATAACCGATTTGAAGAAATCGTTGAATCCGCTTAAAGATTCGTATCCCGAATCCAATGCCGCACTCGTAACCTTTTCACCCGATTGAATCCTCGTAAAAGCACTGTTCAGCCTCATCATCCTCTGGTAAGAATGAAACGTCATATTGTGATTTTTCTTAAACCATCTTCTTACTTTATTGGGCTCTAATCCGCGATTCCTTAAATCAAAATCCTTTAACCTCAATCCGGGATTTTCGTCTATTTCTTTTAATATTTTCTTTATATACAATGGCGTCGAACCCGCATTCTCCAGAGGCGAACATACTTTACAGGGCCTGTATCCGTTTAAAATTGCATCCTTTGAAGAATGAAAAAATTCTACGTTTACTCGCTTGGGCTTCCTTGCGGTGCACGTCGGTCGGCAAAATATCCCCGTCGTCCTGACCGCCGCAAAAAATAATCCCTCGAACGAAGAATCCCTCCTTAAAAAAGCATTGTACATTACTTTTTCCGTTAACATATAATTTTTTTATTTATACTTATACAAAAATATGCTTAATCAATTAAACCTGCCACCGAAAATTTAACACGGAATTAATTAATTTTTATAAAAAAATATTATACAAGAAATTATTTCAGCTAATTTCCTTTATGTTATTAAACTATTTCTAAAATATACCGACTTTTTAACTACTTCTTTTCGTCACCTGTCAGGATACTCATTCCACATCTGAATTGATAATGATTATTTGGTTGCAATCCGCTAATATTGATGCAATATTCATCAACATAGCCTGTCGGGACCTGATTTGTTATAGTAATAGATTTATTCCATATTACAGTATAAGGCCAATTAGGAGACCTAATCTCCCAATATCCCTGACTCGTATATTCGGTATAGTCTTGCCAATAAAAGTAGCAATAAATATCAAATGTACTTGTACTATAATCCATTGTATAAAAATCTCTTGCGGGACACACATATCCGATTTGTGAAGTTGTAAATGTCGTATCTACAAGAAATATTGACCTCTTTCCCGGATCTTGAATGATTATCATCCTTGTGGTAAACAGTGTAGTAGATGACCCGTCTTTTTCGTTAATAGCATAGGATTCATTTTTAGGATCTACAGAATTGTCATATTTACAGGAAAAATTAATAAAACCTAAAAATACCAAAAGAAAAGCTAGTGCTTTTTTCATAATAGTATATTTAATTTTTATAAAAATATTTAGAATTATAATATATATAATATTATAATAAATGTCAATTATTTATCAATATCAAAAATATCGTTTAATATATGCCGCTTTTAATATAATTTATTTATAAACAATTATTTATAAAATTTTATCTTCTATCCGAACCCGTTTAATCCCGTAACCAATATTAAATTCGGAATACCAAAAAATGGCTATGCCAGTTTAAGAATCTATGACGTGACCGGAAAATTAGTCGATACTTATCTCGACGGCTATGTGAACGCAGGCTACTATAATGCCGAAATTAACGGAATAAACCTCTCAAGCGGTGTATATTTTTATACCCTCACTTCGAACGGATTAACCGATACAAAGAAAATGATACTTATAAAATAATGTGAATAGAATTATTGAAATCCCCGTTATGAATTGAATTTCATAACGGGGATTTCTTTTATAAAAATTCGTAAAAAATATTTAACTGCTCGAACCTAAAATTTATCTTTTCCCTGTTGCCCGTGGTATTAATTATCGTCGGACGGTCAATTTTTACCGGTATAATATTATCCCTTTACTATTTATCGATTTTCTCTGTATATATCATCTGGTCGAACATCTTTTTATAATCATTCCAGTTGTTTACTATCTCTTTGCTCTTTTTCAAATTTTCTTTCGTGAAATCTTTCTCTTTATTATAATCTTTATACTTTTCCAGGACTTCGTATTCCGATTCCAATTCCACGGACTTTATTTTTATCGGCTTCTCGTTTTCAAAATAATAAAATTCCTCACCCTTCGTATACGCTCCCTTTGTCAGGTAATGATAATATATCAGTTTTCCCTTGTCGTTCGGGTAATATTCAATCGTTATATTCTGACTTGCGGCGATATTATAATCCACCTTCACTTTTACGGGCGGTTTATATATATCCAGAAATTCTGTCATATCCCCTTTTTCTATTAATGTATCACCCTGCTGCTCGTAATAAAATTTTATTTCAGTAACTTGCAGTCCTATCGCCCTGCGGTTCGTCTTTAAGTTAATCGTGTGAATAAAGTAACCGCTGTAACCGTCATCCTCGCCGATTTTCTCGTCTATACCCTTGCAATATTTTATTATATTATCGACTTTTGGATTTTGCGCCCGAAGAAAAACAGGAACCATTACAAATAAAATAATTAAAGCAGAAATAACTTTTTTCATAATCCGATTATTTTTAGTTTGAAAATCATTTTAAATTTTTGAAACCATTACTCTTGTAACAAAAGTTTTCTAATATCACTTTATTAATACCATTTTCTTTACCTCCGAAAAATCCCCAGCTTCCAGCTTGTAAAAATAAATATCCGAATTCAGTCCGCTCCCGTCGAAAGTTACTTCAAAAGTCCCCGGACCCAGCTTTTCGTTTACAAGAGTTTTGACCTCTCTCCCAAGTACATCGAATACTTTCAGCGTTACAAATCTTGAATCTTTAATTCCGAATTTTATCTTCGTAGACGGATTAAACGGATTCGGATAATTCTGGTGTAATGAGTATTCAGCGGGAACTTCAGAAGCAATATTCTTTATCCCTACCGGTTGCGTTAACTCGTATATACGCCCCGGTATATTATAACTACCGTAACCAAACTGAGATAAATCCAGATTCACCGACGGAATTATATCCTTTACCATCCATACTCCCGATGCCAACCAGGTGGTGTCTTTCGTTACAACAATCGGCTGCTCGATAATCAATACTACAACGTATAATCCATATGAAACTACGAATTTCTTTGCCAGATATGTTCCGTTAACGGTCGAAACCTGCTGGTCTGCTAATCGAATCGCACTTGCCTTTACCCTTAAATGAACGGGAATCGAATTAATAAGAACTGTTGTGTCCTTCGTAAGTATCTGATAAGAACTTCCGACATTCGCGGCAAACTGGTAAACATTATACCACCCCTGCAAACCTTTGAAAAAATTAATTATTCCTATCGGTAATCCCGTAGTATCCGGAATTAATGAGAGATTTAAATATTCGTATCCGCTCGTTCCCTGAAAGTTGTGAAAACTTGTATCTGTATATGGCGAGTTCTGATTAATCGAAATGAGATTGTCCTTAATCCTTACTATATTTGCCTGCAAACCGTGGTAATTCTGCACCAGAGCAAATGTATCGACTCTGTATCTCGCAAGCGAAGGTATAGGATTGTTTAATGAATCCAGGGGAGTGTTTTTGTAATACCACTTGTAACCCGTGCCCGAAGGAAAATAAGTAGAAGCGTTCTGGGCATAAATACTTCCGGCAAAAAAAAGCAAAATGAACAATAAAATTATTTTTCTCATATTCCTTGTTGTTTCTGTCAATATTATATATTATTTTGATTAAATCAATTACTATTATTTGATTGAAATTCGGGATTTTTTTTACAATATTTCGTAACTTTTTTCAATAAAATCAGTATATTAAAGTAAAAAATATTGTTAAATTTTTCTTCTCAATTAATTATTAAATTATGCTATCATTAAAACAAATTGGCACAAAGATATTATTTTTCTCTTTTGTGCTTTCGCTATTCTTTGTATCCGGAATCATCTCTCAAACGGCAATCGATAAAAACAATATGGATTTATCCGTAAATCCCGGAGATGATTTCTACATTTATTCCAACGGAGCGTGGATTAAAAATAATCCTCTTCCGCCCGATATGGGCAGATATACCGCTTTCGATGAACTCATCGAAAATAACAGAAAACAAATAAATTCCCTAATTGAAGACGCTTCAAAGGATTCAAAATCCGTTAAAGGCTCCAATAAACAAAAAATTGGTGACTTCTATCTGAGCGGAATGGACGAAGCAAAAATCGATGCGCTCGGATATGAACCGATAAATGGATATCTCGATAAAATTAAATCCATCTCTTCGAAAACCGATTTGATTAAATATACCGCATACCTGCACTCTTATGGAATGTATCCTCTGTTTTATGCAGGCGGTACTATTGACATTAAAAACAGCGATTATGTCATCACAATCGTATATCAGAGCGGACTGGGACTGCCAGATAAAAACTATTATTTCAAAGAAGACGAACGCTCTAAAGCAGTCCGCGAAGAATATCAAAAACAAATTGCAAGAATGCTGAGCCTTATCGGCAACGACCAGACTTCCGCCTTAAATAAAGCGAAAATCATATACGATTTCGAACTGAAATTAGCGGACATATCGTTTACAAAAACCGATTTGCAGGTACCGGCAAAAAATTATAATAAAATGTCTCTGAAAGATTTGTCCGCATTGTGCGAAAGTATAGACTGGGCTCTGTATTTCAAGGAATTCGGACTCTCGGAACCGGGCGATATTAACGTCGCTCAAAAACCTTACTTCGAAGGTCTCGGTAAAATTTTCCGGGAAGCAAACCTCGAAGACCTGAAATGCTATTATGAATGGGTTGTACTGAGAAGTAACGCCACTATTTTAAGTTCGGATATCGTTAACCAAAACTTCGAATTCAGCGGCAAGTTTATGTCGGGACTGAAAGAAATGCGCCCGAGATGGAAAAGAGTAACCGACGTCGTTAATGGCTCACTCGGCGATGTGCTCGGTGAACTTTATGTGGAAAAATATTTTCCGCCTGCCTCGAAAAAAAGAGTGCTCGAATTGGTCGAAAACCTCAGACTTGCTTTGAAAGAAAGAATATCGAGACTGACCTGGATGAGCGAGCAAACCAAACAAAATGCAATCGAAAAACTCGAAAGAATTACGGTTAAAATCGGTTACCCGGATAAATGGAAAGATTATTCCTCACTTGATATCGACAGAAACTCTTACTTCGAAAATGTCCAGAGAACAAAACATTTTGAATTCCTCAGGAATTTGAAAAAAATCGGAAAGCCGGTCGATAAAACCGAATGGGGAATGACCCCGCAAACCGTTAACGCCTATTACAGCTCAACCAGAAATGAAATAGTGTTCCCTGCCGGAATCCTGCAGCCGCCGTTCTTCTGGGCTGACGCTGACGATGCGGTTAACTACGGTGCTATCGGCGTGGTGATAGGCCACGAAACTACTCACGGATTCGATAACCGCGGAAGACAGTTCGATAAAGACGGGAATATGAAAGACTGGTGGACTGAAGAAGATACCAAAAATTTCGAAAAACAAACTCAGGTTCTCGTTGACATTTTTAATAATTATAAAATGCTCGATACCCTTCACGTCGACGGTAAAATGACTCTCGGGGAAAACATCGCAGATTTCGGCGGACTATCCATCTCTCTCGAAGCACTGAAAAAAGCCTGGGAAAAAAATCCACCAAAAAAGGAAATCGACGGATTTACACCGCTTCAGAGATACTTCCTTTCCTATGCTCAAATCTGGAGGGGAAGCATTCGCGATAAAGAACTTATGAGAAGACTAAGAGAAGATGAACACTCGCCTTCGGAAGCCCGCGTAAACGGAACGGTATATAGCGTTCCGGAATTTTATGAGGCTTTTAATATCCAGCCTTCAGATAAAAGATACCTCGCACCCGAAAAAAGACCCGTTGTCTGGTAGATTTTCGTATCATAAATTTTCCCCTTATCCGCATACTCGGATAAGGGGAATTTTTTGTTGTAAAAGTATTATTCGAAGAGAATTTTCGAGCATAAAAAACTTTTATATATGAATATCAAATTTTTACTTTTTGTTTATAAAATATTAATGTAACTTAATACATTTACTTATTGAAATAACATAAAGAAAAACAACAATGAATATTTTTACCGTAAAAGCTTTGTTTGTTTTGCTGCTCTACACTGTTGGAATTGAATTTTCCTTTGCCCAATACAATACCCCGTATAAAAAACAGATTAAATATTTTCTCGACGATGAAAAAGGAAATAAATCCGGATTTAAATTCCAGTTTCAAAATGATGATAAAAATAATTTATACGTGAACTTTACTGTCCTCGACTCGTCTAAATGGAACATCGAATTAAGAAATGATTCGGTTCAAATCGGTAATTATACTTATCCCTTCGATATTATCCACCAGATAGGAACCGTGAAACCGGGTAAGAGCGAACAAATATGCATTATAGTAGTCAGTGCGACCGGAGGAAACGGAATAGTTACGAACGAATTTACTACCATAAATCCCGATTTCGATACGCCCGTTAACGTCCAGATAAATTACCTCATTAAACAAAATACCATAACATACAACTACAACAGGACGTCCCTGGATTTATACCGCTCGAATGAAATAAGATTTATTACAGGCCTCGTCGGGGAATATAAAATGATATGGTATGAGGGATATAAAGAAAAGAAGTAAAAATTACTTTTAATTAACATCTGCTTTCAAAACTCCTGCCAGCTCTTTATCGATAAATCCGAATAACCTCGCTTGCAGAATGCATATATAAATGCACCCGCGAGCCGCGAATTCGTTAATAGCGGAATGTTAAAATCAACCGATGCCCTCCGTATAAGATAATCGTTGTTAAGCTCGTCGCTTGTTAATCCCTTTGGAATATTGACCACGAGCTCTACGATTTTGTTTCTTATATAATCGATAATGTTAGGCTTGTTTTTATCGTTCGGCAAATACAGAAGCGTCGATTCGATTCCGTTTGCATTTAAAAACTGATGCGTCTCGGGCGTGGCAAAAAGATTATAGTTTTTTTCGTAAAGGAGCTTGGCGCTTTCCAATAGCTCTATCGTCGTTCTAGCCGGTCCCGTCGAAAGGAGGATATTATTTTTCGGAATTGTATATCCTACCGACAGCATTGCCTTAAGAATCGCCTCGTAATAATCCTCACCTAAGCACCCGACTTCTCCCGTAGAAGCCATTTCCACACCCAAAACCGGGTCTGCCTTCTGTAACCTAGAAAATGAAAACTGCGGTGCTTTTATTCCCACGTAATCCAAATCGAAAATGGATTTCATAGGTTTCTCCACCTTGATTCCAAGCATAATTTGTGTTGCAATCTCGATGAAATTGGATTTAAGTACTTTTGATACAAACGGAAAACTTCTCGAAGCACGCAGGTTGCATTCGATTACTTTAATGTCATTATCCTTCGCAAGAAACTGAATATTAAACGGTCCGGAAATGTTCAGCTCTTTCGATATCTGCCTTGCGATTTTTTTAATCCTCCTTATAGTCTCAATGTAAAGTTTCTGCGCAGGAAAAACGATAGTGGCATCGCCTGAATGCACTCCGGCAAACTCTATGTGTTCCGATATCGCATATGCAATTATTTCCCCCTCCTGTGCGACAGCATCAATCTCGAGCTCTTTTGCATTCTCGATAAATTCCGATACGACCACCGGGTATCTCTTCGATACCTTAGATGCAAGCTTTAAAAAATGTTCAAGCTCGGAACTGTTTGAAACAATATTCATAGCCGCACCCGAGAGAACATATGAAGGTCTTACCAAAACAGGATATCCAACCGCAGCCACAAATTTTTCGATATCTTCTATGCTTGTCAGTTCTTTCCACTTCGGCTGGTCAACATCTATTTTATCGCAGAGAGAGGAAAATTTATGCCTGTCCTCCGCTGTGTCTATTGAAACAGCAGACGTGCCGAGTATGTTTACTCCGGCTTTGTATAACCGCGGAGCAAGTATATTCGGTATCTGCCCGCCCGTCGATACTATTACTCCCTTCGGATTCTCAAACTCGATTATATCCATTACTCTCTCGTAAGAGAGTTCGTCGAAATATAACCTGTCGCATACATCATAATCCGTGCTCACAGTCTCGGGATTGTAATTTATCATTATCCCCTTGTATCCGTTTTTGCGTATCGTATTGAGCGCGTTCACCGAGCACCAGTCGAACTCCACGCTGCTGCCGATACAGTATGCTCCCGAGCCGAGTATTATTATTTTCTCTTCGTCTTCGAATTCGACATCGCTCTCCGAGCCGTTGTATGTTACGTATAAATAATTCGTCTGCGCCGGATATTCCGCGGCAAGCGTGTCAATCTGCTTCACGAACGGTTTTATGTTCCTCAATATTCTGCTTTGCCTGACTTCCAGCGAAAAATCCGTAACGTCATCCTTCTTCTCCCCGTAAATTAATTTCGCAATCTGAAAATCCGAAAATCCCGATTTCTTAAGCTCTGCCAGAAGCCCGTCGGGAACGTCTACTATATTTTCATAATCCAAAATCCTTATGCTAAGTTCAAATATTCTTTTCAGTTTGAATAAAAACCATTTATCTATTTTCGTTAGTGTCTGAATTCGCTCTATGCTTAAATTCCTTCTGAATGCTTCCTCAATTACGAAAATTCTCGAATCAGTCGGATTGCTTAGCTCCTTCTCGAGGGAATCTGTATCTTCAAGTTCAAGATGCCTGTTGCCTACAAAACCGTGCATTCCCTGCCCTATCATTCTCAGACCCTTTTGAATCGCTTCTTCAAATGTCCTGCCTATCGACATTACCTCACCGACGCTCTTCATACTGCTCCCTATCTGCTTCGATACACCTTTGAACTTCCCTAAATCCCATCTCGGAATCTTGCAGACAATGTAATCGAGTGCCGGCTCGAAACAGGCTGTCGTATCCTTTGTTACGGAATTTTTTAATTCGTACAGTCCGTAACCAAGCGCAAGCTTTGCCGCAATAAATGCAAGAGGGTAACCTGTTGCTTTAGATGCAAGAGCACTCGAGCGCGATAACCTTGCATTTACCTCTATTACCCTGTAATCATCCGAATCCGTATCCAGCGCGTATTGCACGTTGCACTCACCCACTATCCCGATATGCCTGATAATTTTTATGGCGATTTCACGAAGTCTGTGATACTCGAAATTCGATAAAGTCTGAGAGGGCGCCACAACTATGCTTTCACCGGTGTGAATCCCGAGAGGGTCGAAGTTCTCCATATTGCATACCGTGATGCAGTTGTCATATCTGTCCCTTACAACTTCGTATTCTATCTCCTTCCAACCCTTTAAGGATTTCTCGATTAATATCTGATTTGAATATGATAATGCCTTCTTCGCCTGTTCGGCCAGCTCGTCGGAGTTGCCGCAAAATCCGCTTCCCTGCCCCCCTAACGCAAAACCTGCCCTGATAATAACAGGATAACCAAGTCTTTCCGCTGACCTCTCCGCTTCTTCTATTGTACTTACCGCAATGCTTTCTATCGTCCTGACACCAATTTCATTTAGCTTCTGAACGAATAACTCCCTGTCTTCCGTATCTATTACTGCCTCAATAGGTGTTCCTAAAATCTTTACCCCGTATCTTTCGAATATCCCCTGCCTGTATGATTCAATTCCGCAGTTTAATGCTGTCTGCCCTCCGAATGACAAAAGTATTCCGTCAGGTTTCTCCTTTATTATTACCTGCTCCGTAAAATACGGTGTTACCGGAAGAAAATATATTTTGTCCGCAATGCTCTCCGATGTCTGCACTGTTGCTATGTTCGGATTGATTAATACGGTCTCTATCCCTTCTTCACGCAGTGCTTTCAGTGCCTGCGAGCCGGAATAGTCAAACTCTCCGGCTTCGCCTATCTTCAAAGCCCCAGAACCTAATAACAATATTTTCTTAATGCTGCTGTCCAATTTCCTTTTTGCTCTTCTTTATGTTTTCTAAAAATAAATCGAATAAAAAATCCGTATCGGTCGGCCCGCTGGAAGCCTCCGGGTGAAATTGCGTCGAGAAAATCATCTTCTCTCTGTGAATTATTCCCTCGTTTGTGTTATCGTTTAGATTTGTAAAGAATATGCTCCACTCTTTCGAAAGAGAATTAGGATTTACCGCAAAACCGTGATTCTGAGATGTTATGTAACACCTTCTTGTCCCTTTCTGTATCACCGGCTGATTGTGACTCCTGTGTCCGTATTTTAATTTGTATGTGTCCCCTCCCGCCGCCAGACAAATCAACTGGTTACCTAAACAAATTCCAAAAATTGGTTTTTCTACTTTTATAGCTGTGCTTAAATTATTTATCGTTGTCTCGCACGTTTTCGGGTCGCCGGGTCCGTTCGAAATGAACAATCCGTCGTAATCTTCTTCCGTGAAATCATAATCCCACGGAACCCTTATTACCGTCGTATCACGCGTAAGCAGTCTCCTTATAATGTTGTACTTTACCCCGCAGTCAATTAAAAGAATTCTGTATCTGCCTTTTCCGTATATTAATGTCTTGTTCGTGCTTACTTTCGATACGAGATTCTCCGTATCCGGATTGTAATAATCTATATCTTTATTTTCGAAAATTATTTTACCAAGCATGGAACCCTTTTCGCGAATCAGTTTTGTCAACATGCGCGTATCAACATCGTAAATGGCAGGTATCTTGTTTTCATTAAGCCACTCTGAAAGTGACCTCTGTGATTTCCAGTGACTGCTATCGAATGAATAATCGGAAATTACCAGACCGGAAACGTGTATACTTTTCGATTCAAAATTCTTTAAAAGATTATTTTCGGTATCTTCGGATGGAACACCGTAATTTCCTACTAACGGATAAGTCAGAATTAATATCTGACCTCTGTAAGACGGGTCGGTTAAACTTTCGGGATAACCGGTCATTGCCGTGTTGAATACTACCTCCCCGGCAGCTGAGTCAGGAAAACCGAATGACCTGCCTTTTATTTCAAGGCCGTTTTCGAGAATAAGTTTTATATTCCGTTCATTCGGCATCCCTGCAAATATACACAAAATAAATTTTAATTCTTAAGAACAAAAAATTTTTTGCACGTGCCCGCTCGAATATTTCTGTCTTAAACCTTAAGCTTTGCCCTCATCTCAGGACTCAGGGCGTTCAGCGGTAATATTAATGTTATTGTGTTGATTCCGAAATATGTCTCCGAAACATTTATAAATCCTTTTAAAGGTCCAATCGGTCCCCAGGAATTCTTTACGTAGAAAAATGTCTTGCCGCCCTCGGATTGCTTAAGACCGACTATCTGCATCAAATGGTCGTCCTGAGTCGTCAGATTCTCAAACAAGTCCTGCCTCGTCTCTTGCGAGTAATTTACTTCTTCGTCGTCAGGGTTCGACTTTACAAACAAATCATTCGCAACTTTCGGAACCATTGCCCAGCCGCCCTTTTGATTAAAATATATGTTCGATACATCTGCATCCCATCCAACCGTATAACCGTTCATCACCGCATACTTGGTCGCTTCTGTCAGTTCGTCAATCGGTAAATTGTAAAATAAACCGCCGGAATAATTATCCGGCACTTCGACGTTGAATGCTTCGTAATACGGATGATGCGTAAAAGATGTAAGGCCTATATAATCGTCAGGATTGAATTTTACAACGTCACGCGCAAACTCCAGCGGGGTGTATTCTTTCCCTTCATAAGTAAACTTCTCCGGTGGTACCCCGAATTTATTGTCAAGCATCTTTATGTAATTTATCTGCCAGTCCGGGGAAATCGGCGTTCTCCTTAAAACACTGTCCAGATATTTTTTCAACCTTACATCAAAACCTATGTGGTCAATCGTATCTTTATTATCCGGTGTATTGGGATATACGCTGAGCGGCACTATTCCGTATTTCACTATCACGGGAAATATATCGTGCCCGAATGCTCCCTCGCTGAACCTCGTGAAACCCTGCCTGAGTATGTAATTTTTTGCTTTCTCCAGATATACATTTCTTACTATAAACATCTCCGAAAGGTCAGGATGTTTTATCCCCTGCCTTAATAACTCGGATTCTATTATCGCAAGCGATGAAAAACACCAGCAGGTTCCGCTTCGCCCCTGGTCCTTTACATCGGGTGCCTGATTAATCTTTATTGTCTTTAGCTCTTGTAAATATGAACTCTGTACGAATAAAAACAATAAAAAGAATACAAACAAATTAAATTTTTTCATTTTTTGATTGTCTTGTTAATTGATATTTATTAAAATTAATGATTTATATTTAAATAAAAAAAGCATATTCCCGCATATAAAAACCCGCAGGCTTTTCTCTGCTCACTTTTTACAAACAATTAAAATTTATATTTAATTTCTTTTTGGCAGTATTTATATTCTTATTTAATAAATACTTACAATATCCTTTTACCCCTGTTCTGTATGTTCCCTATTTCGCTTACGTCGGAAAAGATATTCCTTTTGCCCTCTCCATGATTATTCCGTTACTGATGAGTATTGTTCTCGTCGGTCTCGATAATATTCAGGACGACCTCGAAAACCCTTATGACAAGGTCGGGAAAAACGATATAAAACTGCATGTGGAAAAACTTACTGAGTATTTCGACCTTAAATAAAAATGCATTGCTCCTAATTACTCGTTAATTATATAAAGCGGTAGGTCGTTACTCTTGTCGCATCAAAAATAAGCGATTTTTATCTGTATCTTTTCTGTTTTCCAATTTATTATTAATAAAACACTACTTATATTTACAAAAATTTAATTTATCATTTAATAATCTTAAAATCTTATGAAAACAATCTTAAAATCCTTAAGAAGTTTTATCCAGATTTTTAATTTGACAACTCTGATAATTACATCCCTGTCCCTGACCGGAACTTATCTTTGTATGAAGTATAATATCATCGCCGACCTTCCGCAGGAGGTTATCGGTATTGCTGTCGTTTTTCCAATCGTCTTCTCTATCGGAAGCGCTTTCCAGAGAAGAGAAAGCGCCCTGAAAGATTATAGTAACCTCAAGGCTCACAGCCGCTCCATATTCCTGTCCGTTAGGGATTGGTTCGAAGACCAGAATCCGGAACAGCTCGAAGAGGCAAGGGTGCTTATCCAGAAACTCCTGATATCCATCCGCGTCTGCCTGTCGGTTAAAAAGAAAGACCTTGTAAAAAAAGAGCCCGAGGTTTATCAGAATTTTTCCGAACTCTCACTTTTTATAAAGAAACTTCGTAACAGAGGAATGGTACCCGGAGAAATTTCGAGAGTGAATCAATACCTCAGCAAAATGGTGGATGCCTTCGAAAATATGAAACATGTCGCCCAATACCGTACACCCATTACACTCCGGGCTTACAGCAGAATATTCATTTTCCTGACACCGGTTATCTATACCCCGTATTTCGCTTTCGTCGGAAAAGATATTAACTTCTTCCTGGCTATGATTACTCCGTTTTTAATAAGTGTGGTGCTCGTCGGTCTGGATAATATTCAGGATGACCTCGAAAAACCGTTCGACCAGATAGGAGAGGACGATATTTTCATACACGCGGAAAGACTCGTAAGGAGCTTTGAATAATATTTAAATTTTAATATAATTGATTAACAAAATTCCTTTATTAAATTTACTTTTATCTTATGGCAGATAATAAAATTATTTTTTCGATGGTCGGTGTAGGGAAGACCTACCCTCCCAAAAGACAGGTACTGAAAAATATATATCTCTCGTTTTTCTACGGAGCTAAAATCGGTATAATCGGACTGAACGGCTCGGGTAAATCCACACTGCTGAAAATAATTGCGGGTGTGGAAGAAAATTTCGACGGCGAAGTCCATTTCACAAAAGAGTATTCCGTCGGATACCTCCCGCAGGAGCCGATTTTAGACGATGATAAAACCGTTAAGGAAATCGTGATGGAAGGTGTTCAGGATGTGGTTGATATTTTAAAAGAATACGAGGAAGTGAATAATAAATTCGCAGAGCCGATGGATGACGATGAGATGACAAAACTAATAGAGCGTCAGGGCGAACTTACAGAACTAATAGAACATAAAAACGGTTGGGAACTCGATGCAAAACTCTCCCGGGCAATGGATGCTCTGCGATGCCCCGAAGAAGATTTGCCCGTGAAAAACCTCAGCGGCGGTGAACGCAGGCGTGTAGCACTTTGCAGGCTTTTGCTTTCCGAACCGGATATCCTGCTACTTGATGAACCGACAAACCACCTGGATGCGGAATCGGTAGAATGGCTGGAACTTCATCTGAAACAATACAAAGGAACCGTTATCGCTGTCACCCACGACAGATACTTTCTCGATAACGTCGCAGGATGGATTCTCGAACTCGACCGCGGAGAGGGAATTCCGTGGGAAGGAAACTATTCCTCCTGGCTCGAACAAAAACATCGCCGGCTCGTAATGGAAGAAAAAACCGCAAGCAAAAGAATGAAAACACTGGAACGGGAACTCGAATGGGTCCGTATGTCTCCGCGTGCACGACACGCAAAATCTAAAGCAAGACTTCAGGCTTATGACAGACTTTTAAACGAAGATACAAAACAAAAGGAAGAAACACTGGAAATATTTATCCCGAACGGTCCCCGGCTCGGTAATAAAGTCATTGAAGCTGTTAACGTTTCAAAAGCATTCGGTGATAATATCTTATTCGAAAATTTAAATTTCAGTCTGCCTCCGGCGGGAATAGTGGGAGTGATTGGTCCGAACGGCGCAGGAAAGACTACTCTCTTCAGAATGATTCTCGGAAGTGAAAAAGCCAATTCCGGTACATTCGAAATCGGGGAAACCGTTCAGGTCGGGTACGTTGACCAGGCACATGCGGAAATTGACCCCGAAAATTCCGTCTGGCAGGCAATTTCAGAAAATCAGGAATTTATCGAACTCGGAGGAAAACAATATAATTCGAGAGCTTATGTCGCAAGATTTAATTTCACCGGAACAGACCAGGAAAAGAAAGTACATATGCTCTCGGGCGGAGAGCGTAACCGGCTTCACCTTGCCCTAACCCTAAAATCACAGGCAAACGTTCTGCTGCTCGACGAACCGACGAACGATATAGACGTGAATACACTCAGGGCTCTCGAAGAAGGACTCGAAAATTTTGCCGGATGTGCAGTGATTATTTCGCACGACAGGTGGTTCCTCGATAGAGTCGCTACGCATATACTCGCATTCGAAGGTGACTCGCAGGTCTGTTTCTTCGAAGGCGGATATTCCGAATATGAAGAGAACAAAAAGAAACGGCTCGGTGACGTAGCTCTGAAAAGAATAAAGTATAAAAAATTAACCTGAGATTTTTAAACTCAAAAAAGAAATTAATTCTTTTTTTCCCTCAAATTTGACAAAAGTCAAACACTCTTTTATGAAATTTTGCCATTTTTGTATATTAATTTGCATAAATGGTAAAGAATGTAGAAAAACCGATACAGAAATTCAGATTCATTGTACAAATAGCATTTGTATTGCTGTGTTTATGGATTGGCTACGATTTTTATAAATTCGTAAGCTGGCTCGAATCCGGCGGAGCATTGGATTTTTCAAGCCGACCTCCCGGCGTCGAGGGATTTCTTCCCATAAGTTCACTGATGAGTTTTTATTTATTTATTCAAACAGGAACAATCCATTTCGCTCATCCTGCCGGTCTTGTAATATTCTTTGCAATCGTTCTTATGTCCTTTGTAATCGGAAAATCGTTTTGCAGCTGGTTCTGTCCTGTCGGCTTTCTGTCCGAAATGCTCGGGGATGTAGGCGAAAAAATTTTTCGGAGAAAAATTAAGATACCGAAATTTTTTGACTATCCGTTAAGAAGCGTAAAATATCTGTTGCTTGCATTTTTGTTTTATTCCGTATTCTTTCTGATGAACGAAATAGCACTGAAAGCCTTCCTCGACAGTCCGTATAATATTGTCGCAGATATTAAAATGTACTATTTCTTCGCTAAGATTTCAAGATTCTCTTTAATAGTTATCGGAATTCTGCTATTGTTATCTGTAATATTCAGGAATTTCTGGTGCAGATATTTATGTCCTTATGGTGCGTTACTGGGAATAGTATCCCTTTTCAGTCCGAATAAAATCAAAAGAAATTTAGATACCTGTATCGACTGCAAGCTTTGTACAAAAGCGTGCCCTTCATTTATCAATGTTCATAAAGTAAAAAATGTAATCTCCGATGAGTGTACATCCTGTATGAATTGCATAGATGTTTGCCCCGTTAAAGATGCCTTAATCCTTAAACCGGTTTTGACTAAAAAGAAACTGAATAAAAAATATGCGGCAGGTATCGCGATTGGAATTTTTTTGCTTGCTACCGGAATTGCAATGCTGACGGGTAACTGGCAGAACGATGTTACAAAAGAAGAATACCTGATGCATTATAAAAATATTGAGTACTTAAACCATTTTACGGGAATGAGCTCAGGTAATCAACCGGTTGACAGTACCGGGAAAATGAACGAATAAAATTCCGGAGTGTTAAATATTTTTCAATTAAAACGGATATTTGTTTTTAAAGTTTTATATTTAATATTTAACGTTAAATTAAATTTCCTCAGTCAGCTTTAAAAACCTCTTGTATGGTATAGCCAGCCAACTCTCGGCTAACATCGCTCCGTTTGCCAGACTTATCATGGATACTTTTGCCGCTACTTCTTCATCGGGTGCTTCGTAAATATCGAGAAAATCATATTTCCCGAGTAATGCATAATGCTGAAGGAATTTTACTTCCGGACATTTCTTCTTTACTTCGTCTAACCATGCATGCCCTAACTTTTCCCTTTGCTTCAATTTGCTCGTTACATCAGGGGAAAGCTTTGTCATTAGAATAAAGGTTTTCATTTCTTTACTCCTTTTTTGTTGAATGTATAAATAGAAAATTAAAAATTCAATGTATACAAAAATAAAACTTAAATAAAATAATATTAAACCTGCTTCCTTGTCGCAAATACCTCTATTATTAATCGCCGGATCTCCGTTCGCGAAAACGGCTTAGAAAGGTAATGCGTGCATCCCCTTTCGAAAAATTCATCCCTGTCTCCAACCATAGCAAAAGCTGTTACAGCTATTATCGGAATGTCTTTATAAGCCTGAATTTTCCTGATTTCCTCGGTCGCTTCAAGCCCGTCCATATCTTTTCCTAAATTTATATCCATCAATACAGCATCGTACCTTTTCGCTTTCGCCTTCTCTATACCTTCCTTACCGGATAAAGCCCCCTCTATTGTGCAGTAATTTTTTGTGAACGCCCTGACAATATCTATCGCCACAGGGTCATCCTCCACATATAGAATATCGGGCATTGTTTTCCTTCGAAATTCATCAAGCTCGATTTTATCTCTGTCATCTTCACCCTGCACACCGATTTCTTTAATTGCCTCTTCAATCGGAAATAATACCGTAAATACCGACCCAACCCCGACTTCGCTTTTTTCTAAAAATATTTCTCCGCCTAATTTCTCTACAAACTTCTTCGTTATCGATAAACCTAAACCCGTACCCTCGAACGAACGGTTGAATCCCTCACTAACCTGACGGAATTCTTCCCATATTAAATCCTGCTTATCCTTAGGTATTCCTATCCCCGTGTCCTTTACACGAATAGCTCCGTAACTTTTGCCGCCCTTTTCCTCCTTGTTGATTTTTACTATAATCTCACCTGACCTGGTATATTTAATTGCGTTGTTTATCAGATTGTTCATAATCTGCCTGAATATCTTTACATCGAGATTTATTATGATATTATTTGCATCGCTTTCCGTCTTGATTTTTAGACTTTTTCTGCTCGCCGCTTTTTCGAAGAAAGAAACGATTTCATTTACTTCTCCTATTATATCCAGCGGGAATAATTCTATTTTAATCTTCTGTGCCTCAATCACCGATAAATCAAGTATCAGATTAAGCGTTTCTAATAATCTCTCTCCGCCCTTGTGAATCATGTCCGCGTAATTTTTTAATTCCTCCTCTTTTACTACCTCCTTTAGTACTTCCGAAAAACCAAGTATTGCTACCAATGGTGTTCTTACCTCGTGACTCATGTTGGCAAGAAAACTGGATTTCACTCTGTTCATTTCCTCTGCCCTTTCCTTTGCCTTGATTAACTCTTCCTCTGCTTTCATTCGCTCCGTTATATCCTTATCCACACCTCTGAAACCCAATAATTTGTTTTTATTATCGATAATCGGAACTCCGTTCGTTTCCAACACTATTATCTTTCCGTTTTTATGTAAATTTTTGCTGATATATCCTTTTATTTTTCCTTTCTCTCTGAATGTTTTAAATGCTGCCGATTTTATTTTTCCCCTTTCTTCAGGCATCACCAAATCATAAAAATACTTTTTGTTCACTAGTTCATCCGGCTTGTAACCGAGTATTTTTTCTACCACAGGACTCGCATATGTAAATAAACCCTTCGCATTAACCTCCCAAACCCATTCGTCCGCATTCTCTACGACCTGCTCAAACCTCTCTTCACTCTTTATTAGATTCTCTTCGGTTTTTTTACGTCTCGTTATATCCAGTGCCGTAAAAATCAATCCTTTGGAAACATCCTTTATGTCAATTGGTGTAGATGCTAATATTATGTCAATAATTTCTCCGTCCTTTCTTAACCATCTCGTTTCTACCAACCCTGTTCCCTTTTCTTCAATCTGCCTGAGCTTTTCGGTACCGACGTAATCAAAATCTTCCTGAGTCGGATATAAAATTCTTGCACTTTTCCCGATTAATTCTTCCCTCTCGTATCCAGTCATTTCACAAATTCTGGCATTGACTTCAAGAATTATCCTGTTTCTCATTACTATCCCGATTCCCGTCGGTGCAACTCGGAATATGCTCTGCATTTTTTCTTCGCTCTCCTGAAGGGCTTTTTTTGCAAGTATGCTTTCCGTTATATCACGGGCAACGGCATATATTAATTTGCCTTCGGGATAAGACCTCCATTCCAGCCAGCGGTAAGTGCCGTCCTTACACCTGTATCGGTTTATAAAATTAAGTAATTCCTTCTGATTGGAAAGAGTATTTATTGCTTCCATCGTTGACTCCAAATCATCTTTATGTACAAAATCCAGGAATTTTCTTTCAAGCAGCTCATCCATTGTGTAACCAAGAATCCTCTCCCATTCGGGATTTAACCTGCGGAAATAACCGTCCGTACCGGCTATGCATAATAAATCCAGGCTCGACGTGAAATACCTGTCGAGCTCTTTGCTCTTCTCGAATAATTCGTTTTCTGTTTGTTTCTTCTTTGTTATATCCCTTGCAACAAGTATCGCACTGTCTTTGGTCAATGGAGATAATGTCGCCATAAACCAGTATTCTCTGTCTTCTATAGGAATCGTGTACTCGAAATTAATTGAAACATTTTCCTTTAAAGCCCTTTTTATCGACTCGAGAAAAAAATCCGCCTTGTCCTTGGGAAATATTTCGTGAACCGTTTTACCGATTAGCTCATTTGCCGGTTTATAAAGTAATGAAGGATTCGTCGGAGCAATTTCTATATACTTTCCTTCGCTGTCAACTACAAGTATTACATCATCCATCGCCTCGAATAAAGTCCTGAGCCTGTTCTCCGACTGCTTCAATGCTTCCTCTGCACGCTTCCGCTCGGTTATGTCCCTCGCTACACCTACATATGCAATTATTTTATTATTGGCATCCGTTACGGTCGATGTCCATAATTCCACCGGAAATTCCGTTCCGTCTTTCCGGATATTTATCAGTTCACTATACCATCCCCCCTCCATTGTTTTTCTGTGTATTAACTCGGATAATTCCGAATGCTCCTCCGGTCTCAGCAAAGAAACACTTTTTCCTGTTACCTCTTCTTCTGAATATCCGTATGTCTTTAAAAAAGAATTGTTAACATATATTATCCTGCCGCTCATATCCGTTATACTTATTGCATCCTTCACAGACTTCAGTGTCTGCGCCAGTAAAACGTTTTCCGTCTCTGCTTTCTTGCGCTCCGTAATATCCTCAATCATTGCAAGGAAATACAGGAATTTTCCGTTTCTGTCCCGTATCGACGAAAGCGTCAGCGCACCCCATACTGTCTCCTTATCCTTTGTCAGATATGGTTTCTCCGCCTTGTAATATGGAACCTCGCCTGTTTTTACCTTTCTTACCATTTCAACTTCCGATTCTAAATAGGGATAGTCCGGATGTGTAATGTCAGTATATTTTAATGACTTTAAATCATCTTCAGTATATCCCAGCATTTTACATGAAACTTCATTTACTTTTGTAAAATTTGAATGCTCATCGCTAATCACCATTCCCATCGGACTTTCTTCGAATACCTTGTGGAATAGTTCTTCTCTCTCCTGCAGGGTTTTTTCTGTTTGTTTTTGTAAAATTATATCCTGTTGTATTCTTTCAATTAATTCACCTTTATGCCATGAGCCTGCTAGTTGATGTGCAAATATCGTTATTGTAGGTATGTCCGATTCAATAAAATCGTTAGACTGCACAGAAAGGATTCCCATAAATTCATCATCTATTACAAGCGGGGCGAGTATAAACCGGTTAATATCAAAAGTTTTTAAAATTTGCTTCGTCATAAATTTAAATCCCTTTGGTAAAACCTGCCTGACAAAATCTTCGGAATTGATTATTAATAATGTTTTATTATTATGAACTACTTCTTTATATTCATTAATATTTTCGATAGACAATTTCACATCCCTGGTAAAAGCACCTGCAATTTTTTCCAGTCCTTTAATAAGTTTTGAATCATAGCTGTAATATTCCATAGAAAGATATTTAAGTTCATCATCCGGTAACATTATCATGCTATTAATACCTATTTTTTTCAATTCTTCAGCAATTGATTTGAAAACATCAGACCGCGATATTACTTTCTGCATTTTCAAGACAGCAGAGTTTAAAGCTTCAATTAACTTACCCGAATGCATTTTTTCGGTGACATCCTGCATCATTCCTATCATCCTTACACATTCTTTTTCGGGAGAAGAAATAAAAAAGCCCCTATCCAGAAAATTTACATAGTGCCCGTCTTTATGCCTGTATCTGTATTCAACTTCGTATGGTGCCATATTTCTTTCTGCATCTTCAAGTAAACTCATTGCCCTACGCCTGTCATCCTTGTGAATTAATTTCTCCCATTGCTTGATACCTCCGTTCATTTCCGAAAGCTTGTACCCCAATACCTTTTCGATGCTTCCGCTCCACTTTATCATACCATCATCTACACAATAATCGTATACTATCTGTCCGGACGCTTCTGCCACTAATTCAAAGCGTCTCTTCCATTGAATGTCTTCCTGTAAGGCTTCCCTCTTCTCGGTGCTCCTGTTAAGGCTTAATGATTTTTTTTTCATGGCTTTTCATTAATCTTAAATAAAATAATATGATATTCTGAACAGTGCGAAATGTAGAGTGCGAACGTGAATTTAATATGAATGCGAGATAATGAAACATGTTTTCTAATTTCTAATAGAAATTGCTTGGGTTTTTCCTTTGTTTCATCCCCTTGTTAAATTAAGGTAAATTTATTAAAATAAAAGGAATAAATTTATAACATCCCTTCGGATATAAAAAAATTTCCCGCTGTCTGTTTGCTGATTCCCGGCAACTTCTTTCTATTTGCATTTATATTTACGTTAATCATAACTAAATTTATTAAATTGTAAAAATTGAATCCAACACGAGCAGAAATAGACCTGAGTAAACTTGAATTTAATTTCAACCAGATAAAAAAATATCTGCATAAAAATAATCCGCGTAAAAAAATTAAAATATGCTGCGTGGTAAAGGCAAATGCCTACGGACACGGCATTCGGGAAATCAGCACCAAATTAATCGCTATCGGTGCCGATTATCTCGGCGTCGCTAACTACGACGAAGCTATTAAACTGAGAACTCTCATTCCGGATGCAAAAATTCTGGTCTTCGGCACACTAATTCATTCCAAACTCAAACCCGCTGCCTACGTTAAACGACTCCTGAAAAACGACTTGATTGCTACCGTTGCTTCGCTCGAAACAGCACGCTTCCTCGATTATTACAGCAAACGGCTCGGTAAAAAATTTAAAGTCCATATCAAAGTCGACACGGGAATGAAACGAATCGGCTTCGATGTGAAACTGGCTTTCAAAAATATTTCGCAGGTCTTTACATATAAAAATCTCGACATAGAAGGTATCTATACCCACTTTGCTACATCTGAAAGCGATAAAACCTTTACTAAACTCCAGCTGTACAAATTTCAGGAACTCCTCCATAATCTTAAAAAAGCAGGAATGCAGTTCCCCATCGTTCATGCCGCAAACAGCGGGGCTGTGCTTGATTTGAAGGAATCTTATTTCGATATGGTTAGACCCGGCCTGATTCTCTATGGCTACTATCCCTCGGACAGCAATATAAAGAAAATTCCCCTTAAACCCGTAATGAACCTGAAATCGAAAGTTACTTATATTAAAAGAGTAGATGCCAATACGGGCATATCGTATGGAAGGGAATATTATACCGACGAAAGAAGCTTTATCGGCTCGATACCTATCGGATATGGCGACGGTTACTGGCGGACATTCTCGAACAGGGCAAAAGTATTAATTAACGGGAAGTTCTATCCCGTCGTCGGCTCGATTACCATGGACTGGCTTATGGTTAACCTCGGTGAAAAAAGCAATGTCAGAGTCGGCGATGATGTTCTGCTTATGGGAAGCATTGAAAACCACTATCTCGGTGCCGATAAACTTGCACGTATCGCAAAAACTATTCCCTATGAAATCTGCTGTGCCGTTGCGGACAGAGTCCAGAGAGTTTATCTGGAATAGAATATTTCCACAAAATAAATTCCTTTTTTTACACTATAAAAAAGCTGTTCCCCTAAGGGACAGCTCTTCCCGCTCTTCGTATTTCTTCTATCAGAAGTCTATTACTACTCCGCCTCTTATTGTTAAATCGCTTACATTTTTCATTTCTACAGTTGTGTGTTGCCGATTGCTGTTTATAAAAATGTTATACGCTTTGGAATATTTCACGCTGGCATAATGATACTTGGCATTTATATCGAGACTGATTTTCGGAGCTACCGGAATTTCCAATCCCGCTCCTAACGACGAACCTATGCCTGTCTCGCTTGTGGATTCGGTCGCACCGTTCAAATTGAATGTTGTCGGGTCACTGGAATTCCCTGTAATCTTTGTCCCGTTAAACCTGTCCGAAAAACTTATAAAATGCAAGCCGACCTCACCCGTTACGTAGGGCTTTATGTTACCCGCGGGGAACTTGTATCTTGCTCCCACCATTATCGGAATGTCTGTCGCAGTCCAGCTGACATCAAAACCTGTCACTCCAATTATAAGTTTTGTTCTGACAAGCTCCGTGAAATATTCGTTTTTGTATTATAATCCGTTGTATCCCGCAGTCAATGTTAAATCAATTCCTGTCAGCGGAACCGTGTAAAATATCCCCGCTTCTACCGATACGCCGCCCTTGTACTGGTCAGAAAATTCACCGAAAGGACTGTTATACCCGACTGTCAGATTACCGCGAACTGGTGTTTGTGAATAACTGCTGATGCTTGTGAATAACACCACTAATAAAGACAAAATTCCTGATTTTTTCATATCTTGTTTTTTTATTTAATTTGTAAATTATGAGAAATATGATACCCGAATTAATATACTCGCATAATAAAAAATTGTTCCTAAATATATTAATCTTTACTAAAACTACAAATAAATAAGAAAAAATATAAAACAATAATTTTTTTCTATACCTTGCTTTTTAAGAATATTCCTACTTCACCAGTAACATCTTTTTCGTTTCCGTAAAATTCCCTGCTTCCAAACGATAATAATATACTCCCGAACTTAACTCAGATGCGTTAAATTCGGTTTCGTAAATCCCGGCATCCAATTTCTCTTTCACCAATGTAGATAT
The DNA here is from genome assembly GCA_964501535.1 of uncultured Ignavibacteriaceae bacterium. Lineage (GTDB taxonomy): Bacteria > Bacteroidota > Ignavibacteria > Tepidaquicellales > Tepidaquicellaceae > FEN-1279. Next base: position 53,631 of record CAZCSV010000002.1, on the reverse strand, counting down.
TTCTTTGCCCAGTATATTATAAATCTTCAGTGTAACGAATCTCGAATCTTTTATCTGAAATTTTATTATTGTATTCGGATTAAACGGATTCGGGTAATTTTGATACAGCTTATAATCCGTCGGTGTTTTATTGCTAACGGGCACTCCCCCCATCAGAGGCGACCATTCGTACCTGAACGCCCGGTAACTCGACATTGTAACCGGCAGATATAATTCGTACATAATCTGCCCCGCCGGCGTTACCTCGGTCAGCGTTACATAAGACGACCCCCAGCCGATTAATGTGTTTCCGTTCGGCAGTCTCTGCACGTTGCCCATTGCAAATGCGTATATGCTCGGTGTCCGCCTGTAATACCATACAAGAGTAGCTGTCTTTGGTGTTGTTTCGTTCAGTTGGTATTCCACAGCACGGGAAAAATGTGGCGTGTGATAATTCCCGTTATCGTATAATGTTAAATGCCCGTTGCTTATCCTCCTTGCATCATGCTGGTGCGAAAACCCTATCGTGTCATTGATAAAAGTAAACTGATTGTTCTTTCCTCCCAGTCTCCAAATTATATTCCCTGTTGTCGTATTTATTTTAGTTATCTCATCCATATTCCGCGAAGAGATTATTATATTGCCGTCCGTATCGACTTCGATTGAATTTCCGTGCACGTAATCTATCGTGTCATCGAGTAAATTTTCGTGTGTCGCATCCGTTATCTGAAAATGGTCCCAGCTCCGCCATTGAAATACTACGTTCTTATTTATGTTAATCTTCTGAATGACAAGTCCTTTTACCAGTGCATGAGTATTCCCTCCCGGTACTATCACACTCATATCTACCCACTGAGGGTCGTAACTCATAACCCATGCGTCACCGTTCGGCATCACCTGAACTTCGTGAAAATCAGTCGAATAACCGTTCTGACACCAGAAGCTGTCGACTATCTGATAATAACGGTTTATTCCGTGAAATTTTCTCCTTACTTCGTTGTAATAAGTAAGCAGATTGTCGTTCTGTTTCTTAAAATCATATGCACGCCTTAGAATATCCCTCGCAAACACCGGAGTCCCGTTGTTGTTCAATATCATTAAAGTGCTCGGATACCCGCCCCCAAAGTTCCAAATGTTTGCAATAAAAATGTTTCCGCTCTCCGTCGGTCCGTTTATCAACACATTGATATTCGGCATGGTATCGGGACTCGTCAACCCTTCCTCCCTGCCAGATTTCGGATAATCCAAAACACTGTAAAAATCCTGCTCGTTTGCTTTTACGCTCCTTATAAAAAATGAAAACGAATAATTCTCCTTTTTTAAATAAACCGTTACCTTTTCTCCCGTTTCAAAAAACTTGTCGGGAATAAATAACAGCTTCGTATCGCTCTCTGCAAATATAATTTTTCCGGTGTGAATTCCGCTCATCGAACCCGTAACCTTTATATCCGAAAAATTCCTCTCTCTTGTGTTTATCCTGCCAGCGTAACCGAGTATAATGCCGGTCTGCTCGGAATTGTATTTGGAATCCGGCAGCGGCGATATGTACTGAATCCTGTTTGCCAGTATGCGCCCGTTAAAGGGAACCGCTAAAAGAAAAATAAATAAAATACTGTATAATATTCTCATAAAAAAATTTTATCTGTATATCAAATTAAAAAAGGTGCAAACTTCTGCACCTTTTTTATGCATACATATAAAGGTAAAACTTATATATTATTTTATCAATATCATTTTCTTTGTATCGGAAAACCCGTTTGCCGTTAATCTGTAAAAATACAAACCGCTCGGTAAATTATTTCCTGAAAACGAAATTATATATTCCCCAGCATTCATGTTTTCTTTAACAAGGGTTTCAACTTCCTTACCTAAAATATCGTATATTTTTAATGTGACAAAGCCGTTTCTGGGTATGTTAAACCCGATATTAGTGGTTGGATTAAACGGATTCGGATAATTCTGAAACAGTTTGAATTCCTTCGGCACTTCATTCGTTATTCCACCGAGACCCGTCGGAATCGGGAACCATCTGATAAATAAATTCGGTCTCGTCTTCAGAACATTTCCTCCCGTAATATTTATACACCCGCTCTGCCCCGAAAGGTTAGTTGCATTGTGTATTACCGTATTATTGCTTGTTAATGTTGACAGCACTTGCGTATTACTTGTTCCCGCCGAATTGTCAAAACATATTTCCATAAGAAGATTCATGGGCGAACTCCAGATATAGGGGGTCTGTAAATTAAGATAATGAATACCCGTTCCCGGTAAAGTTATGTTTCCGCTGAAAACCGTTATCCAACCGCTTGAAGCATAACCCGTTAAGGATGATAAGGTTGTGCTTTGCATTCTCACGTTTAAACCGTTTATGGGTTGAGAATTTACTATACCAATATTAAATCCTATCGAAGTGATTCTTGCGGAAGAAAATCCTATTAACGAAGAAAGTTCACTTGAATAATAAAGCAAGTTGGTCCTGCCATCGGTATAAGCCGTATTAAACGGTATCGGTATTAAATTCGAACCACTTCCGATTCCGCCGGAACCCGGGGCTTCGAGTGTGCGAAGTACAGTACCAAAATTACCTGCGCAATAACCATAACTCGTACCGCTAATAAAAAATATCTGCGAAAGATTATTTGATGTATAAGAATAAGACGTCCAGTTATTTCCTCCGTTTGTAGATTTCAGCATCACCCCGTTATATCCTGCTACCCATATGTTAAAAGGGTCAATGGCCGCTATGGAATTTAGTCTGTGTGTAACTCCTGAATTCAACAATGTAAAAGATGAACCTCCGTTTGTAGATTTTAAAATTTTTCCGCTGTCGCCAACCGCATATCCAATGGTTGATGTAACGAAACAAACCCCTCTGAGAGCACTCGTTACCGGTCTTGCCGAAGAGAAATTTGTTCCCGAGTTTGTTGACCTAAATACGTAACCGTAATTATCCACCGCCCAAACCCTGTAATCATCGAGGCAAAAAACTTTTGCGTAATATCCATTCATGGTTGTCATTGTGGTCCAGTTTGTTCCGTTGTTTGTTGTCCGCATTACATTGCCGTAATAATTTCCAAGCCAGCCGTAATTACCGGATGGTGTGAACATCATAGAGTTTACCTCGTAAGTTGCTCCTGTATTAATCTCGGTCCAGTTTGAACCAAAATTCGTCGTGGAATAAATTTTACCGTTTTGGTTACCAACAAATCCTAATTGAGGATTTTTAAATGTAACACATAAATTGTTCGAACCCGCAGGAAAAGAAATTGAACTCCAGTTCACTCCCGAATTTGTAGTTTTTAATACTACACCTGCGTTACCTACCGCTAAACCGCTTGTGCTGTTGTCAATTATATTGTATGGGAAAAAAATACCGTTTAGATTCTCGTAAGTCCCGCTGCTCTGGACTATCCACCCCGATTGTGAATATGCGAGGTTTAACGAAAGGAAAAATACCAATAAAATTATTATAATTTTTTTCATACCCCTTCCTTTTTATTTAATCAATATTAATTTTTTTACTTTTTAATATCAAGTGAGGAAATTATTCAAGGAAAAGGAGAAAAAATAAAAATCTGCAAGATTTTATATAAAAAAGCCCTCTTTAACAGTAAATTCTTTTATTACTGTATTAATCGAGGGCTTAATAGAAGGGGATTATTATGAGAAAACTTTCTTGAAAATCCTTATTCCGTATAAAAGTAATTTTTATAAGTATTAATATGGTAAGATATAGCGATACTTTTTATTAGATACTTACCGGAAAAATTTAATCTTTATTTTATAAGAACCATTCTCTTTACGTCCGTAAAATCCTCCGCCTGTAGTTTGTAAAAATATATTCCGCTCGATATGACATTACCCGAATATTGATTTATTGAAAATTGTTTTTCGTATATCCCTGTATTCTGAAATTCGTTTACCAGCGTTATTACTTCCCTGCCGAGCATATCGTATATCTTCAGTGTAACATTACCGCTCTTTGCTAACTGATATTTAATGCTCGTTGCAGGATTAAACGGATTCGGATAATTCTGGCTTAAATAAAATTTAGCGGGCGACGTTTCACTTGTCTGTTGATTACCTGTCATTGTTCCCCATTCATACCTGAACGCCCTGTAACTCATCTGTCCCGAAGGAAGCGATAATTCATAAACGACCGTTCCGTTTGGCTTTACTTCGGTCAATGTCTTGGATGCCGAACCCCAGCCGATTAATGTGTTACCGTTGCTTAATCTCTGGACACTGCCCATAGCCGAAGCGTATATACTCGGACTGTGTCTGAATTCCCACACCTTTTGTGCCGTCTTGTTTATTTCGTCTAAAGTATATTCTATCGCTCTCGAAAACGGAGGGGAATGATAATTCCCGTTGTCAAATAAAATTATATTCTCGTCGGGTACCCTCCTTATGCAATGCTGATGCGAAAATCCAAGTGTGTCATTTATAAAATTGAATTGATTGTTCTTCCCTCCAAGTCTCCATATTATCGCTCCCGTTTCGGTATTTATTTTTGTGATTTCATCCATGTGCCTGCTCGAAATCATTATGTTTTCGTCGTAATCCACTTCAATCGTATTCCCGTGCACGTAATCAATGTTATATACGAGTAAATTTTCGTGCGTTGCGTCCGTAATCTGAAAATGGTCCCAGCTTCTCCATTGAAAAACCACGTTCTTCTGTGCGTTAATTTTTTGTATTATCAAACCTGTTACAAGCGCAGTCTGCAACCCGCCCGGAACTATCTCGCTCATATTTACATACTGAGGGTCGTAACTCATTAACCACGCACCTCCGTCCGAAGTCACGACTAGCTCGTGAAAATCCGTTTCATATCCGTTCCCTACAAAAAAACTATCAATCATATTGTAAGACCTGTTTAAACCGATAAATCTATTTCCTATCTCGTAATAATACGTCAGCAGATTGTTGTTCTGTTTCTTGAAATCATATGCCCTTACCAGAAGAGTTCTTGCAAAATTCGGGGAGCCGTTGTTGTTAAGCATCATCAATATGCTGTTTATTGTAGACCCTCCGAAATTCGAAATAAACAGATACCCGTTTGCAGTTGTTCCGGAATTGTAAATCGTAAATGCCGGTAGAGAATCCGGACTGTCTGGAAAATCCCGATTGAATGGCGCTTTTCTTACCTCGCTTGTCAATGATATATCCCGGTAAAAATTATCGGGTAAAACAGGCTTCGAACTTCTGATATAAAAAGAAAAATCACTTGCGTTTTTTATACCCGAAACCGTTACCTTTTCTCCAAGTGCAAACGGGCTATCTGATTTGAATATTACTCTTTTGTCTTTTTCTGCTAAAATTATTTTCCCCGTGTGGACTCCGCTTAACGAACCTGTCACTTTCAGATTAAAAGTCACTACTGCATCTGTGCTCAATTTCTCGCTGTATCCTATGATGATATTGGTAGTTTCTAAATTATATTTGGAATCCGGTAAAGGCGAAATGTACTGAACCGAATTTCCACCCAAGACCTCCCTGCATGTTAACTGAATCGTAAATAATATTATAATTATTAGTACCTTTTCTTTCATAAAATATTGAATGGTTTATTCTTTGCCAATAATTTTCACACTTTATTCTGTATGCAAATTATTTATTTTATGTTTAGCTTTAATCACAGTAATGTAAAAAATTGTAACAATTTGTAAAAATAGTATATTAGAAAAAACCGCTGATTTGTAAAAATTTTTAAACAAATTAATACCTGTTTATGGTTTTCCGGTATAAAAAGAAAATGAATATAAGGAAATTTTTTCAATGCTCTGCAATATTGTCTGCCCTGCTCATTGCTTTGTTGCTTTTCGTTCATTTCCGGCCGGATAGAAAAAAAATTCCTAAACTTGTAGTCGGTATCGTCGTCGACCAGATGGCCTATGACTTTATTCCGAGATACTGGAATAAATATTCCGATGCGGGATTTAAAAGACTAATAAATTATGGCTTCTTTTGTAAAAATACTAAACTTACTCATTTTCCTTCTTATACCGCTGTTGGGCATTCAAGTATCTATACCGGTACTATACCTTCCATAAACGGCATTATGGGTAACGATTGGTACGATAGAAATAGAAATGAAATTGTCAATTGCACCGATGACGATACCTGTAAAACAGTCGGCAGTTCCTCAAATGAAGGTAATATGTCCCCGTCAAATCTGATTTCTTCTACAATCACCGACCAACTGATGCTCTCAAATAACTCAAAATCAAAAGTTGTCGGATTAGCACTGAAAGACCGGGGAGCAATTTTTCCTGCAGGGCATTTTGCCAACGCCGCCTACTGGTACGATGCTTCAAGTAAAAAATGGATTACAAGTAATTACTATATGAATAGCCTACCGGTTTGGGTCAAAGACTTTAACAATAAAAATCTTCCGGATTTTTATTTGAGTAAAATATGGTATACTATGTACCCTATCGAAACATATACCGAAAGCACTGCTGACGATAACAATTTCGAAAGCCCCTATACCGGGGAAAAAAATCCCGTTTTCCCCCATAATCTCCCGCAACTGAAATATCAAAATATCAACCTCCTGCGAACCTGCCCCTTTGGCAATACCTTTACTAAAGATTTTGCTCTCGATGTTATTAAATATGAAGAATTCGGAATGGACGAATTTACCGATTTTCTCTGTATCAGCTTCTCCGCTACAGATTATGTCGGACATAAATTCGGTCCTAACTCGATTGAAGTCGAGGATACATATTTAAGGGTTGATAAAGATATCGCTGAACTCCTAAAATATCTGGATAATAATACCGGCATTGATAATTATCTCGTATTCCTTACCGCAGACCACGGCGTGTGCAGTAACCCGGAATATCTGAAAAGTAAGGGAATTCCGGCTGGTACGTTTTTTACAAAAGTAATTCTTGATTCGGTTAATAATTACCTCGAACGAACCTATGATAAAAAGAATCTCGCACTTTACTTCTTCAACCAGCAGGTGTATTTTAATTATAAATTAATAGATGAAAGCCGACTAAACCTAAATGAAATTGCCGGAAATACAGCCGCTTACATTAAAAATAATATTGAGGGTGTGGAAAATACCTGTTCTTCTGATGACTTGAAAACCGGTTACTCGGACGAATATTATTTCCTATTTTTTAAAAACGGATTCTATGAAAAAAGATGCGGTGAGGTATTCGTTAATTTCAGAAAATATTGGATTGAAGACAGAATCAAAGGCTCCGAGCACGGTAGTCCCTATGACTACGATATCCACATTCCCCTCATCTGGTACGGATGCGGAATCCCGAAAGGCGAAACCTCCGAACCAATAGAAGTGGTCGACATCGCACCAACCCTATCCGTATTGCTTAATATCGATTTCCCGAACGGATGTATAGGTAAACCGATAAAAGAAATTGTGAATAATTAATTAAAACTTTTTTACCACTGCAACTTTTTTACTGCCTCCTGCGTCTTATAAATAGGAATCGGGTAAATTTCAGAGCTATGAAAACAAAATTTACTTAAATTTTCTTTTTGTTCTGTAATCTCACTTACCGGATTTTTAAATATTATTTTTCATATTTTTAAACGTTTTTATTCTCTCACTACCTCCGATAGAATAACCTGCAGGCTTTTCGTTCCAATCGTCAAGCCTGTTTTTATTTGTGAATCGGGTTAAACTACAAAAGTCGATAATTATTATGCAAAAAAATCTATAGTGTCTTTAGTATTTTATAAATTAAGACTTTTGTAGTTCTAAGCTCTATGATATCGTGAATTTTGAATACCATTTAATATCTTTTTGATTTATTTTAAAACAAAAACCTGTTATGAAATATTTACATTTTATACTTGTGGGTTTCTTGCTGTTTAATCTTTCCTTTGCTCAAATTCCTTTTAATACTTCTCCGACATGGATATCCACCAACTTTCCTAAGACGTCTACCGGCTGCGGATGGGCGGATATCAATAACGACGGGTGGCTCGATTTGGTAGTTGCAAACGGCAACGATATGCATAGACAAAATGTTACAGTTTATTTTAATAATGCAGGAACACTCGCTACTGCTCCTGGCTGGACATCGGGCGATATCGACTACCATGGCCATTTATCTGTCGGGGATATTAATAACGACGGATGGCCCGATGTCGCCGTTTCTGTTTATCTCGGACCTGCAGGATTTACTGCTAAAGGAAAAGTAAAAATATATACCAATAATAACGGAACTCTCAGCTCTTACCCAACCTGGACTTCCACTGATTCGATGTATACTTTCAGTTGTGCGTTTGGCGATGCGGATAATGACGGCTACCTTGACCTCGCCGTTGCCTGCGGAGAAAGCTATAACCAGCATTCCGACCGGATGAGAATTTATAAAAATGTAAACGGAACCATGCAAACCGCTCCCTATTGGAAAAGCTCTAACCTTATATACGGCATGGATGTTGACTGGGCTGATATTAATAAAGACGGGAAACTGGAATTGATTTTCACTTGCGAACGCGGTCCTTCTGTCGCCTATTTTAATTACGGAGACTCGATAGGTCGAACACCATTCTGGTCATCGGCGGATAATATTTATTCAAACTCGCTTTTTCTTGCTGACGTAAATAATGACGGCAATATTGACCTTGCTGTTGCAGATAATAACCAGCTCGGAGGTACGGGTAAATTTAAAATTTATTTAAATACAGGAACAACTTTCAATACAACACCATACTGGTCTTCATCATTCTCGGGATACGGCTCGGGAATAGCTCTTGCCGATGTGGATTTCGACGGATGGAACGATTTAATCTCTGGCGGCTGGTGGAAACCATGCTATATCTATAAAAACACGAGCGGTACATTCCAGTCCACTCCCCAATGGACATCCTCGACAAGCAGTGTCGTAGAAGCAATCAAATTCGCCGACTATAATAACGATGGTCTCGATACTCTTACAGCAAACTTTACGGGAAACGGAACAAAAAAACTTTTTTACCTCACCAGAAGCCCTCTGCAAAAAATCGTATGGGCAAAATTCGGTACAAATATAGTCCCGATAAGCGACTATTGCTATAACCCCGAAAACGGCTGGCTCGTTTTTAAAAATGCTCCGGCAAATTCCGTTGCTGTAACGGTCAGATACATTGCATCCCATAGTCTGGATTTCGCCGTCTCGAACTGGGATAATACGGGAGTCGGAAATTATGTGTTTAAAAATAATACAACCGTCGGAATTAATATAGCGTCTTCCGAAATCCCCGAAGAATTTAAATTACATCAGAATTATCCGAACCCCTTTAATCCTTCTACGAATATAAGATTTAATATCCCAGCTCGTCTGTCATCCCCGGATGCGACACCATTGTCATCCCCGAATGCTCCTGTCGGGGATCTCGTTCTTCTAAAAGTCTATGATATACTCGGAAAAGAAATTGCAACACTTGTAAATGAAAAGCTTCAGCCCGGAGAATACGAAGTATTTTTCGATGGTTCAAATTTTAGATCGGGAATTTATTTTTACAAATTAATTTTGGGCGATTTTTCTCAAACAAAAAAAATGATACTTATAAAATAAATAATTTATAAGATGAAAAAATTAATTCTTTTTATTTCTATTTTAATTGTACATTTAACATTGAACATTGAACATTGTTTTACTCAATGGGTAGTTGTTTCCAGTCAGGGAAACGAAGCAGTTTCTTTTCCCTCCGTTAATACCGGATACTCAACTGCAAATGGGATAACTAAAAAAACAATAAACGGTGGTTTTAACTGGTCTTCTCTATCAGGCGGGAATTTATCCGGTATATTTTTCTTAAATGACCTTACAGGATGGGTTGTCGGTTATCCCGGATATATCGGTAGAACAACAAATGGAGGAACATTTACTCAACAGCAGACAGGTGTATCGGATAGATTAAACGATGTATTTTTCTTAAACGAAAACACAGGCTGGGTGGTCGGAGGGGATTTTTCCGCTGAAAGAATTTTTAAAACTACTAACGGAGGAATAAACTGGATTGCTCAGACAAGCGGTACGGCAAATAAAATGTTTTCTGTTTATTTTATCGATGCAAATACAGGGTGGAGCGTGGGAGGACCAAGTTCTCCTAAAATTATTAAAACTACAAACGGCGGAGCGAATTGGTTTAACCAAAGTACCTCCGGAATTTCCACTCCGCTTTATTCCGTGATGTTTGCAGATTCAAATACCGGATGGGCTGTTGCCGGATATATCGGTGGAGAGACAATCGCTAAAACTACGAACGGCGGAATAAACTGGTTTTTACAATCAAGCGGTGATACACGATACTTAAGAGATTGTTATGTAAAAAACGCAAACACTATGATTGCGGTCGGACAGGGAGGGAAAATAATCACAACAAGTAATGGAGGTTTAAACTGGATTGTACATTCAACAGGTTCAACAATAGAACTGTGGTCTGTTGATTTCCCTAATGACACGACCGGTTATGCAATCGGAAGTAATGCCGTACTTAAAACTACGAACGGAGGAGTAACATTTATTTCCGAACCTTCAATAAATATTTCCGGTGATTTTAAATTGTTCCAGAATTACCCGAATCCGTTTAATCCGAACACAACAATAAAGTTTGATATTGCAAAAACAGGATTTTCAAAATTAACCATTTATGATATACTCGGTAAAGAAGTCGCAACACTGGTAAATGAGAAACTCCATGCCGGTGAATATGAAATAGTGTTCGATGGGGGCAATTTATCATCCGGAGTTTATTTTTACAATCTGACCTCTCAAAATTTTTCTGAAACAAGAAAAATGATATTATTAAAATAAGAATATTTATGAAAAAAATATTTTTCATTTTCGTTTTTTATTGTTTCCCGATTCGCATACTCATCGGGATTTCGCTTTGCTCAACATTATTCATTACTCATAATTCATCCGCACAGAGCAATTGGATTAGCATCGGTGCTTCGGGAACAACACTGACGCGGCTTCACTTAAATTCTGGCGGAGATACTCTGTATGCGGGAACAATAGAAGGTTATAGATTCTACTCTTTATATTCCTCCCAGTGGGCTGTAAAGGAAATGCCGGGTTACATCGGCAGAACAGTCTGGTCTGTATCTACTATTCCAAATAGGTATGCAAGAGTTATTACAGGCAGGGTAAATGCTTTCTTTAAAGGATATCTCGAGCTGAACGACAACTTCAGCATACAGGGAACAATTGTCAGAAATTCACAGGGCGGAAAATTCACCGATATTAAATATTGTCCCAACCATCCCGATACTTTGCTTTCCTGCGGATGGAGTGACATTACACCCGGTGACCTTGTAAAATCTACAAACGGCGGAGCAAACTGGAATTTAATATCGGGATATCTGCATACCGCTATGACGGAAATTGCAGTCAATCCTGTAAACTCAAACGTTATATATGTTTCAGGCGACGGAAAAATTACTAAATCCACAGACTATGGAGATACCTGGACATCTTCATTCAACGGACTTCCCTCTTCGCTCGGTTGTTACTGCGTTGCAATAGACCCGTTTAATCCGCAGACACTTCTAACATCCAATGACAACGGAATCTACCGCTCTGCAGATAACGGACAGAACTGGACTCAGATTTTTAATACCGCCTGCAGAAGAATTGCTTTTCATCCGAATATTCCGGGAATAGCCGCGGCAATTACCTTTTCGCCCTATAAAATTTTACTCTCCACTAACTCCGGACTTAACTGGACTGACTCGACAACCGCATTCCCGGGAGCTAATATGATTGACCTCGTTTTTAGTAAACTTGATAATAACCTCTATGTTGCATCCTCAACTTCGGGCATTTATAAAAAACTTTTTGTTATAACATCGGTAAATAAAGAAAAAAATATTTTACCGTCCGAATATAAACTCTACCAGAATTATCCGAACCCGTTTAACCCTGCGACGAAAATTAAATTCAACATTAAAGAGCCGGGTTTTACAACACTGAAGATATTTAACATACTCGGAAAAGAAATCGCGACAATGGTAAATGAAAATCTTAAGCCCGGTGAATATGAAGTCACTTTCGACGGCTCGGATTTAACATCGGGTATTTATTTCTGTAAATTAAAAGCTGGTGACTTCTCCGAAACCAAAAAAATGCTTTTAATAAAATAAAAAGAAAATCCCTTCACCGAAGGGGTTTTCTTTTTATTCCTTTTAGAATCAATAAAATTTTTTTACATCTGCTCGTCGGCTGTCGGTCCGTATATTCCGGGTAATGGTACTCCAAGCAGTCTCAGATATACCGTCAACTGCCCCCTGTGATGTATCATGTGATTTATACAGAAATTTCTTATCATAACCATTTTCGGAACCGTGAAATAAACCTCCTCCCCCGAGCGCATCGTCCAGTTCTTCATCATCTCCTCGTCACTGCAGTTCAATAAAGTTTTTTCTGCTTTTGCTTTTGATTCTTCGAAGAAATTAATCAATTCTTCTGTAGTTTTTGGAATAAACGGTTTGTACTCTTGCTTTTTAAAATCAAGTTCCTCTGTCTCTATTGCCATCGCTACCCATTCATAATTTTCCGCTACGTGACTCGAAAGACGGTTTAGCGGCATACTCTTTTCGTGCGGCTTCCAGTCACCTTTTTCCAGTGGTACTCTTTCGAGTAATTTTCTTGTAGAAACAGCTTCCTGCTTTAATTCTTCCAGAAACGCTTGTGCAATTGTCATTTCTCTCTCCTGTTTTATTTTTAAAAATTAAACAAAAAGAACTAAAATGTTTCTTAAAATCAAGTCCATAATTAAGTATGGCATAAATATTTATGCATTACCGTAAATATCTGCTGTCCCCCATATTATCCGAATGGTTCCGATAACCGTGCAACTATTCTCAACCAATTACGTCTAATATATTATAAAACTAAATATTGGAAATATGAGAAAAATATTTATTTCTTTCCTGCTTGCTTTTTTCCTTATGCTCTTATCCGATGGCTTTACTCAGGTTCATTGCCAAAATAACGGTTTTAAATTTCTTGATAAACCATTCATAGAGTTAAATAACGGAACATCGCAGTTGTCCCTCGACGGATTCGGAAGCAAGTTCTCGAATGCGGGACTAATCGAACTCAAACTCGGCTCGGCTACTCAATATAAAAGCAGATACAGTAAAGACGTACTGAAATATTTCAACTCGTATGTCTTTATTAATAAAATATCTTCATCGCTGGATTATAAAACCAACTCAGCCGGGACTCTTCCCTTCGATATGTGGAGATTCGGCGGCGGCAAAAAAGAAGGATACGGAGTTAAAATCGGCTCTATGTCAATTACACCGTATACCTCGGGCTCTCTCACATGGTCGGCTCTCGATATGAGAAATTTCCCCGATGCTTCTTTTCCCGATGATAACATAGCATTGGCTAAATTCAACAAAAGCATGCGTTTCGGTACATCGTCGGAAGGCGGTATTATTTTCAATGTTCTCCCGATGGTCTCGTTCGAAGCCAAATATGAACGCTCTGCCATTTTTCCGAGAACATTGTTCTGGAAATTCGCGGGCAGTTATATAATCGAAGAAGGCGGTATGCAGCTGGTTGATGATTTCGTATCGAGAGTTTTAAGAAATCAGCCTCTCGCAGGCGTTATAGTTAACTTCGTTCTTAAAAATGCCTACTCCTACGGAATATATGAACTGCGTAAATCCAGAATGAACTGGCCGTTCGATACCGAAGCACCGCTTATGCTCGAATCGTTTAAATTCGGAGTTTCATTTACATTCTGAAAATAAAAAACAGGCTTGTCTATCTCCCGACAAGCCTGCTTTGTTGATTTTTACCTCTCCTTTGCTAATTTTCATCCTCTCTTGGTTTTTGCCTGTCGGGTGGCCCATCTCCGCGTTTATTTTTGTTTTTCATATTATCCTTAATGCCCTGATATTTTGTCCACTGTTCATCCGTTAAGACTCTTTTCAGATTATCGTCTTTTTCCTTCAAAATATTTTCAATTACTTCCTTGTCCTTATTATCGCTTTTAAACTGTTCTTCCATCTTTTTATTCGAGTCCTCGAGGATTTTCTGCACAAAAGTTACCTGTGTTTCCGTCAGCTCTAATTCCTGCTTTAACATCTTCATTTCCATTTTTGTCATTTCTTCCGCTGAGAGCTTTTTATCGACGGTTCTGTGCTTATGCGGCCTGTCCTGACTGTATGCCAGTCCAGTAAATAAAATACAAAGTACAAGTATTGCTAAAATTTTTTGATTCATTTTAGGGATTTTATTTAAATTAATAGATATTTTTTCGCCATATACCACGAAAAGGCTATTGGCGATTCAATGCGAGAAATATATTTTACGCTTTAAATAGTTAGATGACTTTTACTGAATTTACTTGCGTGTTATGTTTCGTAACCTGATAAGATTGGAAAAAAACATTTATCAAAAATAAAAAAAACAGGAATAATAATTTTTGATTATTATTCCTGATAATATTATACCCCGAAGTATTAATTACTTGCTCAGCTCCACCTCGAATGCCTTCTTCCCCGTCGTGAAATCGAATCCCATAATTCCGAACCTGTCATACATCAGAACTGCCATATCCCCCGAGCGTGAAACGTGAACATTGTTCTTTATAAAAAACATCGTCGAAAAAGCATCTCCGCTCGTCGCCCTTAATTTCGGAAATAATACGTCCTCTGTCGATACCGTCCATAATATCTCGCCCGCCTTGTCTATACAGGATAAATATCTTTCGGCTTCGTTACCCGTCTGCGACTGGTAAAACACGAAACAGCATTCATCGTCCTGATATAATAAAACACCTTCAAGAAAAACCTTGCCGCCTGCAATCTGCTTCGCCTCCGACTTTGTGAAAAATTTCAGCGTCGAAGGATTTTCGAAGTACGATTCAGATACGCTCCTGTCCTTTAAATTGGATATCGGTCCCGTCAGAAGAAAAAGCTTCTTCCTCGCTTCCTCTCCGCTCTTCTCTACCCCGAGTGCAAATATCGTCATTTCACCCTTCACGTCCCTTAACGATTTCTGATATTCCGTCATACTCGAATACATCTTCTCCGCCTCCATATCGTATACAGGCTTCCTTCCGTCCCGCGTTTCGAAACTGATGTAATGCGAACCCTCGTTCACCCATAAATTGCTTATCCCGCCCTGAAGCTCGGGATATTTATCAGAAAAACTCTGCGTGTTCAATTTTTCATCTCCGCTCACGGGGTCGTAAATGTATACACCCGCCGCAAATCCCGCCGCGGACGAATTTACCTTCCATACTTCCTTGTTGATATAAAACAGCTTCAGCCCCGAAGGAAAAGTAGTAGATTCGGTCTCGTAGTTCTTTATCACCTTGCCTTCTTCGGGTTCGTATATGTATGTGTTCACGTAATACTTCGAACTCTTGTATTTGTAAGTTATCACCCATATGCTGCTGTTGCCCTCCTCGTCTGTCACGACTATCGCATTGTTCAGTATCCCGTCCATCGAGGATTTCTTCGAAACCTTCTTTTGCTTACCGGACTTTTTGTCCACTACCGTAGTCTCATCACCCGAAAAAAATGTCGGGTATACCCAGAAATATACCAGTGAACCCAGCCCGATTAAAAATGCCAATACGAATAATATTATTATACAACCTATTCCGCTTGCCGGCTTCTTGGGGTTCGGCTGAATCGGCGCCTGAGGCGGCTGTTGGTATTGCTGTGCCATTTTCTGAAGATTGGTGTAATCTACTGCCATTTTCTATTCTCCTTTTAAGAAATTGGTATGACTTGTTTATGCCTAATATATGAAATTCAATTTAAAATATTAATGAACTAATTTTCGTTCTGAGAATTTATTCTCGAAAATTATTAAATTTCTTATATCTTTTATAAATTTATTAAAAATAACTCAAATTTAAAAAGCCCCGTCTGCCTTAAAACAGAACGGGGCTTTTGTTCCCACCATGGAAAAGGGTGATTTCTATTTTACATATATCATTTTCTTTACATCGATGTATCCGTTTGCATTGATTTTATAATAATAAACTCCCGACGACAGCTCCGATGCATCGAAATCAATCCTGTATGTATTGGCTTTCTTTAATTCGTTTACAAGCGTTTTCACTTCCCTGCCGTTTAAATCATATATCTTTAAACTCACAAATCCGTCCTCAGGAAGCGAATATGTCAGGCTCGTCTTCGGATTGAACGGATTGGGATAATTCTGCGTCATCTCGTATTTAACTGGAATGTTTCCGGATAATTCCCCGCCGTTTTTATTGTATTCTGGGTTTCCAACGTTGTCTTCGACCGGCGGTTTCAGGGGTGATGATTTAGACGTATTTAAAAACTGATTTGTCTGCGTGATAGACGGTAAAACATGCCCTAAAGCATTATTCAAAACCTTCCAGAGCGTATCCGTAAACGGAACACAGTCCTGCTTGTAATACCACCAGAAATATCCTCCGACATACTTCGGAGTCTTTACGTTCATCCTGTAATACCTGTTTATGTATATCGCTTTCTTTGTCACTTTCGTGGTTCCGCATTCGCCTATGCCGATTTTGGAGTTCGGAAATAAAACGTGCAGACTGTCGAACACTGCCTGCCAGTCGGGCTGATATCCGTTGCAGTCATCCTCGTAATAAGATACCCATACATAATCCAGACCGTTTCTGATATTCGCATTAAGATTGTTGTTTACCCAGCGGAACATTTCGTTCTGTATATTCTCGTAACACACCTTGTTGTAATATAATGTAATAGCAGTCTTCTTTCCCTTCGATTTTACTATCTTGTATGCCGTATCTATCTTCGCCACCACATTGCCTATTGTCCCGAGCCATTCCCCGTTTACCTCGTTGCCCACTTCCCATATATCCACCTTGTTTCCCAGAAGGTTTACATACTCGTTCGTCCTTGCAACGTATTGTGAAAGGTTGTACTGGTTCATATAATAGCTGTCGAGAAGCTCACCCATTATAAAGCTCACATCGTGAATCTGGTTTACCGCTGTCTGGTATTCCGATGCGGGCACAAATTCATCGAACACTATCCTCGTCGTGGGCTTCTTGCATAACCTCGATAAGGATGTAACTACGGCATTCAAATTATTTACCGCATCTATCGTAACCCCGAATACACGGCTCGTGTCAACTACCTGAGAATAACCGATTTGTACACTCAGTAAAATTATGATTGCTAACGCTGTATATCTTTTCACGAACTTTTCCCCCGTTTGATTTTATTTACTTGATTTATACTATTATATAGCAATTTCCATACCCTCCGTTTTTTAATTTACTTTGCTGTTTTTTTTAATAAAATCTAACTATTTTTAATTGTTTCCATAAATAATATCAGAATTCGTCTCTCTATGATACAAACCTTCTCAAAATGAGAAACGCTATATATCGTAATTGCTTGATTTTTATAGATATTCGTAATATTAACCTTACGTTTAACTTTAATTATTTTTCTGATTTCTTTTGTTTTAATGAACTTTTTACAATTTGTTACATATTTTTACATTAGAATGATGAACTTTTTTTCTATTATTTGCAATTTGTTTTAAAGTTTTTTTGTTATATTATTGAAATTTGTTTATTAATAATTCAATCTTAATATTAAAATGAAAATTAAATACTTTGTTATACTGTTTTTTGCGTTCTTTGCCGCACTGATTATCTTCGGGTGCGACCCCTCGGGCATTGGCTCGGCAGACTATGGGGAAGCACAAATTAACGGATACGTTATGGATGCAATCGACAATAATGCCCTTCAAAATGTTTTGATATTCACTTACCCTGCATCCGATACGGTCCAGACAAGTCAAAGCGGTAACTTTTTTATATATAAATTTCATCTGAATACTAACCCGCAGGAAGTTACTATAATTGCTGAAAAATCGGGCTACCAGACTGCCCAGGTTAAACTGACAGTTCGAACCGGAGAGACAGCAAATGTGACAATTCCTATGGTTCGTAGATAATATACATAATGTACATTTATAACATGAGCTGCTTTATTCCTCTAAAGCAGCTTTTCTTTTTTACACCAATAATAATTCCTGAAAATATATTAACGTACGCTCTGTAATTTAAAAAGAATTCGGGTTTCTCGAAATAATGCTTCTGCCGGAATCTTTATGCTCATCACCTTTTTGAATTTTTTGTTTGTTTAAATCTTTTTAATATGCATGAAACTTTATCGCATGAATTTATATAAAAATACTCTCGTTTATTTTTTTGCTTTTTTTACCTCTCTCTCTTTTCTGTTCTCCTGCTCTGTTCCTCAGCAGCAGCCCGGCTTCATGATGTATCCCGATATTTCTGCAAAAGAAAAATTCTTTGCCGACCCCGTCGTCTTCTTCGAAACGGATAGCCTGAATGCACGACTGGACCTTTATATCGAAATACCCTTTGATAACATTCTCTTTAAAAAGAATTTCAATACGGAAAAATACGAAACCGTGATTACCGTGTCCGTCATAGTAAAAGATGACCTGAAAAAAACCGTTCTTGATAATATATATTATGATTCACTGTCGTTTACCAATGACCAGATGACCGTTAAATCAAAAGAATCTTTGTATTATTTTTATAACTATCCTATCGAACCGGGGAAATATCATGCCTATATCCTGATAAAAAACAGCAATTCAAAAGAAGAATATAAAAAATCTCTTGACCTCTTTGTAAAGGATCTTAAATCCGAAAATATTATGTTCAGTGACCTGATGATACTCTCGAAATATAAAGTAAATGACAGCGGAACAAAAGAGATTACACCACTGATCAGCAAAAATATCTTCGGCCTGAAGGAATTTTATGCCTTCTCGGAAATCTATAATAATACAAACGAAGACATAACTAAAGAATATATTATCAGATTAGCCTCCGGTTCTGATAAGGTGATTAAGGAAAATAACGTAACCTATACCCTCTCCCCCGGCAAAAACCAGAAAATTGAAAATTTTCTTCTGCCAAGGGAAATGAAAAAATACTATCCGGATGAACCGGATTTCGACTTCTTCCTGTATGACAACTACCAAAATTTATTTTTCAAAATAGAAATTATTGATAAATCTAATAATATGTCCGTGGTAAATAAAAAACTATTGTTCCTTCCCTCGAAGCCATATCCGCCATTCGATAAAAGACCTCATATGCGTTAATATCACATATTCTTTTCACTTTTTTTAATGTTTTAATTTTCGTTTTCTCGAACCTCATACAATGAACTTTATTTTAATTCACTCTGTTTTAAAATGAAAATTAAAAAATGAAATAAACTATGAAAAAATTATTTACAAGAAAATTAATTATACTGGTATTCGTTATCGGCTTTCTGACATCTTTGTCTGTATACCTGTATGCATCAAGTACGGGCATGACCGGAAGGACAAAAAAAACAACACTAAGCGGATGTTCTTGTCATGATGATACGTCTAACCCCGAAGTAATTGTCACTATAAGCGGACCGGATACTGTTACCGTGAATCAAACAAAACAATATTCCCTTACTGTTTCAAAATCGAGTAAAAGCGGGGCGGGTCTTGATATCGCCGCCAAATTCGGCTCTCTGAATCCCGTCTCCGGAAATATTCGTTTGTCCAACGGCGAACTTACACATAACAGCAATATCCCGATGTCGAACGGAACTGTCACCGTTCTGTTTAATTATACCGCTCCCTCGACCGCAGGAACAGATACACTGTATGCAACGGGCCAAGCTACCAATAGCGATAATTCAAACAGCGGTGACGACTGGAACTGGGCTCCGAATAAAAGAATAATTGTTAAAAATTCTGTCGGCATTACACCGGTTTCTAACACCGTGCCAGCTTCATTTGGTCTTTCTCAAAATTTCCCGAATCCGTTTAATCCGGCTACCAGTATCAGATTCGACGTCCCCAAATCCGCATTCGTAAAATTAAAAGTTTTTGATGTTTCGGGAAAAATCTTGGACATCTTGGTAAATGAAAATTTAAAACAAGGCACTTATGAGGTCAGCTGGAACGCATCAAAATATTCAAGCGGAATTTATTTTTACTCTCTGGAAACAAAAGATTTTTCGCAGACAAAGAAAATGATGATGATAAAATAAAATAATAAATTAATCCGAATAAAAAAACCCGTCCTAAGACGGGTTTTTTTATTATAAATAACTCTACGAAACCAAGGTAACTATTTGTAGCATGATAATAAGAGTTTGCAAAAAATGTTTATTAAGCACTACTGTTTTTTCCCGTAAGACACTTTACGGATTTATTAAGACCCTCTTTGTCTTCTGACAAAACCAGCAAAACATCCAGTGCTTCCAAAACTGTCGAGCCTTTTGGTGTTATGTATTTTCCGTTGCGGTTAATTAAGACAATAAGTACCGTATTTGGAAAACCAAGCTCTACGATTAGTTTGCCGACCGCACTGCTGTTGTTGGGTAAAATAATTTCCGTCAGTTCCGTCTTCTCACTCTCCGAAAGAATTATTTCCACCGGTGTTCTTGCCTTAACCTTTTCGGGCAGTAAAACGTGCATCCATTTTGCCACTTTTGTCAGAGTCGTACCCTGAATAAGCACTGAAGTTACGGAAATAAAAAAAACTATGTTGAAAATTATACCGGCTTTTTCTATCCCTGCCAGTAAGGGATACATGGCAAAAACAATGGGTACTGCCCCTCTCAATCCTACCCAGGATATAAACCAGCGGTTACGGTTTTTCATTTTAAAAAACATCAAACATAAAAATACGCTCACGGGCCTGGCAATAATAATCAGTACAAGCGAAATGAGTAACCCTATTCCTATTACCGGAAAAATCTGACTCGGAAAAACGAGTAATCCCAAAGTTACGAAAAGAACAATCTGCATTAACCACGCAAGACCATCGAACACTTTTATTATGGAGGATTTATGCATGAGTTCATTGTTGCCAAGATAAATCGATGCTATATATACCGCTAAAAATCCGTTGCCGCCTAAAAAATCCGTCAATGAAAAAGCCAAAAACATTAATGCAATAACCAGAACGGGATATAATCCTTCGTAATCGAGCTTGATTTTGTTAATAATTATTTTCCCGATATAACCAAATAAATAACCAAACAAACCGCCGATTACGAATTGCACAATGAACAAGACAAAAACGCTTCCTATACCTGCACTACTGTCTAATATCAATCCTAAAAATGCAACCGTCAGAAAATATGCCATCGGGTCATTGCTTCCGCTTTCAAACTCCAGGGCCGAACGCAAGCTCCCTTTTAATGCGAGATTTTTCGAACGGAGAATGGAGAACACTGCGGCGGCATCCGTTGAAGAGACTATCGCTCCGACTAATAACCCTTCGTAAACCGAAAAACCAAGTACGAAATGAACAAAAATCCCCAGTATAAAAGCAGTAATAAAAACACCTAATGTCGAAAGCGTTATCCCCTGCCATAATATCGGTCTCACCTTCTCCCAGCTTGTATCCAGACCGCCCGAAAATAAAATGAAATTTAATGCAATGATTCCTATGAAACGGGCGATTTTGGGGTCGTCGAAATATATTCCGCCTATACTCTCGGAACCAGCCAGCATACCGATTACTAAAAAGAAAATAAGAGTGGGGACTCCGAATTTAAAGGATGTTTTACCGACAAATATGGAAATCAACAAAAGGATAGAACCAACCAGCAATATGTTCTCAATAGTTAATACCATATCTCAAATTAATTTTAAGCCCGATAACAATGTCAAGCCAATTGAAAGTTTTTCCGTAAGAAACTATAAACTATTTTATTAACAACATCTTTTTTACATCGTATAAAACGTTGCCTGCCGATAATCTGTAAAAATATACTCCGCTCGCAAAATCAGTCCCGTCAAATTTTACTTCATAACTCCCCGGATTCAGTTTTTCGTTTACAAGAATTGCAAGCTCTTTTCCTGTAATATCATAAACGTTTATCCTGACCGTTCCTGCATTTAACACCCTGAATTTAATGTTTGTCATCGCATTGAAAGGATTCGGATAATTCTGCACCAATTCAAACCTCTCCGGTATCGAATTGCTTGTTACTTTTATTCCGACAGTAAACATATTTTCATTTTTAAATATATTCGATTCCAAAAGTGAAGTCGCATATAGCTTTCCGTCGGCTGCAAGATACGAACCGTAAATATCGTTTATGCTTGCTCCGATATTCCTGTTTATCCAGCTCGAACCCCCGTTTGAAGTGTAATAAACCGTTCCGTATGTTCCCATTACCGCACACTCGAGCGGATTCCATACTTCACAGGTATAATTTGTAATTACGGTAGTCGAAGAATAACCTGTATTTGTCCAGGGAGTTGTTCCTCCGTTTGTTGTCTTGTAAACTCTGTTATTTGCACCGACACAATATCCCGTCATCGTATTTAGCATTTTTATATCATACAAAGAACCAGCAAGATAATTGTCGCTGAGCTTCGTCGAATCCCAGTTTATCCCGCCGTTTGTGGTTTTCCACGGTCGCGGTTTATAGTTTAAACACCACCCGTTATTTTCGTCCAGCATAAAGGCACTATATATCGAATTTGAACTGCCGGCAGGAGTGTTCAGCTTCTGCTTGAACCAGTTTACTCCGCCGTTAGTCGTTTTATAAATCGTGGAATCGTATCCCGTTAAATATCTCGAAAAAATCCATCCCGTCTGCACATTAACAAAATCAACCTCGATTAAAAGTGAACCCGCAGGAATATTTGGAATCACAAGCGAATCCCATCCTGTTCCGCCGTTCGTTGTCTTGTAAACCGCCGACCTCGACCCGCAAACAAAACCCGTGTTATCATCAATCATATCTATGCTGTAAAAATCCGCAGCCGAAGTCGGTGACGGAGAAACCACGCTCCAGTTCACGCCGCCATTGGTTGAACGCAAAATCTGGTCGTGCGTTACCGCAACCGCACTTACCGAAGATGGTGCCCCGATCGCTATCATAGTCCCTGAAGTCGAAACCCAAATATCCCGCAGACTCCCTGTTTTTAAATACTGCCCGAGCGGTTCCTTGTTCGACGAAAGAACCTGATGTATCGAACCGCGTGAACCTACTGCAATCATTGTATCGGACGTGGACAAAAAATCGAACGAATAATAATAGTTGCTCCACGGCTGACGCGCTGTCGGCGACATAAATTCCAGTGAATCCCAAATCGCTCCGAGATTAGTCGAGCGCCACAGGTAATTGGAATTTCCCGTCATATATACAGCATTGCCTCGCGCTTTTATATCGAAAAAGTGAATACTCCTGTCGAATAACACACCTGACATGTTGCTCCAGTTGTATCCGCCGTTCGTAGTATACCTGCACCTGCCATGGTCACCGCATGCATAACCCGTATTTGCATCCGTAAAATATGATTGATAAAAATTCACCTGGCTCCCTATATAAATCGAATCCCAGTTATATCCGCCATTCGTTGACATATATACCGTGCCGAGCTGATTAAAAACCATAAGTTTGTTTTCGCTAAAAGCACGTATGTGATATGGATTTGAAAATCTCGGACCCGTACCAAAACCCGCCGTCCAGTTCGTCCCACCGTCGGTTGTTTTCATTAATCTGTAATTCGTAAGCCCGCATACAACATAACCAGTCAGGTTATTTATAAAAGTTATTCCCCGAAAAGTCGTATTCGTTGGGGCAGGATTATTCGTACTGTCAAATGTTACACCCCCGTTGGTTGTTCTGAATATCGAGCCGAATGACCCTATTACAATTCCCGTATTCTGGTCAAAGAAGTATGCGTTTTGTAAATCCGATGTCTGCACCGGAATTCCTGCAATCCTCCCTGCCTTGTGATTTACAGTCCACGTTGCACCCCTGTCTGTCGTCTTTATGAACGTCCCTTTATATCCTATTGCATATATCGTATTCGCATCCCACATCTTAACCCATCTTAAATCATTTCCCTGCGGAGACTGGTGAAGCCACTTCCAGTCCTGATATAATTGTGCGTTTGAGTCAATATAAAATAAAAATATTATCGAGAAGAATAATACGATTTGCTTTTTCATAAATACTTATACTTTAATTTTTTAAAGTTTTTATATTTTAATCAATAAAGATATTTATTGCAGTAGAAAAATTATGGATTACCGATTTACACTAACTTCCTCACACCCACTTCAGCAGCACAAATGCAAAAACAAAATATATCAGTGGAATGAGTGGCTTGACAAATCTGTTTATTCTGTCTATTAAATCCTTCTTCTCCGCGACGTGCATATTGTAACCCAGTACCACCCAGATTACAAGCAGGAAATTAAAGAAGTAACTTATAATGAAAAGTATGTCGACCTTCGTGGGATAGTTCACCTCCGGCAACTGGGAAGATATCGAAAAATGCAGGGCTATTATTGTCAGCAACGCACTTATAGCTAACCCCGCACCCGCCTCTATCTGGTCACGCGGAACAAAAAGATTAAGGAATGCAATCGCCATTATGATAAAAAGCGGAATTATGATTTTAATGAAAACCGAAAAAGATTTCCTCTGTATCTCTATCGCATATTCGAACACCGAAAAATAATCCTCCGAAATATATTCCTTCGTCGCCGTCGCACCGAGAAGCTTTATGTCCCACTCCCCGTCGAAAACATCCTTTGAAATTCCGACCTTCGATGTCTCGACCTCGTACATCAGACTGTCGTAATTCCAGTCGTAATCGCTTATCCTGATTTTTAAAATCTGCTTGTCGAAGGGATATTTCTCCACATCGAACCTCGAACGGAACGTTCCCCTTACTTTTGCCGAAATTCTCTGAAGCGAATCTGCCCATTCGTCGTAAAAAACATTTTTGTAATCAGTTACATTCATATATTCTATGTTCTTGCCCGAACGCCCTTCCTTCCACTTAAGCCAGAGATAAAATTCCGCCTCGAATGTCTCCTCCCTCGTGTCGATGTTCTCCAAATCGGTTAACATCAGCGATATTAAAACCTTCTGCTGACCGGTCTGCTCCTCCTGCGGAAAAACAAATGCCGGTAAAATAAACAGTATTATGAAAAATATTTTAGCAATCAGTCCGTACAATTTTCCTTCTTGAAATGTTTGACTAAAAATATGTGACGTGTTAATTAATTTCAAGTTCAATATTTTTTATCCATAATTGTTTTCATATAATATTAATTTTAAATTCACTAAACTTGAATCAGCCCTGAATACAAAAAGAATAATTTTCTTAAATTAATTACATTTATAATGGATATTAAAAACAAACCTCTCCTGTTTATCATATTCGGAATCGAAATGACTGCGGGCATTATTTTAGTCGCCCTGGGTCTTATCACAGACCCCGAAGAAATGCTCGATAAGGAAATGTCCTTGCAGAATTTTTTCTTCCTCGTTGGTGCCATACTGTTCGCCGGTCCTTTGTTCGCGGGATTAATGCTGTATCTTATCGGCAATTCAAGAAGCAGACTGAACGAGAGACTCAAAACCTCCGGCTTACGCGGTACCGCTACCATTGTCTCGGCTGTATCTTCGGGAAGAATAATTAAAAACATTTGCAGGATGGATTTTGTACTGGACGTTAATGTACCGGGAAAAATCCCCTATAGAGTTCAGCATTATGAACATTTCCATATTAACTATATTAATAACCTGAAGCAGGGAGCGGTTCTGAAGGTTTTTGTCGACCCCAATAATCAAAACAAATTAATGATAGCCCGAATGGAACAACTGTGAATTTGAATAACTATTTCCGCTTTTGCCCGTATTAATAAGCAGAATATTATTTAATAAAAATGAAAAAGTTAATTTATCTCCTCTTCACCCTCCTGCTTGTAATGGTAGTATACTGCAGGCAAAGTGTTTCACAAAAAGATTTGCAAATCACATACATTGCCAACGAAGGTTTCCTTATTTCTAACGGCAATACGAAAGTGCTGATAGACGGACTCTTTAAATCTAAATACTATACATCCCCTTCGGACAGCACTATTGCAAAACTTATAAACCATAATGCTCCGTTGGATAATATTAATTATTTTCTTGTTACTCACGAACATCAGGACCACTATAACGAAAAACTCACTTCGGAATTTTTGCAAAAAAATCCCGGTACCAAATTCATATCAACTCTCGAATCCTGTAATAAACTTTATGAGTCGGGCTTTAATGGCTCAAACACAATTTGCATTTATACCGATATCGGAGAACTGAAAGAAATACCGGAAATTAAAAATGAGAATTTCTCTCTCTCCGCTCTCCGCCTAAAACACGGAACAAGTACCGATATCAATAACCTCGCTTTTATCATCCGGATAAATGATTTCAATGTTATGCATATGGGCGATGCGTTCATCCTGCAAAGTAAGGAACATATCGATAAGATAAACTGGGATGATTATAAAATTGATGTTCTGTTTCTTGGCTATATGGATGTCAATCAGTACGTTCTGGAAACTTTAAACGAAACCATTAAACCTAAACATATTATTTTGATGCACATTCACGAAGATGATATTCAGGAAGCAAAAGACAGAAATAACCAATACTCCGCAAACGCCGTAATATTCGAAAAAGAACTCGAAACAAAAACTTTCACAAAATAAAAAACGGGGAATTTATTTATTCCCCGTTCATATCAAAAACTATTAATTGCGTCTATTATTTAATCACCATCATTCTTAACGTTTTCTCGAATGAACCCGCGTTCATTTTATATATGTATACACCGCTCGAAAGCGCCGATGCATCGAAATCATATACGTAATAACCCGCTTCAATATCTCCGTTCACTAATGAGGCAACTTCCCTTCCGAGTATGTCGTAAATCTTAATCGATACGTAACTTGCCTTCGGTACTTCGTACTGAATCTTGGTTACCGGATTAAAAGGATTCGGATAATTCTGCTTAAGGTCGAAACTCTTCGGAACACCGCTTGGCTCATTGCCGACACCCGTCGAAGTCGATAAGTATAACGAAATATTCGGGCGATAACTCAGGTTTGAACCTGATGTCATCGTACAACCCGAAGAATTATCCGTGTAATATCCCCTCGCCACATTCGACATTGTAGTCGCGTTAACAGGAGAATAAGAGGTATAAGAACTGTTGTCGTAACAAACTTCAATCAGTAAGTTGCTCGAGCCGTTATATTGAAACGGTGTCTGCATATCTATGTATTGCCACCCCGTTCCCGGAACTGTGTAATTTCCGCTGAAACATGTCGTCCATCCGGTGGTTACCCATCCCGTTATCGCAGGATTGGTCGTGTGCTGCATTTTTACGCTAAAACCACTCATCAACTGTGAAGAATTGCTTATTACGTTAAATCCTATCTTTGTTATATATCCCGTCGCTTTACCTGCATTTATTTCGCTCGCAAGATATAACAGCTGGGTTCTTCCGTCCATCCAGTATGTCGTATACGGATAATTCGACGTTGTAGTGCCCGTTCCGATATTTATTATCGTCACGTTAGCTACCTGATATGTGTATTGTGTCGGTGGAGGCGTTGTTCCGGGAGGATTTACTCCCGAACCGCCTGATGGAAGCGTCGCAACAAGCGTCCCTGCCGAATCCTGCGCCGCTATGTAATATTTTACTGTCGTGCCTATCGGTTGACCCGGTATAGTGAACTTTACGGTGTCGTGATTGTTGTAAAAAGGCGTCAGATAATTATATGCTCCGCTGTTCACGCTGTAATATAATCTCGGCTGATTCGAACCCGTCGCTATCTTATAAGATGATTTTATTACTGCTGTCGCCGTCCTCGGCGCCGTGCTCGGTCCCGTCTGAATCGGAGTATGACTAATCGTGATTTTGAAATCTCCCGCTATAGTTACCAGCGCCGCTATCCCGGCTTTGACCATCTTTACCATATAAGGCATGTTCAAGGTTGAATATTTATCGTTTACAGTATGATAATATGGTGTAAAATCGCTGTTATCCTCTATCGCAAGAATCGCTTTATAACCTCTGTTCTGAAATGACTGATGGTCACTTCCGCCGTTGAGGGACGTTGTTACCTGCGGAACTAAAGTCGGCTGATATAAGCTTACTATCTGTGCGTATTCGTTTGCCAATGGCGAAGAAGCCGTATTAGTGTTTACATCAAGCTGCCCGTCGTTGTTTCCGTCATAAGCTATCATATCATAATTCAATACCGCTATTATCGAATCTCCGTGCGCAAAAGCCGTATCCGCATATGCCTTGCTTCCGTAAAGCCCGCGCTCTTCTTCATCCCATGCCGCAAACACTATTGTATATGGCAGGTTTATGTTTTTTAATAACCTTGCCGCCTCTAAAACACATACCACTCCTGATGCATTATCGTCTGCCCCGGGAGCTATGCTCCCCGACGGCATGTCATCGTAATGCCCGCATATTATTACATACTGATTCGGATACTTAGTCCCGACCTTTTTTGCCAGAACATTTGTAATGGTCGAATTTATATTCTGATACCACGTAGTTAATCCATAACTTTGAAATCTTTCATAAATATATTGTGCCGCTTTTGGATTGTGCGGCGAATTGTAGTGCCTCGATAATATCGTATATGTTGCTCCGCCTATTATACAAGATATGTCCCCGCTGAGCTCCCTTTCATATTTTGTTACCGTATCTGTATTTACTTGGTTCATTATCGATGCAACATATGTGTTGTACGAAACCTGCGTAAAAGCAGAAGACGATACTATAAATAATAAAATTACTGTAAAAAGTTTGTAAATCTTCATAAAAAAATATTTTAATTTAGCTTTAAAGTTACCTTATTATTTCCAAAAGTAAAATAGAAAAGATTATTCCGAAAATCAGGAACTTTTTGCCTCAAGTAAATTGTTATAATTTCCAATATTTATAAAACTTAAAAAAATCAATTATGAGGAAAACATTTGTAATTTTGTTTTTTGTCGTTGCAGCCTTATTCGTAATGCAAAAACCCGCCAGCTCACAAACACTTTACTTCTGCGAAGGCGTGTCCGATAATGGAAAACCGATTACCCCGAGCAGCACTTTCAATATTCCAAGCGGAGGCGGATATTTTTACTTTCTTGTTAAATTACCTTATGAAGTCGGATGCTATAGCGTCGATTACGTAATCTATAAAGAAAATAGCCGCGGCCAGATGATATATAATACTACCATATCACAAACCGGTATGGAGTCCAACTGGGTCTGGTTTTATAAAAAAGTCACGTTTTATGATGACGGCTATTATAGGGTGGATGTGGTTGACTGTTACTCCAATACTCTTACATCAAGCTATCTCACTATTAATTATCAGTAAATAAATTATCGGACAAATATAAAAACAGTTTCGGAATTCCTCCGAAACTGTTTTTCTTTGCCATCTATAGAGGCTGATATTTCGGCTGATTGCATTAAAAACTACATGCTCTCGACCTTATTCTTCTTATCCCTCTTTTGCTTGTGATGCTTCTTTTTCATCTTTTCTTTTAAAATTTTTTGCTGCTCTTCGGTTAATATGCTCTTCATACCATTCCTAAATTCCTCACGCTTCTGCTTCATCTCGCTCTTCGATATCAAATCCTTGCTCCTTAATTCCCTCATGTACGTTATTCTTTCCGTCTGAAGCTTTAAAATCTTGTTATACTGCTCATCCGTAAGATTTAAATTGGTTTTCATCTTGTCCGTAATCCTTTTCGCCGCCTCTTCCGGCGTGCATTTGTATTTAGGAGCTTCCCCGGTCTGTGGATTTTCCTGAGCCCTGCTAATACTGCTTATTGCAAATATTAATAGAATAATTATAAGGGCAATTGATTTTGTCTTTCCCATATTCCTTTTTTTTAATTAATAACATTTAATATGTTTGACAAATACGTATTCGTTTTGGTTTAATAAAAAAAAGGGTGATTATATATCACCCTAGTAAATGATTGTTTTTCCTGCGGTATTAATAAATTATTACCATCTTCTTCGTCTCTATCCTCCTGCCGTCTGCAAAGAGTGAATAAAAATATACCCCCGATGAAATCCCGTAACCGCTGAATTGTACTTTGTGACTTCCCGAATTGTAATTTACATTGTCTAATATCTTCTTTACCTCTCTTCCCGCTATGTCATGAACTGCCAGCGTTATTAAACACTCCCTCGGTATGCTGAACTCGATGGTAGTGGTTGGATTAAACGGATTCGGATAATTTTGATAAAGCTTGAATTCTTTTGGGGTTTCATTGTTATTTCCGCTTATTCCCGAAGATTGCGTTACAAATATATAACTCGTTCTCGATATCGTATCCGTTCCGTAAGCGTTCGATGCGATAAGCTTTACTTCATATATTCCCGCTGTGCTGTAAGTTATTCCCGACGGATTCTGTAACGACGATGACGATGGCGTTCCTCCTGCAAATGTCCAGTTCCATGATACGGGAGAATATGATGACTGGTCAAAGAAATTAATTGTTTGAGCTGTTGTAATATCCCTTCCGCTCGAACGAAAATCCGCGACAGGCTTTCTGTTAATCACGGGTTTGTATGCCGTTATCTGTGTACCCGAACCTATCGCTACGAAAACCCCTTCCTTTCCAAGAGGACATCCGAGATAATATGTGTAAGGTATGTTCAATTGCCACTTCGTCGTTTGCAAATCCGGCGTAAAGGCA
Organism: uncultured Ignavibacteriaceae bacterium; assembly: GCA_964501535.1. Taxonomy (GTDB): domain Bacteria; phylum Bacteroidota; class Ignavibacteria; order Tepidaquicellales; family Tepidaquicellaceae; genus FEN-1279. Next base: position 23,105 of record CAZCSV010000002.1, on the reverse strand, counting down.
AATAACCTCCCGTTTGCCGCTTCTACGGTATTCACGTAAACTGTCGAATCATATCCGACCGTCACGTAACCCGCAGGTATGTTCGATGTAACCGAATCTATAACCGTTCCCGTTAATCCGTTCACCCTCATCAGTTTACCGCTGCTGACACCGTAATTAACATTTGCACAGTAAATCACGTTGCCTGGACCGAATGACTTTACCAAAACCGCCGGTGATAATTGCCACTTCTGCGTGAATCCCGAACCGTTGTCAGTAAAAGCATGCAGAGAACCGCCGTCCCGGGCTATGTAAATTGTCCCGTCAGGTCCAATCACTAAGTCATTCTCCTGGTCTCCGTCCCCGGGTAATGCGTCCGACTGGTATTTCGTTGCTCCCGTGTTTATGTCTATCGCTATTAATTTCTTTGCCGTTACAATCGAACCCGTCCAGTGATAATATGTGTTTCCGTATAACGCATATCCTCCGTCGGGTCCTACCGGAATTATGTAACTGTTCGTCCATTTCGGAATTCCTGTCTTCCTGTCGAGACGCTTTCCGAAAATAATCGGGTCACCGTCCGGTGCAAAACATATTCCAGTGTTCCCGGGAAACATATCCGAATTTATATTCCACTTCACTCTTCCGCTGTCTACAGATAATGCATAAAGCTTACCCGTTTTGTAATCACACGCATATACCGCATCCTCCGAAAAACCTACCGCGTACATTCTCGATGTATCCGAAACAGCCTTCTCCCATATCAATGCCCCCGTAGTTAAATCCCGCATCTCGATTTTCCCCGTGTATGGCGAAAGTATCGTCCGTGAAGTCACGAATTTATTTCCGAATGTGTATACCGCATTCCCCCATACCGTCGCATTCGAACTGTTTACCGTCCAGTAAGGCGACGAAACCGATACAGGTCCCGTTAACTTCGTTAACCCGTTTTTCTGATTACTGCCCGCATAAGTATACCAGTTCTGGGCAAAAATACAGACCGGTATCAATAATATTATTATTGTAAAAATTCTCTTCATAACTGTAAAAATTATTTTACGGTAAGATAATTAAATAATAAAAAATAAAGAATGTTTTTTTTGCGGAATAAACCGGATAACTCCCCTCATTCTTTTTGTTATTCATTACTAAATTGAGAATTTTTTACTATATTACAAAAAAGTGAAACTATTTACCCCTTAGGGGGGTATAATAAATAGAAAATAAATTATACTGCTATGAAAAAACTAATATACATATTCGCGTTTCTGGCACTTGCCCTCGGCTTCTACGGGTGCGAGTACGTCTACGCACCCAATAACTATTATGTGAGCTTGTATAATGACGAAAGCGATAAATATATTACCGCCGTGTATTACCGTTGTGACTGCTATGGAGGCGATAGATGGAGCAGAAATATCATCGGCGGCTATATCTATCCCTATGACTACTATGACATAATCCTGGAAGAGGGCGTCTATGACTTCAGGGCAATTATGGAAGACGATTATTATTCATATACGGTAAGCATATATTCCGTGTACGTATACGAAAATATATATCTCGATATCTGCTATGACTGCTATGACAAAAATACCAAAGTCGAAATTACACGCACCCCTAAGGAAAAGAAAAATAACGACTGACTCAAATCATCCCCCTCATAAATAAAAAAAGGCCGGTTTTTTTGCCGGCCTTTTTTAATTAATTATTATTTTTTGTTAAGGGCACACTTTATTATATCTGAACCATGTACCCCATTGCTTTGCTTTATCGAAATTCGCACCGTATTTTCCGTCTGCCCAGCAGGTCTGCCCCTGTGTCACACAAGGTACCTGTATCTCTCCGATTACCGGTTGCCCGATTACAATCTGTACACTCGTATACCCGCCATTCAGATACGGTACCACAATAAATACAATTTTCTGGTTGCAGGCAGGAACGAACCCCTCCCCGCTTGCTTCTACAGCACAAATAATTGCATTTACCCTGTATTGACTCCAGTTCGATAATCCGTTCGAGGATTGGTTGTTGTCTATGTAATACCATATTGCTCTCTGAATATCACTGTATGTAAGCGCTTCCGGTGGAACGGGTATCCCGTTTACCATCCTTGGATTGCAGTTTGCCTCCTTCGGCTGAACCATTTGACCGGTTGCAAATGTGTTAATCAGATAGTTAATCTTGTCAAAATTTTGAGGATATTCAATCATCCCGTTACCTACCAGCCAACTCGGAAGATCTTCGTAACTGGAGAATAATAATGCGGGATAGTTTTGATTCAGGTTGATAGTATGGTCAACGTCAACACACCAGCCCTCGTATATTCCCGGTCCGTAACCCATATTGTATGTCGATATAAATCCTCCGTTGGTAACCTGTAATCTGAAGTATGACGGGTCTCCTTGTGATGGATAATCAACAATTCTTAATGTAACCTGATTGTTCGGCAGATAGAAGTTAAATCCTTCAACGCCTCCGAACTGCACAATGGACGCGTGCGCCGCAATGTAATATCCGTCGTTATCCGTATCAGTCGGAATAGGTATAGTAAACGTATGATTTGTAATTGCGTAAGGAGCAGGAACATCATACACATAATCAAACTGACCGGGAACCGGATTCCCAGATTTGTTTACGTGTAATTCTTTCTTTTTGTCTGCAATATCAAAATGTATTGCGGTAGGAACATACGGGAAGAAATCCACTATTCCGTTCTGGTCAATATCGGTGAAATTGTAAGTCACCTGCAGATTGCTTCCGCTTACGACAAAACTTACAATTCCTACAAATACCCCCGATTGAGGATTGCCTACCCCAGCCCATAACTGTATCGGGTCACCGATTTGCTGCGGAGTAAATCCGTTTGGAATCTGTAAAGTACCGGTCCCGCAAAAGACGTTCGGAACGGATATATTCGTACCTGCATCAGTCATGTTTATTGATGACTGCTCGTTATATACCGGTGATTCATTGCAAGAATAGAAAAAGATGAAAGAACCGATAAATAATACCATAAATGAATAAATAACTCTTTTTAACATGATACCTCCATTTAAATTTTTTTGATTTACACCCTCTTATTAGGTTTTTTATTTAAAAAATTGAATTTGAATTTTAAAAAAAAGAAATTCAATTTTAATTTTCATAATTTATATCCCTTAAGACATTATGCTTATGACAACAAACCAATTGTCATATAATCAGCCTGTCTTGAACACGCTTTTAACAATAATGCTAAACAGTATAAGAAATGATATTAGCCCCCGTAAATTTGGACCTCGTGCTCTAAAGCAATTTTTTGTTCTTCCCTCCATCCTTTTTATATCCCTCGGTGTGTAAACAAGAATGGAATATTTATTGCTCTTTTAATACTTTGTCTTCGCTTAAAATGTAATCCTAATTTTATGCAATGTCAATAGAAAAGTATTTTTAATACTATAAAAATTATTGTCTTTTCAAGTACTTATTTATTTTTGCATAAACTATTGATATTCTGGATTTTAATAATGACTATTCCCCGATATGTATTTATTTCATCTCTTCTCTGTTATGTTAATTATTGTTAAATCATATATATAATACACACATGTTGTGAATAACTATAAAATCTTAAGTTTTTATGCGTTTGCCGTTAGTTTTCTGTAATCATTTTTTTTAATTTATACTCTTTAAGCCTGCAGGTTTAATATTTCAAAGCAAATTAAATGAATAGATTTTTTTTATGTGAAATGAAAAAATGTTAATATGAATTGATTCCGAATATACTATATTCAATCAAAATCTGGATCTGCCCGAATGTCTTGAATTTGGCTATGTGGGAATTCTTGCCCTTATTTTATTAATACCATCTTCTTTACTTCCGAAAATGTATCCGTTATTAATCTGTAAAAATAAACCCCGCTCGAATAATTTGAACCGCCCCAGCTGTATATGTATTCTCCCTTCAATAAGTATTTATCGAATATTCTGTCAATTCTTCTTCCCGTAATATCGTAAACTGATAAACTGGCATTGGATGATACGGGAATATCAAATTTAATTGTGGTAAAGGAATTAAATGGATTGGGATAATTCTGCTGTAACATATAACTGTAAGGTGTATTTTGTTCCGGCAAACCCCAGTCGAATCTGAACGCCCTGTATGACATTAGACCCTGTGTTAACGATAACTCATATATAACTTCTCCTGCCGGTGTTACTTCGGTCATTGTCGTAAATGCTGTCCCCCACCCGATTACTGTATTCCCGTTCGAAAGACGCTGTACACTGCCCATGGCTTGTGCGTATAAATCGGGCGAGTGCCTGTATTGCCATACCAGTGTGGCTGTCTTATTTACTTCGTTAATCCTGTATTCTATAGCCCTTGAAAAACTCGGAGTATGAAAATTACCGTTGTCGAATAAAATAATATTACTGTCGGATACTACCCTGACGGAATGCTGATGAGAAAAACCTATATCGTCGTTTATAAATGTAAACTGGTTCTGCTTACCCCCTAAACGCCAGATAATGTTTCCGCTTGTCGTGTTAATCTTGGTTATTTCATCGATATGCCTGCTGGAAATCATTATATTCCCGTCAGGGCAGACCTCGATTGCGTTTCCGTGTATATAATCTATGGTATCCGCTGTTAAATCTTCGTGAGTTGCATCCGTAATAGGTACATAATCCCAGCTTCGCCATTGAAATATTACGTTTTTGTTGATATCTATTTTCTGTATAATTAACCCCGTCACTAGTGCGTTTGCCTTTCCACCGGGAACAATTGTATCCATCCTGACAATCTGCGGGTCATAACTCATCAACCAGGCGCTTCCGTCTTGCATTACCTGTAATTCGTGCACGTCTGTCAGATATCCGTTCCCGCAGTAAAAACTATCTACAACAGTATAATTTCTGTCCAAACCCAGATAAAAAGCTTTTGCACCGTCAAAATATGTTATTAGATTGTCATTCTGTTTCTTAAAGTCCAAACCTATAATTGATAATCGCCTCGAAAAATATGGCTCCCCGTTGTTCTTTAAAATCATTAAATAACTTGGGGTTAACCCAAAACCAAAATTTGTTAAAAATATATATCCGCTCGTGGTCGGACCGTTCTGATATATTGACGAAATCGGTAAACTATCCGATAACATTAGTTCATCTTTTGCTCCCGAACCGTTCGATTTTAAACCCAAATCAGTGTGTATGCCCTTTACTTTTTCTATACGAACTTTCCTGATTGAAAATGTAAAATCGTTGGCTCCGTCTATTCGTCTCACCGTTACGGTCTCACCTAAAGAAAAAGGTATATCGGGCTTGAATATTAATCTGTTGCCACTAACCATAATTATTTCCCCCGTGTGCTTTCCGCTCATCGAACCCCTGACATCTATTCCGCTTAGTCTGTTTGTTCCCGCTTTTACATTGCTTTCATAACCTATTATTATGTTTGTCCTTTCATTGTTATATACCGAACCCGGCTTCGGGGATATGTAATTTACTGTCTGTGCTTGTAAATTAAAAAAGAAAAATGCAAATACGATGGGTAAAAGAAATCGAAGATAATTCATATGTATTTTTTTTACAAAATATACGTAATTTTTAAATTATACAATTTAAATCGTATAGTTTAAAGTAATTGCTGAATTACTTGGTATATATTAAAATAATTTATTGTCTCTCCTTGTTAAAATTTTTTTCTGTTACGGTTATATTTTATTATTATTCAACTTGAAGTTCGGTTTCCGCCCGATAATTTTAAATTTTTTTCCCGCTAAAAATATAATTGAACTGATGATTTACTAATCTTCCTGATACGGGTAAAATATACAGGATTTAATATAAAAAATAGATTTTATAACTTCACGAATCTTTTAAATTTCACAAACAATGTCAAAGAAGCCGTCTTCTAAGAAAAATACCGCCGCAAAACAAAAACCGAACCTCGATTTGTTTTTTATCCCGCAGACAAGATTTAAAACAATCGTTTATATCGCAATTGCTTTAATTACTTTTGGACTGTCTTATTATTATATTAATTTTGCAGTATCGGTGAACCATAATCCGGGATTCCCGTTCGATGACTCATGGATTCACCTCACGTTTGCAAAAAACCTTGCCGAATATCATAGTTTCTCGTATTTTAAAACCGAAATGGTAACGGCAGGCTCGACTTCACCTATATTTACACTTTTGCTCGCAGTCGGGTTTGTAATTACAAAAAACGAATTTGTGCTTAGCTATGTTCTGGGAATATCGTTCATGATATTATCGGCAATATTTTTTTATCGTCTTGGCTCTTTTGAATTTTTAAGTGAAAACTTGTATGCTTTGCTTATCACGGCAGTTTTTATTGCCGATAAATGGATGAATTTCATTGCAGGCTCGGGTATGGAAACAACAATGTTTGTATTCGTTCTGCTTGCCTGTGCATACTATTACAGGAAAAGAAAAGCCATTCCGTTTGCGGTGTTTTTCGGAATGATATTGTGGACAAGACCGGACGGTGTCGCATTTATGGGCGCACTTGCTGTGGATTATTTTCTGTACTATAAATTTTCCGGAAATAAAGATAACCTTTTCACTAAAAATGATTTCTTGAAAATCGGGATTATTGCGGGTGCTATTCTGATAATTTATTTTGCATTCAACCTTATTCTCTCGGGAAGTTTTCTTCCGAATACGTATGTGGCAAAGCTTACTTATTACAGCCCGGAATTCAGGAGCAGAACGGATTTCCTGAAACTCGAAGTGTGGCAGTATTTTACAAAAGGAGCGTACTCCTTGATTTTTGTCGGCTTTGCTTTGTCTTTCGTCTTTCTGCTCAATGACTTGTACAGAAAAAAATATAATCAGAATTTTCTATATATCCTTTTTGTCCTTTCGCTGATTTTCATTTACTGGTATAAACTGCCCTATGCATTCAGGTTCGGAAGATATTTGATGCCGATAATCCCGTTTGTGATTCTCGTTTCCGGAATAGGTTTCAGGGGTTCTGCCAAGTTCATCGGTAATTATATGAAAAGCCGGAAAATTGTAATTGCCGCCGTTCTTCTGCCCGCCGGTATCATACTCATATGGTCTCTCGTCAATTATAACGAAAATAAAAAAAGTTATGCTGATGCTTGTAAGTATATAAACGACAGACAGGTTGCCGCGGCAAAATGGCTTCAGGCTAATACTAACGAAAATGATGTAATTGCAACTCACGATGTCGGCGCAATAGGTTTCTATTCGGGCAGGAAAATTGTCGATATAGCCGGACTTATTACTCCCGAACTCATCGGTAAATTAAACCAAAAAGATTATTTGGATATAATGACAGATTATATGAAGGAAAAAGGAGTTACTTATCTTGCGTTTTTAACGGAATGGTACAGGATTGTAAATCAAAATCCGCTCTTCTCGACCGCCGATTCACTGCCGCCAGAGGTAATGGAAATTTATAAATTCATTCCCGAAAAAACTTATATCGTATCGAGATATGTTAACAGCAGGATTATAGATGCACAAAATGCTCTCAGCCAAAAACAGTTCCAGCGTGCAATCCAGACTCTTAACCAGATTTTAAAATATGAAAACAAAGCCTCCGTTGTCTATCTTATGCTGGCTCTTGCATATGCAAATATGAACGATGTGACCAATTACGAAATCAATATTCGCAAATCGCTTGAGATATTCCCGGAATATAAAGATGCCCTCGTTCAGTACGGCTATTATAAAAAAAACACGGGGGATTTATCGAATGCCAGAATCTATCTTGAAAAATATCTTGCCGTCAATCCCGCGGATTCCAAAACAAAAGAAATGCTGAAATCGATTGAAGATTCGTTGAAAGTAAAATAAATTATTAATGATTAAATGAAAAATAATTTAACATTTAACATTTTAAATTTAACATTGGAAGTGGTGGACAGGACCGGCTGAAAGTCCGTGAAACGGGAATCGAACCGGCGACACATCCCGCTCTCGGGATTGCTTTTTCCTGAAAACAGAAAACTTGTTTTACTTTTAATTGTACATTTGAAATTGGACATTGTGCATTGGATGTGGTGGACAGGGCCGGAATCGAACCGGCGACACACGGCTTTTCAGGCCGTTGCTCTACCAACTGAGCTACCTGTCCATTTAAGAACTGTTAATTTACCTATTTCAAAAAATTAATTCAACTTATTATTCTCTGCATAAATCACCGCTTGATTATCTTCCCGTCATCCTCTATCACTATCCCCATCTCCGGAAAATCTTTCCGCGTCAGCTCCTGCATAGTTTTGATAATCGTGCCTTTTTCATCTATTACCGGAAAACCTCTTCTCACCTGCTTGATTGCCGTAATTTCACCTCTTATAAATTCTCCTTTCCTGTTCATATAAACCTTCAAAATCGGTGCAATTCCCATCGCCCCGTTTAATCCGAACTTCCCGTATGTGCAGAAATTCCCGAGACTGTATGCAATTATTCTATTTTTATATAACTCGATTGCTCTGGTTACGTGCGGTCCGCTCCCGAATACAATATCCGCACCCGCATCTATTACCGAGTGCGCAAACTCATATACATTTCCCCTGTTCTCTCCTAGATATGTTTCGCTTTTGTTGCTTACTCTCTGCGCCGATAAACCCTCCGCACCGCCGTGAAAAAATATAATCACAATATCCGATTGCGACTTCAAATCAGAAACGATTTCTTTTGCTTTGTCTATATTGATTATGCTTACGGTACCGTTGTTCGGCGCAAATCCTGCAAAGCCGTACTTAATCCCCTTGCTCTCCAGTATTGCCGCAGGATAATCGAGCGTACCTGCAAAACTTATTTCATTTTCCTCCAAAGTCCTGTATGTGCTTTCCCTACCCTCTAATCCCATATCGCCGCTGTGATTGTTCGCAAGGTTCATAAAATCAAATCCGGCATCCCTCAAATATTCCGCATACCTCGTCGGAATCCTGAATGAATGACAATTTTTTTCATCGTTACATTTTTTCGGAATCCCTCCTTTATCCAGCAGGGTCCCCTCTAAATTCCCGCACGTTATGTCCGCATCCACCAGTATATCTTTCACATCATCAAATAAATATTTCCCGTCATCAGGCGGAAGCGAACCCTCGGTAGGGTAATTCGTCCCCGGCATAATATCTCCTACTCCCGCTATCGAAATCAATTCATTCTCAATTTTCACTTCGTTATTAACTGACTTTGTCGTGTCTTTATCGTTGCGGATATTTACTTCCTGCTTACAGCTTAATAAAATTATTGGGATGATTAATATTAACTTCGTTTTTTTCGGCATAAATTAAATTATTGTAATTTTTTTTTAAAAGCAATTATCAAATCCTGTGTTTTTCTCTTTACTTCTCCGGATTTCCTTACGCTCTTTTTTAATCGTGCTTTTACTTTTTCACTATTGCTTATACAAAACTTTTTTTTTAATTTCATTCACTTGAACAATATTAATTACATACATAATCCCGAAGCAGTCAGTCGCCTTATCGCTCTCTGGGCTCTTAGCGAAGGATTCCTCGGCGGTATCCTTCATATGGCTAAAATCCCCTTTACAGGCCTCGTTCTCGGTAACGTCGCTGTTATTTTGATTACTCTTATTTCGGAGTTTTCGGACAGTAAGGGAGCAATTCTTAAAGCTACCGTTATCGTATTGATAGTAAAAGGAATCATCAGCCCTCATACCCCGCTCACCGCATACCTTGCCGTCTTCCTGCAGGGCTTGCTCGGTGAACTGATATTCTATAAAAGAAAATTCCCGGTACTGTCTGCTCTTCTGCTGGGCTTTTTCGTATCTCTGCTTTCTTCTTTCCAGAAAATATTTTTCCTGACTGTGATTTTCGGAAAAAACCTGTGGGACTCGATTGACCAGTTTGCTACTGTCCTATTTAAAGAATTTTTCGGTCTTACCGGCTCCGGTATCTCGGCCAGCTACTGGATTATTGCCGCCTATGCCTCTGTGCATATTGTATTCGGAATCTTCACCGGACTCTATGCATCAATGCTCGCCCGGAGAGCGGACTCGATACTGAAAAATGAAAGTAAAAAGAAAGTCTATGATGCAAATTCATTCATCGGAGAAAATCTCAACAAACCCATAAAATCAAAACATAAAAAATGGTGGCTTAAACCGGGCGGAATACTCTTCTTCGCTATCTCGCTTACCGCACTGGTACTTTCATATCTTTATCCCGAATATTCCTTCGTTAAAAAAGACTCATTGCTGATTATGCTCGCCCGCGGTGTATTGCTTATGCTTCTGTGGTTTAAATTTGTTTCCCCTCTGTTGATGAACCTGTTTAAAAAAATCCTTGACAGGAAAAAAAATAAATATCTCGGCGAAATTGAAAGCGTGGTCAATACCCTCCCCCTCTTTAAAAGCATCATCGGCTTTTGCTGGAAAGATGCTTCGTCCGAAAAAGGACTGAAAAGATTGCACGGATTTTTTTCTCTTACTTTGCTAAATTTGTTAACCGTAGAACGGATTAAAGAATGAATAACATTTATATATTTACCGGCGAAGTAAAAAGCGGAAAAACTACCAAACTCGAAAAATGGGTCGCCCAAAATCCAAATTCGGACGGTATCCTCGCTCCCTGCATAAACGGAAAAAGATACCTTAAAAGAATTAAAACGAACGAAACTAAACTCCTTGAATATATCGGAAATGACCCAAATATAGAACTGACGGAAATATCTAACTATAAATTTCTGAAATCGGCTTTCGATTGGGGAAAAAATGAATTATATTGCGCCTTCCTGCAAAAACCCGAATGGCTTATCATAGATGAAATTGGTCCCCTTGAACTTAAATCAGAAGCCCTCGAACCAATGGTTACACAAATTCTGAACGATAAAAATAATTCTGTTACCAATATCGTTCTCGTAGTAAGAAAAAAGCTCGTCGAAAAAGTTATAGAACACTATAAATTATATATCAAAGGTTTTAAAATTTTTAATATAGTATATGAAAATTCATTGGCTCAAACTCGCAGTTAGTATTATTATTTGCCAGCTGGCAGGTGTTATTGGCTCTATGTTCACTGCACCAAATATTCCTTCGTGGTATGCAACACTCGTTAAACCCGTATTTAATCCGCCAAATTGGATATTCGCACCCGTTTGGATTTCTCTTTACGTGCTTATGGCAATTTCTTTCTACCTCGTCTGGATAAAAAACGATATCCCCAATTTCGGATTCCTGATGTCCCTGTTCGTGCTCCAGCTCGTCCTTAATGCATTCTGGACAATAATATTCTTCGGACTCAAATCCCCATTCTTCGCCTTTATCGAGATTGTCGTTTTGTGGGTTCTGATTCTGCTTTGCATTATTTCATTTTATAAAATATCTAAAACTGCATCAGTACTGCTTGTTCCGTATTTACTCTGGGTAACATTTGCCGCAGTTCTGAATTTCGAATTGTGGAGGCTGAATTGAATTTATCTTGACTTTTTTATTAGTCCCGTCCCGATTGCAACATTGACAATTCCTATTGCACTGAATGCAGTTATTTGCAGATTCCAACCCATTATGTAGTTTAAAGCACTGAAAAGAATCATAATAAACCCAATTACCGCTATTATATATCCTGCAATTTTTCTCTTGCTTGTGTTCATGTTGTTTGTTTTATCCTGCTAATATAATAGAAAATGCACCGGGATTTTCATCCCGATACATTTCTTAAAATCCGATTATTAAATTAACTCAATACTTTTTTCACCTGCTCCACCGCCCAGTCTATCTCTTCCTTTGTGATTACAAGCGGGGGGGCAAACCTGATTACATGCTCGTGCGTTTCCTTGCATAAAACTCCAAGCTTCATCAGTCCCTCGCAAAATTTCCTCGCTCCGCCTGCATCCTTCTTAAGCTCTACTCCGATAAATAATCCTTTGCCTCTGATTTCCTTTACGTAATTGGTTTTTATCTCGCGAAGCTTTCCCCTGAAATATTCACCGAGCTCAAATGATTTTTCAATTAATTTTTCTTCGACTAAAACCTTTAAACTTTCCCTCGCTATTGCACATCCTAAAGGATTTCCGCCGAACGTCGAACCGTGGTCTCCGGGATTGAATACACCAAGCACATCCTTCGAAGATAATACCGCCGAAACCGGGTAACATCCACCCGATAACGCTTTACCTATCGTTACCATATCCGGCTTGATTCCGTCGTATTCATAAGCAAAAAGCTTTCCGCTTCTCCCCAGCCCCGATTGTATTTCGTCTGCAATTAATAATACATTATTCTTCCTGCAAATCTCGTATACCTTTTTCAGATATCCTTCGGGTGGAACTATAACTCCGCCTTCTCCCTGTATCGGCTCTACGATAAAAGCAACCGTGTTTGGTGTAATCGCTTTTTCAAATTCTTCCGCATTTCCGTATTCCACTATTTTAAATCCCGGCGTGAAAGGTCCGAACCCGTCTTTATATTGCTCTTCAGTCGAAAAAGTCACTATCGATATAGTCCTCCCGGCAAAGTTGTTCGTACACGCTATCACCTCCGCCCTGCCTTCCGGAACACCCTTTCGCTTGTATCCCCATTTCCTCGCCGCCTTCAATGAGGTTTCCACTGCTTCCGCTCCGGAGTTCATCGGTAACATCATTTCGTAACCCGTCAGCTCGCATAACTCTTTGCAAAGCATCGGCAGCTGGTTGTTCCTGAATGCACGCGAAGTCAAAGTAACTTTGTCTGCCTGCTTCTTCATCACATCAATAATTCTCGGGTGACAGTGACCCTGGTTCACTGCGGAATAAGCCGCAAGACAATCGAGATATTTGTTGCCGTCTACATCCCATACCCATACTCCCCGCGCCTTCTCTATTACTACATCCAGCGGATGATAATTGTGCGCTCCGTATTTTTCTTCAATTTCTATATATTCTTTTGTATTCATAAAATAATATTTTTAAGGATTATTTAATTTTTTGAAATGTATGTAAAATTACTAAATTTAATGCTCATATGCGATTCAAAAAACCTGAAAAACCCAATCAAATCATAAACTTTATAAACTTTTAAACTTTATAAACTTTATAAACTTTATAAACTTAATACTCGCTTTGCTTTATCGGTTTCGGAAGCTCTGTCGAAAACTGCTTTAGGTTTTCCCTTAATTTTAAATAACCGGTACTGTCCGTTGCATAAAATGTAACACTGTCCGCACCGCATGTTATATTGTTCGGTATCGTCCACTTTCCAGCTAAATACCAGCTTTTCGGAACACCTCCGTATTTCTCGAACCACGATTCGAATATAATTGCTGTCTCGGCATTTTCGTCTTTGCATATTTCAAAAATCTTTTCCAAATTGTACTTCCGCTTCCTTCTTAAATCCGCTACCTCTTTATTTGCAAGCCCCCATAAATCCACACAATAAATGTCATTATAATAATTCACCGCACCTATATCATTAAGAGCTATTGTATTCCCTTCGTAATATTTACTGATAAATCTCGACATCTGATACTGCATCTGGTAAATATTTGTCATTGCTGTTGGAACATCCCTTGCCGCTCCGTATGGGCTTACGGAAAATGGTATTATCACCATACATAAAAACAAAATAACCGGAATTCTTACCCTCTTATCTCTCCCTTTTATATACTTTAATATCGAAACCGAATTTATTAAAATACCAAAAATTATTATGTACATTTCGTATCGCATTAGTGAACCAAGCTTTGCATACTGTATCTGTAAAATTACTATAAGTATAAAAATAAATGTCAGCGGCCTTAACCTGTTCAATTCTTCGTCCCTCCTGTAAATAATTAAGATTAAAACAGGAAATATAAGCAGAATAAGTATCCTCTTGTATGCCCACAAAATCTCGAAAAAATCAGGATTGAATAAACTCGTTATAACCGAACCGAAATCGCTCGCCTCTACAGGACTTTTTAATATGACCGAATTCGGAAAAAAATACCAGCCTTTCAAAACAGATAAAGTCCCTATTATAATTACAGGCAATAAGCCAGATAATAATACACCAATCCCGACAGATATCCTCTTCTTAAAAAGAAAAACTAAAAATATCGCCCCGGTAATGAACATTCCCTCGTATCGCGTCAAAGCTAATAACATAACCAGAATAAACAATATGTAAATATCCTTTTTCTTGCTCGAACCCCCGAATATTCTGTAAAGATAAAATATTAGCGTAGCTATCAGGAAACTGTACATCGAATGCTCGAGACCCGTAAATACTACCGATATAAACGGTCCGAAAAATAAAACCGTTAAAAGAATTATTGTTTTTAAAATTGTACTCTCTGTGAGATTATCGATTAGCTTATGCGCAAATACAACAGTAAGTCCTGCAAATATTATGTTAAGTATAAAAGGTGTAATTGCATTTATACCGAAAGCAAAATAAAATACCGAAATTAAAAAAGTCCACAGAGGCGAAGACGAACATGATGTGAATTCATGCTGTGTTACTCCCCATGTTCCGGAATTTACGAAATTTTTCGCAATTGCCATGTGAATGTACGGGTCGTCTAATGTATAAAAGAATTTCCCCTCCGTCAGGCCGGCGGAATAAAATGCAAGAAATAAAACTGTAGCTAAAAAAATCAGAAGTGTAATGACCGGAGGTAAATATTTCTTCATAATAATTTTTTTCCGTGCTGTAAACTTTATAACTGCTTGTATATCTCCCTTACCAGTTCTTCGTATTCTTTCATCATCTCGATATGCCTTCGCGTGAAAACCGTCTTCGCCGTCGCAAGGGCTTCTTCCAGCTTGTATCTGACCGGCTGACTGCCGAGTATGTTCCACGAAAACGAATCGACCTGTTTATCGGGAAATCCTCCTCCCGCTATGTTTGCAAATATCCCGACTATGGTCCCCGTGTTCAGCATCGTGTTAATCCCGAATTTCGAATGGTCGCCCGCAATCGTTCCGAGAAACTGCATTCCCGTATCTATCTGCTCTCCCCCGTGCTTCACACGTATCTTCGAATAGTTGTTCTTTAAATTGCTCGTTACTGTGTCCGCACCGAAGTTTACGAACGGACATGCATATGAGTTTCCTATAAAACCGTCGTGCTGCTTGTTTACGTTTGAATGAAATATCGAACCCGATATCTCTCCCGCTGCCTTGCAGCCGGAACCCAAACTGCAGGGTCCGTATATCCTGGCTCCTGATTTTATAAGAACATTCTTTCCTATGTATACCGGTCCTTTGATGTAAGTAAACGGCTCTATCGTTGCTCCGTCGTCTATGAATATCGTTCCTGCCCCTGCATCCAACACCACTTTCGGATATAAATTTGCCGTCTTCGATATCTTTATACCCTTTAAATTTACGGCTGCAACTTTTGTGTGCAGATTAACCTTTCTTTTACTGATTCCCCTGCTCGATAAATCGTTTTCTAAAACCTTGTCAAAGTATCTTATTATATCCCACGGATAATTTATATAAAGCACCGAATACTTTTCCTTAACTTCCTTGTCCTCGAATATTTCCAGATAATCGAAATCATCTGCACATAACCTGTTGTCTATATTTACGTTTTCTATTTTGCGGCTTAAAAAAGTCAGCTTGTTACCCGATATCTTAGCCGCTATCACCTTCCCTTCGTCCGATAATACGGAATTCATCTTCATCTTCTTTATCACCCACGAAATGAATCCGCTTTCGTAAATTACACTCCCGTTAATAAATATGTAATCGTCCTTTTCAAGCTTGTTAACTTTACTCGTCCGGTTTTCTGTACTCACAACAGGATACAGCAGGTTCCTGCAATGTAGCGATAGTTTGTATTTTGATGGAATGAATTGCTCGAGCCGTTCTCTGTTTGTGAAAACCCCCGTAACAATGTCATATACGGGTCGGAGTAACGATAAAGGGGCAAGCTCACCCGAAAAATTATCTTCGAAAATTAAAATTTTCATCTCGTAACGATTTGAAGTTAAATATTTATTGCTTAATTATCCCGAACCATTTCACTTTTTACCGCTGTGAATCCTCTTAAACAAAAAAGCCAGCCGAAAAAATTCAACTGGCTCGAAAACTTATTGATTAATGTGTATTACTCTGATGCTTTTTTTGTCTTTCCATATTTCTTTAAGTATTTTTCAACCCTTCCGGCAGTGTCTACTATCTTTTGCGTCCCGGTGAAAAATGGGTGACATAATGAACATATTTCGACTTTTATTTCGGGTACGGTCGAACGAGTCGTGAATAAAACTCCGCGATTCTCACCGCAGTTGCAAATCACGTTACATTTATAATATTTCGGATGAAAATTCTTTTTCATGCTGTCCTTTTACAAATTTCTAATAAAAAAGTAAATTAATAAATTTTTGTTTGATTTTCAAGGCGAGAAAATATTATGTGACCTAAATCCTTAAAATTTCAGTAACTTCTATTTATAATAATAACTTGCTAATTACTCGTCATTTATTTCCAGTATTTATAAAAATATTATGCTTTACAATAGTTTTTTTGATGTTTCCCAATAAAATTCTAAATTATCAATATTATGTGCTTGTTTACTGACGAATACTATTTCTTGTATATCTGTAATGTGTCAATCGTTATCTTTGTTCCGACCTCAAAACCAAAATCGAATAAAACCTTTGACTTGAACGAAGGAAATGTCTCGTCTATTAAACCGTAAGCACTGTCCGGAAATGTGTAAGTGTAAAATTCCACCGGATACGGCACCTTTGTTATGGTTAATGCGTTGTTCCTGATTGAATGAAATCTCATTAGTATCCTGAGAGAATCATTATTGGTCAAATCTATCGTGTCCGTTACAACATCTATGAAACAGGGATTAGGCCATGTTCAATATAAAGTCCCGATATTATAATCATAATAATCTAAAATCCAGTTTACCGCCGGAGGCGTGATTTGACCGCCGCCCGTCGAAACGGATTCCTCCTTGCAGCTTGCAATGAGAAATATCAGAATTGCCGTAACTAATACGGAAACTTTCCCTGCGTATTTGTAATAATCATTCATCCGCTTGTTTTTATTTCCGAATTAAACTATTTACAATTTTTGAATTAATCAATGTTAATTTGTTATCACTAATAAAATTTTTAATCTCTAATTCAAATTTATCATAAATAAATGACTTTATTTTTGTAAAAAATTTTATTAAATGTGTTTAAGTTATTTATTTATCAAGTTCTTAATCCAACATTTTAATAACTTAAAGAGGAGTATAATATGAAAAATTTATTATTTGCTTTACTTATCTTAGTCTTTACCTGCGGTTTTATTTCAGCTCAAACATGGACGAAAGCTCCAACAAAATCTCAAGAGTTTAACTACGAACCCACAGACTGGGGTAATGACATCAAGATTTCAAACTCAGAACCGTTCGGAAAAATCTCGGGTATCGCTAAAACAAACGGTACTATTTACTTGGCTATAGCCGATACTGCAATTCAAGCGGGCAAAAGTATGGTCATTTTTCGGTCGACAAACTATGGTGCGACCTGGACTAACTTCCTGAGCTATACGGGCACGGTTATGCCTCTGAGAGCAAAAATGGTCCGCACTGGCCTCGATTCCGTTTATTATTTCTACCTGATAAATTCAATTATCTATTGCCTGAATGTCGAAAATAATAATTTCAATTCAATCTCTGCGGTTACTTATCGCGATTTTGATGTTGTCGCATCATCGACCGGAGGACTTTATGTAGTCGCCGATGCTCTTACATCTACATCGATTCCGAGATACAGCTCTAACAACGGATTTGCGACTATCACCCAGACAGGTTCAGTTTCAACCGGCTCGTTTCCAAGAATGTATATGTCAGGTTCGGGAGATACACTTATTCTGACTTTTTATTCGCCCGCTACAGATACTTTATCCGGGGTTATCAGGTCGGGTCGCTATAGAGAAACCTCCCCGGGGCAAATTTCATCTATGGGCTTCCAGGATGTGGCTACCGAAACTCAACCCAAAAGTGAGGTCCAACCGGTGATGTACTGCGGCAAAGTATGGTTTATATATACCCTGGGTTCTACCGGTTCAATTAATATTATGTGCAGAATCAGTACCAACAGCGGAGCAAACTATGCCGCCCCCGTTACACTCGCCGGAAATCCTAATGTGGATGAATACTGGTTTGAAGCCAGACACTTTAAAACTGGAAGCGGAGGACTCGATATCGCTTACTACTCCGATAGCTTGCAATCCGGCGCCCCTACTAACAATACCGATAAGATGTTATACAGGTATGCTAATACAACTACACCCGGCAATTTTTCCTCTCCTGTACAATTCAGCGAGCATATTCCCGGATGGTCGGCACGGGCATATATACCTGCAATGGTGGAATTATATAATACAGGCGATGTCGGAGTGGTATGGGTGGGACTCGAAGGAACAAGTAAACGCGTCTGGTGGGATAGATTTAATCTCGTTTCCGGAATTACAGGTAACCAAAATCTTGCCCCGGATAAATTTACACTGAAACAAAATTTCCCGAATCCGTTCAACCCAAAAACAACCATCACCTATCAACTGCCCGTAAACAGCGAGGTGAACCTGAAAGTCTTTGACATCACGGGAAAAGAAGTTGCTGTTCTGGTAAACCAAAAACAGAGCGCAGGTACTTATGAGGTTGCTTTCGACGGAAGTAATCTTTCCTCCGGAGTGTATTTCTATAAACTGAATTGTTCCGGACAGAACAATTTCTCCGAAACGAAAAAAATGGTAATCGTTAAATAAAGCGGATTTTTAAATTTTCTTAAAGCGGGATTTCAATTTAAAAAATTGGAACTCCGCTTTTCTTATATTATTGCATCTGAACTTCGTCCAAAAATAAAAGAGGTTATTTTTTATGATAACCTCTTTTAATGTCGGGATGACTGGATTCGAACCAGCGACCTCATCGTCCCGAACGATGCGCGCTACCAGGCTACGCTACATCCCGAATCTTAAAGAAATGCAATATAATGCATAAAAATAAAACATTTTAGTCATTTTTTCTGACATTTCAAAAAATCTTCCGAAAATAAAAAGTGCGAAAAACGGTCTAAATTGACCTCAGTGTTTCTGGATTAGCAGAACTTTAGCAGAACTTTAGCAGAACTTTGACAGAACATTTTAGCAATTTCAAATTTGTCAAATCTATAAATACATCAGTTAATAAAATATCATTTTTTAATGTAAGCATTCAACCCAATTACAACTTTTTTACCATCGATTTCACATTCAGTCGGCACGTTTCCGTGTGTAGTTGCTACTACTAATGTCTTTCCGGATGCACTGGGAGTTGGTTCTTGTAAATCAATTACGATAATTAACTTTTTGTCTTCTATTTTTACTTCCATTTTTAATTATATTAAGTTTTAACGAAATTGAGCGATTTGAATAATATAATCAAGTTAATATTTTGCAAATAAGGTTTTCTGTTTTGCAGAATAAAAAAAAGCCGGAGGTCTTGCTTTTCCGGCTTAATCTTCTGTTCAATGAGGAGAAACTATTTAATCAACACCATTTTCTTCACCGCTGTATAACTCTTTCCTCCTTCTACCTGTATCCTATAGAAATATACTCCGCTTGCATAGTTGCTACCATTGAATTCTATTATATATCTTCCGGCTTGTTTAAGTTCGTTTACGAGAGTTTTTATTTCCCTTCCGAGTATATCATAAATCACGAGTTTCACTCTTCCGTCTTTTGGTAGTTCGTAATTTATTTTGGTAACAGGATTAAACGGATTCGGATAATTTTGTGAAAGATTATAAGTCTCGGGAATTACACTTGTCACTTTCTTTACGGTTTCATTTTTAACAGTGTTGAGTTTTTGTATATCTTTATTTACAGATTTTATATGCTCGAATATCGTTTTCGGTTTTTTGATTTTCACTACTTCTTTTAATGTTTTTATTACTTTTAGCTCAACAGTTGCATCGGGGTTTCCGGCTTCACTTTTTTTCGTCAGAATTTCAATATGATTCTTTGATTTCTTTTTTGAATTATCCAATGCCGTAACTACTGATGTTGAAATTGATTTTCTCTGCTCTTTTGTGAAAGCATCTTTCTCATCATCGTTGAACATAAGGTTGTCGATTTTATCAAATAAAACGTCATAATCTAACGATAAAATATCTTCTGAGCTAAACTCGTCAATAGTGAAACGTGAAACGTCAGACGTAAAACGTGAATCATCATTAGATAATCCTCCGGGACCGTTGAGACTGTCCAAAAGATGTGTTGCCGCATAGTCCCAACTTGCAAGCAGGGCTTCATAAGAGTATGGATTCTGTTGCATAATCTGCTGGAACCCGGTCTTAGCGGATTGATATTGTTTCAATCTCACTTTGCATTTTTGAACATAATAATTGCATTTCCTTACCAGTGGCAAGTTATTCGGGTGATTTAAGATTAATGTATTCAAAAAAGTTTTACAATCTGTAATATTTACTGTAGATGTGTCAAGCGATACTGCAAGATAATAATATTTTGAGATTGCATTAAGACTTTGCGTGCTATCAGGGAAAGTATTTAGCAGTTGATAACATTTTACTTTTGCCTGCGGGAAGTTTCTTAATCTCATTAATATACAAAGCGAATCATACATCCTTTTCGGCGTAATTGTTTGAATCATCGGAACTCCTCCGCCCGAGCCTCCGGGAATAGTGCAGATTGTATCTTCAACATCATTTCCCAATTCTACTATTATGGCATCACATTGAATACCATTACTGCAATCGTAAGAGAAGAAGTTAAAACCAACATCATCTTCGGTTTCTCTACGTTTTACATCTTTAATTGGTAAATTCGATTCCACAATTGCAACATTATCCACCTTAAAGCAATTTGCGGTTTCATCGAGAGGACTTTCACCATTATATCCCGGGAAATAACCTTTTAAGTGATAAGAATTTGAATTCTGCAAAATGTTAAATTGATTTTTACCTTTATCGAGAAAGAAATATGCATCGTTCACATAAATATTATTTATATTTTCACCAACGTTATCGAACACGTTTAAACCTCCCGTTCGCAGAGTTCCGTTCACGGTCAGGTTTGCAGTGCTGAAGTCCTGCGCGTCTATTCCTTTTGCTCCGTTATTCCCTGTGGTCGATGTAATTGTGTTTCCGATTACATCTATATTGGTATAATGCATTTCGATTCCTTTGTTATATCCTGTAATCGAGTTTCCGCTGATTTCTGTTCCGTTAACAAAGGAAAGGTACATAGCCGTTGCTGAGTTTGAAGAGGAAGTAAAAATATTATTATTTATCATAACCGGTACATTACTCTCTGCATTTGCTATAATGCTTACAATCGTTTTATCGCTCGTATTCATATCGAATGTATTTCCTGCGATGTAAAGATTTGCATCACCAATTAACCCATCGCCTGAATAGTTTGCTTCGATTGCACCGGATTTTTGCGTGCCTGCATTTGTGAAAGTGCAGTTATTAATATTAAATGTGTTGCAGTTAATCATTTTTACTGCGTAGTTTGTATTTTCAGCAGGACCTTTTACATTTTGAAATTGTGCGGAGTTTATATTTACAAGGTTGCAACCGTTAAAAGTAAAACCGTTCCAGTTATTATTAGTGGTGCCTTTGAAAATAATATTTCTATCGTGAGTGGGCTGTGCTACATCTCCGCAGGTGAAGCTCCCGCCGTTTACAACTATGCATCCGCTATCGCAGAAGTTGATTGTAGTACCGAAGCCGATGGTGAGATTGTGACCATTAGTAAAGATAGTATCCTGGCAAGTAAAGGTTTCATTCTGGATAACTTCGTCACAAGCAAGTGTGCCGCCAGAAATTTTAGTTGGTGATATTTTAAATAGTCTTCCTTCACCGGGATTAAACCAGCTATTCACATTCATATTATTACTCAAATCCACATAGCTGTAATAATTTTTATCAAAAGAACCAACAAAGGAACCATCTTCAAGGTTAAATATTGACCAACTATTTGCACCATTAAATTCAGGTAAATTTGGTTTAAACCTTACCCTTACCCACCTTTTATCTGAAAATCCCGGATGAGTAACGTTATTTTCCGGAGCACATCTTCTGTTGACTATCATAAAATACTTTGTATTATCATCCGCACTATTTTTAAAAGTTGCTACCTGTAAATACGAATCATCCTGACACTCAAAAATCATTCCTTCGGGCTGATTAAGTGGAACATTTGGCGGTACTAAATCTTCATTACACTGTAAATTACCGCTTCCCGGAATTAATGTATGTGCACCCCAAAAATATGTTTCATTTCTTAAATAATATCTTTCTATGGGTATTCTGTTTACAAATGATTTTGTGTATATAGGATTAAAACTTAAAAGGTAATTTCCCCATTTTTTTATTTTTGAAATTAAATTAATCATATTAGCCCATTTTTCCTGACCATATTCATTATAAATTCTTTTTTCAATTACACTTGTGGGATTTATCAATCCTCTGCAATATTTGTATGTATTGTTTGGAGGTATAGGATCATAATTCCCATAACCGATAAATGCAAAATAGTTTACCGACCTTGCTCCATAGCATAAAGCAAGATGCGTCATTACATTAATTTCCTCATTAGTAGGTTCTTTTAATACACCATCACCGGCATTATTTAGATGAGTTTGGAGTATCGGCGTCATTTTAGTATCTAGATTATCTTCTACCTTGCAAATACTATCAACTCTTTTAAAAAATTTAAGACCACCTACAAATGCATTTGGTGATGGATGGTCTAAAAGTATCTGCAGACTATCATTATATATTTGTGGGTCAACCTGATAAGCTAAATATCCATTTGATGGGCTATAATTTCTTGGAGGAAAGGTATTAGGAACTATAGGACGCGGCTTATCTGGTTCTGCTTCGTGCCCATCAAATGGATAATTATCGAATGCAAGCTCTTTAAAACCCATGTCATCAAAAAATATATCTTTAAATTCTTCTGGCGTGTAATCAAATTGAATGGGATAATGGGAGTGATATTGATTTACGAAACCAAAATTCATAATAGGCACAAGGCTTAATTTGTGATCCTGTGATTCAGCTTTTATATAATCGTTAATATATTTCAGACAAGGCATTTGGCTCATAAAACATTCATCATAATAAAAATTATGTACTTTATTTATTTGTACTTCCCCCACTTTGATAGACACTTCGAATAACGTATTTTTGTAGAAGAAA
>CAZCSV010000001.1:887079-888562 GCA_964501535.1 uncultured Ignavibacteriaceae bacterium | reverse complement strand
TTATAAAAAATACAAAATTATACCATATTCTATTAATGAATTTTTTAAATTTAATAAATATCTCAATAATTCTTTCATATGAAAAATATTTCGTTTTAATTCAAATTCTGTTTTTTATTGTATATTTGATTGTATTTAGAAAATATGTAAAATATTTTTATGATATAATAAAAGACAAATTAATATCTAAAAAAATTATAAATATTATAAAAGACTGATTAGAGATTTATAGTGATGAATTCAAAACCAAAAATATCCATAATAACCCCCTCGTATAATCAAGGAAGCTATATTAGAGATACAATTGAATCGGTACTTAATCAGAATTATAGCAATTTTGAACATATTGTAATTGATGGGGATTCAAACGATAATACAGTAGAAATTTTAAAAGAATACAAGCATTTAACATGGATATCGGAAAAAGATAACGGACCAGCAAATGCGATAAATAAAGGATATAAAATAGCTTCAGGTGCAATAACAACATGGCTCAACTCCGATGATTTTTTTGAAACAGGAATTTTTAATAAGATTGCTGATATTTTTCAAAATAATCCTGGAACTAAAATTATTTGTGGAATGGTGAAGAATATTAATTTAAATGGTGAAATAATATATTTAAAAGATTTTAAATTACCATTTAATCATGATTATCTAATCAATGTTTCAGCGGATATTGTGAAACAACCTGCGACATTTTATACACTAGATTTATTTAATGAGGTTGGTGGTTTAGATGAAAAATTGAAACTTGTTTTCGATTATGATCTTTTTGTAAAAATGTTGGCTGTAGAAAAGCCGATTCTAATAAATGAAGTTTTTGCATACCAAAGAGATTACGATTCTACCTTATCAAGAAAATTCATAAGAAAACAAGCATTAGAAATATTTAAGGTAGCCAAAAGAAACAATGGGCGTTTATTTAGTAGGCTAAATATTGTTAATGTAAGAAAGATTTTATTTCCTAAAGGTAGATCTTCTGTTTATAAAATATTCAAGAAATTTGATATATATAATAAGAAGAAAGATGAATAAAAAAAATGAATATGTAAATATTATTTTTCTGTCAAGTGAATGGGAAGGATATCACAGAAAAGCATATACAGAAGAATTAGTAAAAAATTTGAACACTTGGAGTAATGTAGTCCTTTTACAATTACCTGTTTCTCTTTTTGTTCATTTTTTTACAAAGTTCAGGAAAAAAGTGTTAGGTCTTTTTATTGGAAAATATAAAACTGCTAAAGTCGCACATAATTGCTTTTTATTTACCCCTGTAATATTGTTTCATTATTTATTATGGAATAAGAAGATTTTTTTTATATTTGATAACTATTTGTTAAATAAACAAGTTATCAGATTTATTAAGAAAAATTTTGGATTGAAAAAATATATTATCTGGTATTATTTCCCATTTCAATATAATTACGTTGTGAAGTCATCCGCTGATTTGAAAATCTATGATCAGTATGATATATATCAT
>CAZCSV010000001.1:656821-887069 GCA_964501535.1 uncultured Ignavibacteriaceae bacterium | reverse complement strand
ATGGATATTAAAGGTAACATCAATAAAAGCTTAGAATCTGTCAATAATAAATTGATAAAAATCTCTGATGTTGTATTTTGTACATCTGAATATCTTTATAATCTGTCAGTTAATTCCAATAAAAATTCTTATTATATTACAAATGGTAACAGCTTTGAGATACTTTCAGTTCGGATTAATGAAAAAGCACCAATCAAAATGCCTATAGAAAACTCAAAAACAATTGGATATTTAGGTGGTATTCGAGATTGGGTAGATTTTGAATTATTGAATTTTATAGTGAAACAAAGGCAAAATATTAATTATTTGTTCATTGGTAATATGTATAATTCGGCTAAAAGAGAAATGGAAGAACTGAAAAAATTTAAAAATGTTGTTTGGGTCGATTATATTGAACAGGATTTGCTTCCAAGGTACTTATCTTTATTTAATGTTGGTATAATTCCTTTTAAGACAACCGAGTTTTTTAAAAGTGTATTCCCTAATAAATTTTTTGAATATTTAGCCTCGGGAATACCGGTTGTATGTACTGAATTGATAGAACTTAAAAAATATGAAGAAATTATCGGTTATTCAGCAAATAAAGAAGATTTTTTAAAGAATTGTGACTTGGCTTTATCAGGATTCTTTAGCGAATATTTTGATGAGTATCAGAGAATATCAAAAGAAAATTCTTGGTTTAATAAAACCAAAGAAATATCAGATATTATTGAAAAGAAGTTTCTGATTAATAATAATGATTTGAATAAAAGTGAGCTAATAAATTAAATACAAGATTTTTGATTGATATAATCTTGAAACATTCAGCTTCTTTCATCTTTAAATTTAAGTAATAATAATAATTTATCATATCGGAATAAACTACTTTATTTTTATTTAATTTATTATTAAAACAATTGAATAAGTTTGATTTGAATTGATAATAAAGGCTAAAACATTTATCTTTAATGATTGAGTAAAAATAAATAAACATTTTCGGAGGAAATATGAAAATTTTAGTAACCGGGGGTGCAGGTTTCATTGGTACTAATTTGTGCAATGAATTGAGAAGCAGGGGGCATAAAGTTTTTGCAGTTGATTTATATAATAACGAGAGGGATGAATATGAAAGATGCGACGTAAGAAATTTCAGACAAATAGAAGGAATTTTTGCGAAATATGGTCCTTTTGATTACGTATATCACCTCGCTGCTGAATACGGCAGATGGAACGGTGAAGCATATTATGAGAATTTATGGATGACCAATGCCATCGGAACTAAAAATATGTTAAAGCTTCAGGAGAAAATGAAATTCAGAATGATTAATTTTTCTTCCGCAGAAGTATACGGCGATTACGAAGGTTTTATGAAGGAATCAGTAATGGTTGACAATAAAATCAGTGATACTTACCAGATGAACGATTATGCTATTACTAAATGGGCAGGGGAACTGATGATAAAGAATTCAATGAAAATGTTCGGCACGGAATCTGTTAGTGTGAGACCTGTTAACTGCTATGGTCCTCACGAAGAATACACTCCCTACAGGGGTTTTATCCCGAAATTCATCTATCATGCACTGCATAGGAAACCTTATGTTGTATTTAAAGGACACAAGAGAATTATTGATTTTGTTGAAGACACGTGCAGGACATTTGCAAATATTGTGGATAATTTCATTCCGGGTGAAGTTTATAATGTCGGCGGAAAAACCGAATGGGAAATGGATATTAAAGAATATTCCGATTTGATTTTAAAAACAGTCGGTTTAGATGATTCGCTTGTTACTTATAAAGATTCAGAAGATAATACAACAAAAATAAAGACAATGGATTTCTCAAAAGCCATAAGGGATTTAAAGCATAATCCGAAAGTGACTCCTGAAGAAGGTATTAGAAGAACCGTCGATTGGATGAAGTATTATTATAGGTTAAAGTAAAAAATAGCAGAGGAAATTCTTGAAAAAAATACTAATTGTTTTTGGAACGCGTCCAGAGGCTATAAAGATGGCTCCACTCGTTAAAGAATTTGAAAAACACAAAAAGGACTTTAATGTTAGGGTATGCGTTACAGCTCAGCATAGGAGCATGTTAGACCAAGTATTGTCAATTTTTAAGATTAGGGTGCATTATGATTTAAATATAATGAAGCCTAACCAGGACCTGTATGATATAACGAGTTCTGTTTTACTGAAAATGAGAGAAGTCATAAGGGATTTCAAACCTGATATTGTATTTGTTCACGGTGATACGACTACAACATCGACTACATCTCTTTCTGCTTTTTACGAAAAGATACCCGTTGCACATATCGAAGCAGGATTGAGAACAGGTAATATATATTCACCATGGCCGGAAGAAATGAATAGAAAAATAACTGGTGTGATTACAAGGTATCATTTTTCACCAACTGCTACTTCGAAACAAAATTTATTGAATGAAAATGTACCAAAGGGACATATATTCGTAACAGGGAATACAGTCATAGATGCTCTGTATATGATTGTGAAAAGAATAAAGAGTGATAATACTTTATGCTCGAAAATTGAAAAAGAAATTATTAAAAAAGGTTATGATGTAGATAGGAAAAGAAAACTTATACTAGTTACTGGGCACAGGAGGGAAAATTTCGGAGCAGGATTTATTAACATATGTAAAGCCTTGAAAGATATTGCTTTGAAATACAAGGATATTGATATACTCTATCCTGTACATTTAAATCCAAATGTTCAAAAGCCGGTATATGGTCTATTATCGAAAATCCCGAATATATTTCTTATCGAACCAATCGATTATCTTCCGTTTGTTTATTTAATGAACAAGGCATTTATAATAGTTACGGACAGTGGCGGGATACAGGAAGAGGCACCAAGTCTCGGAAAACCCGTTTTGGTAATGCGGGACACAACAGAAAGACCTGAGGCAGTAACGGCAGGGACAGTTAAGCTAGTAGGGACTGACAGAAAAAAGATTGTCCGGGAAGCATCAAAATTAATAGATAATAAGAATTTGTATCGGAAAATGTCGAGAGCTCATAATCCATACGGGGACGGAAAAGCTTGTCAAAGAGTTTTAAAATTTATCAAAAAGGAAGTTAAATATGAATCCATATGAAAAACGTGTAAAATGGGTGAGAGATTACTTTAAAAAGGTTAAACTCGAACCCACGTTGATAAAGTATTACAGAGGTAAAAATATATTAGTGACTGGAGGAGCAGGAGCAATCGGAAGTAATCTGATAATTGCTCTTTCTGATTTGGTTGGAGAATTCGGAAAAGTTGTTGTATTGGATAATTTATCTTCTATTAAAATAAAAAACTCTTGGAATGTAACACCATTGCCAAATATAATGTTTGTTGAAGGTGATGTGAGAAATGAAATTGATTTAAAAAGAATTTTTAAAGAAGATATTGGACTGGTTTTTCATCTGGCTGCATTTTTTGCAAATCAAAACTCTGTTGATTATACTGAGCTTTCAGCTGAGGTTGATGTTATGGGAATAATAAGGTTACTTGAGTATTCCAGACTCGCCAAAATAGATAGATTTATTTATGCATCAAGTGGATGTGCGATTTACGGGTCATACGCAAAAATGCCTTTGCAGGAAGATTTCGTGTCTATGCATTTAACGACACCATATCAGATTAATAAGATGACAGGAGAAATGTACTGCAATTTTTTTGCACATCATTATGATATGAAAACAGTAAATTGCAGGTTTTTTAATTCATATGGACCTGGTGAAGTTCCTGGACAATACAGGAACGTAATACCGAATTTTATATATTGGTCTATGAAGGGAAAAGCATTGCCTATAACAGGATCAGGTTCCGAAACAAGAGATTTCACTTATGTTTTAGACCTTGTGCAAGGATTGGTTAAAGCAGGTTATTATAGGAATGCAATTGGGGAAAATTTTAATTTGGCCGCAGGTAAAGAAATCAGTATAATTGACATGGCAAATCTTGTTAAGAAAATAACTGGCTCAAAGGCACCATTTATATTTAAACCAAGACGAAAATGGGATACAAAGCCGCGTCTGCTTGCTTCAATAAAAAAAGCCAAAAAACTTATAGGATATAAACCGATAGTTGATTTCGAAGACGGATTCATGAAAAATATCGAGTGGTTCCAGGATAACTGGGAATTAATTGAAAATCTTGCGGATTTCACTCCAGGGATGAGCAGTGCGGTAAGAAACAGTAAATAAAATTTACCGTTTAGAAAATTTTTTAAATGGAATATATCATTAGATTTTTAACTCAGCATTTCTATCCGGATACATCAAGTACTGGAAATTTATTAACAGAATTAGTAGTTGGGTTAGCGAAAAGAGGTTATAATACAGAAGTATTTACTTTCAAACCACTACACTTTCATAAAGAAAAAATTATATTACCAAAATTTGAAGTATATAAATCAATAAAAATATATAGATTCTCTGGATTTAGATTCGGTAAAAACAGTAAACTGGGGAAGGCTTACAATTATGTTTCTTTTTTTTTGAAGGCCTTCTTAAAAGTACTATTTACATCGCATAAAAAAAATCATTATTTGTATTTTATTGTGTCCAATCCCCCTTTTCTGCCATTGATTGGTTCATTCCTAAATTATCTTAAAAATATTGAGTATATCCATTTGCTTTATGATGTGCATCCGGAACAATCAATTGCTGTGAATTATTTATCGGAGAAAAATATATTTGTGAAAATCTGGAAATGGTCAACAAAGTTTATATATAAAAGAGCAGCACATACTATTGTACTGAGTGAAGAAATGCGGGAAACCGTGGTTAATAAACTGAAGTATGCAAAAGCCAGTCAATCAAAATTTAATGCTATAACTA
The DNA here is from genome assembly GCA_964501535.1 of uncultured Ignavibacteriaceae bacterium. GTDB lineage: Bacteria > Bacteroidota > Ignavibacteria > Tepidaquicellales > Tepidaquicellaceae > FEN-1279. The sequence continues at coordinate 882,244 of CAZCSV010000001.1, read as the reverse complement.
TTATTGATAATTGGGCTGACGATAAATTTTTTATTCCTGTAGATTATCCCCAGAATAAATTTATTATTGAAAATAATTTATCGGGGAAATTCATAGTTAATTATTCAGGGAATATTGGGATTGCGCAAAGATTTGATTCTCTGATGAAGGCAGCCGAAATAATTGATGATAATGAAATTGTTTTTATTTTAGTAGGTGATGGAGTAAAAAGAAAGGGACTCGAAGATTTAAAGCGAAAAAAGAACTTGAATAATGTGTTATTTTTTCCATATCAGCCGAAAGAAATGTTGCCGTACCTTCAAGCAGCATCTCATCTATCCGTAGTCCATTTGGAAAAAGAAATTGAAGGATTTGCATTCCCGAGTAAATTATATACAGTCTTAGCAGCTGGAACTCCCGTACTGGCTTTATGCAGTGAATCTTCCAGGCTAGCTAGAATTGTGAAGGAGGCAGAATGCGGTTATTCAGCGCAACATGAAAATGTTAACGATTTAGTTAATAAAATAAAGGAATTAAAGAACAACCCTGCATTAATTGATAAATTCAGAAAAAATTCAAGAAGATATTTTGAAGAAAATTATACATTGGAAAAAGCGCTGGATAAATATGGAATTATTTTTAAATCATTTATAAAAATATAATATATAAAATGAAAATATGTTTCTATTCACGGTTAAAAGAGGATTGGTATTTTGACTTAATTGATTTTTATTCGAATGATATAAAAATTTTTCAAGAACTAGGGCATGAGGTAATAAAAGTAAATGACTGGAAAAAACTACCTGACGATTGTGATTTGTATTTTATTTGGTGGTGGAGTTCAGGTGTAATACCATTGATAAAAGCAAAAGTTTGGAAAAAACCCGTAATTACAATAGGTAACATTCATTACAATGATCCTTCTAAGCAAGGTTATTTTCAAAGGCCTTTTTATATTAGAAAATTTATTAAATATTCACTTAAAAAATCAGATTTACAAATTGCTACTTCAAAAATTGAGTATGAGGGTATAAATAAACTCGGAGCTAGTAATCCAGTTCTTTTGTATCACGCAATTGATGAGAGAAAATATTCATATAATGAACCTGATAATAGGGAAAATTATCTGTTGACCCTTACTCAGCTTACGAAAGAGAATATTGAGCGTAAAAAAGTAAGGGAAATAATTTTAGCATTTAAAAAAGTTTTAACTCAGAATCAGGATTTAAAACTTTATATAGTAGGGAATAAAACTGATAATGGATATGAAGAACTTGTGGGATTTGTAAGAGAAATCAAACTGGAAAATTTTATTGAGTTTTTAGGTCGAGTAAGTGATTATGAAAAAATAAAATTGTATCAAAAATGCAGAATATACATTCAACCAACAAGCTTTGAAGGATTCGGTATGGCTATTGCTGAAAGTATGTTGTGTGGTGCTCCAGTTGTAACGAGTAAGAATGGAGCTGTCCCGGAAGTAGCTGGTGAATGTGCTGTATATGTAAATCCTGATGATGTAGATGATATAGCAAATGGAATTCAAAAACTATTAATGGATGATATTTTATATAAAAAAAATTGTTTTGAAGGTTATCAAAGAATTAGGAATATTTTCTCTTATGAAGAAAGAAAAACAAAAATTAAGTATTTGTTGGAAAAATTTGAGAAAAACCCGAATAATAAAATATCGAAATAAGATACTAGAGAAGTGATAATGATTTTATATTAAATATAATAATTTATATTTTAGTTCGTATAATAAATCGAGAAATTTGTCAAAATCTAAAGAACTAATATTACTTGTTTTAAGCGATTTTATTTTTATCAATGTAGCTTATAGCGTATATTATTATCTTAGGGTTGAAACTGGGTGGATAATTTATGCTAATCCTCCCAGTTATTTAACCCCTATGTTAGTTATATATTTGTACTGGTTCATTCTTTTCTCAGTATTCGGATTGTATCAACACTGGTTTGTTCATTCCAGATTCGATGAATTTGTATCAATAGTAAAAACTGTTTTTGTAGGTTGTTTGATTTTATTCTTTGCAATTTTTATTGATGATTTTTTAAAGGATGCGAAGGTAATATCGAGGTTTCTTATTTTAATTTACTGGTTTATTATGATCTTGTTTGTTTCTTTTGGCAGGATTTTTATAAGAAGCTTTCAAATGAAACTACTGCAAAAGGGAATTGGTGTAAGAAATACCGTGATTGTTGGTTCAGGTAAAAAAGCATTTGAACTTCTGGATATGATTAATAAATATCCTAAACTTGGGTATAAATTCATTGGATTTGTCGGATTGCATAATGAAAATGATATTGGGAATGAAATTTGTAAGATAAGTGATCTAAAAGAAATTATTAAAAAAGGAAAAGTAGAAGTTGTACTAGTTGCATCTGAGCAGAAAGATAAAAATATTTTACTTGATACATTAAACTATTGTGCAGATGAAAATGTTTCCGTAAAAATTATGCCTGAATTATATGAAATAATTAGTGGTATGGCAAAGACGCAACAAATATACGGAGTACCGCTAATAGAGGTGAAAACAGTACTTTTATCTTTTCCATCCAGGTTAATAAAAAGATTCATTGATGTTATTGTCTCTCTTTTTGTTCTTATGGTTTTGTCACCATTTTTATTAATTACTGTGATTTTAATAAAAGTCTCTTCGAAGGGACCTATTTTTTATACACAAAAAAGACTTGGTAAGGCTGGTAAAGTATTTAAAGTGATAAAATTCCGTTCTATGGTTCATAATGCAGAGTCAGAATCAGGTCCTACTTGGGCTGACAGAGATGACCCACGAGTGACAGCTATAGGAAGATTTATGAGGCGTATTAGACTCGATGAAGTTCCTCAATTTATAAACGTATTAAAAAATGATATGAGTATTGTCGGGCCAAGACCTGAAAGACCGTTTTTTGTAGAGCAATTAAAGAAAGAGATTCCGTATTACTCAAGAAGACTTTTGGTTAAGCCTGGAATTACGGGCTGGGCACAGGTAAAACATACATATGATTCTTCAATTGAAGACGTAAAAACAAAATTACAATATGATTTTTATTATATTGAAAATTTAAGTTTAAGTTTGGATTTTAGGATAATGATAAATACAATTTTAGTAGTTTTTACAATGAAAGGACATTAATTTGAAAAAAATACTTGTTATTATACCTACATATAACGAAGCGGAAAATATTTTGAGATTGATTCCTGAAGTATTGAAATATTCGGATTCGAATTATCAATGGAATGTACTTGTAGTAGACGATAATTCTCCTGATGGAACAGCTTCTATGGTAAAGAGCATAAAAAGTGATAATATTTTTTTAATTGAGCGTGAAAAGAAATCAGGACTCGGAACTGCTTATGTTACGGGATTTAAATTTGCAATAGAAAAATCATTTGATTTTGTATTTGAAATGGATGCGGATTTTTCGCATGACCCCAAATATCTCCCGACATTTATCGAAATAATTGAACAGGGATATGACCTAATTGTAGGTTCAAGGTACATAAACGGCGTTTCTGTTGTAAACTGGCCTATAGGCAGGCTATTCTTAAGCTATTATGCAAATATTTATACTAGAATTATTACTGGTTTGAAAGTAAAAGATACTACGGCCGGCTTCATGTGTTATAGAGTGACTTCATTGGCTCAGATTGATCTGGATAAAGTCAGATCCAATGGCTATTCGTTTCAAATAGAAATGAAATTTAAATTTTACAAAAAAGGATTTAAAATTTCGGAAACACCAATTTTATTCATTGACAGAAGGGCAGGGAGCTCGAAAATGTCGAAAAAAGTTGTCTACGAGGCATATTTTATGGTTTGGAAACTGAAGTTTAAATCGTTATTTGGGAAATTGTTGGAATTATAATTTTTTTTGGATTTTTACTTAAAAAAAAGTAGAAGTACTTTTATGTTTGATATATCAATTATAATCGTAAATTATAATGTTAAGGATCATCTCGATACCTGCCTTGCTTCTATTTATAAATCCAACAATAATAAATACAGTTTAGAAATATTTGTTGTGGATAATAATTCCATTGACGGAAGTGCGAATTTCATAAAAGAAAAATATCGAAAGATAAACTTAATTGAAAATGATAAGAATTTGGGTTTTTCAAAAGCCAATAATATTGCCTTAAAGAAAATAACCGGTAAGTATGTATTGTTGCTGAATCCTGATACAATATTAGAGGAAGGGACTTTTGAAAAGCTCATAAAATTTTGCGAAGATAATAAAGGAATTGGTGCTGTAAGCTCAAAATTGATTCAAGCGAACGGAAAACTTGATTTAGCTTGTAAAAGAAGTTTTCCTACACTTTCAGTAGCTTTACCGAGGATTATTGGATTATCGAAATTTTTTCCGAAGAGTAAAATTTTTGGAAAGTATAATCTAACGTACCTCAACGAGAATGAAACTTATGAAGTCGAAGCTATTTGCGGTGCTTTTATGTTTATGCCTAAATATATTCTGGATAAAGTAGGACTTTTTGATGAAGATTATTTTATGTACGGAGAGGATCTGGATTTATGCTATAGAATAAAGAAGAATGGGTATAAGATTTTTTATTATCCTGAAGTTAAAACAGTACATCTGAAGGGTGAAAGCACAAGAAAATCAGGATTGACATATGTCAATAACTTTTACGGAGCTATGAATATTTTTGTAAGGAAAAATTTAGGTGGTTCTTTAATACTTTCTTTTATTATGAGGCTTGGTGTTTTTTACTGGACTTTTTTTTCATATTTAAAAAGGTTGTTTAAAACATTAAAGTATCCTTTATTGGATATTATTCTGTTATATCTATCTTTTTTCATTTCTATTAAAGTAAGGTTTAATATTTTTCCGAATATAAGTTACTTTTTTATAATTAGTGTATATATATTGATCTGGGTTTTACTTTTTTTGATATTCCGTGTTTATTCAAAAAGATATGGTCTATCATTACCAAAGACCTTTAATGCAATTATAGCAGGTTTCTTCATAAACTCTTCGATTACATACTTTTTTAAACAATACGCTTATTCGCGTGAAGTCATTCTTTTCTCAACGGTTTTAGGTTTGATTTTCCTTTTATCTTATAGAAGCTTGATTAACTTTTATAGGTTCTTTGTATCAAAAAATATTATGTTGAGAAAAGTCAATTTACTGATTGTTGGAGATAAAGAATTAAACCAGGATGTTGAAGAAAGATTCCAAGCAAAATATAATGTTTTATATTTTAATAAAATTGCAGATAGAAAAGATTTAAACACATTAAGTGAAATTATTAGGCTGAAAAATATAAATGAAGTCGTGTTTTCAGGTGATTATTTTACCAATCATGAAATATTGAAAATTATGTGGGATTTCTCCGGGAAAAATGTAATTTTTAAGATTGTTCCTATTGGGAATGATTTGATACTCTCGAAACTTCATTCGAATATTAATGATTTATCTTTAGTAGAAATTGAATATAATATTAAAAATAAAATGAATATATTTTTGAAAAGGATATTTGATCTTGGATTATCTGTGTTTTTAATAATTACTGTTTATCCATTTATAGTATTGTATTATAAATTGAAAAAAGGTAATATTTCGAGGCATACATCAAAATTATTGCTTTTGCCGGGTGTTTTTATCGGTAAATATAGTTTCGTCGGTATTCCGATTTGGTATGAAACAACCGGTAAAGAATACCTGGGAAAAAAAGGATTAACGGGAATAATTCAATTGAATCATTTCGAGGGAATTAATGGAGAGGAAATGATGAATTATAATATTTTCTATGCAAAAAATCAGAATTTGAAGATGGATATTGAAATTTTACTAAAAACATTATTCTTTACATTACGTAAAAAATAACTTCAAAAAAGTTTTTTATTAATTAAAAATTATTTAAAATGGTATTAGAATTCGAAAAACCTTTGGTTGAGTTAGAGCAGAAAATTGAAGAAATGAGAAAAATGTCCGATACACTGGATATTTCTGCCGAAATTAATAAACTTGAAGTAAAAATTAACGAACTGAGAAAAAATATTTTTGAAAACCTTACTCCATGGCAGATTGTACAGCTTGCAAGACATCCGGAAAGACCTTACTCACTTGATTATATTTATAAAATGACGGAAAATTTTGTAGAGCTCCATGGTGACAGACATTATCGTGACGATAAAGCCGTTGTAGGAGGTTTTGCTTCAATGGGAGATTATTCGGTGATGATAATTGGTCAGCAAAAAGGTAGGGATACAAAATCAAATCTGTATCGCAATTTTGGTATGATGAACCCGGAAGGTTATAGAAAAGCTTTAAGATTGATGAAACTTGCTGAGAAATTTGATAAACCGGTAATTACTCTGCTGGATACGCCGGGAGCGTTTCCGGGAATTGAAGCAGAAGAGAGAGGACAGGCGGAAGCCATTGCAAGGAATATTCTTGAAATGTCGAGGTTACGAGTTCCGATTATTGTAGCAATTATCGGAGAAGGTGCTTCAGGTGGAGCACTTGGAATTGGTGTGGGTGACCGTGTGCTTATGCTTAAATATTGCTGGTATTCAGTAATTTCACCTGAATCCTGCTCTTCAATTTTATGGAGAAGCTGGGATTTTAAAGAGCAGGCTGCTGAGGCTCTCAAATTAACTGCTCCTGATTTGCATAAGATTGGTATTATTGACAGAATTATTGACGAGCCATTCGGAGGTGCACACCGAAATCCCGACGAAGCTGCAGTAATTTTGAAAAAAGCATTATTGGAAGAACTCGATACAATGTCGAAAGTTAAGAGGGATAAATTGCTCGACAATAGAATTAAGAAATTCCAGGATATGGGATTCTGGAAAGAATAAATTTTAATGTTTAATATTTTGGATACAAATAATTCTCGTTTTCTTATTAACGGAGGTAACCCGTTGTTCGGGTCGGTTAAAGTCAGCGGAGCAAAAAACTCCGCAACTAAACTGCTTGTTGCATCTTTGCTTACGGATGAATATTGCGAGTTCAGTAACTCTCCGAATAAAATAAATGATTTAATAGTTACAAGCCAGTTGTGTGATATTTTAGGTAGTGAAATAAAAATGGAAAACGACAAATTATTTGTGAAAACAAGCGAAATTGTAACAGATTCCATTCCAGAAAACTTTGGCTCTTTAAATAGGATTTCGATACTTTTTGCAGGCCCTATGCTTCACAGAAAGGGTACTGCAAAAATTCCCATTCCGGGCGGATGCAGAATCGGCTCTCGTCCTGTTAATTTCCATATCGAAGGATTAAAGAAACTCGGCTGCAATGTCGAAGTGAAAGACAACTATTACCTGCTTAATTCAGACGGTCTTAAAGGATGCAATGTAAGTCTCGATTACCCGAGTGTCGGAGCAACGGAAAATATTATAATTTCCGCTACACTTGCAAAAGGAAGAACAACGATATGTAATGCCGCAGTCGAACCGGAAATTATGGACCTTGTGAAATTTCTTCAGAAAATGGGAGCAATAATTGAAATCAGTACGGACAGAAAAATTACAATTGAAGGGGTGGATAAACTTTACGGCGCATCACATTATATTATACCAGATAGAAATCAGGCGGCTTCATTTGCCTGTGCTGGTCTTGCTTCGAAAGGTGATGTATTTGTCGAGAATGCCGTCCAGGATGATTTGTTAACCTTTCTTAATACGATTAGAAGAATCGGGGGAAAGTTTGAGGTTAAAGAAAGCGGAATTAGATTTTATTATGACGGGCAGTTTAAGTCAATTGCTCTTGAAACAAATGTTCATCCCGGATTTATGACCGACTGGCAGCAGCCGTTTGTAATTCTGCTTACGCAGGCAAACGGTATATCAATCGTTCACGAAACAGTTTATGAAAAAAGGTTCGGATATGTATCCGAACTCAACAAGATGGGAGCAGATATAGAGTTATACAACACTTGTCTAGGCGGTATGCACTGCAGATTTGCAAATTCGGAATACTATCACAGTGCGGTTGTGAAAGGACCGACAGAGCTTCACGCCTCCGAAATTATGATTCCGGATTTGAGGGCAGGTTTTTCTTATCTGATAGCGGGAGTGATAGCAAAAGGTGAAAGCATAGTAAATGGCGCGGTATATATAGACAGAGGATATGAAGATATTGACGTGAAGTTAAGGGAATTGGGTGCCGTGATTGTAAGAGTATAATTTACATAATTTCGGTTTAGTATTCCGGAAATATAATATAGATTTTGGAAACCGTTCAAACGGTTTTTTTATATTTCATAACTACAATAACAAAAAATTTTTATGGGCAAAAACAAAATTGAAGAATTGAGAGAGAAGAGGGCGGAAGCATTGCTCGGAGGCGGGGCAAAGGGAATCGAAGCCCAACACAAGAGGGGAAAGCTTACGGCAAGAGAGCGGATAGACATACTTCTCGATAAAGGCACATTCGAAGAAATGGATGTTTTTGTCCGACATCAATGCAGGGATTTCGGCATAGATAAACAGAGATATTATACCGACGGCGTCATAACGGGAACAGGCAAAATCGAAGGCCGTTCAGTCTGCATCTTCTCGCAGGATTTTACGATACTCGGCGGTTCGCTTTCGGAATCATATGCAAGAAAGATTACCAAGATAATGGACCTTGCTATGAAAAACGGTTTGCCCGTAATCGGAATTAATGACAGCGGCGGAGCAAGGATTCAGGAAGGCGTTTTATCGCTTGCGGGATATGCCGATATATTTTTAAGGAATACACTCGCAAGCGGAGTCGTTCCGCAGATTTCCGCTGTCGTCGGACCCTGCGCAGGAGGGGCTGTGTATTCGCCAGCCATCACGGATTTTATTTTTATGGTGGATAAAATTTCGCATATGTTTATAACGGGTCCGAACGTGATTAAAGCGGTGACAAACGAAGATGTTACATTCGACGAGCTCGGAGGAGCCACTGCCCACGCCACCAAGAGCGGAGTGAGTCACTTCACATGCGAAAACGAAGTCGACTGCTTCCAGAAAATCAGAAAGCTCGTGTCATATCTCCCTTCGAATAATATGGAGATTGCTCCGGTATACGATTACGAAGGAGAGGAAAAAGACCTCGAGGAACTCAATTCATACGTTCCGGACAATCCGAATAAGCCTTATGATATGAAAGAGCTGATTAATAAGATCATAGACCCTGACAGCTTTTTCGAAGTACACAGGGAATACGCGGAGAACATAATCTGCGGATTCGGCAGGTTAAACGGCAGGTCGATTGGAATAGTTGCGAATCAGCCGCTTGTGCTTGCAGGGGTATTATGCCTCAATTCATCGATTAAAGGTGCCCGATTCGTGAGGTTCTGCGATGCATTCAATATTCCGCTGCTTGTGCTCGAGGACGTTCCGGGATTTTTGCCGGGTACAGACCAGGAATGGCGCGGAGTGATAAGGCACGGAGCGAAGCTGTTATATGCATTCTGCGAGGCGACGGTTCCGAGGATTACGGTAATAGTAAGAAAGGCATACGGCGGAGCATACGATGTAATGAATTCGAAGCACGTACGCGGGGATGTAAACCTCGCATGGCCGTCTGCGGAGATAGCCGTAATGGGTGCAAAGGGAGCGGCGGAAATAATCTTCAGAAAAGAGCTCGAGAAGTCAGAGGACAAGCAGAAGATGTTAGACGAAAAAATCGCGGAGTTCACGAACAAGTTCTCCAATCCGTATATTGCGGCGGAGAGGGGATTCATAGACGACGTAATCGAGCCGAAGGACACACGCAAGAAATTAATATACTACTTCGATTTAATACAGAATAAGGTGGACTTTAATCCGAGAAGAAAGCACGGGAATATACCTTTATAAAAAAATAATTTTTATGAAAAAAATTACTCTTCCTCAATTTGTAACAGCAATATTGAAAGCGTATTTTTACGGGATGATAGTAAATTTTATCATATCGTTAATATACAGCACAAAATACGGAATAAAAATGAAAACCATAGAGAATATTTTCACAAGTTCTCTGTTATGGATTAAAGGATTTTATTTAAATACGGTATATTATTTGGGGCACGACACCACAGGGATGTTTAAAAGTCCATCATTCGGAGGATATTTGATTTCATTTGTTATTTTCATTGTAATATTAGTGTTAACATTAAAAAAATACAAAAAGGAAATCGAAAGCAACGAAAAGAAATCAAAAGATAAGCCTGACGATGAAACGGACATCCCGGAGCGGAATGATATATACAAGCAATAAATCCGTAAAAGGCTTTTTTTCATCAGTTTTAATGTATTTCAGATAATTTTTTATTTAATAGAAACTCCAGTTTTAATTTTATAAAGTGTTGAACTTTTGTTGAACTTTTGTTGCACATCATTTAATTTCGTTCAGTTTTTCAATATTTTCATTAAAAATAATTTCGTTTAGAATCTCATTTTTATCAAATTCGTCAATTTTATCTGAAATTTCTGACAAAACGATATTTTTCTGGCATTCATCTATAGATTTAGAAATTTTCATCAACAAAGAGAGCATACGGTCATATCTCATAATGATTTCGGATTTATCAATTTTTTCTTTCAGACCGGAGAACTTAGAATTAAGGTAATCGAGCCGGGATATTTTTTCATCAAGTATTTTCTTTTTAAACTCCTTCAGTTCCTGACTCTGGAGATCGAATGCTACGGAGCAATATTTTCTATTCCACTTAACTAGGGTATGAGTAGAGATGAGGAGAATTTTAGAGATATCGCGCAGGGAATAACCATTTGCCCGGAGTTCGATAAATTTTTTTATTTGATCGAGGTTAGTCATATTAATTAAAATTAAGTTTCCATTTTAATAAATTTACAATTTTTCGAATTACTGTCATCGGCATTACCATCATGGTCATTACCGTCATCGAAATCATCGTCTTCGGAATCAAATTCATCATAGCGGTCAAAGTGATTCAGGTGGAGATTAATAAATTTTTTCTTTTTACCCGTAAGGCTATGGATTCTTTCCATATATGCGGACAGGTATGCTGATGCAAGGTCGTTATTAAAGTAACCCTGAGCGACGCGGTAGAAGGATTTTTCGAGCATAGATTCGGAGATAAAGGGAATTAGCTCTTCAATTTTGGGATTAGTTTTAGAGAGTTTAATGATTTCCTCGAAAGTATAGCCGATAGAGCGAGTGAATCGGAAGAGCCATATATCGGATTCATCGTTAATCCACTTCAGAAAGGCTTCGGGGATTTCTTCTTCTTTTATTCTGTTCATAGTTATTAAAAATGTTTATTAGGGAAAATTGACACTGAGTATTCAGATTTATATGGCGGAACAATATTATTATTTAAGCGTATAAGCATATTATCTTAATTTAATATAAGCTATATAGATTATATCTAAAAGTCAAGGGGTTTTTTAATGTTAAATTAAGAGAATTTTAAAAATTCTTTATATTTAAAAAATTTTTTCTTGTTTGTCGGGTTTAGGGGTTGAGGTTGTTTTTTGGGATTTTTTAAAGACGGAGACGGTGGAGGGGGGCATTTTTATGCACTGACCGTTGAGGATATCCTCGACAGTAAGGATTTGAATTTTTCCATAACGCTTCTGATAAATATCTTCGCGGTAATAACCTTGTTTAGTGGCTTCTTCGAGCATAGGGCGGGTGACCTGCTCTGCAAAGCAAACGAACACACCGATTGCGGCTTTTTGTGCTTCGACAACCTGAATAAATTCACGGATATTTTTTACATTTACGTGTCCGCTTTTGACCTCGATTAATACGGTTTCCTTTTTTCCGTCTTCTATTTCAAAAACTTCGTGGCCATCCCAACCGCCATCAGCAGTGAGTTTTGGGTTCAACACTCCGCCGAGCATAACTTCGACAATCCACTCCTGAAAAAGAACGCGACCGCGGGTTTTGGGTTTTTCGGGTTTGGATTTTGATTCGCGGACTTGTGTTTCGTCTGGATTCCCGCTAAGAGCATGCGGGAATGACAGCGTGTAGGGTAGTATTGTTGAAAAGTTTTAAAATATTTTTTGCTGTTTATCGGGTTTGGGTTTTGATTCGCTAAGCTGATTTTCGCTTGCTTGTGTTTCTACCGGATGACCCGCAAGCGGGTGCCCCCAGCTTCCGCCGGAATGACAGGGCGCTCAACATAGCGGGAATGACAAGCCGGGATTGAAATTTCTTCTCATTGTATCTCCGATTCAATTTCGGTAATTTTGCAAAAAAGCAAAGAGTTTGGAAGAAAAGCCGAAGAAGCCGTTAGCAGATTTTTTAACAAAGCCGCTGGTAAAGACCGACTCGAAGTTCATACAGTATTCCGGTTTGGGGATACAGCTTGCGGGAACGATATTGATATTTCTATTTATCGGAATCTGGCTGGACAAATATTTCGAGACCAAATTCATATTCACGCTGGTATTAACATTCGTAGGATTTTTCGGTGGATTCTACAGTTTTTATCTTACCATAAAAAATTTAACAGAGGAAGAGAAAAAAAATAAGGAAAAAGGCGTTTGACAAGGAATTTAAACAACAAAGTATTTGTTAGGAATATATTGATAATTAGTGCTTTATTATGGTTCCTGCTTTTGATAACGAGCCGGTTTATTTTAGGGGGGATACCGATAACGGAGGTTTTAACTTCATGGGTTATAGGTATGGTTAATTTTGTTTTGGGGGTGAATATTTTTTTATTTTCACTGGATAAGCCAAACAAGCAGTTTATGATAATATCGCTTGGAAGTATTATTTCAAGGCTTTTTTTGATAATTATAGTGGTAACTGTACTTATTACTGTCTTTAAGTTCGAAAAAAATTATTTTATATTATCCCTTTTAGGGTTCTATTTCTTGTATATGGGTTTCGAAATTTTTTTACTGAATAAATACACGGATAAAAGCAGAGGATAATTGTTGAAAACGGGAAAAATAATATATTTTTTAGTTTTTATTATACTTTTCACATCAAAAATCACGCTTTCGGGAGAGCCGGAAAACAATACCGGCGGGCACACAGAGGGCGAAGAAAAGCTCGATATAATCGAAAAGGTTATTGACCACGATTATGTCGATTTTTATTTTCTCGGAAAACTTCCACTGCCGAAGTTCCCGCCTGTTCACATCGGGGGAATGGCGATTGATTTTTCCATAACGAAGAGTTTGTTTATGATGTTTTTGTCGTCGGTAATTCTGGTTTTGGTATTGGCAAGGGCGGCATCGGTCAATACGAAGAACAAGGTACCGAAGGGTGTCGGAAATTTCATTGAAGTGATAATCGTATTTATCAGGGATGAAATAGTTTATCCGAACATGGGAAAAGACGGTTTAAAGCTGTTACCGTTTTTCCTGACGATATTTTTCTTTATTTTATTTGCGAACTTTATAGGGCTTGTACCGTTTATGGCACAGCCAACGAAGAACATAAACGTAACGACAGGTTTAGCTTTAATTACATTTGGTACTACGCAGATTATGGGTATGAAGAAAAACGGTGTATTCGGATATCTGAAGGGACTTGTTCCGCACGGTGTGCCGTTATTTGTCCTGCCGATAATGATTGTGGTTGAGTTTATAGGGTTATTTACAAAGCCATTTGCGCTTCTGATGAGGTTGTTTGCGAACATCACTGCGGGTTCGATAATAGTATTATCATTGATAGGATTGATTTTCATAATGAACTGGGCGGGGGCGGTGATTGCAGTTCCATTCGCACTGTTCATTTATTGTCTTGAAATTTTTGTAGCACTTTTGCAGGCATATATTTTCACGATGCTGTCGTGCATATTTATAAATATGGCAGTGCATCAGCATTAAAAAAGTTTTTAATATTTTTTAAACATAACAATTAAGGAGAAATAATTAATGGATTTAGCTTATTTAGCAGCAGGAATCGGTGCAGGGTTGGTGGTAATCGGTGCCGGATTTGGTATCGGTAAGATAGCCGCGGCGGCAATGGATGCAAGCGGCAGGAATCCAACTGCACTCGGAGATATCAGAACGTCGATGATTATTGCAGCAGCTCTTATCGAAGGTGTTGCGTTGTTCGGACTTGTTATCTGTATACTTCTTGCAATAAAGAGTTAAGTAATATTTTATTATTTTTGAAAATTTAATAAGCTATGATATATTATATTTCATTGCTTTTCAATAATTTTTGTATGCTTTTGCTGAGCGGAGGAGACGGTCATGAAAAACCGTCACTGCTTTCGGTAAATCCCGGTTTAATAATATGGACAATAATAATATTTGTCCTTTTATTACTGCTTTTATGGAAAGTGGCATGGGGACCGCTGATAAAAGCGCTTCACAACAGGGAAGAGACTATAAAGACTTCTCTGGAAAACGCAGAGAAACAAACAAAAGAAGCACAGGAATTATTGGAGCAAAACAGAAAGGTTTTAGCAGAAGCTACCTCGCAGGCTCAGAAGATTATAAATGACGGCAGGGAAATGGCGAATAAAATACGTGATGATATAGTCAGCAAAGCGAACGAAGAATCGAGAAAAGCAGTAGAGCAGGCAAAGCAGGAAATAGAGCAGCAAAAAGCAACGGCACTAGAGCAGATGAAGGAAGAAATAGCAGATATTGCAATCAGAGCGGCTGAGAAGATAATCGATGAAACTCTTGATGCAAAAAAGCAGAAGAAGATAATAGATGATTTTATAAATCGAATTCCAAAAAATTAAAACTTCGATAATTCAATGTTTTCAAAAGCGATTCGAAGATATTCCATTGCACTGTACCAGGCGGCACTGAGTGAAAAAAAGCTTGAAAAGATAGCGACAGATTCGATTAATATAATAAATCTTGTTAATTCGAACAGGGATTTGCATTTGTTTTTTTTAAGTCCTGTAATCAGGTATGATAAGAAGATTCAGATTATCGAGAAAATATTTACGAAAAAGATAGAAAAATTGACGCTTGATTTTGTCAAATTATTAATAGCGAACAACCGGGAGTCATTATTGACCGAAATTCTCAACGGATTTTTGGAGTTAAAAAATGATGCGGAAGGGAAAGTGAGAGCATCGATAAGAACCGCTGTGGAGTTTGATGAAAAGGAAAGGAAAAAAATAAAAGAGAAAATAGATATGTTTACGGGATTGAACAGCATTCCCGAGTTTTCGGAGGATAAATCATTAATCGGGGGTTTTACGATACAGGTTAAGGATGTGATACTGGATGCAAGTATAAAAAGACAGCTGGAAAATTTAAGAAACAAGTTTAAGGGTTTAAACATAAAGTAGATTTTTAATATTTGCGATAAGATTCGCATAATAATAGGAGTAATATAAAATGTTTGATGTAAAATCAGGGGAAGTATCCAAAATGCTATTGCAGCAGCTTTCGGGCTTCGAAAAAGAAGTTGACGTATATGATGTCGGAACCGTACTTTCGGTTGGTGATGGTGTAGCAAGGGTATTCGGGCTTTCAAAATGCATGGCAAGCGAACTGCTTGAATTTCCGAATGACGTTATTGGAGTTGCTCTTAACCTGGAGGAAGATAATGTGGGTTGTATTTTATTTGGTGAGTCGCAGCTTGTTGAAGAAGGTGATAAGGTAAGAAGGACGGGAAGAATAGCATCTATGCCGGCTGGTGAAGCGATGCTCGGAAGGGTTATAAATCCTCTCGGTGAGCCCGTTGACGGAAAAGGTGAAATTAAGACGGATGAATTTCTTCCGATGGAAAGAAAAGCTCTGGGTGTTATTCAGAGACAACCGGTGAAAGAGCCGTTGCAGACAGGATTGAAAGCGGTAGATGCGATGATACCGATAGGCAGGGGACAGAGGGAATTGATAATCGGAGACAGGCAGACAGGTAAAACAGCGATTGCAATTGATACAATAATTAATCAAAAGGGTAAGGATGTTTATTGCATATATGTAGCGATAGGTCAAAAGGGTTCAACAATTGCACAGGTTTATAAGAATTTGTATGATGCGGGAGCAATGGATTACACTACAATAATTTCTGCTTCAGCATCCGATCCTGCTCCAATGTTATATATTGCACCGTATGCAGGTGCTACGCTTGGAGAATATTACAGGGACAGGGGAAAACATGCATTAGTAATTTACGATGATTTGACAAAACACGCCGCGGCATACAGGGAAATATCACTGCTACTCAGGAGACCACCCGGCAGGGAGGCATATCCAGGCGATGTTTTTTATTTACATTCAAGATTGTTAGAAAGGGCGTCGAAGCTTTCCGATGAACTTGGAGGCGGGAGCTTGACGGCTTTACCGGTCATTGAAACCAAAGCGGGAGACGTTGCGGCATATATCCCTACGAATGTAATCTCGATTACAGACGGGCAGATTTATCTGGAACCTAATTTATTCAACGCGGGTGTAAGACCGGCAATAAACGTAGGAATTTCGGTTTCACGTGTAGGCGGTAATGCTCAAATAAAAGCCATGAAAAAAATTGCCGGTACGCTGAGAATAGACCTTGCACAGTACCGGGAACTGGAGGCATTTGCGAAATTCGGTTCTGATTTGGACAAAGCAACACTTCAGCAATTGAGAAGGGGTGAAAGGCTTGTAGAAGTTCTGAAGCAGAAACAATATGTTCCGATGGATATTGAAAGGCAGGTGGTAGTAATATATGCGGCGACCAAGGGTTTTTTAGACGAAATACCGGTTTCTTATTTAGCGAAGTATGAAACGGAATTTTTATCCGAGGTGGAAAATATGCATAAAGATATACTGAATGATTTAAGTATTAAAAAAGATTTGACAGATGATATAATTGACAGATTAAACAAAGTAATCCAGGAATTTACAGATAGATTTAAAACAACAATAAAATAAAAAAATTAATATGGCAACAAAACCACCTGCTGAAGTAAATTATTTTGGCAATGAAGCTCTGATAAAGAAATTATACGAAGCAATTGATGAACTTGAAGCAACAATACCGTTACCGAATGACAGGAACAGGCTGAGCTTTTGTCTGAATATGTATATGAAGGGTGAAACTGATTCTATATTTAATGCTATAAGTCAGGCACAACCGCGCTCGTCAAGTATCAAATACGCCGAATTGGAAAAAATGATATTGGAAAAATTTAAAGAAAAAGGAATAACTAAAAATTAATATTAGCATTTAAAAGAGTTTGGCTACATTAAAAGAGATAAAGAAACGGATAACAGCCGTCAAGAGTACGCAGAAAATAACCAAAGCCATGAAAATGATTTCTGCCACAAAACTTAAGAAAGCTCAGGACAGGATTATTGCAACAAGACCATACGCATTTAAGATGTCCGAATTACTTTCGCATCTCGTAGAGGCTTCGGAAAATGTCGTAAATCCTCTTATGAAGCAAAGAGAAGTCAAGAGAAGGCTGGTTGTTATTGTATCCGGTGACAGGGGAATGTGCGGCTCTTTTAATTCAAATCTTTTAAAATATTCGGCTAATTATCTGGAAGAACTGGGAAGAGAAACACCAATAGTAACGGTCGGCAAAAAAGGCAACGATTATTTTGTAAAACGGAAGTATAATATCGTAAAAAGCTACATACACGTATTCGGTAATCTGAATTTAAGCATATCTAATGAAATTACAGATTATATTGTAACGGGTTATCTGAATAATGAATTTGATTTAGTCGAAATTATTTACAACGAATTTAAATCGGTTGTAAAACAGGTGGTTACAAAAGAGCAATTTCTGCCGCTTTCCAGACCCACAGAAACCGAAGGAAATGACCAAGTGGATTACATTTACGAGCCGTCTTCAAAAAGTATACTGGAAGAATTAATCCCGAAGCATTTAAAGGTTCAGTTCCGGAAAACCCTGCTGGAATCGAATGCCGCAGAGCTTGGGGCAAGAATGACGGCAATGGAACTTGCGACCAAGAATGCCGAGGATTTAATTAAATATTTAAACTTATTATACAATAAAGCCCGTCAGGAAGCCATTACCAAAGAACTTCTTGAAATTGTCAGCGGAGCCGAGGCGCTGAAAGAAGGATAAAAAATTGTTAGACAATTTTTTTCTGTTAAGAGAGGTTTCAAAGTATCTTGATAAAGAAATTTCCGGTTATATAATCAAAGAAATTTTTACACAAGAAAAGGAAAAACTCGTTATCTCATTATTCCATCGGCAATCCGATGAAAAAAAATATCTGGAATTTTCCTGTGATTCAAAACTTCCTTATCTGTTTTTAAAATCGGAATATATAAAAGCGAGAAAAAATGTTATGAATCTGCTTGCCGGTTTGTACGAACAGGAAATTAATTGTGCAGGAATTTTTAATGACGACAGGATTATCAAATTCGAATTGGCTGAAAATCTTTCAATATCCTTTGTGTTTTTCAAAACGAAAAATAATTTATTTGTAACAGCGAACGATGAAATCATCGATGCGTTTAAAAACAAAAAGGAATATCTACAGAAAAGCATCGGCGATATACTGGCAAAAAAAGCAAATATTAAGAAGAAAAATATTGAAACAATAAAAGCTTACTTTAGAAGCGAGTACAGAAAATACGGCGATATAATTTACAAAGAACTATTGAATATGTGCAAGGTCAACGGTGACGAACCGTTATCCGATGAATCAAAAAAGCTGATTGACGACAATATTAATCTAATAAACGGAAAATTAAATAAACCTTCATACACAATCTACAAGGTGAAATCCGATTTTATTCCATCTGTGATTCAATTATCTTACCCGGAAGGTAACGAAAAATGGACTTATGACAATATCAACGATTTAATCCGGGATTACATAAAGTATTATTACGGGAAAAAAAGCGGCAATGATATAAAAAGGAGTGTTCTTAATCAAAAGGAAATAGAATTAAGGAATTCGGAGAAAAAGCATGAATCGCTTTTGAAGCAATTAAAATCGGCAGAAAATTCCGGGCGATACAAAATCTTTGGTGACTTGATATTGTCGAATATGCATTTGATTAAGAGAGGTGATGAATCAGTTATTATTGAAGAATCGGAAAACAGGGAGAGAATAAAAATAGCACTGAGAAAAGACTTAAACCCTTCCGAAAATGCTTCTTTTTATTTCGATAAATATAAAAAACAGAAAAATTCAATAATGATATTGAAAGAAAGAATAGAAAAGCAAAAAAATGTTATTGAAAAGCTTAAATCGGAGATTGATGAAACAGTAAACAATAAGAATATAAAATCTCTCAAAATGATCGAAAAGAATTACAATAAAATTGATGAGACGGTTAGATTCAGAAAATTTAAGTTAAGCGATAAGTATGAAGTATGGGTGGGAAAAGACAGTGCATCAAATGACATGCTGACGACAAGATACACATCTCAAAACGACTTATGGTTTCACGTAAGAGGTGCAAGCGGCTCTCACACGGTATTGAAAATATCCGACAGAAAAAATTATCCAGACAGGGAAACAATCGAGAAAGCAGCTTCAGTTGCGGCATATTACAGTAAAGCCCGAAACGCATCGAGCGTTCCCGTAGCTTATTGCGAGAAAAAACATGTAAAGAAGAAAAAAGGTTTCAAAGAGGGGAGTGTTATCATGGAAAGGGAGAAAGTAATTTTCGTCAAACCCGGTTTACCCGAAGATACTGTTTAAAGGTTTTGTCCGTTTACCATATTCCTTTCGAGTTCATAAAGCTTTTCCTGGATTCGCCTGCTGTTGGGATGTTTATTTTCAATCAATATATTATATGCATCGAATGCTTCCTTCAGATATCCCTGTCTTGCATATAAATCTGCAATTGTCTCAGTCAGAATGTTTATTTTTGTTAACAATGAATTTGGATTCGACTGTGCACCGTTTTCTTTTTTAATCTTTGTTTCCGATTTGATCAATTGATTTTCATTCAAATCAAATTTAAAGCTGCCGTAATCGTTACAGAATTTTTCGAATATGTTTTCATATTCCTCGGGGAATGTAAAGTCAGGGTTTACATATTCATCAATATCGAAGTTTCCGACAGTATTCTTATTGAGCTCATCGATTCTGTTTTTATATGAAGCAAATTCAACAGTCGTATTGATTTTATGCGGATAGAAAATCCGTTCCTGTCCGGTTTTTCCTTTAATTTCAGCTATACTTCGTTCGAGGATTTTTGTCAGGTCGTGGTTTGGAATTTTGTTTTTAACAGAAGAGAATACTTTTTCGGCTTCGTTCAGATATTCGAGTTTTATCAGTGCTTTAAGCAAAAGCAATTTTGCGGTAAGATAATCGGGAAATATCTGTAAACCAATCGTGCAGACGTTTATGCATTCATCGTATTGCTCGTTTATAAAATATAAATTTGCGAGACGGATGAACTTCGGCGAAAAAACCGATTCATTAAGCTTTTCTTTCAGATTGGAAATATATTCTTCAAGGCTGTTCATTGGGAATTTTTTCTCTTTATAGTTTTGTTATAAACAACCACTTGTTTAACAGACAAAAAGGCTATTAAGCCGAAACCGAAGGCAAACATTAGCTGGAATGGCAATGCGGCAATTTGTACATAATAAACCGAGAATCCCACTCCTACAAAGCAATATATGGATAAAACAGCTTCTATAAATGTAGTAAACGGGATTTTTTTTGTAAGATATTTTTTATCCGTCCAGGTATGTTTACCGTCGGTTATTTTGAATTTGGGTGTCCGTACAAATTCGCTTTTTTTATTTATCAATCCTTCGAAGACAGCTTTAGTGTTATTTACCGATAATCCCATGCTTCCGGTCATAAAAACAGGAAAGAGGACAATCCTTTTTTGCCAGTCTTCGTACACGTCCTTTTGCGAATATAAATAGAACATAAATGTACTTACGAATGCAAAAATAAAAACAGACATAAATTTAAATACGGGGTCATAATCGCCGGTTTCTTTTATCAGCGTTACCGGGAAATTCAAAATTGCCGCGAGTAAAATAAACGGATATGCCATATTAGCGCATAAGTGAATGAATGATTGTATTTTCATTCTAACGGGCATTTTAGATCTTAACACTTTCGGAAACAGTTTCTTCGATGTTTCTATAGCACCTTTTGTCCATCTGAACTGCTGGTTCTTGAGAGAATTTATTTCGGCAGGCAGTTCGGCAGGGGAAGTAAAATTCACAAGATACTTTATTTTCCAGCCTTTCATCTGTGCGCGGTATGACAAATCGAGGTCTTCTGTCAGCGTATCGGCTTCCCAGTTTCCTGCATCGAATATTGCTTCTTTTCTCCATACTCCTCCGGTGCCGTTGAATTGGATATAAAATCCGGCACGGTTTCTTACGGCTTGTTCTATTACGAAGTGTCCGTCCAAAGCGATTGCCTGAGTTTTTGTAAGTATCGAGTATTCTCTGTTGATATGTTCCCACCGTGTTTGTACGAGTGCGATTTTTTCGTCTTTGAAAAAATAGGGTAAGGTTCTCATCAGGAATTTTTTACGGGGAATGAAATCGGCATCGAAAATTGCAACAAATTCACCCTTGCAGGTTTTCAATCCTTCTTTCAGAGCACCAGCTTTAAATCCTTCGCGGTTTGTTCTGTGTATATGCTGTATATCGTAACCCTGCTGAAGGTATTGTTTTATGTGATGTTCTATTATCTCTTTAGTGTCGTCGGTGGAGTCATCCAGTATTTGTATTTCGAGTTTATCTTTCGGATAGTCCAGTTTAACCACACAATCGATCAGTCTCGTGATAACATATCTTTCATTGAACAGAGGAAGCTGAATTGTTACCATCGGGTATTCATTTAAAACAAGTTCTTCAACCGGAATATCCTGTGTTCTTTTTTTAAAAGTCTTAAAATAGAAATAACTCATCGAAAAACCGTGTGACGCAAATACGAATAATATCGAAAGCGAAATTATGTATAATGCCAGAATTAATGCACTGATTTCCATTTAATTTATCTTTTTTACCAGTTTGATGTAATATCAATTAAAATATCGTCGCAAATTTTCTCCTGGGCAGTTTTAATCCCAGATAAACGTGCTGAAAAAGAAACATCCGAAGAACTATATTCTCCCCAGTTGTCATACTGCTTTTCCCAGATTTTCTTCTGTGTCTTCAAATTCTCGAAAGTAACTTTTACCGATATCGTGATTTTTCTTTTTGTTACGTTTTCGTTTCCGGATATTACGAGTGCCTCGTCCTTTACGTTAGTAATAGAGCAATTCAGAATTCCATCCGCCACGTTTTTATCGGCAATTACGAATGTATTGTCATTGATAATTTTCGTTTTGAGTGCTTCCGTGAAGCCTTCTTTCAGACCGGCTTCGGAGAATCCGCTAACGTCCTGAAATATGGGAACAGCAAGGGTTCTTATTCCCTCGGGAGGATTATTACCTCTGAATCCGTAAACACCGCATTGCAGATTTATCAGAGCAAGAATAACCGTAATTAATATTTGCGTTGAATATTTCAACTTACTTTTTTACTTAAATTAAATTTTTTTATTTTAATATAAATATTTCTCGGGGTTTGTCCGAGTGATTTTGCCACTTTATTAACATCCCAATTGTTATTGTTCAGCAGGTAAAGAAGGATTTCTTTTTCTATTTCATCGAAGCTCATATTGTTTATATCCTCTTTAGACAATACAAAATCATCGCCTATTATCTTAAATTGCGGTTCTTTCGTTTGTAAATCCTGAATGTGATTTTTAAGCTCGAAAATATCCGATTTCAATTCAAAGAGAGCTCTTAATATTAAATCTTTTTCAATCTGTTCGCGTGCTTTGATTTGTAATGCAGGCAGGGAGCGGTTTTCCCCGGTTTCCTCTTTCAGATGTTTTTTTACATCGTTAATGTTCAGAGTTTTATCCGGGTATAAAACGATTATGCTTTCGCAGAAATTTTTAAGTTCTCTTGCATTTCCGCTCCAGTCGTAATTTATAACGTATTCCATTGCTTCTTCGTCTATTCCCTTAAACTTTAGATTATTTTTCTTGCAGAAATTTTCTAAGAAGTTATTGAACAGGATTTTAACGTCCGATTTTCTCTCGCGGAGCGGGGGAATGTGGAGGTTAATGGACTTTAACCTGAAGAACAAATCTTCGCGGAAATTTTTATTGAATACTTCTTTTTGCAGGTCGCGGTTCGTAGCGGCAATTACGCGGACATCGACCTTTTGATTCCTGTTCCCGCCGACTTTCATAAACTCGCCAGATTCAAGCACACGGAGGATTTTAACCTGCGTGGCAAGGGGCATTTCTCCGATTTCATCGAGAAATATTGTGCCTTTGTCAGCCATTTCAAAATACCCGGGACGGGTTTCGATTGCACCGGTGAACGCACCCTTCTGGTGTCCGAAGAGTTCGCTTTCGATAATGCCTTCGGGAATGGCACCGCAGTTAACTTTTATATATGGCTTACCCTTGCGTTTGCTGAAGTAATAGATGGCATTGGCGGCAACCTCTTTGCCTGTGCCGCTTTCACCCGTTATCAGCACACTGATATCAGTAGGAGCAACCTGCTTTATGGTTTCATTAAGCTCCTTAATCTGTATTGACTCGCCGAGTAATTTGTATTCCATATTATCCATAAATATAACATTAATAAAAAGTTAATTAAAGTTAATAAAGAATATCATTTATCCTTTAAAAGTTATTAATTATTGAGTAATTTAAACACTTTAATAAAAGAATACTTATTTTGGCGAAGACCGCATCGAAAAAAAGACAAATAAGAGTTCAGCCTCAAGCGAAAAACGTTAAGACAATAGACGAATACATCGGGAAATATTTCTGGGTAGTGATTCCTATTCTGGCAGTGATTTATTATATTTCGAGTAAGTATTCTCAGGGATTTTATCAAGATGATGAGATTTCGCAATACCTTAATATGCTACAATTCTGGCGTGACCCTTCGGTGATTCTCGGGAATAATCCAAAACCGGGATATAAAATTTTTATGGTTGTACCTGCTTTGTTTGGTTACGATGTTGTGCTTTTTGTTAATTCGCTCTTTGCATCACTTGCTGTTTATTTTACTTACAGGATGCTGAAAGTTTATGAAGTGAATTATGCTTATTTTGGAGCATTACTATTAGCAACTCAGCCGCTCTTTTTCGATTTGTCATTCCGCTCGTATTCAGAAATTTTTACCGCACTTATAGTAGTAATTTTCTTAATCCTTTATAAAAAAGAATATTATCTGATAGCAGCATTGGTTTGCGGATACATTTTCACAATAAGGCAGGAGATAGCGATATTCGGACTTATACTTGCGATAATATTTTTCAAAGAAAAGAGATGGAAGGAAATAGTTGCAATAGCTGTTTTTCCAATTTTATATAACATGCTCGGATATATGAAAACAGGCGATATTATGTATGTATGGTCTGAAATGAAAACTGTAGCGGGTCTAAAATATGAGACTCAACCGATTTATCACTACTTCAAAGTTTACATTTTCATAGTTGGTCCGATTTCACTTGTTCTATTTTTACAGGGAATTTTCGGATTTTTTGCAGATACAAATAAAATGAAGGAATATTTTAAAAAATATCTGCTCTTCTATCTTCTATTTATTACTATTTTTCTCGTACAGATTTACACAATGCTGAATAACGGACCGAATCCCGGGAACTGGCGGTATTTACTGCACATTTCGCCGATTTGCGTTTTCTTTGCTACGGTGGGACTGAATAATTTAACGGATGAAAAATACAAGAAGCTGAATTATATTGTTACGGGAATTTTAATTTTATTTACTTTTGCATTTTTGTCGAAAGCAACGGACGGGTTCAAGCTGCTGGAGAATTCGGATTACAAGAAAGTTTTTTTCCTGATTGCATTCTTAGTTGTTACTTTTATTGTTTCGAAAAAAATTCCGAATGATTATCTCAATAAGGTTTCGGCAGTATTGGTGATACTTTCAATAATTTATTTAGCAATTGATTTTAACCCGAAAAAGCTTTCACCCGAAAATCTTACGGTTAAAACTGCAGCGGAATTTTTGAATACTCAGAATACCGAAGGAAAATATATGCTTACAAATCATTCTCTTTTAATGTTTTATGCAGATGCATATAAAAAAGACCCCTCGAAATTTGTTTCGATAAATTTAAAAAATGCAGCCGATGCCCCAAAAGGCTCTATTGTTGCCTGGGAAACTCATTACGGTTACAGACCCGAATGGAAAAGCGACACGAAGCTGGAGGATTTGCAGAATAACCAGAATTTCAAACTATTAAACCAGTTTTATTCTTCTGACAAAAGATTCATTATTTATATATTTGAAAAAACAAATTAAGAAAAAATGAAAAAGAAATGCTTAATACTCGGCGGGGGAGGTTTCATAGGTTCACATCTTGCGGATGCTCTGCTGGAAAGCGGATACGAGGTTGTAATTTTCGATAAGCTTAATTTTGCAAGAAAGAATATTCAACATAATATCGGAAAGATAAAAATTATTGAGGGGGATTTTAACAATGAGGTCGATTTGAAAAACGCATTGGCGGAAATCGATATTGCATTTCATCTTGTAAGTTCAACCCTGCCTGCTAACTCGAATGAAAACCCGATTTATGATGTAGAAACGAATCTAATATCTTCGCTCAGATTTTTAAACGAAGCATTTATAAATAATATTTCGAAAATTATTTTTATTTCGTCCGGAGGAACTGTTTACGGAATTCCCGAGAGACTACCGATAAAAGAATATCATCCCAGAAAGCCGATTTGCTCGTATGGAATTATCAAAAAAACGATAGAGGATTATCTTTATATGTTCGAAAAATTATACGGGCTGGATTACAATGTATTCAGGCTTGCTAATCCATACGGCGAAAGGCAGAATCCGGATGTAGCGCAGGGCGTGATTCCCGTTTTTCTGAAAAAGATTTTAAAGAATGAGACTATCGAAATCTGGGGAGACGGTAAGGTTGAGAGAGATTATATTTATATTAAAGATGCAGTAAGTGCTTTGATTAAATCATTAAGCACAGAAACAAACGAAAAGGTATTTAATCTCGGAAGTGGAACGGGATATTCTTTGAACGAGATTCTTGAAATTATGAAAAAAGTTTCGGGAAAGAAAGTAAAGGTTATTTACAAAGAAAAAAGGAATATCGATGTTCCGATTAACATATTGGACAATAAACTGATATCCGAGACGCTTAACTGGAGACCCGAGACGGATATAGAAGCAGGAATAAAAAGAACATACGAACATTTGAAAAAAGAAATATGATTGACACATCAAAAATTACAATATCGGTTTTTTTCCCTGCCTATTATGATGAGCTGAACATCGGCAAGGTTACAAAAAGTGCGATAAAAGTTTTGAATGAACTGAACCTTAAGGATTACGAAATAATAATTATAGAAGACGGAAGTCCGGACAGGACGGGGGAAGTAGCCGATGAACTTGCGAGAGAGTATCCGAAGGTAAGGGTGATACACCACGAGAAAAATTTAGGGTACGGAGCAACTCTGAGGGACGGGTTTTTAAACGCGAAGATGGACTATGTTTTTTATACTGATGGGGATAATCAATTTGATTTAGAGGAACTGAAAAAATTTGTAGCCCTGATTCCTTTTTCGGATATAATAGTCGGTTACAGGAAACACAAGCAATATTCGCTTTACAGGAAATTTACTTCACTCTGCTATAATTACCTGCTTAAATTAATCTTTGATATATCATATTGGGATATCGATTGTGCTTTTAAGTTATTCAAGGCAGATTTATTCAAGAGGATAAAGATAAATTCAATTGATGCTTTTATCGATGCGGAAATTATGCTCAAAGCAAACCTTCTGGGCTATACAGTAACGGAACTTGGAGTAGAGCATTTGCCCCGTCTGGACGGGGTTTCCACGGGTGCGAGACCGTCTGTAATTCTGAGAACGATTAAAGAAATTTTTGAATACAGGAAAGAGTATATAGCAGAGAAGAAGAAAATTAAGAATGCAGAATTATGAATTTATAATTCTACATTCTTCTTGCTTTTATATAGTATTGACCTCCCATTGGCAGGAAGAAAAGAAAGCTTTCCATAAACCTAAGGAATTTCAAAAAAGCAGGGAAGAAGAGGGTATATTTTTTATTTTCAATAATTAATCCAGCGTTTTTAATCAGGTTTAGAGATTCTTTTGGTTTCAGCAAGATTGCATCCGTATCCCAAACGCAGGTGTTCACGATATGTCTAGTAACAGGGTTATAGGGATTATGTTCGAAGAAATAGAGCGTGCCGTTTTTTTCCATAAGATTGAAAATGTTTCTCATAGATTGCTCACGAAGAGTCGGTTGAATATGATGAAAGACGCACGACACAAAAATCAAATCAAAGCTATCGTTACATTTAGTTAAATTTTCCTCATTGATAAGGAAAAAATTCACATTCGGGTCATTTCTCTTTTTTGCAACTTCAAGACTTTTTTGTGAAATATCGCAGCCATTAATTTTGGATTCAGGGAAATGTTTTGAAAAAAACTTGATATTCATACCGATACCGCAGCCGTATTCCAGTATATTCAAGTGTTTTGCCATGCCGAGTGTTTTCTTTACTACATTTATTTTATATTCCGCAAAGTAGCTGCTCTCTTCTCCGAAGAATATCAGGTCTTTATCGAGAACTTTTTCGTAATTCTCCGCATGTTCGTCAAAGTTTACCTTATTCATTTCTTCTCCGTATCGCATTCGTGCTTGTTTTCCGATTTAGATGTTTCAGTATCGTATCCCGCTGCGTTTATTGACTTTTCAATTTCGCTTTTTGATGTCAATTCTTTATTGAATTTCACTTTAACAATTTTATTTTTCGAATCCGCGATTACTTCCTTTATGCCGTTTATTTTGTTAACCGAAGACGCAATAGATTCTTCGCAACCCGGGCAGTGCATTCCATCACACCTAAATTCAGCCAATTCAAATTTAGATCCATCGTTGGGATTTGTTTCATCGGCTTTTTGTGTTTTTTCTTTTCTTCCACATCCGGATAATAAGAGGATAGAGAGGAACAAGATACTGAACAGTAATAATTTTTTCATATTATATTTTTTTAATTTAATCAATTTTAACTAATTTTAATCTTAAACTGTTTCCGATAACCGTAATAACATCGCTGAATGCCATAAACATAGCAGCCATTACCGGGCTGATTACAATTCCATAAGGGGCTAAAATGCCTGCCGCCAGGGGAATTGCAAGGATATTATAGAAAAATGCCCAGAAAATATTCTGCTTGATTATTGTAACGGTCTTAGATGATATTTTTATTGCTTTTAAAAGATTTCTCAAATCACCTTTAACAAGGATAACATCTGCGGAGTCGATAGCTATATCCTGGCCAGTTCCCATAGCAATCCCAACATTTGCTTTTGCCAGAGAGGGTGCATCGTTAATACCATCTCCAACCATCGCTACGTTTTTATTTTCGGATTGCAATTTATTCACAATGTTTTCCTTCTGGTCAGGGAGTGTTTTAAAAGAATAATTTTCAATCCCGAGTTCTTCCGCAACAGTTTTTGTAACTTTTTCGCTGTCACCGGAAATCATAAAAATATTAAAATTATTATGTTTGAATTTGTCTATAGTATCCTTTGCTTCGGGTTTTATTTTATCTTCGAATTCAATAATACCGGCTAGTTCATTATCAATGCTTACGAACAGAACGCCCTTGCTATTTAGTATATCAGGAAAGAAATTCTTGACATTCTTTTCATTCATCAATGAATCATTCCCAATCAACAGAAGTTTTTCATTTACAATTGCGCTGATTCCCCCATGATCTTCGTTAGTAAGGTTTTCGACACCTTCAAATGATTCTATATTTTTTTCAACACAGTATGAAGTAATGGACTTTGCAACGGGATGATTTGAAAATTTTTCCACAGAGAAAACGTATTTTAGCAATACATTTTTATCAATACCACCGAACAGTTTAATATTTTTCATTTTCATTTCGCCTTCGGTTAGCGTGCCTGTTTTGTCGAAGCAAATAGTATCTATTTTATTCATTTTTTCTATTGCTTCCACGTTATTAAACAGTATTCCGTTTTCTGCAGACCTGCCAATACCGATAACCACAGCCATTGGGGAAGCTAAACCCAGAGCACACGGACAGGCAATAATTAAAACCGAAACGGCATATAGCAAGGAAACATCGAATGCTTTTGAAAAGCCAAAATACCAGATTAAAAACGTCAACGCTGCAATTCCCAAGACTGAAGGAACAAAAATCGAAGAAATTTTATCAGCCAAGCGTTGTATTTTTGGTTTTGAATTCGAAGCTTCTTTAACAAGATGAATAATCTGTGAAAGAAGAGTTTCGTTTCCGACCTTCAAAGCACGCATTTTAGCAAATCCGTTTTTTACAAGAGTTCCGCTCAAAAGTTCGTCTCCTGTTTTCTTTTCGATGGGGTGACTTTCTCCTGTCATAGCGCTTTCATCCACGACGCAGTATCCTTCGAGAATATTTCCATCTACGGGAATTTTATCGCCGGATTTTATTATAACTATGTCGTTGAACCGTACTTTTTTATACGGGATTGTTATTTCTTCGTTATCCCTTATTACATTAACATATTTAGCCTGAAGGTTTTTAAGTTTTTTTATCGATGTCTGAGTTTTTGACTTTAAAACTGCCTCAAGGTGATTTCCTATTAATATAAATGAAATAATCATTACAGCGGTTTCGTAATATACCTCGTGAGAATTATTTAAAACCGAAATGTCGAGTTTAAACAGATGATTTATCGAGATTACAATGCTGTAAATATATGATGCGAATACACCCATAGAAATAAGAGTGTTCATATCGGAAGTTTTATTCTTTATTGCCTGCAAGGCACCTTTGTAAAATTTATCTCCGCACCAAAAGATCACTATCGACGTAAGTATAAAAAGTAAAACCAAAGATACATCATCCGGTAAACGAAAATCTGTAAGGTATTCAGAATGTCCACTCATAGAGATGAGCATAACTATGAGTGACAGAAAAATTGATGTATAGATTTTTTTTCTTTGAAGATTCAGTTGTTTTTTCTTTGTATTTTCGAGTTCATTTTCGTCTTCCTCCTCCATTACATCATAACCCATTTTTCTGATGTCGGATATGATTTGTTCTTTAGATATTTTATAAGGATTATATTCAACACCTGCAAGTTCAGACGTGAAATTTAATTCGACGTTATAAATCCCGTCAACTTTTGTAAGATACGTTTTAATGCTATTGGCACAGTTTACGCAACTCATACCAATAATATCAAGTTCGGTTAATTCATAATTTTCAGGTTTGTTATCTTCTTTTCGCATTATAATTTTAAATTGTCTGCTATTAATGCTGCTTTTTTATTTTCTAAAACATCGTGAACGCGAATAATGTTCGCACCGTTAAGTATTCCTGCAACATTGGCGGCAATGGTTCCTTCTATACGTTCGTTCATTGGAGCCGGGGAAATGTTATCTATGAATCTTTTTCGTGACACTCCCAGCAGTATTGGATAGCCAAGTTTTTTAAAGACAGATAGATTTTTAATTAGGTCTAAATTATTTTGTAAATTTTTTCCAAAACCAATCCCAACGTCCGTAATTATCTGTTTAATGCCTGCATTTTTTGCAATGTCTATTGAATCCGCCAAATAATTATAAACTTCTTCGATTACATTATTATATTGAGGATTTTCCTGCATAATTTTTGGTGTGCCTTTAATATGCATAAGAATACATGTAGCATTATATTTAGCCGTAACTGCAGCAATATTATTATCGAATCTGAATCCGCTTATATCATTTACAATATCGGCTCCCGCTTTTAAAGCTTCTTCTGCAACTTCGCTTTTATATGTATCTACCGAAATAGGGATGCCGGAATTTTTTCTAACTAATTCTATTGCGGGAATTACTCTTTCGAGTTCTTCTTTATTCGAAATTTTTTCGCTTCCCGGTCTTGTGGATTCTCCGCCAATATCGAGAAAGTCTGCTCCATCTTCTTCCATTTTCAACGCATCTTTGAGAATCCTATCGTAATTTATTTTTCCTTCAAAATATTTCCCTCCGTCGGAAAATGAATCGGGAGTAATATTAATAATTCCCATTATGTGGGTGCGGGAATATAAGTCATATTTTTTATTTCTTAATGTATATATCATCTGGAATTTCTCAGCTTACTTCACCTCCGTCTTCGATTTCCTTATCGGGCATTACGAGAGCGAGTTTCCCGTCTTTCTTAGCTGCAAGAAGCATACCCTGAGATTCGATGCCCATCAATTTAGTTTTCTTTAGATTATCAACCACAATTATTGTCTTGTCTTTTAGGTCATCGGGTTTATAATATTCGGCTATTCCGGCAACAATCTGCTTTGTTTTTTCTCCGACTTTTATTTTCAGTTTCAGAAGTTTTTTGCTTTTAGGGACATTTTCGCATTCGAGTACTTTAGCAGTTCTTAGTTTTATTTTCTGAAAGTAATTAATATCAATTTCATCATCGGTAATAATATTATCTTCAGAGTTTTTATCTTCTTTTTTTATTTCAAGCTGAGGGAATAGGATTTCATTCTCTCCTAATTTTTTTCCGTTTTCCAAAATAATATCTCCTATTTTATTCCACTTAAAATCGTTTTTATCTGTATTAAGAATTTTCAGAATTTTTTCCGATGTAAACGGAAGAATGGGGGAAATCAATACTGCTGCCGAATAGCAGATTTGCAGGCAGTTATTAATTATGTTTGCACATTTTTCTTTATCTTCTTTTATCACTTTCCAGGGCTCACTGTCGTTGAAATATTTATTCGCCGCACGAAGCACATTCATGGTTTCGTTGACAGCATCTCGAAACCTGTAGCTTTCATAACAATCGGATACTATTTCAGTCTGGTTTTTAATAATTTCAAATATTTCGTCATTGTTCGAAGTTCTTGCAGGAATTTTATTATCGAATTTTGTTTTTGCAAATACTACGGTCCTGTTTATAAAATTTCCGAGAATAGCTGCGAGTTCATTGTTATTTTTGATTTGAAAATCATCCCAGCTGAAATCCGCATCTTTATTTTCGGGTAGGTTCGCCGCAAGAGTGTATCGGACAACATCGGGATTGAATTCTTTGACAATGTCTTTCACGAGTATACCGTGTCCCTTGCTTTTAGAAAGTTTTCCGCCTTCGAGATTCAAAAATTCATTTGCGGGAACATTATCCGGTAATACAAAATCCCCGTGAGCCATAAGCATTGCAGGGAATACGAGTGCGTGGAAAACAATATTATCCTTACCTATGAAATGGATTAACTTTGAATCTTTTCCCCACCAATAATCTTTCCATTTTTCAGGTTCATTTTTTTCGATAAAAAGTTCTTTCGTTGCGGAGATATATCCAATAGGTGCTTCGAACCATACGTAAATCACTTTTCCTTCATATTCTTTCAGAGGGACTTTCACGCCCCAGTCCAAATCTCTTGTAATAGCCCTGTCTTTTAATCCTGTTTTAAACCATCCTTCACAGTAATTTTTTACATTTGTTTTCCAGTCTTTTTTTGTATCAATCCATTCTTTAAGTTTCGGCTGGAAGTTTTCAAGCGGGAAATAGAAATTCACAGATTCTTTTACAATCGGTGTATCTCCTGAGATTTTTGATTTAGGATTTTTCAATTCGAGCGGGGAGAGGTTACTACCGCAACTTTCGCACTGGTCGCCGCGGGCTTCTTCATATTCGCAAATCGGGCAGGTGCCTTCTACGAATCTATCTGCAAGAAATCTTTTATCTTTTTCGGAGTAAAGTTGTTTTTCTGTTTTCTTTAAAAGTAACCCTTTATTATATAAATTTAAAAAGAAATCCTGTGATGTTTTATGATGAATTTCATTTGATGTTCTTGAATAAATGTCAAAGCTCATTCCGAGGTCCTCGAATGCTTTTTTATTGGCAAAGTGAAACCTGTCAATAATTTCTTTTGGTGTCACTTTTTCTTTCATTGCCGAAATCTCGATTGCCGTTCCGTGTTCATCCGAACCGCAGATAAAAATTATATCTTCATTGCATAATCTTTTAAACCTGACGAAAATATCCGCAGGTAAATATGCACCTGCAATATGTCCGAGATGTAAATAGCCGTTAGCATACGGCAACGCTGCTGTAACCAAGTATTTGTTTTTCATATACAAATATATCTATTCTGGAGGTTTGAATAAATGCCTTAATAATGCAGAATTGAGAATTAGAAATTTACAAAAATCTGTTTTTCATTTTATCATCCGGTATCATACACGATTCTCTTTTTCCGAACCACTTGTATCTGTTTTTTGCGATAATGTCGTAGAGAAAATTTCTGATGAAGGGAGGAATGATTATAAAAATGAAGAATATTTTCCAGAGACCTTTGAGATGTTTTGCGATATGCAGAGCGGCGGAAGATTTAATATAGAGTTTATTATTCTCAAACAGAATGATACTGTCTAATTTCTTTTCCTTTATTCCGTTCCCAAGATGGGCCTTGGGAACGAGGTGAACTCTCCGATACTCGTCGAAGAAATTCTTTGCAAATTCAGATTGCAGAGAAGCAAATTTGAAATAATTTTTCTTATCTCTTTTAATTATAAAATTCACTGATGAATTGCAGAAGTTGCAGATTCCGTCGAAAAAGATTATTTCTTCATTTACCATTTTTAATACTGTATCAAACTACAAAAGTCTGAATTTATTAGTTATTATGAACTTTAAGATATATAGTACTTATTAAATAAGACTTTTGTAGTTTGTTATAACGCTTTTGTAGTTTGTTATAACGCTTTTGTAGTTTGTTAAATTTATTTTATAGTAAGTTTACTTATTAAACCTTTTAAATGCGGATAAAGTTTAATCAGTTTTTTTTCTTCGCCGAGTTCGAAGTCATCGTAATGGAAACCGGGGGAGACTGTGCATCCTACGAGTGAATAGGATTTTGGTTCGGTTACTTCTACGGCGAACCATTGTTCGGCGTGGATTACGGTCTGGTAATAATGGTTTTTTCCGAGAATAATTTTTTTCAGTTTTCCGTTTTTTTGAATAACATAAATAATAAGTGGGCTACCGGAATAGAAATGCCATACTTCATCAGCTTTAAGCCTATGAAATGCCGAGAATTGTTTACCTTCTAAAAGAAAATAGATAGTTGTTGAGTGGCTTCTTCTTCCGCCGAATTTTTTCTGGAGTTCAGATTTTTTAAATGTAAGTTTAGAGCGGTAAGTTTCGGAATAGTATCCTCCCTCGGGGTGTTTTTTTAATTTTAACTTTTTTATTATGGAAACTACTGTTTTATTCATAATTCGGAACAAAAATAGGGTAGTTTGTGTAAAAAATAAAGTCATTGTTGTTGATTCACTGATTTATGAAATATTTTATGAAAAAATGAATTTTTTTTTATATTTTCTTTAAATTGATTAATTATACATTGTTTTTTTAAATAATATATTTTAAGTTAAAAGTGTTATTTTAGTAATTAAAAAAGGAGTAAAAAATGCCGAAAAGAGCATTAATGGTATTTATTATTCTTCTCGCTTTTTCTTTTAGCAGTGTGTTTGGTTTCACGGGTTTAAATGAAAATTCAAAATCCACAAAGAAAGCTGAACAGACTTCTAATGAACAAAAGAAAAAGAAGAAAAAAAGTTCTAAAAAGAAGAATAAAAGTACCGGTAAGAAAACAAAAAAGAAATCTTCCAAAAAGAAGACTACAAAAAAGACTTCGAAAAAGACAAGCAAGAAAAAATCAGGTAAGAAATACAGCAAAAAGAAAAAAGGAAGCAGGAAGAAAAGAAGTTCATACAGAACAAGAGTATATACTGCACCGAAAGTGAACAACAGCGGAACATATACACCGCCGAAGACTTATGAAAACGAAGGAACGGACAAAAAGGGAAGAGAATACAAGAGAGAAGAAACACAAGAAAAGCAGGAAATATTCAAGAAAGAACCTAAAAAAGAATCAGAAGAAAATTAGTAATAACTGAAAGAGCGTATAAAAAAACGTTTCAGGACTAAAGTCCGGGAACGTTTTTTTTATATTTATTATAGTTTACCAAATAACTATATTTCTGTTTTTGAATATCTTATGAAAATCAGTCTAAACTGGATAAAGAAATACATTCCCGGGCTTGAAATCATCGACTACAATGATTTGTGGAGTAAGATGGTTGGCATAGGGCTAGATATTGAATCCATAGAAAACGAAGCGGAAAAGTACAATGATATAATTGTTGCAGAAGTAACGGAAGTTTCCAAGCATCCGAATGCGGATAAGTTGACTCTTTGTAAAGTAAATACAGGCAATGAGATTTTAAGTGTGGTTTGCGGAGCACCGAATGTACAGAAAGGGCAGAAGGTATGTCTTGCGAAAATAGGCGCGGTAATTCCCAAGGGTGGATTTGAAATTAAGAAAGGAAAGATTCGAGGTGAAATATCAGAGGGAATGATTTGTGCAGAGGATGAACTTGGAATTTCCGATGACCACACAGGAATTATGGTATTAAAGGAAGAGGCAGTAATTGGTCAACCATTTGCGGAATATTTGGGCAATAATGATTATACGATTGAAATCGGTATTACACCAAACAGGGGCGATTTGTTCTCACAGATTGGTATTGCAAGGGAAATTGCCTCGCTTTATGATAAAAAAGTTGTATTACCGGAAATAAAAATAAACGAATCCAAAGAAAGAAGCGATGAATATGTAAAGATTACAATCGAGAGTAAAAATTTCTGTAAGAGATTTACAGGCAGAGTCGTAAAAAATGTCAAAATTAAGGAATCTCCTGATTGGCTGAAAAAATCTTTACTGGCTATAGGGCTAAGGCCAATTAATAATATAGTAGATATAACGAATTATGTTATGATGGAGACCGGTCAGCCACTTCACGCATTCGATTACGATAAAATCAGGAAAAAAGAAATAGTTGTAAAAACTGCAAGAGAAGGGGATAAATTTACCACGCTCGATTCCAAAGAAAGGATTTTAAACAGTGAATCTTTGATGGTATGCGACGGTGAAGGATATTCGGCCATAGCAGGAATAATGGGAGGCGAAAGTTCGGAAATTACGGAAAGCACTAAAAATGTTTTTATAGAAAGTGCATATTTTGATTCTGTATGTATAAGATTAAATTCCAAAAGGTTAGGATTACAAACCGATGCCTCGCAAAGATTTGAACGCGGAGTTGATATAGAAAAAGTTCCTTACGCATCAGACAGGGCGGCGATGTTTATGCAGGAGCTCGCAGGTGGAGAAGTATTAAAGGATATTATTGATGTATATCCTGAAAAATTAGAAAAATTAAAAGTTGGAATAAGAGTAAAAAAAGCAGAACAAAACATCGGTGTCAAGTTAACCGAAGAAGATATTATAAATTTACTCGAAAAGATTGAGATTAAATACAGGGTAAAAGAGGACGACAAATTAATTTTCGAGATTCCGGAATTCAGAAGAAACGATTTAAGCAGAGAAATCGATTTAATTGAAGAAGTTGCAAGAATTTACAAATATGATAATATTCCGCATCAGTTTAATTTTAATCTCGATGTTTCTTCTCATATAGATTACGGGAACAGACTTTTCGATTTAAAAAAGAAAACCAAGGAACATTTCATCGGCAGGGGATTCAATGAAATAATCAGCTATTCACAGCAGGATGAGAGAAAAATAAAATATTTTTCTGATTCATTTGTGCCAATCGAGAATCCAAATTCAACAGAGATGAATGTAATGAGAGTGAACTTGCTTTACGGAATGCTTTCCACAATAAAAAACAATATAAATAATTCGGGTAAAGGAATCCCACTTAAATTATTCGAAATAGGGAAAGTATTCAGCAGAAAAGGTAATAGTTTTCTGGAAGAGAATCATTTATGCTTTGCCATATGCGGGAAAAATGATTTTAATAGTTTTGATATTAAAGAAAAGGACTTCGATTACTTTGATATCAAGGGTGAGTTTGAAATGTTTCTGTCTAAAATGAATCTTGAAAGTTTAAAATTATTTTATTATAATAGTAGCGAAAAAGAGGGCTATAAAACAGATCTTATATTAAGTGATAAGGTTATAGGAAATATATATATAATTTCCCAAGAATTACTTAAATTATTCGAAATTGACGACGAGGTTTATTCAGTAGAGTTAAAGATTGATGAAATATTAGGATTAACAGGGGAGAGCGCTAAATATGAAGAGATATCAAAATATCCTTCTGTTAAAAGAGATTTAGCTCTTATTGCAAAGAAAGAAGTTAAGTTCGATAAGGTTAAAGAAACGATTAAAAGCAGCGGTGGTGAATATCTTCAGGGTTTAAGGTTATTCGATATATACACAGATGAAAAGATCGGAAGAGATAATAAAAGCCTGGCATTTTCTCTCGAATTTTCATCAAAGGAAAGAACTTTGACAGATGATGAAGTAAATAAACAGATACAAAAAATAGTAAAGGCATTAGAAAAAAAGCTTGATATAACTTTAAGGAATTAAAAAATGTCAGACACAAAATCGGATAATGTCAGCAAGGAAGAAATATATAAACTTCAGGGTTTTTATAATACTTCGTTAGAAAAGCTTTTTTCGAAAATTAATTTATTAATATCAAAATTTAAGGATTTAAAAGAAGAAAACAATATTTTAAAAGAAAACATAAAGGAATTAAATAATTACATAACGGATTTAAAATTGCAATTAACCAAAGCCAATTCGGATGCGGTTATAAAAGACAAGGAAATTTCTAGCTTGAAAAATTTGTTATTAAATGCTGAGGTTGGAAAGACTTCGATTCATAACAAAGATCAGGTAAAATCAAGAATTAAAGAATTGATTACAAGGATAGATTCACATTTAGAGCAATACGATGAAAATGTCAGAGAGAATGAAGATTAGGATAGACAGGCTGGCAAAATTAAATTACTAAAAAATGAAGAGTACGGGAATAAAAGTAAAAATCTTTAACAGTGAATATAATTTATTGGGAGATAATCCGGTAGAGGTTGAAAGGTTTGCTAAATATGTTGATGGCATAATGCAAAGGATAAATTATCAGTCACCGAATACATCGGTTGAATCTGTAGCTGTAGTATCGGCATTAAATATTGCAGAGTCATTTTTTAAGGAGAAAGATTCCCGGTTAACTACAGAAAAAGACTATTACGAGTTTTTACAGGGAAATATAAAAAAGATTGAAGAATTAAACGATTCTATAGACAGAGTTTTGTAATTTTATTATGTTCTTTAAATAAAATACGGTAAAATTTTAACCGCACAGCCAGCCGCAGTCAGACATTATATAGAACCATCAAATAAAAACAAACCGGGAGGTTATGCTCAGATATGTGAGAATTTCAGGCCCCGCCCGTTTTACCGGGAACTGCTTCAAAACGTAGTTTTGAGATATAAGGCAGTCAGGGGAAGAAAAATGCACATTGGCGCCGCCCACTGTATGGTGTATAAGGTTCTCTTATATAACCTTTGAATGTGGTTAGTGAGTGCGGTTTTTTTTATGAAAAGAATTATGGATAAAGAAAGAAAGCAATTTATTTTACAGTAAGAAATATTAATTATATCAAATTAATTGAAATATTAAATAAATTTTTAAAAAACATATTTATAAAATAAAAGAAATAATATTATAGACGGAGATAAAAATGTTACCGGAAATTGATTTATATTTATTTATACCGATGATAGTTGCTTTATGCTTAATAACTTTTTTCATCGGATGGTTCATTCATAGCAGAATCAATAAATCTAAAATTGACAGCGCAGAAAGTATTGCAAAAAAAATACTAAGTGATGCCGAAATAAAATCCAAGGAAGTAATCAATGAAGCTGAACGCAGGGCGAAATTATTTAAACAGGATGCGGAAAAGAGTGCAAATAACCTGAAAAAAGAGAAATTACTTGAAGTTAAAGATGAGTTTTACAGAAGAAAACAGAAATTTGATGAAGAGACGAAAGCACGAGAAAAAGAAATTAGTGATATAGAAAAGAAAACAAGAAATGAAAAAGAAGCGATAGATAAAATAAAAAACGATTTAATTTCAAAAGAAAAGCAAGCACAAAGTCTTATTCATGAATATTCCGAAAAACATAAAGAAGTATCGGAAAAAAAAGTTGAAGTGGACAGAATGGCAGAAGAAAGCAAGGAAATTATTTCAGAACAGAAACTGAAATTACAGAGAATCTCTTGTTTAAGTGAAGAGGAAGCAAAGAAAATGCTTTTTGACAGTCTAATTCATCAGGTAAAGATAGAATCCGCACAAAAACTTCAGGAAGTCAGAGACGAAACAAAGCTGGAAGCAAATAAGATATCCAAAAACATAGTAATACAAGCGATTCAAAGATCTGCCGTCGACCATTCAGTAGAAACTACTGTTAGTGTCTTACAGATAACATCGGATGAATTGAAGGGAAGAATTATAGGAAAAGAGGGTAGAAACATCCGTGCATTTGAAGCTGTAACGGGAGTCGATATCATTGTCGACGATACACCAGAAGCAATTATTATTTCAGGTTTTGACCCGTTCAGGCGAGAAGTAGCTCGTGTTGCAATGGAGCGTCTTATAGCTGACGGGAGAATTCATCCTGCAAGAATTGAAGAAGTTGTATTAAAAGTGGAAAAAGAATTAAACGAAGAAATAATCAGGGTAGGTGAACAGACTTTGATAGATATGGGAATTCAGGGTGTCAACAGAGATATTGTAACTCTTATAGGAAGGATGAAGTATCGTTCGAGTTACGGGCAGAATGTTCTTAGTCATTCAATAGAGGTTGGGCATCTTGCAGGAATTATGGCGGCTGAACTCGGACTTGATGCTATAATGGCAAAAAGGGCTGGACTTTTGCATGATATAGGAAAGACCGTCGACAGAAACATCGAAGGACCGCATGCAATACTGGGTTATGAAATTGCAAGAAGATGTAAGGAACATCCGATTGTATGTAATGCAATCGGTTCACATCACGAGGAAATTCCTATGGAGCATCCAATTGCGGTATTAGTACAGGCGGCAGATGCAATAAGCGGTTCGAGGCCGGGTGCGAGGCGTGAATCTGTTGAGGCATACTCAAAGCGACTCGAAAAGCTTGAATCAATCGGAACGTCATTCGAAGGGGTAGCAAAAACATATGCAATACAGGCAGGAAGGGAAGTCAGAGTAATTGTCGAACCCGATAAGATAGATGATATTTTACAGGACCAGCTTGCGGATGATATTGCGCATAGAATTCAGGAAGAGATGGAATATCCCGGTCAGATTAAGATAAATGTTATACGGGAGAGAAGGACTATTTCTTACGCAAAATAGAGATTATCATTA
This sequence comes from uncultured Ignavibacteriaceae bacterium, assembly GCA_964501535.1. Lineage (GTDB taxonomy): Bacteria > Bacteroidota > Ignavibacteria > Tepidaquicellales > Tepidaquicellaceae > FEN-1279. The sequence continues at coordinate 842,100 of CAZCSV010000001.1, read as the reverse complement.
AAAAGTTAAAATAAAACGAGATTCAGTTTAATACATCTCGTTTTTTATTTTTACTTTAGTGAATCTGATGTTTTAAATAGTTAATTTTTAAATAACTATTCTGAACTTGTTTCAGTTAGACTTTTTTTTTATATTATAGTGTAAATTTAACAGAAATTCTATGAGTAAAATTAAAGGCAAGGTTTTAATAGGTATTACGGGTGGAATCGGGTCCGGAAAATCCGAGGTATGCAGACAGTTGCATCAAAAAGGCTATAAAGTTTTATTTGCAGATTTAAGAGCAAAGGTATTATACAAAACCGATAAAGCGCTTGCAAAAAAAGTGGTAAAAGCATTTGGCAAGGATATTTTAAATTTTCAGGGTGTTATTAGTTTATCTAAACTGAGGAAAAAAGTATTTGCGAGCAAAAAGAATTTCCAGAAGATAAATTCGATAGTTCATCCGGTTGTAATAAAGCATTTGATGACCGAGATAAAGAGGTCAAAGGATAGAATTATTTTAATAGAATCGGCATTGGTATTTGACACTACATTTTACAAGTATCTTGATTATGTAATTATGGTTTATTCAAATAAAAAGAACAGACTCGAAAGGATAATGTTAAGAGACGGGGCAAAGCGTAGTGAAGTAGAAAGAATAATGAAATTTCAACTGGATGAAAAGCAAAAGATTGAAAGATCTGATTTTATTATCGTAAACAATAAAACTATAGAGGATCTTGAAGATGACATCGAATTTCTCAGTAAGGTCTTGAAATTTTTAAGATAAATTTTTATCAAAAATAATTTAATGCCATCTTTGGGTGGCATTTTTTTTAATAGTATATAACAGTATATAACAGTATGAAAATTACAGTAATAGGTGCAGGGAATGTCGGAACGACCTGTGCAACAGAAGTTGCCGAAAAAGAGATTGCCGAAGAAATAGTATTAGTTGATATCAGGGAGGGGATAACAAAGGGAAAAGCATTAGATATCTGGCAAGCATCTGCCATACAAAGTTTTGATACCAGAGTAGAGGGTGTTTGCAACGATTATTCTGCTACAAGGGATTCCAATGTAGTAGTTATCACAGCAGGTATACCGAGAAAACCAGGTATGTCGCGAGATGATTTAATACAAACAAATGCATTAATTGTAAAGGAAGTAACGGAAAACGTAGTAAAATACTCACCTGAAGCAATTCTAGTAATTTTATCCAATCCTTTGGACGTTATGACTTATGCTGCATTTCTTGCGTCAAAAAAACAATCCAGTAAGGTTTTTGGAATGGCTGGTATATTAGACACTGCAAGGTATAAGTCATTTATAGCAAAGGAATTGAATTTATCCCCGAAAAGCGTTCATGCAATTTTGATGGGAGGTCATGGTGATTCAATGGTACCGCTTCCGAGGTATACTTCTGTTGCAGGGATACCGGTTACCGAACTCATTTCAGAAGAGAAACTGAATATAATCATAGACAGGACAAAAAAAGGTGGTACTGAACTTGTAAATCTGATGGGAACTTCAGCCTGGTATGCACCCGGAGCTGCTGCTGCTCAGATGGTGGAAGCCATCGTAAAAAATTCAAGAAGGGTTTTTCCTGTATGTGCTGCATTGAACGGTGAATACGGTCTATATGATTTACATCTAGGAGTCCCAGTAATTCTTGGGAAAAACGGAATAGAAAAAATCATAGAACTACAGTTAAATGAATCCGAGATGGAACTGGTAAGGGAGTCTGCGCTTCAAGTGAAAGAATTAATGAAAATATTGGATAACATGAATATATTTCCTGAGAAATACGGAAGTAAAAATTCTGTTTAATATTGTTAATTTTAATAAATTGATTATATACTAAAATATAACTAAATTTAAATACAAATTATTTATGGAGGGTAATTGTCTTCCACGAAAGTGAAGTTAAAAATAGAAAATCCGGAAAAATAAACCTGTTAAACGGCAAGGTTTTGGTTTTAAACCAAAATTATGAGCCTATTACTATATGTAATGTATGGAGAGCAGTAGTGTTGGCATATTTAGGGAAAGCAGAGATAATTAGCCGGTTAGATGGAAAGAGGATAAAATCAGTTTATAGGTCATTTGAATGTCCGAGTATAGTGAGGTTATCAGTTTTTGTAAGGGTTCCGTTCAAGAAAATAATATTATCCCGTAAAAATATATTAAGACGCGATAATCATAAATGTCAGTATTGCGGCTCGACAGTAAATTTAACAATTGACCATATAATACCGAAATCAAAAGGAGGGGATGAGACATGGGAAAATCTGGTAACGGCTTGTATTAGATGCAACAATAAAAAAGGGGACAGGACTCCCGAAGAATCGAAAATGGCTTTACGTTCAAAACCAAAAAAACCATCTCATATAACATTTATAAAAAATTTTGCGGGTGACGTTGAAGAGGACTGGAAACCGTATTTGTTTATGTAGATTTCATTTTATATTTTTAAGTGAATAATATCAGGGTAGAATTTTTATTAAATAAATTAATATATATTGAAAAGAATAATTAAAGGAAAAAACTTTAATTTAACAAGATTTAAATCGGGAGATAACAAGTTATACAATATGATTCACTCGATTTTTAATGAAGAAATGATAAAGGGTTTTATCAGTCCTGAATATCTTCAGTTCAAATCCAGGAGAAAAGTAATAAAATGGGTAGATACAAATGCAAATTTGAAGTGTGAGGCTTGGTATACAATAAAATTGAAAGAAAAGTACATCGGATATATCAGATGTAAACATTGCAGTAGTATTCCGGATATATGCGAAATAACTATTGTTCTCGCTAAGGGATACAGAGGATTTGAAATCGGATATCAAGTAACGAAACTTTTAACTGATTACATAAAAAAAGAAAAATTAATTAAATATATAATAGCATATTCAAATAAAGCCAACAGGCTCGCGGAAAAACTTTTAAAGAAACTTGGTTTCAAGAAAAACAACAGACTTCACAAATTAATTACTGAAAAACTTTATAATGAGAGTGTATCTCTCAATATTATTTTAAATTATAATTTATTCACAATTTTAACGAGATAACATTATGGATATACAAAACAAGAAAGTTCTCATTTTAGGCGGTTGGGGGCTTGTAGGTTCTGCGACAGCGAGAAAGATTTTTGAAGGTAAGCCCAAAAAGGTAATTTTAACATCTCTTTTAAAACATGAAGCAGAGGATATTTGTAAAATACTTAATAAAGAGACGGGGAAAAAAAATTTATTCGTACCTTATTGGGGAAATATTTTTGTCAGGCACGAATTCAAGGATATGAACAGAAGCGAACTGCTTGAAGACCCGATTAGAAGAAGAAGGATGATTAGCGATACAGTTAATGAACTCGATGAAAAAATGCTCCGTGAATCCTGTATTTATCAAATGCTTAATAAATTCAGACCGGATATAATAATCGATTGTATTAATACTGCAACTGGTATAGCATATCAAAATATTTACGGTTCATATCAGGATGTATTAAAGATAACAGATAACAAAAAAAATAAAGATTACGAAGCATTGTTAAACTGTGTAGAAAAGCTGATATGTACATCATATGTCCCGCAGCTTATCAGGCATGTGCAAATACTATATAATTCGATGTTGAAGTTCAATACGAAATATTATTTTAAGGTAGGAACGAGCGGAACCGGTGGTATGGGATTGAATATTCCATTTACACACAGTGAAGAAAAGCCATCCAGAGTATTACTCAGCAAATCCTCGGTAGCGGGTGCTCACACATTACTTCTTTTCCTGATGGCGAGAACTCCCAACGGTCCTAGGATAAAAGAAGTTAAGCCTACTGCAGCAATCGCATGGAAGAGAATAACATACGGAGGCATAAAAAAAGGCGGAAAGCCGATAAGGTTGTATGATATAGGACTTAATGAAAAGATTAAATTAAGAAATTCTTTCAACAGGATTTCGGATAAAAAATATAAACCTGCTGGGAACTTTAAAACAGTATTTATCGATACAGGTGAAAACGGAATTTTTTCGAGCGGTGAGTTTGAGGCAATAACGACAAACGGGCAAATGGAATTCGTAACCCCTGAGGAAATAGCGGAAAACATATTCAGGGAGCTAACAGGCGGAAATACAGGTAACGATGTTATAAGTGCACTCGATTCTTCTGCAATGGAACCATCATACAGAGCAGGCTTTTTACAACACAGTGCTGCAAAGAAAATTAAGGAGCTCGAAAAGAAGCACAAAACTCATTCTGTTGCTTTTGAAATGCTAGGACCACCGAGGCTTTCAAAACTGCTTTATGAGGCACATCTAATTAAGCTTATATATAAAAATTTTAATAATTTTATTAAAGATAATCCTTCAAATATTTCAAAAAGGATTTATTCGTATCTGAAGAACAATTCGAAGCTAAGGAATGAAATTGTCTCAATTGGCGTTCCAATTTTATTGCCCGACGGTAAGGAATTATTAAGGGGACCGGTTATAATAATTCCTTCTAAAGCAGAAGGTGATATAATAAGTATTAATAAAGATAAGGTAAACAAATGGGCAACGGACGGTTGGTTTGATTTAAGGGCAAATAACTGGAAATTGTGGAAAGAGAGATTCATTAACATAATGGAACAGACAAAAAAATTGGATGATAATTCATTCAGTTCAAGATTCGTATTTAACAGTGATTATTGGGATAATTTTAAAGATGTTAACATAGGTAAGGTTGTCGGATGGATATTTATAAATGAGGAAAAAGGATTGAGAATGAAAGGCTAATATTAATTAAAAAACCATCAATTTGCAGTCACATATTTTAAGTATACTCATTTTTTTACCGATAGTTTTTTCATTGCCTTTATTATTTTTTAAAAGGGAATGGGAAACATTCATTAAATCATACGCTCTTTTTATCTCGATATTTGTTTTTGCAATTTCGGTTTATTTATATTTAATATTTAACATTGTCCCGGATGACTTTCAGTTTGTCGAAAAATTTGTTTGGATTCCTTCAATAAGTTCAAATTATTATGTAGGAATCGACGGTATTTCCTTACTGCTTATCCTGCTGACAACTTTAATAATGCCCGTAAGTTTGCTTGCATCATGGAATACAATAAAATACCGGCTTAAGGAATTTTATTTTTTGATGCTTCTTATGGAAGGTGCTTTAATCGGAGTATTTGCATCGCTGGACTTGATATTGTTTTATGTTTTCTGGGAGTTCATTTTGATACCGATGTATTTTCTAATAGGTATATGGGGTTCGGAAAACAGGATATATGCTACGGTTAAATTTTTTATTTTTACAATGTTCGGAAGTGTTCTTCTGTTAGTGGGGATAATTTGGTTAGCATTGCAATGTCAGGCAATGTCCGGTTCGTTGACAATGGAATTACCGAGAATTGCATCTCTATCATTATATCTGCCAGTCAATAAACAGATATTTCTTTTTATTTTATTTACGTTAGGTTTTTTGATAAAAGTTCCATTATTTCCTTTCCATACATGGTTACCCGATGCACACGTGCAGGCGCCGACTGCCGGCAGTGTTATACTTGCCGCGTTATTACTGAAAATGGGAACTTATGGCTTGATTCGATTTTCTTTATCATTATTTCCAATAGCATTTATAAAATTAACTCCTTATTTAGCAATTTTAGCGGTAACAGGGATTATATACGGAGCATTACTTTCAATAGTTCAAAAAGATATAAAGAAATTAGTTGCATATTCATCAGTCAGTCATATGGGTTTTATAGTGATAGGGACATTAGCTTTAACCCACGAAGCCATTCAGGGAAGCATAATACAAATGGTTAATCACGGATTATCTACAGGGGCATTATTTCTTATAGTAGGAATTCTTTACGATAGGAGGCATACGAAAGCCATATCGGATTTTGGCGGTTTAATGAAAGTTATGCCTGTTTTTTCTGCAATTTTCCTGATAGTATGTTTATCGTCGATTGGATTGCCGGGATTAAATGGTTTCATAGGTGAATTTTTGGTTTTAGTCGGTTCTTACGATTCACAAAATTTAAATTCAAATATATATACAATTCTTTCTACTACTGCTGTAATTTTATCGGCTGTTTATTTATTATGGCTCTACCAGAGAGTAATGTTAGGACCAATAGAAAACGAAAAAAATCGAGAGGTAAAAGATATTAGTAGGCTCGAATTATCATATATGCTCCCAATTCTTATCTTTATAATATGGATAGGGGTTCAGCCGAATACTTTTCTCAAAGTTTCCGAAAACAGTGTCAAAAAGATTCTTGTAAATTATAATAATGCAAAGAATTTCATGGCAAATCCGGAATTTGATAAAAAGTAAACTAAAAATTTGTTCTAAATTCAATTATATCTTCAATGAATTTTAATGTTTTTAAGATTTAAATGCTGTTTCATTTTATTCTAATAATTCCCTTTGTAGTTTTACTAGCGACGATAGCAATAGCGCCTTTTATAAATGAAAAGTGGTGGCACAAGAATTATCCGTATGTTTCATATTCTTTTGGGTCAGTTATACTGTTTTATTATTTGTTTTCGAATCAAACCGGGATATTGTTATCAACGATTGAAGAATATATCAGTTTTATAACGTTACTATTCAGTTTATTTGTCGTTTCAGGAGGAATTTTTTTCAGAATTAAGGGAAAGTCAACGCCCTTAAAAAATGTTTTACTCTTGGCATTCGGTTCAGTAATTGCGAATATTTTCGGAACGACCGGAGCGGCTATGTTACTGATAAGGCCATATTTGACTTCAAATGAATACAGGTTTAGACCATATCATGTAATATTTTTTATTTTTATAGTATGCAATATAGGGGGTTCATTGACTCCAATAGGTGACCCACCGTTATTTCTGGGATATATTAAGGGCATTCCGTTTTTCTGGATAATAGAGCATTTGTTTATTTACTGGTTTATTACGATATTTTATTTATTGACTTTATTTTATTTTATCGACAGGCATAATTATCATAAAGTAAGGGGGGAAATACAGGAAGAAATTGAAGAGAAAGGAGAAGAGTTGAGGTACGGAGGTTTTTTGAATTTAATTCCTCTCGGAATAATAATCGGAGCTGTATTTATAACGAAGCCTTTATTTTTAAGGGAAGCAATAATGATTTTTACTGCCATATTATCATATAAATTTACATCAAAGAATATACATGAGATTAACAGATTTAGTTTTGCACCAATAAAAGAGGTTGCAATTTTGTTCTTAGGTATTTTTATCACGATGATACCAGCAATTCAGTTTCTGAGTGAAAATTCAAAATCTTTTGGAATGACCGGAGTAAGTCATTACTATTGGGGTACAGGATTATTAACGAGTTTCTTGGATAATGCACCGACATATTTGAATTCCCTTGCAGTATCGATGGCAAATTATGGATTTGATATTAATCTTAATACCGATGTATTAAAATTTATTGATGTTGGGAGTAATTATATTATTGCGATATCAGTTTCTTCCGTTTTTTTTGGGGCTATGACATATATAGGAAACGGTCCGAATTTTATGGTAAAATCGATTACGGAGCATAAAATCAGGAGAACTAAGATTCCAAATTTTTTACAATACATGTCATATTCTCTGACTATATTATTACCGTTTTATTTTCTATTATGGTTATTATTTTTCAAAGGTTAATGTAGATTTACTATTTAGAAATAAATATTAAATTGGGAATTTATTTAGTATATATTGTGATGATTTTATGGAACTAATTTTAAATATTTTTGTATTAATTTATAAGAAAACATAATATAACAATGATTCACAAAAAATTAATTATCCCGATATTTTTAGTTCTTTTGGTTATAGGAATTGTAGCAGGGATGAAAATTCAAAATGCCATATCCGATGACAAGGTCTCAGACCAGGTCAAGAAATTTGCGGATGTTCTTGGAATCACATCGAGGTATTACGTTGACAACATTGATACCCAAAAGTTGACAGAAGCTGCGATAAGGGGTATGTTAGAAGAGCTTGACCCACATTCAACATACATCAGCCAGGAACAACTAAAAAGAGTAAACGAGGATTTTCAGGGGAGCTTTGAGGGGATTGGAGTTGAATTCGATATACTAAACGATACATTAACCGTAGTTTCTCCGATAAGCGGTGGTCCCTCCGAAAAGCTCGGTATACTTGCCGGTGATAAAATTATTAAAATTGACGGTCAATCATGCATTAAAATACCACGTGAGGATGTTCCGAAAAAACTTAGAGGACCTAAAGGCACTAAAGTGATAGTATCCATAGTCAGATATGGGAAAAGTGATTTACTTGAATTTGAGATTACACGTGATAAAATACCATTGTACAGTGTAGATGCTTCTTTTATGATTAATAATGAAATTGGGTACTTAAGGATGTCACGCTTTGCAGCGACTACATATGATGAATTTATGCAAGGGATGAACAAGTTAAAAGGGCAGGGAATGAAAATGCTTCTACTTGATTTGAGAGGAAATCCGGGAGGTTATCTTGAACAGGCATTTAAGATTTCCAGTGAGTTTATTCCAAAAGGCAAAAAAATTGTTTTCACGAAGAGCAGAACAAAAGAATTTGAGGAAGTATATAATTCCACCGGTGGTAGTTTTTCAGAACTTCCTTTAGTAGTTCTTGTTAATGAGGGCTCTGCATCTGCGAGTGAGATTTTAGCTGGAGCAATACAGGACCTTGACAGGGGACTGATAGTTGGTGAAACAACATTCGGGAAAGGGCTTGTGCAAAGACAATTTGATTTATTCGATGGTTCGGCATTTAGAGTTACGACTGCGAGGTATTATACTCCATCGGGGCGACTGATACAGAAACCATACGAAGGGGGAAAGTATAAACATGCATTCAGGCTCGATACGCTTGAAGGAGAAAATATATCTCATATCAATGACACAAAAGATACAACACGTCCTATATATAAAACTTTAAAGGGAAGAACGGTCTATGGCGGAGGCGGTATTACGCCGGATTATTTTGTGAAACTTGACACACTTACTACATATACAGTTCAATTGAGGAGACTGAATCTGTTTTACGAATATGTTGAAAATTATTTAATATCAAGCAGAAAGGAAATTGAAAGTAGTTATAAATCATATAATGATTTTAGAGATAAATTTCTTATTGACGAGAAAATGCTGAATGATTTAAAAGAACTCGCGAAAAAGAGAAAAGTGGAGTATGATGCAGTGGCATTTAGCAGGGATTTAGATTTCATCAAAATTTCCATTAAGAGCCAGATTGCAAGAGACCTTTGGGGAAATGAAGGCAATTATGCAGTTTTTATAAGTAACGATGAGCAGGTACAGAAGGCTTTAAGTTTGTTTTATGAAGCAATAAAATTAATGAGAATGGAATAATCATTTTTGAGAAAGATTTTTTTCATATTATTTTTATTTTATTTATCTGCGAATGTCAATGCATATAACAGAATTCTTGAAGTAGGGGAAGAGCTGAATTACAAAGTGTATTATGGCTTTATAAAACTGGGCGAAGTGAAATTCAAGATTTCGGGTTATGATGCAGCTACAAAAAAATATACTGCAACTGCAGAACTAAAAAATTACGAGGCACTTCCATTAATAAAGATAAATTATTTCTTCGAGTCGACTATGCTTAGTAAAGGTGATTCGATTTTTTCGGTCAGATTTTATTCATCCGAATTTAAAGAAAAAGAAATAAATCACATCGATTATACTTTTGATTATGACAAAGGAATTATTATTGCAAAAAATGATAAGAACTTTCGTAATGAAGAAAAAAAAGAAATAAAAATTGATGAAAAGAAGAGATTTCAAGACGGATTATCCTTATTTTATAATGCCAGGATACATTCGTTAGTAAACAAGAATTATATTGTACCTGTTTACATAAATTCGCAGGAATCGACAGTAAACTATTCTTTTAACATGAACAAAGATGTTGTGTCAAGTGATTTAAAAGATTATGATATGTCTGCAATAAAAATAATAGGGACTGCACATTTTGTGGGTGTTTTTGGTTTGACGGGAGAATTTATAAGCTGGTTATCAGATGATAATGCCCGAGTACCATTAAAAGCCAAATTCAACGTTTCAATAGGCAGTATTACGCTCGAATTAACCTCATACAAGAAGAAGAACTGGACCCCGCCAGTTTTTGATAAATAAATTGAATTGAATAATTTTTTATTATTCTTTAACTTATATATTGATTAAAAATAATGCATTTATGAAAATAACTATAAAATACTTCACGTTTGTTTCTGTAATATTGTTTTTTAATACTTTATTTGCCCAGGATGCACAGGAAATAATAAAAAATGTACAGTCAAAGTACAATAGCATAAAAGATGCTCAGGCAACTTTTTCGCATTATATTAAGTATTCCTCCGGCAGTTCACAATCATCTTCGGGCACAATATATATTCAAAAGGAAGATAAATACAGAATAGAATCTAAGAACGAAATTATTGTAACGGATGGAGTTACATCGTGGTCATATTACAAGAAGAAAAAACAAGTTGTAATAGATAACTATAAAAAAGACGGGAATACATTTTCGCCAAATAAATTTTTATTCAGTTATCCTGAAAATTTTTATTCTGATTTAGAAGGAACAGAGACAATATCCGGTTCCGAATGCTATTTATTAAAATTATCACCAAGACATAAGGGTTCTGTGAAGTCTGCGAAGATATGGGTAGGTAAAGATGATAATTTTATAAGAAAAATTACTATTAATTCTTCGGAATCGAGTTCTACGTATACATTGAAAAAAATTTCACTTGATGTGGGTTTAGGTTCATCGAAATTTTCTTTCTCTCCTCCGGAAGGTGTTGAAGTAATTGATTTACGTTGATTTTTGGGGTAAGCTATTCTAAAATCTGAGCTGTTATTCAAATTATTATATATTCTTTTAAAAACTGATTTATTGACTGAACTGGTGAATGCATAATTTTAAAAAAATATTTCGTTTTTCTATACTGACAATTTTACTTGTTTTTTTTATATATCTTGCATTTAGGGGTATTGATTTTAACGGATTGCTGTCAGAGTTAGAAAAGACAAAATATATATATGCTTTAATAGGCGTGGTAATAGGTTCGGTTTTTGGAAGTTATATAAGGGCATTGAGATGGAAATATTTGTTAAATCCTTTAAAGGAAAATATCAGTACAAAAAATCTGTTCTCAGCCGTAATGATAGGATATATGATGAATGCCCTGATCCCACGTTCCGGGGAAGTTTCAAGGCCTGTATTACTCGCTAAAAAGGAAAACATCTCCAGAGCATCAGCATTTGGAACGATAGTTGTCGAGAGAATTTTCGACATGCTGTCTATGTTTATTGTTTTTGGATTGTGCATATTATACTATAGACAAAGAATATCGGATACTTTCGGAGAGTATAATATCGAAATGATATCGTTATATTTTTCAGCTGCAATTTTATTGTTTGTATTAATCGTTGTTATAATGCTTTTTAATTTGGAAAAGACGGAGATAATTGTTGAAAAAATAACTTCGAAAATTTTACCCGAAAAATATCAGGAAAAAATTCACAAGATTTTCATATCTCTGATAAACGGATTTTTATTTATAAAATATCCGAAATATTATTTTAAAATTTTCCTTTTAACTGTGACACTATGGGTATCATATGCTTTTTCATCTTATATAACATTTTTTGCATTCGATATTGATTTGACTTTCATAGATGCAAATTTGATTCTCGTTATGATGTCATTTGCTCAGACTCTACCACTTCCCGGAAATTCAGCGGGGACTTTTCACCTCTTTATCAGAATGACTTTGGTAAATATTTTCGGCATCAATCAGGAAACTGCAATCGGATATGCAACAATCAGTCATTTATTAGGCTTCATATTTTTGTTGATAATTGGTTTTTACTATTCCATAAAAGAAAATTTCAAGTTTAATACAGGTTTATAGATATCATGTTGATATTTTATTAATACAGTATTTAATTATCTGTAATCTAATTTACTCTTTCTCATTTGAAAAATAAAATCAGTAAAACAGTTTGGTTATTGAGTTTAGTTAGCTTGTTTACTGATATTGCAAGCGAAATGCTATATCCGCTGATGCCGATATATCTTCAAACCATCGGTTTTTCTGCTTTATTGATTGGATTGCTTGAAGGATTTGCAGAAGTAACAGCTGGACTAAGTAAAGGATATTTTGGAAATATGTCTGACAGGTCAGGTAAAAGAGCACCCTTTGTCAGGATAGGGTATTTATTGAGTTCATTGTCAAAACCTATGTTAGCGGCATTTACCTATCCATTGTGGATTTTCTTTACAAGAACCGTTGACAGACTTGGGAAGGGAATAAGAACATCTGCAAGAGATGCAATGCTTTCATCGGAATCCACTGAAGAAACTAAGGGCAGAGTATTCGGTTTTCACAGGGCAATGGATACAGCAGGTGCCATGATAGGGCCGATTTTTGCGCTAATATTAATAATGATTTTTCCGGGGAATTTCAGTTTTATTTTCTTAATTGCATTTATACCGGGAATTTCCGCAGTATTAATATCTTTATTAATTAAGGAGAAAAAAAATAATTCGGTTCCAAGCATAACAACAAGGGGATTTTTTGATTTTCTTAAATACTGGAAAATCGCTAACAAAGAATATAAAAAATTAGTTAAAGGTCTTTTATTTTTTTCTTTAATAAATTCGTCGGACATTTTTTTACTTTTATTAATAAAACATATAGGTTATACAGATGCAGAGGTAATAGCAGTATATATTTTTTATAATTTCATATATGCGATTTCTTCATACCCGGTAGGTATAACTGCTGATAAATTAGGATTAAAAACTGTATTCTGTTTGGGTTTGATTATGTTTGCTATTGTATATGGGGGGATGGCTTTTCAACCGTGTCTGGATGTGATCTTTTTTCTTTTCTTTGTCTATGGTCTTTATGCATCTGCAACGGAAAGCATTTCAAAGGCATGGATAAGCAATATCGTTAACGGAACAGATACAGCGACAGCCATAGGGTTTTACACGGGATTAAGCAGTGTTTTCACTTTTCTGGCAAGCATTATCGGAGGTTTCTTATGGAGTGTCTTCAATCCATCCGTAACATTTATTTTTACGTTTATCGGTTCAATATTGTTAATTTTTTATTTTTTAATTTTCATAAAAAATAAGGCAATAAAAAATATTTCAACCGAGTATAATTAAATTTTCCGTCTGAAGTATCTTTCGTATAGTTTTTTTTAAAAAAGAATAGTAAATTCTTACAATCTTAAATAATTTAAACTAATAATATTATGAAACTAAAAATTTCTGTTGTAATTCTTTTTGTCTTTGCATTTTATATTGGGGCGAATTCCCAGACGTTGTTAACTGAAAACTTTGATTATCCATCTGGAGATACAATTGGGGCACACGGCTGGATTGCATTCAGTGGAAGTGTCAATAATATTAAAATTGTTTCTCCGGGATTAACATACACCGGATATCCTTTATCAGGAATTGGAAATGCCTGTAGATTAAGCAATAATGGTATTGATAATTACAAAGAATTCACGCCAGTTTCATCAGGTTCCATTTATACTTCTTTTATGATAAATGTTGACAGTATAAAGGCACTCGGGGGTGATTATTGTATTGCAATGCTTCCGTCTACATCAACTACAAATTACACATGCAGATTCTATGTTAAAGATTCTTTAAGTGGTGTGATGTTTGGTATAACAAAAGGTGCATTTGCGTCAAATCCTGTAGTTTGGGGGTCATCAGTATATTTAAAAAACACGACTTATTTAGCAGTTGTAAAATATAAGTTTAATACCGGAACAACGACTGATGATGAGTTAAGCGTATTTATATTTACTTCACCAACTTTACCGCAAACTGAGCCGACAACCCCGACGATCGGACCTGCTACATTTCCTGCTACGGACGCAGCTGATTTAGGTAGAGTTGCATTAAGACAAGGTTCTTCGACTTATGCACCGACTGTTATAATCGATGGCATTCGGATTTCCACAAGCTGGTCATCAATAGTCATAGGAATAAAACCAATCGGTTCCTTAGCAGATAAATTTGAATTATCCCAGAACTATCCGAATCCTTTTAATCCGGTAACGAATATTCAGTTTAAAGTTGCAAGTAAAGAGTTAGTAAAGTTAAACGTTTTTGATATTCTTGGGAAGGAAGTTGCCGTATTGGTGAATGAAATTCTCCAACCCGGAACTTATGAAGCCACATTAGACGGCTCGATGCTCAACAGCGGAGTATATTTCTTCCGCCTGCAAACGAATTCATACACAGAGACAAAGAAAATGCTATTGATTAAGTAGCGAGGGACCAATTAATCAGAAATACCGATATATTGAATCGGGAACATTATTATAATAATAAATTATTATACGCAGGTCGGGAACCTTTTTCTGACCTGCGAATTTATTGAGTTTAGAAAGACTTGGAATAATTCAAATTAACTGAATTTTTTTAAATCATAAAATAAAAAAATATGAAAAAAGTTTTTCTATTTTCGGCAGTAATAATTTTACATTTAACATTAAATATCAAGTTTTGCGGAGCACAGTGGGAGCCCGATATACGGTTGACAAATGATCCCGAATATTCTTATACATCATATAATAATGCATGGTGTATTGCGGCCAACGGTAACATGGTGCATACAGTATGGTATGACTTTCGCGACGGTTGCTGGGAAATCTATTACAAACGCTCCACAGACGGCGGAACAAACTGGGGAGCCGATACACGTCTAACGAATATTGACAGTGCCAATTCCGAGAGCCCCTCAATCGCAGTAAACGGCTCAATTGTGCATGTAGTATGGCAGGACATTCGCGACGGCTACTACTCTGAAATTTACTACAAACGCTCCACAGATGGCGGAATAAACTGGGGAGCAGATACACGACTTACGAATAACCCATATGGCAAAAACAATACCTCAATCGCAGTCTCAGGCTCGAATGTGCATATTGTATGGTTTGACAGTCGCGACGGCCTCAACGGAGAGATATACTACAAACTCTCCACAGACGGCGGCCTTACCTGGGGAGCGGATACACGCCTGACGAATAACACTGCAGTTTCCAAGTATCCCTCCATTGTAGTCTCGGGCTCGAATGTTCACATAGTATGGTATGATAATCGCGACGGTAATGATGAGATATACTTCAAACGTTCAACAGACGGCGGAATAAACTGGGGAGCTGATATACGCCTGACGAATAACACTGCTTATTCCAGATTTCCCTCAATTGCAGTCTCCGGTTCGATTGTGAATGTTGTTTGGGAAGACGAGCGACACGGCAGCAACAATGTGGAGATATATTACAAACGCTCCACGGATAACGGAATAAGTTGGGGGGCGGATACACGCCTGACGAATAACACTTATTCTTCTGAGTATCCCTCCATCACAGTCTCGGGTTTGATTGTGCATATTGTCTGGCAAGACTTTAGCGACGGCAACTGGGAAATCTACTACAAACGCTCCAGCGACGGCGGAATAAACTGGGGAGCAGACACACGCCTGATGGATAACGTTGCTGATTCCAAGCGTCCTCATATTGCAGTTTCCGGTTCGATTGTGCATGTTGTATGGCATGACCTAAAATACGGTCCAAGCGAGGAAATTTGTTACAAACGCAATCCAACGGGAAATGTCGGAATAAAGAGTATTTCAACCGAAATCCCCACGTCTTTTTCACTGGAGCAGAATTACCCGAATCCGTTCAATCCTTCTACGAATATTCAATTTTCTATTCCAAATAGTGGGAATGTAAAACTAACTGTATACAATGCTTTAGGTCAGGAAATTCAGTCGCTATTGAATAGCAGTATTAATGCAGGAACTTATTCTTTCCAATTTAATGGCAAGGACCTTAATTCCGGTTTTTATTTTTATAAACTTGAATTAAACACTATTGACGGGAAATACTATTCTGATGTCAAGAAATTGATTATGATAAAGTAGTATTTTAATTCGTAAAATTCAAAAGACTTAAGTTTATTGGACTCCTAACGGAGTCCTGTTTTTTTTGTTTTATTTATTACTGATATTGGACTCCTGACGGAGTCCTATTCTGTTTTGTTCTATTTGTTACTAATATTGGATTCCTGACGGAGTCCTATTTTTTTGTCTAAAGAATTTTAAAAATCTTATAAATTTTAAGAATCTTATGAATTTTAAAAATCTTATAAATTTTAAGAATCTTATGAATTATACGAATTCTTTGATTTAACTATATTCTATAATCAATTTTTTATATTTTTATTACATGTATAATAAAATCGATTCCGAAATACTAAAAAGGATAGAAGAGATTGTCGGCTGTGATTATTTATTTACCGATTCGGAATCGATTGAAAAATATTCGAAGGATGAGACAGAAGATTTATCTTTTCCTCCCGAAGCAGTGGTTAAACCTTCAACCGCGGAAGAAATATCGAGGTTACTTAAACTTGCGAATGAAAAATTAATTCCCGTGTATCCGAGAGGCGGTGGTACCGGATTATCCGGCGGAGCACTGCCGGTTTTAGGAGGAATATGCATATCCATGGAGAGATTTAACAAAATACTTGAAATTGACGAAAATAATTTTCAGGCAATTGTAGAGCCGGGAGTAATAACGCAGGTTTTTCAGGAGGAACTGGAATCGAGGGGTTTATTTTATCCTGTAGACCCGGCATCGAGAGGGAGTTGTTTCTTGGGTGGTAATATTGCCGAGTGTTCGGGAGGTCCGAGAGCCGCGAAATACGGTACTACAAAAGATTATGTGCTTGGGTTACAGTTTGTTACGCCAAAAGGAGATATAATTGAATCGGGTGCAAGAACGTTAAAGAACGTGACGGGATATAATCTCACTCAATTGATAATTGGAAGTGAAGGAACACTCGGGATTGTAACTAAGATAATTTTTAAGATTATTAGTTTGCCAAAGCATAAAAAAGTATTACTAGTTGCATTCGATAATGTAGAAGATTGTATATCATCCGTTGCGGAATTTTACAAGTCCGGGATAGTACCATCGGCTCTGGAATTTCTGACGAAAGAGTCGGTTAAAGCGGCTGAGAAGCATATTAACAAGCCTTTTCCGAATGCCGATTCCGAGGCACAATTGTTGATTGAATTGGATGGAAACGCCGAGAGTATTCTGGATGATGAAGTTAAGATAATTGCAGAGCTAGCCGAAAAATTCGGTGCAATTGATATCATACTTGCAGAGGAAAGGCAAAAAATGGAAGATTTATGGGAATTAAGGAGGAGTGTAGGAGAAGCTGTGAAATCGATTTCCATTTATAAGGAAGAGGATACGGTTGTTCCCAGAAACAAGATGCCTGAACTTTTAAAAGGTATAAGAGAAATTTCTCAGAAATATGGAATTACAATTATAAGTTACGGGCATGCGGGAGACGGAAATCTGCATGTGAATATATTAAAAAAAGAATTATCCGAAGAAAAATGGAATTTATATTCAGAAATTGCTATCAGAGAGATTTTTGAATTAACCGTATCGCTTGGAGGTACAATATCGGGAGAGCACGGGATAGGTTATTCCCAAAGAAAATATTTATCAATTGCACTGAGCAGAGAACAGATTTCGCTTATGAAACAGATAAAAAACGTATTTGACCCGAATAATATATTGAATCCGGGTAAAATATTTCAATAAAATAATTATTCAATATGGTTACAGCAGAATACAACATAAGAGTTTTATATGCTCATACAGACAAAATGGGGATAGTCAGCAACACGCGTTATCTCGAATATTTTGAAATAGGAAGGGTAGAATTGCTCAGGCAATTAGGTTATCCTTACAAGGAAATGGAAAATGACAATATTGCATTACCGGTAATAGAGACTCATTGTAAATACATATCCCCGGCTTATTACGATGAACTCATTACTATCAAAGCATATTTAAAAGAAAAACCGATGGTGAGAATAAGAATCGATTATGAGCTATTCGTCAACGAAAGGTTAATAGCAACCGGATATACCAAGCACAGTTTTTTAAACATTACCACATTTAAACCTTCAAGACCTTCTCAAAAACTTATAAAATTATTGGAAGGGAAATTATGACTGATTATTATAAATACTTCAATTTTTGGTCTGCAGAGAGATACATAAAACAGGCTTTTAGAGAAGATATAGGCAGAGGAGATATTACATCAAATCTTTTTATAAAGCCGCATTCCATTTCGAAAGCGGAATTAATTTTAAAGGAAGATGGTATTATCGCAGGACTAGAAATATTAAAGCTGGTTTTTAGAATAATAGATGATAGAATAAAAGTAAAAACAAAAATCAGGGAAGGTGTTTTCCTCAAAGATAAAACTATTTTAGCCACACTCGAAGGAAATTCACGTAACATATTAAAAGGCGAGCGTATAGCCTTGAACATTTTACAAAGGATGAGCGGCATTGCAACGAGCGTGTATGATTTAAAAAAACGATTAAATAATAAATTTATCAGAATAACAGATACAAGAAAAACGACTCCGAACCTCCGTTTATTCGAAAAACTTGCGGTGAAAATCGGCGGAGGGGAAAATCACAGATTCGGATTATATGATATGATACTGATAAAGGACAACCATATCGAAGCAAACGGTGGAATAGAAAATGTTTTAAAAAAAATTAGCAGAATCAGAAAAAAGGCGGAACTAAAAATTGAAATCGAAGTAAAAAATCTTGACGAGTTTAAAACCGTTCTTGACAAGGGGCAAGGGAAAGTTGATATTGTAATGCTGGATAATTTCGATCTTAATCAGATAAGAAAAGCAATCAAATTAAACAAGGGGAAATTTAAGCTGGAAATATCGGGAGGAGTGAACAGGAGCAATATATCGAAATACCATAATATAGTCGGAGTAGATTATATTTCGGTTGGTTCAATAACTCATTCGGTAAAATCAATAGATATTGCATTAAACTTTATTACTTGAATAAATAATATTATATTTTTAAATTTCAAAAATATTTTTTATTAAACTAAAATAAAAAGAAAAATGGGAAAATTTACCGGTAAGTTTAACTTTTTTGTTGCAATATTTATTGCAATAACCTTGGTTCTTTCTTGCAGTAAATTAAAGGACAGTGACAAAGAAAAAGTAAAGGATGATTCAAAAGAAGAAACTAAAAAAGAAGAAACGAAGAAGGAAACGAAGACTACTGAAGGGAAATTGTATTTCTGTGAACAATACAGGAATGGTGAAGAGATTGGAGTAAGCAAAAGATTTACACCCGGATGGTTAACAGTAATGGTGGACTTGAGACCTGCCGGTAAAACATTAGGAACGGGAAAGGTTGAATTAAGAATTTCAAAAATCAAGGATGAAGACGGCAATGAAATTAGCGAAAAAATTATTAAAACGGTGCCATTCAGCGTTCAGTCTGACTGGGACTATACGTATTTCGAAGACCACGAAAACATTAAATTCAAGACGCCCGGAACATACAGGGTGGTATGTCAAAAAGTAGACGGAACTCCTATAGTATCCGGAGAAGTAGAAGTAGTATCAAAATAAATTTTTTATAAAAATAAAAAGGTCATAGACCTAAGGAGAAAATATGAGGAAAATTACGTTATTTCTTTTTGCAGTTCTTTTGCTCTTTGCATTCGGAACAACATCAAAAACTTATGCACAAAACGGTCCTGTTTTGTATTTGTGTGAATCTTACGGAGATAACGGTGAAGTCGGAATAAGCGACAGATTTACAACCGGCTATCTCACAGTTATGATCAAATGCGATTACGCACTTGGTCTAAGCAGTGTATCGATTCAATTCGACAAGTATGACTGCAGTACAGGTAATTTCAAGTATTACAATAAATTCAATTATAACGTAAAACCCGATATGAAATATATATTCTTCGAAGGAAAGGATTTAAATTTCAAAACACCGGGTATTTACAGGGTGTTTTTGTTGGATGAATACGGGAAGACTGTTACAAGCGGACTTGTTGAAATAATAAGTAAGTAATATTAGGTTAATTTATTTATATTTTTATATAAAAGGTTATTCTGTATTTTCAGAATAACCTTTTTTTTAGTGAATATTATAATCATAGTATAACAATGCTGGATAAGATTAAATCGCTGTCAAAGGACACTATGATTTACGGGACGAGTACAATAGTCGGAAGATTCCTGAACTTTTTGCTAGTTCCAATCTATACAAATATATTCCTTCCGGGTGAATTCGGTATAATTGCGAATGTCTATGCATATATAGCAATTTTGAATGTTTTTTTCACAATTGGTCTCGAGTCCGGTTATTTCAAGTTCGCATCTACATTGGAAGTTGGTTCAAAAAAAGAAAATTTTTCACATCCTTTTTTAGGAATATTTATTAACGGATTGATATTATCCTCAATATTATTCGTTTTTTCTTCAGATTTCACATATTTTTTTCAGATAGATGTAAATAGGAATATTCTTTTAAGATATACAGCAATGATTTTATTTTTTGATGCAATTGTAGTGGTACCTTTCGCTTATTTGAGATTACAGCATAAACCAAAACAATTTGCAGCGATAAAAATGCTGAACATAATTATGAATGTAGTATTTAATTTAATATTTTTATTAGTTTTTCGATTTGGAATTGAGTCTGTTTTTTACAGCAACTTGATCTCTTCAATTTTCACGTTTTTAATATTGACACCTGTAATACTAAAAAATATTACATTTTCATTCAACAAATTATTATTCAATGAATTAATCAAATTTTCACTGCCTTATATTCCGGCCGGTATCAGTTCTAATATTATACAGGTGATTAACAGACCAATACTGACCGCTTTAACCAACGAATCTACTGTGGGGATATTTCAGGCGAATTATAAGCTCGGTATTTTGATGATGTTATTCGTTTCGATGTTTGAATTTGCATGGAGGCCGTTTTTTCTTCAAAATGCTAAGGAAACAAATGCAAAAGAAATATATTCGAAAGTAATGACTATTTTTATTATTGTGGCTTCATTCATATTTTTGATTTTATCGCTGTTTATCGATAACATTGCGCAGTTTAAATTACCGTTTAAAGGATATTTAATAGGAAAAGCATATTGGGGAGGTTTATATATAGTCCCGATAATTTTATTAAGTTATTTCTTTTATGGTATATACATAAATCTAATGGCAGGTATTTATATAGAGAAGAAAACAAAATATCTTCCTTACATTACGGGTTTTGCAGCATTTATTAATATTGTGTTTAATATATTGCTGATACCGAAAATCAATATGATGGGTTGTGCTATTGCAACCTTATTAAGTTATATAACGATGGTGATAGGTATATATATCGTAGCACAAAAATATTATTATATAAAATACGAATATAAAAAGATTATAATAATATTTCTT
The DNA here is from genome assembly GCA_964501535.1 of uncultured Ignavibacteriaceae bacterium. Classification (GTDB taxonomy): domain Bacteria; phylum Bacteroidota; class Ignavibacteria; order Tepidaquicellales; family Tepidaquicellaceae; genus FEN-1279. The sequence goes on along the minus strand of CAZCSV010000001.1, from coordinate 820,710 downwards.
TCTCTCCTTTTGTTTTATATAATTTCTATAATAATAAGCCCTTACGGATTCTGGTATGTAAAAGTGTTGTTATTAATCTTGTTTACTGTCTCAATCTTTTTGTTAAAAATAATTGACTTTAAATCTGTGAAAACAATTATTAAAATGAAATAAATAGATATTTTTAATGCTACTGATATTTAAATATATTTGCTTTTTTTCAATCTTTCTAATTTCTTATGAAGTAACGGGGGAAAGCCGCGATAATAATAAAGATGAATTTAATTTAGGTAATGAAATATTATTAAATGAAAAGATAGATTTATTTAAGAATAAAAATGTTGGTATAATCACCAATAAAACCGGTGTATTATCGAACGGAAAACTTTTTTTCGAGGCATTGATTAACAAAGGTGTAAATGTAGTTAAGATATTCACACCTGAGCATGGATTCGAATCTGATGACTCATATAAAAATACCGGAATCAATATCCCTGTAGTGTCATTATACGGGAAAAACAAATCATTTGACGATTCGGATTTAGAAAATGTGGATGTTATAGTTTTTGATATACAGGAACTGGGGGTAAGATATTATACATATACCTCGACTTTATATTTAACGATGAAAGATGCAAGTAAGAGAGGGAAGAAATATATAATATGTGACAGACCGTCTATAGCAAATCCCGATTATTACGACGGATTTATGTTAAACGAAAACTTTTCTTCTTTTGTTGGTATGATTCCAACACCCATCATGTATGGTATGACAATCGGGGAACTCGGATATTATTTACGGAGTACCATAACCAGCAAGGATTTTGATTTCGAGGTAATAAAAATGAAAGGATACAAAAGAGACACAAATTATGAAGACCTGAAATTGCCGTGGATAAATCCATCCCCAAATATTTTGAGTTTAGAAGGGGCGAGAACGTATCCGGCATTGTGTTTTATCGAAGGAACAAATATCTCGGAAGGAAGAGGAACTGATACGCCATTTCAGTTTTTTGGGGCACCATTTTGTAAAGGGGAAGAGCTTGCGTATATATTAAATTCTCAACACTTTGAAGGAGTCATTTTCAAAGCGGTAAAATTTACGCCATATAAAAAAATATCGTCTTTCGAACCGAAGTATATGAACGAAGAATGCAATGGAGTAAGTTTAACTATTACCGATTTTAAAAAGTTCAGACCGGTAGAGGTTTCGATTGCGATACTATATGCATTAAGGGCTTCGTCAAAGCAATTTAAGTGGATTAACAATAATTATATCGATAAGCTGGCAGGTACAAGCAAACTGAGAGTAATGATAGATGAAAATAAAACTCTTAAGGAAATTACGGACTCGTATAACGAGGAATTGGAAAAGTATAATAATAACAGAAAAAAATTTCTTTTATATAATTAGATTAAAATATTATGAAAACGAAAATATTTTTTTTAATTATAGCGACCTTTTTAGTGAATACTGCATATTCACAAAAAGTGTTTGTTCCGACATTAAAAAAATATGCAAAATTAATAGAACAATATGATGATACACAGAATGATGTATCAAAATATACTGGAGAATATTTGTTAATTTATCCGGGATATGACCAAAACGAAATCAGCGAAGGAGATGCATATCTGATCCAACTCGGACTCAGCATAAGTAAAGACGGTAAAACAGTTTTTGCCACTCAAATCTTGCAGATACCGGAAAAGGAAGCTGTTAAAACAACAAAATTATCCAATCCTACGGTTTTTGGTAACAATTTCAGCTCGGATGAAATGTCCGGAAAATTTGTGGTATTAAAATTTAAAGATAAAGATAAGAATGTTTTTGTTAAAGGTATTTTTAAGAAGCATACAAAAGATGGCGGTTACGATTTTTATGAAAAGATTAAGTAACAGTTTATTTATTTTTGTAGTAATCATACTGAGTCTTTATCTTTTTTCCTGTTCAAAGAAACAAGAGCAGAAAAAAGAAGATTTAAATGTGGATTCCGTAAAAGTGGATAGTGATAGTAATTTAAAAAGTAATAATTCAAAAATATCGGCTTCAGATGTCAGGGAAAAATTCAACGAGATAAAGAGAAACTATGAAAATGACCTTGATGTAATCGGAAATACAGAAGTTAAATTTTCAGACTTAACGGGAGATGGAAACGATGAAGCAATATTATTTTACACACTCGTTGCGAAAGGTGGTAATATTTTAACCGGTTCGGGTTTAGTCATTTACAAAATATCAGATAATAAATTGTTATTTTTACAGAATTATAATTTAGACGGAGCAATAATTAAGTCTATTAAAAATAATCTAATAAATTGCATAAAATATGAATATGCTACAGGAGATCCTGCTTGTTGTCCGTCAAAGAAAAAACCTTTCAGGTTAAAATATGAAAATAATAAATTTAGTTTTATACCATAAAAAAGATTTCTTATAAAGAAATCATAATGTTTAAAAAGAAATCAAAAATATTCTTATTGCAGGTTGTCTTAATATTCTTTCCGATTTATAATTTCATAATACAATTTCCTGTATCTTCACAAATAATAAAGAAAGAAAATCTGGGAAGAAGAATAAACACAAAATATTCGGAACACTGGCCCGTAATATCACCGGACGGAAAGACACTGTATTTTTTAAGAGAAGGACATCCCGATAATCTTGCTGAGTCTGGTGATATCTGGTATTCAAATTTACAAAAAAATGGAGAGTGGACGACAGCGCTACATATGGGAAAACCTTTGAATACGATTGACGGAGGTTCCGTTTGTTCGGTAACGCCTGATGGTAATACACTGTTAATGCTTGGAATATACAATCAAAGCGGTAGAATTAATTATGAAGGCTTTTCGTTATCACATAAAAAAAAAGATGGATGGAGTCTTCCTCTTGGTATATTGATTAAAGATTTTTACAATCTGAATAATCACTGGTCGGGATATTTATCGAATGACGGAAAAAAGCTATTTATGGGACTGCAGAGGACGGATTCTTACGGAGAGTGTGATATTTATGTGAGTTTCTTACAAAGTAATAATATCTGGTCAGAGCCGATGAATTTAGGCGCTGAAATAAACACAAAAGAAATGGATGAAGATGCTTTTCTGGCGGCGGACGATGTAACATTATACTTTGAAAGTAAGGGACACGGGGGTTTCGGAGGATTCGATGTATTTATGTCCAAGCGGCTCGACGATTCATGGAGGAACTGGTCGACACCGGTAAATTTAGGGGCAGTTATCAATACGAAAGAAGATGACCAGGAATATTACATAACTGCGAAAGGCGACTATGCATATTTCGCGTCGGGGGATAATTCATTTGGAGAACTCGATATATTCAGGGTAAAATTACCGGAAAAAGTCAAACCGAATCCTGTAGTATTAATATACGGGAAAGTATTAAATGCAAAAACCAATGAACCGATTGAAGCCGAAATCAAATATGAAATTTTAACATCGGGTATGGAAGCAGGTATTGCAAATTCGAATCCGGGTGATGGCAGTTACAAAATAATTTTACCTTACGGAAAAAATTACGGATATTCCGCAAGGGCAAACGGATACTATTCGGTTTCGGAAAATATTAATCTGGAAAAATTATCGAGTTATAAAGAAATAGAAAAAAACCTGTATCTTGTACCGATAGAAATCGGTGAGGTAGTCAGATTGAACAATGTTTTTTTCGATTTTAATAAATATGATTTAAAACCGGAATCATTTCCTGAGCTGGATAGGGTTGTATTATTTCTAAACGAGTATTCAACATTGGAAATCGAGTTATCGGGGCATACAGATAATATAGGAACTTACGAATACAATCAAAAATTATCGGAAAACCGTGCATATGCAGTTGCAGATTATCTGTTTTCAAAAGGAATTACGAAAAATCGCATAACAATAATTGGTTATGGTGAGACACTTCCTGTGGACTCAAATGATTCAGAGGAAGGAAGGCAAAAAAACCGGCGTGTAGAATTTAAAATCCTAAAAAAATAACATTATGAAAAATTTAATTATTTTTATTTTATTAATTATTTCACTCATTGAGGCTACAAATGTGTATCCTCAGCCTAAAAAAAAGAAAGTCGATGTTTATTTATGTAAAAATGACAAAAAAAGTATTATAATAGATGAAAATTATTCTTTTACTGATTCGAATTACATTTGGGATGAAAGAGTAAAATCGATGGAATCCCTCGTAAAGGAATATATCGGAAAAAACAGGGATAATGATTATTATTTCACGGAGTATAAAAAGTGGCAAAAGGATTTTACGGGAATAAATCTTGGGGAAGAGTTTTATGTTTCAACTCCGTCGGAAGTATATAAAGGTAAAATAACAGGATATAAATTATGGAATAATGAACCGATGGGATATGATTTCAGTCCCGTAATAGGGATTAAAAAATCTATAAAAGAGGATACAGTTAATTATAATAATAATATTTTTATATGTTCGAAATATAAGAATATCGGTATAATTGACAATAAGAGCGTTGATGACAGAGAGATTTTTAAAAAGACTACAGGTTTTTTAGAGGAATATACAAAAAAGTTAGTGATTGACCCTGAAACGGGAGTGGATGAACCTGCTGAAATCAGCGTATTCTTTGCAAATTTTCTTAATACTGACAGGAACGAGTATGCCGTTTCATACAGAAAAAGAATTGCATTCGATAAATATGCAAGCGGAATTTTCATAGTCAATGATATAGGGAAAGTTGCAAAAACTGTCGTAGAGTTTGAAACGGAATTTAATTATTACAAGCTGATTGGTGTGGTTGATTACAATGGAGACGGTCAATACGAGCTTCTCGGTGAAAGCGGGTATTACGAGGGACTGGGTTACGATTTATACCAATTAAAAGGCGATAAATATGAAGTAATTGCATACGGGTTTTACTGGGGAGTATGAATACGAATTTTTCTCTTGCATATCATATAAAATTATCCCATATTTAATTATGGAAAACCTAACAAAAAAACAGAAGAAAATTTTAGAGTATATCGAGAAATATACCAATGATAACTCTTATCCACCTACATTCAAAGAAATCGCAAGTAAATTTGAACTAACTGTAGGGACAATTCAGGACCACATTTTCGCTTTACAAAAAAAAGGTTATCTCGACAGGAAGCCCGATACCGCAAGGGGATTCAGACTTATTAGAGGTACTGACGGAACGGAAGTCAAGGATAAACCCGAAACCGATTTCATCCCGCTTTACGGTAACGTAGCTGCCGGTGAACCAATATTTGCAGATAATAATATACAAGGATATATTTCTCTTGAAAAAAACCGCAAAGGACATAGATTACATTTTGCATTAAGGGTTAAAGGGGATAGTATGAAAGATGCAGGTATTTATGACGGTGATATTGTCATCGTAAGGAAGCAGGATACTGCCAACGACGGAGAAATAGTAATTGCCTTGCTTGATGATGAAGCAACAGTTAAGACTTTAAGAAATCCGAGAATAAAGGCATATCTGGAAGCGGCTAATTCGAGATATAAGGCAATTTTAAACAGACCTTTTCAGATTATCGGTAAGGTAATCGAGTTAAGAAGGCAATATCAGAGGATATAGTTTACTTTATTCCTACTCTATTAAAAATAAAATCTATTTTTTTCTTTAGAACATCGGTGCCGAAGATGTTTTTTAATTCTTTTTCACTTAAATAATTCATGGCTTCCTTATCTTTTTTTACCAAATCGTAAAAACTTATTTTTTCCTTCCAGCATTTCATCGCAATTTTCTGAACTATTCTGTAGGCGTCTTCTCTTTTCATCTTTTTCTCGATTAATTTCAGCAGAACTTTCTGCGAATAAATCAGTCCGTTAGTGAGCTCCAGATTTTTCTTTATATTATTCTCGAAAATAACAAGATTTTCTGCAAGTGTAGTAAACTTGTTAATGATGTAATCCATTAAAATTGTAGAATCCGGAATAATAATTCTCTCGACGGAAGAATGGGAAATATCCCTTTCATGCCAGAGAGTAATGTTTTCCATTGCCGCTAAAGCGTTACCACGCAATATCCTCGCCAATCCAGAAAGTTGTTCAGAAGTAATAGGATTCTTCTTATGAGGCATTGCAGATGAGCCTTTCTGACCTTTTGTAAATGATTCTTCAACTTCGAGAACTTCAGTTTTTTGTAAATGTCTAATTTCTGTTGAGTATTTTTCAATGCAGGAAGCTATTATAGCGAGTGTAGCCATATATTCAGAGTGTCTGTCCCGCTGCAAAATCTGCGTGGAAATATTTGTAGTTTTCAATCCGAGTTTATCACAGACATATTTTTCAACGTAAGGGGATATATGTTCATATGTTCCCACTGCTCCCGAGACCTGTCCTACAGAAATATTATCGATTGCCAGTATAAGCCGTTCAATATTTCTTTGGGTTTCATCATACCACAATGCGAACTTCAAGCCGAATGTAATCGGTTCAGCGTGAATACCGTGAGTCCTGCCTATTGCGGTGAGATATTTATATTTCAATGCTTTATTGTATAATATTTTTTTAAGTTCCAATAAATCGCCAAGAATTATTTCACCTGCCTGCTTCATCTGAACGGAGAGGCATGTATCCAGCACGTCAGAGCTTGTCATACCCATATGAATAAATCTCGAGTCGAGACCGACATAATTTCCGACATTCGTAAGGAATGCAATCACATCGTGCTTAACGGTTTCCTCGATTTTCAGTATTTCTTTAACGTTGAACTTTGCTTTCCTCTTGATATTTCTCAATGCTTTTTCCGGAATATTACCGAGCTTGCATTGTGCCTCACAGGCAAGAATTTCTATATTGAGCCAGATTCTGAATTTATTTTCATCCGACCAGATTTTTGATAGTTCTTTTCTCGAATACCGGGGTATCATAGGGATATTTGATAATTTTATTTAAAGATATGTAAATTTAATTATATTAAAATTAAAATTATACAAAGAAATTATAGAGTATTAAATGGTATGAATTGAAAAATTGTTTGGGCAAAGTATTATTCTAAAAGTTATTATTTCACCTTTACCACCACAAAAGTAATATCATCATTCTGCTCTGCTTCGCCTCTGAAAGCAGATACGGATTCAAGCAAGGAAGTTTGAATTTCTTTCGATGTTTTATTTTGATTTTCTTTTATAACTTTAATTACATTATCAAGCCCGAATTCATTTTTATTTAAGTTCATGGCTTCATTCAGGCCGTCGGTATAGAACAAGAATAAGTCGTTCGGATTGATTTCCAGAATTGTTTCTTCGAGGTTCGATTCAAAGTGTGTTCCGTTTTCCAATCCAAGCCCGAGGCCGTTATTCTTTAATATTTCCAACTGTCCGTTCCTTGTATAGAGCACCGGATTATGTCCGGCTCTGGAGATTCTTACTTTCATATTTTCAAGGTCGAATTGTGCAATGACCATAGTTATAAAAGATTTCCTGTCTATCTGTTCATAGATTTGCCTGTTGACTTCCACCAGTATATCTTTCGGGCATTCAAACATCTGGGTTGCAAATTGAATCATAGCCTGAACCTTCGACATATAAAGTGCCGCCGGAATTCCTTTTCCCGACACATCAGCAATCACGAGTATCAGCTTTCTGTCATTAATCTTTATGAAATCATAATAATCGCCGCCAATTATTTTCGCGGGTTCGGAATATCCCGTAATATCGAGACCATCCAAACAAAAATCTTCTTTAGGTAACAATCCTGTTTGAATATTTTTTGCAATCTTAAGTTCTTCCTCTATTTTTTGTTTACTGATTTCCTCGATTTTCAGTTTGGAATTTTCGAAACAAATTGCACTTTGTACAGCAAATGTTTTAAGCAAGTCAATATCTTCATCCGAATATGCTTTTCCGGATGGTTTTGGACCGAAATTCAGAGCACCTATCAACTTATTTTTAAGTATGATAGGGATTGAGAGAACAATATTATTCTCCATTATTATTTTGCGTTCCCCTTCCGAAAGATAGTATTCGAATAGGTTCGCAGCATTTAATTGAGCCGGTGTTTTGCTTTTTGAAAAGATTTTATAAATTGCAGTATCCACAAAATCGGAATAATTCTTGTAATTTTTACACAGTGAACTGTTATCCAAGAGTGAATAATAGGATTTATCGTTCAGCCACAAATTAATATCCTTAATACCCATCGTTGATTTTACAGAGTCACAGATTTTTTCAAGAAGCTCGTTTATGTTATTAATGAATGATATTTCCTGTGAGAAAGATAAAAGTGATTTTCTGTAATTATATCTCTCCCTGTAAAATTGTCTGTCGACGAAGTCCTTAGCTTTTTTATTTACAAAATCGAATGTGAAAGTAAATATTAAAATGAAAGCGATGGTAACGAATTGGCTTCTACCGTGTATATACCCTTTGAGATAGCTATCGAGTAAATAAATAACAAGAAAATACAGTCCTATAATAACTGCAGTAACTATTCCAAATACAAGTCCTTTTTTAACTACGAATTCAGTGTCCAGGATTCTGTATTTAAAAATTGCAAAACCAAAAGAAATTGGTATGGCAAGTATCAGAATGCAGGGTACCATTAGGTACGGGCTAATTAAAAAATCCGGTTTTTGTTTTAGGGATAAAATGAAATTGTATATAATTCCAATCACTCCTATAAGAAATCCGTAATTAATAATTCTCAATGATTTTTTTAAAGCAATATCTATTACTTTTTTATACGAGCGTGTAAAAAGTATGATTCCTATTACAAGATAAATCAGAATCTGAATAAGGAAAATTGTGAAATTAAAGCTAATTGCTTTGTTGAAAAAAAATATTCCGTAAAGAATAAAAAACAGGGGATTCAAATAAGAGATAATATAAACTGAGAAAATTACAATTTTTCTGTATTTAAATTCGTATTTTATCGGGAAAGTAAGTAAAAAGTGAAGGAGCAAAGGTGAAAACAGAACAAGAGCATTTAAATAAGTAAGATATAATATGTTATATGAAAATTTTCCTATTGGCAGAGACTCCATATTATCGAAAAATCCTAGCGGGTTTGAACTTGCTATAAGGCCGATTGATGCTGTACACCCCAGAAAAAAGAAGAGCTTGGACGTTAATTCTTTAGGTTTGGAATATCCGACCATTAAGCCCACGCTAAGGAAACCGAGTCCTAAAAGCCATGTAATCAGGAACAGAATATTAAAATACTTATATACCCAGATATTTACATTGTAGTATATCCCGTTTCTTATAATCGTATAAGTGATTATTTCATTACTGTATTTGTTAAGAATATGCATAGCATCACCTGTCCCTTTGAATCTCTGTCCGTTTATCGCTATTAGAATATCATTATCTTTTAAACCTGCTTCGTCGGCAACTCCGCCAGGAATTATCTGAGTAATAAATAACGCACTGTCAAATTTCATATTTGCATTTACAGGTTCCCATAGACAATCATCTGTTGTCATTTTCTTTGCAATCAGGTTGTTATAAAATGACATAAGGCTTAAAATCAGAAAAAATAATGATATAAAAACGAATACAAATCGCAATTTATTTTCAGTAAAATATTTTTTCATATTTCCTTTTCTTGTTTGATTTTAATTATAACCATTGATATATCGTCATTTTGCTCTGCATTTGCTCTATGTAACTTTATTTCTTCCATAAGTTTTTCTTTTATACTTATAGATTCTTTATCTGAGTTTATCAATACATTATTTATAATTCTGTCCAATCCGAATTCTTCTTTTTTGGAATTCATAGCTTCGATCAATCCATCTGTATAAAAAATAAATAAATCATTCACTTTAAATTCTATTTCAATTTCTTCAAGATATTCGTTAAAAATCGATTCATTATCCAGACCAAGTCCCATACCATTGCTTTTAAGTATTTCACATTTTTTATCTCTGATAAATAACACCGGATTATGACCTGCGCGCGCAATTTTCATTTTTTTTGATTTCAAATCAAACAGAGCAAGATTTGTTGTCACGAAAAAGTTCTTCTTGAGTTTCTTGAATATTTGTTTATTAACCACGGTCAATATACTTTTAGGTGTTTTAAAAAGTTTCGATGCAAATCTTATTAAAGCCTGTAATTTTGTCATATATAAAGACGCAGGGACTCCTTTTCCAGAAACATCTGCTATTGTTACCAGAATTTTGTCGTCATCTATTTTAAAATAGTCGAAAAAATCACCGCCTACTTCTTTAGCGGGTTCTGTCAATCCGGAGATATCAAGGAGAGGGAAAGCCATATCCGATTTTGGTATCAGAGCCTCCTGAATATTCTTTGCGATTTTCAATTCTTCTTCTATCTTGCGTTTTTTTTCCTCGTTGATTTTTAATCGAGCATTTTCAAATTTAATTGCCGTTTGTGATGTAATTGTTTTTAAAAGGTCGATATCTTCATCTGAAAAGGGAGTATCGAATGGTTTTCTTCCGAAATTTATTGCTCCTATTAATTTATCTTTAATCATTATAGGAATTGACAAAACCACGCCTTCATTTTTCAGAAAATCAATATGTTCGACCGGAAAATTTAGTTCGTCCAAATCTGGTTCATACAAAAATCTGTGTTCGATTTTGTTTTCGAATATGGTGTTAAATATTTTATCCCGGATAATATATTTGCTGTTATGCCCTTTATCTTTTATATTGTAATAATTCTGAATGATTTTTACAAAATCCGTATCAATTATCCAGAATTTAACTGTAGATATTCCCATCGTTTCCCGGATTGAATAGTTTACTTTTTCAATCACTTCTTTTATATTGTTAATAAAAGGAAGCTCTTCAGAAAATTTTAGTAAGGAAACTCTGTAATTATATCTTTTTCTGTAAAACCGTTTATCCACAAATGAATTTGCCCATTTATTAACATAGTCGAAAGTAAAGATAATTATTACGACGGATGCAACCGTAAGAAATGTTCTATTCCCTGTGTATTGTGTTAAAATCGAATCTATAATGTACAACATTATAAAATATACAGCTGTAATAAATGCAGATAATATACCAAAGACAATAATTTTTTTAACGATGATTTCGGTATCAAGGATTTTATATTTAAAAATTGAGTAAGCAAACGACAGCGGGATTGCTAAAACCAGCATCGCAGGGATTCTATATAACGGATTAAAATTTGTGCCGTTTGCTATTACAATAAAATTAAAAATAAAGAAATAATAAATAAACCCGATCCCACCCAGGAGGATACCGTATAATATAATTTTTAATGACTTTTTTATATTTTTGTTTGATATCTTTTTGTAGGAAAGAATAAATAAAAAAATACCGATTATCAGCAATAAGAAAGGGGAATAATAAAGTATCTGTAAAATAACATTTATGAAAGTATTATCAGGTGAAAATGAGAATGATTCAAAAAAGAAATTGATTAAAAATACAAATACATAAGAAAGAAAAATAATAATTTTACGTTTCTTGAAATTGTATTTTAACGGGTAAATTGTGTTGAAATGAAAAAAAAGCGGATAAAAAAAGCTTTCTCCGATTAAATAATTATAAAAGAAAATTGTTTTGAAACCAATGTAATACCATGCCCCTCCGTAATTTATGAATCCTAGAGAGGCAGAGCACCCGAGCAGGAAAAAGATTTGAGCAGTAAATTCTTTTGGTCTTGAATATCCGACAAGAAAACCATTAATCAGGAATAAAAATCCAAGGAAGAAAAAGATATAAAAGACCAAATGAAAATATTTATATATATGAACTTCGGTATTAAAAATTATTCCGTTTCTTAATACGGTATATACTGCAGGAAAATTTTCCGGCGTATCATTAAGGGTTTCATTAAATTCAAAAATATCTTTTACCGGTCTTCCGTTCACGGCAGTAATAATATCCCCGGGTTTTAAGCCGGCTTTATCCGCAGGTTCACCGGGAGAGACTGTAATTATCTTAAGGGGGTTATTTTCCAGTGATTCCAAAATATTTTTAGTGGTACCATCGAAAGTAAGCCTATCACTAACCGTTGCTTTGAAAAACGGAATCCCAATAAGAATAAGGCAATAAGTGGTAATTAAAACATATATTAACCGAATAGTATTGTCCGAATATTTCGAAAGTATTTTCAATTTTTTATTTAATTATATCTATTTATAAATACGCAAGAAAACTTTTTTTGTTATGCAGATTATAAATCATAACCTATAGAAAAGTAAAATGTATAAGGCCCGAGCATAAATGAGTCTTGAGTTAATCCTTTGTTAATTAAAAAGCTTCTTCCGACAGAAAAGCTTGCTTTTCCAATTGGTGTATTAAACATTGCTGAAAGGCCGATACCGTGCCTTAAATCCTTAAATCTTATGTCTTCGGCATTTTCCCAGATTTGTCCAAGGTCATACCGTGCGGAGAGATATGTATCAAAGAACAATTTATACGGAAACAGAAGTCTGTATTCCACAGATGCCGTTAGTATTTGTCTTCCTCTGAGTTCGTTTTCCAGCATTCCGAAAAAGGAATCCTCACCACCCAATGAAAAATGTTCGATGATGGGTGTTGTTTTATCGGCGAAACCGAAAATAAATCTTGGATGAATCGTATTTGCTTTTCCAAAAGAAATCGAATGTTCAATATCAAATAAAAACTTTGAATACGAGACATTTTCCAATATAATTTTTTGTGATGTTTCATAAAAATAATTAATCACCGAACCTTTAGTAGGGAAAGGATATTTATCCCGAGTATCGATTTTCCCGCCAATTTTAAACTTGATTGTTTTAAATTCTTCTTCCGTAGGAATATCGCCTTGCAATAATTTCCGTGACAGTTTTTCGTATGAAAGTTGTGTATATACTGTCCCAATTCTTCCTACCTGTGAGCCCAATAAAAAGCTTCCTCCGTATCTGATGTCCCTGTATTCACCCAAAAAATTTCTAGTATAGGTATTATCAATAAAATTTTTTTCCTGAGAGTAATTTGAAATATCAATGAAATTGTAATAAAATGAAAGATCATAAGTGAAGTATGTACTGAAAAATCTGTTTGAATTCAAATCGATTTTATATTCTCTGTTTTTAAGACCTCCGTTTAAAGATAGTGCAATTTTATTATTAGTCCCGAATATGCTTTCATTATTTATCTCGAAATACACCTGAAGTTTCCTTTCATTATCTGCTCTCACGGAAAAATTTAAGTTTCTTGAACTTTTTTCAATAAGTTGTATTTTCAGGTTTGTTTTATTTGAGTCAGCCGAACTTTTTAAATCGAAACTCAATTGTTGAAATAGATTTGTGCTGTAGATATTTTGTAAGCTCTGTTCCAAATCGAATTTTTTAACAACTTTTTTCTCGTCAAATGTTAATTCCCCTAAAATAACGCCCGGATTTGTCTTATCATTTCCCGAAATTGAAATTTTATCAATTACACCGTTTGAAATTTCAATAATTAAATAACCGCTTGAGTAATCGAAGCAAAACTTATTAATATCGGAAGCACAAAGATTATTGGACTTGATTATTCCGAGTAAATCGTAGTATAGTTTATATAATTTGTTGTGATTAATAACATTATTTTTATTTTCTGTCTCATATTTTTTTATAAATTCATAAAGAATATCATTCAGGTTGTTTATCTTAATTTCTTTCAAAATCGGGTTTTCAACAAAATTATAATGAAGATTCAGACCAAAGGAATCCCTTTCAATTACGGCGTAAACTTCATTAAAAAATCCAATATCATAAAACTTTTTCAACTGTTCTTCAACCGTAGTATATTTAACAAATGTATTTTCCTGGTTTTTTATTACATTGATTTTAACACTGTCCGGAATCAGGTCTGTATTTATAAAAATCTTCGGATTGGTAAGAAAATACCCTTTATAAGATGATGCGGATAATTCTGCGGAGTCAATCAATTCTTTAATTTTAACTATATGGAATTCGGCTTCTTTTTTTCCTTCTTTCACAAGGGAATTAATGTTATTGAAATCGCTTGCAAGTTTATTGCCGATTTTAGGTGTAATTACAATGTTTGCATCTGAAAGTTGTTTATTGTTTATTTGTGCCATAGTTATAGACAGTATCTGGTCCGCTGTATTTAAAGGATCTTTTAAATCTTCGGTGGTTTTTAGAGGACTTGTCGAATTAACCGCTATAACAATATCTGCACCCATTTCTCGCGCCACATCAACGGGAATATTGGCTGTAAGTCCACCGTCGACGAGATTTCTGCCATTAATTATCGTTGGTGAATATAAAAGCGGGAATGTAAAAGACGCTTTTATACTTTCGCTTAAATTTCCTTTCGATAAGACTACTTTATTTCCAAAATCCAAATCCGTTGCAACTGCATAAAAGGGATATCTCAGCGAGGAAAAATCTTTTTGAGGTTTAAATCTTGCATTTAATAAAAGGACATTAAACGTTTGGGCAATCTGATATCCTCTCGACAGGGAAGTAGGTAAAACAGGTTTTAGCCCGTCAATTGAAAATGATATTAAACCTTTATCCTGAGCTTTTTTCTGCTCTAAGTATAAGAATTCTCTCTCGTTTTTATTAGTCAGACTCAGTTTACTTTGCCAGTCGATTGTACTCGTTATGCTGTCGAGTTCATTAGCGGAATAACCCGATGCATATAAACCTCCTACAATAGCGCCTATGCTCGTACCGACAATCATATCGAGGCGAATATTATTCAATTCAAGGGATTTGATAATACCAATCTGTGTAATTCCTCTTGCCCCTCCTCCGCTCAATACAAGGGCTACCTTTTTTTTGTTATATTGTTTCGGGAAGATATTAAAATTATTTGTATCAAGATTATTTTTAGGTTTCAAATCAAGATTAATTGTAGTATTTAAACTGTCACCTCTACTCTGCGGATAAATAAAATTACAAAATATCAGAAGAAATAAAAGAATAAATGATATATTAATATTTTTATTCATTAACAATATTTTTTTTTCTATTATAAAAATAACCTAATATATAAATAAACAATCCTGCAAATAACCCCGGATACATCGGTTCTAAACCCAGAAAATAACAAGGCGTTTCATTAATTTTATATATATTACCAAATATGAAAGATGCAAATGAAAATAAAAATGAAACAATCATTGCACTAAAAATGAAATTGCGGTTTATAATGAGCTTTTTTGAATACGAAGACACCAATCCGATTAACAGAGATGGAATGGTCAGGCTTCCTATCGTATACCAAATTTGAACCACCGATGGTATCAATATTGCGATTAAAATCGATAATATTGATGTAATAAGTATTCCAAATTTTGTGTAATTGTTTTTTTCATCAGACAAATTTTTAATGCGACAAATAATATCCTTCCCAAGTGTTGTTGCTGAAATAAATAATAGTGAATGAAACGTTGACATAATTGTAGCAATCATTCCAACGAAGAAGAATCCTTTGGCAACAGATGGTAAAATGGAATTTGCCAATAAAGGATATGACATTGCGGGATTCTCAATATTTTTAATATAAACGAAAGCGTACAGACCGGAAACAGTAGTGATGAAGTCAAATATCAGCCAGAACACAAGAGAAACAAATACGCCTTTTCTCGCTGTACTTTCATCTTTTGCGGCATAGCATCTTTGGTGGAATCCCGGGTCGACGAGAGCCCACATTCCGATAAAGAACCATACAAACATATAACCTATTGAATTACCGCCAGTAATACTTTTATGAGTGTCAGGAAGATTGGAAGCAAGATAATCAAATCCCCCAAGTTTAAAAAAGCAGAACGGAAGAATTATTCCAAAGCCCAAAAACATCAGAATGAATTCGAAAATATTGACACGTATATCAGCTTTTAATCCTCCTTTAAAGAGGAATACAACAGATGCAAGCAAGCAAATTATCATTGAAATATTTAATGACCATCCGAAAATAAGTTGAACCAAAATTCCAAGCATTAAAATATACGGTGCCGGAGTAATCAGTAAAAGAATCAGCGATGCACCGAGCACACTCACTTTTTTTCCATATGTGATTTCAAGCTTATCCGCTATGGTGTATAATTCAACCTTTCTGATTTTTTTTGCAAGGAATATTGCAAATAAGGTAATAAAGAAATAGTAAGGGAAAGCATTCATGACCCAGCTAGAGATGCCATATTTATATGTAAATTCCCCAATTCCCAATATTCCACCGTAAAAAGTAGAAACCAGTGTTGCAACGAAAGCGGGTAATGTTATGCTTCTGCCGGCAACAAGGTAGTCAAAATTATTTTTGTCGGTTGTCTTTGTTTTGAAACCGATATAAATAACCCCGAAAAAATAAAGGATTATCAAAACATAGTCATATAAACTAAAGCTAATCATAAAATTTATTTATTCGGTTGAAAATGTCTTTTGAATAACAACAAGTCTCCCGATTCAAACTCGATTTCGATTTCTCCATTTTTTGATTTATTCAGCGTGCCTTCTCTTACTCCAAATTCAAGGTCCTCGTTGTCCAATTTATATCGTAATCCTTTAGTTTTAATTCCTTTAGCAAATGGCATAGGCATAATGGATATCAGCTTGTTCCCCGGATATTTAAACTTTAGATTCCTTTTTATGAAAAAGATTTCGAATTTATCATCAATGATTTTTAAATCAAGGGAATTGTAATATCTTTTTAATATGCTGTAATTGTTAAGAGTATGGTCTTGCCTTTTACTGGATGCCCCAAAAACTATGATTTTTTTTAAATTATTTTCGATTGAATATAATAATGATTTTTCAAAGTCTGTTGTTTCCTGTTCGTTGATTTTTCTTATTTCCACGCCTTTTTTCCTGAAATAATCCAGTGTCTTTTTTTTCGAGGAATCCAAATCGCCGATGATGATATTTGGGGTTATTTTATGTTTTTTCAAAATATTGGAAGCACCATCTGCACAAATTAAATATATGTTTTTCTTGAGATATTTATTTAACAATCCGAAAGGAATATTCCCTTTTAAAACGATTATTGCGTCAATTTTGCTCATATTATTTTATTCCGATTTACATAGAATTTTTAAATGTAACTTGTTAAAATAAAACCTTTAAACTGTAAAAACAATTTATAAAAGAACAATTTGAATTTTTTAAATCCATATTTCCTATTTGGGCTTTTTGCAATAATAATACCGATATTACTGCATCTTTTTAATCTTCGAAAGGTAAGGAAGATAGAATTTTCCACGTTAATGTTTTTAAAGGAAATTCAGAAATCAAAACTAAGAAAAATCAGGATAAAGCAGATTTTATTGTTGATTATCAGGATAATGATTATCGTATTGTTGGTTTTGGGATTTTCCAATCCGGTTTATAAAGGTTATTTATCCGGAAGTAATCCTGATATCAGGAAATGCGGGATATTTATTCTTGATAATTCTTTCAGCATGTCAGTTAAGGATGAGTACGGGAGTTATTATGAGCAAGCGAAAAATTCCGTTATAAATATTTTACAGCTATATAATCCCGACGATAAAATATTTTTAATTACTGCTTCACGTCTTAAGAGCTTTGAGAAGGGGGAATTAAAAGATATTGGTAGTTTTATTGATTCTTTAAAAAACCTCGAACTAACATCCGTTTCCTTTGTCCTATCTGATTTAGTCAGATACACAAAAGACATAATGGATAATGAGAGTTTTCCTTTATATGAGGTTTTCGTAATAAGTGATTTTCAGAAAATTAATCTAAAGTCAGATAATTTTGACAAAGATATTTTTAAGGAATCGAAAAAGAAATTACTTTTTTACAATATAATAACAGGAAGCAGAGAGGCGAACAATATATCAATAGAAAAGGTTGACATAAAATCAAAAATTCTTGAAATAAACAAGGACATTAAAATAAGTGTAACATTAAAAAATCACAATAAATTTAATACTCTGAATAAGCAGGTAAATCTTTTTCTGGATGATAAAAAAATATCCGAAACAGTAACGGATATAATATCGCTCGAGAGGAAAGAATTGGAATTTACACTGAAACCATCACGGGCAGGAAGCATCGGCGGATATGCAGAGCTCTTACAAAACGATATCTTTGAAGATGAGTTGATTCAAGACAATAAGTATTATTTTTCTTTCAATATTCCTGATAAAGTGAATATCGGTTTAATTAGTAATGGTGAAAATTATATGAAGTATATTAAACTTGCTATGGAATCGGCTGAAAAATTAAACAGCATTTCAAATGAACAACGATTTTATAATGTCAATGAATCAGCAGACATAAATAAAGCAATAGTAATGGCTGATATGCTTATTATATCGGGAAAAAATAATTTTTCTGAAGCGGAAATATCGATAATAAATAATTATTTAAAAAATGGCGGAGGTGTGTTGCTGTTTCCTGCAAAGAACATAAAAACATATAGTTATAATTCCTTATTCAGTAAAATAAATGCATTTCGTATTGAAGAAATTTCAAGAGTTACACAGGACACAAACATAAGCAGAAGATTCGAAAAGATTGACTTCGAACATCCGATATTTTTCGGTGCTTTTAGAAATGAGGATTTGAGTCTAACCAGCAGTAAGCATTTTATCGGGTCACCACGTATCGATTACATATATAATATTTATCCTAATAGTAATACCTCAAAACTCATGAATCTTTCCGGCTCCAGGCTGTTTCTTGTTGAGTCGGATTCAGGTGACGGGAAATTAGTGTTCTGCGCTGTCTCGGGAGATGATGAAATGTCGGATTTACCGATGAAAAGTATATTCCCATTGATTGTAAATAAATGTATTTTATATCTGGGTAAGGGGGAATATAAAGATATTAAGAATACAGTAGGCAAAAATAATGTAATCAGTTTCGGTAAAAATAAATTATACGAAGCTTATTACAGCGATATATATAAGGAGCCCGGAATATATCAGGTTTTATTCCCGAATGATTCAAAAAATTATTTTTTTGCTTTAAACAGAGATTCATTGGAGAGTATTTTGCAAAAATCTGAAGAAAGTGAAATAAAAGAATTATTTATATCATACGGGATAGATAACGCGGAGACTTTACCCGTACAATCCGATATAAAATCGACTATAGTTAATGCAAGAGAGGGGATTGAATTGTGGATGTATTTAATTGTGCTTGCATTAATATTGGTTTTTTTTGAAATGATTTATTCGAAAAAACTGGAAAATATTTAGCGAATAAAACTCTGTATACCCCAAATATAAGGTGGTGAAATGTGACATAAGAAAATAAAATTCATGAAATATAATAATTTAATACAGAAATAAAATGAAAAATATAATTCAATTCTGCTTTAGTTTTCTCTTATTATTTGCTTTATTAATTAATATCAGTTGTTCTTCCAAATACATTAAAGAGGACTCTCCAAAAAATTGGAAATACTTCAATATATATGCATCATCAGAGGATGATGCAATTTTTGTTCATTTACAGGATGACCTTGGCATCTCGCCCAAAATGGAGAGATATTTACTGACTGTGAATCTGCTTGAAAAGAATAATCAATATTTAGTAATTGGAGGAGAAAACAATCCTTCGTCAAAAAGATATTCCTGGTCAAGTTTAAGAGCTTCGGTACAAAAGGGACTGATAAACTGGGATGGAAGTAATAAAGAAAAGCTTGAATAAAAACAGTTTTACATTTAAAAATTAAAAACAATTTAATAATTTAAAGAAAAAACACAAAAATGAGAATAATAATTTCCATCATTCTATGCTTGTTGTTAGTGTCCTGTACAAAAAAAGATGAGCAGATAAAAAAAATCAGTCAGGACTTAAAAGAGACAGAAAAGAAACTTGAGCAAGAGAAAAAAGATCTCGAAAATATATCTAAGCAAAAAGAAGAAGAATTGAAGAAAGCCAAAGAAGATTATGATAAAGCAATTGAGGAAAATAACAGGACGGGAAAATATCCGGGAAAATATCCGTATATATCGATGCGGCAACTTACAGAAGATGATTTGAAAGGATTATCCGATTTAGACAAGAAAATAATGAAAAATGAGATTCTGGCGAGGTATGGATTCAAATTCCAGGATAAAGAAATGAAGACTTATTTTTCTGAACAAAAATGGTATAAACCAAAATTTGATAATGTCGATAAAATGATTACCGAGCTTGAGATGAAAAATATTGAGCTTATAAATACTTCAATGAAAAAGAAAATCAATTAATTCTGTATTTTTTCCGAATATTCTCCCAGATTGTAAGTCATCTTTTTCAATATGACTTTACAGTTTCTTCCTATTATCGAATTTTTTAGGATTGCATTTTCGATATAATTATTTGAATCTACAATAGAATTCTCTATGATGCAATCTTTAATAATGCTGTTATTTCCTATCGTTACATTTGGACCGATGATGCAGTTTTCTATTGATGTATTTTTTCCAATGTAGATAGGGGACTTCAATATTGAGCCGCTAATTTTAAATTTCTTGTTAAACTTTTTTAACAAATAAGAATTTGTTTCAAGCAAGGTTTCCGGCTTTCCGCAATCAAGCCAACCTTTAACATCGTATGTTTTCATACGTTCTTTTTTATTTATCATTCTTTCGAGCGCATCTGTCAGCTGGAATTCATTATTGCTTTTAATTTCATTTTTAATAATGTAATCTAATGAATCGAAAAGTGATGTCGAATTTTTAATATAATATAATCCGACAATTGCTTCGTTTGATGAAGAAACTTCCAAGGATGCTGGTTTTTCCACAAATCTTGTAATGAATCCGTTTCTATTTTTTTCTACAACTCCAAATCTTCTCGGATCTTCGACTTTTTTTACGCCAATGACCGAATAATTACTTTTGCACATTTTCTTTAAATCAACGTCGAATAATGTATCACCGAGAATAATCAGTGTCTCTTCATTTTTTTTATCCGAAAAAGACTCTTTTGCGCAGTAGATAGCATGCCCTAATCCCAGGGGCTTCTTTTGTGTTATAAAATCGAATTTGAAATTAAAAGTGGTATTTAAATAGCTTTCAATCTGGTCACTCATATTTCCGGTTATCAAAATAATCGATGTTGCGATTTTATCTTTAATTATCTGATTGACTATATGATAGATCATTGGATAGCCTGCTACATTCAATAAGACTTTCGGCTGCGTCAAAGTATGTGGTCTTAATCTTGTTCCAATACCTGCTACAGGAATAATTACTTTCATATTTTATAATTGAGATTTAATATCGTTAATGAATTTTTCCAATACAATATCGATTTTCTTGATATCCTTACCGCCTGCTGTTGCCAGGTGAGGTCTTCCGCCGCCTCCACCTCCCAGTTCCCTTGCAACTCCGGATATAAGCTTACCTGCATTCAGATTTTTTTCTTTAACCAGATTATCACTCACCGAACACACAAGATTTATTTTCCCGTTTATTACAGAGACAACAAGTCCGACACCGTTGAGAATTTTCTCTCTTAATTTATCACCGATTTCCTTGAATTCTTCCGCATTATTAACTTCGAATTTTGAAGCGAGAATTTTATGTCCGTTATATACTTCTGAATTATTAATGAATTGATCCAATTCATTGAATAATTTGGTCAAATTATTTTTTAACTCGTATTTTGACTTTTCTTTTTTGATTTCTTTAATAGTATTTTTAATTTCAAATATCTTAATAGTTGAATCAGAAGTTGAATCACTTATAGGATTATAATTTTTTGGAGTGATTTCAATATCTGTATTTAAAATATTGATGTTCTCTGCACTCACTGATGTTATATATACTAAAGTATCGGTAATTTCTTTTAAAAAATCAGATTTATCAGATATTTCATTATTTTTTATCAATTCAGGTATTTCATTCAAGAATGATTGAGATGTTTCCAGATTCACTTTGTTAGTATCTTCAATTGAATCGCTTAATGCTTTACTTACAACAGCAGTTATTCTCCTAATGTTTGAAGCAATACTTTCCTCTTTTTTTATTTTAAAGAATCCAATATCGCTAGTATTCTTTACATGTGTACCTCCACAGAATTCATAACTTATATTATCAATAGATACTACCCTAACAATATCTCCATATTTATCACCAAAGAATTTTTTAACATTTTGTATTTTGGATGCATCACTAATATTAATAATTTCTGTTTTTACTTCATAGCATTCTTCAATATGTTTGTTTACTCTTTTTTCAATTTCTTTAATTTCGTTTTCAGATAATCTATTAAAATGATAAAAATCGAATCGAAAATATTTATCTGTTACAAGTGATCCCATTTGCTTTATGTGTTCCCCAAGAATATTAGTAAGTGCTTCATTTAATAAATGTGTTGCTGTATGATGTCTTGCAATTAATCTTCTTCGGTTCATATCAACAAATACATCTACAATTTGATTTTCCAATTCGAAATGAGGTTTGTTTGATATATAAATATATTCGCCTAATTTACTATCTATTACAGGTAATTTTGTTCCTTTAAATAATAAAAACCCTGTATCAGAAATTTGACCTCCTGATTCAAAATAAAATGGATTATCTTTAATACAGACAAGATATGTCTCACCGCTACTATCAACTGACTCAGAAATCTTTGAAAATAATACTTTTGTTGAGATTCCTTTTTCATCTATATTATAAGGATCGAAAGATATTTGATTTTTTATTTCATTTAATCTGGAAAATGTTTCTTCGTCAAATTGTATTATTTCATCTTTCCTTGCAGCTCTTGCTCTTTCTTTCTGCTTTCCCATTTCTTCATCGAACTTTTTCATATCAACTTCAAATCCGTATTCACGCACCATCAGTTGTGTCAAATCAATAGGAAAACCGTATGTATCGTAAAGCTTGAATGCCTCTTCACCAGGGAATATTTTTTTCTTATTGCTTTTTATCCTTTCATATATTTCACTGAACAATTCCAGACCTCTGTCGAGCGTCAAATTAAAACTTTCTTCTTCCGATTTTATTATATTTTTTATAAAATCTTTTTTTTCGATTAATTCCGGGAAAACATCTTTGAAATTTTTCACAACCGAATCAACCAGAAGAAAAAGTAAAGGGTCGTGGTAATTTATTTTTCTCGCAAGCCGGGAGGCACGCCTTAATATTCTTCTTAATACATATCCTCTGCCTTCATTGGACGGTATGGCTCCGTCGCAAATGGCAAATGTTAAAGCCCTTATGTGGTCTGCAATTGCATTAATCGATGAAATATTATCGCCTTTATATTCCGCACCTGTTATTTTTGTAATCTCATTGATTATAGGCTCGAATACATCCGTATCGTAATTCGATTTTTTATTGTTTATAACCCTTACAATTCTTTCGAAACCCATTCCGGTGTCAACGTGCTTATTAGGCAGGGGATGAAGCTTGCCTTTTTCGTCTCTGTTATATTGAATGAAAACCAGGTTCCAGATTTCAATAACATCCTCCAAACCCGCGTTTATATCTTTAGGTTTACATCCTTTCTCGGTTAAATCGAAATGCACTTCCGAGCACGGTCCGCAAGGTCCTGTCTCTCCCATTTCCCAGAAATTGTCTTTTTCGTCGAACCTTAAAATATGCGACCGGTCAATGTCAGTTTCGGATTTCCAAAATTCAAAAGCTTCATCGTCGGTTTTATAAACCGTTGCCCATAATCTGTCTTTAGGCAAATTCCAGACTTTAGTGAGTAATTCCCAACCCCATCCAATTGCTTCTTTTTTGTAATAATCACCGAAAGACCAGTTGCCAAGCATTTCGAAAAATGTGTGGTGGTATCCGTCTATTCCCACTTCTTCGAGGTCGTTATGCTTTCCACCTGCGCGGATGCATTTTTGTGTATTCGCAACACGTTTATATTCACGAGTTCCGATTCCGAGAAATACGTCCTTGAATTGATTCATTCCTGCGTTAGTAAAAAGCAGTGTCGGGTCTTCATAGGGGACAACCGGAGAAGAGGGGACTATCGTATGTCCTTTTTCCTTAAAAAAATCTAAAAACTGTTTTCTTATTTCTTTTGAATCCGTCAATTCTATAATATATTTTATATATTACAAAATAGCTTATTAGCGAATCAAATTAAATGGATTAATGATTCATAAGTTTTGTAAAATTCATAAATAAATTATTTAAATATGAAAATAAATTGTATTTGTAGAAAAAACTTTATAGATTTATTAAAAATAAAAATATTTTCTTTTAAATTATAAAAATAAATTAAATGATTATGACACACAAAATTCTAATTTCAATTTTATTTTTTGTAATTTTTATTTCTTTGCCTTTTAATAATTCTTTTTCTCAGGTTACAGATAAAGACGGCAATACTTATAAAACCGTGAAAATCGGGAAACAGGAATGGATGGCAGAAAACCTGAATGTTGCACATTACCGCAATGGTGATGAAATACCACAGGTTCAGGATAAAGAAGAGTGGGATAACCTTACAACCGGTGCTTGGTGTTATTATGAAAATAGCACCGACAACGGTATTATTTACGGGAAAATTTATAACTGGTATGCTGTAAGTGACCCTCGCGGACTTGCTCCTGATGGCTGGCACGTACCGACTGATGAAGAGTGGACTCAGCTAACAGATTTTCTCGGAGGCGCTACGGTTGCAGGACCGAAGCTGAAAAGCCAGACAGGTTGGAACGAAGATTTTGGCGGTAACAACAGTAGTGGATTCACAGCTTTACCCGGAGGATACAGAACTCACGACGGATATTTCAGTAATATGGGGAAAAATGCAATATTTTGGACATCAACGGAATTTAATTCACAAAGAGTATGGTTCAGGAATGTAATTGGAAGTATCCCCGATGTCTATCGCCCGACTTACGATAAAGATTTCGGACTGTCAGTCAGATGTATTAAAGATTAATGGTTTCATAAGATTTATAAGATTTGTAAGATTAAAGAATTAAGTCTTTTATATTTAACATTTAAAATTTTACATTTAACATTAAGTCTGTATCACTCCCGGATTAAATTTCTTTAATTCGGGATTATTATTTACCAATCCTATGCAATAAGAAACAATTTCCCTTGTTTCTGCAGGGTCTATGATATCGTCCACCCATAACCTTGCGGCGGCATATAACACGTTTGTCTGCTCGTCATATTTTTTATGAATCTCTTCTAAGAACTTTTTCTTATCTTCCTTATGAATTTCTTTCCCCTGTTTTTTCATCTGTCCGATTTTTATATCGAGTAAAACGTTTGATGCCTGTGCTCCGCCCATCACTGCGATTTTTGCATTCGGATAAGCGAAAATAAATCTCGGGTCATAAGCTTTTCCGCACATTGCATAGTTTCCCGCACCGTAGCTGTTTCCGATTATTATTGTTATTTTCGGGACCGTTGAATTTGCAACTGCATTCACCATTTTTGCACCGTCTTTAATTATTCCGCCTTGTTCGGATTGCGAGCCGACCATAAAACCCGTTACATCCTGCAAAAAGAGCAGGGGAATTTTTCTCTGGTTGCAGTTCATTATAAATCTTGTAGCCTTGTCAGCAGAATCGGAATAAATCACTCCGCCCATTTGAATTTCTGTCCCACTTTTCGGTGTTTTTTTTCGGACCACATCACGCTGGTTTGCCACTATACCCACAGCCCAGCCGTCTATCCTTGCATAACCTGTAATCAAGGTCTGTCCGTAAGCCGGTTTGTATTCATCGAATTCACCGTTATCTATTATCCTATAGATTAATTCATAAGTGTTGTATGGTTTTGTGCTATCCTCGGGAATAATTCCGTAAATTTCTTCGGGGGAATAAATCGGTTTTACAGATTCAATCCTGTCAAAACCTGCTTTTTCGGTTTTTCCGAATTTACTCACGAGGCTTCTGATTTTTGCTATTGCGGTTTCATCGTCCGGAACTTTCTCATCCGAAATTCCTGAAATTGCTGTTGTAACTTCTCCGCCTCCCAATGCTTCCGTATCTATAGTTTCTCCGATTGCCGCTTTAACCAGATGCGGTCCTGCGAGGAAAATGCTTCCGGTTCCTTCCACTATTATCGTTTCATCGCTCATAATTGGAAGGTAAGCTCCGCCTGCCACGCAGGGACCCATTATTGCCGCTATCTGCGGAATTCCCATCGAACTAAGAATTGCATTATTCCTGAATATCCTGCCGAAGTGCTCTTTATCGGGAAAAATCTCATCCTGAAGCGGAAGAAAAACACCTGCGGAATCAACTAAATAAATTATCGGTAAATGATTTTCCATTGCAATTTCCTGTGCACGGAGATTTTTTTTGCATGTAATCGGAAACCATGCACCTGCTTTCACCGTTGCATCATTTGCAACTATTACACAGTCGCGGTCGTGTATTTTTCCGATTCCGAAAATAGTTCCCGAAGATGGTGCCCCGCCGTATTCCTTATACATTCCGTAAGCTGCATAAAGACCGAGCTCTATGAAAAATGTTCCATTGTCTTTCAGCAGTTCAATCCTTTCTCTTGCGTGGAGTTTCCTTTGTGAATGGATTTTCTCGATTGCTTTTTCGCCACCTGCTTTTTTTATCTCTTCAGAAACGCGGTTGATTTTCTCCAGAAGGTGTTTATGGTAGTTTGCTCTTTTTTCGAACACAGTATCTTTTTTCAAAGATGAATTGAACTTTGGCATAATATAAAACTATAATTTAAAAATAATTCTTCCTGTTTGATTATATATTGTTTAACATAAATTTAATCAATAAAAATTCATAAATTTATATTTTTTGAATTTCTTTATTAATTAATATTACATATTTTAACAAATTCAATAATATTTGCCTTCGAAATTTTCGAAAGTAATTTAATAAATCATTTTTAAACAATATTTTTGCCCGTTATGAAAAAATCACTCATCATTGTTGTTCTTCTATTATTTGTTTCTACTTTAATTGCTCAGGATAAAAAGATTCCCGATTATTCTACTACTCCGAGAAAAGACATCCCCGTTGAATATACATGGAAAATAGAAGATTTATATGCTTCACAGGAAGACTGGAAAGCTGATAAAGATGCATTAGTTTCGATGGCTACTGAAATTGAATCGAAATCAAAAGGTTGGACTGACTCGCCCGATAAAATGCTGGAAATGTTCGATTTTTCCGGTGCAATTTATCAAAAAGGAGCAAGACTTTTTGCGTATGCAGGAAATTCGAGCAATATGGAACTAAGCAATCCCGTTTATCAGGTGATGTTGGGGGAATTGCAGAGCATATATGTTCAGTTCGGGACTAAAATGTCTTTTATGCGTGAAGAAATTCTAAAAATGGATGAAAAAGTTTTACAGGATTATTTTAAAAAGCAACCCAAGCTCGAAAACTACAGAAAAAATATTGAAGATATTATCAGAGCAAAAGACCACATTCTCCCGCAGGAACAGGAGAAAATTATAACCCAGACAGGTTTATTCACGGGAACGAACTCAAAAGCATCGGGATTTTTAAGAGATGTAGATATGCCTGCTCCGGAAATTACTTTATCGGACGGAACAAAGATAATTTTGAACACAGCGAATTATTCAAAATTCCGTGCCTCAAAAAATCCGCAGGATAGAACGCTCGTGATGAAAACTTTTTGGGCAAATTATAAAAAATATGAAAATACATTGGCATCATTGCTCGATGGGGCAATGAAACAGCATCTTTTTAATGCAAAGGTAAGGAAATATAAGGATTGCCTCGATGCAAAACTTTTCGGTGATAATATAGATGTAAATGTTTATCATTCCTTAATCAAATATATGCACGAAAATCTCGGAACGATGCACCGATTTATGAAACTGAAAAAGGAACTGCTCGGGCTTGATAAAATGAGGTATGAAGATATTTATGCTTCGGCAGTTAAATCTGTTGATAAGACATATACATATGATGAAGCGGTAAATCTCGTTCTGGGAGCAATGAAACCGCTTGGCGAAGAATATGTTACCGCATTGAAAAACGGATTTGAAAGTCGCTGGGTGGATATTTATCCGAATAAAGACAAACAGTCGGGTGCTTATTCATACGGAGTTTACGGGGTTCATCCATTCGTAAAAATGAATTACGACGGAGAGTATGATGCGGTTTCCACTCTGGCTCACGAACTCGGGCACGCTATGCATTCTTATTTTTCGAATAAAACTCAAAACTATGCAAATGCTCAATACCCGATTTTCCTTGCTGAAATAGCTTCAACTTTTAACGAAAATCTCCTCATAGATTATATGCTGAAAAATGAAAAAGATGATTTATTCAAATTATACCTGCTCGATAATTACCTCGACCAGGCACGCGGGACAATTTACAGACAGACTCTTTTTGCAGAATTCGAACTCGCTATGCACCAAAGAGTCGAAGAAGGAAAAACGCTTACACCCGACTGGCTTAATAAAAAATATCTCGATTTAACCCGTGAATATTACGGGCACGATTTGGGTGTAATGGAAGTTGACGAATATATACAAAACGAGTGGAGCTACATACCGCATTTCTATATGAACTATTACGTTTTCCAATACAGCACGGGAATGATTTCATCTATGGCTTTGAGTAAAAACGTTTTGGATAATATTCCCGGGGCGAAAGAAAAATATCTTGGATTTCTAAGCGCAGGTGGAAGTGATTTCCCTCTCAACACTTTGAAAAAAGCAGGAGTTGACCTTACTCAGGAAACTGTTTACAAAGATGCTTTCAAACGCTTCGATGAATTACTCAGCGAAATGGAAAGAATAGTTGCAAAACTGAAAACCGAAGGGAAACTGAAATAAATATTTAAGGTTATAAAGTTTATAATATTAATATATCGTTATTAATAAATCTTTTATAAAATAAAATCTAATATGAAAAATATTTTTTTAGTGGTGCCTCTTCTCGTGATAATTGCCTTTTACGCCGGGTGCAGTGACGATTCTACCAGCTCGACGACTAAATCATCGGAATGGAGATATTCGAAAATAGAAAGCAATGATACGCTGATTATAGATTTCACAGCAAAAGATACAGCGATTACATTTACAGATAACGCATCGCTTAGTCAGTTCAGCTCTATTCCGAAAATATATTACAAATTCACGCCAACGGAAGGATTCGGGGATTTTAGTTTATTCAATGCACTCGACACCAATATTTTCTTCAAGCATTTCACGGGATTTGTTGAAGATACCTTTCAGCTGAATGATATTCCACGCAGGTATGTTTTGAGTATTACCGGATATACAGGCTCCGGAACAATACGTGTAACAAAATGAAATAGCAAATTAATATTATAATTTAATATAAAAAGCGGGATTCATACTGTTGTATGAAACCCGTTTTTTATTTCTACGTATATGAATCTAATTGGATTTTCTTTTTGTTTTATGATTTTAGATAAAATATCAGATTTATGTGCGACTTTAATATTATTTTTTCCGTCTAATTAATCAGAAAGGTAGAATTGATAAAAAATCAAAATTCCGGAATGGAAAAATTCGTCGAGCTTATGAAACCACACTATTCGGATGCTCTCCGGTATTGCAGAGCATTATGTGCGGTCAAATATGCTTCCGATGCAAAAGATATTTTACAGCAGGCTTTGCTGAAAGCTGTTGAAAATTTCGGAAATTTGAAAGAGCATTCGAAGTTCAAATCTTGGTTCTTTAAAATAATCACGAATTCATTTTATGATATGACGAGAAAGTACTTTTGGAAAAATCTAATAAGTCTGGAAAATTACGATGCTAAGGAACAGATCCCCGAAATATATAATAATTATGAATTTAGTGATATAAGAAATTTGTTTTCGATAGCTCTCGGAAAGCTTTCCGATAAAGAGAGAATAGCAATTTTACTTTTTGAGATTGAGGGATTTTCCATAGAGGAAATTTCGGAATTACAAAACGAAACAAGCCAATCTGCTGTAAAATCCCGTCTGAGCAGGGCAAGAAGCAAGCTGAAAGACATTGTTACGAAACTGGAGTCAGATTTCGAAAAAACAAGCAAGGTTATTTTACAAAATGACAGTGAAATAATCTATTAAAAAAAGGAAAAAATAAAATTAAAATGGAAACACAAAACGAAAACAATCTCGACAAATACTTCGATTCAGTAAGGCAAGAAAAATACAGGGAGTCTTTTGACGAAGTAGAAAGCTGGTTACGAAGAGAAGTCTCCAATTCTTTAGAAAAACGAGGGACATCGAGAATAACATTTCTTAAATACATATTCTCGGAAGGCAGACTTAAATTTGCATACCTGTTTATTATTTTAGTTCTCGCAGGTATAACAAGTAACTTTTCCGTAACACGTACGGAGCCAGTTGGAATTGTAATGAGCTGGAGTGTTGATAAACAAAATCCTGAAGCGATAAAGAAGATTGATAACTTTGACTGGATTGACAAATCTAAACTGATTGTTAATGAAGATGATTCTGACGGCAAGCAGGTATTAACTTACAAAGTTCTGATTCCCTCTGCAAATATGGAAGAAATCGAAATATTGAAAAGAGAACTCGAAAACACGAAAGATATTTATTCGGTTAATTTAATTCCGATTTCCGAGCCTGTAAGACAACCGCTTTATGCAGTAGCGTTGGAAAAGTTTTTTAAGGTCAATTACGATAAAAACTTAGCAAACGCTGATGAAATAAAAAATAATGTATTCGAACAATTAAAACTTGCAGGCTTACAAAATGATGTAAATATAAACGTGCCTGCTTCAGGTTCTGCAGGAAAATTTGTTAATTTTGATTTTGGAAAAAAACCTGATTCAGTCCGCATAAAAGTACATTCCGATGCTGTTAAAGAATATTATATCGAAAAAGCTCTCGAAGACGTGGACAAACTGATGGCGCCGGTACAAGTCATTAATGATTCGATTTTAAAGACGATTATCATAAAAGTGAATGGTGAGGAAGTAAATACAAATGCAATATTATATGAAGTACAAAGAAATCTTGATACACTTCATTTAAAATTAAAAAACAGTGAACAGAACAGAAAAGAAAGGATGGAAAGATTTAACGAGAGGAAGGAAAAATTTCACGAAAGAATGGAGAAATTCAATAAGAATATGGAAAAATTCAGCAAGAAAATGGAAAAGTTAGGTGAAAAAATGAAAGATTTAGAAATTCTTGAAAAAGATTTTTATTTAAATGAAGATGGAGAGCTTAATATAAACATTGTAATACCTGAAGTACCCGACGTTGATGTAAAGAATTTCAATCTTGAATTTAATTCTGATGAACTTGGAAATAATATAGATATCAGAATAGATACAGCGAGTATTCATATAGATATGGAAAAAATAAATACAGAGATAAAAGAAAATATGATAAAAGTAAAAGAAGATATGAAAAAACTGAGGGAAGAACTGAAAAAAAATAAAATTCAAATAGATACATCCCGAATAAGAATTCATTATAATGATGAAGACGAAGAAGTCCTCGATTTAGAAATTGAATCGGATGAAGATAATGAGACAGGAATTGAAAGGCTGAATGATAACTAAAAAAGAGCCTGTAAATAAAAAAACAATTATCAATTAATTGACAATTATTCTAACAGATTTAATAACCCTACACCCCGCTTACCTTTAACTATCCTGAATTGATAAGGGCTTGTTAATACTTTATTTTTTCAATAAAACATAAATTGAAGAATTAATTTAAATTGGTTATATTCCTGCATATTTAATTGAAATACCATTAATTTATTTAATAGCTTAATATTTTAATCTTTATTAAGTTCTTATTATGTTATTGTATATTTATAAGTAAAAGAATATTAAAAAGTTTTACAAAATTTTCGATATATTTAATGAATTGTAAAATGAATTTTAGAATAAAATCATCATTAGCGGTTTTTTTAGTAATTGTTCTATTTTTTTTATCTCAAGTAAATTATTTATATGCTCAAAATCAAAATAAAATAGATAGTTTAGAAAAACTTCTCCAAACATCTCAATCCGATTCCTCAAAACTATTTATTCAATTACAGTTATTTGGGTATTATTATGCTTTTGATACGGTTAAATCAGAACAATATTTATCTAATGTAATTAAGGAAGTTGATGTGGAAAAAATATCCCCAATTATCTTGTTTGAAATCGGGAAAGTATATGAAAATTATAAAAATGATTATTTAAATGCAATTAAGTATTATGAGCTTGCATCAACAGAATCAAAAAACGAAAGCGACCCGAATTTCATTGTTTATTATAGCTGGTTGGGATATACATATTCGAAAATCGGTGAATCAGAAAAAGCTATCGAGATTCTTATAAATGCAGTTGAACTTGCCGAAAGCCAAAAACAGGAAACCAAATTACCAAGAACTTATTTATTACTCGCCTTTGCTTACCGGGATTTAAACAAGTTAGATAAAGCAGAATTGTATTTTAATAAAAGCCTGCAAGTCTCTAATACTATTGGTGATAGTACGGATATCCATACATCCCTTCACGAAATCGGTAATTTGTATAATTTGAAATCCGATTACAAAAAAGCAGTAGAATTTCATTCTAAAGCACTTGAAATAAGAGAAAGAATGAATTTAATAAATGTTCTGGTTTATTCTTATCATGATATATCACTTGATTATTACGCAATGGGTAATCTCGAAATGGCATTGAAATATGCGTTTGCAGCAGAGAAATTAGCCCTGCAATTATACGAGAAATGGTTATTAGTTAGTGTTTATTCAAATATCACAGAGATTTTTATAAAGTTAAAAAAATTTAATGATGCTGAAATTTATTTAAAAAAATTACAGATATTTGCAGACGAATTAAAAATGAAATCTACATATAATATTCTTTATCAGACATATTATAGTTTTTACAAGTCGCAGAAACAATTTGAAAATGCCTTAAAATATTACGAATTAAATATTGCTTATAAAGATTCAATATCAAATGAAACAGTTCAGAAAAATATCAGTGAACTTGACAAAAAATATGAATCGGCAAAAAAAGACAAAGAAATTCTTGCTAACCAGGAAAGAATTAGGCGTCAGCAAATATTCATTACTACTGCAATTATTGGTTTTGTATTAGTTTTAATTTTTGTTTTAATAATATTCAGACAGTATCGTCAGAAAAAGCAAGCAAACATAAAACTTGAGAATCAAAACATAGAAATAATTCGGCAAAAGGAAGAAATACGAATTTATGCTGAAGAATTAAAAGACTTAAATGCAACAAAGGATAAATTGTTCTCGATAATTGCTCACGATCTTCGAAGTCCGTTTACGGGTATTCAGGGGTTTTCAGAATTACTGCTAACAAATATAAATGAATTTGACATTTCGGAAACTAAAAGATTTATCGAGCATATAAATCAATCTGCTGTATCCACACTTGATTTACTTGATAAGTTACTTGAATGGGCACAAAATCAAACCGGGCAGATTAGTTTCAATCCAACGAATTTAAGTTTTAAACCAATTGTAATTGAAATCTTGGAAATTTTGAAATCATCAGCAAAATTTAAAAATATTTCTTTAAATTTTATCGAATCTGATATTAATGTTGTATATGCCGACCAAAATATGCTTAAAACGATTCTAAGAAACCTGATTCAAAACGCAATTAAATTTACAAATACGAACGGTAGAATTGATATTATTAGTGAGAAAAAATCCGGTTATGTAGAAATTACAGTTTCAGATGACGGAATAGGTATGAATGAATATACGAAAGAAAAAATTTTTGAAGTTGATAAAAAGAAAACAATGACAGGCACGGATGATGAAAGAGGAATCGGTTTAGGTTTGGTTATTTGCAATGAATTTGTTAAAAAACACGGAGGAATAATCAGGGTGGAAAGTGAAATAGGAAAAGGGAGTAAATTTATTTTTACATTACCGGTTTTTAATTAATAAATATGTAAAATTTTTATTATTTTAAATAACGTTTTCTTTTATGCGCTTTGCTGTTTCTTAGACGCGTTTCCGCTCAGATAAACCGGCTCTTTTTTTTCGGTAATAACTTCTTTAGTAATTATGCATGTGTGAACATTTTCTTTTGACGGAATTTTATACATTATATCGACCATAGTATTTTCCAAGATAGAGCGCAGGGCTCTGGCTCCTGTTCCTCTTTCAATAGCAATATCAGCAACAGCATCGAGAGCATCTTTATCGAATTCAAGTTCAACACCTTCCATTCTTAAAAGCTTTTTATACTGTTTAAGAATTGCGTTTTTAGGTTCGGTTAAAATACTCAGTAATGCTTTTCTGTCCAGATTGTTCAGTGTTGTTACGATAGGTAATCTTCCTACGAGTTCCGGTATAATTCCGAATTTTATTAAATCGTCGGGTTCTACCTGTGAAAGTATTTCGTCTCTCTTTAAATCTTTTTTAGAAAATACTTCGCCTGAAAATCCTATGGAGCCTTGAGCGATACGTTTTTCGATAATTTTTTCCAATCCGTCGAAAGCGCCACCGCAAACAAATAAAATATTCCTTGTGTTTATATTTATTAATGGTTGTTCGGGATGTTTCCTTCCGCCTTTAGGAGGTATTCCTGCAACAGTGCCTTCCAATATTTTTAAGAGTGCCTGCTGGACGCCTTCTCCGGAAACATCTCTAGTTATAGAAACGTTTTCACTTTTTCTGGAAATTTTATCGATTTCGTCAAGATAGATAATTCCTCTTTCTGCTCTTGAGGGATTATATTCCGCATTTTGTAAAAGATGGACAAGAATTGATTCCACGTCATCCCCGACATATCCGGCTTCGGTAAGAGTTGTTGCATCAGCTATAGCAAAAGGAACATTCAAAAATTTAGCCAGAGTCTGTGCAAGATATGTTTTCCCAGTGCCGGTTCCGCCTATTAATAGAACGTTGCTTTTTTCTATTTCCACTTCATCAATACTGTTAAATTCCAGGGAATCGATTCTTTTATAATGGTTATATACCGCAACTGCAAGGGATTTTTTAGCATTTTCCTGTCCAATAATATATTCGTCGAGGAATTTTTTTATTGACTGGGGGGTCATAGTTGTACGGAATTTATCCATACTTCGGTTAAATGCGGAGTCGGTATTCATTTTAATAATCTGTAATGCATTACCTATGCATATTTCGCAAATATAAACCGATTTACCGTATGTATCAACCGGTCCTTTTATCATATTGGTAACTTTATCGGCATTTCTTCCGCAAAAGGAACAACGCGGAGAATTTGATTTGGATGTAGTTTTTGAAGTCATTTAAAATTATTAAATTAAATATCGTATAAAGTTTTAGTGCGCGAAGGGGGAGTCGAACCCCCACGGGTTGCCCCGCTAGATCCTAAGTCTAGTGCGTCTGCCAATTCCGCCATTCACGCAAAGAACAAGAGCACATACAAAAATAATTAAATGGAATAATAATTACAACTTTATTTTATTTGTAGTTAAATAGAATATTTAAGAAAGTAGTTTAAGTGTGGATATTTAGGTTCTAATCTTCCTTCTCCCAAATTTCATCGAGAAGTAAATCGCCTGAAATAAAAATTCTTGAACAAAATTCCCCGTTGAATTTACCAGATTTAACACATTTTTCGTGACGTTTTTTTATAGATTTTTTGTTTTTCGATTTTTTCGAAAAACAAAAATTCTCAAGTTCCTCACCACATTCAGTACAAAACAGAGATTTTGGTTCGCTTCGCATAACAGTTGAATCTCTTTTTTTCGGCATTAATAAATTACTTAAAATTATGAAAAAAAATTGATAAAAGAAATCGTAATTTTTCTCATTATTTAAAACCATTTTGTGATTGGAAAAGTTCATATTGAATAATTTGTTCCTATGATTTTGCATAAAAATATTATAATTTTAAAAATACAAACTTTATATAAAAGTGATAGATCCAAAAATCTCTATTAACTCAGAAAACGAAAATCACTTTCGAAAACATCTCACCGGAAGATTTCTATGGATTTTAATAATAATTTTTATTTTTCTGTCTGTAGTAATTTGGCATCTTGGGGCATTATATTATAAATCTCAACGTGACAGAATAAAGACTGAAAAGCAAAACGAGCTGTCAGCGATAGCTAATTTAAAAGTAAACGAAATAATAGCATGGAGAAATGAGCGTTTAAGCGACGGTGAAATGATTAGCAGAAATCCTTTAATTAAGGATGAAATAATATCTTTATTGAAAGATAGAAATGAAAAACCAGAACAGGATTTTAAAAAGTGGTTAGAATTCTTGCTGGAAATATATGATTACGAAAGTATCATGTTCATGGATGTCAATAAAAATGTGGTTTTATATCTTCCGTATAGAGAATACAACAAGAAGCCATTAGAATTGGAATATTTGTATAAGAAAGAACCGGGGACGACTAAATGTGAGATGACTGATTTATATTTATTCGATACAATAAATGGCAGGGCAAAGTTTGATTTAATAGTACCGATTTTTGAAATCAAAGGAAAAGATACATTGACATATGGTACATTTATTTTTGAGATAAATCCTTCGAAATATTTGTATCCTTTAATTCAGACATGGCCCACAGCGAGTGAGACTTCGGAAACCATATTATTCAGGGCAAATGATAAGGAAATAATTTATTTAAATGAATTAAAATTCATAGAAAATGCAGCTTTAAAACACAGAGAGAAATTAGGAGTTCCAAATTCCATTACAGAAATGTCCATTAAAGGCATGACGGGAATTTTTGATGGTTTTGATTACAGGGGGATTGAAGTACTAGCCCTTAAAAAGGATGTTCCAATTTTTAACTGGTATCTTGTTGTAAAAGTTGATAAAGATGAGATATATACCGGAATTAATGAAAGGGCGCAACTGATAACATTACTAATTTTTGCTGTAATTTTAATACAGGGAATTTTATTGATTCAGTTTTGGAGACATCAGAAATTAAAATATTATAAGTCTCAATATCAATATCAGCTCGAACGATCGGCTTTAACGAAGCATTTCAATTATATGTTTAAATATGCAAATGATGTAATATTATTAAGTGATGTAGACGGAAAAATAGTCGAAGTAAATGAAAAAGCCACATCAGTTTACGGTTATTCAGAAGAAGAATTACTGAATATGCACATTATTGATTTAAGGACGCCGGAGACAAAATCACTTTATTACGATGTATTTGATGAGGTTAATAAAAAAGGCGGTATTGTCCTGGAAGTCGAGCACGTTAAAAAGGATGGAACAGTAATAAATATAGAAAATAGTGTAAGGGTTATAGATATAGACGGTGTAAAATATTATCAGAGTATTATAAGGGATATTACCGAAAGAAAAGAATCCGAAAGAAAGATAATTGAATCCGAATCAGAACTTAGAGCACTTTTTGCTTCCATGAAAGATGTCATAATTGTGGTTGATAATAAGGGCACTATTGTAAAAATTGCTCCAACAAATATTGATTTACTTTTTAGGCCAGCCGAGGAATTGATTGGTAAGACATTTAAAGAGACATTGCCTTTAAGACAGGCAGAATTATTTCAAGGTTATTTCGACATTGTATTTAAATCGAAAAAGTCTATAAATGTTGAATACAGTCTACCGATTAACAAAAAGTTAAAATGGTTCGATGCAACACTATCTCCACTTAGTAGCGATAAAGTGATTCTGGTTTCGAGAGATGTTACAGAAAGAAAAATCAAAGAAAAAAAGATTGAACAGCTGACAAGAATCTATAAGGTTTTGAGTAATGTAAATCAAGCCATTGTAAGATTCAGAAATGTTAATGAACTATTTGCAGAAGTCTGTAAAATTATAGTAGATGACGGTAAGTTTAAAATGGCATGGATTGGCATGGTAAATGATAGTACGGGTGAACTTGAGATAAAAGCCAGCTGTGGTGATAATAATGGATATTTGAATATTATTAATCTGAAGATTAATGAAATTGAGAGTGAAGTAGGACCTGTATTAATATCGTTGTTAAGCGGTAGTAATTCAATTTGTAATGATATTAGTCTTGAATATAGAATTTCTAATCCACCATGGCGTGAAATATCATTAAATAAAGGATTTAATTCTCTTGCATCATTTCCTATAAGAACGGTAGGGAAACCTGAAGGGGTATTGGTTGTGTATTCATCTGAAATTGGAAATTTTAAAGAAAATGAAGTACATTTATTTGATGAACTTGCTTCCGATATAACACATGCACTTGAATTTTTCGAGAAAGAGGATTTAATAAGGAAATTATCGAGAGGTGTTGAATATAGTTTCGTATCGATTGCAATAACAGATTTGAACGGAATTATTGAATATGTAAATCCGAAATTTACGGAATCATGCGGTTATAGCGTTGAAGAGTTAGTCGGTAAAAATATTCAAGTATTAAGGCCGAGAGGATTATGGGAGAAGGAGGATAATGAATTATGGGAGATCCTGAGGGAAAAAGGCGAATGGAGCGGTGAGCTTCCGGTACAGAGGAAGAACGGTGATATATATTGGGAGTTTGCAGTGATGTCACCAATAAAGAACGATAAAGGTGTGACAACACACCTGCTTTCCGTTAAAGAGGATATTACAAAAAGAAAACAGGCAGAAGAGGAATTAAGAATAGCAAAAGAGAAGGCTGAGGAAGCCAGTCGTTTAAAATCGAATTTTCTAGCAAATATGAGTCATGAACTTCGAACACCAATGACAGGAATTCTTGGATTTGCAGAATTAATACACAATGAGCTAAAGGATGAAGAATTAAAAGAAATGTCAAGTATGATTTTAAAGGGTGGAATGAGATTAACGGATACACTTAATTCGATTTTGGATTTATCGAGTATAGAGGCTAATAAGATTGAAATAAATATTAAGGAAAGAAATATTGTTGAATTAATTTCTGATTCAATCAGACTGTTCGAATTATCCGCTCACCAAAAGGGAGTATGTGTGAAATTCCTACCAGATAAGGATACCCCTTGGGCAAAAATTGATGAGAGATTATTTAACCAGGTGATAAATAATTTATTAAATAACGCAGTTAAATTTACAGAAGAAGGAGAAATAAAAGTACTTTGCGGAAGATATGAAACAGATGATGAATCATATGTGTTTGTAAAAGTAAAAGATACCGGAATTGGTATTTCGCAAAGGGATATTGAAAAAATATTTGAGCCTTTCAGACAGGCAAGTGAAGGTTTAAGCAGGAAATATGAAGGGACCGGATTAGGTTTGACAATTTCTAAAAAATTTATAGAATTAATGAATGGAAAACTTACTGTAGAAAGTAAAATCAATAAAGGTTCGGTTTTCACGGTACTGCTTCCATTAGCGAGGGAAACTTGTACAGCTGAGATTCCTGAAGTAGTGAGAGATGCTTTTATTACGAGAAATTTTACCTCACCGCCAAATATATTGTATGTTGAGGATGATTTGCTTGGAAGAAAGGTAGTGAAAGTCTTACTTAAAAAAGAATGCAATGTTACTGATGTTGAGGATGGTGAAACAGCAATTCTGTTGGCAAGAAAAGAACACTTCGATTTGATATTAATGGATATAAATTTAAGGGGAATAAGCGGAATTGAAACTGTAATGGCTATAAGGACAATACCCGGATATGAAAAAATCCCAATTATTGCGGTTACGGCATATGCTATGGTAGGGGATAAGGAGGAATTCATAAAAAATGGATGTACTCATTATTTATCAAAACCTTTTACAAAAGAGAGTCTCATCGAAATAATACAGGAAGCCCTAAATACCTAATATATCAATTATTATA
This sequence comes from uncultured Ignavibacteriaceae bacterium, assembly GCA_964501535.1. Classification (GTDB taxonomy): domain Bacteria; phylum Bacteroidota; class Ignavibacteria; order Tepidaquicellales; family Tepidaquicellaceae; genus FEN-1279. The sequence continues at coordinate 781,197 of CAZCSV010000001.1, read as the reverse complement.
AATAAAAATGTCTGTTCAGTGTATGACTTATTATATTTAAAAAATAATCTATATAGATAATTATTACTTGACATTATTATCTAAATAGATTATATTCGATAAAAACATAAGGAGAAAAAATTATGGAGAATGAAAAAAACATAGACAGGTCGGTTTCCGGAAATACGGAATTACCATTATACGACGTGAGAATGTTACCGCTGGAAGAAATGAAAAAATGGTATGAAACAATGACTGAATTCGGAAAAGAGATTTTAAAATTAAATATTGATTACGGTTTGTTTGAAGGTTCTGTTAAACCTGCACTGTTAAAACCGGGAGCTGAAAAGATAAAAAAAGCTTTTGGTCTTCAGGTTGACAGGATGGATTGTGTCAGGGAGATATTTGATAGAGACAATAATTATATTGATTACACATATAAATGTATAATTGCATCCAAAAGCGGGCTGAAGCTTGGTATATGCGATGGTAATGCGAACAGCAAAGAGGATAAATTCAGATATGTTTTTAGACCCTCAAATAAGGTCCCTCCGAAAAAAGAAATTGAAAAAATGAAAGCCGAAAGAAGGGGTAAATGGAAAAAACACAATGACAAGTGGATATGGTATGAAAGGATAGAAAACCCTGATATAATATCTTTAAAAAACTCAATTCAGAAAGTCGCTCAAAAAAGAGCATTTGTAGGAGCAATTTTAATGGCGACAGGAGCATCTGAATTTTTTACGCAGGATATTATTATTAACTAATATTATTTTTCAATTTTTTTATTTCACTGGGATGGAGACATTTGAAAAAATATTAATGAAAAAAATACCGGGTTACAGCGGATATTTTGCTTATAAAAACGGGAGAATTTACAGAAAGCATAAAGGAGATGAAAACTACAGACAGCTTTCTGAATACAGATTACCGTATTCGAGATATCTCACGGTTTATATTTACAGAAATAAAATCAAGGAAGGTGTTCAGGTTCATAAATTGGTTGCTTCGGCATACAGAAATATAAAATATAAAGACTATAATATTTATCATAAGGATAAGAATGATTTGAATAACAAACCGGAAAATTTGTCAATAAAAAAGAAGACAGATTTCGATGAAAACAACAGAATCAACTATAAAAGCGAAATAAAAGATTATGAAGCGATTTTCAAAAACTACATCAACTATGATTATAACAGTATTCTCTGGAACGATTATAAAATTATTAAGCTAAAAAGGTCAGAGAGAATGATATACAACTGGCTTAAAATATTTCTTATTTCAAAGAAGCTGATATGAATAAAAATTTTTCTATTTCAAGTTTGTTAATTTTAATATAATTTTTAATTACATAAAAAAATAATAATTAATTCTTAAATATGAAAAATAAAATTAACATATTATATTTAATATTTGCTGTTGTATTTGCATCAAGCATTTATGCTCAAAATGCAGATGTTGTATTGACGAAATATTACGAAGCAACCGGAGGGAAAACAAACTGGGAGAAAATAAAATCAATTAAATATACGGGATATTCGAATATTATGGGAATGGATATCCCTTATACTCAATATCTAAAGAGACCCGGAAAATGGCTTATTGAAATATATGTTCAGGGTATGAAAATTTTACAGGGATACGACGGAACCAAGGGCTGGATTATAAATCCGATGACAGGCTCTAAAAAACCAACGGAAACAGACGAGGAGACGACAAAGATTTTCAGAAATAATGCGCTTATCGGAGGGAAATTATATAACATAAATGAAATGGGATTTACGGTGGAACTTATCGGGAAAGAAGACATGGATGGTAAGGAAGTATATAAAGTAAATGTAACTGATAAAGACGGGGTGGTTTCGAATTTCTATCTCGACGCCGTCAGTTATTTAGTCCTGAAAACAGTATCTAAAGTTACAAGAATGGGAAATGATATTATGACTGAAAACAATTACAGTAATTATAAAAATGTAAATGAAGTTGTGATATCGTTTTTGATGGAACAAAAGGTTTCAGGTGCTGAGTACGATACCCAGACGGTAACAATAGATAAGGTGGAGATAAATGCTGAAATCGACGATAATATTTTCAGTATGCCAAAAGAGTGAGAAAAGAGAAAGAGAATATTTATATAGGGGAAATTTAAATTATTAATTTTTATTATGAAAAATGTTGTATTTGCAGCTTTTTTGTCTGCCTACATAATTGTTTTTTATACAGGTACAGTTTTTTCTCAAATCGAAGATTATTATCTCGGGGAAAACCTAAAAGAGAGGGCAAGCTACCAGAGGATAAAAGAAATAAAAGGAGATATCTTTAAATTTGCGGATAATAAAATGGAAAAGGAAAGCAAGCAAGCTTTCCTTTATGGTTTTGACGCGAAAGGTAATATTATCAGGGAACAAATTTATAAAGTAAAAAAGGAAAAAACGAATATAAACATTGAATATATATACAATAATGAAGAGGTTTTAATTGAGAGTAATGAATTTAATCCTGACGGTAAGTTAAAGATTAAATGTAAATATGTTTATGATAAAGGGAAATTAGTTGAGAGGCTGAAAAATAAACCGAATGGTAAGTTAAGCTCTCACATAAGATACAAATATGGTGAAAATAATCTTAAAATAGCGGAGGAATGGTATAATCACAAAGGTACTCTTTATGAAGAGAAGAAATTTGAATATGATGAAGCTCAGAATCTCATAGAAGAAACACATTTTAATGATGACGGTTCAATTGGTGAGCATTATGCCTACAAATATGATGCAAACAAAAATTTATCTGAAAAGATAAGTTTTTACTCTGATGGGAATGTTTACGAAAGGTGGGAATATAAATATGATGATTCTGGAAAGCGAATTGAGGAACATCATTTCTTTTCTGACGAAAAGCCTGAATGTATTCTCAAATATATTTATGACGAGAATTTAAATATCACCGAAATTCAGGTAATTACTTCGTCCGGTAAAATATTTAAGCTGGTCAAATATACATATATTTTTTATGCTTATTAAAAGCACTAATTATTATTCTCTGTAGAAACAATTTGTTTAAAAAAGTTTTTATTTCCCTGTTTATTGCTAATTTTCTCTTTTTATCCTCGATAGATGCCCAACAAAGAGATTCTAATATATTCCATACATTATGGAAAGATTTTAAAATTTCTGTAGATGATGGATTTTGCACATATACAGCACCGATACGTTTTAGTTCTACCGACTGGATAAAAGCAGGAGCAGTAGTTTTAACCACCACGGCATTTATGCCACTTGATAAGGACATAAGAAAAGAATTTCAAAATAAACATAATGATACGAAGGATAAAATTGCGGATATCGGAAGTGCTTACGGAAACATAATTACACCCGTTATAATTGGCGGAGGAATATATTCTTACGGATTATTTTTTAAAGATGATTATATCCGAGAAACGGGGAGAATGGTATTCGAAGCTGTTTTATATTCCGGTATAATTACGAACGTAACAAAAATAATTTCTGGTCGAAGCAGACCTTACACGGAGCGAGGACCATATTTTTACAATATGTTTACTTTAAATGAAAGTTCATTATCTTTATCGTCAGGACATACCACTGTAGCTTTTGCAATGTCTTCGGTATTGGCAAACAGGATTAAAAATGTTTATGCAACTATAGGTCTTTATACTCTCTCGGCTGTTACTGCGTTATCCAGAATTTATTCAGATGAACACTGGGCATCCGATGTAGTGCTTGCATCGGCGATAGGGTATTTTGTTGGTGATTATATTTCTTCAGAGAAAAAATCCTGTAATTCTAAAGAAAAAATTTCTTACAATTTATTCCCTAATACAAGCGGATTAAGCTTTGTAATCAGTTTTTAATTGAAGCGATAAAATATAGATCGTGCGATGAATTCGTATAAATGTGAATATTTAGCAAGAGCTTTCAATTTCCTGTCTGAGCATATTTTGTTCTGAGACAGGAATGAACTGGACGTGTCCAAGTTCCCAGTCAAGCACGGTAAGCTTGTTATCCTTAAAAATTTTGCGCAGAAAATGATAATCGCCGTTATAACTAAGTTTATCATTTATTATAAATGCGATATCCGCGGCGATTCCATAGTGATGCATACCGTTTTTTCTGATTTTGCTTTTTCCCTGTTTAAAATATTGAAGCTGAAGAATGTTACTTCTATATGTTTCGGTAATGTGTGTATTTTGATTCGGGTATTTCTTCCGGTATTCATTGAAACAAAATATCAGGGTATTGTAAAATTCAGGAAGCAACAAGTCAACATCCTTAACAGGTTTCGATGAATTGAAATATTCCGAGCATTTTAAAACATTATTGTAATGATTACAAATATTTTCGTATTTCATGATTTAAAATTTAAATTTTAATTCTGAATTAATAAATAAATCCTTTTTTTCAGGCGAATACAGTAAACCGGCATTCAGATCTATTTTGTTTTTATAATTTATTCCTGTTTCAATACCAAAATTATATGCTAGCTTTTTACTACTGAGCAAAGGCCATTGCAAATTGAAAACTGAATTAATCCGATTCCAGCTAAATTTTTTCGATTTTACAAAAATATTTTCTTTTTGGCTAATAGCCGTGAAATTGCTGTTCACGTCATCAAAAACGTATTCCTTAATCGTATAACCCTTTTGATTTACGGCTTTGATTTTCAATTTCCTGTTTTGTTTTTCAATATTCAATATAAGGTCAAGTTCCTTTATTTTCTCGATAAAAACCGTATCCGTTTTTTGATAATATACAACTTCCGGTTTGGTACTCTTATATATGATTTTTTCGTACCATTTTATTATGGTATCTCTATTAGTTTCGTATTCGTATCTCATTTTTAAATTGGTATCTCTGATTAGCATATTTTGAATAACCCGGTTATTTCGTTCCGGAAAAATATGCTTTAAAACGATTATTACGGAAAATATCGATATAAGTACAAGAAACCAGGCTATATTTTTTTTAATAAAATCCATTTTTATTTATTTTCACCGAATTTTTGAATTACCTTCCCTCCGAAACCGAATCCCAGCAAGGTTCCAACGAGTAATATCATTTCTTTTATATAGTACAGTTCAATTTTCGCAAATACGAATGCAATGATAAACCCCGTAGCGATAACAGCAGTTGTAACGCTGATAAAAGATAAAAGACGAACCATGGAATATTCATCTCCTTCAATAAAAAATTTTTTCATTTTGTATCCCTTAAATGTATTTTAAATTCAGTTTTCATTTCTTCGAATTCTTTATTGAGCCTATGCATATCCGATTTTAAAAGGTTAAAATCATTTGAAAGATTATAATAAAGAGCAACAGCGGTTCCGACTATAATGATTACTTCAAGCATCCATTTAATAAATTCCGATATTAGAAAAGATATTTTCGTATTACCGTTCGATATTTCCATTTTTATACTTTTAAAGATTTATATTTTTGCAAAAGAATGTCGTAATCTTCATCTTTGTAATTAAAACTCCTTTTGGTCTCACCGTCCTCGCTTTTTATGGAATGTTCAAAGTGAAGTAAACCTAATCTTTTTGTAATTTCTTCGCCGACATTCTGAAAACTCTTAAGAAAAAGTTCAGCACTCATCATGAGGGCGATGCTTTTTAAATCCTTTGGGGTTTCATTTGCCGGGTCCGGAGCGTTATCCAGATATCCCGCGTAATATTTTATCTGGATATTCGAAGAACCGACGGGAAGAATAAAACTGTTCAGTAGAATCAGTTTACCGGTTACTTTATCTAAATATGTATTTTCAGAAATACCCCCACCATTAAAAAGGTCATGGTCGAATGAGCCTGATTCTCTTCTGTATTTAATAGATACAATTTGCTCGACAGGATAATCCTTCATCCATAAAAGGTTTTGTCCGTTTCCATCTGTAATATCAAATCTTGTTCCATAATTAATATTACGTCTGCATAGATTATTTATTCTATCGACAGCCATATCAATCAATTTTAACAGAAACTCATCCTGAGAGTTATCGGATATATTTAAATAATATTTTAAATCATCTAATGAAATCATATTTTTATAATTTTAAATTTTAGAGTTTCGGGAGCAACTGCAAACGCAGGTTGCTCACCGAAACTGTTTGAATATTTCATAAATCATTCTAACCAGCTACCGTCTTTGCTACTGCAAGTGCAGACGGGAAAGAAAATTTAATGTCGAATGAAGCACCGAAATTTAATCCTACGAGACCGTTTTGCCATAAGTTAATTGTTTGGCCTCCTCCCATATCTACAGTTGCATCTTTGGAATAGTCAATACTCAATGAATTTCTTGTACCGAGTATCATGTACTGTAAGTCTCCGAAGGCAATGAAAGCTCTGTCGGGAGCATCTTCACTTAACGCATAAGCCTGGTCTGTCAGTACAACCGGATATCCTTCGAGCATATTGCTTTTTCTTTCATCGGGGGTAATAATATATTCCTGTGAGCCGTCATATTTCATAGATTTAAGCATTCCATAAATTGTACGGTGCATATACCATTTAGAATTTCTGTGAGTTTCTGATGGTACGGTAGAAATCAAATTAATAATATCATCGTATTTGATATTTGCAAATGATGTTCCGTTTACTTCAAGAATAGAAGTCCCAATACCGTTTGTAAACAGCCCATCAATTTTACCTGAAATTCCTTTAAATCCCGCAAGATCTTCGGTCCTACTGATAATTTGGGCTGCAAGTCTTGAAACAAAACCCATTATATCGAATGACTCGTCGTCAATAAGTTGTTTTGAAAATATTACGATAAAACCGCCGTCTTTACGCGAAAGTACTACCTGAGCGAAGGTCGGATTACTTACCGGTTTCATTGAACCTTCGGTTACGAAGGAAAAAGATGGTAATCTGTCGAGTTTAGGAATTGCAAGCTCTTTCCTGCTCATTTTTATAACGGTTGCATTTTTTCTGACAATACCCGATTCGTTAACGAATTTAAGAATTTGATTATACCATTCCTGAGGAACAAGATATCCTCCCTCGCTTCCGGTTGTTTCATTAAGGAAGCTTTTATAGCGTTCCGAAAATAGCTCAGGTCTGTTGTAAATTATTCCTTTAATAATATTTCTTCCCTCCTGAACCAACGGGTCTTCTGAGTTTTCATATGTTCTAAACGGTTCTATCGGAATTCCGGAAATGTTTTTATTGATTTCCTCAAGTTCTTTTTTAACTACATCTTCTGCGATTCTCTTCGATATTTGTTCCATTCTTTCAATATCAGTTACTCCCGGAATAATTACATCGTCGAGTGTTTTTCTTTCAATTTTCATTTTTAATATATCCTTTCTTTAAAATTAATTTATTAAATAGCATTACTGCTTTATTTTCCAAAAATATTTTACTTATTAATAATTTTTAAGATATCATTTAGTTTTCTTGCAAGTTTATCCTCCATCACATCAATTCTGTTTTGCAACATTGAATAGTTCAATTCCTGCAGCACTTCTGTTGACTTTATTTCTTTCAGCATTAGATTCAGAGCATCAGGATTTGCAGGAATGACTACTGACGAATATTCGAGCAGTTCCCATTCATCAATAATATTGTATGTACCAGTCTGGCTATTGGAAGTCGAGTTTTGTGTTTTTACTTTTTTGGGAATATAGCCGATTGACCAGGCATTCAAGTATCCTTCACGATTTAAGATATATAAATCATTTCCAGCCGGAGTATCTGCAAATTTTGTTATTGCTTTTACTCCGAAATCATCCGGGAATAATGCAAGGTTTTTTCCGATTACATTACCTCTTGCACGGTAACTGTGTCCAAAAAGCACAATCGGATTTTTCCTATAATTATCAGCATCCATACCAAATGGATTTACTATATCGCCGAACCTATCAGGTGTTACGGTAGATATATAATGAGTTATGGTTTTATCCTTATCATTAAAGGATTTTTCCTTTACTATGAAATTTTTGTAATTCATATTTTAAAATGTTAAGATTTTAATATTTAATGTTAATTATTTTTATGTTTTATTAATGCTGTTTGAAATTTGGCTGAAACCTTCCATTTCTCTAATCTCATCAACACTTGCTATATCATATTTCCTGTATATTTCATAAGCTTTTAGCTGAAGTTCACGGTCGATTTCAAAATCATATTCGAGTGAAAGAAATAAATTTTCCTCTTCATAATTGTTTTTCAGAAAAATGTTTAATTTGCTCTCGATATTAATCTTGGCGAATGGTTTAATGACATAGTCGTTAAATATTTTTATCGATTCCCTGGAGTTTGCGCGATTTACATCGTCAGTTATACCAAGAATAACTTTAGGAACTCTAAACAGAGTCATAATCTCATCACGAATAAGTTTACGGGAAGGTAATATTTCTACATCCTTTGGAAAAGCCTGGTATGGTTTAGCTTTAATTCCACCTTCAAGGAGCAGTGTCTTACCTGAATTTATTGCTCCTTCGTAAGTCTGTTTGAATTGATTCACATACCTTTCATATTTATCGTCCGGGAGTATTGAATCGGATTCAAGCAGCATTCCTATCGCCGCATCATTTTTATAAAAATTCTTTTGATATAAGTTTTGAAGGTAATCAATTTCGAGCGTGAAATTAAAACCGGATATAGTGGATTTCCCGTACACATTTGAATCAGGGTCGGGAATCAGGAAATGGATAATATCCTTTGGCTTATATTTAATAATTCCCTGTTCAGTAAAATATTCATAACTCTCGATATCGTTCATATTTTTGCTCATATTGATTTTAATATTTTTCGACGGTAGATGATAGAAACCGAGAGGTTTATTCTTTAAACCTCGATGTATGAATATATAAGCGTTTCCATATAAATCCAGTGATGTTGAAATTTTATGCAACAATTCCTTGAATGTCTGATTCCGTTTATTCGGTTTTGATATTAAAGTAAGAAAATCATGATTTTTAATTTCTTTCTGCTCACCGGAAGAGTTTCTTTTATATAAAAATATACCTGCTTTCGAGATGTTTTCTGCACGTGCATTTATGCAGGCATACGTATAGGATTTATAAGATTCACCTCCCCAAGAATTTATATATTCAGTAAGGGAATGCCATCCGCTGTTAAAGCTTTTTAATCCCTGTTTACCAAAAATTTTCTTTACTCTATCAATTATTTTCATAACACTTATTTTTAATTTTTTTAATATTAATTTTTTACTTTCATCTGTTTATGATATTTTATCATAATTCATTATTTTTAACTCCATACAAAATTAAGGTATTTAATTTAGGATAAAAAAAATATTGACATTAAACAAAAAAAGTGAGAATTTATGAGGCTTCCGATAAGGTCGCTGTGATATGAATTTTAAAACTTTTATTCCAAATTGCTCCGGAACAATTGTCAGATAAGAGTTTAAAGATTTCGCAGAAAATGGATAAATAATTTTTTAAATTACGTTTTAAATAAACAAGAATTCAAAAAATGTTGATTTCAAGAGAATTTGAGGAGGTTTTTTCTACTAAAAAATCATAATGTTAATAAATAATTAATATATTTTGAATTTCAGTTGTTACAATTTGTTACAATTTTCAATGATTTAAAATCAATTTTATATATAATATTTATGTTATTATTATTAAATTTACAGTTAAGTAAAAAATATTAATAATGAAAAAAATACTATCCATTTCTCTATTAGCAATTGCTTTTTTTGTGATTTTTATTGCATCAAAACCAAAGACTGATAAGTTTAGTCCTTTTTTGAAGTACACGATTGAAAATTCCAATGATTATCAGTACAGCGTATACATCTATCTTAAGGATAAAGGTCCAAATGCTGAAGCAAAGCTAAGTAATCCTTTAGGATTAGTATCACAACGTTCTCTTGACAGACGTGCAAAAGTTTTTCCTGCAGGTCAGCTCGTTGATATGACAGATGTTCCGCTTTATGAACCATATGTAAATGATATAAATTCAAAAGTCAATAAAATAAGACATCAGCTAAAATGGTTTAATGTCATTTCTGCAGAAGCAACCGTAAATCAATTGTATGATATAGCGAATCTGAATTATGTGGAAAAAATTGATTTGGTTGAAAGATTTAAAAAGAATAAAGAAGAAGATGAAACAAATTTCAGTGATAATTTTATAAAACCTAATAATAATTTATCAAAAGACGAACCGCTTGTTGATTCTCTCAACTATGGTACAAGCATTACACAAATATCACAGATAAAAGTAAACCTTGTTCATAATATCGGTGTTTTTGGTCAGGGTATTATGGTTGCGAATTTTGATGCTGGTTATTCATATTATTTATCTCATCCTGCTTTTACTACTCTTCCTATGAAAATTTATAAGAAAAAGGATTTTCATACGAATGATACTGTGAATATTACAGCTCACTCACACGGTCAGGCAACATTATCGTTGGTTGGAGGATATGCCCCAGGTTATATGATTAGTCCTGCATTCCGCTCTACGTTCATTATTTGCAGAACTGAAGTAGATCCGGGTGAGAGATGGTATGAAATGGACCACTGGTCAGCCGCTGCACAATGGGTTGATAGTCTTGGTGCTGATATTATTACAAGTTCACTTGGTTATCTGGAATTCGATGCACCCGATTCAAGTTATACATGGCAGCATATGAACGGAAAAACTTTATTGATTACAAGAGCTGCGGCATATGCCGCATATAAAGGTATTGTTGTCAGCAATTCAGCTGGAAATAATGGTAATAATACTTCTCATAATACACTGGGTGCTCCTGCTGATGCGGATAGCATCATTACAGTTGGAGCAGTCGGTTCAAATGGTCTAAGGTCTTCGTTTAGTTCCGTAGGTCCGACGACTGATGTTCCACCAAGAATTAAACCTGATGTGATGGCACTCGGAAGCGGGAATACTATTGCTTCGGGAAGTACAGGATACAGCACATACGGGAGCGGTACTTCATATTCCTGTCCGCTAAACGCAGGGGTAGTTGCTCTTATTCTGTCTGCCAATAAAAATCTAACACCATTGCAGGTCAGAGGTATATTGAGAAAATTTGCAAGCAACTCTGCTTCTCCGAATAACCAGATGGGATGGGGAATTGTTGATGCCCAGCAATCCGTTGACTCTGCAAGAAAATTGGATAATGTTGCGCCTACAATTCAGCATACACAACCTTTTAATAATACAACTAATACCGGTATAATTACATTGAAAACTCGGATTTTTGATAACGGTATTATAAGATATTCAAGAAGCGGTGAGGCTCCGAGAATTTATTACAGAAAATCGACAAATAACGGAGCGACGTGGACATCGTATACGTCTGCAAATTTCACTTCTACAACTACAAGGGATACTTTTTATTTTCAGATTTCGGGAAGTTCTTTGGGAACAAAAGTAGAATATTACTTTGCAGCACAGGATATTGCACTTCCGACTGCACGTGTTACAACTTTACCTGCCGGAGGAAGCGGTATAAATCCACCGGGCTCTACTGCACCGGGAACCAGATTTACTTTTAACGTTACTACTTCAGTTTCGGTTATAAGTAATAATGTTCCAAGTGAATATAAATTATTTAATAATTATCCGAATCCGTTTAATCCGAACACAACAATCAGGTTTAATTTGATGAAAGCTGGTGATGTTAAATTGAGAGTATATGACATTACCGGAAGACTTATTAAAACTCTAATTAATCAAAGACTTACCGCGGGTGAATTTAAAGTTGATTTTGCGGGAACCGATTTATCGTCAGGTGTCTATATATACAGAATTGAAACAAGTGATTTTAAAGACACCAAGAAGATGATGTTGTTGAAGTAAATGATTCAATTAGCAATTTAGTTTTTAATGTAGATAATTAGTTCTATAGATTAGTGTTTTTATAATGCTCCTCATTATTTATGGGAAGTGAGGAGCACTAAGTTTTTGTAATTCTTTTCTTGGAAAAATATATTAACTTGTAAATATTATAAAGATTTTTCTTTTAAAATAAATTATAAAAGCATATGAAAAAGTTATTCTGTTTTACTGTTTCGGTTTTTATAGTTTCAATATTTTTTTATTCCTGCAATAAAGATGACAATCCCGCTTCAACAACCGGAGGGACAACAACCAGCAGTACATGGACCAGCCAATACAGGAGTGGCTTAAATATCACAATAGGTCCCGGAGTTACAGATGATACTATGAATGTTATAATTCCTCCATTGGATTTTCCTACTAATTATATTAAAAATGTTAATCTTATACTGGACAATATTGAAGGCGTTGATGCTTCGCAATTGAAATTTGATTTAATTCATCAGGGTGATACAGTAAGAGTGATTGATACATTGAATAATGGTGGACCTAATAACAATTTTATCCATACGGTTTTAAGTGATTCCTCCTCAGACCCTATACGTACCGCAACATCGCCATTTACAGGGATTTTTCAGCCAGAAAATTCATTAAGTGCTTTCAAAGATTTACAACCTGAAGGCTCATATATTTTGAGAATAACGAATTCGGGAAGTTACAGAACCGGAGTAATTAAATCATGGGGTATAACTGTTTCTTATTCACCGGTAATGTCGAATTACTGTCTCGAGTTTGATGGAACGAGTGATTATGCTCAGATTCCAAATTCTACTTCGATTAACAGCATTATTTTAGACGGGACATTTACCATAGAAGGATGGTATAAAATTCTTGGTTTTCCAAATTATGATTACTTTTCATTTCTTGACAAACAAAACAGTTGGTATTTTGAATATTCACAGAATGATACCGCATGGACTTTTGTTGAACCCGGAGATACTACTGCAAAAGCAAGATTACCGATTATATATGATTCCTGGTATCATATAGCTATGACTTATAATCATGCGACAGGTACTGTAAAGTTTTATTCAAACGGTCAGCTTATAGGAACTGTAAGTCAGTCATATACATTTGTACCGAACACAAATTCTTTATATATAGCACGCGGAATCAGCGGTGCTAATGAATATGGATACGGCAGATATGATGAAATCAGAATTTGGAATATTATAAGAACTGATGCAGAAATTGCAAATAATTATAACAGGTCCCTGACCGGAAGTGAAAGCGGGCTTGTTTTGTATTACAAATTAAGTGAAGGTTCCGGATTATCCATTAATGATGCTTCACCGAACGGGAATTCCGGGTCATTATTTGGAAATCCAATCTGGAGAACTGACGGACCGAACATAACGCCGTGATTCTTAATAATCATAAAATGAGAAGAGTTACTCAAAAATGTATTGAGTAACTCTTCTCATTTTTTAATAATATATATTATCTTAATTCTATTTTAATAGAATCATTTTCTTTACGTCGGTGAAATTATCTGCAATTAGTTTATAAAAATAAATTCCAGATGCCAAACTTCCCGCATTAAACGAGACCTGATATGTTCCTGACTTCAATCTCTCATTAACCAGAACTGCAACCTCTTTTCCTAGGATATCAAATATCTTTAATTTAACTAAACCATTATTGTTTATTTGAAGCTTGATATTAGTCATTGAATTAAAAGGATTAGGATAATTCTGGTATAATTTAAATTCTTCTGCCAGGTTATTAATATTTGATATATTCGTTGTTACATATTGTGTCTTGAAAGCGCTTCTGCCATGAGTCCAGGCAAATATCTGCCCGCTGGGTGGATGGAGTGTCAAATCATGTACGGGAACGTTAGTCGGTAATCCGCCGCCCATTATTGCCCAATTCAGACCAAGGTCTGTTGTAACCATAACTCCAAAATCTGTCCCTATATATAGTTTATTTGGGATTAGAGGGTCAATCAATATATCATTAACAGGTGCATCGGGAAGGTTTCCTTTTATTGATTGCCAGGTTGCTCCGTAATTTGTTGTTCTATATATATGTGCACCTGTTGAATCGATTTTGTATCCTGAAAGTGTTACGTAACATACATTTGCAGAATCATTATGAATTGTAACTCTTGTCACCCATCTGTTTGGAAGTCCTGAATTTATTAAGTTCCAGTTCGTGCCTCCGTTTGTCGTAACCCATACATTTGCATCATCTGTGCCTGCATAAATAACGTTCGGATTTGATTTCGAGACATCGACAGTTGTAATTGTTCCGAGGTTTACAACGTGTGCCTTTGCGAGGTCGGGACTTATTACAGTCCAACTTACCGCCCTGTTAGTTGATTTATGAACTTTATATGTTCCACAGTAAAGAACAGAAGGATTGTTTTTATCCAATATCCAGGGAGTACTCCAATTTGTATATGCAAGGTCAAGTCCTGAAGTTGCTCCAGTGAAAGAGCTCCCGCCATTTGTCGAACGCATCATACCTCCATTTTGAGAAGATGCATACATATATTGTGGATTTTGATAATCAATTAGGCAATAAAAACCGTCTCCACCGGTTACGGTATTCCATACTAAACTTCCTGATGTCATAATACAAGAATTATCCTGTGTTCCTCCCAATAAAACATTTGAATTTTGATAACTCACATCCCCCGCATAAAATTGTGTAACAGGTAGTGTCGGACTTGCTGTAAAACTTGTTCCTCCGTTTGTTGAATAATCTATTCCTCCGTCATTTCCAATTACAATGAAATTTGTATTCGATGGTGCAAAAGCAACTGCATGATGGTCTACGTGAATCGATGAAAACACAGTCGGGAATGAAGTTCCGCCATTTGTGGATACTTCCATGTAAAGTCCTCCACAAAATACCTGATTGGGATTTGTCGGATTTACCTTACAAATTCTGTTGAACCATGCATAGTTCGATGAACCCGCAGCTGAAGAATTAACAACAGACCAGTTATTGCCACCGTTACTAGTTTTGTATAACCCGCCAGTATATCCATTCGAATTTGCAATTAATGCGTAGATTATCTGTGGATTTGAATTTGAAATATCCATGGAAATTCTTCCGAGTGTCGATGTATTCGATGGAAATCCTCCAGTAACAACGCTCCAGTTTTGACCTGAATTTGTAGTAACATATAAAGCAGATTTCGGACCGCCGTATTTGATATAATTTTCTCTTCTTGTTCTTTCCCACATTGCGGCAAATACTTTGGAAGGATTTGAAGGGTCAATTACTACATCTATTGCCCCAACAGAATCTGCAATAAACAGGGATTGTGTCCAGGTACTGCCGGCATCTGTTGTTTTATAGATTCCCCGTTCAGGATTATTATGTCGCAGTGAACCGAGTGCAGCAACATATACTTCATTCGGATTAATTGGATTGATGGCAATATTTCCTATGCTGTAAGTATTCTGCAGTCCAACGTATATCCAGTTTACGCCTGAATTTGTTGATTTATAAATACCAGTTCCGGGGTAATAGCTTCTAAGTGAGTTTGGCTCGCCTGTCCCGCAGTAAATTATATTTGTCGAGAGGGGATTAATTGCCAGAGCCCCAATCGATGATGTATTCTGGTTATCAAATATGCTTATCCAACTTTGACAAAAGTTTGTTGATTTCCATACACCACCATTGGCACAGCCGGTGTATATCATTTGAGGGTTGTTCGGATCGATTGCTATTGTTGTTATTCTACCTTCAACATTTGTCGGACCAACGAGCGTCCAGGGCGAGTTTTTATAATTCTCATCATGTTTCAAGTGATTTTTTACATATTCAACCGACTTTATTCTTTCATCGTAGGGAATTTCAGAAAAAGGATATGCTCTCTGAAGTTCAAACCAACCATAATCGGGAATTTTTTCTGGTTCTTTATTTTTTTCTACATATAAAAAGAAAAAAATAAATATTATTAGTGCAAGGATAATATATGCAAATAATTTTATATATTTAGGGTCCATAAACTTAAAAATTATACCATAAGTTCGAAAAATTTTTAATAACAAACAACAATAAAAAAAATGCAAAGAACGAATGGACTGTATTAAAATAAGAGGTATTAAATAACGGCATGAAATATTCAATTAGAAGATTGAAATATAAAACATATGAATCCATTATTCATTGATTTTACAATGTAAAAAGTTTAATTTTAATGTTTAAATTTACAAAATTTATCATTTTTTATATAAAGGAGTATTTATAAACGAATGGATAAGCCAAAGACGAAGCACAGCACAGGAATTATGAATAAAATGAGGGATAGAATGCCACTCATCATCATTATTCTAATAGTTGCGTTTCTTGGGACAATTGTTTTTGAATGGGGAATGAATTATTTAGGGCTCAGAGGTTATCAACAAATTGTTTTTGGAAAAGTTAATGGTGTCGAGATAAAGTATCAGGAATACGAAACCCTTCTTCAGAGACAACTCGAACAGATGAAAGAGCAGAATAAAGGGAAGGAATTGGATGAACAGAGCTATCAACAAGCAAAAGAGCAGGTATGGAATTATATCGTTCAACAAACTCTTAAGGAACAGGAGATGCAGAGACTCGGTGTTAAAGTAACTGACCAGGAAGTCTTGAACTGGGTTTATAATGAACCTGAAACACTACCCGATTGGTTAAAAAACAATTTCGTAGATTCCCTTGGGGTTTTTCATTCGGAATATTTACAAGCAGCAATTCAGGCACCTGAAAACAAAGAAAAATGGGTAGAAATTGAGCAATATTTAATTAAAATATTGCAAGACAACAAATTAAATTCTCTTATCGCCGCATCGGTCTCTGTTTCTGAAGGTGATATACTTCAAAAGTATAAGGATGAAAATTTAAAAGTAGGATTCAGTTACATATTATTGGACCCGAATTCTATAACAGATACGAATATGTTCCAGATTTCTAATGAAGAAATGAAGAAATATTATGACGATAATAAAGACGAATTTAAACAGGATGAAGCTGTCAGATTTAAATATTTAATATTTCCCGATATGGCAACTGCCGATGACTCCGTTAATGTGAGAAAACTGCTCGAAGGTTATATAAAACAATTAAAAAACTCGTCTGTCGAAGATTCTTCCCTTATAAAAATTATAAATGATGAGTCAGCTGCACCTTTTAACGCGGAATTTCAAAAACCAAATGCACTCGGTAAAGGTATTGTAAACTTTCTTTTCAATGCTGCAAAAGATTCGGTATCAAATCTGATAATTGACCAGGATGCATATAAAATAGTGAAATTGCTTGATTCAAGAGAAGGTGATGACACATTTGTTAATGCATCACATTTGTTAATTAATTTTGGTACGGATACGGCAGCATCAAAGAAGAGGACAGAAGATATTCTTGCGAGAATAAAAAAAGGTGAAGATTTCGAAAAATTAGCAAATGAACTTTCAGAAGACCCATCTGCAAAACAAAATAATGGTGACCTGGGTTGGTTTACGAAAGGAGCTATGGTAAAGGAATTCGAAGATGCGGTTATGAACGGTAAAGTTGGTGATGTTATCGGACCTGTTAAAACTCAATTCGGTTTCCATTTAATTAAGGTAAAAGGAAAATCGAAAAAAGAGTTCAAAATTGCAGAATTAAAGAAACCCGTTACCGCAAGTGCAAGGACAAAAGATATTGCAAGAAAGAAAGCATCAGATTTTATGAAACAACTTGAAGGAGGAGAGGGTTCTATTTTATCCTGCAACGCAGGTAAAAAGATAATCATTGACACGCTTTCAAGGTCTGTGAATCTGATGTGTATGACAACCCCCGAAGTATCGAAAGGCGGCTTTGTTCCGGGAGCCGGACAAAATCCTAATATTATAAAGTTTGGATTGGAAAACGGTGTAGATAAAGTGTTCGGTCCGGTTAAAGTTCAGGGTGGCTATGGAGTTTATCAGGTCTTCCAGAAAATATCTGAAGGATATAAAGATTTTGATTCGGTTAAAACAATGATGATAAAGCCAAAACTGCAGCAAAAGAAAAAGTTTGAAATAATGTTACAGACAGCAAATGAGGTAAAAAATAAGATTCAGAATAATGATATAAATACATTGAAGACTATATATCCTCAATACAATATAGAAACTGCGGATTCAGTATCCATATCTAAACCCGACCAGAAAGTTGGGTTGGATTATAAAGTATTGAATGCAATATTCAAAATGAAAGCCGGTGAGGTTTCATCTCCAATAAAAGGGGACAGGGGATATTTCATTGTGAAAGTGAACTGGATTACACCATTTAATGAAGCGGATTATTTGGCTAAGCAGAGTGATATAAGGAAGCAACTTTTAATGTCAAAACAGCAGACTGCTGTTCAGGAATGGATGCAAAATCTGCAGAATAATGCCGAGATAGAAGATAACAGAGACAGGTTGTTAAATTAATATAAATTTTAAAGAATCCATTATATATTTGCAAAATATATTTTTTGCTGAATATATAATGGATTTTTTATGATAGTAATCGTTTTTGAAAATAAAAATATATGGATACAGACTCATCGCTTACTAAAGGCAGCGTATTAGGGTCAAAGACAACAAAGGTTATCGTCTTAACGACGGTAATGTTCACATTTATCTCCTTCTGGCGAGCTGCAGCAGTGGTAATAGGGGATTTAGGTTCAACTGCATACTACATCGGCGGAATTGCCGAACAATTCATAGGAAAAATAGCTCCATATTTTATACTTCTTGTTATGCTTTTTTCGTTGGCTGTTAATGCGCTCTATACGGAATCTTCGCCATTGTTTACAAGGGGTGGTGTTTACCGCGTAGTAAAGTTTGCGCTTGGAAATTGGTTTGCAAAAATTTCCGTAAGTGCTTTAATGTTCGATTATGTTTTAACGGGTCCAATAAGTTCTGTATCTGCCGGACATTATTTAACAGGTTTGATTAATGAATTATTGCTCAGTGCGGGTGTGCATTTTCAACTCGATAGAAGTATCTCTTCTATGATGATTGCAATTGCCATAATATTATTTTTCTGGTGGGAGAACGTGAAAGGAATCGAGGAATCATCGAGCAAAGCGCTAAAGATTTTTATTATTACCGGAATTATGGGAGCTCTAATTATCATCTGGAGTATAGTTACTTTATTATTGAAAAACGAACCGTTTTTCTCGAATTTCCCTCCAATGGATTTAAAACTCAGCGATGAGGCATTTGGTTGGCTGAAAGGAATGGACTGGGTAAAATCTATTGGTTTGGTCAGTGTGGTAATTGCTTTTGGGCATTCCTTACTTGCTTTAAGCGGAGCTGAAACTCTTGGTCAGGTTTATCGAGAAGTCGAGTATCCGAAATTAAAGAATTTAAAAAGAACTGTTACTGTAATTTTTGTTTTTAGTTTTACTCTAACCGTTAGTGTTTCCTTTCTGGGTATTATGTTGATTCCCGATGATGTCAGACCTCAATATATAGACAATCTTATTGGCGGTATAGCAATGTTCCTTTATGGCCCCCAATGGTTAAGGTTAATCGTTCATATATTCGTAGTAGTGGTCGGGGTATTGATTCTATCAGGTGCTTGTAATACTGCGATTGTAGGGGCAAACAGTGTGTTGAACAGGGTAGCCGAAGACAGAGTATTAACAGATTGGGTCAGAAAACCAAGTAAAAGATTCGGAACAACTTACCGCATTCTTAATCTGATTGCAATTTTACAAATTATAACGATTATCTTATCGAGAGGAAATGTAGTTTTACTAGGCGAAGCGTATGCATTTGGGGTTATCTGGAGTCTGACATTCAAAGCGTTTGCTATGGTGGTTTTACGGTATAAGGATAAACGACCGCGGGAATGGCGAGTCCCATTAAATATCGATGCTAAGAATTTTCATATTCCGATTGGTTTAATAGTGATTTTTGCTGCATTATTTTTTACTGCAATGACTAATTTACTTACTAAACCCCTTGCGACTATTTCCGGCTCTCTTTTTACTGTAGGATTCTTTATTGTGTTTGTAGTTTCGGAGCATATTGTTAAAAAGAGAACTATGGCGGAAAAGAAGATTTCGGAAGAAGAATACGAAAGCGAGCATCACAAAAAAATCCTCGAACATTTCAACCTTGAAGATGAATCCCAGATAACGCCGGAAGCAATCGAGAGCGAGCTCAGCGACAGGGTTATGGTGGCAGTGAGAGACCCGTCGAATCTTGCTCACCTGAAAAGAATTATCGAGGAAACCGATACGGAAAAAACCGAAATAGTGGTGATGATTGCACGAGTATTTAAGGACAAACAGAACACAGAAGTGAAGCATGATTTGGAATCCGACGAGCGGTACCTTTTCAGTGAAGTGGTGAATACAGCAGAAAAAATAGGAAAACCTGTGATACCGATTGTAGTACCGACCAACAATGCATTTTATTCAATAATGAACGTAGCGCACAGTTTAAAAGTCAGGGAAGTGGTAATCGGGCTTTCGGCAAAATACAAGCCGGACGTGCAGATGCAGCAGCTTGCATTGCTTTGGGGGACTGTGAATTCAGATGAATCGAATCACATAAAAATTAGAATAATAGTACAGGGTAAGGAATACAACGTAGAGCTTTAATGAACAGCGTTAAATTATCCGTAACATGTAATAATATAATCAATAATCGGGAACATATGTAAAACTAATCATATGATTTTCAGGAATTTTAAAATATTATTTGCATTATTTATTCTGAGTTTACATACAGACATTTTTCCGCAGGCAAGGACAGCTTCGAATATTCTGAGAGGGTTTGTTTTCTCGGCGTCTGCTAATTATGTTTCATCAGCATCCATTCTATTAAATCCCGGCAGTTCCGGTATAATTGAAAAAAATATGAGCGTCGACCTCGACGGGGGATACGGCTACGGATTTTCCGTCAGGAAAAGAATATTCAATGACGACATATACATCGGCATATCGGCAGAATATATAAAGATAACGGACGACCAGCTTTCGACGATTCTCGAGAACGATTATGATTATGAGCGTGTGAGGGTAACCGAGACGCTTGAAATGATTCCCGTAGAACTATCCGCATATTTCAACATTCCGAAATTCGTAAGCAATTTAAACATATTTGTCGGAGGGGGAGTCGGATTTTATTTCGGAGACAGGACGAGAAAAATGACCGGCATGGAAACGCGCACGATATCGAAGAGCCCGATGTTCAGTCTGAACGTGCTTTTCGGGGCGGAGTACATGCTCGATGAACATTTTTGCATTAACATGGAAATGAAAGTCAGGGACGGCAAGTACAAAGTCCGGAGCCGCTTTCCCGAGAACAACGTAACATTGGACGGGCAAACTTACTTTTTCGAGCAGGAATTCGAGTCAAAGATATTTATAGACGGACTGAAGGTAAGCTTGGGGATAGGGTATTATTTTTAAATCAATGTTTTTTAAGAACTCGGAATTTCAGCAACGTTGCTGTGTTGCCGGTGTTGCTCACCCCGTTTAATAAACTATAAAACAACAATTTATTCCGGAAACATAGTGTTGCTCATCTGGAAACGCTGTTGCTCTGTTTCGTTAATATTTCTTCCTCTAATCAGCAAGCAAAATATGAAAAAGAACATACCTTAATAATATATGGTATATTATTTCAATAGTCAAGGGAGAAATAATAATTGAAAATGAAAATTAATTCTTGTAAATTGCGATAGAGGAAAAGTTATTAAATAGTAATTCGTTAATTTTAATATAATAAACATTTATGCTTTATACAATTAATGATAATGGAGAATTAAATCAAATAAATTATGTTCCCCATTCAGAAGAATATAATCTTTGGAGAAGTCGTCTTACAGACGATGAATACAATGCTATAATCAATACACTTAATAATCGTATAGATGGTTCTCAAATTGAAACAGCCGGTTGGATTCCCGGAAATAATTGGAAAGGAACTGTATATGAACCTATCTATACTAAAGCTTGCAATTATGATGAAGAACAATCAGGATTATGTTTTGGTTTATTTGTTTGGGTCGTTTTCTTGAATAGGGAAGATGCGTGGAGTTTTGGTAGATATGAAGTAAATAACATACCAATTCGTAGCTTAACTTATTTTAGAATAGAAATTTAAATTAATATAATATTATTATGGAAAAATGGGCTGATTATTGTATCACAAAATATGAATATCGTGAAGATGTTAGTATTTTAAGAAAAATAGAAGTAAGAATTGATAATGGAAATACAATTAGCGATTCTTTTGAAATGTACCGGAGAGATATATTAGAAGAAGTAAAAAAAGGAAAAACATTTTGTACTATTATAAAAAACACAAATGGTAGATGGAATAAACAAAATGATATTTTTTTCCCATATAATCCATTTCATGAATATTCAATTTCAATATCGAAAGATAATCATTACATAGATAATTTAGGAAATATTCCTCTAATATTACCAAAAAGGAAAGTATTTATTTCTTATTATAATAATGATCAAACTTATAAAGATGATTTTGAAAATCTTACTAACGATATAATAATAAATAAATCTGTTGGAGAGAATGAAATTGATGATGATAATAGTACGGATTACATTAAATCGTTAATACAAAAAAAATATCTTAATGATACTACTATTGTGATTTGCTTAGTTGGTCCTAACACTAAACATCGAAAGCATGTTGATTGGGAACTTTCAGGTGGTTTGGATTATAAAGTCGGAAATACTCATGCAGGATTAATTGGTGTTTTATTACCTAATCATCCTGATTATGGCAAAAGTCAATATTATAATGAAAACTTGCCAAAAAGATTGGCTAGAAATGCAAAATCTGGATATGCTTTAATTATTGATTGGAATGAAGATGTAAGATCGTTGCAAGATAATATTGAAAAAAGTTTTAATAGCAGAGCAGTTAATGAAGATAAAATAGTTAATAGAGAAATACCACAAATGCAAAAAAACACTAATTAATAAATATAAATAATGAATCCAAAAATATATTTAATACATGCATCTGAAGACAAGGAAAGGTTTGTTTTAAAATTTGCAGAAAAGTTAAGAGAAAATGGAATTGATGTATGGCTTGATAAATGGGAAATGAAAGTCGGTGATAAATTAATTGATAAAATGTTTGATGAAGGGATAAAAAATGCAGCAGCATTTTTGATTGTATTATCGAATAATAGTGTTTTAAAAAAATGGGTCAAAGAAGAACTAGATGCCGCTTTAGTTAAAAGAATTAATGAAGGCAGTAAAATATTACCAATTATTATTGAAGAATGTGAGATTCCAGAAGCTTTAAAAGCAACTTTATGGATAAAAGTAAAAAATATAAATAGCTATGAAGATGAATTAAAAGAAATATTATCATCAATTTTAGGGCAATATGAAAAACCAAAATTGGGTGAATTACCAGAGTACACAAAAGAGGATGTTTTATTATCTAGTGAATTGCATAAAATTGATAACATCATTTTAAGACTGCTTTGTGATAAAGCGATGCAATTAAATGATTTTCATATACATCCACATATTTTAAAAGAAGATATTTTAAAATATAATATTAGTGAAACCCAATTCCGTGAAAGTTTAGATATACTTGATAGAAAATATTATATTAAAGGGACCAAAGCACAAGGTGGATTGATGGTTATTTTAGAAATATCTACTTTCGCTTTTGATAAATATATTAATAATATTTTACCAGATTATAATATTATTTTGAATAACGTAATTTCCTTAATAGTGAACAAGAATGTTAATAATAATGAAAATATTATTAAAGAATTAAATGTTAATAAAATTGTTGTGAATCATATCTTAAATGTTTTAGAATTAAAAAATTATGTTAAACTTACAAGAGCTCAAGGTAATTTTATTTTTATATTCAATATTTCACCTGAATTAAAAAGAATTTTAAACAAATAAAAAATATGAAAATAACTTCAATCAACAGGGCAATAGAAGAGCAAGTTGAAAATAGAAAAATGATGAAATTAGTAGGTGTTCAATTAGATTCATATAGATCTTGTATTTTTATAAGTCATAAAAAAGAAGATGAATCAGAAGCGAAAGAAATTGCTGACTATATTTTATCGCAAGATATTGATGTATATTTTGATTCTTATGATTATAGTTTAAATTCTAAAACTAGAGAAGTTCCTAATTTAGTTGTTAAAGCGATAGTAAATGCTTTAAACAAGAGTTCACATATCATCTGCATATTATCGGAAAAAACAATTAAATCTTGGTGGGTTCCGTATGAAATTGGTTTTGCATTTGGTAAGGATATCCCAAATGAAAATATGAGGACTCTTTGCTTGAAAAATTTAAAAAGTAGTGATTTTCCTGATTATATAAATATAATTGATAATATAGTTAATTATAATATGTTAGATAGTTTTCTTTTGAACAATGTTACTAGAAAACCTAGATTATTTTTGGATCATGCGAAAATTGCCGGTAAACATCCTTTATCAAATATAATGAATTAATATGGATACAATAAAAGTTGCAAATTTTATTTTTATCAAATCTAAACCAGCTATATTAATTGAGTCAGATTGGATAGTTTTGATATTAGTTTTAAGTTTGTTAATAATTGGAGTCTTAATTTATTTGTTTAAATATTCGAAAAAATATTCAACAGATTCTACTGATTTAGAATTATCTTCTTCACCAAAAATTAAGTTTACATTTAAAAGAAATACGGAAAATTTATATATAGCTAATAGAATTTATATTGAGCTAGTAACAAGAAAAGCAGCATTAGAAATTGATGAAAAAAATGATGTTATTGACGATATTTATGAATCGTGGTACGAATTATTCCAAATTATTAGAGAAGAAATAAAAAATGTCCCTGGAAGTTTTCTTAGAAAACATAAACCTACGGAAGAATTAATTGGTTTGACTACCGAGATTCTAAATGTAGGCTTAAGACCTCATTTAACTTTATATCAAGCTAAATTCAGGAAGTGGTATAAGGAACAAAAAGATGATCCAAAAAACAAAAACATAAGTCCCCAAGATATTCAAAAAGATTTTGATGATTTTGGTAAATTAATTGACGATATGAAAAAAGTTAATAGGATATTAATAAAGTATGCTAATGAATTGAAGAGGTTTATTGATAAAAATTAGAATTTAATTTAATCTTATTTGAGGTTTATAAAAAAGCTTAACTAATTTCGTTTAGTTAAGCTTTTCTTGTTTTCTGGATTCCGGCTAAAAACATGCCGGAATGACAGAATGTTATTTATGGATTCCCGACTAAAACATTCGGGAATGACAATTCTATTTATTTCACCAACACTCTTACGCCTTCGGAGTGGGAGCTGAATTCGGGAGCGTACATACATTGTATTGTTGTTATGCCGTTCGAGAAATCGCCCGTATTAGTAACTCTGAGTGAATATTCGAATACATAAGTTCCTTTAGCGAGCCATCCGAAGAAGAAGTTGGTCGAGGCATCGCGTGTGCTTTCGTAATATCCGAGTCCGCCCTGATATTTATATTGCGAAATTACATTCAGCGGCTCGAAGCAAGCGGCACGCATATCTTTCATATGAACGTATTCCATATCTCTATCGACTCGCAGTTCAATTCTAACCTTTACCAAATCTCCGATTTTCAGATTTGTATTATCATTTATAGGAGTAATCACCGGTCCTGTGGAAGTATTTTCCTGCAGGAATAGTTTTTTATCCAGCTTCAAAGGAGTTTCCGCACGTGTGATTTTATCGAGCTGTTCGAAGTACTGCCAATAGAGAGCGCCCCAGCTTACGCCTTCGTCTTTTTTAGTTACGGTAACGCTTCCCATTTCGGGTTTGATATCATCGTAATACCATGCGGTTTTGAAATATCCCGTACCGGCTTCAACTTTAACGTCGGGCAGGTTTTTCGGGTCGATTTTCTGACTGCCAACAGTAATATCGACGAGTACCTCAGATGCGAGCCACTCGGTTCCTTTCAGAAGAAGGGCATAGCAGGCTTCGGCTGTTGCTTTCGTGGTTCTCCAGTCCTGAGTTTGTTTTTGTTTCAGGAGCCACACTTTAAGTTCATCGACAGCATTTTTATCTTTAGCTACCTCGTCGTAGACTTCAACGAGCAGAGCCTGAGTTTCGATTGGCGCCTGATACCAGTACCAGCCGTATTCATTATCTTTCCAGTACATACCGAGTTCGTCGTTATGGATAGCATTTTCGTTAAATGATTTCACGATGTTATTCGGAACGGACGTGTTGCCATATCTGTAGAGTGCGAGTGCAATCATCCCCTGCAGGTGTCGGTTGTTATCGAGCCAGTATTTTTCCGCCTGACCTTTGAAGTAATTAAAAGCGTCTTTAGATTCATCGGGGACGGCGATATCCAGGAAATAGCTTCTTGCGTACAGGTAGTCAATATTGATTTGCCAGAGGTGGTTATCTGACATTTTAATTTTACCATCTCTTTCCAATTCGAGCAGGTAGTCATAGTCTTTTTTAAGCATATAGTCCATATATTTCACGGCTTTTGAAACCATATCCCACACGGTATAGTCATCGCGGATTTTTTTTATTCCGAGGTGGTCGAGGTGACCGAATCCTTCGACAATATACTGAGTAATATATCTATCTTCGGGCATACCATCGAACCATGGCCATCCACCGTTTGAGTACTGCATTTTACTGAGTTTCGAAATTGCCTTATCGAGTTCTTTAGACATCCTGTTAATTTCGAAGAGGACGCCTATTCTTCTTTTTCTTTCGCCTTCATCCTTAGCTTCGTTTACCCATGGAGTTTCCTCGAGCATAACTGCTTTAAGCTCTTCGTTTTTATCGAGATTCGAGAGCAGTGCATTCGGCTGATATTTGCTCCAGGTATCGAAGACCTCTTTAATTTTCGGATTTGAATTTGCGATATGAGTCGCGATAGAGTTAGCATAGATTCTCGCGAAGGTATTTTCGGCGCATTCCCACGGATATTCCATCAGGTATGGCAGTGCCTGAATTGCATACCAGGCGGGATTGGAAGTAAATTCAAGAGTAAGTTTATAGTTTGTCAGGGTAGAGGATTTATTATTTGCGAGTTTGTCGAGCGTGAAATTTTTAGTCTGGTTCGACCTTATTGGAAGCGGCATAGTTTCCGTAACGAGCATTCTGTTTGTCAGGACCGGGAGTGTGTTTTCCTCGCCGTCTGCGAAGTTATCCGCTTTCGCAACGATTTTATACGTAACCGCATCCACACCGAAAGGAATATCGAGGGTCCAGTTTACGGAGGTGCTCTGACCTTTTTTAGTATCGAAAGAAACCACTTTATTTTTATTCCCGAGCCATTCATCGATAGGTTTCATTGTAAATGCATCGAAGAGTTCAAGCTGAGCGTTACCCGACAAATCTTTTTCCGAGAGGTTAGTGATTTTCGCGCTGAAAGTAATTTTATCGCTTTCGCGGAAGAAACGCGGTGGATTCGGGACCACCATCAATTCTTTTTGAGTAACGAGTTCATTCTGCACGAATCCTATTTTCAAATCTTTTGTATGTGCGAAGCCGAGCATTTTCCATTTGGTCAGGGCTTCGGGAATCTGGAATTTAACTATTATTTCGCCGTTTTCATCAGTCCGCAGTTCGGGATAGAAGAAAGCTGTTTCGTTGAAATTTTTTCTGGCAGTAACGCCTGTAATTTCTCCCGGCTGTCTTGAATCTTCGGGTTCAATACCACTTTTTTCTTTAGTCTTTTCTTCCGCTACTTTTTCGTGGTCTTTTTTTGGTGATTCTTTTTTATCAATTAACCTACCGCCCTCGTCCATTTCACCTTTTCCGTTTCTGGAAATTTCCGACGTAGTAACCGGTGCATTCATAATAGTTTGTTCCATTTCATCAAACATATATCTGCCGCTGTAGTTAGACGAATAAACCGGGAAGCCGAACCAGTTAAGATAATCGTAGTAATAACTAATAAGATACATATACTGGTACCAGTCTTTGAAATAGACTGTAGCATCTGATGTTCCAAAGCTGTTGTCAATATTCCAATACAGTCTGCCCGAATAGGGATAATACAGGCTGAGGTTCCAGTTATTAGGTTTAAAGGCATCGAGAGAAGCGTCGTATAAAGCGGCGACCATTTCGGCGGCAACCTTATCGCCGTATTTACCTTTAATTTTAAGCCGCCATTCTTCATTTTCGCCCGCGGTCAGTTTATTGCGGAAAGTTTCGAAAGTAATATCGAGCATTTTATTTGTATAAGGCACTTCGACGACCTGCTGATTCATAAATCCACGATTGTTAACTATATAGGTATAGTGAATGACTATATTTCCCCTATATTCTTCTTTAATAGGAATCGTAAAATATTTTTGTTCATTATTTATATTTACAAATTGCTTTTCGAGTATTTTTCCGTCCTGTTCGATTTCATAAAGCACTTTACAGTTCGCACCGCAGCCTGCGACGAACGATGCATAATCTCCCGGTTCGCCTTTTTCCCTGATTGCATTAAACCAATTGTAATTCGGGTAGGGGAGAGTTTTTTCGCCCGTGCTGAAAGCGGTAAAATAGAATTGCTCTTTAACTTCTTCGCCGAATTTATCCTTACATTTCATTTCGATCAAATACATACCCTGATTCCACTGGTTAAGATTCTTTAGCAGAAGGATTGTATCGACTGCGGTATTAAAACTGACGTCATCGACTTTGAATTCTTTTTCCCATTTATAGAAATTATTATCGTCGCCGTAGGCATCATTCGGAAAGTGCTTATAATATTCTTCTCTTGAATAAAGATATTTATCGGGTTTAGTCCATT
Organism: uncultured Ignavibacteriaceae bacterium; assembly: GCA_964501535.1. Taxonomy (GTDB): domain Bacteria; phylum Bacteroidota; class Ignavibacteria; order Tepidaquicellales; family Tepidaquicellaceae; genus FEN-1279. The sequence continues at coordinate 752,645 of CAZCSV010000001.1, read as the reverse complement.
CAGGGCTGAGGAGTGTTCTTGAGGGATTTTTTAGTTTAAAAATCGAGATAGTTCCTTCTGCGGGTTCGAATTCTCCGTTCAGGTTTGTTGTTTTAATTTTGAAATCCGATTTGTCATTTTTATCAACGTTAGCGGGAATATCGACACCAATTAACAGGGAGTTATAGCCGACCGAAACCGATTTATTATTACTTCTTGTTTCGCCGTTTAAATCGGTTACATCCGCAGTGACGGAATAAGTGAAATACGGTTTTGATTCTTTCGGCACGGTTTTATCAGGGATGGCATTGAATTTTATTTCAAACTCGCCGTTTTCGTTTGTAACGGTTGAGCCGTTAAGTATTTCCACTTCGGGGGAAACAGGATAGTATCCGTACCAATAGAACCACCAATACGGGAATACGGCTTTCCGCACGACTCTGTATTTTACCGAAGCATTATCTACGTTTGCACCTGAATATGATTTTGCATTTCCCTGAACTTTTACTTCATCACCCAACCTGTAGCTTCCTTTAACATCGTCGAATTTGACCTCGAATTTCGGACGTTTATAATCCTCGACCTGCACGTTTATTGACCCGAGTCCTTCCACGAGAATGGTCATACGTCCGTTCAAAACGCCTGTCGGTGAGACGAACGAGCCATTGAAAGTTCCGTATTCATTGCTTACGACATCTGTGCTGGAAATATCCTTATAGTTTACATCTTTAAAAGTCACTTTAGCGTTAAAATCCGGAACAATCCTGTTTTCTCTATCCTGAGTTTCAAGAACTATTCCTTTGAAATAGATTGTCTGACCGGGTCTATAAATTGCGCGGTCGGTGAAGAAATAAATGTGCTTATAAGGTTTTGATTCATCATAGGGGGTATAATTATACTGGTAGAATAATCCATTGAGATAATATGTATTGAGAAAATCTTTGCCGTTTAGTGCAGAGTTTAAAAAATCCTTATCCTTTTCAAATTCAATATAGTAAGTAGTATATTCTTTGGGAGATTTAATAATGAAATAGCCGTCATTATTCGTTTTATAGGTTTTACTTTTGATATATTCGTATTTATAGGAATTTGGGTCGTATTTCTGATAGAACATAGTTGCATCCACACCAGGCATTGGTTCGCCGGTTTTTCTATTCAACACATAAAACTCCATAGAGCCATCGGTTGTATTTCTATTTATAAAGCTGATATTTGATATTGTAGTAAAGCAATATGCCACGGCATTTTTTTCGTAACTCAGGTTTTCGCTGGTACCTGCAATTACGATATATTCACCAAGTCCGAGGGGTGAAATTTTAACTTCGGTTCTGTGTTCCTGGAAATCATTATCGTTGGGAAGGTTCACGGAAAATTTCTCAACGGGATTTTCGCCTGAATAAAATTCGATAAGTTTTTCATTGAGCTTGTCATTTGAATATCCGTAAGTATTATCCAGACCGGATAATATTTTTTGAATATCTTCCTGCGAAGTACGGATTATCCTGAAATACAATGCCGAAACATTTCTGTACGAAACGAGGCATTTAAAAGCTTTATCGGGCAAATTAATATTCTCGAGTTTCAGTCCGATATTTTTATAGGCAATGGTTGTTTGCAGGCTTTTGCAGTTAGCCGCTCCATCGGATTCGGGATATTTGTTAACGGCATTTTCACAAATTTCATATGCAGTTTTAGCATCCCACTTATATTCATCCGATTTCAGCGGGTCATACTTTCTACTCCGATTGAAAATATAATTTGCCTTATGATAGCTGACCATTGCGGAGACAGGATTACCGGAATATTTTAATTCCATATCATCAAGTGTTTTCAGATACAAATTCATTTTATCGTCATTTCCGGAATTTTGCAGAACGTAATTGAGTCTCTTCAAATCCACATCAATCAATGCTTCCGGAGAAGCATCTTTCAGGTGAAATTTAATTGCCTCCTGCAATAAAGTAATTGCAAAGAAATCGAATGACTGGTTATCCGTTGTTTTGATATCGAAATTAACAAAATCATCCGCAATCGAGAAATATTTAGGGTCGTTTAATGTGAATTGTTCTGCTGGTCTGGTCAGGTCGGATTCGCGGTTCGAAAAGAAATCGATGGCTCTGTGAACCAGAAAATCGAACAATGTAGGTCTGAACGCTCTGCCGTTCGGCGGAGTCGGATAATTTTTGAAGTCGTTTAATATTTCATCATAAATTTCAATTTTTGTGTTTTGCAAATTCGAAACATCGCTAAGAGATTCCTTGAAATAATATATAGCTTTTTCAGTAAATTTACTTAGATCCCAGGTTTTTATATCATCCTGCACAAAATTTACCGTTTTTGTTCTGTCGAGTATTTTATAGCGGTTTGTCTGGTAATAAGACCAATACAATTCAGCAAGCATCGACTGCAGAACAGGTTTTACAGGAAAAACAGAATTGTTCATTTCCTCGGTTACTTCTTTAATATTCAGTTCATATGAATCTTCTCTTGTATTAATTTTCAGTTTTGATTTATAGATAATTGCTTTTACAAAATTGGGAGCATTATTTTCGTTTTTCGCCCTGTCATAAATTTTTTCAACAATTTCAAGTGCTGATTTAGGCAGACCATAATTTGTCAATGAATCAACAGTTCTCCAATCTTTATCATAGTCGTTGAAATAAACTGGTGATTTATTTATTGATTTTTCCTTTGAGAAGGAATTCGTGTAGAAGAGTGAAACTAAGACAGCAAGAAATAAAACCGGGACAAAGATTTTTGTTCTCATATATAAAAATTTTTTGATGTTTCGAAATGTTATTATTAAAAATATGTAAATTAAATGTATTAATATATAAAAAAATTAAGTGTCTACTTTTTTATACTCAATACGACAAATACTGTTCCAAAAAAAAACGCCACACAATATATTTAACAAAGAAAGAAGCTGGGTATGTTTTAAAAAAGCAGGTAATTTATGGATTGTAAGTTTTATAAAAAAAAACGTTCTCGGAAATCCGAGAACGTTTTTAATTTATAATTTATTATTGATTATTTAATTTCTTCGTTTTTCAGCATTTTGTGCATAACACTGTGTCTCCTTCCATAGGAAAAATAAATTACCATTCCAATAGCAAGCCAACCGAATAATCTGTACCAATTTTCAAGTGGCAGAGAGAACATCAGGACAATGCATGTTAATATTCCCGCAATAGGAACTAAGGGATAAAGAGGTGCTTTGAATGGTCTTTCTGCTTCTGGATGTTTTCTTCGCATAATTAATACTGCAGTACAGACGACAGTAAAAGCAAAAAGAGTTCCTATATTCACAAGTTCAGCAAGAACTCTTAGCGGCAGGAATCCTGCCAGAACGGCGACGAACATTCCGGTTATGATTGTAGATTTCCAAGGAGTTCTAAATTTTTCGTGTATTGCTCCAAAGACACTTGGGGGAACCAAACCGTCCCGAGCCATAGCGAGAAATACTCTCGGTTGACTCAGCATCATAACGAGCAATACAGAGGTAATACCCGCTAATGCACCCAATGAAATTATAAACTGTGCCCATGTAAGCCCAACCCTATTGAATGCATCTGAAACGGGTGCATCTATATCGATTTGGTCGTATGGAACCATACCCGTCAAAATTCCTGCTACCACAATATACAGAACGGTACAAATCAGGAGAGAAGCAATAATTCCGATTGGAACATCTTTCCTTGGATTTTTAGCTTCCTCCGCGTGAGTAGAAACCGAATCGAAACCGATATATGCGAAGAAAATCATTGCAGCGCCTGCAAGCATACCGAGCGGAGCTCCATCTAGAGCTTCCTGTCCCCAAATTGTCGTTCCGAAAAATGTCAAGCCGCCGTAACCGAACGGTGCAAAATTACTCCAGTTATCGGGATTAACAAAAAAAGCACCGATACCGATTACCAGTAGCACAATAGCAACTTTTATACCTACCATAGTAGCATTAAAAGTAGCACTTTCTCTGATACCTTTAATTAGAATTACCGTAACTATTGCAGCAATAATAACTGCCGGTAAGTCCAGAATTGACCCCGTAGCGATGAAATGACCGACTTCGGGGTCGAAATCAATCGGTGCTTTCATAAATATCATAGGTATTGACAATCCGAATATTCCGATAAAATCCTGAAAGTAATGCGACCAGCCATGGGCAACTGTAGCCGAACCGACTGCATATTCCAAAACTAAATCCCATCCGATAATCCAGGCAAAAAGTTCACCCATAGTTGCGTAAGCATATGTATAAGCGGAACCGGCAACCGGAACCATAGATGCAAATTCAGCATAGCATAGAGCAGCGAACACGCAGGCTATTCCAGCGGCAAGGAATGAGATAATAATAGCTGGTCCTGATTTATCGTGAGCCGCAATACCGGTCAGTACGAATATACCGGTTCCGATAATAGCACCGACACCGAGGCTTGTTAAAGTAACAGGTCCTAAAATTCTGCGAAGACGGTTTTCTCCCTTCATCTCTTCAAGAAGCAAGCTCAGAGGTTTTCGAGCGAAGAATTGATTCATAAAAGATTTCCTTTTTTGATTAATAATGAGTAGTTATAAATTTCTTTTTATCTTTTTTACAAATTATCTGTGTAACATTTCTTCCCGATATAAGTGCTGCAGGGACACCGCCGCCGATTTCAACCCACTGACCAATCATATAAAAGGAATCAAGACCGGGCAGAGTCTTATTAATACCTTGAATACCGGTTTGCTTTGTAGGCAGCCAGCCTTCATAGCTTCCCTTCCAATTATTGGTATATCTTATAACAGTTGCGGGTGTTGAGACATCAACTTCCTCGATATTATTCTTGATGTTCCCGATTTTTCTCTCGAGAATATCGATAACTTCTTTAGCAATTCTGTCTTTTTCCGATTGATATCTTACCTTATCATTATTTCTTAAATATTCCCAGTAAGTATGATTATCGGTCACGAATAAAGCATACAGAGATGATTTACCCTTTGGAGCCATTGTTTTATCAAAATTAAAAATTCTTACATATAAATAAGCGTATTCGGTTTTTTCGTCAATTTTCATTGGCTTTTCCAAAGCATATTTAATATAATGCGGATTATTATCGAACGAATAATTTACACCAAGAGATACCTGTAAATAAGAAGGAAATGTTTTATACGTTTTATAAATTTTTTTTATTTTTTTATCTGTGAAATTGCCATCGAGCATTTTAAAAATTGTATAAAAGCCATCCGCTGCTGAAATTACACAATCCGAAAAGTGAGTATCTCCATTTTCAAGCTGGATCCCTTTTGCCGATTTATCTTTAACAATTATTTTCGTTACCTTATTCCTGTAATTTATTTTTCCTCCAAGTTCGAGATATTTTTTTTCTATAAGTTGAGAAAATTTAAGTGAGCCTCCGACGGGGTAGCCTGCACTTTTTTTATTCATCCATGCAAACATCATAATCATAAAAAATGCGGATATGTCATCGGTTGACAGAACTTTCAGAGAATTCCTAATTAATTCATTTTTGAAGAGATTTGAGAAATCATTTACGGAAAAATTTATCCATTTCTTATAACTATTTACATAAGGAATAATCTTCGTCATCATCTTTAATCCATCGAGAAAGTTATAAGTCTCTGCGGCTTTATCTATTGGCATCGAGAATTTCGAAAATTTTTTTATTGCCTTTATGAAATTATTTATAGTAATTTTATCTTCGGGGGATTTTTGTAATAATTCTTTTTTTAATTTTTCCGCATCGCAATAAAAAGTTACAATGTTTCTCTTCCCATCTTCATATTTTGAATAATAATCGAAATCTATAAATTCGACTTTTTTCATATCAATTAATTCATTCCATAGATAATAAAAATTGTCGGTAGGATTTGAACCAACAATCCAATGGAGACAACCGTCGAAAGTATATCCATTACGCAGCCACGATGTACACAATCCGCCGGGCAGGGAATTCATTTCAAAAATCTCTGTAACGTATCCGTTCATCTGCAGATAACAACCGGCAGAAAGGCCTGCAATGCCGGCGCCAATAATGTTAATTTTTTTATTCATTAATTAGAATAATAAAAAAAGGCTGTCTCAAAAAATTAAGTATGTAACTTAAATCACAAAACCAAAAAAAGATATAAATGCCGTACTTAAAACAGCTTTGAGGCAACCTTTTAAAAACAAAAAATATTTTTAATTTTTAGGAATACCGGCTAAATTCAGCAGGTATTCACAAGCAATTCTAAACGGGTCATCTAATTCGGGATTCCACTTTTCGCAAAGATTATAATCATCCTTTTTATAACCTTCCATAATCCACTGTTCACCTGATATTTTCTTTTCATCATCTATGGTCGGCATATTCCAGAAATCGCTCTGGTTGATTAATTCCTGAAATTCATTCCATTCTTTTGCCGACAAAATCTTTACTTCGCTTTTGCTTATCCTTCCGGGACCGACGCCGCCTGTCCCGGTAGTAACTTTAATATACAAAGACACAGTGTCATTTTGTTTTTCCAGTCTGACTGCGACAGGATTTTTTATGGTTCTTAGCCATAAAAACCTGAATGATTCTTTATTAAGACCGGAGTTATATAAAACGGGTTCATACATTGCGAAAAACATTTTCGAGAAGAACGGAACTTTTGCCGAGTCAAGCTCGATTGGGAAATACAGAGTACCCGGGTCGACAGGAACGCCTGTGGAATCGAGTTGTAAGTTTGCAGTCGGCTGAGTTTTGATTTCTTTTTTAAAAGACTGTTTCATTTTCTTACAGCCAATAAGAGGCAAGAGCAGGATCAACAAGTATAAAATGTACTTCATATATATTTCCTCTCCTTTATTTAAGAAGCTATTATTTAATAAATGCTTACTTTTTCGGTATTAGTATAATTTAATATAGATTTTTATATCATTCCATACTATTTTTTTTATACAAAAAAAATAATCCGGAAATTTTGAGACTTAAAGTCACCTGCTGAATAATTTTCTTGCAGTGAGTAAAATAAAGATAATAAGTGCATATATACCGACGGAAGCATAGAATGTTTTTTCGGAAATATCTTCATCGTCGCAGGTTACCAGTACTTCTTTCCCTTTGCTTCTTTCTCCCCGGGTTTTAGTGGTAAGCTCTTTTTCCACTTCGATTTTAAAATCTCCCTGGCATACTACCGGAGCGGCAATTTTTTGCAATTCCGGATAAAAAGCGCTTCCAATGCCCACAATTCCTAGACCAAGGAGAGCACTAATAACAATTCTCAAAAAGAAATTGAGAACCGAAGTAACGTCGGTATTAATTTTGATATTATTAGCTTTTGCAACCGCTTTCACCTGTTTCTTTGCGGCTCTCAGACTGCAATGCCTTGCATCTTTAATCATTCTGATTGCCCTGATAGATGCTTTCCCTCGGATTTGTATTAAAATTTGTTCATCCATACCGTTTTTTCCCGTCTGAATGGGGGTATTGCAGTTTGAGCATATTTGCTGATTATTAAAATATGAATACGCATCATTTATCCAGAAAGAGCTGTTGCAGGTAGGGCAAATAATTTCGTGGATATGTTTTTTTGTCATATTTTTATTAAGTTAATAAAAAATTCTCTACGGGCTCTTGGCTTTATTGAATTATGAGCAATCGAGAAATACTTAATTTGGAAAAACGGTTTGAAATATTCAAGGTATTCTTCTTTAGTCCCTCCATAAGGGGGGAATGTATTGCCGAATTCGTGACTGAATAGCAATCCGACGAGTTTGCCTCCGTGATTCAGCAATTCGAAAACCTTTTCGGAATATTTTTTTCTTTCGGAAGGAAAGACTGCGCAGAAAAAAGTCTGTTCGATGATTAAATCGTATTTTCCTTTATGTTCAAAAAAATCTTCGATGATGATATTTCCGACAGGGAAGTGAGGAGCACGTTTAGTGAATTCGGAGATGATAGTTTCTGCGATGTCCAGGACAAAGACGTTTTTAAATCCATTATCGAACAGGTATTCGGCTTCGTATGCATTGCCGCATCCGGGAATTAATATTCTGATTCCTTTATTTTCGAGCTGGTCGAAATATTCTTTAAGGGGAGTGGAGATACTGCCGATATCCCATCCTGCTTCGTCGTTTAGGTATTTATTTTCCCAGTATTTTTTATCGAGTATCAGAGGATATATATTTTTCCCGAATATAAAAAATATATTATTTTAATAAAACCATTCTCTTTGTCTCTTTGAAATTTTGCGATTCCAAGGTATAAAAATAGACACCGCCGGGATATTCGGATGCATCCCAGTTCACTTCATAGGTTCCGGGTAATTGTTTTGTGTTTACAAGTGCTGCAATCTCTTTGCCTAGTATGTTGTAGACTTTAAGGGTTATGAATCTTGAGCTTTTAATCTGATAACGTATAATTGTTGACGGATTAAACGGGTTGGGGTAATTTTGATATAAATAAAAGTAATCAGGAATTTCTCCTGAAACACTTTTTACGAATACATTACCGCCGTTAGTAGATTTCATAATTACAGCCGAAGACACCGAATCGCCCCCGCTCAAGAAGAAATTATTCTGGTCGATTAAAGAGCATCCCTTAATTACTTTATATGAATTAAAATTTTTACTTATCCAAGTCAGACCGAAATCGGTTGTTTTGAATGTATAAGTCTTTTCCGGTGAGGGGTTTGACTGCAGAGACGGATAACCTGCGGAAAATGCGATACCGGTGCCGTTTAATGCTTTAACTGCAGAGGGATAAACATCTTTGAATGAGGCGACCGAGTCCCAGGATTCTCCGGCGTCTTGGGTTCTGTAAATTTTTGTTCCGTTATAGTAAGTAGTACATCTTCCGACAACGATGCCCGTTGTTGCATTGAAAAAATTTATACAGGTGAAATCGTCAGTTAACCGGTAATTAAAAGATTTCCATGTTAAACCGCCGTTAACTGTTTTAAAAATCATGGCATTAATTCCGCAGCAGACATAACCGGCTAGAAATCCAATATTCTCATTCAGAAATTCCATATCCTGAATTACAAAATCGACATCGAGCGTAGAAATCTGTATCCAGTTAAATCCGCCGTTCGTGGTTTTATAAAATGTGGGAAGAATAGTACGGTTTACGTTTTCTATTACATATCCGGTATTCTGGTTGAAAAAATGTATATTATCGAATTTTCCGCTCATTGTATCGAAAGGAATTACTCTATCCCATGAAATGCCAGAATTGGTTGATTTCAAGAATATCCTTTTATATGTATTATCCGTTCCTTTTTGAAGAGCAGGAATAATATTTTCCGCACCGCTCGCATAAACCAAAGAAGAACTTATATATTGAATATCGGTGATATTCCTGAGTTCAGGCGGAAATATTGACAGGCTCCAGTTTATTCCTGAATTTGTAGTATAATAGATTTTCCCTTCGTGGGTGATTGCAGAATAGCCGCAGGATATTCCGCTGTTTACGTTATAAAAATCAATTTTATTCGAATAACCCTGATAGGGGAGGTTTGTAGAAATCCATTGTGAATTTACACCGAATGCAATTAACAATAAGACAGCAATAAATATTTTTCTCATACGTATATATAATTACATCTTAGAACAAAATAAGCTGTCAAAAAGTTTTATCTTTTAGCGGGTTTAAAAAATATATTGCAAAACCGGGAATCATGAGAAAAAGGCTTCCGGACCAGCTATTTAACCATCAGCATTTTTTTGGTTTCAGTGAAATCACCGGCCTGGAGTTTATAAAAATATACTCCGCTCGGGATATTGCGGGCATCGAATTTTACCTCATACGTTCCGGGGGATTGCTTTTCGTTTACGAGTATTGCGATTTCTTTGCCGAGTATGTTGTAGACCTTCATTATTACTGGATTCCAGCTTCCGCTGGAATGACAGACGGGAATACTGTATTTAATAATTGTAACTGGATTGAACGGGTTGGGATAGTTTTGGAAAAGAGCGAATTTATCCGAGGCATTGTTTGAAATTTGTTTAACGTTAATCGGAATAAATCCAATCAGCGGAAGCCTCACATAGGTGGGATTGTAGGGGTTCATATAAATAGTGTTCTTTGCTTTTTTCAACGAGGGCAGGACGAACGGGTTTGTTCTTAAAAACGGGTCATAAGTTGTGTTATCGAGATTAGTGATTATTACTCTGATAATATTTCCTAATTTAAAGGTATGGGCATATGCTTCCCCGTAAAAATATAACTGTCGAATGACGTTTGGAGTAATGTTTCTTTCTGTAAAATTTGCTCGTGTGATTAGTTCGCCGGAACCGTTTGGTTGCACTTCCCAAATCTGGATATTGAACTGAGCAATTGTAGCAGATGGTTTATAGTGAATGTTTACGTATGGTGTTCCAACCATGCGAGTATCGGAAAGCAAAGGTTTGGTATCGAATATCAGTTGAGTTTTTCCGAACTTGGAATTAAATACAGCACCCGTGAATTCTCTGTTAACTGCTTCGGTCATTGTCATTGTAGTATCTTTAACATCGTTGAAGAGACTAAGTGTATCGTAAGGAGTGTTGTATACTTCTTCATTATAGAGTCTGCCGTTCTGCTGAAGATAAAATTTCACATTTTGTGTCCCGAGCGGAGGCCATACATCCGAATAAAATCTCTGCCATGTCCAGATATAATTTGTTCTCGGGAAAGTGCTTGCGGCGTACATATATTTACTCGAGTCGAGCGAGTGATTCTGGATTCCTTTCAGCCAGTAGTCGTTCCATTCGCCTGTAATCCAGTCGTAAAAGTTAGTTTCTGTCTGGTCAGGGTCAGCGCCGTGAGCATCGAAAGTGCCGAGATACATTCTGAACGCACTGGAAATGTTATTTATATTTTTAATAAATCCATCAACATTGAAAAACTTATCCTGCCATGCAAGTCCGAAGCAGACTGGAACGGTATTATCATGTAGCTTGCTGGAAAAATCTCTGTTTATTGGAAGATAATGTGCCAAGCTGTCCCATTTATCCGGAGTATCTGCAAGAATCCAGTTCCTGTATGCTTTTACCTGCGGTGTATATCTGACGATTGAATCGGGATAACTAAGCGACCAGAGCAGGCTCATTTTCACGCATTTGTTTTCTATCCAGCTTGTGGCAAATTCAGGCGAAGATACGTCGGAACAAATGCATTTTAAGAGATTCGAAAAAGGATAATAGCAGCATGCCATAAGGGGAATGGTGCCGCCCTGAGAAGCTCCCGATGCACCGATTTTTGTGGAATCCACAAGGGGTAATTTTTTTACATAATTTAAGACCTGCAGGAAGTCATTCATTTCAACGGTGCTAATAAGGTTCGAATAACCCTCTGATTGTCTTTGTCCGCGCATTGTATAACAGATGCAGTAGTAGCCATCGGCAGCCTGCTGTGTAGCATCGAAGAAATAGTTATGTTTTGAGCCGCCGTAACCGTGACAGAAAATCACGGCAGGCCAGCCTGCTGAGGGCTTCGTGGTATCGGGATAAAAAGCCGAGACATCGAGTTTGATTCCATCGTACATTGCTATCATAGTGTCTTTTCTGATTATCTGGAAATTTGGAGAAAGCTTTTGTGAATATAAATCTTTTTGAAAAAATAAAACTAATGAAAGCAGTACAGTAAGTTTTAAAATGGGATTCATTTTTTAAAATTTTTTGTTATTTGATTAAAAGCATTTTCTTTGTTTCTTTGTAGTTTTGTGTTTCCAATCTATAAAAATACACTCGGCCCAAATATCGTGAGCCGTTAAGGTAAACCCATTTATTTCCCACTGAAAGAGGAAAATATTTTGCGGATATAGTATCTATTGCAAGCAGGTTAAACGAAATAATAAATAATTGAATAAAAATTAAAAATATTTTTTTCATAGTATTTTTCTCATAAAAATTATGAAACTTTAAAGCGAAGGGGTAATTTTCCTCTCTTATAAAATATTTTTCCCCGCAAAAAAGACTGCAAATTTTATGCTACTGTTAATTTTTTTGGATTTTGTTTATAAATAATATAATATCAATATATTATACAAATATGTATTTGAATTTACAAATTTTTTTTTCAATAAAAGATAGTATAGCTACTATGAAATTTAAGGCATTTGCTATGTTTTTTACAAAAAAGCCTGCATATCACGGGCTATATAAAATCTATTTAATTTTAAATTTTGACAAGAAATTACTTTAATAAGATCATTTTTTTTGTCTCTACAAAATCTCCGGACTGGAGTTTATAAAAATATACTCCTGAAGGGAACATTGAGCCGTCGAATGTTAATTCATAAGTTCCGGGGGATTGCTTTTCGTTTACGAGTGTTGCGATTTCTTTGCCGAGTATGTTGTAGACCTTCATTATTACTGGATTCCAGCTTCCGCTGGAATGACAGACGGGAATACTGTATTTAATAATTGTAACTGGATTGAACGGGTTGGGATAGTTTTGGAAAAGAGCGAATTTATCGGTGACAGGGTCATCAATTTTATTAACTCTGATAACACTTACCGAGTCACCCGCAAGTTTGTAAATATAGCCGTTTGTTACCGCAGCATATCCCCAAACTTTATTTCCGCATCTTACAAAGCTCATATGTTCTATCTGGTTGTAATTTAAGTTTATCATCATTGGTTTCCAGTTATCACCATTATCAACTGATTTATATACAGGAATATTTACGGGTGATGTTATGGAGAAATACCAGGTACGTGTACCTTCAATCCAGTTAATAGAATTAACGATTTGATTTTGTTCGACATTAACCAAATAATAGTTACTCCAGGACAAGCCACCGTTTGTAGATTTGTGAATGTATGTGTTACCTATAATTCCATTGCTGGAGCAAAAGCCTAACATATTATCCGGTAAGAAATCCACCGGTTTGACATAATCGGCATTATGCGGGATAACGTAAGTTAACCAGTTCAAACCGCCGTTAGTAGTACGTGCAATTCTACCAATACCACATCCAGAATTTTGACAATTCAGACCCATCCAGTAGTGATTTGAATCAGTTACGCACGAGGAGAATGCCATACCAATATAACTATTAGGGAAGATAGGGGAATAAACCGTCCAGTTCAGTCCTCCATCGACTGTTTTAATCACTTTAAACGGTGTTCCATAACCATTTGGCGGATCGCAGTTAGCATATCCTACCAATTTATTAGTTTTCGAAAATTTTATATCGTTAATAAATCCCGAACCTCCGAAGTCAAAAACTTTATTCCAATTTAATCCTCCGTTAGTTGTAGTATAAATTTTCCCGTCATCAGTTCCAATCCAAGCTTTATTTAAATCGGTTGCAGCAATGCATGTGGGTTTTGAAGTACACATAAAATCATGAATTATGGTTGGAAACCAATAACCAAATTCCATAATATATACAATACCTGTATCGATACCTTTTCTACCTATTCCCCACGCGGAGAAGCTATCAACAACACATAAATAGGTTAAAGACTCATTAATTCCGAGGCTGGTCTGACAGGTCCATTGACATTCGGTTTTTAAACTGATTAACAGTAAAAAACCAAAAAGAAATATTTTTATTTTATTTAGCATGAATTAAACTTAACGTTTTACTAATTCCCGCTATGAAGCTTTATATAAGTTTCCATATAGTTATTTTATCAAAACCATCCTTTTTACTTCTATGAAATTTTCAGATTGTAATTTGTAAAAATATACTCCGCTCGGGAGATTGCGGGCATCGAATTTTACTTCGTACGTTCCGGGGGATTGCTTTTCGTTTACCAGTGTTGCAATTTCTTTTCCGAGGATGTTGTATATTTTCATTATTACTGGATTCCAGCTTTCGCTGGAATTACAGACGGGAATACAATATTTAATACTTGTCGTTGGGTTAAACGGGTTTGGGTAATTTTGATATAGGAAAAATGATGACGGTATACTGCTTTCAGTATTTTTAACTAATACGTTTCCTCCATTGGTAGATTTCAGGATTACCGCTTTATCGCTTAAATCACCTCCGCTCATAAAGAAATTATTCTGGTCAATAAGCTTACATCCGGAGATTAAATTTTCATTATTAAAATATTTTACAATCCAGTTAAGACCATAGTCTGTGGATTTAAAAGTATATGTTTTTGTAAAAGCGGTCATTGTATCATAGGCGAGGAAACCGGAAGCGAAAGCGGTAGATGTACCGGTTAGAATTTTAACGAACTGAGGTGAAACATTAGGATAAGCAAAAATGCTGTCCCAGCTATTGCCTGCATTTGTAGTCCTGAAAATTTTCGTTCCGAGAAAATTCGGACCTGAATTGCCTACTGCTAAACCGGTTGAAGCATTGAAGAAATTTACTTCGACAAAGCCCTCGGTATAGAGGAAATCGTTTCTGCTCCAGTTAACACCGCCGTTAGTCGTTTTGTATATCGAGCTTCTTTGCAGTCCTACAAGGTAGCCGCACAAAAAGCCGGTATTTATATCCATGAAGTATATATCTTCGGTAATGTAATTACTGTCTATTAATGCAATATACTGCCAGTTCAATCCGGCGTTTGTAGTCTTGTGCAGTTTCGGATAACCCGACGGATTTGTATCTATTGCGGCATAGCCGGTATTAGCATTAAAAAAGTGCATATCCGTAATATAACCGGTCAGAGAGTCAAGTTGACCGACGACCTGCCAGGATACTCCTGTATTGGTGGATTTAATGAATACGCCTCTGTAATTTTCTGCTGAATTATCACATATGCCTTTTAACCGATATCTTTTATTTATCTGATTAAAAAATGTCGAGCGGGTGGTATTAAATACATCCGTTTTATAAACATAGTTATTAATTGCACCGCAGGCATAGACGGTCGAGGCATTAATAAACTGTACTGTAGCGATTGCCCTTAGCTGTGGAGGGTAAGCCGCCTGTATCCAATTCGCACCGGAGTTCGTAGTATAAAATATTTTTTCATTAAAGCCTAATATAGTATGCCCGCAGGAAACACCTGTATTTAAATTATAAAAATCGAGAGTATAAGCAATTCCGCCATAGGGGAGATAGTAAGTGCTCCATTGTGAGAATGAGGGATGAACAGTAAAAAACGAAAAACAAATTATGAAAAGCAAAATTATTTTTTTCATATTAAAGATGAAAAAATTTACAAAATAAAAAAGTCTTAATTCATTATTTGTAAATTAAGACTTATAAAAACATATATCAATAAAAAAAATTTTTATTTTACCATCAGCATTTTTCTGGTTTCCGTAAAATTATCGGTGCTTAGCTTATAAAAATACACCCCCGAGTTGAATTTGCCTCCATCAAATTCGGTTTGGTATTCTCCTGCTTTCAGTTTTTCGCTGACCAGAGTTGAAATTTCTTTTCCGAGGATATCATAGACTTTCAGCGATACAAATTTCGAATCTTTAATTCTGAATTTTATAATCGTTTTCGGATTGAACGGGTTGGGGAAGTTTTGGCTTAATGAATACTTATCGGGTACTTCGGAGCCGATTTGATTTACAAATACAGAGCCGCCGTTTGTGGTTGTAATAATGACACCGCCTTCACCGACCGCACATCCGTTATTTGCATCTCTGAAATGAACGCCGTAGAGAATAGCGGTTGTGCCTGAGTATTGTTGTGTCCAGGTTGACCCGCCGTCCGTTGATGTCAGCACGGTACCTGCTCCTCCGACGCACGTAATCCTATCCGCACTCGGATATGCAACTCTGAATAGGGAATTATAGGTCAGGTGATTTGTATCTGCGACCTTCCAGGTATTTCCTGCATTAGTAGATTTCAGTATTGTACCTGAATTGCCGACGATTATTCCAGTGGTTGCGTTCAGGAATGCCATACCGTTCAAATCGAAGCTTTGGGGAGGGTTAGAATATCTCGGAGTCCAGTTTGTGCCACCGTTTGTAGTTTTCATTATATTACCACCCGAGCCGCAGACTATACCTGTGTTTGCATCAAACATATAAATATCAAGCATAGTATATGGAAGCCATGATATTGACCAGTTAATGCCTCCGTTAACTGTTTTCATTAATAATCCCGAATACCCTGTAATGAAGCCGGTATTCTCATTAATAAATGAAATTCCATTTATCTGCATAGTTGTAGGGCTGTTAACCTGAGCCCATGTTTCTCCGGCATCGGTTGATTTAGCCATATATCCCAGATATCCGCCTGTAAATATAATATTTTGGTTCAAAAATCTTACGGGATTAAAAAATGTACCAATCGTAAGATTCACATTCCACCAGAAAAATCCGCCATCATCCGTTTTTAAGATTCTTCCCTGTTCTCCGACAGCCACGCCGACGCTTGTATTACCATAAAAAACGACACCATGAAGAGTATTCGCATATCCCGTATATTGCGTTTCCCATTGAGCATTTAAATTGAAACCAAAGGTAAGAAATAGCACTATAAAGATATATAATTTTTTCATTAAAAATTATTAAATTTAATTGTATAATATAATATATTATTAATAATATATCAATTTAAAGAATTTTGTTCAAAAATGCATTTATTTTTAGCAACATAAAAGTTAATTTTGTAAAATAATTAAATAATATATTGATATTGAAAAAATATATCCTTTATATCTTTATTTGGCTGCTTACGATCATTTTATCTCCGGTATATTTAAATACCGCGGAAAATGTGAATGAAGAAACACTATTTACAAAGAACAAGTTTTTTGTGAAGACAAAGCAGGAGCTGAAAGTCTCCGAGGCAACGGGTGAGATATCTGTTATAACAGGTATTCCGACAATGGACGAAAAAAACAGGAAATACGGGATAAAGAAAATAAAAAGAGTATTTAACATAAACAACGGAGACCGGGAGTTATATTATAAGTTAGGATTAAACAGGATATATGTATTTTACATAGAGACAAATCAGGATATTCCGGCAATTACATCCGATTACGATTCGGATTTATCTGTTGATTACAGCGAGCCGAATTTTATCGGATATACGGCAGGGATTAAGGGAGAAAATTTCAATCCATACAACAGGGAGCTAAGTTTACCCAATGATGAGGCATTTGGAAAGCAGTGGTATTTAAAGAATGAGGGAAAAATAACACCGAGTTCGGGCGGAAGGGCAAAAATCGGAGCCGATATTAATATGGTTAAAGCATGGGATATAGAACCGGGGAGCGAGGAAGTAATAGTGGCGATTTTAGATTCCGGGATAAATGACGAAGGACCGGATTTAAAAGGAAGATTATGGATTAATAAAAATGAGATACCAAATAACGGTAAGGATGATGACAGGAACGGATACATAGACGATTACAAGGGATGGGATTTTGCATATGATGATAAGAGGAACAATGACGGATTCGGTCACGGTACAAACATAGCGAGTACGATAGGTGCGACGACAAACAACAATTTTGGATTTGCGGGTATAAATTCGGTATCAAAATTAATGAACTGTAAAAATCTCAGTGATGAGAACAGCGGGGAATACGAATGGTGGGCAAGGTCGATAAAATACGCAGTAGATAACGGTGCAAGAATAATAAATATGAGCGAAGGCGGAATAGATTATTCCAAAACGCTGAAATCGGCTGTTGAATACGCAATAGAAAAGGATGTTTTTATAGCGGCAGCGATGATGAACAAAGCAAACAATAAAGATTACTATCCGGCTGCATTTAAGGGGGTATTTGCCGTAGGAGCGACTGATACAGATGACAGAAGGTGCAGGAAATTCACCTGGGGCGGAGGAAGCTGCTGGGGTAAGCATATTAAAGTAGTGGCTCCCGGGAATAAGATTTACGGAGTCGATTACAACGATACAGAGAACCTTGATTCATACTGGAGCGGGACATCACAGTCCACAGCGATAGTAAGCGGACTTGCCTCGTTATTATTATCGCAGAATACTTCAAGGACAGTTGAAGATATACAAAATATTATTATTTCGACGGCAAAGGACGAAGTAGGTGATCCGAGAGAAGACGTCAGCGGATGGGATGATTATATGGGATACGGAAGGATAGATTGTTATTCAGCGTTAACAGTTTCGGGTGAATTCGAAAAGGTAAAAGATTACGATATTGAAACCGAAAAAGAAAAGCAAAAAATTTACGAGAAAGAGGAAAATAATAAAGTAGAGCAGAAAGCAAAATCAAGACCTTACAGCAGGGATGAGGAAAAGAAGAAAAAGGAAGAAACAGGTCCGGCAAAAAAAAGATAGAGACGTTTTAAAATATAGTTTTCCTACGCAAAAAAATCTTCGTTAGAATATTTTAAATCTGCAGTAACTACATAATATCACGTTTAATATTTTATGAAAATACAATTAATAAAAGATTCGTTACAAAAAATCGGATTAAAGGATGTCATATATTTCAGCCAGTTGCATTCGACAAATAAATACGCAAAAGATAGCGATACAGAAAGTGACAATCTGATAATAACATCATACCAATATGAAGGAAGGGGCAGGTATGACAGGAACTGGGAATCGATAGAAGACAACAATTTAACATTTACAATAGTAAAGAAATTCAACATTCCGGGCAAAAACGCATACATGTTGAATTTTTATACTTCTTATATAATATTAAAGGCAATCAAAGATATTTTTCCCGAGTATATGCACAAAAATTTTTCTTTGAAATGGCCTAATGATTTATTAATAAAGGGCAAGAAGTTCGGAGGGATACTTACTGAACTGACGGATTTCAACAGTGAAGAGAAGAAGTTTATAATTGGTGTCGGGATAAACGTTAATCAAAATGAGTTTCCGAGTTCGATTTTGTACAAGGCCACATCAATAAGGATAGAGGCAGGAATAATTTTCGAGCTGGAAGATTTACTAATAAGAATCATAAAAGAGTTCTATGAAAATGTAGAATTATTGGGAGACATTGAGAATCTGATGAAGTTGTGGAAGAGTGATTCGCAGTTAATCGGCAAGGAAATCAAATTCAGAAAATCGGATGAGCCGGGGGAAATCAGCGGAAAAATTATTGACATATTGGATGACGGAGGAATTAAAATCGAGACTGAAAGCGAGCCCGGTATAAAAAAAAATAATGCATATTATACCGGAGAAATCAGTTTTATTTATTAATATTTTTGAGTAATTTTACTTTCCTTTATTAATTTTAAAAATTATCAAAAGGTAATTTATAATGTTTTCAGATTACGGGCAAGTCTTAATATTCCTGATTTTTGCTTTAGGATTTGTTGCTATTGCATTAATATCGGCAAAAATCGTAGGACCAAAAAGACCCACCAAAGGAAAATATACAACATACGAATGCGGTGAAGATACGGTAGGTGAAACTTGGATAAAATTCAATATCAGGTTTTATGTAACCGCATTAATTTTCATAATATTTGATGTAGAAATAGTTTTTCTTTTTCCATGGGCAGTGGTTTTTAAGGAGATTGGGTTAATAGCTTTCATTGAGATGGCAGTATTTTTACTTATTCTGATAATAGGTTTAATTTATGTTTGGGCAAAAGGAGATCTTCAATGGGATAAGCCAAAGCCTGAAATTCCAAAACTTGAAAGAGAAATTTTTAAAGCTGGAAATTAATAAATATGGGTATATTAAATAAACTTGACACACACATCGAGCAGTTTGGAAGCGGCAATATTATAATTACCTCAGCTGATAAACTTTTTAACTGGGGCAGGTTAAATTCGATGTGGCAGATGTTTTTCGGTTTAGCATGTTGTGCAATAGAAATGATGGCAACATCGGCCGCACATTATGATTTGGACAGATTCGGGATTATTCCGCGTCCTTCACCGAGGCATATCGATATAATTTTGATATCGGGAACGGTTACATTGAAGATGGCAACGAGGATAAAGAGATTATGGGAGCAGATGCCGGAGCCGAAATATTGTTTATCGATGGGAAGCTGTGCCAACTGTGGAGGTCCTTATTGGGAGCACGGTTATCATGTTTTAAAAGGAGTGGACAGAATCATTCCCGTAGACGTATACATTCCGGGCTGTCCGCCGAGGCCTGAGGCTTTACTGGAAGGTCTTATAAAGTTACAGGAAAAAATCAGAACACAATCATTAGCAACCAAGAATAAATAGAATTTATAATGGAAATTAACGAAATTTACAACATACTAAAATCCGTTTTTGACGAAGGGATAGGTGAGCCGGTATTGGATAAACCTGTTGACCCTTATATGATAATAGAAGCGGAAAAAATTAATGCGGTATGTTTATTCCTCAGAGACGAGGAGAGACTTCAGTTTGATTATTTAAGCTGTTTGAGCGGAGTTGATTATGACAAGGACAATCTCGCGGTTGTATATCATTTATATTCATTTGCATTAAATCATAGATTAGTAATAAAAGCAATAGTTCCGAAAAGCGAACCAAAAATACCGACGGTATATGATGTTTGGGCTGCTGCAGAATGGCATGAAAGGGAAGCATACGATTTAATAGGAGTGACATTCGAAGGTCATCCCGATTTAAGGAGAATATTATTACCGGAAGACTGGAAAGGTCATCCTTTGAGAAAAGATTTTAAAGTACCCGAGTTTTACAACGGAATGAAAGTTCCGTATTAATAACAGAAATTTTAAGATAATTAATTTTATGGCTGATATAAGAACCGAAGAAATGGTATTGAACATGGGCCCCCAGCATCCTTCGACGCACGGGGTGCTCAGATTACAATTGACATTGGAAGGCGAAATTGTAATCGACGTGAAACCATACATAGGTTACTTGCACAGGTGTTTCGAAAAGCATTGTGAAGCAATGACATATCCGCAGGTAATTCCTTATACGGACAGAATGGATTATGTCAATTCAATGTCAAATGAATTCAGTTACGTAATCGGAATGGAGAAGCTATTGGGGATTCAAGTTCCGGAGAGGGTAGAATATATCAGAGTTATAATGGCTGAACTGCAGAGGATAGCATCCCATTTAATAGCGATTGGAACCTATGGAAACGATGCGGGTGCATTCACACCTTTTTTATATTGCATGGCATCCAGAGAGCATGTTCTGGAATTATTCGAGATTACGTGCGGTGCGAGACTACTTTACAACTATTTCTGGATAGGGGGATTATCTCACGATATTCCGGCAAATTTCCAGCAAAAGACAAAAGAATTCATAAAGTATTTTAGACCCAGAATAAAGGAATTAAATGACCTTTTATCCTACAATAAGATTTTTATAGAAAGAACAGCAAACGTAGGAATACTACCTGCGGATTATGCTATTAATGCAGGAGCGTGCGGACCGACATTAAGGGGTTCGGGAGTGAAATTCGATTTAAGGAAAAACGAACCCTATTCGATATATAACAAATTCGATTTCGATATTCCAGTAGGTAAGGGAATAAAGGGAACGGTTGGTGATAACTGGGACAGGTATATGGTAAGGATTCACGAGATGGAAGAGTCACTTAAAATAATCGAGCAGGCAATTGATAACATTCCGGAAGGGGATGTGCAGGCACAGGTTCCTAAGAGAGTGAAACCTCCTGTCGGTGAAGTTTATGCGAGAACGGAAACGCCGAAGGGTGAGCTTGGATATTATATAATAAGTGACGGCAGTTTAAATCCGTACAGGATAAAAGCACGTTCACCGTCGTTTTGTAACCTGAGTTTGATAAGGGCATTATCGAAAGGATATATGATAGCGGATGTAGTAATGACTTTAGGGAGTCTCGATATAGTACTGGGATGTATTGACAGATAAAATTAAAAAAATAAAATTCTATAAAATAAAATATTTTGGATAAGTTTTTATTAGACATATTCGGAAATGAATTAATAAAGGATTTAATTATTCCGATTCCGCTTTTTGCATTTGTTGTTGTTTTTGCATTATATGCCGTTCTTGGAGAAAGAAAAATATCGGCGTTTATGCAAAACAGACCGGGACCAAACAGGGTAGGTGGAAGGACCGGTATTTTACAGGTGATAGCAGATGCATTCAAATTATTGCAAAAAGAAATGGTGCTTCCCGAAAGAGCCGATAAATGGCTGTACTGGATAGCTCCATATGTGGTATTTTTGGGAACATTACTGGGATATGCGGTAATACCGTTCAGCAGTATATATGTAGGTGTAGATTTGAACATCGGATTATTTTATTTCTTTGCAGTGACGTCAATAAGCGTGATTGGTATGCTGATGGGAGGATGGTCGTCCAACAACAAATACTCGTTGTACGGAAGTATGAGGTCGGTAGCTCAGATAGTCAGTTACGAGATACCAACTGCACTTGCCGCATTGAATGTAGTTATGATAGCAGGAACTTTAAGCATGCAGAAATTCAGCGAGCTTCAGGCAGGAGGAATACAGAACTGGTTTATAATGGGCGGACCAGGAGGTTTATCGAAGGTTATATTAATACCATTTTTAGTTACAGCGGCATTAATATTGTTTTTATCTACGCTGGCAGAGGCAAACAGGACTCCGTTTGACATCGTAGAAGCGGACAGTGAAATCGTGGCAGGTGTACACCTCGAGTATGCGGGTATGCAGATGGTAATGTTTATGTTTGCGGAATACGCTCAGTTATTTGCAGTATCGGGAGTACTGGTGACATTATTTTTTGGCGGATGGCAGTCACCGTTCGGAGATGCTATTCCGTTTTTAAATACGCCGTGGATGCAGTTTGTCTGGTTTATAGGAAAAGGTTTATTTTTTGTTTTTGTACAAATCTGGCTGAGGTGGACTTTACCGAGATTAAGAGTTGACCAGTTAATGGGTATGTGCTGGAAGTATTTAATTCCGATTGCCATGGTATGCATATTTGCAGTCGGTTTATATCTGGTATTATAAAAGAATATTTAATATATATGAAAGTTTATTTTAGACATATTTATCAGGCAATTTCATCGATATTAATAGGGATGTCTATAACATTCAGGCATATGTTTCAGAAAAAAGTCACGATTATGTATCCTGAACAGAAGTTACAGTTACCCGAGCGAGAGAGAAACAGGTTGTTCGTAAATATAGATGATTGTATCGGGTGCGACCAGTGTGCAAAAGCCTGTCCTGTAAGCTGTATAGAAATACAGACTATTAAAGCTGTTCCCGGTGATGTAGTTGGAAAGACGGGAACAACGTCTCAGGGTAAGAAAAAAGCGCTATTCGTTCCAAAATTTACGATTGATTTTGCAAAATGTTGTTATTGCCAGTTGTGTGTTTTTCCTTGTCCGACGGAATGCATATACATGACGGATGTATTCGAGTTTTCGACGTTTAAGAGAGCGGATTTGCTTTATGAATTTACGGATATGACCCCCGAGCAGGCGGAGGAAAAGAAAAAGAAAGCGGAAGAATATGCAGAGGAGCAGGCAAAGAAGAAGGCGGCAGGAGCAGCGGCTGTGAAAAAGCCTGCTGAAAAGAAACCGGATGAGACACAGAAACCGGAAACAGATAAAAAAGAATCTTAATTACGATTATGGATTATTATACAATTTTATTTTACATTTTTGCTTTATTAACAATTACGTCAGCGGTATTTTTAGTTTCAACTAGAAATATTATGTATTCTGCAATGGCGCTGTTTGTTACCCTTTTAAGCATAGCCGCATTATATTTATTGTTGAGGGCGGATTTCATTGCGATTACGCAGATAATGGTATACGTGGGAGGGATATTAATCCTTCTTTTATTCGGTATTATGCTGACCCACAGGATTACCAGTATAGACATAAAGACGAATAATTTGAATATTATTCCTGCGGTAATCTTTACGGTTGGAATTACCGCAATAATAATAGTGATAATGCTAACGACGAAATGGAGAGTTACGATTCCGATTCAAAATGAAACAACTATCGGTGAAATCGGCAGGCAATTGCTTTCGAGTTATTTGCTGCCTTTTGAAATTGCATCAATTGTTTTGTTAATTGCTTTAATAGGTTCGGCAATGTATGCAAGAAAAAACAAATAAATAACAAAAGATTTACAATATGGAAACAGGATTACATCATTATTTAATAGTCAGTGCGATACTTTTCGGTGTCGGGCTTTTTGCATTAATATCAAGAAGGAATGCCATACTGATTTTGATGGGAATTGAGCTGATATTAAATGCGGCAAATATAAATCTGGTCGCATTTTCACATTTCGGAGGGCTTGGAGTAGACGGACAGATGATAACGATTTTTGTAATCATTCTTGCCGTTGCAGAAGCTGCAATTGCCCTTGCAATAATACTTAATTTATATAATCACTTCTCCACGGTAAACGTGGACGAGGCAAATACTATGAAAGATTAATTTTTATTATGGATTATACTTTACAATATCTTCCGTTAGTAATACTGCTCTTGCCAATGTTATCGTTTCTGATATTGGCTTTTTTCGGGAATTTTATTCCGAGAAAGGGAGATTTTATAGCTGTTTCTCTACTGTTCATAAATCTTGCACTTTCATTTGTTGTGTTTTTTGCATTTGCGCAAACCGGAAAGTATTCTTATACGGTTGACTGGTTTGATTTAGGTAAAGGTAATACGATATTCACGGCAGGATTCGTAATAGACGAGATATCGGCGATAATGCTGATTGTAGTAAATGCAATTAGTGCTTTCGTGCATTTATTTTCGGTAAAATATATGGAAGGAGATTCCAAGTATAAAAAGTATTTTTCCTATCTCGGATTTTTTACTTTTTCGATGCTTGGATTGGTTTTAACGAACAATATGCTTCTGATGTATATTTTCTGGGAACTTGTCGGTTTAAGCTCATATTTATTAATAGGATTCTGGTATGAGAAACCGGCTCCACAGGAAGCCGCAAAAAAAGCTTTCATAGTAAACAGGATTGGTGACGTAGGATTTCTACTTGGCATAATGATTTTATTTTTAACGATAGGTACTTTTAATTTTACAGATATCTTCGCGGGGGTTGAAGCGGGGAAATTACAGGGCGGTTTATTGACAACCGCGGGTATATTGCTTTTCTGCGGTGCAATAGGTAAATCTGCTCAGTTTCCGCTTCACGTATGGTTACCGGATGCAATGGAAGGTCCAACACCGGTTTCGGCATTGATTCACGCTGCAACAATGGTTGCCGCAGGTGTGTATCTGACCGCAAGAATTTTTGTAATGCTTTCGGCAGATGCGCTTACCTTTGTTACTTTTATAGGTGCAATCACAGCATTTATTTCTGCAACTATAGCAATAACGCAAAATGATATTAAGAAAGTACTTGCATATTCAACAATCAGTCAGCTGGGTTATATGATAATGGCGATCGGAGTAGGGGCGATGTCTTTCGGAATGTTTCATCTTGTCACTCACGCATTTTTCAAGGCATGTTTGTTCCTGACTGCAGGTTCTGTGATAATCGGAATGCATCACGTTCAGGATATAAGGGAAATGGGCGGTTTGAGGAAAAAGATGCCCATTACGTATTGGACATTTTTAATGGCGACGTTTGCACTTTGCGGTGTTCCGTTTACTTCAGGATTTTTAAGCAAGGATTCAATACTAGCCGCTACGATGGCTTTTGCAAATATCAACGGCGGAATAACGTACATTATTCCGGTAATAGGATTTTTAGTAGCAGGGCTCACGGCTTTTTATATGTTCCGTTTATTAATCATCACTTTTTACGGTGAATCAAGGAACAAAGAAAAGTATGACCATTGCCACGAATCGCCTATTCAGATGACTTTGCCATTGATAATGCTGGCAATGTTATCTTTCTTTGCGTTTTACTCCTTCAATCCATTTGGTGCGGATTCGGGATGGATTATGCAAATGATGAAAACACCGGAGTCGCTTTTAACGGGAACAAAAGGAGCTATTTATCATATAGTAGATAGAGCCGAGTACACAGAACTGTTACATCACGCACATTATCCTGCAATGTTTCTTTCTCTAGCGATAGCAGGAACGGGAATATTACTTGCTTATGCTTTTTATTTCTGGAAGAAAGTGGACGTAGAAAAATTAACCGAAAAGATTAAACCTATATATAATTTCTCATTAAACAAGTGGTATTTTGACGAGTTATACGATGCAACAGTAATAGCATTAACTATGGGTATTTCAAGAATAAGCGCATGGATCGACAATAAGCTGGTTGACGGAGCAGTGAATGGTTCCGCTACGATAACGAGGTGGACATCTTTCGGTTCGGGTAAGTTCGATAACATAGTTGTTGACGGGCTTGTTAATTTATCAGGCGGATTGGTCGGATTTTTCGGTCTTATATTAAGGAAATTCCAGACCGGAAGGATACAGACATACATATTATTTTTAGTATTCGGAATAATAGTTCTTTATTTTATATTCAGATAGAGTTTTTGCCGAAATGGCGGAATTGGCAGACGCACTGGACTCAAAATCCAGCGGGACTCAAATCCCGTGAGGGTTCGACTCCCTCTTTCGGCACGAATGCGGCATCAGAACAGATGTCGGAACAGTTTTTTAAATTATAATAATAAATTAACAAACAAAAGTAATGGTACAATTTCCAATACTTGGTATCGGTATTTTAAGCTGGATAGTTTTCCTGCCTATTCTGGGTATGCTAATAATACTTTTCATTCCGAAGGCATATGAAAAGTCAATTAAGTATGTAACCCTCGTTTTTCCAATTTTACAGATAGTTTTATCGGTAGTTTTGCTTTTAAATTACGATAAGAACTTAGCCGGAGTAAATAATATTGAAAGTTTTCAGTTTATAGAAAAGCTTTCGTGGATAAATATTCCTGCAGTTGTCTGGGAGGGAAAGATTAACATAGATTATTTTTTAGGAATAGATGGCATATCACTTCCTATGGTAATACTGACTTCACTGATAAGTTTCATAGGGGCAGTTGCTTCTTTCAGTGTAAAGAGGAACGAGAAAGGATACTATATTTTATACCTGTTTCTAATAACTGGCATGATGGGCACTTTTTGTGCACTTGATTTATTCCTTTTCTTTGTATTCTGGGAAATAATGCTGCTCCCGATGTACTTTTTAATCGGTATATGGGGTGGAGAAAGAAGGGAATACGCTGCGATTAAGTTTTTCCTGTACACGTTCTTTGGCGGAATATTTATGTTAATAACCATAATTGCTTTATATTTCAGTTCAAAGGACCCTGTAACAGGGATGCATACGTTTAATATGCTGACTTTAATGAATCCTGCGGCGATTGACCCGAATTCGTTAATGGGGGGAGTAGGAACAAATTTCAGATATCTTGCATTTGTTGCACTGTTTATAGGGTTTGCAATCAAAGTACCGATTTTCCCGTTCCACACATGGCTGCCTGACGCACACGTAGAAGCTCCGACAGCTATTTCGGTAATACTTGCCGGTGTTCTTCTGAAAATGGGCTCTTACGGAATAATGAGGATATCGTATCCGATTTTTCCGGATGCGGCGGTATGGTTTATGTACCCGATGGCGATACTGGCAATGATAAATATAATTTACGGTGCATTATGTGCAATGGCACAGAAGGATTTCAAGAAACTTATTGCATATTCTTCGATTTCACATATGGGATACGTAATGCTCGGGATAGCATCGAATACAACGATAGGATTCAATGGTGCAATATTCCAGATGTTCAATCACGGTACGATAACAGCGGTACTCTTCTTGAGCGTAGGGATTATTTATGACAGAGCACATACAAGAGGACTTTACGATTTTGGCGGACTTGCCAACAAGATGCCAAAATACTTTGCGGTAATAGTAATTGCATTCTTTGCTTCAATCGGATTACCGGGGTTGAGTGCATTCATAAGTGAATCGTTCGTATTTCTCGGGGGATTTAAAAATGAAGCAATTAGAGTAATAACAATTATTTCTACATTAGGGATTATATTAAATGCCGCTTATATTTTATGGACAATACAGAGGATATTTTTCGGAACGCTTCCCGAAAAATGGAATGAACTAACGGATATCAACGGAAGGGAATTGTTGAGTACTGTGCCGTTATTATTGATTATAATATTTCTGGGTATACTTCCGTCACCATTTTTAAATCTGATGACATCGTCCGTAAATCAACTTTTTAATATAATCTGGCATTTGAATTAAAATTAAATAATTATTATTGTGCAGCTGCAAATTTTAAATAAATTATCGTATTTTTTACCGGAGACAGTATTAATAGTAACACTTATTATATGTATTTTTGCCGATCTGATTATCAGAAAGAAATCGGTAATAGTATCCATTCTGGGGATAACCGGACTACTGGTAAGCGGATATTTCGTATATATGCAATACGGTTTGGAAGCGAGTTTGTTCAAACGTATGCTCGTTATTGACCCTTATGCATCATTTTTCAAGTTTCTGTTTATATTATCGACAATATTCATAATACTTTTTGCAATAACGTCAAAGGAGTTCAGGGATGCGGAGCATAAAAATGAATACACGTATCTATTCCTATCTTTAGCTCTTGGTTCTTTTTTAATGGCATCGTCCGTAAATATGCTGATGATGTATCTTTCGCTTGAACTTGTAAGTCTGACTTCATACATACTCGCTGGATACACAAAAAAGGAAAAACGCTCTTCAGAGGCTGCAATGAAATACGTAATTTACGGTGCGGCGTCTTCGGGAATAATGATATATGCAATGTCACTTTTATACGGATATACAGGAACGATGAACATATATGAAACTGCAAGGATATTATCGGGAATGGGAATGAATACGAATCCAATGATAATAATAGCAATTATAATGATAACTGCAGGATTCGGTTACAAGATTTCTTCGGTTCCATTTCATTTCTGGACGCCCGATGTTTACGAGGGTTCGCCTATCCCAGTTACAGCGTTCTTAGCCGTGACATCATCTGCTGCCGGTTTTGCTGTAATGATAAGATTTTTTGCAACGACATTTTTGAAATCTTTTGTATTCATAAACGGTGCATGGCAGGTTATAGAGGGGATAAACTGGACGGAGATAATAATGGTTTTATCGGTTGCATCAATGATAATCGGAAATTTTGTAGCAATATGGCAGATGAGTATGAAAAGACTTCTTGCATATTCTTCAATCGCGCAATCGGGATACATAATGCTTGGATTGGTTGTTGCTAATCAGGCAGGTTTAACGGCAATATTCGTATATTTGATGGCATATTTATTTATGAATCTCGGTGCATTTTATGCAACAATGTTGATAGCAAACAAACTGAACAGTGACAATATAGAGGATATGAAAGGGCTAGGATACCGCTCACCGGCGGTATGTATATTTATGGCAATATTTATGTTTGCGTTATCAGGTGTACCGGCTACAGTTGGATTCATAGGGAAATTTTATATTTTCTCTGCATTAATAGAAAAGCATTTGGTATGGCTAGCAGTGGTCGGCTTATTAAACAGTGTTATATCATTGTTCTTTTACGTGAAAGTAATAAAATATATGTTTCTGATGAAGCCCGATGAAGGATTTGATACAAAGATTCAGTATAGTTACGGATATTACATAATGCTTTTGTTATTTGCTGTTCCGACAATATTCTTTGGAATATATTTTACGCCTTTTCTTCGTTTTGCAGAAGCATCGGCGGTAATGTTCGGATTGAAGTAAAATTTTGATAGAGATTTTGAAAGCCTGTAGATTTAGAGTTTACAGGCTTTTTTTATATATTTTTAAGTTTATGAAAATTTTAAAAGTTAGCATTTTATTTAATAATAAATATATTTAATTTACATTCCGAAATAAAAATTAAAAGGATATAAATAAATGTGCGGTATAGTAGGATATATTGGAAAGAGGAATTCGCTTCCGATTATTATCGAAGGATTAAAGCGTCTTGAATACAGGGGATACGATTCGGCGGGTGTTTCCATCATTAACGATAAAGATAAAATAATAAGTTATAAACAGGCGGGAAAGGTAAAGAATCTTGAAGAAGTTTTAGATAAAGATAAGTTCCAGGGGAATATTGGAATCGGGCATACACGCTGGGCTACGCACGGTGTCCCCAATGACATAAATGCTCATCCGCACTTCGATATGTATGAGAATATTCTGATTGTGCATAACGGTATAATAGAAAATTACAAGTTAATAAAAGACAGGTTAACGGAAGAGAAATACAGTTTCAAGACCGAAACCGATACTGAAATTTTAGCCAATCTGATTAACTATCATTATAATAAAGCGAAAGATTTCGAGACAGCGGTAAGGCTTGCGCTTCTTGAAGTAGAGGGCACTTACGGTATTGCGTGTTTATCTGCGAAAGAGCCGAATAAAATTGTTGTTGCGAGGAAAGGGAGTCCTTTGATGCTTGGTATAGGCAATGATGAAATTCTGGTTGCATCGGATGCGTCGGCAATTATCTATCATACGAAGAACGTGATTTATCTTGAGGATGGAGAGATGGCATCTCTTGAACGTGGCAGTTTCCATTTGAAAACGGTTGAGGACAAAGACATATACAGGAATATCGAAGTTCTCGATTTTTTACTCGATGATATTGAAAAGGGCGGATTCGAGCATTTTATGCTGAAAGAAATTTGTGAGCAGCCGGATACAATTCAGAATACATACAGAGGGAGAATAAATTTCAATACAGGGGTTGCAAAACTCGGGGGTTTGGACAGTGTTTCCGAAAAACTTTTTAATGCGAAAAGGATTATAATAACCGCTTGCGGAACTGCATGGCATGCGGGTCTGGTAGGCGAATACATGCTGGAGCATTATTGCAGAATTCCTGTAGAAGTAGAATATGCATCGGAATTCAGATACAGAAGACCGATAATAAATCCGGAGGATATTGTTATTCTAATCAGTCAGAGCGGGGAAACAGCCGATACTCTTGCTGCTCTGAGAGAGGCGAAGAAATACGGTGCAACGACAATCGGAATCGTGAATGTAATCGGAAGTACGATTGCCCGTGAAGTAGATGCAGGAACATACGTTCATGCCGGACCTGAAATAGGTGTTGCCTCCACAAAAGCATTTACATGCCAGGTAATGTCATTGGCACTGATAACACTGATGATAGCGAATGAGAAGAAAACGATACCACAGGATGAGTTAATAAAGCTGGCAGACGAGCTGAAACAGATACCCGAAATGATTTCGAGAATGGTGAGTATGAGGGAGGATTACAAAAAAGTAGCTTTGAAATTCAAGGATGCGAGGAACTTTTTATATCTCGGAAGGGGATTTAATTATCCTGTAGCACTTGAGGGTGCCCTAAAATTGAAAGAAATTTCATACATACATGCCGAAGGATATCCTGCGGCTGAAATGAAGCACGGACCGATTGCTTTAATAGATGAAAACATGCCTGTAGTATTTATTGCACCAAAGGACAGAACTTACGATAAAATCATAAGCAGTATAATGGAAGTTAAAGCAAGAAGCGGGATAATAATTACAGTAGCAAGTGAAGGTGACGAGAATATAAACAGTTATGCCGATTATGTTTTGAGGGTACCGAAGACTTCGGCTCTATTTGCGCCTATTATTAATATAATACCATTACAGTTTTTATCCTATTACATTGCTGCTGCAAGGGGCTGTAATGTAGACCAGCCAAGGAATCTGGCGAAGAGCGTTACGGTAGAGTAATGAATATTGAATCCCAATAAATAAAGAGTATTGTGAAACAAAAAAAGCCGATGAAAAATAACATCGGCTTTATTATTTTAATAATTTTAATATTTTCTATTTGATAAAAATCATGTTTTTCACATCCGAAAAATCTCCTGCGGTAAGTTTATAGAAATATATCCCCGAGGATAATTTACTACCATCGAATTTAATTTCATAATTACCGGCTTGTTGTTTCTCATTAACCAATTCAGCCACTTCTTGTCCCAAAACAGTATAAACTTTTAAAGAAACAAAGCTATTTTTAGGAATTTGATATCTGATATTAGTGACCGGATTAAAAGGATTCGGATAATTTTGAGATAAGAAATATTCAGAGGGTGTTTCCGTTCCTGAAATTCCCGTAGAAACAGGTCTTAGTTTAATATTGAGATAAGTCGTCGAATCATATTTTACATAAACACCGGTAATTGTCTTAGGGTAGTGGTTTGGAGCTTTAACGACAAGCGTATAAGTACCGGTAGGAAGCATTCTATGATAATCCCCGCAGGTTGTATCCGAAAATACGAAAGTGCTGTCGTTCATATATTCTCTCCCCTGTACTCTGATTTTCGCTTTTAGAGGTTGATTTGTAATTGAATCAGTTACTATTCCTCTAACGCCGTACAAGCATTCCTTTATGTAGTTAAGCCAGGATTTGTGATTCCAATTCCAGTAATTAGGAAGTGTATTTGCAGGAACAAGTTTTGTAGCTGAGATTTCCGCAGTAACTTCTCTTCCGCCTTTAAAGAAAGTCATAAAATCCTGACGGCCACCATAGACATAGTACCAGGCATAACCGTTTGTTATTCCGGGAATATTTGGGTAAGGTACTGATCCTAATAAATCGATCATATAAGACGGATTTATTGCGTGTACAGTATCTATATATGTTTTGCATACATGAATCCACCAGTCATCATCGGGATGCAGAGGTGATTCGCAATCCCACGGATAGTTTAAGACCTGGGCACCGCCGTGGAAATTCATAGAAAGTGAAAAATTATATTGTCCGAATAAATTCATCATAGCAATAGTTTCCGGCTGCCAGGGTCCATTCGGATTGAGACCTGCATGAAAGTCCGGGAAATTTCTGTTTAAATCATAACCATTATAATTATATCTTCTGGCACCATTTACTGTTCCATTTCCGCCATAATATGTTCCATCAGGATTTGCATTTGGATTTATCCATATTTCCACGTTTTTAACAAGTTCTGTTATTTTCGGATTATTACCATACCCGCTTAAAAGAGTATCGATTAATCTCAGCATATTTACATAACCTGTTGTCTCATCTCCGTGTATAGTGGAAGAATACTGGAATCTCGGTTTTGGCTTTCGGAAGTTAACGCTGTCTGAAATTACAGCAAAGAGCAAAGCTCTTCCCTGCACAGTCGTTCCGATATTAACAATTCTGCAAAGATTCGGATAGTTGGTTGCGAATGCATTCATCATATTAACGTAAGCTTCATAAGTAGGATAAACATCCCACTGACCCATAATTTTGTCAATATTATTGCTCATCTCCACGGAATGCCGGAGTGAAGGTGGGGTCATAACCGCAAAATCAATATTATATTTCCGGAAATTTTCCATTTCATCCGTATTCGCGTAAGCGATCACTTCATAATTAACGATGTTATCTCTCACGTTGTCAATGGAAATTTCATTTGCCATTTTTTTCAGAATTTCTTTTGAGGATAAATAGAATTTGAAGTAGATTTCATTCCTTTCCGTAAGGTATTTTTCGATAATTTCTTTTTGTTCGTTAAAACTTTTTAATTCCTGGGCATAAGAAAAAGAATTTAAGAGAAAGAATATAGAAATGGTTAATAAAAATAATTTTTTCATAGAATTACTTTAAAATTTTATAAAATTAAACATATAAAATAAAATATGATACTTAATAATTTTTCTCTTGAGTGAAACTTGGGATTTTGAGAATGTACAGGTAATTTTTATATAAAATCATTATTTATTATTCGACAACTGGATATTCTATTTCAAATGTCATTTGAAATAATTTTCAATTTGGTTATATTTATAACTTATATTAAAAATTAAAGAAAAATTCCGATGCCGGATAAAAGTTTGAATATTGGCAAAATTTCGCAGGTAATTGGACCTGTAATAGATGTTGATTTCAGCAAAGGTCAACTGCCTTCGATAAACAATGCTTTATCCATAAAGAGGACAACAATAGAAGGAAAAGAAGATATCCTGATTACGGAAGTACAGCAGCATCTTGGTGAAGACAGGGTAAGGACAGTAGCTATGGATAGCACAGATGGTTTAGTGAGGGGTATGGAAGCGATCGATACGGGTGAGACGATTATGGTTCCTGTTGGTCTTGAAGTTCTTGGCAGATTGATTAACATCACAGGAAACGCCATTGATGGAAAAGGAGAACTGAAAACCGATAAAAAATATTCAATACATAGACCTCCTCCTAAATTCGAAGATTTATCTACTAAAAGAGAAATGTTCGAGACAGGCATCAAGGTTGTAGATTTACTCGAGCCTTATACAAAAGGCGGAAAAACGGGTTTATTCGGCGGTGCGGGAGTAGGAAAAACTGTTATTATTCAGGAACTCATTCATAATATTGCAAAACACCACGGCGGATATTCGGTGTTTGCGGGAGTAGGCGAAAGAACAAGAGAAGGAAATGATTTATATCGCGAAATGACAGAATCCGGAGTAATAAAAAATACTGCACTTGTATTCGGACAGATGAATGAGCCCCCCGGAGCAAGATTAAGGGTAGGATTAACCGGTTTGACGATAGCGGAATATTTCCGCGATGAACTTGGCAAGGATGTTTTATTATTCATAGATAATATTTTCAGATTCACGCAGGCAGGTTCAGAGGTATCAGCTTTGCTAGGTAGAATGCCTTCTGCAGTAGGTTATCAACCCACACTTGCAACAGAAATGGGTGCATTGCAGGAAAGAATTACATCAACCAAGAAAGGTTCTATTACATCTATACAGGCGATTTATGTTCCTGCTGATGATTATACTGACCCGGCACCGGCTACGGCTTTTGCTCACTTAGATGCGACCACTGAACTTTCGAGAAAAATTTCCGAGCTTGGTATTTATCCTGCTGTTGACCCGCTTACATCCACATCGAGGATTCTCGACCCGAATATAGTAGGGGACGAGCATTATAACACTGCTATGGAAATCAAGAGGGTGCTTCAGAATTATCAGGACCTGCAGGATATCATAAACATTCTCGGAATAGATGAACTTTCTGATGAGGATAAACAGACTGTTGCCCGGGCAAGGAGAATTCAGAAATTCTTATCTCAGCCGTTTGCGGTTGCAGAGCAGTTTACAAATATTCCCGGTAAATATGTAAAGCTTGAGGAAACGATAAAAGGATTCAAAATGATATTGAGCGGAGAATGTGACGATTTACCCGAAAATGCTTTCTTATTAGTCGGTACTATCGAGGAAGCATTTGAAAAGGCAAAAAAAATTCAGAATCAATAACAGACTTTGGATAATTTATTAGAGCTTGAAATAGTAAGTCCTGTAAGGAGTGTATTCAAGGGTAAGGTTAAATCCGTTATAGCACCCGGTTCAATGGGTGAATTTCAGGTATTATACAATCATGCCTCCATGATAGCGACATTACAGATAGGCATAATGAAATTAGAGGATGAAAAGGGAATAATGACGCCATACAGCACAAGCGGAGGCATACTCGAGGTTAAGAATAATAAAATATCAATTCTTGCTGATACTATCGAAAATAAAGAGAACATAGATGTTGAGAGAGCCAGGAAGGCGCTTGAAAGGGGAGAAAGAAGGTTAGAGGAGAATGCCGAGAACTTGGACAGGGCAAGGGCAGAGCTCTCGATAATGAGGGCGAAGAACAGGCTTCGTTTAATGAATATTCAATAGTAAGTTATAAGTTTTAGTCTTTAAAGTTTCAAAAAAAATAGCTATTTTTATCATTCGTTTTCGTTTTTTATTAATGAAATTTGGGGATGTAGCTCAATGGTAGAGCATCGCCCTTTTAAGGCGGTGGTTGAAGGTTCGAGCCCTTCCATCCTCACAAAAAAAAGCCGCTTATAACAGGCGGCTTTTTTTTTATTACGGAAAACGTTCAATGCAATAATATCATTCCGAAATAGCAGTTCGGAAATTGTGGGTAATAAAAGAGATTTTATCTTTTATTCAAAGTAATATTCCCATCTGAAGTTTTACAAGACACCGATTCGCCTCCACCGTTGATTTTACCCGTAATTTTGGATTTTGATTTATTTGTTTCTCCTACATATTCGAAGCCCATATCAATTTCGCCGCTCGATGTTTTTAAGTTAACATTTGCGGAAAAGTCACTTGGCAAGTACAGGTTAATATTCCCGCCGGATGTTTTCAATTCAATTCCTTTATTTTCGCCGGTATAATTTAATGTAATTTCGCCACCTGCTGTTTTCGCTTCGACATTTCCGTTTGAGCTTTTAATGTTTATATCCCCGCCGGCAGTTTTTGCCTCGACATTTCCATTTGACGATTCGACATAAATGTTACCCCCTGCTGTTTTTGCTTCGATATTCCCGCTTGAAGATTCCACGGTAATATCTCCTCCAGCTGTTTTCAATTCTGATTTTCCCGAGATATTTTTCAGAATTATATTGCCGCCTGCAGTATTCATATCGACAGTTCCTGTCAGTTTTTCAAGGCTGATATTTCCGCCTGCAGTTGAAACATCGGTGTTAAATTGTTCAGGAATACTTGCCTCGATGTTTAACCTCACGTTATTCAGGCTTTTAGTTCCGGTTGGTTTTTTCGCGATTACATAAATATCTCCGCTTTTTTCTTCAATTGTAAATTCAAAATTATTCTTTGCAATATCGTTACCTGAGATTTTAACATACGCTTCGTTTTTTGACCATGTGGTAATATTGACATCACCGCAATCAGATTTTACTATTAACGATTTTCCCTGTGATGTCGGGAGGCTCTGTTCTTTGATTATTCCATCGGCCAAGACAGTTTGTGACGGAAGGTAATACAGTAAGAAAAGAAAGTAAATTAGTTTTACCATAGTGATTCTCCTTTGTTTATTAGATTTTATTATATAATACGTTGAAAAGTATATTTTGTTATAAAAATAAGTCGGAAAAATATTTCGGACGGATGCAACTTTTTTTTTTACATTACGTATAAATACCATATAGTTTTCATTTTATTAATATTTTAGAAAAATTTCGGAATTCCCCACGGGCAAAGAGAAGAGAAGAATAATTACCTCCCGGGAACGGGGGGTCGGGGGATTCCGAATTTTTATAATCCTTCCAAGATAAATTCAAAAAATCCTCAATAATAAATAAGTTTTTTATTAAGAAAATGCTTATTATTTTAAGTGTTTAATATGATAATTCCGAATAAAAATATATTTATTTGTTTATTTTGCCTATTTTTCGTTATTATTACGGAAGTAATGCCTCAAGGTAAAATTATTGGTGTAATAAGGGATAGGGATTATCATATTCCTATAGGTGATGCTATTGTGTCATTAAGTAACATTGATGGTAATGAGACAAATGAAATAACTACTGATGCAACAGGTTTCTTTGCTTTCAATGATTTAAAATACGATTTATACAGATTAGAGATTAGTTCAAAGGGTTACTCCGGTTATGTAATTAAAAATATCCGGTTAAGTGAGAAGAAACAGGAATTTATATTTGATACGATTAAGATAACATCAAGAACAAGCAGTATTTTTGAGATGATTTTTAAAGATGAAATCCCGGTAATAAATGCAGATGTGGAGAAATCTAATAGTTTGTTTCAGGGGAAAATAATAGGTTCAGTCAGGGACGGGAAAGATTATACTCCCATAAGTGATGCTTCAGTTATGATATTTCGTAGCGAGGACAGTGTAAGATATGCAGGAACAGGGACAGATGCGACAGGTTTTTTTGCGTTTAACAATCTTGAGAATGGAAAGTACAAGATTGAGGTATTGTTCATAGGTTATACTACATACAGAGTTAAAGATATAGTTATTGATGAAAATAAAAAAGAAGTATATCTTGATACGATAAGACTTACAACGAGCAGTTACAGGACAGATGTAATAACAGTTCAGGATGAAAAGCCCTTAATCGAGTTTAACGACGACAAGAAAGTCTTTAACATTGATAAGATAATCTCGACGAAGGGTGGCACGGCAATTGATGCTTTAAGAAAACTTCCCATGATAGAGGTTGATGCAAACGATAATATAAGTTTGAGAGGAAGTAAAAATGTCGTAATACTTATTGACAACAAACCGATGAAATTTGCGAGTCTTAAGCAGATTCCTGCAGATGCTATAAAGAACGTAGAGATAATCACAAACCCGTCGGCGAAATATGAATCAGAGGGTGTAACAGGGATAATAAATATCGTTATGAAAGAGAATGAAAACAGGGGATTAGGATATAACGGGTATTTATACGCAGGATTCAGAGACAATAAAAGCTACAATACGGGGCTTGGCCTGGATATGAAAAAAAGCAAATTTAGCTTTTTTATAAACGGGGGACTCGGTGATTTCCAGTATAAGAATGAAAACACAGGTGATGTAACTTATTTCCAGCCGCAGTCATTTTTCAAGAATTATTCGAACGGAGACGGCTCGGGAAAATATTATTATGCCGGATTAGGGACGGAATATGAGCTAAAAAAATCGCACAGCATAGGTATTGATGCATACGTAAACAAGTATAATTACGATAACAATTCTACCTCTAGAAATTATAATTACGATTCGCTTTATTATATAAATTCTTTATATGACAACGGTTATTTAAGCGATGGAAACTGGGACAGTTATTCAATGAGTTTATATTATAACGGTAAATTCGGCAAACTCGGAAGAGAACTTAATTTCGATTTGACTCTCATGGATTCCAAAAGTCCGGGCAATTCAAATCAGTCTATACAATATTTAGATTCACTTTTAAATCCGGTCAAAAATCCTTCAAAGCAAAAAGACATAACGAACTTAAAAAATTACAATCTTAAAGTTCAGCTTGACTACACAAATCCGTTTAACGAAAAGACAAAATTCGAGACAGGGTACAAGGGAATATTCAGGGTCAACGATAATGATTTCAGTTCCGATACTATGAATTACGTTTTGAATGAATTTATCAGAAACGAGGACGTAACAAATCATTTTAAACTTTCTGAAAACATCAATGCAATATACGGGACTTTCTCGCACAAGATAATGAAGTTCAGGTTCAAGCTCGGTTTAAGGATTGAGCATACATATGCGAAGGGTGAGCTAATTACCAACGGTACGGAATTCAAAAAAGACTACTTAGATATTTTTCCCACGATAAGCATTTCGCAGAAGTTTGGACTGTCCCATGAATTGCAATTAAGCTTCAGCAGAAGAATAACGAGGCCAAACAATTACCGTTTGAATCCGTTTGTAAGGAAAAGGGACATGAAGTTTATAACTTTCGGTAATTCGGAACTCAATCCTGAATATTCCGATTCGTACGAATTAAGTTATATGTATATAAGCAACATAATTAATTTGACACCGATGGTTTTTTACAGAAGGTCAACGGATGTAATATCGAATTACAGTTATTTAACGGATTCAAATATTACAGTAAACACATACGTGAATTCGGGGTCGGGGTATTCATACGGAATGGATTTTATAATCAGTTCGCATGCATTCAAATGGTGGAATTTAAATTCGACATTCAGTTTTTATAATGCAAAATACGATGATGGATTGACAAACGATTACAGCGGCGAAGAGGGTTTTTCATGGAAGGCAAATATCAGGTCGTTTTTAACATTCGGAGAGCTTTTTAATTTGGAGATATATTATGATTACACGGGAAAGAGGATTAATCCGACCGGGTTCAACCAGCCTTCGCAGAGCCTGGACATATCTGTAAACAAATCGTTTTTTGGAAAAAAGCTAACGATAGGTATAAGGGGAGAGGATATATTCAAAACGAGGAAATGGGGAAGCGAAACGAATGGGACCGGGGTTAAGAGCATATATGAATACAAGTATGATTCTAGAGGGATTTATTTGAATTTAAGTTATAGTTTCGGGAATACGAAAGACTATTATAAGAAGTCAAAGAATACGAAGAAAAACGAGAATGAAAAGAGTGATGTAAATGAAGAGGGTAATAAATAGTATTTGCTCTTATTTTTTGCTAATTTTGTTAGAAAAATAAATCAAATTATGAAGAGATATTTTGTTTTTTTTACAGTAATGCTGATTTTTGGTTTAACAAAAATAAGTATTCCGCAGATTAAAGTCATTACAGATTCTGATTTGCAGATTAAAAAGGCATATGAAGATTGCATAAAAAACGATATCAAAGAAGTAACGGTTACGAGGTTTGATATCGAGGAAGGTAAAGTCTCGGATGAGTCGGAAAAAATCAATAAAATAAATGTAGATTTAAGTAAAAGCGAATATACGGAAATCACATTTTATCCGAATTACTCGAAGACAATAGCAACTTTCAACGATAAGAAAAATGTGAAGGATGTATCGATATATTATGCAAATAATTCATTAATGAGCAGGGTAATTACGAACTACGAACCCGATAATGTAAACATAAAAAACAAGATATATTACTTCGGGAATTCGATGACATTCAAGACCGAATATACATATTCTTCCGGTTCGGTAGTGAGGCTGGATTACGTGGATTCTGCAGGAAATACAAATGGGCGCAGTAAATTATTTTATGATAATTCGAATAGATTAATAGAAGAAGACAAATACGATGAAATTGAAACGCTCGAGATTGTATATTTATATTTTTATGATAAATCGGGAAACTGCATAGAGGAGAACATCAGTTATCCTCAGGCAAATTTTATAAGCAAGATTTATTATAAGTATGACAAAAGAGGCAATGTAGCAGAAAAAACAGTTTTCAGTTTAAGCGATAAAATGACATCAAGAAATGAATATACATATAATGACGAAGGTCTTTTGCTTGAGGATGTATCTTATTCCATCGACGGAAAAGTAGTATCAAAAAGCACGTATAAATATGATGATAAAGGGAACAAGACCGAATGGAGATATTCGGATTTTACGGATGAAATAGATTATCTATACAGATATGAATACAGTTATTAGAACAATTTAATTTTTATAGTTCCTTAATAATTTTCATTTCAAGAACTCAGAAGCAATATTAAATACTTTGCCGAAGCTTTTATCAACTTCAACCTGAATATTTTCACCGAGTGGAAAAGGTGAAATGTGGTCGTAATCAAACGGGAAATCCATAACAATTACTTCGGTTGAAATTTTTTTGTCATCGCCATTCAGTGTCTGAATGACCGATTCGGGAGGGATTACAGTGTCTTTCACAAGAGCTAGGGCTTTAATTCTATCGGAAAGATTGTTCAGTTTTTTTTCCCTGTATTCCTTCAGCATATCGACAGACAAAAGGCTTTTGAAATCAATGGCTGCGTCATCGGGATTGGCAAAATATCTTTGCATGCCGCTCGATTTTTTAATTTCCTCCTCGAAGTTCAGAACATAAAAATTCGTCATAGATTTATAGGTTTCGCTGTCATAAATATATCTTGATGTTGCATACATACCGCTCATAGCAGGTCCGCCGCAGAACAAAAAAGCTTTAGATTCATCGAGCCAGTTATTAAAGTTATTCATCATAAGAATTTCTGTCAGAAAAGCACCTATCGAGTAAGCGAAAAAATCGACAGAAGCGTTTTCAGAAATCAGAGGATGTTCATCAGATTTAATCTGAGCGAACAATTTCAAAATGTCATAATAAGTCCTCAGTCCGGACCAGAAAAATGTTTCGGGTTTAAACTGCAGGCGTGTACTTATAGCGGCATTAACAAAAGATGATTCTATAATATCTGGAAACATAGCTTTTCTTTCCTTCGAAAGATTGTCCATTTTTCTCGGATGAGTCCAATCGGGCGGGACTCTGTTAATATGGAATGAAATGGGGAAAAGCAAAACTGCTTTTCCGGTCAGTTCGAGCAGTACTTTTGCCCAGGTATGATATTTATCCCAATTTTTCTCGTTTAAACCGTGCAGAAGTATGATTACTGATTCAGATTTCTTCCCGCCATTTTTTTTATATATCGGGTATATGAAGGAATTATTTTGATGAATTTCGGAATCTATTAAATCAAATACTTTTATAGATTCGGTACAATCGCATTTTTTTTCCAGTGCAATTTTTCTGATTTTTTCTTTGTTTTGATTTGCAATATGTATGCATTCTGATTTTTCGGGGAATTGTTCATTTATATCGGAAACAAATTTTAAATTGTGAATGCAAAAATCAGAATTATCTGGAAATATCGTATTTGGTTTGTAACTGTATAGTTTCTTTAATGTATAGTAGTCATTTAGATATTTCATAAATACAAACTTAGCTTATATTCTTAACTTTTAAAATCCTAAATTATTTCTTAAATTATGTTTAATTTTAAGTCCGTAATGAATATAAAGAAAACAATAACAGGTTTAATATTATTTTTAATTTTTTCTAACGCACATACACAGGATTTCAAAGAGAATGAGGCAAAGAAATACCTTAGTTGGGCTTTAATGCAGGTGATACCTTCGCCTACTTTATTTCAGGACACAGACGGTGATAACAGCAGGGTACAGTTCGGTTTAAAATGGCAGGTTATACCGATAAATATATCGTTCAGGGCGAATAAATACGTTTCTAATACGCAATTTTTCATGATAAATCCCGTAAGAAGGTTTACAGGTTCGATTGAAGCATTTGTTCAACCTGAAATATTGACATCGGGATTTAAATATTCGAATTTAGAAAATTTTGGTATAAGCACAGGTTCGAGAATAGTGCTTCCGCTTGTAGAATATGGAGAAAACGTCAGTGCCTCGATTGGAATGAAATATACTTTCAGAAAAAGTATTGATGAAGTAAGTAAGGGGTATACAGGTGTGGAAGCAGGGATTTATATTTTCGGAAGTATGATAGGTTTGCAATATACTCAAAATTTTAATTCACGAACAAATTATAATATTAGTCTTTATCTTAAGTACTTTTAAATGAAAAATATTTTTAAAATTGGATACATATTTGTTATTTGTTATTTGATATTTTCTATTTGGTTAAGCGGATGTGCTTACCTGTCCATTGCATTCAATAATATTGGAGATGCTGTATTTGAATCACCAAGGGAAGTAAAGAATAAAATTAAGAATCCGATAAAAAAAGGCGTTCGCTTGTCGGTTCTCTGGGCGGGGCATTCAACAATGCTTGTCCAGATGTATGATAAATCGATTATTTTCGACCCGTATTTCGATAATCATCTCGGCGGAATTTTTTTAAGGCGTGTTGAATCGGGCTTGGATATGGAACATCTTAATCAACTTGATTATATTTGTATTTCTCATTCCCATATGGACCATTTATGTTTTACTTCAATAGGGGATTTATCGGAAAAATTTCCCGATGCTAAACTTATATTTCCTTACGGTGTTGAAAAATATTTACCTGCTTACAATATAGATATGATTAGAATTGATAACAGAAATGTAACAAGTGATAGAATAGGTAAAACGGTAAATATCGATAGTTTAAAAATTACACCTGTTTTTGCCGCTCATTCAGGCGGGAGGTATGCTTTGGATGTATATACGTGGAAAACCCAAGGTGCAACAGGTTATATTCTGGAATATAAGGATTTATGTATATATTTTGCCGGTGATACCGGTTATGACAGCACAGCATTCAAGAAAATCGGAAGTGAATTTGATATTGAACTTGCTTTTATTCCGGTTGGTCCTTGCAGGAATTGTGACTCGGTTGGCTTTTATCACCACACTTCCTCTCTGGAAGCATTAGATGTTTTTCGGGAATTAAATGCAAAACATATGATTCCTATGCATTACGGTTCGATTAAATATATCAGGGATGAAAATTATCCTATATATATACTTAAGGATTTGCTCAAGACCACTGCTTACAGTGATTTAAAAGAAAAAATAAAAATATTGAAAGAAGGCGAGCAAATTATATTCGACAAATAATTTTTATTATAAAATATGCATAAACTTGAAAAAGTTCAGAGGATTCCCGTTGATATAGAAACCGCATGGGATTTTTTTTCTTCTCCGAATAACCTGAGTAAAATTACTCCTAAAAAAATGAATTTCAGGATTATTTCCGATTTAAAAGACGGTAAAATGTTTCCGGGTATGTTTATTGTGTATAAAGTGAGCCCGGTTTTTGGTGTCCCAATTACTTGGGTTACGGAAATTACACAAATATCAGAA
The DNA here is from genome assembly GCA_964501535.1 of uncultured Ignavibacteriaceae bacterium. GTDB lineage: Bacteria > Bacteroidota > Ignavibacteria > Tepidaquicellales > Tepidaquicellaceae > FEN-1279. The sequence continues at coordinate 708,858 of CAZCSV010000001.1, read as the reverse complement.
AAAAATTATTTTATAGACGAACAAAGAATCGGACCATATAAATTATGGCATCACGAACATCATTTCAAAGAGATTGAAGGAGGTATCGAAATGTCAGATTTACTTTATTACAGTTTACCTTTTGGGTTTATTGGAAAAATAATAAACTTTCTATTCGTAAAAAGGCAAGTAACCGGTATTTTTAATTATAGAGAAAATATATTAAGAGAAATTTTCGGAAATTTCAAGTAAAATACAAATCAGAATTTGTAATATTAAGATATTTAATATTTTACTGGAATAAAAATCTTCACTCTAATTTAATTTTAAAATCGGTAATTTGATTTTTTAATTAATGATTGTAATACATTATAATTATGTCAATGGTATCAATAAGTCCGAAGGCAAAAATCGGAAAGAACTCAAAAATCAGGGAATTCAGCGTTATCGAAGATGATGTAATTATCGGTGATGATGTAGAAATCGGTCCGAATGCATTTATAGGAAACGGTTCGAGAATAGGTGACGGTGTGAAAATCCTTCACGCATCAGCAATAAGTGTATGGCCGAACTCGGTTTCGTATAACAACGAGAACAGCACTACTGAAATCGGGGAAGGTACAATAATAAAAGGGCACTCGACGGTATGCAGGGGAACCAAACACAGTATGAGAACAATTGTTGGGAAAAACTGTTATATAATGAATCACGTTCACGTTGCTCACGATAATATAATCGGAAATAATGTAACTCTTGTAAACGGGGTAAATCACGGCGGACACGTAGAGATAGATGATTACACAAACATTGGCGGATTGGTTGGCATACACCAGTTTTGCAAAGTCGGAAAGTTCGTGATGGTGGAATCAAGCACAAAAATTCACAAAGACATTCCTCCATATGTCCTCGCAGGAAGATTACCAATCAGATATCGCGGATTAAATTTAGTTGGTCTGAGAAGAAACGGCTTTTCACCTGATGTTATTCAAAATATAAAGGATGCTTACAGGGTTCTTTATGATTCGGGTTTGAATTTCAAAGATGCTTTAATAAAACTCAAATCCGAATTTGAGTTAACGGAAGAGATAAAAGAAATAACAAATTTTATTGAAAAAAGTACGAGAGGGATAATAGCGAAATAAATCATAAGCTAACATACGAACCTGCATGATTAATTGTTTATCCGGTTTCTGTATTTGCATTATTTATGATTGTTCAGCCAACGGTTTCGTTTTGGGACTGCGAGGAGTTATAGGCTACCTCTTATTTTACAGATGAACAAATCCTCAAGAAGAGAAAAATAATTATTGCATACAGCTTTTATTATCAGGCTTGTGAGGATTTTTGCTTTCGCTGTTTAAGGTAAACGCCGATTGCAATAAAGACCAGTATACTAACCGATAACATACCAATCTCATATAATAAATCCGGTTCACCACTAATTATATCATGGATTGCGAGGGCATCCAATATAAGCATAATGAATACTATTATTGACAGGATAATATTGACGAGTTTATTGTTCATGTTATACTTAAACATTAATTTTATGCATTTCTTTTTAAAATTACAAATCAAAAAAAACTACCCACAAGATAATTCATAATATGTTTTTGTTTCCACGTTATTTATTCGGAAAATCTTTTATTATGCATATTGTAATATAAAATCGGGATTTTTGAATAAAAAATAAAATATGAGGTGCAAAATATGAAAAGACCAAGTATAAAAGAAAAGGAGAGATTAATTGATAATTTTTGCAAACATCTAAAAAAAGGGTATTCTGAATTTTCGTTTACGGAGTGCGATTACAGAGAAATTGAAGAGTACGCAAAGGAACTGGATAAAAGCAGTAAAAATATATTACAGGTTGATAAAATAAAGAAAGCTATAAGAGAATCATTTTATTTCTGGGAAAAGATGATTTTCGAAATATTAGAAGATGAGAAGAAAAAATATTTCTTTCCTGCATGGATTTTTTATGTTAAGGCAAGGTTTAACTGGGGGATGGAAGACAAAAAGAAATTTGATTTAAAGAACAGGGAAATCTTAGTAAATCTAAGCCAGGATAGCGATGTTAAGGAAATAGAGAAGCAATAAAGATGTCATTTGTTACACTGAGTCAAATGTTCCTGAAATCTTCGTTATTTGAACCGAGATTTAAGTTTATCGAGGAACAAATAAACAGGGTCTACAGGGATTTATTATTTAATAAATGCAGGTATCTTCACTTATACGGAGGAGCCGGTTCCGGTAAGAGCTACTTTGCGGCGCAGAAATTATTATTAAGGTCTTTAACGGAAAAAAGGCATAAAATACTGCTGGTCAGAAAAGTGGCACGGACGATAAGGCATTCACAGTTCAGTCTCATAAAATCATTGTTATATTCATCGGGACTTGACGAATATTACAAGATTAACGATTCGGATTTAAGAATGAGTTCATTACTGAATGGAAACGAGTTTCTGTCTGCGGGAATCGATGACAGAGAAAAGTTAAAATCAATTTTCGGCATTTCTTCGATATGGGTGGAAGAGGCAACGGAGCTGGATTATCCTGATTTTAACCAGCTTGATTTAAGGTTAAGGGGAAGAACAAAAAATTACAAGCAGATAATATTGACATACAATCCGGTGAATTCACATCACTGGCTGAACACAAAGCAGTTTAAAGATACATATAAATTAAGGACGACATACAAGGATAATATTTATATTGACGGAGAGTATATTGATGTTTTGAAAAACCTTAAGGAGCAGGATGAAGAATATTACAATATATATACGCTCGGAGAATGGGGCGTGCTGAAGAATGTAATATACAGACCGTTTGAAATATTACACACATTTCCTGCAAATTTCGATGAAACGATATACGGTTTGGATTTCGGATATAATAATCAGACGGCATTAGTGGAAGTAAATATAAAGGATAAAGTGTTTTATTTAAGGGAAATGATTTACGAATGCAGACTGACCAACACAGATCTGATAAACAAAATGAAAAATCTGAAAATCAAGAGGGGAAGTTATATTTACTGTGATTCGGCGGAATCCGGCAGAATAGAGGAGCTTAAGAGGGCAGGATTCAATGTATTTCCTGCGGATAAAAACGTAAAGGACGGAATTGATTTCCTCAAATCGTGTAAAATATTAAGCCATTCCGAAAACACGGGAATCAATAAAGAGGTCTTGTCTTACAGTTACAAGCAGGATAAGGATGGAAACCTGCTCGATGAACCTATTAAATTCAATGACCACATGATGGATGCGATACGATATGCAATATATTCGTATTTTAAAAGGAGGGGGGAGGCGAATATAAGACTGCTTTAAATACAGGTGAATAATGATAGATAAATAATATTTAATTTAAAGTAAATTATTTTTAAATTGGGTAAGATATCCATAAAAAAATATTTTTGCTAAAAAAATCATTAATAATATTATTTATTTTTCTAAGCGTTACAAACGATAAAGATTGCATATGCCAATGGATACAGCTTCCCGGCGGCATCGGGACGGACAGGACAATCACATCTTTTACATCAAATAATAATTACATATTTGCGGGAAGCACGACAGGCGGGATTTTCCGCTCGTCTAATTACGGTGGTGACTGGACAGCTGTGAATAGCGGATTAAGCAATACAAATATAACTTCGTTGTTAGCAAAAAACGATATACTGTTGGCGGGAACATCGGGCGGAGGTGTATTTATATCGACAAACAGCGGAGAAAACTGGACAGCCAGAAATAACGGAATGACAAATTTATTTATTAACAGATTATTTGCAAAAAACAGCATAATTTATGCAGGAACATCAACAGAATCCAACAACAGCGGAGGTATTTTTTATTCCAGCAATGACGGTCTGGAATGGAACTTTACGGGTCTTAACAATCTTTCTGTAAAATCGTTTGCGGCAAACGGGAATAATCTTTTTGCGGGAACCTGTTACAACGGGTCGACGGGCGGTATATTCAGAACAACGAATAACGGTATTAACTGGGTATCCGTAAGCAACGGTTTCCCTGTATACAATCTGTTTGTAAATTCAATGACCTCAACCGGTGCCAATATATACGCGGGTACGAGCATCGGAATATATTTAACGGCAAGCAACGGAAATAACTGGACGACTATAACGCAAGCATATCCGGGTTTATATACAAACTGTATCTTACTAAACAACTCAAATATTTTTGCGGGAACTCAAAACGGTGTATATGTTTCCACAAATTACGGTACGAACTGGGCAATAAAAAATCAGGGTTTTGTCAGCATGCTGACAGTTTATTCGATATATATTTTTAGTGATTTTGTTTACGCAGGTACAGGCGGACATTCGGTTTGGAGAAGGGGATTAAGCGAAATAATCGGCATTCAAAAACTATCGGAATATATTCCATATTCAGTTACTCTGGAGCAGAATTATCCAAATCCATTTAATTCTGAAACAAAAATCAGATTTTCCATTCCTTTATGCGGCAAAAATGAGTTCAACGAACAGATGTTAGTTAATCTTACAATATATGATTTAGCGGGTAAGGAAGTTGCAGTACCGATTAATAAATATTTACAGGTAGGAGTTTACGAGTTTACTTTAAAAGCGGATAATTTCTCATCAGGTATATATTTTTATAAATTAAAGGGTGAAGGATTCAGTAAGACGCGGACGATGATATTAATTAAATAATGAATTTGTCATTTTATATAAGAAAGGTTAGAACTTAAAAGTAAGTTTAATCTCAACAATTTCCGGTGAATTGCCTATACGCACGGGTGGTCCCCAAGTGCCAACTCCAGTCGAAACATAAAAATGAGTCTGTCCTTTTTTCATATATCCGGAATTTAACTCAAAGATAAGTTTTGTTATAAGGTTTAAAGGAAAGATTTGACCGTTATGAGTATGTCCGGAAAGTTGCAGATCAATTTCACTCTTTACGGATTCATCGAGGTCGAAGGGCTGATGATTGAGCAGAATTAGCGGACAGCTTTTATCGGAATCTTTTATAAGTTCGTTAAGTGATTTTCTTTTTTTATCAGAAAATCTGGAAATATCCTTATCTTCTCTTCCTATCAAATAAAATGCATTATCGATTTTGACAACCGAGTCTCTCAGCATTATGATATTATGTGCATTTAAGTATTCGCAAGCTTCTTCCACGCCTCCGATATATTCGTGGTTACCGGTAATTGCATAGGTTCCGTATTTAGATTTAAAGTTTTTCAGCATTTCGCCGAGATTATTTCTTATAACGGGTCCCAAATCTTCGTCTACGACATCTCCTGCAAGAAGTATAATATCGGGATTGAGGGAGTTGGTTTTATTTACGATATCTTCAAGTCTAGAACTTCCGATAATTGTCCCTAGGTGTAAGTCAGAGAGCATAGCAATTTTTAATTCCTTTAATTCCCCGCAATTTTTTTGGATATTATATTCCAGTGATTGAATCTTTATATTCTTGCTGTTATAATATCCATAGGTCAGTATTCCTCCGACAAGGAAAACCGAAAAAAGAAAAATAATTTGTTTAGTCTTTTCGTAATTAAAAGTTGCAAAAGAAGGATAGAGGGGGGTTGATGAATTTATGCTTCTGAGGATGTCAAAAAATATTATAATGAGAAGGAAATATAAAATAGCGGCAAACCAGAACGATCCAATCCATATAAGAATATCGGAGAACACCGACAGATAATATTTTTCAAGAATTCTGCCCAGGATGAAAGAAAGTGAAACGAAAATAAAAACATACAAATAAATTTTTCTTACAATGCTTCCATTTGGTAATGCCTGCCATCCGCGGATGAAAATATAAAAATTGACAGCGGTATATAATGTAAGTACAACAGAGAAAAATAAAATCATATTTGACAGCTTCATATTCAGTTATTTTTTCTTATAAAATTAGGAAGTTCAAAGGGAATCTCGAGAGAAAGCTCAATAAATCCGGAATAAATCCCGTTGTTATAAACAGGGGACTGATATATCAGCTTTTTTAAACCGTTTTTTTCAACAGTATATGCATTCACTCTTCTCTCACGCATGAGCTTTTTCAGAATAGTTTTCGACGGTTCCGGATGGCAGTCGAGTAAATCAGTGCCGATTAATTTTGAGCCGCCATCGTTTTCAAAAGTCTTAATCGCTTTATCATTCATATAAATAATAATTCCCTTGTCATCACAGAGTGTAACTGCACCGGTAAATTCTTTTATCCAGTTATTCATATTAGAATTTATTATAGTGTATTTTATTTTCGTCAAATCTATTCGAGGGTTGTTTGGTCTCATCTGGATATCCCATCGGAATCAGAGATACAGGTTTTATATTCTCAGGTAAATCCAGCAGTTCAGAGAAATTTTTAATTCTTAAATCATCAGGATAAATCCCGACCCAAACAGCACCGAGACCCTTTGAGTGAGCGGCGAGGAGTATATTTTCAGTTGCCGCCGAGCAGTCGAGCATCCAGCGGCCTTTATATTTTTCTCTTTTCAAATCTGCACAAACAAGAATGGCAACGGGAGATTCCAAGACCATTTGTGCATGCAGATGTATTTTCGGGATTTCATTAAGGATTTTTCTGTCATTAATAATTACGAATTCCCAGCACCGGGAATTTCCTGCCGATGGTGCTGCCATAGCGGCTTTCAGCAGATCTTTAATATCTTCTTCCGGAACAGGTACATTTTTGAATTTTCTTATACTTCTTCGGTTTAGAATAGTATTAAGCATAATATTTAAGTAAAATAATTTTATAAATAGTCATCCAAATTACCAAGTCCTTCTCTTAAAATCGTGAATTTGCCGTCAGAGCAGTCAACAACTGTAGATGGTTTATTCCCTCCATAACCACCATCTATAACTATATCGACAAGTTTTTCATAATTCTCGTAAATTACTGCGGGGTCAGTTGTGTAATCCAGAATATTGTCAACATCGTGGACAGAGGTAGTTATAATAGGATTCCCGAGTTCCTTTATCAGTTCTTTACAGATTTTGTTATTGGGTATTCTGATTCCGACTGTTTTTTTCTTGCTTTGAAAAATTTTCGGTACATTGCTGTTAGCTTTTAGAATGAAAGTAAAAGGTCCCGGAAGAGCCTTTCGCATTATTCTGTAAATCGGAGTATCGATACTGAAAACATAATCGGAAAGATGGCTCAGATCATAACATATGAATGAAAAGTTTGCTTTTCTCGGGTCTTTATTTTTAATCTTATAAATTCTTTCAATTGCTCTTGGCTGGAAGATATCGCATCCGATGGCGTATACGGTATCGGTGGGATAAATAATAACGCCTCCGTTTTTCAGGCAATCTGCAACGATTCTTATTTTTCTAAGTTCGGGATTTTCAGGATGTATTCTCAGCAGCATTCAATATTCACTTTTATACAAATTTACTAATCGGAAAGGGCAAAAAAAATGCCATTCCTAAAGTGGAACGGCATTTCTAAAAACAGTTAATAATTTTATTTTAATATAAGCATTTTCTTGATATCAGTGAAATCGTATGTAATAATTTTATAGAAATAAACACCGCTTGCGAGATTTATTGCGTTAAAGTTAAAGTAATAGAATCCCGGTTTCATATATTCGTTAATCAGGGTTTCGATTTCTCTGCCGAGTGCATCATAAACCATCAATTTAACATTTGTTGATTTCACCAAGTCGAATTTGATATTTGTAACAGGATTAAAGGGATTCGGATAGTTCTGGTGTAATTTGAATTTATCTGGAATTTCACTGCTGATGTTATATATTCCGACAGCGCACTGCGTCCAACGGGCAGTTTCGACGATGGCATTTGTAATAGAGATATTTACCATCGAATCCAAACCTGTACTATCGGAACTGGTATACGAGCCGTTGCCTGCGCCATCCCATCCGCGGAACTGATATCCCAGACCACCTCCAAGGCTAACAATTCTCGGAAATACCCCGAATGTAAATACTGCGGCTGAATCATGGAAATCGCTGCCGACTATATTACCATAGTCAGAATTAACTATACATTTATACTGGATTTTGTAATTAGCCGTAAGAGTTAAAGGTCCATTAACAGTTACATTGTGAGTCGTATCCCCATTATCAGACCAGTTGGTAAATACATATCTTGTACCACCAGTAACATAAGGACTAACTGCGGATACATTTACTACCGAACCGATATTAAAAACAAAGGATTGTCTTAAAGTATAAGATGTTCCGTTTACTTTGAAAGTGCAAATACCGTTTCTATTTGTACCAACGGATACAGCATATGCATTAATATTCAAACTTATGCTTCTTTTATGGACCGGTGTACCGTTTGTGCCTCTTCCATATATATTTATCGTATAACCGCCGGGAGTTACGTTAGCAGAAGTTTTAATTCTTAATTTAACGGAATCGGGGTAAGTTGTTATAGAATCTTTATTATTTACAAAATTCAAAGTAACCGTTCCTGAGGCAGGAGCGGGAACGATTTCTGCTGTAAATTTTACTTTATCTGTATACAGTTTTACAGAAGGAACTGATGCTGTAACGAAGGTGCTATCATTGTTTAAAATTGTATTCAGAGTTGCAGGATACAGTTTCATGGCAAAATCCGGGAAATAAGCTGTATAGCTTCCGAAGTTACCTGCACGGAAATCCGTCCAGGCCATAGTGGAGGTATACTTGTTTGATGTAATAGCGTCGTAATCACCAAGATATTTCGGGGTTCCACCGCCTCCGCAGGTGGTACAATTGATTTTCATTTTTGCATTGGAAATTTTTTGATTCGGAACGAAAGACTGACCGCCATTAGTCGAGTATGTAGCATATACCTCACAGCTGTCGCTTGTCGGGCAATTTCTTGTATCATACCACTTGATATACAATCTGCCGGTTTCCTTATCGCACCAGATTGCGGGGAACCACTGATAATTATTAGTGGAATTCTGGTCATCATTAACTGTAACGGCAGATGACCAGGTACTGCCAGCATCAGTTGAATATCTGCAAAAAATATCAGATTTAGCACCATCCTGATTCGGAACGTTAGTTGCATAAACGAGATATAACCTTCCCCTATACGTACCATAGCTGTTATCTGCAGTAATAAACGGATATGACCTTGTTCTCATATCATGGATAGACGATCTACCATTAACGATTGTTCCCAAGAATCCTGCATACTGAACGACTGAAACCGAAGTGAATGTTGAGCCGCCGTCTGTAGACCTGCTAAAATAGTAATAGGGCGAATAGTACGCACCGTAATTAGTAACTACGTATACATATCCACCGGGTACATCGCCGCCTGTAACTTTCGGACCAACGCAGACCATCATACCGGGAAGAGATTGATTACTAAATGTCCATGTCTGCTGGAATGTTAATCCATGGTCAGTGCTTCTTGCAAAACTACCGGAGCCGCCGCCGGCGGTCATTGTAGTATAAACATAGTTAGCGAAAGGTCCTCCGGTCTGGTCGCAGGCGATCCAGTTTTTGTCATTACCGTTTATACCCCATACGGGAGCAGACCAATTTACGCCGTTATTAGAAGATACAACGATATAGCAGCCGAGAATACTGGTTCCCGGTTCATACATATTTTCATAGAAAAGATTACCGAGACTGTCATATGCGGTGACGGGGTCGCCGGCAGGATTTGGTAATACGGGATTATTAATAAACCAATCCAGACCATTTAATGTATAATGAGTAGCGTTTGTATTATATGCCGTAAAAAACTTTAATGGCTGTGAGGGATGCGAAGAAATATGCGGCTCGGCAAAATCAACGCCAAGATAAAAGTTATCGTAGCCATCCGAAGATGTGACAGGTGCTAACATAGGACCATAATTCACACGCGGAAGATTTTTCATACTTTTAGGCAGCTGGTCGAGGTTTGGGTCATCCACGTTTTGGGCATATATTAAAAAGCAACTAAAAACAACAAAAATAAATGTGAGCAAAGAGAAAGTAATTCTTTTTTCTGTCATTTTATTCTCCTATAATTAAAGATTGCTAATAAATTTTTATTTCAAAAATACCATTTTCTTAATATCCGTAAATTCTGAAGTTGAAATTTTATAAAAGTATATTCCGCTGGAAATTTTATTAAATAAAAATTGATTTGCAGATAGAGTTACCACATAAACACCTGCTTTTAAATTTTCATTTACCAGCATTGCAATTTCTTTCCCCAGAACATCATAGATTTTCAAAGATACAAAATCAGAATTTCTTATTGCAAATTTTATTTTAGTATCCGGATTAAAAGGATTCGGATAATTTTGGAACAATTTATATTTCTCGGGAACTTCGCTGCTTATATTGCTTATTCCGACAGTGCACTGTGTCCATCTGGCTGTTTCAACAATCGGGTTTGAGATAGCAACAGTTTTCATAGAATCGAGACCAGTACTATCGGGGCTGGTATATGAACCATTACCCGAGCCATCCCATCCACGGAACTGGTACCCTACACCGCCACCCAGATTTACTATACGGGGATAAACTCCGAATGTAAAAGTTACAGCAGAGTCGTAATATTGGTTACCTCCGATTGTCGTTCCGTATTCTGAAATAAGAACAAGCTTATATTGCGGCTTATAATATACTTTTAACGAGAGCGGACCCGTAATAGTTACATTATGGGTAGTATCACCGTTATCAGACCAGTTTTGGAAAACATATCTCGTTCCACCGCTACCCTGAGGGCTGACAGCCTGAACATTTACAACAGTGCCCAAGGGGAAAATAAACTGCTGGAGGGTATAATATGTAGCTCCGTTAATTTTATAATAGCAGTTACCGTTTCTATTGCTTTGAATTGTTAATACATTGCTGTTTACCATAAGGTTTAAAGTTCTTTTATGAACGGGAGTTCCGTTTGAGCCGGCTGCAGTAACAATAACCCGGTAATTTTTCGATGGTGTAATTGCACCTACAGTCTTAATTTTCAAATAAACAGAATCGGGAAATGTGGTAATTGAATCTCTTCCATTGACAAACGATAAATTTATGTTTCCAGAAACCGGTAAAGTGTCCAGCGAAGCGGAAAATTTAACTTTATCATTATAAATTCCGTTAATTGCAGGAACGGTAAGAGCAACGGTTATACTGTCGTTATTTCCGATATAATTTTGGACAGGATTTAAGGTAAATGCAAAATCGGGATAATAAGCAACAAAGCTTTGCGACAAATAAGTCGAACCGGCTCTGTCTTCCATCCAAGCGTTTACGGAAGTTATTCCTATACCTGCATTGCCAATATAATCTCCCATATATGAAGCATCGGAGCCCCCACCGATTGCCATTGTATTGGGATTAAAACTTGCGTTGGAAATCCTGCCGTTAGGAGTAAAAGTCAAGCCTCCGTTAGTTGATACTGCTCCATAAAGTTCCGTCATTAGATTTCCTGCGGGATCGTTTCTGGAATCGTACCAGAAGATGAATATTCGTCCTGTTTTTTTATCGACTGTAATTGCCGGCATCCACTGGTCAGTTGTTGTATTATCGTCATTTATTCTAAGTGCAGTACTCCAGGTATTTCCGTAGTCGGTTGATTTAACCATGAAAATGTCGGCGGCATCAGCACCCGGCGGATTAGCCGCATAGACTATATATAAATTTCCTCTCGTTGAAGTCCAGCTGTTATCAGCGGCCATTCTCGGGAAAGCATCTGTTCTAATGCAGTTTTTTACCGTATAGCGACCGTAGCACAAAACACCCGGACCAGTAAAATTAATACTTGTAGGAGTTGTTTGAAATGACGCACCGCCATTTGTTGATCTATACATAATTATTCCCCCCGAATATGAACAGGCATAATATACATTACCACCAGGTATATTACCATTAGGACCGACAGAAATGTAAGCTCCCTGAGAGCCCGTTAACGGCAAGGGAGTAGACCAGGTTGTACCTTTATCGGTGCTTCGAACAAAATACATACCGCCTCCTGCACCGAAATACCTCCAACCAATATAGAGATAGTTGCTGTACGGACCTGCTGACTGGTCGCAAGCCAGCCATGGCTTATCGCACAATCCTCCGGACATAATATAGGGCTGAACCGGATTCAGCCAGCTAATACCCTTGTTAGTAGATTTTAGAATTACGCCGCCATACGGAGTTTCTGTCATTTCGAAAAAATACATATTACCGAGACTATCAAAAGTCATTACCGGGTCACCGATTGGATGCAAGCCGGCATAAGAGGGGTATGTCCTTGCCCAGTCATATCCATTTCGAGTCACATAAATATTACAAGCTGTAGCGGTTGGACTATTGTAGGCACAAATCATATTCAGAGGGTCATTCGGATTTACCGCTATATACGGTTCGCTGTTATCATTTCCGAGATAGAAATTATCGAATCCGTTTACCGTATAAACAGAACTTTGTACATTAACGGGTGGCAAGGGATTCGGGAAAGGTTTTATAACGGATTTGAAATCCGAATAATCGGGATTATTATTCTGTGAATATAATAATCCGGTACATAATAGAACACTAAGAAGAAAGAATTTTCTCATTTGCTAAAGATTTTTTACAGTTATTAATAATATAGCGTTATTACAAAGATTTATCTACTGAAAAAGTGAGAAATTATATAAAAAAACTGGAATTACAAAAACGGTAAGTATAGTGTTCTGTTTTTATAATTCCAAAGAAAAACTCAATATTTTTATATATAATAAATAATCTTATTCAATTTCTATTAAAGTATCACCTTCCAGAATAGTATCGCCTTCTTTCACTTTTATGTTTTTAATCGTTCCTTCTCTATCTGCGGTCAGGTTATTTTCCATTTTCATAGCTTCCCAAGTGAGAAGTCTCATACCAGGTTTAACATAGTCACCTACATTAACAAGTATTTTAATAATAATACCCGGCAGTGGAGCTTTTATCACTCCCGCACCTTTCTTTTCGGAAGGACTGCTCGTTTTGGCTGTGGCTTTATGAGATTCAGTCGAAGGTTCGCTTTTAGTCCTAACGAGAGTCGGTGTTTTTGATTGTTCGATTTTTTTATCAACTTTGACATCATAAACAGTTCCGTTTACATCAATTTTGATATTATTGTCTTCAAAGCTGATAACGGAAGCTTCATACTGCTTGTCGTTTAAATTGAATTTGAACTTTTTCATATGCAATTAAAATTTTTCTTTTTTAAATTTTTATCTTGGCCATTTACGAAGCCCATAGATTTTGGAACTCCAGGGAGAATATATTTTGTCAATTCTTTTTATTGTCAGCGAATAATTCTGAAAATCGTGAGCTTCCTGTCTGTACAGATAGATAGCTGCGGCAATAATGACATTAATATCCTCATTGCTCTCTTTTTTTACAGGAGCAGGCTGTTGAGTAATCTGTTGTTGCTTTTTTTCTTCGGTTTTACAGAAAATATTTTTAATGATTCCCATATGCATTTTCTCCTAAAGCGGAATATTTGAATGTTTCTTTGCCGGATTCACGTCTTTTTTTGTAGCAAGTGACTGCAGTGCTTTTATAATTCTGAATCTTGTGTTTCTCGGTTCGATAACGTCATCGATATATCCATATTTTGCGGCTTCGTAAGGTGTTGCGAATTTTTCGCGATACTCTTCTTCTTTTTCCGTAATAAATCTTGCTTTTTCTTTCGGGTCGGATATTTCTTTAATCTCTTTGAAATACAGAACTTCGATAGCACCTTTTGGACCCATAACAGAAATTTCGGCTGCGGGCCAGGCATAATTCAAATCACCTCTTAGGTGTTTCGAACCCATAACATCATAAGCACCGCCGTAGGCTTTACGAAGTATAATAGTAATTTTCGGAACAGTAGCTTCCGCATAAGCATAAAGTAATTTAGCCCCATGTACGATAATACCTCCGTATTCTTGAGCAGTACCCGGCAGATATCCGGGAACGTCCACAAATGTAATAATTGGAATATTAAAAGCGTCGCAGAATCTGACGAAACGTGCAGCTTTTCTTGATGCATTAATATCCAGGACACCGGCAAGATAATCCGGCTGGTTTGCGACAATACCGACAGGCATACCGTTCATTTTAGCGAATCCAATTACGATATTCTGAGCATAGTTGCTATGAACTTCAAGGAACTCGCCGTTATCCACGACGGAATCGATAACGTCAACAACATCGTAGGGTTTATTCGGATTATCGGGTATAATATCGTTCAGATTATCGTCAATTCTATCGATTGGGTCATTACATGGATAAAGCGGAGGGTCTTCCAGATTATTTTGAGGCATATAACTAAGAAGTTTTCTTATAACCATAATGCCTTCATCTTCGTTATCCGCGACAAAGTGGCATACGCCGGATTTCGAGCTATGTACAAAAGCACCGCCGAGTTCATCTTCCGTAACCACTTCTCCCGTAACTGTTTTAACAACTTTTGGACCGGTAATAAACATATAACCTGTATTTTTAGACATAATGATAAAATCCGTGAGAGCAGGGGAATAAACCGCACCACCGGCACACGGACCGAATACTGCCGAGATTTGAGGAATTACACCGGATGCGAGCACGTTTCTCTGGAATATATCCGCATAACCTCCCAAACTTTTTACTCCTTCCTGAATTCTTGCTCCACCGCTATCGTTGATACCGATAACAGGAGCGCCGACTTTCATTGCCATATCCATTACCTTGCATATTTTTGCCGCATACATTTCCGAAAGTGAACCGCCGAATACGGTAAAATCCTGAGAGAATATATAAACCAGTCTGCCGTCAATAGTTCCATAACCGGTGATTACTCCGTCCGAGAGATATTGCTCCTCATCGAGACCGAAATCAATACATCTGTGACAGACAAACATATCGAATTCTTCAAAACTTCCCTCATCGAGAATTTTATCGATTCTTTCTCTTGCAGTATATTTACCCTTCCTATGCTGAGCGATAATCCGTTTTTCGCCGCCGCCCAACATAGCTTCATTACGAAGTTCAGTTAACTCTTGTATTTTATCTTGTATAGACATCTTAATAAATTTTTTTTATGAATATTTTATTAAATTTTTATTCTTTACAAATTTTTTCAATCTAAATAATAAGATTTAAATTCTACCAGTTATTATAAAGTCCTTCGATTAATAATTCTTTCTTTTCTTCTTCGGATAGTTTATTATATTTTTCCGCTTCTTCATGAATTTTTTTAATTTCAAGTTCTTTTAATGCTTCAATCTCTACAAGCATTTTTTTATACTCCACTTCTCTTTTTCTTTTCAGAAATCCGTTTGCTACGGCAGGGAAGAGGTCAAGGAGAAGCTCCTCCTTTTCGTTTTTTGCCAATTTAATATTTTCAAATTCAGGTAATTCAGGATTATCAGGTTTTTCATATTTAGATACATCATACGTCTGTTCAATTCTCGAGCCCGTTATTTTTTCTCTGAAAGCCGGTTCAATGGGGAAAGGAGTCTTGCCGTAGACACCTTTTACGAGATTGAAAAACTGAGCTGATGTATTGCTATAGAAAGGTTTACCTTTATTTTCGGATATAACGGAGTTAACTGCTTGAACGCCTACAATCTGGCTTGTAGGAGTAACAAGCGGAGGAAGCCCCGAATCAAGACGGACGACAGGAACGGTTCGAAGCACTCTTTCGAAAAGGTTTTCAAGTTTAGCCTGTTTTAATTGTGCCATCATATTTGTATACATTCCGCCGGGAATTTGGGCCTCTCTTATCCTTTCATCGGGAGAGGGGAAGTTGAAATAGCGTTCAATTTCCTGGCAGTTGAGGAGCACATCGTCGTATTTATCTCTTTGAGATGCTTTTATTGCATCTTTAAAATATTTTTCTACTTCGGGTTCTAATTTATAATTTGCGATATCAAGTTCATTTGGGAAAATTTTAAGTTCGTCGTATTGTTTCAGTTCTTTTCTAATTTCCAGCAGTTCTTTATTAATTTTGGAGACAGCGTCGAGATTGACACCCGTATCAATTTTCAACATATCGCAGAATATCTGTACAAGTTCGAAGGCAGGTGCAGCGGGACCGCCGGCGAAGTTCCAGATAACGGTATCGACAATATCAACACCATTTACAATGGAATTTAGCAGGCACGCGAGTCCGTATCCGGGTGTGCAGTGTGTATGTAAATCAATCGGAACATTAATTTCTTTTTTCAGTCTTTTTATCAGGTTTGCGGCGACATCAGCCGGAATGAGTCCGGCCATATCTTTAATGGAAATGATATCTGCACCCATTTTTTCGAGTTTCTTGGCTTTTTCTACAAAATAATCCTCGGTAAAAATTTTATTGGGAAGTTTTTTCCCTGAAACGAATCCTCTGAATTTTTCATAGAACGAGAAATGCGGGTCAACGGTAAAGCACACGGCACAATCTGCGAGACCGCCGTTTTCTTTAACGTAATTAATAGTGGATTTCATGTTATCGAGGTCATTCAGGGCATCAAAAATTCTCATTATATCGATTCCGTTTTTAATCGCAAGCCGGTTAAAACCCTCGATTACATTTTCAGGATACGGGTTATAGCCGAAAAGGTTTCTTCCTCTGGAGAGTGCGGTTAATTTTGTATTATTTTTAAAGCCTTTTTTAATTTTTTTAAGTCTATCCCAGGGATCTTCATTAAGATACCGCATAATTGAGTCCGGGACCGCTCCGCCCCATACTTCCGCGGCGTAAAAGTTTGCATCTTTATAAAATGGCAAGACTCTGTCTATTTGTTTTTGATTCATACGGGTCGCAAATTGTGATTGCTGGCCATCCCTTAAAGTTAAGTCTCTTATTTTTAATTTTTTCTTCATAAAAAATTGTGTAATAGAAATTTCATTATTTTGTTAGAACCAAGTTCGAATAACAAATAAGTTGAAAATATATTTACGATATTGAAGGGAGGAATTTTCAAAATCATATTTATAAATATATAAATTGCAAAATTGATTAAAAATCCCAAAAAAAATGACAAAATTTGTATTTTTCAGGTCTAAATATTTCTGCTCCCGGGTTTGGAAACGGGAATTTTTTCAAGCCAGTCGGGGATTTTATCCGGGGGAAATTTCAGCACTTCAATACTTGCGAGGGAAAATTGGTCACATCCGAAATTTACTTTTCCGTTACTTCTGTCAATTATAAATCCGACTCCCGATATATTTGCATTTTTTTCTTTAAGAATATCCAGAATTTCAAACACACTTCCACCTGTAGTTACAACATCTTCACAGACGAGAACGTTTTCACCTTTGATAATTTCGAATCCGCGTCTTAATGTCATTTTTCCGTTTTCGCGTTCGGTAAAGATTGTTCTGGCGTTTAGAATCCTTCCGACTTCGGTACCAAGGACAATACCTCCGACTGCCGGAGTAACGACAAGGTCAATTTTGAAATTTGAAAAATGATTTGCTATAAGCTTCGAAAAGAGAGTATTATATTCAGGGAACTGCAGTACTTTAGCACACTGAAAGTAATCAGGGCTGTGGAAACCCGATGTTAAAATAAAGTGACCTTCCAGTAAAGCACCCGTTTTTTTAAAAATATTTAAAACTTCTTCGTTTGTCATATAAAAAATATAATATAAAAAATAAAATATAAAAAACAGAATTCAACATTCATAATTCAGCATTAATAATTCGTAATTTATCATTATTTGTTTTACTTATTATATTTCCTAAGATAATTTTACTTTTTTTACATCGCGAATACTTCTTCCAAGAAATCTTTCGCTAATTTGCTTGAAGTTATTCGGGAAATCTGTAACGAAAAATTTATGAGTTCCCTTTTTTCTTTGTGTGTTTAAAAGCTTTTTTTCTTCAAGAGTTCTTTTAACGGCTTTTGCGGTTTCTTCGCCCGAGTCAATCAGCAGAACGCGATTGCCCACGACTTTTCGAATTGTATTTTTCAAAATAGGGTAATGGGTACAACCCAGAATCAGAGTGTCGATATTGCATTTAGTCAGGTTCGTCAAATATTCCTTTGCCGTCAGCAGGGCAATTTTATTATCCGTCCAACCGTCTTCAGCAAGCTGAACGAACAGACTGCAAGGTTGAGAATATACATTAGAGGACGGATTAATTTTTTTTATTGCTTTTTTATAAGCATTACTTTTTATTGTTCCAAGTGTCCCTATAATGCCGATGCGGTTATTTACGGTTTTTTCCAGTGCGCTTTTCGAGCCGGGTACAATCACTCCTTCAACAGGTAATTTTGTAATTTTTTGCAGAAAAGGTACAGCGACCGAGGAGGCAGTATTACAGGCAACGACTATCATTTTCACTTTTTTCGAGAGTAAAAATTTAAGACACTCGATAGAATATAAGATGACAGTTTCTTTAGATTTCGTTCCATAAGGCAATCTTGCAGTGTCGCCCAGATATATAATATTTTCGTTAGGGAGAAGCTCGAAAAGAGCCCTTGCAACGGTCATTCCTCCAATACCCGAGTCAAAAACTCCAATAGGTTTGCGGTGAAGGTTTTTTTGAGTCAGCATATTTAATTTAAAATTAAGCAAATATACTCAATAATATTTTGTGATTAAATGAAAATTAAAATACAGCTGGCAAGGTTTACCGGATAAACTGAATCAGTCAGCATCAATAAATAATTTATTGCCGTTAATTTCTTAATTTCTTTTAAAACCGAATTAGACTAAATTGTAATATGATAGAGATAAAGAATATAAAAAAGAAATTCGGGAAGAAGGAAGTACTTTGCGGGGTCAATTTAATAATTAACAAGGGTGAAACCCTTGTTGTTATTGGGAAAAGCGGCTGCGGCAAATCTGTATTGTTGAAACATATTATAGGGTTATTAAAACCGGATGAGGGTGAAATTTTTTTTGAAGGTGTAGATATAGTAAAGATGAAAATGAAAGATGTTTATAAGATACGTTCGAAGTTCGGGTTTCTTTTTCAAGGTGCGGCATTGTTTGATTCGATGACAGTTGCGGAGAATATCGGGCTTGGTTTAAAGGAAAACTCAAAATTAACGCAAAAGGAAATCGATAATATAGTTGAAGAGAAGCTTGAACTGGTAGGGTTACCTGGAATTCAAAAAATGAAGCCGGCAGATTTATCAGGAGGAATGAAAAAAAGAGTATCACTTGCGAGGGCGCTTGCAACAAATCCCGAGTATATTTTATATGATGAGCCGACCACGGGACTCGACCCTGTAATGAGCGATGCAATAGATGATTTAATCAGGGAACTTTCGGAAAGATTAAAGGTAACATCAATAGTTGTTACTCATGATATATTCAGCGTATATGAAGTAGCAGACAGGGTAGCTATGATGGAAGACGGGAAAATATATTTTCACGGCACACCAAAAGAGCTTGTAGAAACTTCAGACCCAGTCATACGGAATTTCCTGAACAGGACGGATAAAAAGCTTTAAAAATGCAGAATTCTAAATGATGGATTATGAATGAAGAGAAGGGTAAAGAAGTAAAGAATTTAAAGTAGAAAAGAAGTAAAAGTAATAAAAGAAAAATGAGTAATTATTTATTATTCATTACTCATTGTATTATACCACCGCCTATGACATCATCTCCTTCATAGAACACTGCTGATTGCCCGGGTGTAATTGATTTTTTAGGTTCATCGAAAATCACTTTTACATGTGAATCGTCGATTTGCTCGATAGTTGCCGGTGCACCGCTATCCTTATACCTGATTTTCACATTTGATTTCACGGGTTTTTCGAGTTTCTCGTACTTCATCAGGTTAATTTCTTTTGCGATGAATTCTTTTTTATATAATCCGCCTTCATCATCGACCACTATTACATTATTTCCGACGTCTATTTTAGATACAAATACGGGTTTACCGAGTGCAATCTTCAGTCCTTTTCTTTGACCGATTGTATAATAAGGATAGCCCTTATGTTCACCGATTTTCTTCCCTTTATAAATAATGTCGCCTTTCCCGAGTTTTTCTTTTAAGTCCGGGACACGGATTTCAAGCAATTCACGATAATCATTATTCGGAACGAAGCAAATTTCCTGAGAGTCAGGGGTTTCTGCAGGTTTCAGGTTCAGTTCGGTAGCAATCTTTCTGATTTCGGGTTTAGTGTAATCGCCAAGAGGGAATTTAGTTTTTTCGAGGGCATATTGAGATAACTGCCAGAGAGCATAAGTCTGGTCTTTGTTGATATCATTTGACACTGAAACAAAATGCCTTCCGTTTTCATGTTTTAATTTTGCGTAGTGACCTGTTGCGATGTATTGGGCGCCGAGAAATTCTGCTTTTTCGAGTAAAGCGCCCCATTTAATAACTTTATTGCATAGGACACAGGGATTTGGAGTATTGCCGAGCATATATTCATCGATGAAATTTTTAATCACAGTATCGTTAAATCTTTCCGTAAAATCGAACGTATAATGAGGTATAGACAACTGATTGCAGACATTACGGGCGTTGTATATTGTTTCGAGGGAACAGCAGCCGGAATCTTTTTCGGGGAAATCTTCGAACCCCCATGTTTTCATAGTGATTCCGATGAGGTTGTATCCTTCTTTTTGCAACAAAGCAGCAGCAACTGAGGAATCAACTCCTCCGCTCATAGCGACGACAACTGTAATATCACCATTTTTCATAATGCAAAATATGAAACATTTTTAATGCAAAAAAGTTAAATATATTGTAAGAGTATAATTTATTATTTAAATTGAAATAAAAAATACTATGGGACTAATATTTAAAGCAAGAGGGAATAATTCATTCGGGATTTTTCTTATCAGATTCGTTATAGGCATGATATTCATAATTGCAGGGGCAAAGAAAGCTATGGATGTGGAAGCATTTATTGGTTATATCAAATCACTGGATATTTTATCGGATAATTTAGCTTTCATATGCGGATTCATACTTCCGTTTGCGGAAATATTTTTCGGTGCATTATTCCTTATAGGATTTATGACACCTTTAACGAGTTTCGTATTAAGTGTGTTTGAGATTGCATTTATAGTTACATACGGCAGTTTGTTCATGACTTCTCCTCAGTACAGTGTATCGCCGATTGCCTATAATTTGCTGATGCTTGCATGTACAGTAGGAGTTATGTTTTCGGGTGCAGGTATTGTATCTTTCGATGTGCTTTTGGACAGGAAGAAGAAAGACAAGAGGCAGATAAGTATAGTCGGAGATACATCTCAGCCTCAGTCGCCTCCGATACCACCGATAGTAAATGAACCTGTTATAAAGGACGCGGAGTTTGTAGAGACAAAAACTGAAAATACAGGGTCATAGGAGCTACGGAAATCTGCATATTTGAAAATTCCTGGTACGATTATTCGTTTTTATCGTGTAATTATTTCTTCTCTCGAAGCACCTGTAGAGATGTATTTTATTTTGATACCGAGATAATCTTCAATGAATTTTATATACTCTTTAAATTCTAAAGGCAATTTATCGAAGTCGCTTATTTTATTGATAGTTATACCCCATCCCTTAAAGCTTTTATATAAGGGCTTTGCAGATTTGAGAAAATCTACAGTAGTATTAAAATCATTTGTATTAACATCTCCAATTTTATATTCTATACAGACGAATATTTCACTGAAATTATCAAGGACATCGGATTTTGTGATTACGAGTTCGGTTACTCCATTTATCATACAGGCATATTTAAGTGCGACAAGGTCAAGCCATCCGCATCTGCGAGGTCTGCCTGTTGTTGCACCGAATTCATTTCCGATTTCAGATATTCTTTTCCCGTTTTCGTCGAAAAGTTCTGTAGGGAAAGGACCTTCTCCGACGCGAGTCGTATATGCTTTGAAAATACCGATTACATTCGTAATTTTGTTAGGAGGTATTCCGCTTCCCGTACAGGCTCCGCCGCTTGTCGGGTGTGATGAAGTAATGAACGGATATGTTCCGAAATCGACATCGAGTAAAGCGCCCTGAGCGCCTTCGAGCAGGATATTTTTTCCGTCTTTATCGGCATCATTGAGGAGTTTCTGAGTAAAAGCCACATATTTTTTAAACTTATCATATTGTTTCAACAAGTCATTATATATATTTCCAGCGGACAGTGCTTTCAAGTCTTCAGATTCAGGGAAAATACTTTTCAGGTAAGTAAGATTTTTATCGATTTTTTCCCTCAAAATATTGGTGATTTCCAGGTCACTGATTTTAATTCCTCGTCTTGCATATTTATCAAAGTAAGCAGGACCTATTCCTTTTTTAGTGGTTCCGATTTTATCATATTTACTCTCATTAACAGCATCAATTATTTTATGATAGGGAAGTATCAGATGAGCATCGCGACTGATAAACAATCTTCCGTTCAGGTCTATCCCTTCTTTTTCTATTATATCAATTTCATCCAGCAAAGCGACTGGGTCTAATACGGTTCCATTACCTATAACGCATTTTATTCCTTTTGTAAAGATACCCGATGGGATTAAGTGGAGAACATATTTTTTGCCGTGGAAAACAATAGTATGTCCGGCATTTGCACCGCCCTGATATCTTGCTACGAAGTCATAATGAGGACTCAAGATATCAACAATTTTACCTTTACCTTCATCACCCCATTGAAGACCGACGAGAACAGAAATTTTATTTGGCATTTTTATCAATAAATAAAAATTTATAAGGAAAGTTCAGAATATTCATTATAAGAACCGGGGAGTCAAGCCTTAACAATATCAAAAACAAGATTAAGTCTGGTAATTTTAAATAAATTCGAAATTTTTTCCTGAGGATTAAGTAATTTAAAGATTCCATTTGCACTTTTTACACGTTTCATGCATCCTATCAATATACCTAATCCCGAACTATTGATTACCATAACATTTTTCAAATCGATGACGATATTTACATTACCTGCACTTAATTCTTTGTCTATCAAATCCTTTAAATCCGCCAGATTTGTAAGTCCGATTTCCGATTCATTCAGTTCGAATGAAACGAAATCTTTGGATTCTATTTTTATATTTGTTTTTTTTGTTTCCATTTTATTATTTTTTAAAAATGGATTATTATCTAAAAGGATACAGAAAAAAAATAGTTTTTCTGTATCCTAAAAATTATTTTCTAATAATTCTATTTTGTCTTTTCAAAACATGGTGCTTCCAGTCGACAACGATCGAACTGGATACGAAAACCGATGAATACGTACCTGTAATGATACCGATACCGAATACAAAAGCAAATCCTCTCAAAACTTCGCCGCCGAAAATAAACAAAACCAACACGGTCAGGAATACGGTACCGCTAGTTATAACAGTTCTGCTAAGAGTTGCATTAATAGATTTATTCATAACGTTTTCGATATCTTCGTTTTTAAACAATTTAATATTTTCACGGATTCTATCGAAAACAATAACTGTATCGTTAACGGAAAAGCCAATTAATGTCAGGAATGCAGCAAGCATAGTTTGAGTCAATTCCAATTGTAAAGCCGGAACAATTGCGTCGAAAATAGCAACCATAGAGATTGTAATGAGGACATCGTGAAAAAGTCCAACGACGGCACCGAATGAATATACGAACTGAAACCTGAACGAAAGATATATTAATATACCCAACAAAGAGTAGATAATAGCTTTCAGGGCATTTTCTGTCAATTCTTTTCCAATTTTTGGTCCGACTTTATCGATTCTCATAACATTGAAATTATTTCCTGGAAAGCCTGTTTTAATTGCTCCCTGAATTTTATCGGAGACGGTCTGACCTTCGCCTTGAATGGGTGTACGTAAAAGGAGATTTTTATTGTCACCCATTGTTTTTATTTCCATTCCCACAAAGCCAGCATTATCCATAACACTTCTTACGTCATGGACATCAACATCGTTATCGAATCTGACCTGCAATTCCGTACCTCCCTGAAAATCTATACCTTTTGGAATTCCTTTCAAAAACAATACTATCATACCAATTACAATAACAGAGATGGATACGATATAAAATAATCTTCGTTTTCCAAGAAAATTAATATTTGTGCTTTCAAAAATTCTCATTTATATTTATTCGATTTAAATTTACTAATCAAAATTTTTTTAAAATATTAACCATAAGTTAATTTCTTGCCTTTTTCGAGTAAGATGTCGAAAATAAAGTGCGTAATTACAATTGCCGTAAATAAATTCGAAGCAATACCTGCAAGCAACGTAATTGCAAAACCCTGTATCGGGCCTGACCCATAAATATACAATATTATTCCTGTAATAACGCTCGTGATATGCGAGTCAATAATTGCCGAGAAGGCTTTTTTGTAACCGATTTCCAGAGCCGTTTTCATAGGTTTACCTGTTTTCAGTTCTTCACGTATTCTTTCAAAGATTAGAACGTTTGTATCGACAGCCATACCGAGTGTAAGAATCAAACCCGCTATACCCGGTACTGTCAGGGTTGCTTTAAAAGAAGCCATAATACCCATCACGAATAAAACGTTAATTACGAGAGCAAGGTCTGCAATCGAGCCTCCGAACTGGTAATAGACTATCATAAACAAAGCGACGAGCAGAAGCGCAATAACCGAGGACATAATTCCCGACCTGATAGCGTCTTCACCAAGAGACGGACCAATAGAGCGCTCTTCAATTATTTTCAAAGGAGCGGGCAAAGCACCTGACTGTAGGACAATAGCAAGGAGTTTAGCTTCTTCGAGGTTAGCCATACCTTCTATCATCGAGTTCCCACCTGTTATTTTGTTTCTGATGACCGGTGCTGAATATACAACGCCATCGAGGACGATAGCGCATCTTTTATTGATATTTGCGCCTGTAATTCTAGCCCAGTCGGCTGTTCCTTCGCTATTCATTTCCATCGTAACAATCGGCTTACCGCTGCTTTGCTGGTCCATAGTGTATTTTGCATCCGTAACTACATTTCCGGTCAATTCGGGGTCTTTTTTCAGGATATACATAAAATAGAATTTCGTACCTCTTTCTTCAATAGTTCTATAGGACCAGGCGAAAGTAACATCGCTGGGCACCACCGCAGCGATTTCGGGTAATTTAAGAAGTCTTTCGATTTTTTCCTTATTAATGATACTGACTACGGGTTCACCATATCTTTGCGATAATTCAGGGTCGAACATTTCGTAAAAAGGATTTGAAGCGGCTTTTGTGGTATCCGATTCCAGCGAAGTGTCCAACAGGGTATTCAGCGTATCCTTTTTTATGTTAGAAGTATCTTTTTTTGTATCCTTCTTTACTTTTGTAGTATCCTTTTTTATTTCCTTTTTAACATCTTTTTCGCCAGCTGTTTTAACGGTATCTTTTTTCTTTGTAGTATCCGCATTTAAAGGCGATATAAGATTCGTCAGCGATGTATCCTGCATCTTTGCAAGAGTTTTATTTATATCATTGAGTATTTTACCAGCCTGCTCGCCTTCTTTTAAAAGGTGGAAAGTCAGAAGTGCGGTACCTTTTAGAAGTTTCCTGACGTCTTCGGGATTGCTGACACCGGGTAATTCGACGATAATTCTTTTACTGCCGATTTTTTGTATCTGCGGTTCCGCTACACCGTATCGGTCTACGCGGTTTCTAACCACTCCGATGGCTCGTTCGATTGCGTTATCAATGGCATCCTGCAATTTTTTTTCAATTGCAGATTCATCTTCCGTCATCTCGCCGTAATAGTTTTTTAAAGTGAGATTTTTTTCGGCAAGTTTGGATTTAAAAATCGTCAATATGTTCTCATCCGATGATTCGGAAACATTCTTCAAATCCTGCAAAATATTCAATAAGACAGGGTCATCTTTTTTCTTGGAAACATCTTCCAGAAGTTTTACCACGTCAACATCCAATACCACATACATACCTCCCTTTAAATCGAGTCCGAGTTTAATTCTTCCGTCTCTTGCTTCACGTATCTTTTCGGCATTATTATTCAGATATTCTATGCTATCGTTGCCTGTGAGTTGCGAAAGCTCTTTATTGTACGTATAATCCTTATAAGTCGGCCAGAGGTATACAATTGATACCGCAATGAAAACTAATGTAAGGATAATCCTCGTGAGATTCTTCTTCAAAATATTAACTCCGTGTAATTTTAACTATTAATAGACAAACAATAAAATACTTTTATTAAAATGCAAAGTCAATGAAGTATTCGGGAACAAATGAGTAAAAAATGTATTTTTTGGAAGAAATATGTGTTTTACTTGACGTGATATTGGAAATGTTGTTTCTGTATATTATATAAAATTTAATTATTATCAATATAAAAGTTATATATATTCGAGTGAATTTTTTTTAAGTATTCTTCAATGATATAAGATATGAAGAAATGATATGAGTATTAATGAGTAATCTTAAAACAACTTAATCTGTTGAATATAAAAAAAAATGCATCTATTTTTAAATTTATAACGTATTAATAAAATAAATTCGTAATTACCCTCAATCAAGAAGTTAATATAAAATTGATTATGTTTTATAAGAAGATTAAAGCAAAGCAAGACGATATATTCAAGAATAAACTTAAAATAGTAGATATAACAAAAAAAGTTTTCAGGAATAACCCTAAAATGATTTGGTACCCGTTTTTAGGTGCGATATTCAGTATTATTTCATTCGTCTTTTTGATCTTTATTTCGAAAGGAAGCGGAGCCGTAGTTATTGCATTAATAGTATGGTTTTTGTTATTTAATATCTTTGTAACTTTTTTCAATGCGGCTACGGTAGCTTGTGCAAGAATTGCATTAAACGGAGGTAATCCGAAATTTTCCGACGGAATCAAGGAATCGTTTAAGAGATTAAGCTTAATAATCAATTGGGCGATATTCAACTCTTTTATTGGTTTATTTATGGGTCTGCTTTCGGAAATAAAGGTGGCGAAATATTTCGCATATGCAGGTGAAATTGTATGGTCATTTGTTACTTATTTTATAATACCGATAATGGTTTTCGAGAATATGGGAGTTAAGGATGCAATCGGCGAGTCGCAGAAATTAATCAAGAAAAACTGGGGAAGGAGTATAATGGGGGAATTTAAGATTTCTTTTATGTCGATGATTCCTTTTTTAATAGTATTGACCTTACTTATATTTTCTTCGGTACTGAAAGATGAAATCGTTACCTACAGTTTATTTGTCATTACAATTTTTGTTCTGATTATCGGTATACTTCTGAATTTTTCTCTCAGGAATATTTTTTGCACGGTGCTGTATATGAATGTAAAAGGGAAAGTCAAGTTGAATATAGAAGAAACACAATAAATTTTTATTCATTGCGATGAAATTTGGATAGGCGGCACGATAATGTATTATTAGATAAAATATTCACCTTTCCTGAATTGAAAAAAACGAAGTGATGTTGGTAGGAAGAAAAAATTATGATACTTTTTTGGGAGCTGATGAAGTGTCGGATAGTTAGTAAACGGAAATAAAATTATAAATTTAATATTCCACTTTTGACAGAAAGAGTCCCGAAGGAGGAGCGGTATAACGGAAAGGGATATCGGAATATTTTTCCAGAAATCTTTTAATATCTTTTTCGGTGAGATTATTCCTTCCGATTTCCACAAGCACACCTACAATCCTCCGAACCATTTTCCATAAAAAATGTGAAGCTTTGATTCTTATCAGGATTAAATATTTGTCTTCGGTTATATCAATTTCCTCAATTAATACTTTTGTGGATATATTTTCTTCCGATTTATCAGAAAATGATTGAAAGTCGTGCATACCGAGAAATAATATACTTGAGGTTTTCATTTTCTTTAAGTCCAGTTTGTCTTTAATCCACCATACAAATTTTTTTTCAAATGCAGTTCTTCTCTTAGAAATTCTGTAGATATATTCGCGTGATTTAGCGGAATGGCGGGCATGAAAATTTTTAGGTGCTTTTTCTATTTCGAGTATATTGATATCAGCCGGCAGTAAATCGTTTATTTTTAGTTTAAGAATCTCTGGAGCGAGCATAGTTTCGCACTCGAGGTGAGCAACCTGCATATAAGCGTGAACACCTTTATCGGTTCTGCCGGAGCCCTGCAGGTCGATGAATTTATTTTCACCTTTTGAGTTGTGAAAAATCTTTTTTACAGTATCTATTAATACTCCTTGAATTGTTCTTGCATTTTTCTGCTTTTGCCAGCCGGCGTAGTTAATGCCGTTGTATTCAAGGTATATTTTGAACTTTTGAGATTTCATAAAATAAAATACAAATTTGATACAAACTACAAAAGTCTGTAATTTTTATGAAAATATTAGCAATTTTTAATCAAAATATTTTACTGCATTTAAGAAAATAATGAAAAGACTTTTGTAGTTTAATATTTATTAAGACATTGAAAATTAAAGTCGTAAAAATTATATTTGTAATTCTTTTGGAAGATAGCTCAATGGTGGAGCATTCGGCTGTTAACCGAAGGGTTGCGGGTTCGAGTCCCGCTCTTCCAGCAATAAGCCCCGATTAATTTTCGGGGTTTTTGATTTAAAAGTATGACAGAACCGATAACAATATCGGAGCTAACAAGAGAATTAAAGGCGCTGGTTGAGAGCGAATTCAAGTTAGTTTATGTTATTGCCGAAATTTCCGGTTTTAAGAGGCACACTCCTTCAGGTCATTGCTATTTTATTCTTAAGGATCAGACTTCTCAAATCAATGCCACACTCTGGAGTTTCAGATACAAATATTTGAATTTCAAGCCTCAGGATGGTGATAAGGTGCTTGTCAAAGGAAAGATAACTTTATATGAGCCTCGCGGTACATATCAGATAGACGTAACAGATATGCAGAAAACCGGGTTTGGAGAGCTGCAAGCGGCATTCGAGAATTTGAAAGACAAACTTCAGGAAGAAGGATTATTCGATTCGGAAAGAAAGAGGAAATTACCCGAATTTCCCGAAAGAGTCGGGATTGTTACATCAGAGACGGGTGCGGTGATAGAGGATTTTAAGAATGTTACAAGAAAAAGATATCCCCTCGTCAGTGTATTGCTTTTTCCTTCGATGGTACAGGGACCCGGTTCGGTAGAAAGTATATGCAGGGCTATAAGGGAAGCGAACAGGTCAAAATACGATTTGGATGTAATTATTATAGCACGCGGAGGGGGTTCAATAGAAGATTTATGGACGTTTAATGAGGAAAAAGTTGCAAGAGAGGTATTCAATTCTCGTGTTCCCGTTGTCAGTGCAGTCGGGCATGAGGTAGATTATACGATTTGTGATTTTGTAGCGGATTTAAGAGCACCGACCCCTTCGGCAGCGGCGGAAATAATTTTTCGTGATAAAAATGACTTACTTGAAAGAATAAATCAAATTGATTATTATATTAAGATTTATGTTAAGGATAAAATAGAAATTTTAAGAGGGTATCTCGAAAACATAGAAAAAAGTTATTCTTTTAACAGACCGATTGACATGCTTAACGAATATAAAATGAGAACCGATGAGATGCAGAAAGAATTTGAAAAGCTGACAAGGGAGAAATTATTAAGAATAAAAGACAGTTTAAAGAACAAGGAAAAGCTTATTCGAAGCATAGGTCCCGAGCAAACATTAAAGCGGGGATTTACGTATGTAATAAAAGACGGAAGATTGATTTCAAGGAAGTCGAGGGTGAAGAAAGGGGAAGACATAACAGTGAAGTTTTACGACGGTGAAGTAGAAAGCAAGGTAATAAAATTATAAGATGATAAATTTTATAAATGTAAAAGATATTTTATTTTAATATTACATATTTAAATAATGACAAAGAAAAAGTCAGATAAGAATTCGTTTGAATATTCATATAAACGTCTTGAGGAGATTCTGGAGAAATTGGAAAATCATGATGAGGAAAATTCTCTTGAAGATATTTTAAATTATTATCAGGAGGGTTTGAAGCTGCTAAAAATTTGTCGTCAAAAGCTGAGCGAAGCTGAGCTGAAAATCGAAAAAATAAACACAGAGGAGTTAAAATAAATTAATATGGAAAATCAGGAAGCATTTGATTTAAGCAAAACAAAATTCCTAAAGGATATAGATTATCCGTCAGATTTGAAGAAACTAAATCTAATGGACTTGAGGGAACTTGCTGATGAAATCAGGGAATATTTAATGGATACGATATCAAAGATAGGCGGACATCTCGGTTCATCTCTCGGGGTTGTGGAATTGACGCTTGCATTGCATTACGTATTTGATACACCCCGAGATAAAATTATTTTTGATGTGGGACATCAGGGATACATTCATAAAATTCTTACAGGCAGGAAGCACCAATTAAAGACTATAAGGCAAAAGGGCGGTATAAGCGGTTTTTTAAAGAGGAGTGAAAGTGAATATGACTGTTTCGGAGCAGGTCACGCTACCACATCTCTTTCGGCGGCGCTCGGAATTGCGACTGCAAGGGATTTTCAGAAAAAGAATTACAAAGTAATGGCGGTAATTGGTGATGGTTCAATGACAGGCGGTATGGCTTATGAGGCAATGAATAATATCGGTCTTCTCAAGAAGGATATAATAATTATTTTGAATGACAACAAAATGTCGATTTCGCCCAATGTCTGGACTGTACAGAATTATTTTAATGAAATGATGATTAATGAGACATATAATAAAATCAGGGCAAAGGTCTGGGATTTTACGGGTAAGTTCGAAAAGAAGACAAGCGACAGGGTAAGGGCAATTGCTTCCAGACTTGAAGGAGGATTAAAAGGATTAATTACACCCGGGATTCTATTCGAATCTTTAGGATTCAGATATTTCGGACCTTTCAACGGTCATAATGTCGTTAATCTAGTAAAATTGTTTTCAGAAATAAAAGAATTTACCGGTCCGATACTTGTTCATGTTGTTTCGGAAAAAGGGAAAGGACCGTCTTACGGTTCGACACATCATCAGAAATTACATGCATTAAATCCGTTCGATAAAACTACCGGTGTAGAGCTGAAAAAGTCAAAAGTCCCATCATATACGAAGATATTCGGAGAAGCATTGGTTGAGCTTGCAAAAAGAGATGAAAAAATTATCGGAATATGTGCGGCTATGTCTGACGGAACAGGATTAAATATTTTTCAGAATGCAATTCCTGACAGGTATTTTGATGTAGGCATAGCCGAACAGCATGCTGTTACATTCAGTGCGGGATTAGCGACAGAAGGATTCACTCCCGTAGTCGCAATATACTCGACATTTTTGCAGAGGGCATTTGACCAGATTATTCACGATGTATCATTACAGAAATTACCTGTGGTTTTTGTACTGGACAGAGGCGGTTTAGTGGGTGCGGACGGACCCACACATCATGGAACATTCGATCTGACATATTTAAGACTGATTCCTCACATGGTTTTAATGGCGCCAAAGGATGAAGCAGAATTAAGAAATATGTTATATACCGCAACGCAGTATAAAAAAGGGCCGATAGCAATACGTTACCCGAGAGGAGAAGCAATCGGTGTAGAGGTGGGTGATTTTGAAAAAGTTGAAATCGGAAAAGGCGAGATAATAAAACATGGTAAGGACATAGCAGTAATTGCAGTTGGAAATATGGTTATACATTCGGAAAAAGCAGCTGAAATTTTGCTGCAAAAAGGAATAGATGCCGAAGTAGTAAACATGAGATTTATTAAACCACTGGACAGGGAGTTGTTATTCGATATTTTCTCCAGATTTAAGAAGATAATAACAGTAGAGGATAACACAATCATAGGCGGGTTTGGAAGTGCGATATCAGAATTTGCGGAGCAGTTTAATTACAAGAATGAAATTTTAATTCATGGATTACCGGATAAATTCATAGAGCACGGAAAACCGATGGAATTATATGAAATGTTGAAATTAGACTCCAAAGGGATTGCAGAAGTAACGGAGGAATTTTTAAAAAAAGCAGTGAAAGTATAGGTTGGATGCTCGATATAACAGATAACAATAAGGAAAAGAGGAAAAGGGATTTCAATAAAACAGAGAACCACAGAAAAGTATACATAGAGACTTACGGATGCCAGATGAATTTTTCCGATACGGAAATTATTTTAAGCGTACTGAGCGATTACGGGTACAATGAAAGTTTAAACATAGAAGAATCCGATGTAATTCTGCTTAATACCTGCAGTGTAAGAGAAAATGCAGAGAACAGAATCAAAAGCAGGTTATCAAATCTTAAAAGATACAAGAAAAATCATCCCGAACGAATAATAGGCTTACTCGGCTGTATGGCGGAAAGATTGAAAAACGACTTACTCGAAAGAGAAAAAATCGTTGATTTAATTGTCGGTCCGGATGAATACAGAAAACTTCCTAATCTTATCGAAAACATTTTTGAAACGGGTGAAAAAGGAATAGCAGTAAAGTTATCGAAAGTCGAGACATATGATGACATCACCCCGGTTCGAAAAGACGATGTAACGGCATTTATTTCCGTAATGCGGGGATGTGATAAGTTCTGCTCTTTTTGTATAGTGCCGTTTACACGGGGCAGGGAGAGAAGCAGAAAGTTGAATAGCATTGTAGACGAAGCAAAAAAAATATTCGATGAAGGTATAAAAGAAGTTACACTTCTCGGGCAAAATGTAAATTCATATAAAGATAATGACAATGATTTTTCCGATTTGTTGAAATCCGTTGCAATTGCAGTTCCCGAAATGAGAATAAGATATACCACATCGCATCCTTACGATTTATCGGACAAGCTACTGGAAACGATGGCAGAGCATAAGAACATTTGTAAATATATTCACCTGCCGGTGCAGTCAGGTTCGGACAGGATTTTAAAGCTGATGAACAGGGAATATTCAGTGAAACATTATTTAGGGATTATAGAGAAAGCAAAGATGCTGATGCCGGGAATAGGATTATCGACGGATATTATTGCGGGATTTCCGACTGAAACGGATGAAGACCATAAGATGACGCTGGATTTGCTCGAAGAGGTCGAATACGACGGAGCATTTATGTTTGCATACTCACCTCGTGAAAACACGAAAGCTTATAAATACCTCGATGACATTTCTTACGAAATAAAGCAGAAACGCCTCGAAGAAATAATTGAGCTTCAGAGAAAAATTTCTTTTAAGATAAATAAGGAACTTATCGGAAAAGAAAAAGAAATCCTAATCGAAACAACAAGCAAAAAGTCACCCGATTTCCTGATGGGCAGGACGGATTGTAACAAATCCACGATCATACCTAAAGGCACTCACACAATCGGAGATTTTATAAAGGTAAAAATCAACAAAGCAAATTCCGCAACGCTGTTCGGGGAGTAAATTAACATCAATCATTCAATTTTTGTAAATTTTTATACTTGCATTAAACTAATCGGATTATTAAATTATATCTATAAAGTAAGATAAATTTTTCATTAATTTATTAAATTATATATTGTGAAAAGGTTTATTTATGCTTTGACTTACCTGATTGTTTTAAAATTTGCACTTATTGCTAGAACTGAATTCCTAAAAAATTTGGGATTGTACCGTTTCATAACCTACCGGACCAAAAAGGGTAATTTTCCGAGCAGTGTTTATTTCTATAGATTGATAACTGATGATTTTACTCAGACGAAGAAAATGTTAATAATAAAATAAAATGAATTAAAATTTTTTAAAAATAAAGGAGAAATAAAAGATGAAGAAGATATTAGTTGTCATATTGATATTCTTTTTTAATTTTATACTGAAAAACAGTAATTGTTACAGTCAGTGGGTATTAATGGATCCTCTCATTAATGCAGTTAATTCAATCACATATAATGGAACGTATATTTTTATTGGTCAATGTACTTCAATGGGTGGAGTTTATACATCATCAAATATGGGTTTAAATTG
This sequence comes from uncultured Ignavibacteriaceae bacterium, assembly GCA_964501535.1. GTDB lineage: Bacteria > Bacteroidota > Ignavibacteria > Tepidaquicellales > Tepidaquicellaceae > FEN-1279. The sequence continues at coordinate 675,225 of CAZCSV010000001.1, read as the reverse complement.
GGTCGAGACTTCACCAGATATGGGTTATGTTTATTCTTTAGCTTCAAATAGTTCTTTTATTTATGCTGGTTATTCAAGTACTTATGATGGCGCATTCTATGTATCATCTAATAATGGTAATAGTTGGGATGCAACTATTACAGGGAGAGGAATAGGATCTATTTTAGTACATAATTCTTATATTTTGGCAGCGACTTATGATAAGTCAACTGATAATGGAGATGGAGTATGGATTTCGTCAAATAATGGTTACTCATGGAATACTACATCTTTAAATAAAGAAATACTATGTTTTACTTCTAACGGTAATTATATTTTTGCTGGTGGATACGGAGTTTATTCTTCGAGTAATAATGGTACAACATGGGTTCTTACATCTTTAAATAATAAATCTATTTTTTCTCTGGCATCTTCGGGTTCAACAATTTTTGCAGGTGAATTAACAAGAGGTGTTTATAAATCAACAAATAATGGTTCCACATGGATTCAAACATCATTGAACAATAAAGGTGTTTATTCGTTAGCTGTGAGTGGCTCAAACATTTTTGCAGGTACAAGTGGTAATGGCATTTACTTCTCTTCCGATGGTGGTTCAACCTGGGTTCAAAAAAATGAGGGTATTGGTTCCACCTATGTAGAATCACTTATAATTACAAGTAATTATGTTTTTGCTGGTGCTACATCTGGTATATGGCGTCGCCCATTAAATGAGTTTATCGGGATAAAAAATATTTCAACTGAAATTCCTTTTGGATATAAGCTTGAGCAAAATTATCCAAATCCATTTAATCCTAAGACTAACATCAGATATCAGATAGCAAAAAATAATTTTGTTTTATTAGAGATATTCGATTTAGTGGGTAGAGTGGAAGCAACGCTTGTAAATGAAAAGCAGACTCCGGGTACATACGAAGCAGAATGGGATGCAACGCAGTATCCAAGCGGGATTTATTTTTACAGACTTGAAGCAGGAGATTTTACAGAAACAAAAAAAATGGTGATTATTAAGTAATTAAACATTGTTTTATCGTTTTAATGTTGTAAAAAAATAGCCTTTCATTATCATTTCAGATTTGTTATAGTTGTAAATTATGAAAGACAGGCTGACTCTATATGCATTTTTATTGGTAGGATTTTTTGTAAGGCGTCTTCCGCTGAAGGTCGTTCAGAAGAGCGGTAAACTCCTGGGGTTGTTTTTTTTTATCTAATTCCTATAAGGAAAGATGTAGCACTCAATAATCTTACCCTCTGCTTTCCAAAAAAGGACGAAAAATGGAAGAATGATATATTAAGGAAATGTTATATCAATCTCGGTATAAATCTTTTCGAAATACTATATATGCCGAAAATGAGGAAGGAGCTTTTAGATACTTTTATTTCCTTTGAGCAGTCTCACCTGATAGTGCAGGCTCTTAAAAAAGGGCACGGGGTATTTTTCATAAGCGGTCACATATCGAACTGGGAACTGACGGCTTTTTCATACGCAAAGATTTTCAGAAGTAAACTGAACGTACTTGCCAAGACACAATCCAATAAATTCGTGGATAACAAGCTGAACTATTACAGGGAAATAAGCGGGAACGAGATAATACCGGTTGGTGCGCCGATAAGAAGTGTATTCAAGAAAATATTAAGAAACGAGATTGTCTGTTTTTTGGTTGACCAGTCAGCACATCCCGTATATTCAGTTTATGCCGATTTCTTCGGGCATAAGGTTGCAACTTTTTCAGGTCCGGCTAAGATGGCTTTGAAATTCAAAACCGAATTGATTTTTGCATATTCAATAAGACTTCCAAATTATACTTATTATATTACAGTCGATAAAATCGAATATGATGATTTGAAAGAATACAACGATGAAAATATTATGAAACTGACAGAGAGAATTAATAAAAAGCTGGAAAATGTAATTAGGGAAAATCCCGACCAATGGCTCTGGTTTCACAGAAGGTTTAAGCATATAAAGGATGATAAACCAAAGCAATAAGATTTTTAAGAATATTCTGATTATTCAGACTGCTTTTGCGGGTGACGTGATATTAACTCTTCCATTATTAGAAGCGATTAAAGAGAAATATCAAGAATCCAGAATATCATTTTTATGTATTCCAAATGTGGCATCCATTCTCGAAAATAATCCATATTTGGATGATATAATTATTTATGATAAAAAAGATTCGCAAAAAGGTATTTTTCAGTTCCGTAAATTGATTAAAAAAATCAAAAGCAAGGAATTTGATTTAATTATTTCTCCGCACAGGTCATTGCGAAGCACGATGATTTCATATTTATCGAAGGTCAAGGATACTGTTTCGTTTGACACTTCCGTACTATCTTCAAAATATAAGATAAAAGTAATTTACAATAAGAATGTTCACGAGATTGTGAGGAATTTGAGTCTGCTTGTCCCGCTGGGGATAGTGATAAATGAAATTATTCCACCGAAATTATTTCCTTCGGAAAAAGACATATATACAGTCGATACGTTATTAAAGAGTTTTAAAATAAGTGAAGACGAAAAATTTATTACAGTTTCTCCGGGCTCTGTCTGGTATACGAAAGCATATCCGGAATTAAAATTCATAAAATTGATGAATATATTAAATGACATCAATGTAAAAGTAGTATTGATGGGAGGTGAGGATGATTTCGGATTATGTGCAAAGATAAAGGTTTTATGCAAAAATTTTAAAGTTTATAACGCAGCGGGTAAACTGACATTTTTACAGTCTTCCGAGCTTATCAGGCGTTCGAAAGTATTGGTAACGAACGATTCAGCACCGATGCATTTAGCTAATGCAGTAGGAACAAAAGTAATAGCTTTATTTGGCGCTACTATTCCCGAGTTTGGATTTTATCCTTACGGAAAAAACGATATAATTTTTCAGATTAACGGGTTGAAGTGCAGACCATGCGGTATCCACGGAGGAAACAAATGTCCGATTAAGAGTTTCGACTGCATGAACCGGATTGATGAAACAGATATTGCACTTGAGGTAATGAAATCGATTACTTCTTAAGCTTTTTTAGTCCTTCGAGTTTCCTCATCACATATTTTCCCATCATATCGAATTCAATGTTCACTCTTGTACCGATTTTGAAATATTTAAAATTTGTCACGTCGAATGTATGGGGTATAATAGCTACTTTAATCAATACCGATTTTTTTGTTTCCTTTTCTATTTGAGCTACTGTAAGGCTGACACCGTTTACCGATATCGAGCCGACATATATTATGTTGTCCCTGAACTTTGATGAGAACTCGATAAAAAATTCCCAGCTGTCTTTAAGTTTATTTATTTTCTTCACTATTCCCGTAGCATCCACGTGTCCCTGTACAATATGACCATCAAGTTTTGAATTTATTTTCATCGGTTTTTCCAGATTAACGAAGCTGCCTTTTTTCAAATCACCAAGGTTTGTCTTGCTCAGAGATTCCTTAATCGTGGTGAATTCAAACTTATTTCCTTTTTTTGCTTCGATTGTCATACAAGCTCCGTTAATGGATATACTGTCGCCCGTTTTTATATCGCTTAAATATTGCCTTTTTGTAGGCTCGACCAGAAATTTAATACTGTCGCCTTTGGGTTTGTTGGCAATTATCTTACCCATATCGGTTACTATACCTGTAAACACTTTATAATTTTTTAGATTTTTTTATAATATAAAATTTGGTCACTTCCCGAGGAAAATGAGTTATACAAAAATAATTTTTTTGCATTTGATAAAGTAGTAATTTTAAAATCCCTGAATGCCGAAATACCATTTCCGATTATTTTTGGAGCAACCATGAAATATATATCATCAAAGAGATTTTTTTCAATAAACTGCGAAAAGACGTTAGCTCCGCCTTCTACCAATACGCTTGAAATATTTAATTTATGTAATGTTTTAAGGATACTAATCAACGGTATTTTTCCGTTGAAAGGGGAATTAATTATTATTGTTTTATCAGTATTATCATCAGTAAAAATTTTAAGTTTCTCAGGCAGTTTCATATTCCCATCTATCACTACTCTATATGGATTTCTTCCCTTAACGTATCTGACCGTTAAAGAAGGATTATCAAGAAGTGCGGTATTTTTCCCAATAAGTACGGCATCATATTCGTTACGCAATTTATGAACGAATTTAATGGATTCTGAGCACGTGATATATTTCGATTTGTTATTTTTCAAAGCAATTCTTCCGTCTATGCTCTGAGCAATTTTTAAAGTAACATACGGGATTTTTTTTGTAATATTTTTGATAAAGAATCTGTTCAGTTCTTCACATTCTTTTTTCAGCACACCGCAGGTTACTGTGAGTCCTTCTTTTTTGAGCTTTTCTATACCTTTTCCGTTAACATCCGGATTTGGGTCTTTCATACCAATTACGACTTGTGAAATTTTTTCTTTGATTATAAAATCAGTGCAAGGAGGGGTTTTGCCATAGTGTGAGCAAGGTTCGAGGTTTATATACAGGGTAGAATTTTTTAATTTATAGCCATTTTTTTTTGCATCATTTATTGCATTAACTTCGGCATGAGATTCTCCGAATTGTTTATGGAATCCTTTCCCTATAATTTTTCCGTTTTTCTCGATTAAACATCCTACGAGTGGATTTGGAGAAACATTACCTATCCCTTTTCTGGCAAGTTTAATGCATTCGTTTATATAAAATATATTTTTATCCATTATAATATTTTTTTTTCATATCAGTTAATACGCTGTCTTTTGAATCACGGTGGTATATATATGTAGGTATGTCCAGTTTTTTTATTTTAAACTTTTTTTTATTCCGAATAAAAAAATCATAATCATAGCCGTAACAATTTCTATAACCTTTGTACCCAAATGCTGTTTTCGTTCCGAAGAATGTCGCACCAATTATGCATTTGCTTAGATGAATCAGCTTCTCAGGATTTCTTGCATCAGGAACGAGCAAGTCATTTTTTTTTCCTATAAATTTGCATGTTGTATGAATCAGTTTAGTCTTGGGATTATTAATGAAGTATTTAATACGGTATTCCAGATGTTTTCTTTCGTATTCATCATCTGAATCAAGGAAAGTGATATATTTACCCGAGGCAATATGAATTCCTGTATTTAGTGATAATGCGGTATGCCTGTTACTATGTCTAATGTATTTTATAAAATCGTATTTTTTCAAAAGAGGGAACAAAATTTTTTCCGTGCCATCGGTACTGCCATCATCCACGATAATTATTTCAAAGGATTTGAATGTTTGATTCAGGACTGAATTTATTGCTCTGAGTATTTTATCTTTTCTGTTATAAGCGGTAATTATTACCGATACAGAAACTATTGAATTATTTAACTTCATTTTAATTTATATTTACTCCTCTTCTAATCCATTGTTTCGGGTCAAGAGGGGAGTTATCCTTCCACAGTTCGAAGTGAAAGCACTGACCGTTGTTATTTTCTGAAGTCCGTGCTATAATTTCACCTGTACGGACATATCCGTTAACTTGCACGCTAATATCCTTAATTATTGCATAGACACTCCTGTAGTTTCCTTCGTGGTTAATTATAATAATATTTCCGAAATAAGGTAAATAAGAAATCATTTCAACTTTTCCATCCGAAACACATTTAACTTCGGAGCCTTTTGAGATTGAAACGTCTATACCGTTGTTGTAGGTTATTGTCTTTGTTTCCGGATTAGTTGATTTTCCGAAATCAAAAAGTATATTTACGCTTTGAACCGGAAGAATCAGCTTACCCCTTAACTCCCAGATTGGTTTTCCCGAATAATTTGGAGACTGTTCAATTTTATATATTGTAGAGATGTTGAAATTAAACAACTCCCTTTCAATTTTATCTATGAACACATTTTTTCTTTCAATCTGTCTTTCTATCATTTCTGTTTCAATTTTTAAAGAAGCGATTGAATTTTCGAGATTTGTTTTTTGTTCTAACAACGTTTTGTGGCTTTCTTTTTTTTCCTTAATATATTTCAGATAATCTATCCTGTTTAATCTCGAAAGTCTTCTTTTCTCTTCGAGAACAAGCAATTCTTTTTTTAATTTATCAAAATCCTTTTTCCTCATTTCCGAAATTTTATTCAGATACGCAAGTTTAACGTAAAAGTCATTGAAGGATTTCGAAGAAAACAAAATTTGCGAATTATAATCGTTTCCGTGTTTATACAGCCATAAAATCTTTTTTAAAAAATCGTTTTTTAATTTCTGGATTCTGTCTATTGCTCTGATTAGTCTTGCTTCGTCAGTAAGATATTTATTCTTCGGGTCGGAAATCAGCGGGCTGGTTGATTTTTCCACGTATGTTGACAGTATAATAATGCTGTCATTAAGTATTTTAAGCTTCCCGCTGTAATCTTTAATCTGATTTTTAATTTCCAGTATACGTGTATTTAGTTTTTCTATGTCATATTTGTATATATTGATTTGTTTTGTCAGGTCCTCTTTATAATTATAATCGGCGAAAGAGACGGAACAGTTCCAGATACAGACAAGTATTAATAAGTATATTAATTTCATTGCCATTCTATAATTTTTGCGCTTTTCGGAATAGACATTTTAAATTTCAAGCGGTTGCTGTTGAATGATTTATTACCAAAGCTTATCCAGAGATTTTGTTTCTCACCGGGATTGGTAATATAAATATTCTTAGGTGTAAATATATTCAGTTTTTTTTCAAAATCAGAATATTGTATCTGCAGTATTGTCTTCCCGGATTTATCAAATATTTCGTATCTTTCCACGTAATAATCATATGCATTTACCAGATACACTTTTGTCTGTTCATCCTGTTTGATTTTAAGAATATAATTACTTTTCTCTATTGCAACTACTGAATTTGCAGATGAAGTATCGTCAAAGTGAAACGATGAAGTATAACCGTTCAATAAATCGTCGAAACTTACTCTCAATCTCAGAACAGAACCCAGATTAAGCGTTGTGGAAGGACCTTTTATTACATAATTATCTCTGATATTATGATAAATGAAGTTGTTTCTGGTAATCAGAAAACGAGCTATGCTGATACCGAAAGGGCCTTCAAGTTTAGAATAAATGCTATCGGGTTTCAAAATACTCATTGTTATGCTTCCGGAGCTGTTTATTTCCGGTGAATCAATATTGATATCGCCTTCGCAGTCGACTGAGGTCAAATGTGAAGACTTTTCGTTAATTTTAGCTTTTAGCTCACCCGGAGACAGCAACACGATATTTGCCTGGCCATTCTCGTTTTCAATGTTACTTGTGGAAGAACAAGAACTAAAAATTAAAAGGCATAAAATTATAAAAAAACAGATAAAGTATCTTTTATTTTTTAATATGATTTTCATTTTTTCAATAATTATATTTCTTCAATTCATCTTTAACAATTTCAAAAAACTTGTCTGAGTTTTCCAAATTTAATTCAATTTTCATAAATAAAACATTGAAATATTTCAGGAAATCGTGAAAACATTTAATTTTAATAAAATCTTTTTCTGTGGTTATAAATATATTATCTTTTGTTGCTTTCGACTTAATTTTTAAAATATCTTTAATTGTATAATTGTGATGGTCTCTAAAAAGTATTGCATCGATAATATTACAATTGTATTTTTTTAATTCATCAAAGAACGGTTGAGGTTTTGCAATTCCTGCAAATGCACGAACATCTTTCCCGTCTATTTCGTAAGAAATATTATTCAAATCGAAGAATCCGGCTACCTTATAACTGAGCATAAAAACTTCACCGGTAAATTTTTCCAGCTTATCTATTTTTTCAAAATTTTTAAACTTATTATTTTGTATGATAATATTTGCTCTTCTCATGTTATATTCTCTCAGATTTCCAGCTGGTAATACAACTGAATGAAGAAATCTGTCATCGATAAATTCTTCCGCGTCTATTAAAACAATATCCAAATCGCGTTTGATTTTCCTGTGCTGATAAGCATCGTCGAGAATTAAAACATCGGGATTAAATTTATCAATTACAAATTCGGCAGTCTTAACTCTGTCGCTTCCCTTTGCAACAAAAAATTTCTTTTTGCATAATGACAATATATTAGCTATCATCAGGGGCTCGTCCCCACATTTCTCGTGTTCTGATGTGATTTCCGAGCCATCGAAGACTATTTCAATATTTTTTGATTTACCCTTATAACCTCTTGATATAACAGCAGGTATAATGTTGTTATGAATAAAATATTCTGTCAAGAAAACAGTAAAAGGGCTTTTCCCTGTGCCTCCGGTTGATATGTTTCCTATCGAAATCACAGGTTTAGATATCTTATGGGATTTGAAAATTCCCTTATCGTAAAAGAAATTTCTAAGAGAAATTGCCGATAAATATATTAATGAAATCGGCAGGAGCAATATTCTTAAAAAATTAATCATTGTATAGAGTCTTGTAATTCTCCCATGATGATTTCAGCTGCTGATTGGTTTACGGCAGTGTTATTGAAAATATTCTGAACTTCTCTGAAACCTGTTAACATCTTATCCTTATAAGATTTATCGGTAAGAATTCTTTCGGCTTCCCTGAAAATATTTTCGGCTGTCATATCAGACTGAATAAATTCTTTTACAATTTGTTTTCCCGAGATTATGTTAGGCATTGAGAGATATTTGACATTCGAAAGCATTTTTGCTAAAAAGTAATTAAGGCTACCCGCTTTATAAACGGAAATAAAGGGGGTATTTAATAAAGTGAGTTCCAATGTGGTAGTACCGAATTTTGTTAGCACTAAATCTGAATTCAATAATATTTTCAGGTGATTATCTTCATTATTTGATATTAAATTACAGTATTTACCTTTCAGTATTTTTTTATAAATAATTGGACTGATATTTTCAGGGTATATTAAATTAATTTCAGCATTATATTCAGACCTCAACATTTCGGTTACGCAGGTAAGCGTAGGAAGGATTCTTTGGATTTCCTCCAATCTGCTACCGGGCAGTAAGCAAATATTCAAATTATCGGAATCAATTTTTTTGTTTAATTCTAAGAATTTATTGATTTTTCTGACCAATGGATGTCCCACGTAGTCAACTTTGTAGTTCAGCTTTTTATAAAATTCGACTTCAAATGGTAAGATAACGAGCATTCTGTCAATATATTTTTTAATTTTTTCTATACGGTTTTTGTGCCATGCCCAAATTTGAGGTGAGATATAATATATTATTTTACCTTTATAAAATTTCTTTACTAATTCTGCGAATTTAAGATTAAAGCCCGGAAAGTCGATTAGAATGATAATATCGGGATTGAGTGTTTCAACGTATTTAACCATTTCATTCAGTATTTTCCTGATTTTTCTGATATTTTTCAGCACATTTGAAAACCCGATATAATTCACCGTATTATATTCATACAGCAGTTTTACATTTAATTCTTTTAGTTTTGGACCTCCAATTCCAGCAAAAAAAATATTCGGATTTATTTTTATAATATCCCCGACAAGCAATGCTCCGTTCATATCACCTGAAGCTTCACCGGCAATTATAAATATTTTTGAATAGGAATTCATAAATCAAAATTAGCAATAATAAGTATAAATTTATATTCAGTATATAGTCCTCAATATGAGTTCGGAAAAGAGTAAAAAAAAACTTTTCAAGTATAATACTTAAAAAGTTTAATAGATTTAAAGTTTTTTTCTAAAATCTAACAGTTAAACCCATAGCACCGCTAACAAAACTTTTTGTTACATTTCGTTCTATAATATAATTATATTTTCCTTTAATCATAACAAATAAATTATTTGTAAGAACCATTTCACCGCCCATACCCAGATTCAATCCCAATTTTCCTATTGTTTTTGATTGATATGAAATTGTATCAATGACTTTTGAATTTTGTATAAAAACATAGGGACCTGCCGAAGCTTCAAGAAAGAAGCTTGACCTTACCCCTTTTGCACGAAAGTAAAAACGAGACCCCAAAGCAAATTCCAAATAATAGGAAGTGGGAGCTAAGCTGTCTTTATTATCCAGAAATATCCAATTACTTTCAAAAAACAACGCTGTTTCTTTATTAAGTCTATAAGCAAAATCAATACCGACACTCGGACTGGCATGGTAATTGTCATTGAGTAAGAAAAGCGGATTTATGAAGCCTCCGAGGACAGACAATTGAAAGAAATTTTTTTTCTTATACCCTTTCATGTCTTCGTCCCTGATGACAGTTGTAGGGATGTCTTGAGCAAAAGAAAAAGAAAAACTTATTATGATATATAGTAAAACAAAAAAAGTCAGCTTTTTCATTTTATATTAATTTTATATGGTAACAAATTTTTAAATATATATCACCTTTTTAAGATAACTACGATAAAAATAATAGTCAAGATAATAATTACTAAAGTGTTACTTACGGGATTATTAATAACTTATTTATTAACAATTCTTTAAATTACAAAAAATAAATAATAAAATAAAATTATTGAAATCGAAATAAAAATTGACTGTAATGATCTGTATTCTGATTTCAAACCGCTTTTCAGGTCAAAATCAGATTTAGAAATTATGGAACCAGGAAGTTTTTTTCTCATTGGAATAAATCTGTTCACAGATTTTTTATACACAATAAATTTTTCTCCAAAAGAAATTTCCAGGTATTCCTCTTCTTTCAAAATTATGCAAAAGTACTGGAATGTGAAGAAACAAAGGGCAAATAATTGCAAATAAGGAAAAAATGCATAACTCATGATACCGATGCCTGAATATATCAAAATATTACCTAAATATAGAGGATTTCTTAAAAGAGCAAAGGGTCCTTGAGTGATGAGATTCGATCCTCCGACACCTTCGGTTGTACGTGTCTCACTTCCTGCATAGCTAACTGCCCAGATTCTTAATAATTCCCCAATGATAACTACCGGAAGACCCAAGAGTATTGTATAAATACCCGGCTTCATGAATATTATCATACAAAATAAAAAGGGTATAGGTGTATAGCTTCTGTATTTAAAAAAATATTTTCCTAAAGTTTTCAATATACTATCCCCCCAAGAATACTTCTTTTCTCAAATTTTTAGCGGTTAATTTTTGTTTTATTTTATTCTTATTTTTTAGTGATTCCAGTTTAAGCATCACATCATTAAAGTTTTTAAAGTCGAAATAAGTAATGTTATTCTTCCAGCAATATGAAGCAAGCCTTTTTTTTGCAAATACAATATCCGCATAATTGCTAGCACAAAAATCGGAAATACCATCACCAATGAAAACAGAAACTTCGTTATCGAGGTCGTTTGTATTATTTATTATTATATTTCTTTTACTCATACCGCAATATGTGCAATGCTCATCTGGATAAGGGAATTCGCAGGTTAATTTCAGTTTACAATTATTATTTTCATCAACAATCTTTTTCAAGATAAGCTTGTTGCTGAAAAATTTCAAGTCCAGATTTTCACGTTTTAAAATATACGTGATATAGTAATCGAGACCTTCACTGAGAAGTGTTATTTCGTAATTATTTTTTCTGCAATACTCAAGAAAGTCTCTGAAATAGTCGTCGAGTTCTTCTTCGTCAAGATATTTATTGAGAATATCTAAACTGAAATCTTCGATTAAATCGAGTTCACGCAGGTTACACTCCCTTGCTGAAATCACGTTTGAAATAAACTCTTCGCACACCACTTCGAATTTTTTTTTGTCTTTAATGAATTTTCCCATTGCGGAAACCCAAACATCATTTTTCGTAACTGTACCGTCGAAGTCACAGAAGATTTTAAGTTTGTAATCTTTCACTTTTAATTATTTCTGAATTTTGTTTCAACGATAGTGGTAACACCGGGTTCCTGCATTGTGACTCCATAGAGTCTATCAACGCGTTCCATAGTTCTTTCGTTGTGCGTAATCAGGATGAATTGTGTGTTTTCGGAAAATTTTCTTATCATTTTATTAAATCTTCCGAGGTTAGCAACATCCAACGGAGCATCCACCTCATCAAGAATACAAAAAGGAGATGGTTTAACAAGATAGATTGCAAAGAGAAGGGCAATTGCAGTTAAGGTTTTCTCCCCGCCTGACAGTAATTCGATAGAAGTTGGTCTTTTACCTCTGGGTTTTGCCGTAATTTCTATTTTTGCTTCGAGAGGGTCTTCGACTATTTTACCTTCTTCATCGGCTTCATAGAGCAGTTTCAGGTTTGCTTCATCACCTTCCTGGAAAAGCTCTGTAAAAATTCTTATGAAATTATTTCTGATTTCTTCAAAAGTTTTTAGGAATCTTTCCCGTGCTTCCGTATTTATTCTTTCGATAGTTTTTCTAATATCTTTTTCAGATTCCAGCAAATCATTTTTCTGTATTATCATTTTCTCAAGTTCTTCTTTTTCTGTCTGGAAATCATCCCAAACCAGCTGTTGGTAAGCGCCTCCAAGTTTATTCAATCTGACAGTCATTTCATCGATTTCACTTCTTGCTTTCTGCAAATCGAAGATACCGGTAACATCTACGAAGTCATTAAAGGACTTTGACAGGTTTTCCTGAGATTTTATATCATCGAAATTCTCGAACAAATCCATTTCATATTTTTTCTTCAGGAAAGTACTGATATTATCCGATTTTATTTCATTTTCTTTAATTTTTATCTGGGAATCTATAAGTTTTTGCGATACTTTGTCAAAAAGGATTCTTTTGCCTCTTCTTTCGTCGTCTATACGGTTTTGTATTTCTTTCCTTTCGTCGAATAATCTTTTCTGTAAATTATATTCATCGTTCATTTTTTGCTCTTCGCTTCTTAAAGACGACAATATTCCGTTATTATCTTCTATCGTGATTTTCAGGTCTTCGGATAAATCGGATTCTTCAAAAATCTGCTTTTTATTTGTCTCGATTTGTTTCTTTTGGTACTCAAGTGTATTTAAGGTACGTTGCAGGCTTGCTTCTTCGTTTTTTAATTCGTTTTTCAGTTTAATTAATTCGAGACTAAAGCTATTATAATCGTTTAAATACTGTTTATAATTCTGGTCGATATTGTTAAATTCATCGGTAAGAAATGCAAGTTCCTTTTCCAGATTTGATTCCTGGTTTTCCAGTTTATTTAATTCTTCAATCAGGTAGTTGATGATATCGTTAAGCGTTTTATTTTCTTCCTGGATTCTTGCATAAATTTCTCCGTTTAGAATATATGTCTTATTTAGTTCTTCAATTTTGAATACAAGCAGAGAGATTTCATTTTCCAGGCCTGCAACATTTTTTTCAAGTTCAGAAATTTTTTCTTTTTGTTCATCAATATTAAGTTTGTCAAGTTGATTTTTTAGCGATTCGAGTTCTTCCGCAGTAGCTTTAACTTCGTCCGAGAAAATATCTCTTTCTTTAATTAATCTTTCGATTTGTTTTTCCCGGCCTATTTTAATACTCTCTTCTTTTACCTTGCTGCCGGCTCTGATAAAACTTTCCGTAATTATGTCGCCTTCAAGTGTAATAAATTTATAATAATTATCTTTTGACAATTTAAAAGCAATATCCATATCGTTAACTACAACATATTCATCGAGGAGGTAGTTTATAAGCAACTGATATTCAGGATTTTTGCATTTTATTAAGTCGTTAGCGAATCCGAATACACCATCATGGTCTAAAAATTCAGGTCTATAATAATCAAACTGGACGAACGGATTTGAGTACTGAAGTTTATCATTGAGTATGAATGTAACTTTACCCTTATCGCTTGCATTTAGTTCGTTTATGAGTTTGTTCAGAGCTCTTGAATCATCCAATATCAGATAATTTGAAACTTCCCCGAGTGCAGTTTCAACAGCAGTTTTGAATTTATCGTTCACATCGATAGAATCTATTACGGTTTTAATCCCGCTGTGCTTTTTATCTTTCACCAGATATTTTACACCTTCCGCATAGTCTTCGAAAGATTCGAGCAGATTTTGAAGATGTAAAATCCTGCTTGATTTTTTCTGCAGTTCGAGGTTTTTTAATGTAAGCAACTTTTCCGATTCGGTGATTTTTTCTTCGATGGATATTTTTGTATCGTAATTATTCTGATATTCAGATTCCTTCTGCCTGCATTCTTTGGTTACTGAATTGAGATTTCTTTCAAGTTCATTTTTGTTTTTTTCATAGCTTTCAATTGATTTCAAGTCTTTTTCAATAGTCTCCCCAATTGTTTTCAATCTTTCTAGATTATTATCTAATTTAATTTTGTTTTTCTGGTACTCGGATTTTTTTGTGTTTATGGTTTTTGTTAAATCTTTAACTTTCTGGCCTATTGAAATTATTTCGTTTTTCTTTTCGTTTATGATTTTGATTGTTGAATCGACATTGAATTTCTTTTCGGCGAGTGCAGTTTCAGAAATATCAAGAGTATTATTAAGTACAGAAATATTTTGCTTAAGTTCTACAGTTTTTTCCGTGTTCTTAGAGATGCTTTTTTCGAAATTTTCGTTTTCAGAGGAGAGCCTTTGAATATTCTGTTCAAAATTTTTGACTTTTTCCTCAGTAACGAGATTAAATCTTTCAATTTCGTTTATCTCATCTTTCTTTAATGTAATTTTATCACCAATAATATTTAAAGAATCCTCGAATTTTTGGTTTTCCTCCCTCATTGAATCATATTTTTCGTCAAACTCTTTAATGGAGGAGAGAAGATTTTCTTTCAGTGTGATGTTATCGTGTTCGTGCTCTTTAATTTCTTTAATTTCATCATTCAACGTTTTGAATTCGTAATTCGAGACCACAATTTCAAGATTTTTTAAACCTTCGAATACAATTTTTGCTTCATCCGCTCTTTTCACCTGTCGTTCCATTGCATTCACATTCCTTTGTTTTTCACGAATGATATCATTGACTCTGGTCAGACTCTCTTTAACCGATTCCAGTCTTTTAATAGTTAAATCACGATTGTATTTATATGAGACAATTCCTGCGGCTTCTTCGAAAAGTTTCCGTCTTTCATTCTTAACGGAAGACAATATTGCGTCAACCATTTTTAATTCTATCACGGAGTAAGCATCAGGACCGATTCCTGTATCAACAAATAAGTTCCTTATATCTTTTAATCTGACTTTTGTACCATTGAGGTAATATTCGGTTTCTCCGCTTCTAAAAAATCTTCTTGCTATTTGAACTTCATTATATTCGGTAGGTAAAATATTTTTGTTGTTCTGAATTGTCAAAGAAACTTCTGCCACGCTCAAGGGCTTCCTTTTGCTTGTTCCGTTAAAGACAACATCTTCTCTTTTTTCGCTTCTCAAGACTTTGTCTCCCTGTTCACCTAATACCCATCTAATAGCGTCCACGATATTGGATTTTCCTGACCCGTTAGGACCAACAATTGCGGCAACTCCGCTGTCGAACTCAATCGAGGTTTTTTCAGGGAAAGATTTAAAGCCGAATATTTCGAGTTTGGATAAATACAATTTAATATTTATAACTTAAAATTAAATCAAATACGTTTAAAGTTGATTTAACATAATAAAAATAAGAAAAAGCAACAAAATGAACAAATAAAAATATCACCAGACCATAAATTACAATTTTTAAAGCCGATAAATCAAATATAATTTTATACCCGTGAAATAACTTTATGTAACAATATGAATAAATTAGAATAAATAAAACAAATGTAACAGTTATAAAAGCGGAACCCTCTCCGGATAACTTATAAAATACCGTTCCTATTAACAAAAAAATTAAAAAAGGTATAAAGGACCATATTGTAATAGTATATATAGTCCTTATGTTACTTTTCTTTATAAACAAAAAGTCAAATAAAAATGCAAGTGAAGTGATTATGATTATATTCAAATAGACGGCAACGGAAATTAAAAGTAATAAGTTAACGGGAGAATTAATTACGTAAGCTATATTCATTTTTGTTTCGGGGTTTGAAAAAATGCTCGAAAGCAACATATCTAAATATATGCTTTCCCTGAAAAGATAAATTACAGAAGCAAAGAACAAACCAAGCGACAAAGCAATCAAAAAGTTTAATATAATATTTCTATAAGTAGCGATTAACATCTGCTCTTTTACAAAGAAAATGAAATTTTTTGGTGAAATTATACTTTTGATTATATTAGATTTGAAATATCTTAATTTTCCGAGCAGGAAGAAGAAGAAAATTATCGATACTAATCCGGTTACAATAAACACGAAATAATTATCTTTATTCATAATTTCACCCGAACCTTCGGGAATTTTTTGAAATCCCTGACCATTAATAAGTCTTTTAATAATAAAGGCAGAGGACTTTGGTTCACGATAGAAATCGAATATTCCTTCTGTTTTCAGATATGGATTTTCATTCATCTGTATATTAAGAGGGGAGATAGCATTCCAATCGGAGTATGATGAAATGAAATTTGCAAAGAAAGATTTACTCAAAATTCTATAAGACTCGGAAATAAATTTTGCCTGAGCTTCTACAGATTGCTTATCACCAAATCCGTTTCTGTTATCATTGTTTATACTCATTCCGTAAGATGAGATGAAGACTGATTGATTTTGCCTACCCGTAAATTTCATATCATTCGTATATTCTTGAATTTTTTCGAAACTATTAGTTGTAAGGTTAATTCCTTTTATTTCCAAATATTCAGAACATAAGTCATTTTTTATGTTTCTGGTAGTATAATATAACGGGCGTGAATCCAAATTAACTGCCGCTTCTTTAATATTTTTCACGTAACTTACAGCTGACTTACCAGTAACATCAAAATTATTTCCAATACCCCAGCAAATCACAGACGGAGAATTTTTATCTCGTTTTATAATACTTTCCAAATAATCTACTGAAAACTGGATATAATTATCATCATTTAAAATTCTTGAAGGGACCTCATTGAAAGGAATTTCGTTCATTACAAATAAACCGATTCTGTTACAAATATTTAAAATGTACGGATGTGCCGGTTTACCGGGAACTCTAATACAGTTGAATCCATAATCTTTAATTCTTTTCAAATCAAATTCTACTTCTGAGTAATCGAGAGCATTGCCAAATTTTGGAGAGTCTTCATAATAATTTATACCATTCAATGCAAACGTTTTTCCGTTTATCAGAATATTATCACCTCTAATTTTAGAATCAACAAAACCGATTTCTTCCGGTTTTTCATCAATAATATTATTTGAAGAGTTTTGTATGACTGTTACGATAGTATATAATTCGGGATTTTCCGGAGACCAGAAATTTAAATTTTTTGCAATAAACTCATTTGTTACATTTACCGTTTGGAAATCTTCTATTGTTAACTTTACCGGCGAACTCTCTGCAATTGGTTCATCGGTCTTGAGTTTATATAATTTTGTTTTAATTATTATTTCTCTGTTATCATCTTTTAAAGAAGAAAAGTTATCCGAATTTATTTCTACGGTATTTGTTATGTTCAGTGTATTTTCATTTTCAAATTTATAATTTATAATGCTTTCCGATACATATACTTTCGGGACAGCGATTATATATATGTCTTTATTTATCCCGCCGTAGTTTCTTGGATAGTTTATCTGGTTTGCTAGTGGAATCGTATGAGAATTATTTAACAGATTGTTTACCCTGATAAATATTTCGTTAATATTTTTAATAATACTCCCGTCTAAAGGTGTAATAAACGACCTTGCGCCACCCACGGTTTTCGTGACGAATATATTATTAATCTTTATTTCCGATTCGTAATTTATTCCTTCGGTTACAAGTAGAAAGCAATACTTATTTAAAACCGTATCGGAAATTTCGAAATTTCTTTTGTATAAAACCACTCCTTCATAAGTATAGCAATTTGGAACGATTATTTCCGAGAAAATATTTCCTTCGTCGAGTGAAATTCCCCATTTCCCGTTTAAATCAATTTTTATGCGTTTTTCACTATTTAGAGATAATCCTTTTGATATTGTATCGTATGTGTTTCTTTCGAAAATCTTGATTTGAGAATATGATTGGGTGTGGCAGAAAAGAATTACTGCAATTATAATAATCGATATTATATTTCTGTCCTTTTTCCTGATTTCCGAATAAAATTAAAAGTATTTATAAAAACATAAAGATAACGAATTGAGAGAAAAACTTAAATGTAAAAATTCTGAAAAAAATAGATGAATAATATATTATTCAATTTTAGATGTTTATTGTGAAGTAGCATGCCCGGGTGGATTCGAACCACCGACCCACAGCTTTTATGGTCGATTGCGATAGAGCATAGATTTTCTAAAACATATGTCCAAATAAATGATAAAAAACCCGATACATGTTATGTATCGGGTTACAATGCTGCATGCCCGGGTGGATTCGAACCACCGACCCACAGCTTTTATGGTCGATTGCGATAGAGCATAGATTTTCTAAAACATATGTCCAAATAAATGATAAAAAACCCGATACATGTTATGTATCGGGTTACAATGCTGCATGCCCGGCTGGATTCGAACCAGCGACCCACAGCTTTTATGGTCGATTGCGATAGAGCATAGATTTTCTAAAACATAT
>CAZCSV010000001.1:569725-656721 GCA_964501535.1 uncultured Ignavibacteriaceae bacterium | reverse complement strand
CGATACATGTTATGTATCGGGTTACAATGCTGCATGCCCGGCTGGATTCGAACCACCGACCCACAGCTTTTATGGTCGATTGCGATAGAGCATAGATTTTCTAAAACATATGTCCAAATAAATGATAAAAAACCCGATACATGTTATGTATCGGGTTACAATGCTGCATGCCCGGCTGGATTCGAACCACCGACCCACAGCTTTTATGGTCGATTGCGATAGAGCATAGATTTTCTAAAACATATGTCCAAATAAATGATAAAAAACCCGATACATGTTATGTATCGGGTTACAATGCTGCATGCCCGGCTGGATTCGAACCAGCGACCCACAGCTTAGAAGGCTGTTGCTCTATCCTGCTGAGCTACGGGCACATTTTAATAAAAATATTGAAATCAGAATACATATTCAATTCAAATACAAAAACAAAAACATACAAAAAATTAAATAACTTAATAGATTTCAAACCTAGAAGAAGATTTCAGAATTATCATGATAAAAGAAAATCCGGATTATTCTTTTTTCTTTGTTTTGGGTTTATAACCTATCGCAGTATCGAGTTTTGCATCCTGAAGGTTAGCACCGGAAAGTTCTGCATACCACAGGTTTGTACCGTTTAAATTCGCTCCAAAAAGATTTGCATCCTGAAGATTTGCTCTGAGTAATACTGCTCCTGAAAGTTCTGCATTCTGCAGATTTGCTCCTGAAAGATTTGCATCGGTCAGGTTTGCATCGGTCAGATTAGCGCGCCAGAGTACGGCTTCGGATAAATTTGAATTCGATAAATCCGTTCCCTGCAGATTTGCTCCGGAAAGTTTTGCTTCAGTCAAATCTATATCTTTAAGAATATGTCCGGAGAGGTCTGCACCCTGAAGGTTTGCACCTTTCAAGTGAGTATCGGTTAAATTTGCTTCAGTTAATTTTACCTGCCACATTTTCGCATCATCGAGTTTAGCTCCGGTTAAATCAGCTTCATTGAGTTTTGCTCCCGCAAGATTTGCATTAGTTAAATCCGCACCCTTCATATTATGTGAAGCTAAATCCGCACCCTGAAGGTTCGTTCCTTTTAAAATTGCCCCTGAGAGGTTTACTTTCGAAAGATTTGCTCCGTTCAGCTTCGCCTCGGATAAGTTTGCGTTGGAAAGATTTGCTCCGGATAAATTTACATTTGTTAAATTAGCATTTTTAAAATTTACTCCTTCAAGATTTGCATTCTGTAAATCCGAATTCGTCAGGTTCGCTCCCTGAAGGTCGGCACCTTTTAAATTTGCTCCCACAAGGTTCAATGGTCTGTGTGTTATGCCGACCGAACTTTGAGCTATTAAAATCCACAAATCTTTATCAGAAAGTGCTCTTTCTGTTGACATTATTACTCCTTTATTTTTTTATAATTAAATTCTTTCAAAAAAAATAAAATTAATTCTTTGATTCAATGTAAAATGGAAGCACTTTGTAATTTCTTATTACATTGTTAATGCGAATTAATTTTGATAAATTTACTGTTTTAAGCATAAAATTGATAAATGGAAGTAAATATTAAGGAATTGGAAAACTGTAAAAAGGAATTCGAAGCAACGCTTTCCTACGAAGAACTTATGCCTCATTTTGAGAAAGCAATTTTAAAATACAGGCAAAAAGTGCAGATCCCCGGTTTTCGAAAGGGAAAAGCACCAATAAATATGGTAAAAAAGCTTTATGGAGACAGTATAGAATATTCTGCACTCGAAGATATAACGGAAGAAATTTTCATAAAATATATAATTGAAAATAAAATAAAGCTAATAGGAAAGGGAACATTAAAGGATTTAGATTATAAGCCAAAAGAAAAACTTTTGATGAAAGTAGAGTTCGAGGTTGCACCCGAAATAATACTTGATAATTACAAAAATTTGGATTTAACAAAAACAAAGTATGAAGTTGATGAATCTTTAGTAGATGAAGAATTGACATACTTGAATTTAAAGTATGCTAATTATGAAATTGACGGGCAAGCAAAAGATGATGAATATATGATTACTTTTGACACGCAGGAAGTTGATGAAGCCGGAAGCATAATAGTGGGAAAAACAGAAAAAGGCATTAGAATTTATCTTGGCAGCAGGAATCTTGAAAAAGATTATAAGGAAGGATTAAAGAATATACGCGAGAACGAAGAGAGGGTAATTGAGGTAACAAATCCCGCAAATAATGAAAAGAAAAAGCTACAGGTAAAATGCACGAAGGTAGAAAAGATTATTAAGCCTGAAATGAATGAAGAGACATTCAAGAAATTCACAAATAAGGATGACGTTAAGACGGAAGAAGAGATGAGAAAAACGATTAAAGAAGAAATCGAAAAAGCTTACGAGAATGTATCAACGCAGAGATTAAAGGATTCAGCCCTGGGTGAACTGATAAAATCGAATAATATCACAGTTCCTGATTATTATGTAAATACAATTCTTGATGATTATGTTAAAGAGCAGAAGATAAAGCACGGAAAACACGAGCATATGAAAGAATTTAATGAGGAGGAATTCCGTAAACAGCACAGGGCGGATGCAATATTCAATACTAAATGGTATTTAATCAAGGAAAAAATAGTTGAATTAGAGAAAATTGAATTGAATGATGAGGATTACAAAAGGGTAGCGGATGAAAGCTCGAAAAGATACAACATACCTGTAGAAAAACTGATTGAGATTTATAAAGCGAATGAGGATATGAAATCACAATTATTAGCAGATAAAGTTCTTGATTTTGTTATTAAAAATTCGAATGTTACGGAGGTAATAGAAACGAAGAAGTCTGAAAATCCCGACATTTGAGAAAAACATTTAAAAATTTTAAATTAAAATATCAAAATGGATTTTACAAGTATTATTAAGAGCCGTGAAGCAGAAATTAATGCTGGCTTGGATAAGGCAAAGCAAATAAGAAATCAGCTTGTACCGATTGTAGTTGAATCTACATCCAGAGGAGAAAGAGCATATGATATATATTCAAGATTATTAAAAGAAAGATTAATTTTTCTCGGTACTCCGATTTTCGATGAGATAGCTTCACTGATAGTCGCACAGTTATTATTTCTTGAATATGAAGACCCGGATAAGGATATTATGCTTTATATAAATTCACCCGGCGGGAGTATTTCGGCAGGATTGGCTATATACGATACCATGTGTTACATCAGAAGCGATGTATCCACGACTTGTGTGGGTATGGCAGCGTCTATGGGACAGATTTTACTGACTGGAGGAGCGGCGGGAAAAAGAATTGCTCTCCCAAATTCGAAAATTCTGATGCACCAGCCTTTAGGAGGAACGCAGGGACAAGCGACCGATATCGAAATTTATACCAAAGAAATGCTTAAGACGAGGGATAATATTTACAAGATTATCTCAAAACACACAGGAAAGCCGGTCGAACAAATAGCCAAGGATGCAGAGAGAGATAATTATATGAATGCAGAAGAAGCTAAAGCTTACGGACTTATAGATATGATTTTATCAAAAAGGCAGAAAGCAGATAAAAAAGAAAAATAGAGGTATTAAAAATTATTTGTGTGAGTTTTATTTTTAACCGCTAATTTATTATTTTAATATTTTATTTGTTTTAAATGTATTAAGGGGCGATAAAATTCTATAGTTTTTATAAACTAAGCCAGAAGAAAATGCATAGAAGATATGAAATACTGGAAAATAAGTTTGTAGAATCTTCAAAGGAAACAGCTCCTGTTATTTTATTTGTAAATCCCGATGAAAATGAAAAAAAGTATTTAATCGAGGATTTAAAAATAGATGAACACACATTAAACTCGTCTTTAGACCCGGACGAATTATCACGTCTTGAATTTGAGCCAGACCATTTGGCTTTAATTTTAAAAAGACCAAGAAATTATTCGAGAAAAGATTTCCTATTATTTAAGACAACATCCCAGGGAATGTTTCTTTTTAATGATAAGCTAATAATAATTTTAGCAGAAGATTTGAACATATTCGAGGGTAAGCATTTTTTGAAAGTCAGATCCATAAAAAATGTTCTGTTGAGTATAATTATTGGAGCAGTATATCATTTTTTGGAGCATTTGAAAATATTCAATACGATTTCGGATGAACTAGAGAAAAAAGTGAATACTTCCATGGGAAATAAATATTTAATAAATTTATTTACTTTGGAAAAAAGTCTTGTATATTATCTGAATGCAATCAACTCAAATTCTCTTGTATTTGAGAAGTTAAAATATTACTCGCAAAAAATCGGATTCAATAATGAGGAAATTGAAATGCTCGATGATTTAATCATTGAAAACACACAGTGTTACAGACAATCAGAAATTTATTCAAATATTCTTGCGAGTTTGATGGATGCAAGGGCTTCAATTGTAAGTAATAATATAAATTTACTTATGAAAACGCTAAACATAATCACGATTATGATTATGGTTCCGACCTTAGTTGTAAGCATCTTTTCGATGAATGTAAGAATTCCTATTTCAGAACATCCTTTGGCATTTTATATTATTATTCTAATTGCTTTAGTTTCAGTGGTAGCAGTAGTATTTATCTGGAAGAAAATGAAATGGTAAGCGATTTTGATATGTTTATATCTTGAAAATCTATCTTAATTCCAGTAACTTAAACATTTATAATAAATAATTTTATGGATTTTAAATTAATTAACCGAATAACGGGGGCATTTGTTTTTGTCTTCGCGAGTATAATATATATACTAACAGTGCAGCCCACAATGTCTTTTTGGGATTGCGGGGAGTTTTTAGCTTGTGCATATACACTTTCGATTCCTCATCCTCCCGGAGCACCTTTTCACGTTTTAGTCGGTAAGATATTTACAATGCTGCCGACTGCGAGTGATATTGGCTTAAGAATGAATTTCTTATCAGTATTCTCGAGTTCATTCAGCGTACTTTTGCTTTATTTAGTTTCTATAAAAGTTATAAAAAACTGGAAGGATAAAGAAAATTCAACATTTGATTATTTAACAATCACTATTGCATCGGCTATCGGAGCATTGTCTTATGCATTTTGTGACAGTTTCTGGTTCAATGCATTAGAGGCAGAAGTTTACGGATTCGGTACTTTACTGATTGCATTGTGTGTATATTTTATGATGGTATGGTGGGAGAGGGCGAATGAACCCGGTAGTGACAGATATCTTCTGATAATTGCATATATTGTTGGATTATCAATCGGAATCCATCTGTTAGTAGTACAATGTATATTTATTGCGGGACTTTTATTTTATTTCAGAAGATACGAATTCAATAAGAAAAGTCTATTAATTGCGATTGGTGTATCAATGTTAGCTTTTTTACTGGTGTATCCAATTATAGTCAAAAAGATGCCTTCTGCGATATCTTCATTCCCGGTTGCCGGCGGGATAGTAATTATCATTGCGTTATTAATCGGTATATATTATTCGGTTAAAACAAAATCGGCTATTTTAAATTTGGCATTCCTGTCAATATTTTTTGTGATATTGGGTTATACAACATATATTTCGGTGTTGCAAAGGTCAAGTGTGGAAAATATTCCTTTAGATAACAGCAATCCGGATAATATGGAGAGGCTACTTTCTTATTTAAATCGTGAACAATACGGAGAACAACCGTTAATTATGCCCAGAAGGTATATGAAAGACGGAATGCACGACAGGACGTGGAAAAACTATTCCAGCGATATGGAATTTATGTGGAAGTATCAGATTAACCATATGTTCAATCGATATTTATTCTGGCAATATATAGGAAGAGCAGGTTATGACCAGGATGATGGAGTAGATTTCTCGAAGTTTTATGCAATACCATTCATTCTCGGATTATTCGGATTGTTTCATCATTTTAAGAGGGACTGGAAACTCGGATTTGTATTTCTTTCGATGTTTTTATTGCTGGGAGTAATTACGGCTTTATATCAGAATCAACAGGACCCACAGCCAAGGGAGAGGGATTATTTTTACGAGGGAGCTTTTTTCGTATTTTCAATGTGGATCGGATTGGGAGTTACAGGAATAATAAAGATTTTAAAGGAAAAATTAAAAGAAACATCATTTGTCCCGGTTGCATCGGTCGTATTACTTGCATCTTTCATTTTTGTTCCAATTAATATGCTGAGAGTAAATTACAGCCATCAAAGTCGTGCAGGCAATTATTTCCCATATGATTATGCTTATAATTTACTGCAAAGCTGTGATAAGGATGCAATATTATTTACGAATGGTGATAATGATACATTTCCGTTATGGTGCTTGCAGGCGGTATATGGTGTAAGACAGGATGTTACATTGGTAAATTTATCTTTAGCACAGGCAGACTGGTATATAATTCAGTTGAAAAATGAAAGACCATACGGCTCTTTACCCGTGCCAATGTCATATACAAACGACCAGTTGGTTAAATTATCGAAACAGGGTTATATGTTATGGGATGAGAATAAATTAGTATCGCTTGATATTCCGGTAAAGGCTTTTCCGGATAGTTTAAGAAAGAAGTATAGTATACCGGAGAAGTTAGTATTTAAAGTTCCTGCAACGATAAGACAAAGGGACAACAATCAGATAATAACAGCTTTAAAGACAAGTGATTTGATAATGCTGGATATTTTAAAAGCAAATAAATGGGAAAGGCCTGTATATTTTTCAGTTACTGTTTCACCCGAAAATTATTTAGGATTGAGTGAATATCTGATAGCTGAAGGTATGGCTCAGAAGCTTTTACCTTATAAAATCAGCAGTGCTAATTTATATGGGATACCTGTAGATTCGGAAAAGATGAAAAAGAATTTAATAGTAGACAGGGATGTGGTTCCATCTCAAACTCCTCAATCGGGTTTTAGGTTCAGAGGACTGGATGACAAGAATATATTTTATGAACAGGTTCAGACAAGAATGATAGAAATGTACAGAACGTTATATGTATGGTATGCGGGCTCATTACTTGAGGACTCTGCGAATGCATCATATGCAAAAGTTGCGCTCGATAAAATGGAAAAAAACATACCAATGAGTGTTATCCCGATGGATTACAGGCAAAAATATACGATTGCAATGTTTTATCACAGATTGGGAGAGAGAGGTAAATTCGAAGAATATGCAACGGATACTTATAATGAAGCATATGCAATCAGATTAAGCAACAGAAGTAATTTACAGTCTTATTACAATCCATACAGAATATTATTCGATATACTTGAAGCACGCGGAGATTCTAAAACACAGCTGGAATTATTAAAAGAATTAAATCCCAATGATCCCTCAGTGAAGCAAAAAATGGATGCAATAAACAGCAAGTTATTCAACAAAACGATTGATACGAATAAAATCAAGGATGATATTAAGCCGGATAAAAATCCGTGATTAAAACAGAATGAAGAATAATCAAAAAATTGGAATACTGGTTGTCGCATATAACGCTGTAACGACTTTAAGTAAAGTATTAGATAGGATACCAAAGGAATTATACGATGAGATTGATGAAATAGCTGTATTTGATGATGCAAGTAAAGATGAAACATATATGCTTTCGGTGGGTTATAAAGCAACAAAAAAGCTCGATAAACTGCATATTTATCTTAACGAAAAGAATCTGGGTTATGGTGGAAATCAGAAAAAAGGATTTTACTATTTCATGGAAAAAGGATTTGACGTTGTGGTATTATTGCACGGTGACGGGCAATATGCTCCGGAAGTATTAAGCGATATGTATTTGCCAATTATTAATGATAAAGCGGATGTGGTCTTAGGCTCGAGAATGATGAAGAAATACGGCGGTGCACTAAAAGGGGGAATGCCTTTTTATAAGTATATCGGTAACAGAATTCTTACTACATATCAGAATCACGCTCTAAAAATGAATCTGACGGAATTTCATTCTGGTTACAGAGCATATTCGGTTAAGGGTCTAAAGAAAATTAATCTTTCAAATTGTACCGATGATTTTCATTTTGATACGCAAATAATAATAAAAGCTCACCATAACAATCTCAGGATACTCGAAATTCCAATCCCGACATATTATGGTGATGAAATTTGCTACGTAAACGGGATGAGGTATGCAAAAGATGTATATAAAACTACCAAGGAATACAGGAATACAATGTCGGGCAGAAAGAAATCCGAAATATATTCCGAACTATATGTGCCATACCCTCTGAAATTATATCCCTTCTCAAGTCATAGTGCAGTGATAAAAATTCTAAACCGTAAAGAGAACCAGAGAATCTTGGACGTTGGATGTGGTGATGGATTGTTTTCCGAACATATAAATAATAAAAATGAAAAAGTGGGTGTAGATTTTATTCCTGTATCTGAAAGTATAAAGACTAATCTCAATGAATATTATCAGAATGATTTGAACAAAGGATTACCGGAGGAAATAAAATCTAAAGAAAAATTTGATTATGTTTTGATGCTCGACATACTCGAACACTTGTATAATTATGATAACTTAATAAAAGAATCTAAAAGTCTTCTCAAATCGGGAGGCAGATTAGTGATTTCTTTGCCGAATATAGCTAATGTATATGTTAGACTAAGTCTTTTATTCGGGCGATTTTCTTACGGGGATAAAGGAATACTTGATAAAACACATTTAAAATTCTTCACTTACAGCTCTGCAAAAAAAATGCTCAAGTTTCATAATCTTGAGATAGAAAAAAAGAAAGTAACACCGATTCCTATAATAGAAGTATTGCCGGACTTTCTGAAAAACAATATCGGTAAAATTCTAAATTTCTTTTTATATTTAATAACAGTTCCTTTTAAAAGATTTTTTGGCTATCAATTTATTTTTATAACTCGTAGCAGAGAATAAAATAACTTATCAGGAGCTTACTAAATGGCTAAAACATCGGTAAAACAGGTCAAACCAATACTGAAGACAAAATCAGAACCATTTAAGGATTTATTGTCTAATGAATGGATAAGTTTTGGAGTGCTTTTTTTGTTCTGGATAATTTTTTTCAGACAGTTATTAACAGGGAATTCTTTTATTGCAGATGATTTTATCGAACAGTATTATCCCGGAAAAACATTATCGGCAGTATCATTGAGTAATGGATTTATTCCTTTCTGGAATCCATATTCATTCAGCGGGATGCCTTTTTTTGCGGATTTGCAGATTGCAGTATTTTATCCGTTTAATTATGTGCTTTCATTTTTTGTAAACGGAGAACACCTGTCGCCCGTGATTTTACAGATTTCAATCATACTGCATTATTTGATATGTTCGGTTTTTTGTTTTTATATCGGTAAACATTTTAAATTGACAAATACTGCTTCTGTAATATTTGCATTAATGTTTACATATTCGAGTTATATGATTATCCATATGATTCATATGCCTTTAATAGAAGCTGTTGTATGGTTGCCGATTGTATTTTTACTTTGGTTAAAGTTTATTGATTCAAGAAAATATATTTTCATATTTCTTGCAACAATACTGATGTCGTTTTGTTTACTTGCAGGTTATCCGCAGGTTGCATTTTTAAATTATGTTTTCGTTTCCGTTTATATTCTTATTGTATTTATCACAAAATTAAAAAACAAAGAATATTCTGTAGTTAAGAATTTAATATTTGGTTATTTGATTTTTGTAGTTTTTTCATTCGGTATAACCGCATTCCAATTATTACCTGCTAACGAGTTCGTGAGTTTATCGAACAGGTCAAAAATTACATATGAGTTTGCCCTTGAAGGTTCGGTTGAACCTCGGTTCTTTTTAAGCTACTTTGTCCCTAAATTATTTGGTGTCTGGAAATTTAATGACAGTTCTACTGACATGAGCTGGTGGGCAACGAAAGAGACATTTATGTTTTCAATCGCAAATATTTACATATCGATTTTTGCTGTTGTTCTTTTGTTCCCGTCTTTGATATATCAGTTAAGAAAGAAAATTAATATTCAGATGACATGGTTTTTAATCGGGATGTCTATATTCTCGCTGTTTTTTGCGATGGGTGGGTATTTCTTTTTTCATAAGATTATTTACTCGTTAATTCCTTTCTTTGACAGATTCAGAAATCCTGGGCATATTCTGTATCTGTTTACTTTCAGCGTTTCTTTATTAATAGCTTTTGGATTTAATATTTTACTACAAAGCAAAAAGGTATTTTCGGAAGTGTTTAATAGAAAATACTATCTGATATTGTTGGGATTGTTTACTCTGATTCTAATTCTTGTTTATTCAGGTTTTTTTAACGTAAGCATTCCTCAAGCAGGAGATAAGGTAAATACATGGATAAGGAATCAATATCTTAGTTTCTTTTTGTTTCTTGTTTTGTCCTCATCAGCGATATATTTTTACATTCAGGATAAAATTAAAGTTAAATTATTTATTATTCTGATTTTATTGATAACAGTATTTGATATCTACATAAATTGGTTTGACCAGAACAACGGCTCGGTTAATCCAGAAATATTATACAATCAAAGAAAACAAAAAGCAGAGGAATTAAGGAACGAATTAAAGAGCGAAATATTCAGAGTAAATATGAGAGAATATCCTTATACCCCTTATTTCCAGAGAAATGGCGGAATGATTAGCAGAATTCCGTTTATAGAAGGCTACGGAGCATTGATACTTGATAAATACATTCCTATAAATAAAAGTGAGCCGGGAAGCTCTCAGACACATGATATAATGAACGTAAAATACAAATTAGAGCAGGCATCATTAAAATCAGGGAATCCGAATACCTATAGATTTTATGTAAATCAGAGTTATCTACCAAAAGCGAGAATGTTTTATGATGCAAAATATTTTGAAGAGAGAGATTCTGCTGAACTGAAAAATTATATGTCCGGAAGGGAATTCGACCATCATAAAACGATTATCATAGAAACCGATAAAAGAGATTTCGTTTTACCGGTTATAAAAGACTCAATTACTCCGAAATCTGAAGTAAAAATCTTAAGTTATGATTTAAATAGCATTACAGTTGAAGTCGAAACATCTGAAAACGGATTTTTATTTTTGAGTGAAGTTTATTATCCTGCGTGGAAGGCTTACATAGACGGGAAAAATACGGAATTATTCAGAGCCGATTACTGCGAAAGGGCTGTATACGTAGAAAAAGGAAAGCATACTATTTTATTCAACTATGAATCAGATACATTTAAAACTGGGCTCGGCGTTTCTTTTCCGTTACTTTTCATCTGGTTACTTGGGACAATATTTCTCTCTTTTACATATTTAAAAAAGAATAAATCTGATATTCAAAATACGGATAAATGAAGATATTAATAAATGCCTTATCGGGAAACGGTGATGCACTGATGTTTTCCCCGACATTGAAAGTATTGAAAGAAAAAATCCCGGATGCGATAATAGATATGCTTGCTATGTTCAAGTCGGTAAAAGAGATGTATTCCGAATCTCCATATCTGAATAATATTTATTTTATTGATTTTCTTCACCAATCAAAAATAAAATCCCTGAAGGAAATCGGGAAAATAAGAAAAAACAAATATGACGTCTCAATAAACACATATCCTGCAAACAGGCTCGAATATAATTTCCTCAGTTATTTACTCGGTGCGAAGAAAAGAATTGCACACCATTACACTCATACGAATTTTTTCAGATTTGAATTTTTAAATACCGTTTTGATTGACGAAGTAAAAGATAAGCATAATGTTTTACAAAATTTTGAAACAGCAAAAAAGCTTATAGAAATTCCGGCTAATGAAAAAGCAGGGAATATGGAAATACATTTGAGTGAATCCGATATTAATTTAGCGAAAGAATGGATAAAGGAAATTAATCCCCGAAATAAAATTGTTATTGGATTTCACTGCGGTTCTGCACTGCTGAAGAATCATATAAATAAAAGATGGGATAAAAATAAATATGCGGAACTTGGAAAGAGGCTGACTGAAAAGTATAATGCATTAATTTTATTTTTCGGTAATGAATTCGATTTGAATAACGAAATAAACGAAATGATGGGAAAAAGGGGAGTAATTGCTTCAACAAGAAATTTTATGGATTCAATGGCAAGACAAAGACTTTGTAATCTGTTCATATCAAATGATACGGCATTTTTACATACTTCAGCTGCATTTGGGATACCGACAGTAGGTATTTTTGCATACACTAATCATAAAGAATTATATCCTTGGAATACAAGATACTTAATTATAAGAAAAGAGCTCGATTGCAGTCCGTGTTTTTATAACTCACCTAAATCTGCTACATGCTTGTGGAAAGGGGAAGAAGAATTCAAATGTATGAAGAGTATAAGCGTGGATGAAGTGTATGAAGCGTGCAAGAAATTAATTATCTGTTAAAATCCCACACGATAGAAAATCTTGCCAGAGTATTAAGGAATCCACCGCGTGCATCGTATGGATAAATTGCTGTAGTATAATTAAGGTAATCGAAGATATTTGCCACTGTAAAATTAACATTTGCCGTCCCTATTCTTGCTCCGACATAGAAATCCATATTGAAAAAATTTTTTTCAATTAGCCGGCCATTTACGAAATTGTAACTAAAGTCGTATCGTTCCTGGCTGAAATAAGGTATTGGAATTTCGGAGAAATATTTAAGACTTATTCCGAGTTTTAAATTCAGTTTATCATTAAAGAAAAAGTTGTGATATATAATGTCGGATTTGAAAAATACTGCAGGATAAGTCGTATCCGAGGAGTAGCTCGTATTAATAACAAAATCAAAATATTTTGTAATCATTTTTATGGAATAATTTCCATTCGAAAAATTAAAAGCATTTTCCTGTGTCCAGTTATATTTCCAGCTGTATTGAGTCACATCCAAATATAGATTCTTGTAACGTGATTTGAATCCAACTTCGTAGTAAGTTCTGCGCATATTTGTATAATAAGGATTTCTGTTAATATCATTTCCCATGTACCAATAATTCTCCATTCCGTAAATGGTCGAATTAAACCCGCCTTTCAGGTCTATGTCAATATCTTTAGAATTAATAATCTTATAATTACCTTCCAGCCCATAGTAATTATAAAGATTGTCATCAATAAAATCGAATTTATATGAACCCGATATTAAAAATGATTTTAGCAAAACATCAAGTTTGGAAATTATGGAGTATATATTTTTTTGATAAAATGTAGGAACCGGCTGGTTATACACATTTGTGAATGCAGGGTCAAAATAATTATAATAATTAAAATATGCATTTCCTCCGAGCAGAAGATTGGAATTTATTGATTTTGCAAAATTTACTTTAAAATATTGTTTAAAATCGAGTCCATATTGAATATAATGATAATTATTACTCAGGTATACTCCTGTATCTATGCCGTTTTCTCCGTTTCTGAGAATACGCAGAGAATTATTCGTGTAAAAGATTAATTTAGTCAGAGAATTTTTGTCGTTTAAAAAATTTCCTGTAAAACTAATATCGGAATAATAATTCGAATATCTCTCGTAACGTCCTAAACTATATACATCTGCAAAATTTGCATTCTTAAGTGTATCATCTGTACTGTAAACTAATCCTCCGTTTAATCTCCTGTTAATTTTCGTATGATAAAAACTTAATTTAATATTTAATTTTGGAGAATAATAGAAGTTGAACTTTAACCTTCCTCGCCAGACGTTAAAGTCCGAATTCTGGTAATATCCGTCATAGAAATGACTATTTATTCCGAAAAGAAAATTGAATTTTTTTGAAAATGGAATATTCAAGGAAAAATCGGCAAACATAGCTCCATACCTGTCCTGAGAATATCTCAACTGCGAAAAAAGTGTCGGTTGAAAGGCATCTTTTGTAATAATATTAAGAGCTTTACCGGATGAATTTAAACCATACAGAAATGAAGAAATATTTGTAACTTCTTCTATTTTTTGAATCTCGCTGATCGAAATGTTCTCCCCGTCAAAACCTCCGAAAAAGTTATCGTTTATCTGCACTCCGTCTCTGAAAATGCCGATATTCTTATCGTCGAAATTATTATAATTTATTGGATTTCTCCCTCCGATACCGAGATAGTTAATAAAGTAACCTGCCTTGTCATTCAGGATTTCGGATAGATTTCTTCTGTCACTCCAGATGAAATTCTGCAGACCAATTGTATCGGAATTTCTGTCAAGAACATATGGATTAGATATTTTATTAGTGTCAAAAGGTGTATGATAGACCGTATCTTTTTTAATTGACTGAGAAAATATAGCGGAAGTTAATAAAAGACTAACTGAAAATAATAATAATACAAAAACACTTTTAATATTATTGTTAAATATTTGCGTCAAATTATATCTTCGGACTTAATATCTAATTTATCGAGATTGTTTTTATGCTTTATTATTTTTGCATCAATAAGAAAAATGACTTCTTCCGCTATGTTCGTGGCGTGGTCTGCAAGCCGTTCAAGATGTCGTAAAAGAGAGATTGAATGTGCTCCCGGAGTAATTAATATATTATCATTTGACATTTCGTTTATTAATTCAAGAAAAATATCTTTTTCCATATTATCGATTATATCGTCAGATTTTATTACACTTAAAGCAATTTCGTGATCGTTATTAACAAATGAATCTATAGATTTCTGAACTACCGTTAAAACTTTTTCAGCCATTACATCCAGTTGAACTTTTTTTAACAGCTCGGTATGGTTAATTAACGGTTCGACACGTTCTGCAATATTTACGGCAATATCTCCCATTCTCTCGAGGTCGTTATTAATTTTTAAAGCTGACATAATTAATCTTAAGTCAACAGCGACCGGCTGTGTAAGAGCAAAAATTTTCTGACATAATTTATCAATTTTAACATCATATTTATCAACTTTACTGTCACGTTCAATCACGATTTTGCTCAATTCAAGATTTTTTTCGAGGAGACTTTTTACTGCAAATTCAAGTTGTTCTTCTACAAGACTACCCATTTTTATGACCTTTGTTTTTAGCTGGTCTAATTCTTCTTCGAGATATTGATACATATATTTTTATTTTTTTTTACTTGTTAAATTAACCAAACTTTCCGGTTACGTAATTTTGTGTACGTTCATCTTTAGGCGTTGTAAAAATCTGTCTCGTGGCACCGTATTCAATTAATTCACCCAAAAGAAAAAAAGCACAATAGTCACTAACCCTCGCTGCCTGCTGAAGGTTATGTGTTACTATAACAATTGTAATACTTTTTTTTAATTCAAAAATTAATTCCTCAATTTTAGATGTTGATATTGGGTCAAGTGCACTTGCAGGTTCATCCATTAAAATTATTTCGGGATAAACTGCCAAAGCTCTTGCTATGCAAAGTCGCTGTTGCTGTCCGCCCGATAGACTAAAGGCAAATTCGTTCAGCCTGTCTTTGACTTCATCCCAAATTGCGGCTTTTTTCAGACTTGATTCAACAATTTCGTCGAGTTGTCTTTTATTTTTTATACCATTTATTTTCGGCCCGTATGCAACGTTATCGTATACGGTTTTTGGAAAAGCATTTGATTTTTGAAAAACCATTCCAACTTTTCTTCTTAACTTGACAACATCAACATTTTTTCCATAAATATCAACATCATCAATTTTTACGCTTCCTTTTATTTTTACTCCCATTATTAAATCATTCATTCTATTTATTGTTCGTAAATATGTTGATTTACCGCAGCCGGAGGGTCCAATTAAGGAAGTAATTTTATTCCCTTCGATATTTAGTGATACATCATTGAGAGCTTGTATCTTTCCGTAATATAAATTAAGATTATCTGTTCGTATTTTTATAGTGTGCAATTTATTATGATATTTAATTTGTTATGCGGCTTAAAAATTTTAAAAGCATTGATAATTTATTTATATAAACATTATTATTTTGAAAAATTCAGCTTTCTGTAATTACTCCATCGGAAATTTTTATTATTCTATCGCATCGTTGAGCGAATTCCTCGTTATGGGTTACAATTAAATACGTCTGGTTGTATTTATTTCTTAACTCAAAGATTAAATTGATTATTGCTTCTGCGTTTTCCGTATCGAGATTACCGGTTGGTTCATCTGCTAATATAATTTTAGGTGAATTTATCAATGCTCGAGCAATTGCAACCCTTTGAGCTTCACCTCCCGATAACTCGGAAGGTTTATGATTTGTTCTGTCTTTTAAACCTACTTCATTAAGAATATTTACAGAATTATCTTTGCTTTTATTTCCTGAGATTAAAGATGCAATCTGAACATTTTCAAGAGCAGTGAATTCAGGAAGTAAATGATGAAACTGGAAAATAAAACCAATTTCACTTGACCGAAATTCAGCCAGCTGTTTATCGGAAAAAGAAAATACATCCTTATCTTCGAAAAGAAATTGCCCGGAGTCAGGCCTATCGAGTGTCCCGAGAATATGAAGTAAAGTACTTTTTCCAGCTCCGGATTTTCCAACGATTGCCGCAATTTCACCCCTATAAACCTCAAGATTAATACCTTTCAAAACATTAAGGTAATTCTTTTTTGTTATTTTATATGACTTCTTAATTCCGGAAATCTCAAAAAGTTTTTCTTTTCCCATTAAATAATTTTTAATTAATTATTCCCATCTGATTGATTCGACCGGATTGAGTTTTGCTGCTCTTCTTGCGGGATATAATGATGCCAGAAAACACAATAGTAATGCTGCAAGCGGAACAAAAACAAAATCCGTTAAATTAATCATAACAGGTAATGCTGATATCTTATATATTGATGAATCAAGTTTGTAAAATTCAAAATACTTCTGTGCAAGTATTACACCTGCACCAATGAAAGAGCCGGCTAACATTCCAATCAAACCCACGACCAGACCTTCGAACAAGAATATTCTCGTAATAGCATTATCTGATGCACCCATTGCTTTTAAAATCCCGATATCTCTTTTCTTTTCTATAACGGTCATAGTCAGTGAACCTAATATGTTAAATGAAGCTACTGCAATTATTAAACTCAAGATAATAAATGCAACCCATCTTTCAATTTTTAGAATTGAATAGAAATCAAGATGCAGGTCGTACCAGGTTAAGACATTAAATTTATCTCCTATGGTTTTATGAATTATCGTTTTCATATCGTCTGACTTGTTAATGTCTTTCAAGCGGATTTCAATTCCACTTACAGCATCACCCAATTTAAACAGTTGTTGTGCATTTGCAATTGAAATATACGCGTATTTTGAATCATACTCGCGATTTTCCGAATCATAAATTCCGGTTACTATAAATTCTTTTGTAATCGGTTCAACAAATTGTGTCAGAGAGTATTCCAAACCAACAGGGCTTAATATAGTAATCGTATCACCTATATAAGAGCGTAACTGGTCTGCCAGAGCTAATCCAAGGACTATACTCCCGAAATCACCGTCATTTTTTA
This sequence comes from uncultured Ignavibacteriaceae bacterium, assembly GCA_964501535.1. GTDB lineage: Bacteria > Bacteroidota > Ignavibacteria > Tepidaquicellales > Tepidaquicellaceae > FEN-1279. The sequence goes on along the minus strand of CAZCSV010000001.1, from coordinate 639,416 downwards.
AATCGAATTTTCCAAGCTGGACAAGGCTTTTCACTCCGGAAACTTTGTCAATGTTTTCCTCATCCACGCCTTTAATAAAAATTACTTTATTTGAATTTTTTTTAGACAGCATTCCTTTATTAAGCGTGTATTGTGATAGATCGCTTATTCCAAGTGTTTTGATATTTTCAATTACGCTTTCGTAATTTTCCATTTTAGAGCTATTGTATGGTTCAATCCTGATGTGCGGGTCGAATCCTATTAAAATGGAAGTTACTTTATCGTGAAAACCATTAAAGACAGACAAAACGATAATCATAGCTGCGACTCCTATCGTTACACCGATAACCGAAATTGCTGATATTATAGTTATAAAACTAACTTTACGTTTCGAAAATAAATATCTTTTTGCTATGAAAAATTCTGTATTCATTTATTCATCAAAGACAATGACAGATTCTCTGTATTGCCTAACTTTATTGTTGTCGATTTTATTTAATAAATATTTTTTAAGTTCTTCTTGTTTTTCTTTAAGATTTTTGTCATCCTTCAGCTTTGATATTTCGTATCTTACGTGTAAGACACGATTATCAAGTATATGTCTTGTGATTCCGGCAGGAAGTCTGTCGTGGTTTTTCGCCAATTCTACAATTTGTTTTTTATTGAAGCGTGGAAATTCAATGAGAGTTCCTTTTTTCCTTGTAAATTTTCTTAATTCGTTTATGGTGATTTCTTCCTCGGAACGGTCAAAACTGAAATTGTTAAAATAAAATTTTGTAAAATCGTTAAGTGATTTCACCAATTCCTTAAAGTTTCCGGGTAAATTTATTAAAATGGATTTTACACTGTTTATGTCGGAAGCAAGAATATGGTTAAATTTTTCTTTTAATTTCTTTGAACCTTCCTGATATCCTGTAAAGGAATATTTTAAATTCAGTTTAGTGCAAAATGAGATTAAATCCAGAATGCTCAGATTATAAACAAGATGATGCCATCTTTTTAATTTGATTTTATTGTTTTTATAATCTGTAACCTGCGCTATTGCGAGCTTACAGCCGATTTCCTTCAGTGTACTAAGCCTGTTAGCCCCGTCTATTAAGATTAGATCTTTGTTATGTCTGCCCACAATTACCGGATTCATCAAATGTTTACTGCCGGTAATTCTTCCGTAAACATTCCTCAGCCTGTTAAATTCTGTACTCTCGTGAAGTTTGATATCTTTAATTTTTAATAATTCAAGTTCAAAAAAGTTTACTGTGTAATTTATCATTTAGTCTTTGTTTTTCTTGGCAAATGTTATTAGTCCCTGTTTATTAAGAGTAATTAGTATTTTATCTCCGGGTTGAAATTCGTTGCTTAGAATTTTTTCGGATAGTGGATTTGCAATATATTTTTGGATAATTCTTTTAAGTGGTCTGGCCCCATAATGAATATCATATCCAAGCTTTCCAATCCAATCTTTTGAATCCTCATCGGCAGTAAGAGTTATATTATTTTTTCCAATTCTATCGATAATATAATTTAATTGTAAGTCGACAATTTTTCTGATTTCATCTTCTGTCAGCGGTTTAAAAAGAATGATTTCGTCTATTCTGTTTAGGAATTCTGGTCTTATCGTAGCCCTTAGTAGTTCAGTAAGTTTAACTCTTAACTCGCCCAATATTTCTTCCCTGTTATTCTGATTTATGAACTGCAATTGCTCCTGTATCATAACCGAGCCGATGTTGGAGGTCATAATAATCAGTGTGTTTTTAAAATTAATAGTTTTTCCTTTTGAATCCGTTAGCCTTCCCTCATCCAGAACCTGCAATAAAATGTTAAAAACATCAGGATGGGCTTTTTCAATCTCGTCAAGCAATACTACGCAATAGGGCTTCCGCCTTACAGCTTCAGTTAACTGACCTCCTTCATCATATCCAACGTATCCGGGAGGAGCACCTATTAATCTGGAGACAGAAAACTTTTCCATATATTCGCTCATATCAATTCTAACGATAGCCCTATCATCGTCGAACAAAAATTCCGCAAGGGCTCTTGCAAGCTCCGTTTTACCAACCCCTGTAGTACCTAAAAATATAAATGAGCCTATTGGTTTGTTTTCGTCTTGCAGTCCGGCACGTGATCGGCGGATTGCATTTGAAACAGCGGTAACAGCCTCTTCCTGACCTACAATCCTTTTTGCCAGATTTTGTTCCATATGGAGAAGTTTTTCCCGTTCGCTTTCCAGCATTTTATTTACGGGAATTCCTGTCCATTTCGAAACAATTTCGGCTACATCATCCGCATCTACTTCTTCTTTTAACATCTTTAAATCCTTCTGAATTCGGGTCAACTCTTCGGTTTTTGTTACGATTATTTTTTCCAGTTCGGGAATTTTTCCGTATCTTAATTCGGCTACTTTTGCAAGGTTTCCTTCACGTTCGAGTTTTTCTGCTTCTGACTTTAAAATCTCTATACTTTCTTTAGATTCTCTAATGGTTTTAATGAGTTCTTTTTCTAATGTCCAGTGCGCTATTAGACTATCTTTTTGTTCTTTTAACTCGGCTATTTCCTTTTCTATTTCATTCAACCGAATTTTTGTAGGATTAATATTTGATTCTTTTTTTGCCAATATATATATTCTTTACAGCTATATAAATTTACTGAATTATAATTGTTTATTCTATGATTTTAAAAATGCACAATATGGTTCGCAATATATAGTGTTTTGTTCGGTTTAATGAAAAATACCTACATTTAAAATCATAAGTTTACTATATTGCAAGTCAAATTAAATTTGCTGATTATTAACAAAAAAATTTTAATATTAATTGGTTCTGTATTAGGAGGAACAGGCGGATTTCTTTACTGGAAATTTTTCGGCTGTTTAGACGGCAGCTGCCCCTTGAGGTCGAACTGGATGATAATGACCGGATACGGGATATTATTAGGATATCTTCTGGTTAGTTTTATACCAATCAAGAAAAAAGAAAATAAGAAATAAAAATTCATAAGCAGGTCATGTTAAAAACATAACCTGCCATATCGGAGGTTTTAATAATAATTATTGTAATACTTTATAAGGTACGCCGATTTCATCCGATGCAAACTTATTCACGTCATCATCATATAGTGATTCTTGAGTTGATGCATTTATGAAACCGTTAAATACACCGAGCTTATGATTTGCATAAACGGTGAATGATTTTGAAAATACTTTCTCGTTGCCGATTGTTTGTTCATAAGTAAACGGTACCCTGTGAAATCCAAATGTATTTCTAGCCCAGTGATATGCCACTATTTCATTATTTGATGCTGAAGTCGATGTCAAGTACACTTTTACTTTTATTTGTTCACCTCTGACAAGGGACGGAATTCCCGAACCGCCAAAATACATCGTATTAAAATAATAATTCTGGAAATTCGGTCCGTTTAGAGTGGCGTATAGAGTGTTTCCGTTATCTTTATAAATTTCAATTTTCTGCATCTGGATAAAATCACTGCCAACCTGTGGTTGGGTTGTTCCTCCATCCAGACAGGATATCTGATGAACCCTCCAGTTCAATCTCGGATAAATTGTTCTTGCAATCCTTTTGAACGCAATATTTCTGTACAATTTTACCACATAAGGTTTTGTAATTGTCTGAACGTTGCCTCCTACTTTTCCAACAATAATGTAGTTACCTGTTATCTCTCTTGTAACATTAATATACCGCATAGTATCATTACCTGTGTTCTGAATACTTATACTTGCATTTGTTATCTTTCTACCCCATTTTATAAGTGAATCTATCGGGGAAAGAGGTTGACCTTCATCGTTTACGATGCTTGTATCCATGTCATTTATTTCACCTGACATTAGATTGTCCTCTTCATTATTTGTTCCATATCCGCTATTAAGTACCTGCAGGATATATTCTTCATCTGTTAATTCCTTTGGTTCTATAGCATTTTCTTTATTACAGCTTGATAGTATGAGTGAGATTGATAAAATCGAAATAAATACCGATAGGAATTTTATTGGTTTCATTTTTATATTTTTAAGTTTTAAAAAATTTAATTATTAGACAAGTAATAATTAAAAGTGGTTTAATAAGTGTTAATTTTTTTTTTATGAAACTTAAAACCTATTTTTATAGTTATTTAATTTAAATTATTTTGATTATTTTGTTGAATATTAAAAACTTAAAATTATGAAAAAAATAATATTTGTTCTTTTGATTTCCCTTTTTCCAATGTTTTTGCTCGCACAGGCAGTAACAGAAAAGTCAATATGCAAAATAGAAAATATAGGAAATCTCGATGTTTATTCTCTCAAGTACGATGCAAAAACAGGGACATATGTTTATGTTTATTACGATTCGACTAAATTACTTAAAAACTCTATAATAAGCAACAAAGGAAACTCGGGAGATTACGATTTCATAAATAGTTACGTTACCCAGTTCGATGATGAAGGGAATTATTATTTAGTAGCATATATAAGCATTAATGACACATCGGGCAGGAATGCCTTGATTAAAAACGGAAAAGAAATAATAACCTGTGATTATATCAATTCGGAGACTTTAATTTCAGACGGAAAAGTATACATGATGTGCACCGACAATGGGAAGTCTTTCATAACCGCATACAGCATATCAGACAATACATTATCTAAAGGCAAGGAGTATGATGAAGTAATTTTATGCCAGTTTGACAAGAATGTATATGAAGGTGAGCCGATAGGTAAAATAGGTATTACGAAAGACGGAAAGATATATTATATCGCTAAGCTAAATAACAAGACATTCATGGTAACAGGTGATGAGGAGCAAATGCAGTTTACAGACATAGATGCATACAGCGTAACAGAGGATAAATCAGGCAAGTTCGCTTATGTAGCAAAGGACACCGGCAGTTTCATGAATCCGGGCGGTAATTTCGTAGTATACGGAAACCAGAGATACAATGCTTTTTACAGCATCTATAATTTAATCACAGACGAGAAAGGAAATGCAATTTATTTAGCGTCGGATTATTCAGCCGATTTTTTCCCTCAGAGAGTGATGATGGGGAATAAAGCAATCAGCAAGACATACAACGGAGGCATATACAATTTAAATCTTACACCTGACGGAAAGCTGTATTACATAGCGAATGAAACAAAGGGAAAAGCCGAAAATTACGAATCCTTTTTGGTATACGACGGAAAAGAACACAAGAAATATTTATTCGTAATGAATCCGAAAATTTATCCCGGTAACAGAATAGTATATGCGGCACAGATAAGCGAAGACAGATATGCAGTGGTAGACGGCACGAAAGAAATTCCAATCGGGAAAAAGCTGAGCGTTCAGTCGGCGGATTTATTAGCGGACGGGACACTGGCATTTGTTTACGCGGAGTTCGGCGATTACGAGAAAAATATAAAGGACAAGTATTACATACAAATCGGAGAAAAGAAATACGGACCTTACGACGGAATGCAAATACTCGATTACGAAAAAAACAGCTTTACAGTATCCGATGAAAAGGGGAATTTCGCTTATCTGGTAAACATAATAAAAGGTTACACGGATTACATTTACGTGCTTTATACCAACACGGGTAAAAGTCAAGAGTATGATAACATATCCGACGTGCACTTTTACAACGGAAAAGTTTTATATATGGTATCTTACATAACCGACAAAGAAAATTACGTATACAAATACAAAATATATTATGACAATAAACCGATTACTCCCGAATATGACGGCATAACTGAATTCAAGTTAAACGAAAAGACAGGTATTGTGACTTACTTTATTTCGAGAGGGAACGAGATTTACAAAGTCGAGATAAAGCTGTAAGAGAAATTTCAGTTAAACAATTTCAGCGAGCTTTTATCAATCCCATTCAGGAATTCCGAGGATGGGATTCTTTTTTTGCCTTCGAGCATTAGTTCGAGTATTTCGAGGAGAAAATCCTTTGCCGATACAAAAATCTGTCTGCCGCTTATTTTAATATGTCCCGTTTCTGAATCCGATTTAAGTCCCGTCAGTCTGCTTTTATAAATCTTACAGACTTTACCGTTCAGGTGCGTGAATGCCGCAGGGTAAGGTGAAAGCCCGCGGATAAGGTTATGAATATCCACGGCGGATTTAGACCAGTCAATCAGGCAATCTTCCTTAAAAATCTTCGGGGCTTTAGTAGCGAGCGAGTCATCCTGCTCTGTCAGTTCATAGTTCCCCGATTCAATCAGCTTAAGTGTTTTGACGAGCAGGTCTGCGCCTTTAACGGAGAGCCTGTGGTGCAGAGTGCCTGCGTCATCATCTTCCGAGATATCCACTTTTTCCCGAAGGATAATATTGCCCGTATCGGCTTTATCTTTAAGAAAAAACGTTGTGATGCCGGTTTTAGTTTCGCCGTTAATAACAGCCCTGTTGATGGGGGCGGCGCCTCTGTATTTCGGGAGGTAAGAGCCGTGCAGATTAACCGAGCCGAGCCTCGGCAGAGTATAGACTTCACGCGGTAGCATTCTGAAAGCTATAATCACTATTAAGTCCGGGTCGGCATTTTTCAGTTCGCCGATGAAATTATCATCTTTCAGATTTTCGGGCTGAAGAACTTTCAGGTTATGCTCTAAAGCTGTGATTTTAACATCGGAAAATTGTTTTTTAAGTCCGCGTCCTTTTTCCTTATCGGGGACGGTAACCACGAAAGGGATTTCGTATCCGGATTCGATAATTTTTTTCAGGGAGGGAACGGCGAATTTCGGAGTTCCCATAAAAACAATTTTCATAGACATAAAATAACTTTTTCTTGCAAAAAAAATTTAATCCTCGAAAAGGGGATAGTCTGTTACTGCTTTCCCTTTCTTAATTTTTCTAAGCTGGGATTTAACCTTTTTCAAAGATTCCTCGTTCAGATAGTCAACAAAGAGTTTACCGTGCAGGTGGTCGATTTCGTGCTGTGCGACGCGAGCGATGTAGCCGTCGAGTTCCATTTTCACCTCATTCATATTAAAGTCATTATACTTCAGGAAAATTTTTTCGGGACGTGTAACTTCACCTCTTACATCGGGTATGCTTAAACATCCTTCCTCGATTATTTTTTCGCCGTGTGAATCAAGAATGACCGGATTAATGAGAATGAGCGGCTTAACATTTTTATATTCCTCGATACACGAGATATCAACAATACAAACTGAAAGGTCGCTATTGACCTGCGGAGCGGCGAGGCCCACGCCGTTAGCGTTTATCATAGTATAGAACATATTATCTATGAGTTCCACGACGCCTTTATCGATATTATCAACGGGTTTAGACGTTTTCCTTAAAACTTCCATTCCATAAGTTGTAATCGGCAATTGTACGGGCATTAGCAATAATTTTTAATTCAAATAATATAACAAACAAAAAAAAATAACAATTTCATATAAAATATACTTATATTTAAATATAAAAAATATAAAAAATAAGAACAAAGATGAGGCTGGAGAGCACAGATTTCAGAGCAACGGCGAGAAAAAACGGGAAAATAAAATATTGTTTTTTCAGTTCAGGGATTTTTGTTGTTATCTGTTGTTATTTGTTGCAATTTGTTGCTCTGCATTATAGTTATTTGATTTATCAATATTATATTTGCAATTTCAAGAGCAACAAGTGTTGTTATTCAGAGCAACGCGAGCAACAATGTTTCCCATTAAAATGTTTTTTTCAAAGAACGTCAGTATACCATATTAATATATGGTATATATTTAAAAATGTCAAGGTGGAATTATCATGATTATATTGTAGAGCGGGGTGCGGGGATGACCGGGCGGGGATGACAAATTGGAGTGCGGGGATGACAGGGGGTAGCGGGTGACGGGGTGAATATTTTTGATAAAATGGGTTAAGGAAATATCTTTAATTTTAAGAAATTAATTGATATTTTTAATACTTATGCATTTTTCGAAAATTAACAACTACTTTAGAAATATAAATTCTACATTTTAAGGAGATAATTTTATGGCTGATTATAAATCAGAGCAAATCAGGAATTTTTCGATTATAGGACACGGTGGCTGCGGTAAAACCATCCTTTCGGAGGGGATTTTATACGCAGCGGGAGCAACCACGAGGTTCGGAAAAATCGAAGAAGGCAATACGGTAAGCGATTACAGGAAGGACGAAATCGAGAAGCAGATGTCTATAAACTTATCGTTAATGAACTGCACTTGGAAGAACAGCAAGGGTGAGGTTTCGAAATTCAATATACTGGATACACCGGGATACATGGATTTTTTAGGCGAGGTAAAGGCGGCGCTGAGGGTAACTGATACGTCATTGCTTCTGGTGGATTCATTCAAGGGAATAGAGGTAGGGACTGAGGCATGTTTCAAGTTCACGAAAGAGAACAAGAACAATATAATTTTTGTAATAAACAAGCTCGACCACGAGAATGCGAATTTTGAAGATACACTTGCACAGTTAAGGGAGAGTTTCGGTTCGGAGGTAGCGGTAGTGAATTTTCCGGTGAATCACGGATTAGGATTCAACGAAATAGTCGATATAATCAAGATGAAGATGTTCAGGTTCAGCACTGACGGAAAGGGCGAGTATACTGTAGAAGATATTCCGGCAGATGTAAAAGACATAGCGGATGATTATCACCAGAAGTTCGTAGAAGCGATAGCGGAGGAAGACGAAGCGATGATGGAGAAATTTTTCGAGAACGGGACATTAAGCGAAGAGGATATTTTCGCGGGTTTGAAAAAGGGCATGAAAGAGAGGAAGCTATTCCCGGTATTCTGCACATCGGCATCGAACAATGTAGGTGTGAGACCGATACTCGATTTCATATCGGAATTCTGCGAATCACCGGCGGACAAAGAGCCGGAGAAGGTGCACAAGAACGGAAGCGAAGTTGAATTAAAACCGAATGTAAGCGGCGACCCGGTAATGTTTGTGTTCAAGACTGTTTCGGAAAGGAACGTAGGGGAGCTTTCATTTTTCAGGGTATATTCGGGCAAGGTTGCGCCGGGATTGGATATGATAAACACGAATAACAGCAAGTCGGAGAGGTTATCGCAGGTATATTCGATGAACGGAAAAGACAGGAAGGAAATGCCGGAAGTGATTTGCGGAGACATAGCGGGAGTAGTGAAGCTTAAAGACACGCATACGAACAACACGCTCAGCACGAAGAGCAATCAGGTAACACTCAATAAAATTTCATTACCGGAGCCGAACATGACGCTGGCAATACAGCCGACGAGAAAAGGCGACGAAGACAAGCTTGGTCAGGCACTTCATTCGATACACGAAGAAGACCCGACATTCATAGTAACGTACGACACCGACATAAAGCAGACACTGATTCACGGACAGGGTGAGATTCATCTGAACACTCACATAGCGAGGATGAAGAGCAAGTTCAATCTGGATGTAGACGTATCGGAGCCGAAGATTCCATACAGGGAAACGATAAGAAGAACGGTTCCCGAAGTTGAATACAAGCACAAGAAGCAGTCAGGCGGAAGGGGACAATTCGGACACGTTGTAATAAAGTTGGAGCCGCTGCCGAGAGGACAGGGATTTGAATTCGAAGATGCAATTGTCGGCGGAGTTGTTCCGGGAAGATTTGTTCCCGCGGTAGAGAAGGGAATAGTAGAGACGATGGCAGGCGGAGTGCTGGTAGGATGCAAGGTAGTAGACGTAAGGGCTACGCTTCATTTCGGAAGTTATCACACGGTTGACTCGGACGAAATGTCGTTCAAGATTGCGGCATCTATGGCATTCAAGAAGGGATTCAAGGAAGCACATCCCGTAATACTGGAGCCGATTTACAACGTAGATATATATTTCCCTGAAGAATTTATGGGAGCTGTTTCGGGCGACGTATCATCGAGACGCGGAAAGATACTCGGAATGGAAGCCGAAGGAAGATTGCAGGTGATAAAGTGCACGATACCTCTATCTGAAATGAGCGGATATTCATCGAAGCTTCGTTCGCTGACACAGGGACGCGGAAATTATTCGAGGACATTCTCGCATTACGAGGAAGTGCCGAAGGAAGTAGAGACGAAGATAATTTCCGATTACGAAAAGAAGAGAGCGGAAGAGAACAAATAGCAAAGACCAAATATCTGATAGAAAAAAAGGGAGCGAAAGCCCCCTTTTTTTTTATAAACAATTATAATTTTAATAAATAATAAAGTTATTAAGATGTGGAGAAAATACACAACAAAAAGGCCCGAATATCCTTTTATTCCACACTCATATAAAAGAGACCTCCCTAAGATAATTAAAAAATAGTGTTTTATGGCATAAAACTTGTGTTATAAAATATTGTCTTTAATATTTCTTAAATTTAAATTGGAGGTTTTATGAAAAAGATTTATTTTTTTCTTTTTCTTGCATTGATTTCGGGTTTATTATACAGTTACATAGCATATTCACAATCGACCAGTTTTCATATGCTAAGGAAAGGGCACTCAAATTTTTATGCATCAACAAACGGAGGATTTGAGAATATTTCAAATATTCCGATAAATGCACTGCGTTGTTTAAAGTGTCATCCCGGAAAATTGGCAAACGGCACTCCGATAGACACTGCAAGTTATCAACCTACCTGTAATGACTGTCATAATTTTTCGTTAGGAAATACTGTTCCGGATTCGATTTGTCTGAGATGTCATTCAAGACAAAAGGTAGAAAGGGCAAACTATACAGATAAGCACAGAACTGCAGGATTTACCTGTGTCACCTGTCATATTAAAGACGAATTACATGCAGATGCAACACCATACTTTTCTACTTTTGATACTACACAGGGAAAAACCTGTCAGACTACCGGATGTCACAATGTAATACCTGTTACACCGGATGATTCTCTTGCCCACGCAACTCATATCAGCAAACTTGAATGTGCTACCTGTCATACGAGGTCGGTAGTCAACTGTTACAACTGTCATTTCGAGACGGAAATATGGCAGGGTATGAGAGGTTTCAAACGACCTATTGGTCAGCTAAAAGGTTTTATAATGTTAGCGAGGCATGTACAGACCGGAAAAGTAGGAATAGTGAACTATCAGTCACTAATTTATCAAGGGGATAAAACATTTAATGCATGGGGTCCGTATTATCCGCACACGATTATGCCAAAAGATTCCACAAGGGCATGCGGAGATTGTCACAGCAATGCAATCATCAATGAATACAACAATACGCATCAGATTGTCGTTGCGAAATGGGATTCTGTTTCTGTTCCAAAAAAGATAGTTCATACTCAGGGTGTTATACCAATTCCACCGGATTATTTGACATCTTTAGTTTTTGATTTTGCAAATTACACCGGCAAGGTAGATACAGCATATACAGATCCTACCAAGTGGGTATTTGCAAAAAGAGGATTAACGGGTACTCAAATGTTATCAAGGTATGTTTTACCACTGACTGCTTCGCAGATGACAAAATTGGGTTCAACAATCGGGATCAAACCATTGAATAACAAAATACCGGATAAATATTATTTAAATCAGAATTATCCGAATCCGTTCAATCCGTCAACAAAGATTAAATTTAGTATAGTAAAAAATACTAATGTAACATTACGGGTATTTAATTCTCTTGGCGTATTGGTAAAAGAACTTATAATAAATCAAAAACTTACGCCGGGTGAATACGAGGTAGAATTCGACGGTTCAGAACTTTCCAGCGGAGTTTATTTCTGCAAAATGGAAGCAATCGATTTCAATCAGACTGTGAAAATGATGCTTATAAAATAATTACAAAGAAATATTAAAGACAAGATAAAAAGGGAGCGAAGCTCTCTTTTTTTTGCTTAATATATTTTAAGAAATTCTATTTGTTATAAATTTCCCAAAGTTTTGTGAAGACCTCATCCAGAGCGGGACCGAGGAGTTCGGGGTCATCTGTTTTAGACGGCATATTTTCGAAAATTACGTATGGAACATTTATTCCGTTAATATTTACGTGTGTAGTTGTGCCTGCGATGACTTCGTGGAAATCGACTTCTTTATACATTTTAGTAAGTTTGGCGTCGGGAAGTCCGTGTTCGAGTATGCTGTCGGGTTTATCGGGATTAAATCTCTTACGATTTTTTCTCAGAGATTCTTCGAATGGAACGTTTACGTAAACGATAGCGGTATTTTCCAGTAAATCCTTCGAAAGGTGCTTGAAAGCTTCTTTATATCCGCCGTGTTCGGTGCCGCGAGAGAATTCGATTAAGTATGTGATTTCATTTTCTTTTCCTTTATCGTCTCGGACGTGTTTTGCATAGTCGAGTGAGATTCTTTCTATTAAAAGGTGCCAGAGATATTCTTCCAGGAAGTAGCCGTCGGGAGTTGAGTGCAGTCGTGGTTTTCCGAATTTCTTTTCGAGTATATCGTCTTCTTCGAACCAGGTCCAGAGCATAGGGAAGTCGTCGATATCGGTAATTTTCCCGAGGTGAAATCTTTTTCTTCTCTCGTCGAGGTTCAAGTTTTTGACATAGTGAATCACTTCGGATTTACCGGAAGCCGGTCTACCGAGAAGGATAATTTTTTCGAATAATTGTTTCATACAGATACGTTTTATGATTATAAATTAAGACAAGATAAGGATTTTCGGGAAATCATTCAACGGAGTATTTTAAATAATGATGATGGAAATTTGATAGAATTTTTAAGGGAAAAATTTCGTTTTCAATATTGTATAAATAAATAATAATTATGAATATAGAAGATTTAACAAAAAAGCAAAGAGAAAAGATATCGGAGTTCGGGGTAAACACGTGGTACGTATTGGAGCTTTTAAACGAATACGAAAGTTCGCCCGATTCTGTGAGCGATTACTGGAAGAAGTTTTTCGAGTCGATAGAAATAAATATTTCGAAATCGAAGAAGCAGACCGGCGGTACAGATAAGGAAGCAAAGAAAACAGAGCGAAAGAGTTTAACGAGCAAAAAGGATATTGAAGAAGCCGTACCGATAAGGGGCGCAGGTGCAAAAATCATTGAGAATATGGACAGCAGTTTAAGCATACCGGTAGCTACGTCACTGCGAACAATTCCGGTAAAAGTGCTCGAAGAAAACAGAAGGATAATCAATAATTATTTCCGGAAGACAGTGGGCGGAAAGATATCCTACACGCATCTTGCGGGCTGGGCGATAGTGAGGGCGTTGGAGGAAGTGCCTGTAATGAATTATGCATTCGGACTGATTAACGATGAGCCGCAGGTGATAAAAAGAAAGGATGTGAACATAGGTCTTGCGATAGACCTGCTAAAGAAAGACGGGAGCCGCTCATTAATAGTGCCGAATATAAAGAAAGCGGACGCGATGAACTTCAAGCAGTTTTATGATGCATACAACGATGTAATAAACCGTTCTAGGATAAATAAAATCGAAGTATCCGATTTTCAGGATACGACAATTTCCCTGACGAATCCCGGGACATTAGGCACGGTATCATCCAATCCGCGTTTGATGGTAGGTCAGGGAACGATAATAGCGACGGGGAGCATAGATTATCCATCGGGGTTTCAGGGTTCATCAGAAGAGATGATTTCAAAACTCGGCATCAGCAAAATAATGAACGTAACGAGCACGTATGACCACAGAATAATACAGGGAGCAGAGTCGGGATTATTTTTAAAGAGAATTCACGAGCTGTTAATAGGCGAGGGTAATTTTTACGATAAGATTTTCGAGGATTTAAAAATCCCCACGAAGCCCGTGCAATGGAAGCCGGACAGCGGTCAGGAGGATTTCAGCGATAAAGGTAATCTGAGAGAAATCGAAAAGAACGCAAAGGTGATACAGATGATAAACATGTTCAGGGTGAGGGGTCATCTGCTTTCCAATCTCGACCCGTTGAATCCGAAAGCCCAGTATCACAAGGAACTCGATCCAGCGTATTACGGATTCACGGTATGGGATTACGACAGGGAATTCATTACTGACGGATTAGGGGGATACAGGACAGCGAAGCTGAGGGATATACTGGAGATGCTTCACCAGACATACTGCGAGAACATCGGTGTAGAATACAGGCACATTCAGGACCCGGAAGAAAAATCCTGGTTACAGAACAACATGGAGTCGGTAAGAAACACGCCTTCATATAATTCCCATATAAAAAGAAACATATTATACAAACTGATACAGGCAGAGGCATTCGAAAAGTTTATCGACAAGAAATATCTCGGGCACAAAAGATTTTCCCTCGAGGGTTCTGAGACGCTGATACCGGTACTCGATTTACTTTTCAACGAAGCTGCAAACGACAGGGTACAGGAAGTAATGATGGGCATGGCGCACAGGGGAAGGCTGAACGTACTTGCGAACATAATCGGGAAACCTTTGTATTCGATTTTTTCTGAATTCGAGGACATAGTTGACCCAAATTCCGTTCAGGGTTCGGGTGATGTAAAGTATCATCTCGGGGCATCCGGCATATACAGGACATTTTACGGTGATGAGATAAAGGTATCGGTTGCATCGAATCCGTCTCACTTGGAATTTGTAAATCCGGTAGTCGAGGGCATAGTACGGGCAAAGCAAAAAAATCTCGGCGACAGGGAAAAAAATAAAGTCATTCCTGTTTTAATTCACGGGGATGCGGCATTTGCAGGAGAGGGTATAGTAGCCGAAACGCTGAATCTGTCGCAGTTACAGGGATACAGCACAGGGGGAACGATTCACATAATAATCAACAATCAGATAGGATTTACTACGCCGCCGGTAGATGCCCGTTCTTCCGCATATGCATCGGATGTTGCGAAGATGGTTCAGGCTCCGATATTTCACGTAAACGGGGACGACCCCGAGGAGGCACTTTGGGTAACGAAGCTTGCTTATGAATACAGGATGAAATTCAAAAAAGATGTTGTTGTAGATATTTTAACTTACAGGAGGCTCGGTCATAATGAAACTGACGAGCCGGGTTTTACACAGCCGTTAATGTATAAGCTGATAAAAGAGCATAAGTCAGTAATGCAGATATACAAGGAGCGGTTAAAGAAAGAGAGAATAATAAACGACAACGATATAGAAGAGATGGAAAGCAAGATACACAATGCAATGGATATCGATTACACGAAAGCACATAAGGATTCTAAAGAATTCAAAGCCGACATACCGCTTGCGGTAACGAATGAAATGATTTCCTCACACAAGACAAATGAGCCTACGGGAGTTCCGGTTGAAAGGTTAAATCTCATATCGGAAAAGATTACGGATTTGCCGTCCGATTTCGAGTTACACCCGAAGTTAACGAAATTCATCGAAGCGAGGAAAGAATTCACGTCCGGAGATGTGAAAGTTGACTGGGCATTTGCGGAATCGCTGGCATTCGGAAGTCTTTTACTGGAGGGAAATCCAATCAGGTTAAGCGGGCAGGACAGTGCGAGGGGTACATTTTCACAGAGGCACATCGTTTTAACCGATATGAACAACGGTGAGGAATATATACCGCTGAATTTCATAGCTGAAAATCAGGCTATGATAGAGCCGCTCGACAGTCTGTTATCGGAGGCGGCGGTCCTCGGGTTTGAGTTCGGATACAGCACAGCAGACCCTGTTACTTTGGTTTTATGGGAAGCACAGTTCGGTGATTTTGCGAACGCGGCGCAGGTGATAATAGATAATTTCATAGTAAGTTCATATTCGAAGTGGAAGCTGCCGAATAATCTTGTAATGTTACTACCTCACGGTCAGGAAGGACAGGGCTCGGAGCATTCGAGTGCGCGTCTGGAGAGATTTTTAACTTTATGTGCGGACGGTAATATATTTGTCACGAATCCCACGACACCGGCCCAGTATTTTCATTTATTAAGGAGACAGGCTAAGAGCAAGGATAGAAGACCGCTGATAATAATGACACCGAAGAGTTTATTGAGGCATTCCGATGCCCGTTCAACGAAAAATGAATTTATATCGGGAAGTTTTAAAACTGTTATGGATGATGCGACGGTAAATAAAAATCAGGTAAAAAGAATTATTCTGACGAGCGGAAAAGTGTATTATGATTTGAAAAAATACCGTGAAGAAAAAAATCCGAGCGATACTGCGATAATCAGAATCGAGCAGTACTATCCTTATCCGAAGGAGGAATTAACGGAGGTATTGAGAGCATACAATAATTTCGAAAAGCTCGTATGGGTACAGGAGGAGCCGGCTAATATGGGAGCGATGACATTTATGCAGTTGCGATTAAACGAAAAAATTTTACCGGGAAAGAAAATCGAATTCGTATCGCGGAAGAGCAGTCCATCTCCCGCTCCCGGCTCATACAAGGTATGGGCGGAGACGCAGAGGAAGATTATCGAGAAGGCGTTTGATATCTAAAAGATATGTCACAAGTTCACAGATTAAGGCATTGATGAATTTATTAATTACTTTATAGGCTATCATTTTTCCGTTGTATTCTTTTTTAATATTTAACACTTTTGTAAAAATTTAGTATATGAAAAAAATAATATTATCGGCATTAATTTTTGTTTTTGTGCAAACGACGGTTTCTTATTCACAAATCAAATATCCCGAGACGAAGAAGGTCAGGCATTCAGACAGGTATTTCGGAGTCGAGGTCAAGGATGACTATCAATGGATGGAAGACCAGCAGGATGCGGATTTAAGGGGCTGGATAAAGTCACAGAACGAGGTGACGCAGGATTATTTAGGCAAGATACCTTACAGAGAAAAAATCAGGGAGAGATTAACGGAGATACTGAACTATCCGAGGTATTCCGCACCGTTCAAGCAGGGAGAGTATTATTATTTTTACAAGAACGACGGACTGCAGAATCAGAGTGTGCTTTACAGGCAGAAGGATTTAAAATCGGAGCCGGAGGTATTTATCGACCCGAACGAATTTTCAGAAGATGGGACGGTATCGCTTCAGGGAATATATTTTTCAAAGGGCAGTAAATACTGTGCATACGGAATTTCGAAAGCGGGTTCGGACTGGACGGAATTTTTTTTAATGGATGTGAAAACGAAAACTAAGATGAAAGACCATCTCGAATGGATAAAGTTTTCGGGGGCGTCGTGGTTCGGGGATGGATTTTTTTACAGCAGGTATGAAAAGCCGGAAGAGGGGAAACTGCTGTCTTCCAAGAATGAGAATCCGAAAATATATTTTCACAGGGCAGGAACGAGTCAGAGCGAGGATAAGCTGATATACGAGGACACTCTAAAGCAGTGGGTTTCGATTTATTCTTCCGAGGATGAAAAATATTTATTCAAGAGCATTAGTAAGGTGGGTTTCAACGGGAATCAGTTATATTACAAGAAAGCGGGTGAGACTGATTTTATAATGATAAAGGAAGATTTTGATTACGATATGTACCCGATTAACAATACGGATGAAGAGATGTTTTTATTTACGAATATGAATGCGCCGAGAAACAAAGTTGTAAAGTTTAACTTAAATAAGGGCAGCATAATTTTCGAGGAAGTATTGCCCGAGACGGAAAACGTACTTTCGGGAGTTTCGATGTGCAGGGGAAAGTTCATTGTCGAGTACAGAGTTGATGTAACGGACAGGTTATATATTTACGGGTTAGACGGGAAGCAGAGGAGTGAAATAAAATTGCCGGCGCTTGGTTCATCTGGCGTATCGGTGAGCGATAAAGATGACCCTGAAATATTTTACGTATTCGCATCATTTACATATCCCGCAATGATTTTCAAATATGACGTAGACAAGGAGACCTCGGAATTATTCAAAACGACAGAAGTCAAGTTCAATATGGATGATTATGAAACGAAGCAGGTATTTTATCCGAGCAAGGACGGAACAAGAATACCGATGTTTATAGTTTACAGAAAGGGAATAGAGTTGAACGGCAAAAATCCGTTATGGTTATATGCATACGGCGGGTTCAATGCAAGCATAAATCCTTCGTTCAGTGCATCGAGAATGGTATTTCTCGAAAACGGCGGGATTGTGGTAATAGCAAACATAAGGGGGGGAAGTGAATACGGAGAAGAATGGCATAAAGAAGGGATGCTTTTAAACAAGCAAAACGTATTCGACGATTTCATATCTGCGGCGGAATATTTAATAAGCAATAAGTACACATCATCAGAAAAGATAGCGATTGAAGGCGGTTCGAACGGGGGATTACTGATAGGAGCAGTAATAAATCAGAGACCGGAATTATTCAAGGTTGCGTTGCCTGTTGTGGGAGTAATGGATATGCTAAGGTTTCACAAATTCACGATAGGCTGGTCGTGGGTAACCGAATACGGTTCGAGTGACGATTCGGTCGGGTTTTTTAATCTGTTAAAGTATTCTCCGCTGCATAATATAAAGGGGGAGTTAAATTACCCGGCAACATTAGTATTTACATCAGACCATGACGACAGGGTGGTGCCGGCGCATTCTTTTAAATACACAGCAAGGTTACAGGAAATATACAAAGGGGACAATCCTGTATTAATAAGGATAGAGACAGATGCAGGTCACGGATTCGGAAGGTCAATAAAGAAGATTATAGATGAGCAGGCAGACAAATGGGCATTTGTTTTTTACAATTTAGGAATTACACCATCATATTAGGACAGATATCTGTAATTTATCAGACTATTCAGTATAACTGCTATATTTACAAATAACATAACTCTTATTATTTAATGTATTTTAAAATACTAAATAATAAAGAACCGGATTCGGAAACTAATTCTGTTTCCATTTAGGCAGAGTAAAGAAGAATGAGGTACCTTTTTTTAGTGTACTTTTGACCCATATTTGTCCTTTATTTTTTTCTACAAATTCTTTAGAGAGAATAAGACCCAATCCGGTTCCTTCCTCATTAGAAGTGCCGAGGTTCGAGAATTGTGAATCAATTCTAAAGAGTTTAGCAATATCTTTCATTTCGATGCCGATTCCGGTATCGGCGATTTCTATCTGAATAAAGTCATCTTTTTCTTTTGAGCTAATTTTGATAGAGCCGCCGATTCTGGTAAATTTTATCCCGTTTGAAATCAGATTTTGCAGAATGCTTCTGAGCATATTCTGGTCGGCATGGACAAAAGTATTCAGGTCGATATCATTAGTCATTTTAATTCTTTTTGTAATGGCATTGCTATTGAATAATTCCGATGTTTTATAGACTTCTTCGTACAAATCAATTTTAATCGGCTGATAATCGATTCTTCCGGTTTGAATTCTGGACCACTGCAAAAGATTATCCACGAGGTTATAGACTGTTTTAGCGGATGTATGAATATACCCGGCGTATTCTTTAATTTCGGCAGGGGTCAGTTCGTGTAATTCTTCCAGAAGCACGGTAGAAAATCCGAGAAGACCGTTAAAGGGGCTTCTCAAGTCATGAGCGATAATGGAGAAGAATTTATCTTTACTTGTGTTCAAATTTTTCAGTTCATTAGCATATTGTTCGAGTTTTTCCACTTGTTTTTTTCTTTCGGTAATATCAATCATAACACCAATAATGAAATTGCTTCCATCCGGAGCTGTTTCTTTTTGGAGGTTATCTTCAATCCAAATGTAGGTACCGTCGGCTCGTTTACACGGGTATTCCACTTTGAGTTCTTTTGTTTCGCTGTTGTCCAGCCAGTCGAGGATTTTCTTTTCGATTTTTTTAGTATAATCGGGATGAACTATGGAATTAATAAATTTTACATTTTCCACGAACAGGTAAGACGGATAACCGAGCATATTGATTACGTTATCGGACATAAAGTCGTTTGGACCGTTCGATTCGTATAAAACTATTTTAGGATAATTTTTAAGAATGAGAGCCAGACGGGATTGGATTCTGGAAATTTCGCTTTCAGTTTTTTTCCTGTCCGAAATATCTCTTGCGGTAGCAATAACAACATTTTTGCCGAGATAAATGCCTTTATTCAGTATAACCTCTTTCGGGAATATTTCTCCGTTTTTTCTTTTTCCCCAGAATTCGAATTTATGTGTTTTTCCTTTATACGCTTCTTTCAAAAAGGTTGAAATTTTATCCAGGTCATTTTTTCCCGGAGCGGAGACAAATTCGGGAGTTCTTCCGATAAATTCCTCTCTGCTGTAGCCGTACATTTCCACGGCGCCTTTGTTAACATCCAGGAAGGTTCCTTCAAGGTCCTGAATATATATTGCTTCGCTGACGGTATTAAAGAGATTTCTATAACTCTCTTCCAGAGCAAGTTCTTTTCTTTCTTTTACACTTAATGTTTTCATATAAAATTCAGGTCTAAATATTTTTAACTTTTTTAAACTGATACAGAGCATTCAATAAATCATTTTTGCCGAACGGTTTTACGACGAAATAGTCGAAACCGTTTGACAGGAAAAATTCCCTGTCTTTTTCCAAAGCATATCCGGTAAGAGCGATGAGCGGTACGTCTTTATGAATATCCATTTTTCTGATTTCCTGAGCAATCTGGATTCCGTCCATACCAAGGCCGAGGTTAATATCCAAAAATATCAAATCGAATTTTCTTTTGTTTAAGACATTAAAAGTTTCATCATCGTTTGAGGCAAATTTAACTACAGCATGATCAGTCAGAAATTTTTGGAATACGAACTGATTTGAAGGATTATCTTCGACGAAGAGAATATCCATTAATTTGTGTTTCTCTTTTATTGATTCATCTATGTCTTCCTTCAAAATCCCGATTTTATCTTCTTTGAAAGCGGGTATAGTAACGGTAAAAGTAGAACCCTTTCCCTGTATGCTGGTAAATTTTATTGAACCGTTCAAAAAGTTCAGGACTTTTTTAGTAAGTGTGAGACCCAGTCCGGTGCCTTCATACTTTCTGGTATATCCTTCGCTTACCTGTCTGAACTCATCGAAAATGTGTCCTTTATATTTATCCGAAATACCTATGCCGGTATCTGTAATGTCGACCACAGCCGAGAAGCCGTCGGCGTCCTGCAAGGAATAAAGTCTGACGGTAACGGAGCCTTTATCTGTAAATTTAACCGCGTTATCGAACAAGTTATAGAAAACCTGTCTCAATAATTCCTTATCCGTTTCCACGAAAATGTTGATATCCTCGATAACGATTTTCAGAGCCAGATTTTTTTCGTCCGTTTTATATTTAAATTTTTCGAAGTAATTACGGATTTCATTTGCGATATTAATTTTTTCTTTATGCAGAATGATTTCGGAGGATTCAAACTGGGCGAGGAGGAGGATTGAATTTAGGGTATCGTTCAGTCTTTTTCCCGAAGACATGATGTCGTTAATAAGTTTTAATTGTTCTTTGTTCACGATTTCATCTGAAAGCAATTCGGATAAGCCAATAATACCGCTTAAAGGTGTTCTGAATTCATGACTGAGGTTAGCGAGCAGGTTCGATTTAAGAATATTTAATTCCTCGGCTTTTTCTTTAGCTTTTATCAATTCCTGTTCAACAGTTTTTCTCATAGCAATTTCACTGAGCAGGGATTCTTTATTTTTGAACGATTCGGAAATCAGGCGGGATATATCGCCGAATTCATTTTTCTTATTCAATAAAAATCGGATATACTCTGTATTGCCGTATTCGAGGCTTGAGGTTATGGATTTCAAAGGCAAGTTAACGTTTTTGAACAAATACATCGATATAAGGATTATGATGAGGATAACAAACAAAAATGTACCAATGAAAAGGAAGTAAGAATAGTCGAAAAATTTTTCTATGACAGCTGATTTGGTTATGGCTCTGAGTTTAACGAGGTTAGCGCCGTTCCAATCCTGCAGGTTAACATCATTAACGAATTCAAAGGTTTTGATATTATCATCTATTATTGTATCTTTAAGATTCGTGATTAAAGAAATTTTGCTGCTTGTCAGTTTTGACAAGTCATCGAGGTAATCATTCGTCCACAATCTTCCTGCAATAAAAAATCCCTGCGGATGTGTGATTCTTTCGTTATCGTAGCTTGGCTGAAGCGGTGCGACGGATATTTCCATCAAGCCCGCATTTGTATTGATGAAGAAATGGGCAAACAGATTTTTGGATATAATTGATTTGAAGTCATCTTTTGAGAGAGGTAATTCCTTAAAAGTTCTTTCATTAATATTATTGCTGGTATAGACAATATTTAAATCTGTATCGTAAATCCATACGGCATTAACGCTGAAGGTTCCAAATGATGTTATAACGTTGTCATATGCCCATTTTTCGTCTTTATTTTCTGGATACGAGTTAGCAAAGGCGAGCAATTCATCCCAGTAAGAGTAATCATATACGAAATTCAGCAATGGTTTACTTTTAAGGTCAATAATTTTTCTAATGATAGTGTCTTTTTCCGAGACTCTATCTTTTAAGAGCATAGAAATATTCTTTGATTCGGAATTTCTCAGAGACAGGAGGCCGAGGATAAAAAATACCGTAACAAGAGTAATTAGTGCAATTATCTTGAATTGGATTTTGTTATACATATATTAAATATAACAGTAAAAATTTTTAATTTAAATACAGTATTATTAATATAATATTAATACAATATTAATATTAAGAACTGAAAAATGCTTTGAAAAGCAATTTCATATAAATTATTTTTATAAATTATAATATATATACAGAATGAGATTTAATATTGAAAACCCGGAGATGAAGGAGACGAGGCAGGGTTTTGCGGATGCACTTGTAGAGCTTGGAATGGAAAATCCTAATATTGTAGTGCTCGGCGGAGATGTAAGCGGTTCGGTGAAAACAAGTTTATTCAAGGAAAAATTTCCCGGGAGATTTATATCGGTAGGAATTGCTGAGCAGGATATGATGGGAACCGCGGCAGGGTTAGCGGTAGCGGGGAAAATTCCGTTTGCATCGACATACGGGGAGTTTGCGACAGGCAGGCCGTTCGACCAGATAAGGCAGTCGATTGCATATAGCGAGATGAACGTGAAGATATGCGCTTCACACTGCGGAATATCGGTAGGACCCGACGGAGCAACTCATCAGTCGCTTGAAGACGTGGCATTGATGAGGATATTGCCGAATATGACGGTAGTAACGCCTTGCGATTACAACGAGACTTACAAAGCGGTAAAGAAATGCGTGGAATATAATTCGCCTTTTTACATTCGTTTTTACAGGGACAAGACTCCGAATTTTACTGACAGGGATGAAACTTTTGAGTTTGGAAAAGCGAATACGTTAATTGAGGGTGATGATGTAACTTTGGTAGCGAACGGGCTGCTCGTATGGGAAGCGATAAAGGCGTCGGAGGAACTGAGAAGCGAGGGGATATCTGCGAGGGTAATAAACATGCACACGATAAAGCCGATAGATGCCGATATACTTGTAAAGAGTGCGAGGGAAACTGGTCTGATAATAACGTGTGAAGACCATCAGAAGCACGGGGGATTATTCGGTGCCGTTGCGGAGGTGATAGTGCAGAACGAGGCGGTTCCGATGGATTACGTTGCAGTCGAAGACACATTTGGCGAGAGCGGGACAATGGAAGAGCTGATGGATAAATATAAAATAAATTCGAAAGCGATAGTACAAAAAGTCAAAAAAAATTTATTAAGAAAAAATAATCATATATATGCAAACAATGGCAAAGCAAACAGGTATTAAAAAGTACAATGTCATATTACCGTTAATTATCATTTTCACATTAATTGCGGGGATGTTATTGGGCGGAGTGATATTGACGAAATTTTTCAAGAACAAGGGAAATCCGAGTCAAAGTTTAACTCAGGTTGATAAGAAAGAAATTAATCAGAGAATTTCGCAGGACAGGCAAACTGCTATTACGAAAGCAATTTCGAAAGTATCCGCATCGATAGTCGGAATAAACGTGGAAGAAGTGAGGGAGGTGAGGGACCCGTTTTTCAACGACCCGTTTTTCAGGCAGTTTTTCGGAGAGACAGGACCGCAGAAGCAGGTAGTAAGGGGTCTGGGTTCGGGTTTTATAATTTCCGAAGACGGATACATATTAACAAACGACCACGTAGCGGGGAATGCGACAAAAATTTCCGTCACGCTGACTACGGGCGAGACGGTCGATGCGAAGCTGATAGGCTCGGATGCGGTGACCGATGTGGCTTTACTGAAAATAGACAAGAAAAATTTACCGTTTATAAATTTCGGGAATTCCGATAATGTAATTATAGGAGAATGGGTGATAGCTCTTGGAAATCCTTTCGGATTATTCGAGATAAACGATAAACCGACGGTTACGGTAGGTGTGGTAAGCGCATTGAATATGAAGGTAAGCGCAGACGGGAACAGGGTTTACAAGGATATGATACAGACCGATGCTTCGATTAACTCCGGAAATTCAGGCGGACCGCTTGTTGATGTGGAAGGGAATGTGATAGGAATGAATACGATTATTTTTACTGGAAGCCAGTTCAGTCAGGGAAGCATAGGAGTGGGTTTTTCGATATCGATTAACAGGGTGAAGGCGATTATGGAAGAGCTTAAAAAAGGCGGAAAGATAGAGAGAAGCAGTAATGTAGGATTCAGGATACAGGGAATAGACGAGAGGATTGCAAAGTATCTTAATCTAAAGGATAAAAACGGAGTGGTGGTAGTTCAGATACAAAAAGACGGACCGGCGGATAAAGCAGGACTGAAGGTGGAAGATGTGATTATTGCAGTGAACGGGGAGAAAATAAGGAATGAGCAAGATTTGATTTTTGCCATAAACGACAAGCGGAAAGGCGATGTGATTAAATTAACGGTGATAAGAAGCGGAGATGAGAAGACGATAGAGATGAAGCTGGAATAAAATTTAAATATTAAAAATAAAAAATCAAAATTCAGAGCCTGCGAGAGCGGGCTTTACTTTATATATCTTTATACTCTATTTCACAATCTTTTAAAATTTGATTAAGTAATCCGGGACCGATAGTTTCTTTTGAGTGAACAGGAACAGAAGTGCATCTGCCGTCATTGTGTTGTAAGAAATGGTGACTTCCCTTTACACGAATAGATAGTGTCTAATATTTTGTGTTTTTAAGATAGCTGTATTTAAAGGATGAAATCAAACATGGGTAATATAACCCGTGTTTGATTTCATCAAAGATTAAATTATTTTTGTTAACCTTTAAATACAGAAAAAATGAGAGAAAAGAAAAAACCACCGCTCCCACCGGAGATTTTCCAGAACATGAAAACGGGAAAAGAACTTAATGAGTTTTTAAGTTCAATTTACAAACAAGGAGTAGAAGCACTTCTAAATGCTGAGATGGACGAGCATCTCGGATATGAAAAGAACGGAATCAAACCAGACGATACAGACAACCTCAGAAACGGAACAAGTCAAAAGACATTAAAATCAGACAATGGAGATGTAGAGATAAACATACCACGTGACAGAGAAAGCTCGTTTGAGCCGGTAATTGTTCCCAAGCATAAAAGAATGTCAGAGAAGATAGAAGATGTAATAATCGGAATGTACTCAAGAGGAATGACGACACGAGATATCGAAGAACAGATAAAAGAAATCTACGGAGTGGAACTAAGCGAAACTTCAGTATCAAATATAACAGCAAAGATATTGGAGAATATAAAGCAATGGCAGGAGCGTCCACTGGATAATGTATATTATATTCTGTGGATGGATGGAATAAGTTTTAAGGTAAGACAGAGCGGAAAAGTAATCAATAAAACGGTGTATCTTGTTATAGGGCTTGGTAAATCAGGAATGAAGGAAGTGCTCGGAATGTGGATAGATACCAACGAAAGTGCATCGTTCTGGCTGAGTGTCCTGACAGATTTAAAAGCACGTGGAGTGGAGGATGTACTAATAGCTTCAACCGATAACCTGAAAGGATTTACCGATGCAATCAAAACTGTTTTTCCAAAAGCCGTAACTCAACTTTGTGTCGTTCATCAAATCAGAAACTCGATGAGGTATGTTGTATGGAAAGACAAAAAAGAGTTTGTAGTGGACCTTAAAGCTATCTATGGTGCAGTAAACCGGGAAGCTGCTTTAAATGCTCTGACGGACTTTGAAGAAAAATGGGGTAGCAAATACGCCTATGCAATAAAATCCTGGAAGGAAAACTGGGATAATCTCACCAGTTATTTTGATTACCCACTTGAAATCAGAAAAATTATTTATACGACAAATGTTATCGAGAGCTTGAATAACTGCATCAGAAAATACACCAAATCAAAAAGTGTTTTTCCTGATGACCAGTCGGTATTAAAATCGGTTTATTTGTCTGTTATGAACGTGCAGAGAAAATGGAATCATACGGTAAGAAACTGGGGATTAATCTTAAGCCAATTTTTAATTATCTTTGAAGAAAGATGCAGGATATAATTTTTAAGTACAGCTACAAAAACACAAAATTATTTACAGGCTCCACGAATAACTTCAAATCCTAACTTTTTTAATGATTTTATCAAATCTTTGCCTGTTATTCGGGGAGATTTTACCATTATCCAATGACCATTTTCTGAATTCCCACGAATCTTGTATGCCTTTTAGACTTTCCCTGCACCTCTTCGCATAGCTCGATTACTTCTTCCATTCTATTCATAAGCTCATCAATGGTTTTTGCCTGAGTATGACAACCTCTTAGTTCGGGTACATATCCAATGTAATATCCTTCTGAATCTTTTTCTATAATTATATTATATTCTCTTTTCATTTTTTTTGTTTTACTAATATATATAAATAAAATTGATTATTCAATTTTATTATTTTCTCGTTACTTGCTGCTAAAGGCCGGAAACGTTTTCTGTTCAGCGAAAATAATACGGAAGAACATGGTAAAAAATAAAAAATCAAAATTTAGAGCCTGCGAGAACGGGCGTTTTTATTTTAGAGATTTTGTATGACATTATTACACCTGTATGTGTAATTAAAAAATATTGTTATTTTTTCTTTTTTCTCTTTTTATCAGCAACGATAGATTTTTTTTGTTTCGGTGGATTGTATATGGTAGATTCAAATTTTGGAGTATCGAATGATAGTTTATGCTGATTGATTATTTTACTTAATCTTTTTTTTGCAAGTTTGACATAATCCTCATTTATATCATATCCAACAAATTTTCTTTCTGATTTTAAAGCTGCAATTCCAGTAGTCCCACTTCCAATAAAGGGATCAAGAACAATATCGTTTTTAAATGAATAAAGCTGAATTAATCGATAAGGTAATTCCTCTGGAAACGGTGCAGGATGTCCAACTTTACGTGCTGATTCAGCATTCATAGTCCAAATTGATTTCGTCCATGACATAAACTGTTCCTTGGTAATAGTATTTACTTTACCCTTAGCACTTCTACTCATATCACTTTTAGAGAATATTAAAATATATTCATGAATATCTCTCAAAATCGGATTAGATGCAGATAACCAGCTACCCCAGGCAGTTGATGGGCTTGCACTTGCTGCTTTATTTATGATTATTTAAAGATAATAAATAAATGGAATAATATTTATTGAAGAATTTAGAAATGCGTAGTTTTAGAAAAATTTATTTTCGTTATCTTATCAATAATGTGATTCACTGAATACTCTTTATTATTAAATTTCACTTTTCTAATCCATCCCTCATTATCAAAGTATTCTTCACATTTAGAAAATGTAAATTGTGCATGAATATTTGGGCTAACAACGAGGAGATTTTTGAAGTGGTTCCCTAAATTTGATTTCAAATGATGTATCTCGAAATAAGGTCTTCCATTTTTTTGTATAAATGTAAAATTAGTTAATTGGCATTTACCCTTGTAGATAAATTCAAGTATTTTTCTTATTCCATTGGGAACATTTTCTTTAACCATTGAAGGTTTTATAATATTTATCTTTCTATTCTCCAATGGTTTATTTATGTTAAACAAATATTGGTTTAATAATATTTCCTTTTTTGCTAAATTTGTGATTTTAGATAATTTATCAAGATTATTTTCAGTTTCCTCTTCTTTATTAGATAATTCAATTCTTTTTTCTATATTCTGAATATATTTTATAAATTTATTTTCTTTAACAAATCTATATTTCTTTTTTTCTTCATCTAAAAAAATTATAACTATTTCATCTCCATCTTTAAAATGCTGACTAATGAACCAATTGTTTAACCCACCTATTCTGCACTCTCTACTACTGCTTAAGTAAGGAGTAAAATTTTTCTCATTGCACTTTAAATCATCATTCAAAAAAACTTTTATCTTAGTTTTGAATTTAGGAAATTTATCTATTAGTGACACAGGTAAAGCTAATAGTCCTTTGTCAATTCTACTCTTTGTTAATTTTATTGTTTCGTAATTAAAGCTAATTTTACTATTTTCTTTTTCCATTTTAAAAATCATTTAAAGATTCCATTAGTGAATCATAATAGTTTTTATAAAACCATGAAGAAATATCATTAATCTTATTATCGTTAATATTTTTTTTACAAAGTTTTGCTTTTTTTCTAAAATATTTTATGTCATTTTCTGTTATTACAATGATTGTTTTTTGTGATTTTAGATGGAAAGATTTTAAATCTAGCAGTCCTAGTGTTTTTGCATTTTCAGTTGAAATAAAATAACCTTTCATAATGATTTTAGTTAATTAATATTAGAAAATTAGTAGATTGTTAATATTATTGCATTTATTCTATATCTAAACAAACATAATAATGATTTATTCAAAGTATTATTTTTAATTTTAATATTTTAATTAATATCTATTCCGTTTTTTCTTCCGGGAGTTCGAAGGCATCTTTTTTCGGCTCCTCGTGGGGTTCGTTCATTTTCAGGTTGCCGTTGAAGCGTGAGCCGTATTCCATAACGATATGGTCAACCACGACATCTCCTAGAACTTTTCCGGTGCCTTTGATTTCGAGTTTATGAGCTTTGATATTTCCTCTGACCATACCGTAAATAACGGCTTCGATGGCGGAGATATCGCCCACAATACTTCCCTTATCCCCGATGATCAGACCGTTTTCGCCGGTGAGGTTTCCCGTAACATAGCCGTCGATGCGGGTATTTGCGGGTGAATACAGGTTACCTTCGAATCTGCAACCTTCACTGATTAGTGTTTTGATTTGAGTCTGTTCAGATTTCGATGTCATGCTGATTGATGATGATGAAGTTTCCTTATTTTTTTGACCAAACATAGTATTTAGTTTAAAGTTAGAAAATAATGCGGATTAATATCAATTCCGTTAACTCTTATTTCATAATGAAGGTGCGGACCTGTGGAGCGGCCTGTAGAGCCGATAAATCCGATTACATCGCCTGCTTTGACTTTTTGTCCCGCGGTGACATTAAAGCCCGACAGGTGACCGTAGATGCATTCGATTCCGTTTGCGTGTTTGATTGTGACGCATTTACCGTAACCCTTATCCCAGTCGGCTTTAATCACTTCACCGTCGCCTGTACATCTTACGGTATCGCCGATGTTTCCTTTCCAGTCGATTCCTTTATGAAATTCCGTACCTCTGCCGCCGAACGGATTTGGTCTGTAGCCGTAATCTGAACGCATTTCACCGTAAAAGGGATAGCCCAATGGAATATTACTCGTAGTGGCTCGCAGAAGGGCAGTGAAATTGTTATAGAACTCGTATATGGACAAATCATAATTTCTGTTTGTATCGGGTTCGCCGCCGATATCTTTTTCGGTCGATTTAATTCCTCTTTCGAGCAGGTAGTTATTGATGAACTTAATATTTTTCTCGATATCGTTAATCTTGTTTTTAATATGCAGGCTGTCGACGAGTTTGACATCGCTTTCCATAGAGGAAATTTTTCCGAGCAGATCTTTTTTTTCATTGGAGAAGCTATTGAGAGTCAGGAACAGGAATGCGATCAGAGCAATCGTAAAACCTACTAATGACAGAAATGAAATAAAATAGACCTTAAATCGCCGGACATGAACGGTAGGGATATTAAAAGATTTTGTTTCATCTCTGTCATTACTAACAAATAAAACGGTAGTAACTTTTTTATTCATATTTAAGATGGTTTTAAGGTAAAGCCTTAAAATTTAAGGTATTTATTATAAAAAATAAAGAGCATTATGAAAAAGAAATATTTGAATTTAAATAGTAATAAAACCAAATTTAAAATTGCTGTTCAAAGAAATAATATTAAATACTAAGATATTAATTCTCAAAATTATTTGAGTTATTGTTATTTAACACTTAAACCGAAATTAATTACTGTTTTGAATTGTTTATGAAAAAAAAATGTTGTATTTTAAAAGCTTAAAAAACAGTAAAAGTTGAGATATACAATATTAACGATATTATTATTTTTAATTTTTCATACGGGAGATTTCGTATTTGCACAGGCGGATTCGGGGCATGCGGAATTAAGAGTAATCGTAACAAATGAGAAGAACAGAAAACTGAACAATGTTTTTATCACGGTGAAGAATGTCGAAAGCGGGATAAGAGACAGTGTGAAAACCGGTTTATCGGGTATTCATACGTTTATGTTGAATCCCGGAAGATACGAATTAACGGTAACACTTGAAGGATTTATTCCTTATGAAGAAGAATTTTTATTAAAGAAGAACGAAAAGAGAGAAGTGAATGCGGTATTATCGGACAGGATTTACACCACGGAACAGATTGATGTAGAAGGTGTATTCAAACAGAGCCAGAGCGATTTAAGGACGAGTTTATTCAACGTGACTCCGAAGAATATAAAGATACTGCCGGGAGCTTTCGAAGATGTGATGAGGTCGTTGAAATCGCTTCCGGGGATTTCATCACCGAATGATTTCACGTCGCAGTTAGTAATCCGTGGTTCGGGACCGGACCAGAATTTAATAATCATGGATGAGGTGGAGATTTTCAATCCATACAGGTTATACGGTCTTGTCAGCATGTTCAATCCTGAGACGTTAAGCGACATAAATTTAATTACGGGTGGTTTTCCCGCAAAATACGGGGACAGGTTATCTGCGGTACTCGATGTACTTAACAGAGAAGGAACACGGGACAGGGCGTTTAGTTTCATGACTAACATTAACATTGCGAGTGCGAATTTAATAGTTCAGGGAAAAAATCCGCTGGAAATACCCGGTTCGTGGATAGTCTCATCGAGGCGGACTTATTATGATTTGATATTAGGACCGTTCGCGAGGAAGCAAAAGTTAATAACGGACGATTCATCGTTTCCATCATTTGAAGATTTACAGACGAAATTTGCATTCGGACCATTCGGAAAGCACAAGTTTATAGTGAACGGAATATTTTCGAGGGACGGGGTAGAAATAATACCCGGTCCCGAGAGAGACAATCCGGACAGTACGAACGTTAATGATGAGACAATAAATAACGTGGTATCGTTAGGATGGCATTACATTCCGACAAAAAATTTTATTTCAAAGACGACCCTGTCCTGGTACAAGAACAAGGGCGACAATGATTTCGAAGGCGATATATTAGACCCGTTGATAGACAGGGAAAATCTATCGCCCGAGCAGAGAGATTCTTTAAAAGCAATCGGGGCTTTACTTGGATTTGACTTTGCATCGAAGTACACGTTCAGGAAATATTCATTGGGCAATAGGTCGGTATACATACACGGGAATAACAAATACGAATTCGGGGCAGGTATAGATATGATAAAGACAGATCTGACATATACTCTCGATATGGATGATAATTTCAAGGCATTCATAAGTTCGTTTCCGGGAATGCAGGCGCTGTTAGGAGATTTCAATATCGAGGGGAATGAAAATTACAGGGCGAACGCATTTGCACAGGGGAGGTTTCAGATTAAGGACAAGTTCTTTTACCAGCCTTCTTTCAGACTGGATTATTATTCATACTTAAAGACGATATATGTTTCTCCGAGAATAAATTTCGGATATATAATTAATCCTTTGACGACCATAAGGAGTGCGATAGGTGTTTATTATCAGTCGCCGGGTTACGAAAAGCTGGTAGACAACATGACATTTTACGATTTAAAGAGTGAATACGGGGACAGGTTAAAAGCTGAGCGTTCGATTCATTTCGTACTAGGGCTCGACAGGTGGCTGAACAATGAGTGGCAGTTCAGAGTGGAAGCGTATTACAAAAAGTTTGACAATTTAATTAATCAGCAGAGAATCCAGGCTAAGAAATACGAGTTTTATTTAATCGACCCGAACAATCAGGACCCGAATTACATAAAAAATCCTTTGAACTGGTACAGGTCATCGGAAAAGTTGCCATACGATTCTATAGCAACAACACCCGTTAACGGGACTACAGGGGATGCTTACGGAATAGAGTTCAGTCTCGAAAAAAAATACACGAGTCCCACGACCAAATTGTCTGGATGGGTAAATTTGTCTTTATCCAAAGCAACAAGAGAAAGGGATAATTTGAGTTATACATACAGGTTCGACCAGCCGGTAATAGCGAACATAGTATTGAATTATAAGGTTAACTCTTGGTTTGAGGTCGGGGCGAGGTGGACGTATGCAACGAATTTCCCTTATACAAAACCTGTCGGAATAACGCCGAGAATTTATAACGACAGTTTAGTTGTAAATCCGCTTGCAAATCAGGTGCTGTTCAATCTCGATTACGGTGAAGATGAAAACAGGTTAAAGGAGAGGAGACCCGATTATCACAGGCTCGATGTCCGCCTGACTGCGTATGCATATTTCTGGAAAGCGGACTGGTCGTTTTACATAGACGTGGTGAATGTATATAACAGGAAAAACGTTCTGGGATATAAATATACTCTCAATACGGATTTGTCTATAAATCAGGAAACGACCGGAATGGTACCGATATTGCCGACAATAGGAGTGAGCGCGAAGTTTTGAAAACTTTTGGCCACAGATGACACGGATATTGGACTGATGAACGGTGAAATTTAAATACTAAAATAGTTTTACTTTTCTTTCTTTTCTCTTCAATTGAAAATGCTTAATAATTTGAGTATTTTTGCATTATACACGAAGAAAAATTGAATATTTGCGTATTTGCATCCGGCTCAGGAACAAATTTTAAGGCAATCATAGAGGCAAAGAAGTCGGGAATTATTCATTCCGATATATCACTTTTGATAACGAATAATTCCGATTGCGGAGCTGTAAGTATTGCCAAGGAAAATAACATTCTGGTATTTCACATCAGCAGAAAAGCATATCCCGATTTAAGCGAGGAGGAGTATGCGGATTTATTTCTGGATAAGTTAGATGAGCATAAAATTAATTTCATAGTACTGGCGGGATACATGAAAATGCTGGATGCGAGCATAATCAGAAAATTCCCGAAACGAATAATAAACATACATCCCGCATTGCTCCCGAAGTTCGGAGGAAAGGGTATGTACGGAATGAACGTTCATAAAGCCGTAATAGAGGCGGGAGAGAAGGAATCGGGCGTGACGATACATTACGTAAATGAAAATTACGACGAAGGGGAGATTATTTTGCAGGAGAAGGTGGAGGTTTCTCCCGAGGATACTCCGGAGACTTTGCAGAAAAAGGTTTTGAAGCTCGAGCATAAATATTATGCAGAGGTGATAAGGAGAATTGAAAGCAGTAGTTAGCAGACAGCAGAATGAAAGAAGAAGTCTGAAGTCGGAATATGGAAGTATTTAAAAAAAATAAATTTTAATTTAATATGGGAAAAAGAGTTTTAATCAGTGTTTACAATAAGGAAGGAATACTCGAGTTTGCGAAGGGATTATCGGAGATTGGATTTGAGATTATTTCGACCGGTGGAACGAAGAAGCATCTGTCGGAGGGCGGTATAAAGGTAACGGCTGTGGAGGATATAACGGGATTCCCGGAAATTCTCGGCGGGAGAGTAAAAACTTTGCACCCGAAAATTTTCGCGGGAATACTTGCGGAGAAGGAAAATGATTCGCACAAAAAAGACATGCTTGCTAACAAGCTGGAGTTTTTTGATTTGATAGTAGTGGATTTATATCCTTTCAGGGAAACTGTAAGCAAGCCGGGAGTGAAGGTCGAGGAAGCGATAGAACAGATTGACATTGGCGGTGTGAGTTTAATCAGGGCGGCGGCGAAGAATTTCAAATATATGAATATTATCGTATCGCCGGAGATGTACGGGAAATACACAGAGGATTACAAAAAGTATGACGGAAAATTTCCGTATGAATATTCACTTCAATTAGCGAGGGACGCATACGCATACATTTCGGAATATGATACGGAGATAGAGAAATATTTTAATGCTTTAAGCGAAGTAAAAGACAGTTGGATTAAACTTGCTTCGGCACAGCATTTACGCTACGGAGAAAATCCTCATCAGAAAGCTGTATTGTATAAGGACAATTTCGATGAGATATACGAAGTGCTTCACGGGAAGGAACTTTCATACAACAACATGCTTGACATAGATGCGGCATATAGTATAATCTGCGAATTCAGAAACGACGGGCCGACGTGTTCCATAATAAAGCACGGGAATCCGAGCGGAGTAGCGACTTCGGGGACTTTAACCGATGCATATAAAAGAGCATTCGAGACGGATACGGTATCGCCTTACGGGGGAATTATTATTTTCAACAGAAAGCTGGATCTGGAAACCGCAACAGAGGCGGACAAAATATTTTCGGAAATAATACTTGCACCGGGATATGAGAAGGAAGCGTTGGAATTATTACGCAGGAAAAAGAACCGCCGTCTTGTAAGTTTCAAGTTCGCGGAAGAGTCGAATGAATTAAGAAGAATAACCGGCGGATATTTATATCAGGAAAAGGACAACCTTGTTTTGAAGCAGGATGAGATTAAGGTTGTATCGAAGAAAAAGCCGACTGAGGAACAGATGAATGATATGATATTTGCATACAAGGTTGTAAAGCACACGAAATCGAATGCGATAGTATTCGTCAAGGACAGTCAAACGATGGGAGTAGGGTCGGGGCAGCCGTCGAGAATCGATTCGACAAAGATAGCAATAATGAAAGCGAAAGAATTCGGAATGGATTTAAGCGGAAGTGCGGTGGCATCGGATGCATTCTTCCCGTTTCCCGATAATGTAATTGAGATAGCGAAAGTAAATGCTTCATGCATAATACATCCCGGAGGTTCGGTAAGGGACGAGGAAGTAATAAAGGAAGCCGATGAGAGAGGATTGTGTTTAGTATTCACGGGATACAGGCACTTCAAACATTAGAAATTTACTTGATATATTAACCGTAATTAGTTTAAAAATAAGGCAATATTAATGATTTGTTAATAATAATTATTATTAATAAATTAAAAGAATATATATTACAGATTAAAATACACGAAAGATAGAAGGAATTTTAAAATGCCATTTTTCAGATTTTTTTCAAATGACATAGCCATTGACCTTGGAACTGCGAACACATTAATTTACATGAAAGGCAAGGGAATAGTATTAAACGAGCCGTCGATAGTAACGTATGATGTTGAAACAAAAAAGATTGTAGCGATAGGAAATGAAGCTAAGAAGATGGTCGGAAAAGTACACAAAGAGTTAAATACGATAAGACCTTTAAGAGACGGGGTAATAGCAGATTTCGAAATGGCAGAAGGAATGATAAAGGAGCTAATCAAAAAGATAACATCCAGTTTCATGCCTGCGAGAAGGATAGTAATATGTGTTCCGAGCGGGATAACGGAAGTGGAAAAGAGAGCGGTAAGAGATACGGCAGAGCATGCGGGAGCCAAAGAAGTGCATTTGATTTCCGAGCCGATGGCAGCAGCGATTGGTATTGGTTTAGACGTTACTGCACCCTCCGGCAGTATGATAGTAGATATAGGCGGGGGAACTACGGAGATAGCGGTTATTACTTTATCGGGTATTGCAAATAACGTATCTATAAGGGTAGCGGGGGATGAGCTGACGGATGCAATAATAAGATTTTTCAGAAACAATCAAAATATATTAATCGGAGAGACGACGGCGGAGGAGATAAAGTGTCAGGTTGGTTCGGTAATGCCTATTGCAGAGGGTGAGATAAGGTTTGAAGTAAAGGGAAGGGATTTA
Source organism: uncultured Ignavibacteriaceae bacterium (assembly GCA_964501535.1). GTDB lineage: Bacteria > Bacteroidota > Ignavibacteria > Tepidaquicellales > Tepidaquicellaceae > FEN-1279. Next base: position 603,663 of record CAZCSV010000001.1, on the reverse strand, counting down.
GTTGCAGGTGTTCCGAAGTATACGGAAGCGAGCACGGTGGAAATAAGGGAGGCGTTGAATGCACCTGTTCAGCAGATGATAGAGGCGGTGAAAGTAGCTCTTGAAAAAACGGCACCCGAGCTTTCGGCGGACATACTCGAAAAGGGAATTTTTCTGACTGGCGGCGGAGCTCTTTTAAAAGGTCTGGACGAAAGGATAAGGATGGAAACGGGAGTGCCTGTACACGTGGCGGAAGACCCGTTGACTGCGGTAGCGAGAGGGACGGGAAAGGTTCTGGAGGATTTGAATTTATACAGAAAAGTAATGTTAAAAAGATAAATCATTATACAGAAATATTCTAATTGAAAAAGATTGGTTATTTTATATTAGATTTAAAAGAATACATAACACTTGCAGTCTTAATAGTAATATCTCTCATCTTAATTTTTCTCAATGACAATCCACAAATAAGATTTTTACGTGCGGCGGCGATTACATCGTTCGGTACGGTGCAGAGCGGAATATCCGCTATACCAAACGTGTTCGAAATGGAAAAGGAAAACAAGATGTTAAGGGAAAACAACATAAAGCTTGCGAATGAAATTGCATCGCTGAAAGAATCGAAGTTAGAGAACATAAGGTTAACGAGGCTATTGAATTTCAAAGAGAAAAATACGTTAGGTGTAGTAAGCGGAAGGATAATAAACAAATCACTGATACAGACCAGAAACACGATAACGTTAAACGTGGGAGAAAGCGACAGCGTAACGGCAAACATGCCTGTAATAACGGATGCGGGGCTTGTAGGAAGGATAGTATCGGTAAGCAGGAATTATTCGATTGCGCAGATTTTATATAACAAGGATATGCGTATAACGGTAAAGGTACAGCGGAACAGGATAGACGGGATACTGGGTTACGACGGGGTTTCGAATCTGATGGTAAGCAACATTCAGAAAAGTGCGGATGTAAATGTCGGTGATGTAATAATAACATCCGAATACAGCAACATATATCCTGCGGGAATTCCGGTGGGAGTGGTAAGCGAGACGGGGAATTTAGATAATCTATTCAAGAAAGTGATAATAACGCCATCGGTAGATTTTTCATTGTTGGAAGAAGTATTTGTATTGAAGTACATAACCAGCAAGGAGAGAGCGGAATTGGAAAAAGCATTTCAGAAGAAATAAACAGGTGTTAATTGAAAGTAAAGTATATTAAATACATTGCAATTTTAGTAATACTGATATTATTACAGAAGACTTTCATATGGCTGATATCTTTATCAGCATTAAATATCACGCCCGATTTGGTATTAATAGCGGTTGTATATATATCTGTTTCCGAGGGAAAAATTTTCGGTTCGATTACGGGATTTATAGCGGGACTAGCGATTGATTTAATAAGCGGAACATTTTTAGGTTTATCGGCATTATCATATTCAGTAGCGGGTTTCATATCAGGCGGATTTTACACGGAGGGGGACAAATATCTATACAAGTTTAATTTTTTAATAATAGTATTTTTAACATCAATAATTTCGAATTTCATTTATTACATAATATATTTTCAGGGGCTTTCGCTGAATTTCGCAGAAATATTTTCGAAATATATTTTAACTACGTCAACATACACGGCAATACTAAGCATAATATACATAATTTTCCCCCGCAAGAAGGTATTAAAGGAAGGTTATTAAATTAAATGGATTCATCAGTAAGAAAATATGTTTTTATCGGTTTAAGTATATTGCTGGGATTACTGCTTATAACGAGGCTGGTGCAGTTGCAGGTCATACAGGAGAAAGAGTTCGGAATGGAGTCGCAGAAAAATTCCGTAAAGAAGATTACCGAGACACCTGCGCGGGGACTGATGTTTGACAGAAACGGAAAAGTATTAGTTGACAACAAACCTTCATACACACTGACTATAACGCCGTTTCAATTCGATAAAAATTTAATCAATGAAATATCGTCATTAGTAAACGAAGACCCCGAATACATAAAGGAATTATTATCCAAAGCCAAAGGAACGAACAGGTTCAATCCGGTGAAGGTAAAGCGTGATATAGATTTTAAAACAGTATCATATATAGAAGAAAACAGAGACAGGTTAAAAGGTGTAAATTACCAGGTGGAATCGCTGAGGTACTACCCCATAAAATTCAGGGGTTCGCACATATTCGGATACAACGGCGAAATAACCGAAAAGCAGTTGGATGAGCAGGAAGGAAATTATTACAGGCAGGGAGATTTAGTTGGTTCGGCGGGGCTCGAGAGGTATTACGAAAATTATTTACGAGGCGAGAAAGGGAGTAAATTAATTTCCGTAGATGTAAACGGAAAGGAAGTCGGTCCGTACAATGACGGAAACAACGACGTAAAGGCATTGAACGGTTCTGATTTATATTTAGGGATAGATGCCGAATTACAGGAATACGCGGAAAAATTACTTGATAAAAAGCGTGGTGCAATAATAGCAATAGACCCCAGGAACGGGGAGGTATTATGTTTGGTTTCGAAACCCGATTATGATTTATCGATATTTTCAGGTACTCCGGATGCAAAATCCATAACGAAGTTATTTAACGACGAGGGAAAGCCGATTTTCAATCGGGTAACTCAGACAAAATATCCTCCGGGTTCGACATGGAAAATGATGATGTGTTTTTCCGGGTTAGCATCGGGAAAAATAACCACGACTTCAACGATATCCTGCGGAGGTTCGTTTCAATTCGGGAACAGGGTTTTCGAAGACCACGGTGCATACGGCTCGATAAATTTAGTAAGGGCGCTGGAGGTATCAGCGAACGTATTTTTCTACAAATTATCATTGATGATAGGGATTGACAATTATCATCAATACAGTAAGATGTTCGGATTCGGAACGAAGACTGGTATAGATTTACCGCATGAGACTTCGGGGCTTTTGCCTTCGGCGGGATATTTTGACAAGGTATACGGAAAGAACAAATGGGGTCAGGGTCTGATGGTAAGTTTAGGTATAGGTCAGGGAGAGCTTGGCGTGTCGCCGGTTCAGATGGTATCTTACGTAGCTACTATATGCATGGATGGTGTATACACGCAGCCGCATTTAGTAAGAAAAGTAGTAAATCAGATTACCAAGGAAGAGAAGATGACGCAATTAGTACAGAGGAGGATAGAGTTTCCTCAGAGCTGGTTCGATGCGGTTAAGAAGGGAATGTATCTTGTCGTAAACGGAAGCGGAACGGCAAGAAACATAAAAAGCAGTGATTACACTCTTGCGGGAAAGACAGGAACGGCACAGAATCCAAACGGAAACAATCACTCATGGTTTGTGGGATACGCGCCTTACGAAGACCCGAAAATCGCAGTATGTGTATTGGGTGAAAATGCAGGATGGGGAAACCAGTATGCGGCTCCGATAGCGGCTGCAATAATGATAAGATATTTAAGCGGGAACAGTGCGGATACATACAATGAAAATGCGGTAGTAAATATAAACGACTGATTATGAAAGAAAAATTCACGGATAAATATGATTTAACTTTATTTGTTACTACTGCAATAATGGTAACGATTGGTGTTGTAGCGATATTCAGTGCCACTTTCGGGAACACGAGCGGGACGGATTTTTATCTGAAGCAGATGATATTCGGGATAATCGGTTTGGTTATCATGGTGATTATCAGTTTACTTCCGCCGAAATATTTTTCCAAATTTTCATACGCAACATACGGATTGGCGATTGTGCTGCTGGTATTAGTTTTATTGTTCGGAAAAACAATAAACGGAAACAAGAGCTGGTTTTACATAGGGGGATTCGGTATACAGCCGTCGGAGTTTGCGAAGATAGCCACCGTACTGGCGCTTGCAAATTTTTTAAATCCGGGTGAAGGTGATAAGAATCCGAACAAACCATTAGATTTCATAAAAGCGTGTATATTCATAATAATTCCGGTCATACTGGTAAAGATGCAGAACGATACGGGGACAGCATTGGTATTTTTGTCGTTTTTAATACCGATATTTTTCTGGGCAGGTTTGTCGCCGTTTGTCTTATTCATAATAATTTCTCCGATAGCATTAGCGGTATTATCATTTTTAGGCAACATATATTTTTACATCGGGATAGCGGTAGTATTGATTTCCTTGTATTTTTTCAAGAGGGGGATATTGAAATCGGTTTTGGTTCTTGTAATAAATCTTGCTTCCGGATATTCGGTGCACTATTTATATTCGCGGCTTCAGGTACATCAGCAAAAAAGAATAATAGCATTATTCGACCCTACTTTAGACCCGCTCGGAAGCGGATACAACGTGATACAGTCGAAAGTGGCGATAGGTTCCGGTGGAATATTCGGCAAAGGATTACTGCAGGGCTCTCAGACGCAGTTAAGGTTTATACCCGAGCAGTGGACGGATTTCATTTACTGCATGATAGGTGAGGAGTTCGGTTTATTAGGTGCATCGGTAGTAATTTTATTGTATCTGATAATAATAGTTCGACTGATAAACAATGCATCGTTATCGAAGGATAAATTTTTAAGTCTGGCGTGCATAGGATTTGCGAGTTTATTTTTATTTCATTTATTCATAAATGTTGGAATGACGATAGGACTGATGCCTGTAATCGGGATACCGTTACCGCTGGTAAGTTACGGTGTTTCGTCTTTACTGACATTTATGGTAATGATAGGTATAGGAATGAACACATACAAGCACAGGAATGTGTATATTTAATTAAATAAGTTATGGATTATTTAACCAAGCTCGGGAAGATAACAAAGAAAAACAAATCCAATCTGATAATCGGACTGGACCCTGACGTCAACAAGATTCCAAAAATTTTTAAAGCGAAAACGAATCCGGTTTTAGAATTTAACAGAGCGATAATAAATGCGACGAAAGGAATAGTTGCGGGTTACAAGTTGAATTTAGCATTTTACGAGGCATTGGGAAGAAGATTTTACGAAACGATAGAGGGTACTCTCGGCTGCATACCTAAGGGTATGATTAAAATCTGCGACGGTAAAAGGGGTGACATCGGAAACACTGACGAATATTACGCAAGGGCTTATTTAGACGATTTGGGTTTCGATTCGGTTACGGTGAATCCGTTTATGGGAAAAGATTCAGTGGAGCCGTTTTTATCGAGGAAGGGAAAAGGAATTTACATACTTGCGTTGACATCGAACAGGGGCAGTGAAGATTTTCAGAAGCTGAAGGCAGGCAAGAAATATTTATACGAGAGAGTGATCGAAAAGTGCATGCAATGGGACAAGGGCGGTAAAATCGGATTTGTAATCGGAGCAAATCACACAGAATTAATAAAAAAAATAACCACGAAATACAAAAACACACCATTATTAATCCCCGGTATCGGGGCGCAGGGAAATGATTTGGACAAATTGATGAAAAGCATAAAAAATAATTATTTCCTGATAAATGCGAGCCGTTCGATAATATATGACAGAGAAGAATTAAGTAGTATCGGTGAGTATGAAGAAAAAGTGAGAGTAAAAGCCGAGGTGCTGAGCGATATAATGGCGTCGCGGAAATAATTATATTATCCCGAAAATATTCACTCCGGAATTTGCATAATATCTTTTAATAAAAAGCAAAATATTAACTGAATTTATAAAAGAATTTTCATATATTAATCCAGTAACTGTACAAACCCTTTTTTAAAAAATATTTATTAATTTAAATCTAAATACAATGGCAGCACCAATAATAATTGTAGTATTGGTAATATTCCTGCTGATAGTTCTATTAAAGACAGCAAGGGTTGTTCCTCAGAGAACAGTTTTCATCATAGAGCGGTTGGGGAAATATCATTCGACGCTGGAAGCGGGATTTCACATACTTGTACCTTTTATAGATAAAGTTGCGTACAAGCATTCGTTAAAGGAGATGGTAGTGGATGTACCGCCACAGTCCTGCATAACAAAGGACAACATTCAGGTAGAGGTTGACGGTATTTTGTACATACAGGTTGTAGACCCCGTTAAAGCTTCTTACGGAATAAGCAATTACATATTCGGTACGACGCAGCTTGCACAGACTACGATGAGGAGCGAGATTGGTAAAATCGAGCTCGACAGGACATTCGAAGAGCGTGAGAAGATAAATTCCGAAATTGTAAATGCGGTTGACAAGGCATCGGAACCGTGGGGTATAAAGGTTACAAGGCACGAAATCAAGAACATTCTTCCTCCTGCGAGCATAAAGGATGCTATGGAGAAGCAGATGAGGGCGGAGAGGGAGAAGCGTGCATTGATTGCGGAATCCGAAGGAGACAAGCAGGCGAAAATCAACCGTGCAGAAGGAGACAAACAGGAAGCGATAGCGAAGTCGGAAGGTGAAAAGATGAAGAGGATAAACGAAGCCGAAGGTCGTGGGCAGGAAATAGAAAGAGTTGCTATGGCAACGGCAAAAGGAATCCGCGAGATAGCAATGGCGATAAATCAGGAAGGCGGAATGAATGCGGTGAACCTGAGGATTGCGGAGGCATATTTACTGGAATTCGGAAAGCTTGCAAGGGTAAACAACACGATGATAATTCCTTCGGAGCTTTCGAATGTTGCTTCTATGGTAGCGTCGATTAGCAAGGTATTCACCGAGACGTCGGGTGAGAAGCCAAAAAAATAAAAAATAAAAAACAAATAAAATATTATGGAAGGATTTTCAGCGTTAGTCTGGTTTATAGCCGGGGTAGTATTTTTTCTGGCTGAGCTGGCGATACCGGGTTTTATAATATTCTTTTTCGGTATAGGAGCATGGATAACGGCGATTGCGGCATTCTTCGGGCTTACCGATTTGACGATGCAGATGCTGATATTTGTGGCGGTGTCTTTATTATCACTGATAATTTTCAGGAGGAAGGGAAAGAATATATTCAAGGGTAAGGAAAAGACATTCGATTCCAAAGATGACAGCAAGCTCGAAGAGTTCATAGAGGATGTAATCGGCAAGAAGGCAAAGGTGATAAGCGACATTATCCCCGGGGAGATAACGGGCAAAGTGGAATTCCGCGGTACTCAGTGGAAAGCGGAATCGGGAGAAGAAATAAAAGCGGGGGCTGTCGTGGAAATTACCGGAAGGAATAATTTAACGCTAAAGGTAAAGTCAGTGAAAGGGGAGAGCCAGTAATTTTAGACAGAATATACGATTATATTTACAGCGGTAAATATTCTTGACGGGGAAAGTCAGATAAAATAAAAGATTAATTCACGTTTTTTGCAACTATTATATTTTATTAGCTATTTGCAAAAAAGTTTAAAATTTCACTTGATATATAAAAATATTTTTTTTAATTTTATCCGTTGTTCTTTTAAACATAAAAGGAGAGATTAATGTTGAAAAGGGGAAAACTTTGGTTATTGTCCACACTGCTTCTCGTGAGCTTTTCGATAATGACCGGTTGTTCCAGCAGTTATGAACTCTCACGTAATGACAGCAAGACGAAAAAAGATGTTAATGGATACAAAAACAAGAATGCTGTAACCACTAACACCTTATCTCAGAAGACATCAATGTCGCAGGTTCATCTTGAGTCATTATCGAGTTCCATAGCTGGTTTCAATACACCAACTGACCTGACAATAGTAAAGGACAGGGATCAGGTGATGTATAAAGTAATAGAGTATCTCGACACACGTTATTTGTGGGGAGGTACGACAAAACGCGGTATTGATTGTTCGGGATTCGTCCAGGCGGTAATGTATCAGGCATTAGGAGTTTCATTACCGAGGACATCGAGTGAGCAATCCAATGTCGGCGAAGACGTAAAGATAGGCGATTTAAAATTCGGTGATTTACTCTTTTTTGACACTAGAGGAAGAGGAAGGGTATCTCACGTAGGAATTTATTTAGGGGATGGTTACTTCGTTCATTCGGGTTCAAAGACCGGAGTCGCAGTAGCATCGCTCGAATCGGAATTTTATTCAAGAGTTTTTTTGAAAGCAAAAAGAGTTCTTGAATAAGAAATAAGAATTTTAAGTCAAGAAAATCTCGGTTCCTTAAATGCGACCGAGATTTTTTTTTATATAGTGATATTTGGATTTCTATATTAATTTGCATTAACAAAAGAACAAAAGAAAACACTTGAATTCCGGAAAATTAAAATTAATATATTTTCTGACGAAGGTAAAGAACCTCGGCAATGTAAGGATAAAGAGCATATTATCCCGAAATAAGGATGCGGATGAGAAGCTGTTATTCGATTACGGCTGGTTAAGGAGGACAGAGGGAATAAACGATGTCATTGCCGGGAACATAATGGATGCGAAGCGGGATTTTGCAAAGACAGAGAAAGAATTCTATTCCATACTTGAGTATTCGGAAAAAAACGGAATTAAAATAACGAGTTATCTTGACGAGGAATATCCTTCGAACCTTAGGAATATTTATGATATGCCCGTCATACTGTATTATAAGGGAAATTTATCGAAGGACGATGCATATTCTTTAAGTGTGGTCGGGACGCGGTTTCCAACGGAATACGGAAGGAATGTATGCAGGAAATTAGTAGAGGAATTGTCATCCAGCAGGATACCGATAATAAGCGGCATGGCGAGGGGAATTGATTCGCTTGCACACAAAACTGCGCTTGAAAACGGTAACATAACCTATGCGGTTTTAGGATGCGGAATAGACGTTATTTATCCTCCTGAAAACAAGAAGCTGTATAATCAGATAGCGGAAAGGGGAGCGGTGATATCCGAATTTGAACTGGGAACGGGACCGGATAAAGTGAACTTTCCGAGGCGGAACAGGGTAATCAGCGGTATAAGCATTGGCACGATGATAGTGGAAACGGGCAAGCGGGGCGGTTCACTGATAACGGCGGAATTTGCGTTAGACCAGAACAAGGAAGTATTTGCGGTACCGGGATATATATATTCAAAGCAATCTGAGGGATGCAACAATTTAATAAAGAAGGGACAGGCAAAGCTGGTCGATACGGTGGAGGATATTTTTTTAGAATTGAATTACAAATTATATGGATTTTTAAAAAAAGAAATGGTAAACTTGAAAGAAAAAGAAAATTCGGCAATAGAATTAAACATATTCGAGCAGAGCATAATAGATGTACTGAGTTACGAGCCGAAGCACATAGACGAAATAAATTTATTAACGGGGTTCAGCATTTCGGACTGTCTGGTAAATCTGTTATCGCTGGAATTTAAAGGTTTGATAAAGCAGATACCGGGGAAATATTTTATAAGGATTTGACACACAACGGAAAGAAATATTATATTGACGACAGGATTTTTTCGACAAATTTTGCATGTGATTTGAAAATGTGCAAAGGCGGGTGTTGTACTATAAGGAGTCAGTATGGTGCGCCGTTAAGAGAAGAAGAAATAGGTATAATAAGAGAAATTTCGGAAAAGGTCGGGAAATATGTTACCGAGCGGAACAGGGAAGTGATAAGAGATAGTGATTTTTATTTCAGGGAAGGAGAAAAATTCTACCTTAATAATGTCAATGATGAAGATTGCGTTTTTTCGTATATTGATGAAGGAACGGCGAAGTGTGCATTTGAAAAAGCATATAATAACGGGGAAACGGATTTCAAGAAGCCTATTTCGTGCGAGCTATTTCCAATAAGAGTATACGGTGAGGAAAGGAACGTATTGAGGTTTGAAAAGATGAGCGAATGCGGGGATGACGAATTGAACGGAGCAGAAAAGAATATGAAGGTTATAGAGTATGTAAAAAATGCAATCGAAAGGGAGTTCGGAAAAGATTTTTATAAAAATTTATTAAATTATATTAACGAAAAATAGATATACAAGATGCTGAAGCAAACGCAGTCTCAAAAATTACTTCAGAAAACTTTACCTCAGATAATTCAAAAGCAGAGTCTGCTTGCGATTCCGATTTTATCGGTGGAACAGATGGTCAGGCAGGAAATGGAGTTGAATCCATTTCTCGAAGAAGTTGATGATTTTACAGAAGAGCAGGAAGTTGAAAAAGAAACAACGGAAGAAACGGAAAAAGAGAATGAGGAAATAGATAAGAAAGACGAAGAGTTTGACATGGATGATTTTGCAAACTCGGAAATCGATGGATATAAAACTGAAGATTATGAGAATACTCAGAAGAGCATAAATTATGAAAATATTTGGAAGAGCAGTTTATCTCTGACTGACAGTCTTATTTCTCAGTTGCATTTGTCGGATTTAGACGAAAAAAGTATATTTATCGGAGAATTAATAATCGGAAATATAGACGATGAAGGATATTTAAGGGAGACGAATGAGGAGATACTCGAAGATATCAACAAACAGAAGGAGATTACAGAGTATAAAAATGAAGAATTCAGCACAAATGACATTGAGACAGTAATAGCGGAGATACAGACTTTCGACCCTCCGGGAATAGCATCAAGAAATTTAAGGGAATGTTTGTTAAGGCAGATTGACCAATTAAAAAACAACGAAATCATAAAAGCGTTAGCGAAGAGAGTATTAAATGAATATTTCGAAGAATTCAGGCTAAAGAATTACGAAAAGCTGATGAAGGAGCTCGGAATAGAGATAGACACTGTAAATACGATTTTCGAGCTGATATCGAAATTAAATCCGAAGCCGGGATATATCGGAGACACGAATGACAATCATTATATTTATCCGGATTTAATAGTAAGGAAGGAAGAGGATGAATACAAGATTGAAATAAACGACAGGAATATTCCGGTATTGAGGTTAAGCAAAGCTTACAGGGATTTGACTGAAAATATCGGAAGGAAGGGAGACAAGCAGGCAAAGGAATTTGTGAGGACGAATTACGAAAGAGCAAAATGGTTTATAGATGCGATAAAATCGCGAAGGCAGACAATGCTGAAGGTGATGAATTCCATATTGAAGAGGCAGAGGGAATTTTTCGACAAGATGGGTGAGAATTTAAAGCCGATGTACGAGAAGGATGTGGCAGAGGATATAAATATGGATATATCGACTGTCAGCAGGACCGTACGGGGAAAATATGTTCAGACAGATTTTGGCATTTACGAGTTGAAATATTTTTTCAGCAATTACCTTAAGACTGATGAGGGAGATGACGTATCGACGAAAGAAATAAAGGCGAGAATAAAGGAGATAATAGAGAGCGAGAATCCGTACAAGCCTCTGAATGATGATGATTTAACAAAAGAGCTCAACAAGCTGGGATTCAAGATAGCACGGAGAACGGTAGCGAAATACCGTGAAGCAATGAAAATACCGAAAGCAAGATTAAGAAGAAAATTAAAATAATATGAAAAGAAAAGTAAGGGCAACAACTGTAATAGGACTGATAAGAAACGGAAAAGCAGTAATCGGCAGTGACGGGCAGGTTACGATTGGGAATACTGTAATGAAGCATACCGCAAGAAAGGTTCGCAAGATTTTCAACAATCAGGTATTAGTTGGATTTGCCGGAGCAACTTCGGATGCATTTACCTTATTCGAGAGGTTCGAAGGAAAGCTCGAGCAGTATAAGGGAAATCTGCTTCGTGCGGCAACCGAGCTTGCGAAAGACTGGAGGACGGACAAATATTTAAGGAGACTGGAAGCATTACTTGCAGTAATGGATAAAGAGAGGGCATTGATTATTTCCGGAACGGGGGATGTAATCGAGCCTGATGACGGAATAGTGGCAATCGGCTCAGGTGGTCCTTATGCACTTTCTGCGGCGAGGGTAATGTTAAAATACACGAAATTATCAGCAAAGGAGATAGTAGAGGAAGCTTTGAACCAGTCATCGAGCATTTGTATATATACTAATAATAAAATCAGCATAGAAGAGTTAACATAATTATATTAATAGCAGTTAGTTATATTACTTAAAGATAATAATATTATAATGATACAGGAAAAAAAAGAAGAAAAGAATTGCAAGAAAAAAAAGGAAGAGATTGACCAATTAACACCTTCCCAGATTGTAAATGAATTAAATAAATATATAATCGGGCAGGATAATGCGAAGAAATCCATAGCGATAGCTTTAAGAAACAGGTGGCGCAGACAACAGGTTCCGGATGTAATGAAGGATGAAATTATGCCGAACAACATAATAATGATAGGTCCGACGGGTGTAGGAAAGACGGAGATAGCGAGGAGAATTTCGAAACTGGCAAATGCACCGTTTGTAAAAGTGGAAGCATCGAAATTTACTGAAGTTGGTTATGTTGGGCGTGATGTAGAATCTATGATAAGGGAGCTTATGGACTTATCGGTTAATATAGTAAAGCAGGAGAAAGCGAAAGAAGTTCAGAAAAAGGCTGAAGAAAATGCATTAGAGCGGATACTGGATATATTAATACCTCCGATAAAGAAGAAAAACGGAATTTCAGCGAATGCTGGATTGATTGAAGGCTCGGAAGGAGAAAAAGTTATAGATGAAGCCGAGCAAAATGCAAAAACACGCGAGAAGCTTTACAAGCAATTAATAGACGGAAAGCTCGATAACAGGGTGATTGAAATGGATCTGACCAGCGACAATATACCGATGTTACAGGTATTAGGACCGATAGGTCTGGAAGAAATGGGATTGAATCTTCAGGATTTATTCGGAAACATTATGCCGAAGAAATCGAAGAAGAGGAAGTTATCGATTGCGGAAGCGAAGAAGATACTGACACAGGAAGAGTCGCAGAAGCTGATAGATATGGATAACGTGATAAAAGAGGCAGTGGAAAAGGTGCAGAATTCCGGCATAGTTTTCATAGACGAAATCGATAAAATAACGGGCAACAACGGAAGGCAGTCGGGACCGGATGTATCCAGGGAAGGTGTCCAGAGGGATTTACTGCCGATTGTGGAAGGCTCGACCGTGATTACGAAATACGGAGCGGTTAAGACCGACCATATATTATTTGTTGCCTCCGGAGCGTTTCACATTTCGAAGCCGAGTGATTTAATACCTGAGTTGCAGGGAAGATTTCCAATTCGTGTAGAGTTGAACAGTCTGAACGAAGAAGATTTTTATAAAATATTAACCCAACCCGAAAATGCACTGATAAAGCAATATGTTGCTCTCTTGCAAACGGAAGGGGTTGAACTGAATTTTAAAGAAGACTCTATTCGCGAAATTGCGAAAATTGCGGCAGAGGTGAACGAGCAGGTCGAAAATATCGGGGCAAGGAGGTTGCATACGATTATTACCACTTTACTCGAAGACATTTTATTTAACGTACCGGATAAACAAAAGAAAAATAAAATTGAAATTGATAAAAAGCTCGTAAATGAAAAATTATCAAAAATAGTTAAAAACAGGGACTTAAGCAGGTATATATTATGAAAAAATTAACTTTAGTTTTTTTGTTTTTTATCGCTGTAAATTTTTTATCGGCCCAGACAAAGGACAGGGAAAAAGGCCATCCCTATGCGGGTGTGGGATATTCGCTCGTGATATTCACGAATTCCGATGCGAGTAAAATATATCCCGTAATCAATCTGAATACATCGTCTTTTTTGAGCGAGATTAATTTAAGTGCGGGATATAAATTCGACAAGAACTTTGCGCTCGAGTTCAATCCTTCGTTCGTATTCGCATCATCGAGCAACAACAAGGGTTTTCATTACAACGACGGTGCAAACAATTATTTTTATATTCCGAACAAGGCGAATCTTTTCACGCTTCCGATTAACGTGAAGATGAAGTTTTATCCTCTGGCAAAGCCGACATTTTCATTTGTCAATAACATATTCGTAGCAATCGGAGGAGGTCCGATGTACATAAACGAACAATATGACAACGGTGTCTACGCACAGGAGACGAATTACCAGACAAATCCTATCAAATTCGAAACATATTCGAACAGCTTCTGGAGATACAACGCCGTGATATCGGGCGGGTACGATTATTCCGGGACGATAGGACTCGGATTCGAGTTAAGCTACAGGATAGTTCCGCTGGCAATAAACGGACCTGTGCCCGTAATCACTTCCGTTGCGAGCAATTTCAACAGCATAAATCTCAGCGTCAAGGCAAGCATAGGCTTCTGGTAAAAACGTCTGCCGTTATTTCAAATCGTTCCCAAACTGAGTTTGGGAACGAAAAAATCTCTTCCGACTAAAATCCGTAATATTTATTTAACAAATTATTTCTTAAATTGTAATAAACAATATATACCTTGTTACGAATCCCTGATTCGTAACGCAATTTAAATATTCTATATGCAAAACTTCGATTCCGCTTTTAAAAAAATCTGCGAACTCGTAAACGATTTCAAGAGAAACGAACAGCTCTATCTCTCGCCGAAATATTCCGAAGCGCAGGTTCGCCAGGATTTCATAGATAAATTTTTCGAATCCCTCGGCTGGGATATCTATCACAAAATCCAGAAAAATCCCTACGAGCAGGAAGTAAAAGTCGAAAAAGGCGTAAGCGTGGAAAAATCTCACAAGCGCGCCGATTATGCTTTTTATATTTCGCCCGAATTCCGTCAGCCGAAGTTTTTCGCCGAAGCAAAAAAGCCGAGCCGAAGTCTGAAAAATGCAAACGATTATTTCCAGACCATACGCTACGCCTGGAGCGCCAATACTCCTGTCGCCGTGCTTACCGATTTCGAAGAGTTCCATATACTCGATTGCCGGTTGAAGCCGGACGTAAATCAGGTCCTCCAGACCCCGTCTCATAAATGTTACAGATATACCGATTATGCCGTTGAAGAAAAGTTCAAAGAAATCTATTTCCTCTTTTCGCGTGATTCGGTTGCGGCTCAATCTCTTTCGAAATATTCCGATACTCTCCCGAAACTCAAAGGAAAAAAAGTCGCCAAATCGGCTTATCAGTCCATTGATGATGACTTCCTCGAATATATTGATAAAGTCCGCGAAACCCTTGCTAAAGCATTTAAGAAAAATGATTCTTCCCTCACGAGTGAAGAACTGACCGAAGCCACACAGCGTACTATTGACCGCCTCGTATTTATCCGCTTTCTCGAAGATAAGCAAATCGAGCCCGATTTTATCGTCTCCGATTTTGTAAAAAATGAAAATCCTTTTAAAAAATTTATCTCCGTCTGCCGCACTCTCGATGCCAAGTATAACGGCATAGTTTTTAAAAAGCATTTCATAGACGGGCAGGATTTCCGCGGACCCGAGCAGAATACATTTAAAAAAATCTGCGACGAAATTTCTCACGAAAATTCCCCTTATGATTTTAACGCCATACCCGTCCATATACTCGGCTCTATCTATGAACGCTTTCTCGGAAAAGTGGTCAATGCCACCGCACAGCGTGTAAAGGTCGAAGAGAAACCCGAAGTCCGCAAAGCAGGAGGAGTTTACTATACACCCAAATACATCGTAGATTACATAGTCGAAAACACCGTCGGAAAAATCCTTTATGGTGACTTCTACACCGATTTGTCATCACCGCATGCGACCACTGTGTCATCACCGCATGCGACCCCTGTGTCATCCCTGCATGCTCCTGGCAGGGATCCCGCTCTTAAAAACTCAAACGGCAAAACCCCGCAGGAAATCTCCGCTCTCCGCTTCGCCGATATCGCCTGCGGAAGCGGCTCGTTCCTCATCGGAGTATTCGAAACCCTGCTGAAGTACCACACCGAATACTACCAGTCGCATCCCGTCGAAGCAAAAAAAGACGGCTGCATATACAAAGACGGTCAGTGGGTGCTGAGCATCAAGCAGAAACAAAAAATTCTCGTTAATAATATTTACGGAGTGGATATTGACCCGCAGGCAGTTGAGGTTACACAGCTTTCGCTCGCTCTTAAAATGCTCGAAGACGAAACCACCGCTACCGCAAACGAAATGCAGGCTCTCTTTCACGAAAAAATCCTGCCGGACTTATCCAAAAATATCGTCTGCGGAAATTCTTTGATTGGAACCGATATTCTTCAGGGCAATATGTTCGCAAGTGAGGAAGAGAAGAAACTCAACCCGATGGACTTCGAAACAATGTTCCCGCATATTTTCAAAGGAAAAACACACGGCTCTGTCATTCCAGCGAAAGCTGGAATCCAGACGGAATACGGCTTCGATGCAATAGTAGGAAATCCGCCGTGGGTTGATATAAAAGGATTACCTAATATTCAAGTAAAATATTATTTCTCAAATTACGATTCATCAGAAAACAGAATTAATCTTTACGCAATATTTATTGAAAAATGTCTTAAATTAATAAATGCAAAAGGAATATTAGGTTATATAACTCCTAATTCATTATTGTTTCAGAGTTCATATACAAAATTAAGGAAAATAATATTAGATAGATTTAATATATCGGAAATTATAAGATTACCTGATAATGTATTCAAAAATGTTAAAGCTGAAACTATTATAACAATTATTAAAAGAAACAAAATAAATGATATTACAGATTGCAAAATATATAATAGAGACGATAAAATTAATATAATAAGTAATGACAACGCTGATAAATATCAAAACATTTCCAACAAAATTTGGCTTTCCAATGATTTTTTTGTATTTGATATATTCTCTGATTCAAATATAAAAGAATTATTAAAAAAAATTGAAAAAGAAAAAATCGATTTAATAAGCATCTGCGATTTTTGTTTGGGTTTAACCCCTTATGATAAATACAAAGGACATTCTCAAAAACAAATTAAAGATAGAGTTTTTCATTCAACAACAAAAATAGATGATAGTTATAAAATATTATTAGAAGGAGGTGATGTATCAAGA
Source organism: uncultured Ignavibacteriaceae bacterium (assembly GCA_964501535.1). Taxonomy (GTDB): domain Bacteria; phylum Bacteroidota; class Ignavibacteria; order Tepidaquicellales; family Tepidaquicellaceae; genus FEN-1279. The sequence goes on along the minus strand of CAZCSV010000001.1, from coordinate 587,030 downwards.
TATTTTGTCAAATGGGGCGGAAAAGAATATATTAAATATGGAAATTGGTTAGGAGCACCGAGAGAAAAAAGATTTTTTATTAATGAAAGAATATTAATACGTCAAATCGTTAGTGGAAATCCGTTGAGGATATATGCTACATATACTTGTGAAGAACTATACAACGTACAATCAATTTTCAATATTTTAATAAAAAATGAAAGACTTGAAAGTATTAAGTATATTTTAGGGTTACTAAACTCAAGTTTAATTAATTTTTATCACTCCTATAAATATTTAGATTTATCAAAAAATTTATTTCAAAAAATATTAATCCAAAACTGTAAAAAGTTTCCAATAAGAGAAATCAACTTCCAAACCAAATCCGAAAAACATTCACACGACCTTATCGTCTCTCTTGTCGACCGGATGCTCGAATCAAAAAAACAACTCCACGAATCCAAAACCGACAAGGATAAATCATACTACGAACGCAAATGCGATATGCTCGACAAACAAATCGACTCCGAAGTCTATAAACTCTACAACCTAACCGAAGAAGAAATTAAAATCGTGGAAGGAAAAGAATAATATGGATGATTTATATAATCAATTAAATTCTGAATACAAAATGAATAAATCAAATAAAGAATTTGAAAATTGTTTAAATGAAGTTGATTCATTAATTAAATCATGTCATGAATTTGAGGACTATCTATCCAAATTAAAATATATTTATAAAAAATATGAGAAATTACATGACAATTTATTAATTTGGATTGCAGAAATTAATTGGCCTTATAATTTACGTCCCGAATGGAGAAGTAAGATTAAACCATATAATTTCAAATTAAATTTAGAAATCGCCGAAAACAGTGAAAGTGATTTTCTTGAATATCTTAAAGAAGAAAATTTGTTAAAAAATTTTAAAAATGAAAAATATATTATTAGACCTTTAGTATTCAATAATAAATATTCTCTTAATGACAGAGAATCAAACATAAATAAATTTTTAGATAAAATAAAAATTGATGCCGTTTTATATGAATTTGTGAGCTCTTCTGTTGAATTACAAGTACATGGTTTATTAAAACAAAGTGATGAATTAAATAATACGATAAAAAAACTTAGAGAAGATAGAATAATAATTTATCAGGATTTGCTAAATGAAATTAAAAACTCAGATTTTTTTAAAACTTTATCAAACGAAAATCAAGAAAAACTTTTTGAATTATATAGAGATATTCAAATCGTTTGGAGTGAGGGAGATAATTGTAAATATTTAGAAAAAGCGAAACAGCTTTTTAAACCGGAACTAAATATAAAATTTTATAATGGTGGTGGAAAAAACGAAATGAAGATGCATTTTAATTATTATATAAAAAATAAGCATCAAATTAAAACAATATTCTTGTTTGATAGCGATGTAACAAAGGAGTTTAACAGCTGTTTTTCATTAAAAACTGAAAATATTGTACCTTTAAAATTACCGTATAATGAAAATAATAAAATATGGAATAAAGGAATTGAAAATTTATTCGATGAAAATCTATTTAAAGATAAATATATTATTTATTCCGAATATCATAAACCAAATGGTGATATTGTTAAACGAAAAAAATTAAGAAAGAAAGAATTTCTCAATTTTATTTGCTTTGAAAGAAGTGATAAAGAAGATTTCAAATGTTTTATTCCTGTTTTAAATGAAATAGAAAGTTTTTTTAATAATTGAATATCGACCGGATGCTCGAATCAAAAAAACAACTCCACGAATCCAAAACCGACAAGGATAAATCATACTACGAGCGGCGCTGTGCCGACCTCGACCGCCAAATCGATGCCGAAGTCTATAAACTCTACGGCTTGACGGAGGAGGAGATAAAAATAGTAGAAGGAGTTTAAGAATTATGAATGCTGTCCCGATAAATCGGGATGCAAAGAACGCAAATTATGAATGCTGAATTAAAATAATTAAATAAATATATTTTTTAATTAAAATGATAATGCCTAAAATTATTTAATATGCCAAAAGAAAAAAAATCAACAATTTTTGTCAAAGGTTCAGAAATTTCTATTATTAAACATAGAAATGAGGATTACATATCCTTAACTGATATGATTAAATCATTTGGTGATGAGACAATTATTTATAATTGGCTCAGAAATAGAAATACTATTGAATTTTTAGGAATCTGGGAGCAATTAAATAATCCCGGTTTTAAACCTGTCGAATTCGATAGGTTTAAAAAAATGGCAGGTCTTAATAGCTTCTCACTGTCGCCAAAAAAGTGGGTGGATTCAACAAATGCCATTGGACTTTTATCAAAATCGGGTAGGTATGGTGGTGGAACTTTTGCACATAAAGATATTGCATTCGAATTCGGGTCATGGCTAAGTGCTGAATTTAAACTTTATCTAATTAAAGAATTTCAAAGATTAAAAAATGATGAAAACGATAGGTTAAAGCTTGATTGGAATTTACAAAGAACACTTGCTAAGGTTAATTATAAAATTCATACCGATGCTATTAAAGATACACTAATTCCTCCCCGGCTCTCTAAAGCACAAATAAATATTGTTTATGCAAATGAAGCAGATTTATTAAATATTGCTTTATTCGGGATTACAGCAAGTGAATGGAGAGAACAGTATCAGGGTAAGGAAGGAAATGTAAGGGATTATGCAACCCTTGAACAATTGGTAGTTCTGTCGAATTTGGAAAGTATAAATGCTGTTTTAATACATAATGGATTATCTCAAAAAGATAGACTTATTCAGCTGAATAATATCGCAATAACTCAAATGAAATCATTATTAGATAATAAACAGATAAAAAAATTGAAATAAATAAATAGATTTATTTTAAACATCCAAAACCGACAAGGACAAATCATACTACATTATTCCTGTTTATTTATCGTGAACAAAATAACTTCTTGGGAAGAAAGCAATAGAACTTATTAATCTTAAAGGGATAAACACACTTGATTCATTGTAAAAAAATGATTCATATACATGAATGTATTTTTCTCTGTTCTTTTTAGGGAACAAGTCTGTATTCAAAACTATAAATTCTTTTAAACAGATATTGGCATCACTGTCTATGCTATAAATAGAATCTCTGTTAAGATATACAAAAAATGCTTCGCACCTGATTGTAAATGAAGATTCATAAGGCGCTTTGAATCCCAAATTTACGATATAAGAGCGAAAGACGCCGTCGGTATCAGGCGGACAGTTTTCATAACAAGGAAAATGATTATATACATCTTTATTCGATGTTGCACATGAAAAGAAGATTGCAGATAAGACAAAACATATAAAAATTAGTAAAAGGAAAGTTTTCATGATGCTTTTATTTTTAATCTAACAATGATTGTTTAAATATTCAAGTAATGAATAATAATCACTCCTCCATCTTTCCTCTCTCGCGTCGGGGAGTCTCCGTTCTTTGGTCTCCCGTCACAAATTAGGATTAAATGCTTTTTTGTGCTTGTCAGGAGTTACCCCCTGACAAAAGAAAAAATAATCTGTGCATCTGTGGCTGTGCTAAAGAAAAAAATAACTTATTTTATGTTTTTAAATGCGTGTTGCTCAGACGATTGCAGGTTACTGAAAATCATTTACTTCAGCAAATCCCTTGCTATCACGATTTTCTGTATTTCGCTTGTGCCTTCGTATATTTCCGTGATTTTTGCATCGCGGAGATATCTTTCGACCAGATATTCCCGCACGTAGCCGTATCCGCCGTGAATCTGGATTGCTTCGAGTGCATTATTGACGGCTGTTTTACTTGCAAAAAGCTTTGCCATAGCCGCTTCCTTTGCATATTTCTCCTTTGCGTCTTTTTTCAGTGCGGCGTTGAATACAAGCAATCTCGCAGATTCGGTGTTTAATGCCATATCGGCGAGTTTGAACTGTATTGCCTGAAGGTTCGAGATTGGCGAATTAAAAGCTTTTCTTTCCTTTGAATATTTTACCGATGCCTCGAGCGATGCCTGAGCGATTCCGAGTGCCTGAGAAGCAATTCCTATTCTGCCTCCGTTAAGGGTTTCCATTGCGATTTTGAATCCGAGGCCTTCTTCTCCGAGCACGTTTTCCTTGGGGACTATGCAGTTATTCAGACCTATCGAGCAGGTATCGGAACTGCGGATTCCGAGTTTATCCTCTTTTTTACCGACTTCGAATCCTTCTGAAGTTTTCTCTACGATAAAGGTTGTAATGCCCTTATATCCTTTGGACTTATCTGTCATTGCCTGAATCAAATAATAGTCAGCTTTTGTGCCGTTTGTAATCCAGTTTTTCATACCGTTCAGGATATAGTGGTCGCCCTGAAGGACAGCTTCGGTTTTCTGCTGTGTAGCGTCGCTTCCTGCTTCGGGTTCGGAGAGGCAAAACGCTCCGAGCTTCTGACCTGATGCAAGGGGTTTAAGGTATTTCTCTTTTTGCTCGTCCGTTCCCCATTTTTCGATTCCGTAGCATACAAGGGAGTTATTGACTGACATAATCACGCCGACGGACGCATCAACTTTGGAGATTTCCTCCATAGCGATTACGTAGCTGACGGTATCCATACCGGCACCGCCCCAATCGGGAGAGACCATCATTCCCATAAAGCCGAGCTCACCGAGTTTTTTTACGATTTCGGTTGGAAATTCGGCGTTAATATCTCTCTGGACTGAGGAAGGTGCGATTTCGTTCTCAGCAAAGTCTTTTGCAGTGTCTCTGATGTATTTATGTTCTTCAGTGTATTCGAAATTCATTTTTTAAAATTAATTTTATTTTTTATGATTTATTTAAATTAATATTTATAGAATCCGATTCCGGATTTACGTCCCAGATGACCGGCGGCTACCATTTTTTTAAGCAGGGGGCACGGGCGGTACTTGGAATCGCCGAGACCGTTTTGCAAAACTTCCATAATGGACAAGCAAACATCGAGACCGATAAAATCCGCCAGGGTCAGCGGTCCCATCGGATGGTTCATTCCGAGTTTCATTACGTTATCGATATCTTCCGCAGAAGCGACGCCTTCCATAACGCAATAAACGGCTTCATTTATCATCGGCATTAAAATTCTGTTGGATATGAAACCCGGGTAGTCATTGACTTCCACGGGTACTTTAGACAATCTTTCGGAAGTGTCCCTGATGATATCATAAACTTCCTGAGAGGTTGCAAGTCCGCGGATGATTTCTACAAGCTTCATCATCGGTACGGGATTCATAAAATGCATACCGATTATTTTGTCTGGTCTTTTCGTTACTGCGGCGATTTCCGTAATAGAAATCGAGGAAGTATTACTCGCTATAATGCATTCGGCTTTACATATTTTATCGAGATTTTTAAAAATACTTTTTTTAATTTCGGCATTTTCTGTTGCGGCTTCTACCACTAAATCGGATGTTTTGGCAACTGACAGGTCGGTGGATGTTTTTATCCTGTCGAGTATTTCTTTTTTCCTGTCTTCCGAGAAAATACCTTTTTTGATTTGCCTGTCGATATTTTTTGAAATATTTGCTAAACCTCTTTCGATAAACTCCGGATTCACGTCCACGAGATTAACGTCGTAATTAAACTGTGCGAAAGTATGAGCTATACCGTTTCCCATTGTTCCCGCACCGATTACAGTAACTTTTTTTATATCCATATAAGGTGTATTAATATTAATAATTAATTTAAATTCGTTCAACGATTATGGCACTTGCTTCGCCGCCTCCTATGCACAGAGTAGCGAGACCTCTTTTCGCATTTCTATTTTTCATTGCATAAAGAAGCGTGGTCAGAATTCTCGCGCCGCTGGCACCGATAGGATGACCGAGTGCTATAGCACCGCCGTTAACATTCACTTTTTCGGGATTCAATCCTGCAACTTTATTTACGGCGAGGCACTGAACGGAGAATGCTTCGTTTGCTTCGAACAAATCGATATCTTCGAGTTTCAGTCCCGATTTTTTCAGGATGTTAATAATAGCAAAACCCGGAGCAGTAGTAAACCATTCGGGTTTTTGAGCGAAAGAAATCTGCGAGACAATTTTTGCCAGAGGTTTGATTCCGAGTTCGTCGGCTTTTTCCTTAGACATCAGTACGAGTGCGGCGGCACCGTCGTTAATTTTTGAAGCATTGAAAGCGGTTACCGTTCCGTTTTTATCGAAAGCAGGTTTAAGCTGTAAACCTTTTTCGATATTAACTTTAGCCGGTTCTTCATCCTGCGATATATTTACATCTCCTTTTTTTGTCTTTAATTTTACTTCGACAATTTCTTCTTTGAAAAGACCTTTTTCAATTGCATCAAGGGTTCTTTTATAGCTTTCGGTTGCGTAGTCGTCCTGTTCCTTGCGTGATATATTCATTTCTCTCGAGCAGAGTTCTGCTGCGTTACCCATATGGAAGTCGTTATACACATCCCAGAGACCGTCTTTTATCATTCCATCTGTCAAGATTCCGTTGCCCATTCTATATCCGGTTCTTGCTTTATCGAGGTAATACGGTACATTACTCATAGATTCCATTCCGCCAGCGACGACGACATCTGCATCGCCGCACCGGATTGCCTGTGAAGCGAGCATAACGGATTTCAAACCCGAGCCGCAGACTTTATTAATGGTCATGCAGGGAACGGATTCGGGAAGTCCTGCGAAGATTGCCGCTTGTCGTGCGGGTGCCTGTCCAATTCCGGCAGGTAGTACGCAGCCCATAATTACTTCCGAGACTTCTTCATTTTTAATTCCTGCTCTTTTTACCGCTTCTTTAATAACGATAGCGCCGAGTTGAGGTGCAGACAAAGAGGAAAGTAAACCCTGAAAACTTCCAATCGGGGTTCTAACTGCTGAAACGATTACAACTTCTTTCATTTAAGTAAAATTTATTATTAAATTAGAACTGACATTTTTTTTAACAAAAATAATTTTAAAAAAATTGCATGTTGTAGAAAATAAGAGGATAAAAAATTAATATTTAAGTATAAAGTGGGGGATAAAAAATAAAAAAATACCATCAACCGGAATCGGTGATGGTATTTGCGGATACTCTTGAAATTTTTTAAGCTACAATGCGCTTTTGACAATTTGGACAAAGCTTTCTGCTTTTAAGCTAGCTCCACCAATAAGGCCGCCGTCGATATCCGGTTTTGCCAGAAGTTCAGCCGAGTTTTTATCATTCATACTACCGCCGTACAATATTCTGGTATTCCCGGCAGTATCCTTCCCGAATAGGTTTTCGAGTGCTTCTCTAATAAGAACGTGCATTTCATTTGCCTGTTCGGGAGTAGCAGTTTTGCCCGTACCGATAGCCCATACAGGTTCATAAGCAATGACAACGTTTATCATATCTTCTTTAGTCAGGTCTTTAAGGCACAAAGTTATTTGTTCATCAACAAGTTTTTTGTGAATATTTTTTTCTCTTTCATCCAGTGTTTCGCCGACGCAAAGAATAGGTTTAATTTTATTTTTCAATGCGTTTTTGATTTTAGCATTAACAAGGTGATTTGTTTCGCCGAAATACTGCCGTCTTTCGCTGTGTCCGAGGATAACGAAATCACAGTTCAGGTCTTTTATCATCGGTGCTGACACTTCGCCGGTATAGGCACCCTCGTCTTTCTGGTGTATGTTCTGAGCTCCGAGTTTAATTTTTTTGTTTTTTAACAGTTCGCCTGTTATTGCGAGGGAGGTAAAAGGCGGGCAAACGACGACATCGACTTTATCGTATATTTCATCAGGAATATTTTCAGCGATTCCGTTAATCAGTTCACTTGAAGTAAGCGAAGTCTTATTCATTTTCCAGTTTCCTGCAATTAATATTTTTCTCATATTTCAGTATTTATTTAATTAATAAAATTTATTTTTTCGTATATTTTTAAAAGTTTCTATTGCATATTTAGCTGCTTGAGAATGCTTTAGAATCGGGGCGGGGTAATCTTTTCCAATTTTCACGCCAAATTTTTTCTGTTCTTCGGCAGACATTTCGGAAGGATTATGTATATATTTATCGGGGACATTTTTCAATTCACAAATATACCTTTTAATATACACACCTTCAGGATCATATTTAATACTTTGAGTATAAGGATTGAATATTCTGAAATAGGGTTGTGCATCGCAACCGGTTGAAGCAGACCACTGCCAGCCTCCGTTATTGGAAGAAAAGTCCATATCAATAAGATTTTCGGCAAAAAACTTTTCACCGAGTTTCCAATCAATCAGTAAATCTTTGGTTAAAAACATTGCGGTAATCATTCGCACCCTGTTATGCATCCAGCCATCTTTTTTCAGTTGTCTCATACCTGCATCGACAATTGGGAAGCCGGTTTTTCCTTCACACCAAAGTTTGAATATTTTTTTGTCATAATTCCAGTTCAGGCCGTCATATTCTTTTTTAAATGATCCGTAAGCGACATGCGGGAAATTGAACGCAATATTATAGTAAAATTCCCGCCAAATCAGTTCGTCTCTCCATTTTGCGATTCCGGAAGATAAATAATCCTTATTGTAAATTTTTCTAAAGCATTCACGAATGTTTATCGTACCGAAGTGAAGGTGAGCTGAAAGCATGCTGGTGCCATGCACTGCCGGATAATCCCTGCCGGATTCATATTTTCCTATGTTACCCGAAAAAAAATCGTTTAAGAGTCTGATTCCGGTTTTTCTTCCTCCTTTTATGAGATTTGATTTGCCAAGCTCATTATATTTCCTTTCAACATCATGCTTAGAGAAGGCGGACAATGTAATATGATTTTCAGGAATTAGTTTAGATAAATCTGTTTTACATTCCTTATAATCGATATGTGAGAGGAATTTAAGAAATTTATTTTTAAAAGGGGTAAAAACAGTATAGGGTGATGAATTATCTTTAACAATTTTGTTAATATCCATCAGGGTAGTATCTCTGAATGTATTTAATTTACCGCTATTTGCCTCAAAATATTTTTTTACTTCTAAATCCCTTTTTAAGCAATAGGGCTCAATCTGTTCATTACAAAAGACTTCAAGGGTCCCGTAATTATTTACAAGCTTTTTAAAAACTGTTCGGCTATTTCCTTCAAGAATATTCAGTTCAAGTCCAAGTTTATGAAGTTCATTTTTCAGTTCAGACAGGCATTCATAAAGAAACGAGATTCTTTTTTCACCGAAGTATTTAAATGAGTTATTATTCTTAATATAAATAAAAGTATATTTATCGTACTTTTCGACAGAGTTTACAAAGAAGTACAGGGCTCGATTATCAAGGAGTCTGAGGTCTTTCCGGAACCAAAAAACTTTCATCATGTTCTTTTATATCTGAGGTTTTCTTTCGTCAAATGAGTGGCTTGTAAGTCTAACAAATACAGCATTATTTTGATATTCATCGAGTGTTTTGGAATTAAGATAGCTCATAGATGACTGCAGTCCTTCGCGGTACTCTTTAATCAGTTTTGCTACATTCCCTTTATAGGGGACGAGAGATTCTTCGCCCTCGATATAGTTTTTATTGTCCTGCTTGACGGCAAACGAAGCGCTTCCGCAATATTTTTTCCATCTCTGGTTATTATATTTTAGCACTTCTCCGGGAGATTCTTCTGTTCCGGCGAGCACGCGGCCGAACATAACGGCATCGCAACCGAGTGCGATAGCTTTGCACATAGCGCCCGGAGTACTGATTCCGCCGTCGGCGATAATTTTAACACCGCTTTTAGCATCTTTTTTTGCGGAGAGAGCTCTGATAATTGCATCTACCTGTCCTATACCGATACCGGATTTTATCGATGTGGAGCACATTGCACCGTTTCCTATACCGACTCTTATTGCATCAACTTCAAGGCCGATGAGATATTTTGCAGTTTCATAGCTTGCCACATTACCGGCAGTAATTTTTAATTTATATTCTTTAATATGTTTGGAGATTTTATTGATAAATTTTTCAATCATTTTAGAGCCGCCGTTAGCGATATCGATGCAAAATATTTTTATACCTGCATCCGCAAGTTTCTGTATCCTTTTCACTTCCGTTTCGTGATTAATTCCTACAGCAGCGGCTTTATAATCACTGTCGAGCAATCCGTTATCTGCAAATTCGGAAATCTGTTCATCGACAGTATTGAACCTGTGAATAATTCCGAGGCATTTAAGTTCGGATAAAGATTTAGCCATTTTACCTCCGCAGACGGTATTCATAGGGGAGGCGATAACAGGGAGAGACAGTTTCAAACCGAGGAAGTCGGCGGATGTATCGCAATCTGCCCTGTGTTTCAATTCCGAAATCTGGTTTGGCAGAATCGAAATATCGTCATAAGTCAGTGAGAAGTCCTGAATGATATTTTCGTAAGACATAATAAATATATTTATTTAAAAAGAATACAAAAAAGTATCACGGCAAAATAAGCCGTGATATAAATAAAATAAAAGAGTAAAAAAAACAATATCAGTTTGCCGAAATTGCCTGAGTAACTTTCCTTGCGGCATCTTCCATAGTAGTTGCAGAAATCAGATTCAGTCCTGATTCATCGAGTATTTTTTTAGCTTCTTCGGCGTTTGTACCCTGTAGTCTGACGACAACGGGAACAGAAACGTGGAGGTTTTTCGAAGCCTGCACGACACCGTTTGCGACCCTATCGCAGCGCACAATTCCTCCGAAGATATTAATCAGGATTGCCTTTACATTTTTATCAGACAGAATAATTTTGAAACCGTTTTCTACCGTTTCGGCAGAAGCAGAACCGCCTACGTCGAGAAAATTGGCAGGTTCACCGCCGGCAAGTTTAATCAAGTCCATAGTTGCCATAGCGAGTCCTGCACCGTTCACCATACATCCTACGTTGCCGTCGAGTTTAATATAATTCAAATTCGATTTTGAAGCTTCAATTTCGAGCGGGTCTTCCTCATTCAGGTCTCTCATAGCCATATATTCCGGAAATTTTTCCACTGCATTATCGTCGAGGTTTATTTTAGCATCGAGTGCGAGGATTCTGTCATCATTAGTAATAATGAGAGGATTAATTTCGACGAGAGAAGCGTTAATGGCTTCATAAGCATGATAAAGTTTACCAATAAATTTAATAAAGTCCTTATAGGCATTGCCCTGAAGCTGCAATCCCAAAGCAAGTTCGCGAGCCTGATACGACTGAATACCCATAGAAGGTTCAATCCAGACTTTAATGATTTTTTCCGGTGTTTCCGCGGCAACCTTTTCGATTTCGACTCCGCCTTCGGTAGAAGCCATAATCACGTTTTTGGAGTTTTGTCTATCGAGCAGGATGCCGAGGTAGAGTTCCTTTTTGTAATCAAGACCTTCAGTAATGAAAAGAGTTTTGATTTCCTTGCCTTCTTTTCCCGACTGGTGAGTAACGAGAATATTGCCGAGAATTTTCGAAGCATATTCCTTCGCTTTTTCCACATTATCGCCGAAGAATTTCACGCCGCCTTCAACGATGACTTCGTCCCTGTTGAATTTGTTGTACACGATACCCTTACCGCGGCCGCCCGCGTGTATCTGAGATTTCACCACGAACTGTAATGTTCCGTTTGCTTTCAGGGTATTGATTGCATTATCAAATTCGTCAATTGAAGTGATAGGGATTCCATCCTGAACTCCAACTCCGAATTTTTTAAGGATTGCTTTAGCCTGATATTCGTGAATTTTCATTTATATAAATATTTAATTAATAAATTATTTTTTATCGGATTTTTTCATTTCTTTTTTTACATTAGTATCGAGCGATTTCATCATTTGTTTAAGGGAATCGAGGTCAGATTTATTGAGAGTCGAATCGATTTTCTTCAAATTCTCATCTATAGTTTGGTCAATTTTCTCATTTACTTTTTGTTCGACCTTTTCGGAAACCTTGTTGCAGCTAAGTATTCCAAAAAGCACAGCAATCGCAATTAAGAATTTAAGTTTATTCATAATATTATTTAATTATTTTTTTTACTACGGTTTTCGCCTGCATAAAGAGTCCGAGATAATCCCTTCCGCCGGCTTTAGAGTCTGTACCGCTCATATTGAAACCGCCAAATGGCTGAGCTCCGACCAGAGCGCCCGTGCATTTTCTGTTGAAGTACAGGTTACCGACGTGAAATTCATCTGCGGCTCTTTCGATTTTCTTTTTATTCTTCGTATAAACTGCGCCGGTCAATCCATAGATAGTATTATTAGCAATCATAAGTGATTCGTCGAAGTCTTTGGATTTAATGACAGCGAGAACGGGTCCGAAGATTTCCTCCTGAGAAATTGTGTCATCGGGGTTAACGTCTTTTATAACGGTGGGGCGGATGAAATGCCCGGGTTTATCGAGAGCATTTCCGCCTGCAATAATTTTTCCGCCTTCTTCGACGGCTTTGCTAATATAATTAAGAATTTTTTCCTTAGAAGCCGAGTTAATAACGGGTCCAAGATTCGGGAAGAATTTCGCTTCGTCAACTTTAAGGGCATTTGCTTTCAAAGAGAGCAGTTCACAGAATTTATCATAGATTCTTTCGTCAACGATGACTCTCGAGCAAGCGGAGCATTTCTGTCCCTGGAAACCGAACGCAGAGGCAATTACACCGTTTGCCGCGTCTTCTATATCGTGTAATTCCTTATCGACTACGATAGTATCTTTTCCGCCCATTTCGGCAACGACTCTTTTTATCCATATTTGCGCGGGTTGTTTTTTTGCGGCGAGTTCGTTTATTCTCAGTCCGACTTCCATAGAGCCCGTGAAGGAAATATATCTTGTCAGGTGGTGCTGAACGAGCACATCACCGATACTTCCGCCTCCGCCGGTAACGAAATTAATAACACCTGCGGGAAGTTTAACTTCATCCATAAGTTCCACAAACATCTGCGCGATTGCGGGTGAATCGCTTGAAGGTTTAAGCACTATAGTATTGCCGCATACGATCGAGGCAGTAGACATACCGACAAGAATAGCAAGCGGGAAATTCCACGGCGGAATAACGACACCTACTCCGAGCGGGATATATTCGAGATAGTTCTTTTCACCCGGGATTTTCACAATCGGCTGTTCATCGCTGTAGCGGAGGATTTCTCTTGCATAGAATTCCATAAAGTCGATTGCTTCGGCAGTATCGGCATCCGCTTCAATCCAGTTTTTACCTTCTTCATAGACCATCATAGCGGAGAAGAGGTGTTTCCTTTTTCTCATAATCTTAGCGGCTTTCAGCAGGTATTCGGCTCTTTTCTTTGCGGGGGTTTCTTTCCACTCATAGAATTTAGCGTGGGCTATTTCGATTGCCTTGATTGCGAGTTCTGCGTTTGCTTTCTGGAACACGCCCAGGACTTCGTCGGGTTTCGACGGGTTATAAGTTTTTAATTTATCTTCGGTAAAAATCTTCTCATCGCCTATGCGAAGGGGATATTCCTTTTTAAATCTCGAGGTAACATCTTCGAGCGCCTGTTGGAAGGCTTTACGATTTTTCTTTTCTGTAAAATCCGTCAGCGGTTCGTTTTTAAATTTGGGTAATTTCATAGAATATATTTTTGATTTATAAAATATTAATTAATTATTTTTTATTAAAGTAACAATCGCATTATGCAGGTCAGGTCTGATATCCCTGATACCTTCGTTTCCTCTTTTCGGGCAGATTCTGTTTGTAAGGAAAATCACAATCAGTTTATTATCCTTATCGCACCAGATGCTTGTTCCCGTATATCCCGTATGGCCGAAGCAATTTTCGGAGAACAATTCACCGCACTGTGTTCTATATTTATTCGGTTCGGGTTTTGTATCCCAGCCGAGAGCGCGGGTGTTAACGTAAGGTAAACCGGTTGCCTTGGACGTAAACAATTCCACCGTTTCTTTTTTAAAAAATCTTTCTTTCTTCAGACCTCTTGTATTGGGATTATAATATTGCCCGTTATTAATCATCATTCTCATAAATCTGAAAAGGTCCCTTGCATTTGAAAACAGTCCGGCATTTCCCGAAACTCCTCCGAGAATATAAGCGGCTTCGTCGTGGACTTCGCCCTGAAGCTGTTTGTTTCTCCAGTAAGTATCGTATTCAGTAGGAACACACAATGTTTTAGTGAATTCGTCGGGATTAAACCGTGTTTCACGCATCCCCAATTTTTCGAAGATTTCTTCAGAACAGAAATCTGCAAAACTTTTTCCCGAGATTCTTTCCACAATAATGCCGAGCAATATTGCATTCAAATCGCTGTAGACGAACTTCGATTCTGGAATATACTCGAGTCCGATATTATATATAGTGCTTAATACTTCTTCTTTAGTTTTATAATATTTATAAAACGGAATCCAGGCTTTAAGCCCCGAATTATGAAGCAAGAGATTTCTGATAGTAATACCGGATTTCCCGTTATTATCGAATTCTGGGATATACCGAATAACTTTATCATCGAGACCGATTTGACCTTTTTCGTACAACACCATAATTGCGGTTGCAGTTGCCACGACTTTAGTAACCGAAGCAAGGTCGAACAGGTGATAATTATTCAGCTCTGTGGAATTCTCATCATAAGTAAATCTTCCGTATGATTTTTCATAAATTTCATCCTGATTAAGTCCGACAATCAGCTGTGCGCAGGGATAGAAACCATTGGAAATTCCGCTTTGAACAATAGAATCGATTTTCGAGAAATCATAGGAAACAGCGAGACTGCCATAAGACAATATTACGATTAAAAATCTTTTAAACATCCGTAAAATATATTCAAATTAAAATCTTACTTCAATTTAATAATAAGTACAGGAATTATAAAAACGAGGTTTGTCGTTCCCAACGAGGACGTTGGGAACGAGGGGTTTTGGGAAAATCTTACTTCAATTTAATAATATATAATAAAAAAGGCTGTTACACGGAAAAATGCAACAGCCTTTAAAATCTGTTAAAGGAAAAAACTTATTTTTTTCTTTTCCTGATACCATACATAAGTGTCATTCCGAAGAGAACAACAATCGGAAGTTCCAAACCAAATAATCCGCATTTTTTACCTGCTTTAACCGTAGCGGTCATATCGACATCTTCTTTCAGGTCGGCGACGGTTTTATTCCAGGTAACTTTTTGTCCGTCTTTTTTACCGTTAGTAGCGGTAACTTCGCCCGGGAATTCGAATTCATAGACCAGTTTATAGTCGCTCATTCCCATCTGTTTGGCATTAGAAGTATCCTGCAGCAAGGTATATTTAAAGTCCATACCGTCGCTTCCTTTTTGCCAGCTTGCTTTTATCTTGGAGAAAGCCTTGGCATCGGAAAGTTTATTAAGGTCTTTAAATTTAACGCTGAGAGTAACGGTGATTAACGAATCTGTAGATGTGTTTTTTTCGATTTTGATATCACTCGGGTCGGTAGACGAGGAAGTATAGTTGGATTTCACTTTAGCCTCGGTGAATCCGAATCCTGCGAGTTCATCGCCCGAAACGTTCGAAGATTTAGTCCAGTATTTAATTTTCATTGAACCGGAACCGTCGGAGTTAAGAGATGTTTTCTGATCGAGATTAACACAGCCGGCCAGATATAACCCAAAAGCAAAAACTAGCAAGAGTGGAACAAATTTAAAGAATAGCTTCATTGGTTTTTTCTCCTTTCGTTAAGGTTTTTGTAAATTAAATTTTTATTGTAAAAAAATCAATTAATAAATAATACCGAAGCGGGGTCTGCGTGGGTTTAATTTATACTTGCAACTGAAAAATAATATGTATAAAATTACCCAAACGAATCTTGAATATTTCATTTATGAAAGAGGAGAAAGGTCATAAATTCCGAAAGAGACTCACAAGATTACTTATCACTAATTTTATTTTAATATTAATTTTCTTTTTATTATTAATTAATCATTGCGGAGCTCAGTGGTACCAAATATCCCTTCCTGTTTCAGGGAGTGTATACCAGATGCAGTTTATCAATCATAATACCGGTTGGGCTTCAATATATCACGGCTATGATGATTTCTATCTAATAAAAACTACAAATTCAGGTTCAAACTGGGATATTATATTTCACGATTCGGCAAAAGTAGAAGTTTTCCAGTTTATTAATGATACTCTTGGCTATGCGAGAGGAGTGGGATATTTAACCCACTATATGTTGAAAACCACAAATAGTGGATATAACTGGACAATAATGCAGGATTCCCCCGGATATGTTTTCAGCGGATTTTATATGGTGGGTGCAGACACAGGATATGTGGAAGTATGGTATTTCAATCCTCCATTCTCGAATGAATTTATATTTAAAACTGTAAACGGATTTCAAACATTAGATACTGTTTCAACCGGAATTGGAGGAGGAACATCATCATCTATGTACTTTTTAAAAGAGAAATATAACGGAGAGTATTGCGGATTTATTCTTGGTGGGGGCACCTTATTAAAATCTACAAATAGCGGATACAATTGGCAAATAATTAATTTTCCAGAAGCAGGAGAGGTAAATAGTTCAAGTTTTATTAATAAAGATACAGGCTGGATTGTTTATAATCCTAATATTGGAAATAATTCAAAAATATTATATACTTCAAATGGTGGATTAAACTGGATACAGCAATATTATTCTTCTATTCAATTTGACTTTGGATATATACAGGCAGTAAGTAAAAATAAAGTATGGTGTGGAAAAGGAGCTTATAGCAGAATTTTGGTTTCAACGAATGGTGGAAATAATTGGGGGTATCAGACAAGCCCAATAAACGTTAATTCAAAAATCTATTTTTATGATTCCTTATTAGGATTTGCATGGTCAACTCAAATAGTGAGAACAACAAACGGTGGAGGAATCATTAATCAATTAACAAATAGCAAAGAGCAAATCGCAAAAGATTATGTATTATATCAAAACTATCCAAATCCATTTAATTCGTTAACAAGTATAAAGTATCAGGTAAAAAAAAGTGCTGATATAAAAATTGTTGTTTATAATATTAATGGAAAAAAAGTTGCAACTCTGGTAACTGAAAAAAAACAATTGGGTGAATATGAAGTAAAATTCAATGGTAATTATTTATCAAGCGGTATATATTTTTACTCGCTTTATGCGGACGGTGAGAGGGTAGGGACGAAGAGGATGGTGTTAATGAAGTAAGAAAAGAGAACATTTATGAATTCCTTGACAGGTATAAAAGCAGGGTTGGAACGGCGATGAGAGGTAAAGGCCTTAACATTGAATAAGAAATTAATTTTGAGTATATTAAAGGATATCGCGGGATGGAGCAGTTGGTAGCTCGTCGGGCTCATAACCCGAAGGTCGCAGGTTCAAGTCCTGCTCCCGCTACTAAAAATAACCTCAAAGCTAAATTTGTTTTGAGGTTTTTTTGTAAGATGTAAAAAAAAGTTGCCAGGCAAGAGTTTAGTAACGCGGAACGAAGAGCGATCCCTGCCAAAAGCATGCAGGGATGACAAA
>CAZCSV010000001.1:0-569625 GCA_964501535.1 uncultured Ignavibacteriaceae bacterium | reverse complement strand
GTGGTGGCATGCAGGGATGACAAAGTGGTGGCATGCAGGGATGACAAAGTGGTGGCATGCAGGGATGACAAAGTGGTGGGATGTTTTGAGGTTTTTTTGTAAATAATAAAATGAATAAATATATTAAATATTATTCAGTAATTTTTTTATTAATCCTCTTAATACTTTTTCCTTATTCGAAGACTAAGACAGGTGACAGGTACAAGCCGGGGAAGAAATTGGAGACGATAATACTCGATGCCGGTCACGGGGGAAAAGACCCGGGAGCAATAGGAGTATCGGGCATTTACGAGAAGAACATAGTACTGCCGATAACGCTTAAAACGAGAGACCTATTGGTAAAGGATTACAATGATTTGAAAATAGTTTTAACGAGGGACAGGGATGAATTCATAGAGCTTAGGAACAGGGGAAAGATAGCGAACTCAAGCGGGGGTGATTTATTCGTGAGCATACACTGCAATTCGCTCAAGCCCGGGGAACCGGACAAGAACGGTTTTGAGATTTATATAATGGATTTAGCGAGGCTTAACGATGCGACAAATTTCACATATACGGAAAACAAATATCTGAACTTCGAGAAAAAGGATACAATGGTATATAAGAAGCAGGCGGAGTTTCTGCTGATATCGATGGCACAGAATTCATTTTTAAGAAACAGCGAAAGGCTTGCGGGCATACTTCAGATGACGCTGGGGCTGGATACGAAGCTCGAGAGCAGGGGAGTGTTTCAGGCGGGGTTTTTCGTATTGGTAGGTGCATCCATGCCGACGATGCTGATAGAATGCGGATACATGTCGAACAAGAGCGACGAGGAATATCTTAACACATCAAAGGCGCAGAATGACATCGCAAAGGCGATTTACAAAGCCATACGGTTATACAAATACGATTTCGATTTCGAGAATTTACAGCCCTAAAAACCAACCGGTTTATTCTTGCAATAATAATAAAAAAGAAAAGGCTGTCTTTTATGGACAGCCTTTAGTTTTAAATTTTTACCAACCTTACGCTGAATTTCATATCTTCAAGCGATTTTCTGACTTCGTAAGTATCTTTTTCATCTTTAAAGTTACCCACGAAAATTCTGAGGTTAGTCGAGTCTTTATCATTGATTTGTATAATAAATACAGTATCAAAGTTTTCGGACTCCAGTTTTCCAATCAGTTGGTCGATGTCATTGAATTCGGAATTAACTTCGAGCGTATAACCCTTAAGGTTTTTGATTTTTTGGGTTATATCGTAGTAGTCATGTTCGTTTAAAACGGCATTATCCGATTCGAATGAATCGTCGTGTTCAGAATCGACAGTAAAAGCTTTAATTTTAACCTTTTTGAGGGTGCTAATAATTCTTTGAATATTAAACTTTTCAAGTATCCGAGCCTCAGAGAGCTCCAAATAGATACGTGAGTTAGGTGGAAACACATCCTCGAAAAGATTTATCGGTGTAGACGCTTCGCTTAAATCCTGTTCTCCTTGTTCATAAGGTTGAACAACTTCGATTCGGACTTTAGCCAAGCCACCCATTTGAATTTCATTTTTAGCGGCGAGGGATAAGTCAATTATCCTGCCGCGAGCGTATGGGCCCCTATCATTAACTCTGACTACAGTTGACTTCCCGTTTTCGAGATTAGTGACCTTTAACAGGGTGTTAAAGGGCAGTGTTTTATGAGCTGCAGTGAGCTCATGGGTATCGAATCTCTCGCCGGACGCGGTTTTTCTGCCGTGGAAACCGGGACCGTACCAGGAAGCAATTCCTTCTTCGGAATATTCAGAGAAACTGCCAGAGGTCTGTGCGTATATATGATTCTGATATACGAAACTAATTGGATTAATTAAAATTAGGACGATAATAATCGCTCCGATTTTAACGTTTAACAATATTACTTCTCCTGTTTATTTTATCAAAAAAAATCCTAATAAAATCCAATTACGCATAATTTGCGTTCAGAATTTTATGTAAAAGAACAAAATATAGTTTTTGCTAACTTTACGATTTCGTAATAATCAATAAAGATATACAGAATGGAAGAAAGAGTCAAGAGGAAAACATAAGAAAAGTTGGGATGATTTAAAAATAAAGGTTTGATTATTATATTGTTATATCAATTATTTATATGAATTTTTATCTAAAATTAATTGTAAAAACGGTTTTTCCGCAATACTATGATTAAATCTATGTTTATTAATAATATATATGCATTTTAAGGTTTTAATATAACACCAATATTTTCGTGGGCATTCATTTTAATGGTCAGGGGTTTAGTGAGGGAGATATGTTTTACAAATGATTTTTCCTCGACCGGGTGGTTATCAATAAGCCATTCCCAGTCCAAAAAGCTATCTTTATTTACTGTATTAACAGTAAAATAGCCAATAGAAAAGGATGTAAGATTCTGGAAAAAATGAGAACCCTGCGAGGGTTCGACAATCATATCTTTCATACCTGCTTCGACAATAACTTTAGCCCCGGATATTTGTGACCAGTTTACTGGAATTCCGAGCCATGGGTCGAGAGTTCCCCATCTGCCGACTCCAATAAGCAGGTAGGGTCTTTTTTCCGCTAACATTTTATTATTAAACTGGTTAACCTCAAAGGCGACATCTCTGCTTAAGGCTCTGTTAAATTTATGATAATCCACGTAAATAATGTCTTTAATATTTTTAATCAGGCCATTACCGAGGACTTCATTACTTTTGCACAGGACTTTGCCATTATTTGTGTCATCAATATTAAGTTCTTCGCTATCCATACTGATAACGAGAGGTCTCATCTGAAGAACAGCGAAATGCTTTTTTTCGTCTCGGGGAACCGAGAGATTAACGGCAAATTCAATTTCCACAGCAGTTCCCATTCCCCAGCTACCCAAATCGAGGAGTAAATCGAGAATTTTCGGAAGGGGAAATATTTTATTTTTTAAAATCGGTGAAAAAGTAACGAGTCTGGTACCTTTTCTTGAGATACCGTCATAAATGGTATCATTTTCAGGGGAGTACGTCGATGCAACATAATTCAGTGTATCATCTTCTTCGGCGGTATTGAGTTCATATTTTTTAATATATTCTTCCTGCACGATAACATTCTGATTTTCCAAGTCTCTAACAGTATCGAGGTCGAGTGCAAAGAATTCGTGCTGGTTATTTTGCAGAGCTTCTTTAGTGCTATGGAATTGTATCAGATGGTTCGGATATTTCGGGCAAAATCTGATAGAGGGACCACCCTCGACTATAGTTTTTCCGAGACCGAGGGCAACTGACACTATGCCATCGTTGGATTTCATTGGAGCGATTGGGTAGAAGTTATGGGTTTTTGCGACACCGGCAAGGTCGGGATAGAATCTGTTATTGTGTTTCACTCCAATCATTTTTTGGATAATAACAGCCATTTTTTCCTCTTCGAGCCGATAGTTCGTTATTTTTATATAGTCTTTTGAGTTACTGTAGAAAGTCGATGCATAGACAAGGATAATGGAGTTGACGAGGTCGTTTAATCTTATTTCGGGATTATTGCTGTTATTCGGAATCATATACGTCTGATAGACGCCTGCGAAGGGATGGTACTGGGAATCTTCGAGCAGGCTGGATGAGCGAACCGACAGGGGTTCTTTCATAATATCGAGGAAATCTCTCAATTGATTCACAATTTCCTCGGGGAATTTTTTAGCTTCAAGGAATCTTGTTTTAATTTCCTCGTCGTCGGTACAGTTAAGCGCAAAATTTCTCAGTTTATTTTCTTCAAGGAACTGGTCGAAGACGTCGGTTCCGACAACGACACCCGGAGGGATGCCGATATAAATTCCATCAAATTTATTGCTAATCTCGTAATTATAGATAAGTTTATTAAGGAAGCTCAGACCTCTGGCTTTACCTCCGAGGGAGCCGCCTCCGATACGTGCGAAACCCTGTGTAGTATCGAAAGTAAATTTATGGAAGTCGGTAATAATTCCTCTCTGACGGAGTTTGCGGTAGTTGCGAAGGGATTTAATCAGATAATTCCTAAGTTCTTCTATAGATTCGAAGTCATTGACTTTCTGGGGTCTTAATTTTTCCGCGAGCCAGAATTCAGTTCTGGCTTTTAGCCAATTAGAGAAGTGATTCCTTTCGCTGTGATATTTGATGCTTTCTGCCGGAAGAGTTTTCAATATTTTTTCGAGTGAAGTCAAATCCGAAGCTCTTGATATTTCCTCTCCTCCGGGTTTTCTGAAGACAAAGTCGCCAAAAGAAAAATTATTGACCATAAATTCCCTCAAGTCGTTAAGCATAGTAGGAGATTGTTTAAGGAGAAATGAAACGCCGATTTTTTTAGCTTCGGTCTCATTTTCAGGTTCAGAAGACTGTAGGAGGATAGGGATATCGGTATATCTTTTTCTGACTTCGGTGGCAAATTCGATACCGGCTTGAGGGTCGGACCTGCCTTTATGAATAAAATCGATATCCGAGATGACGCCAAGTATGCAATCATCATATTTCTGAAAATAGCCCCAAGCCTCTTCGAACGTACTGCACAGGAGAATTTTCGGTCTTGCTCTCATACGAAGGTACTTATGTGAAAGATTTATACCTTCGGAAGTGAGGCGGTTAGACTGTTTAATTACTTCTGTATAGATTATCGGGAGGAATGAAGAATAATTTCTTATATCGTCTTCGATAACTATAATAGCCTGTACACCGATGGATTGGGCATCGTGCTCGACGTTCATTTTATCTTCGAGGAACTTAATAATTCCTATGAGCAATCGATAATCTCCCTGCCACAGAAACACTTTATCGAATATCTGAGTATCGTGTTTAATAATCAGGTCGTGAAGCTCGACGTTATCGAATGCGAGCAGAATGACGGGAGCATCAATATTCAGTTCTCTCAATTTCTTAGCAAACCTGACAGGGTGCATATCTTCTGTATGGAGAGTAATGATAATAAGGTCAAATCTTTTTTCCCCCTGCAAAAGTTCGAGGGCATCGTTAGCTTTCGAAACACGTGTGATTTCAGGAGAATGGCTGAGACGCAGTCCCTGATATTCTTTGCGGATAAGTTCGTACAGCCGACCATCTTCTTCGATTAAATATAAATCATACAAGCTCGAGACGAGCAGGACGTCGGAGATTCTGTGACGCATAAGATTCTGGAAGCTTTGAATACGCATTCCGTAACCCTGTTCAATCCAGTTTCTGTCGTAATTTTGCATAAGAGAGTAGATTTGAATAAAAATACTAAAAGTGAAAGTTTAAAGAAATATATATCAGATTTCTTATAATAAAACCGAAAAAAAAGCGAGATGAATCGCTTCATCCCGCTTTTTTTATCGATTATAACTTCCATTTACTATACAAGGCCCTGGTCAATCATAGTATCTGCGACTTTCAGGAATCCGGCGATATTTGCACCGTTAACATAGTTACCCGGTGTTCCGTATTTCTTAGAAGTTTCAAAGCAATTATCGTGGATATTTTTCATAATCCATTGTAATTTCTTATCGACTTCTTCTCTCGACCAGGCGAGTCTTTGAGAGTTCTGCGACATTTCGAGGCCTGAAGTAGCGACACCGCCAGCATTTGCGGCTTTACCCGGACCATAGAGAATCTTTGCATCGATGAACTGGTTAACGCCATCGATAGTGGTCGGCATATTTGCACCTTCGGAAACGACGTAAACACCGTTCTTCAGCAAGTTTGCAGCGTCTTTTCCATTGACTTCGTTTTGAGTAGCACACGGGAAGGCGCATTGCGCTTTATGATTCCAAAGAGGATTGTAATCCAGCTTCGGGTCTACGGGTGTATAGACGGCTGATTTGAATTTATTAGCATATTCGGAGACTCTTCCTCTTTTTACGTTTTTGAGGTCCATCAGGAATGCAAGTTTTTCTTTATTGAAACCTTCTTCATCATATATGTAACCATTAGAGTCGGAGCAGGTGACAGGTTTTGCACCGAACTCAAGCAATTTTTCGATAGCATACTGAGCGACGTTTCCGCTTCCCGATACCAGGCATACTTTACCTTTATAGTCTTCTTTTCTTGTAGCGAGCATATTGGCACCGAAATAGATTGTACCATATCCTGTTGCTTCGGGTCTGATTAATGAACCGCCCCAGTTCAAGCCTTTACCGGTCAGAACGCCGACGAACTCGTTACGGAGTTTTTTATACTGACCGAACAAGAAGCCTATTTCTCTTCCGCCTACGCCGATATCACCGGCGGGTACGTCAGTATCAGCGCCTATGTGTCTGAAAAGTTCGCTCATAAAGGACTGGCAAAATCTCATAACTTCATTATCACTTTTGCCTTTAGGGTCGAAGTCAGAGCCGCCTTTTCCACCGCCCATTGGCAATGTGGTTAAGCTATTTTTGAATACTTGTTCAAATGCCAAGAATTTTAATATTCCAAGATTTACCGAAGGATGAAATCTTAAGCCGCCTTTATAAGGACCGATAGCGGAATTCATTTCAATTCTAAAGCCACGATTCACGTGAACATTTCCCTGGTCATCCATCCAGGGAACTCTGAACATAATGACTCTTTCGGGTTCGATAATCCTTTCGACGATTTTGTGAACTTTGTAGTGCGGGTGTTTTTCGAGAACCAGAGCCAGCGATTCAACAACTTCCGTAACGGCCTGCAGGAATTCCGGTTGAGCAGGATCTTTGTGCTTAACAATGTCAATAATCTCTTTAACGAATGCAGACATAGTTTAACTTCCTTTCTTTAAAGTTTTTTTATTTATTAAATATAAATTTAGGGTATAAATTTTTTTTGGGTATTTCGAAAATATTTTATGAAATTGCATATAGTAGATTAAATCAATTTATAAAAATATCAAGAAAAAAACATCAAAACAATACTAATTTTAGTCATTTATCATGAAAAAATTTAATTTGTGAAACTGTAGCATAGTTTTCATTTTTAGATTAAACTTTTCAATGAATCGTGGCATCGCTTTTCTTCCTTGCACTTAAAATCCATTTTTATAACCTTGTAAAGTAATTCTCATATTTTTTTAATCTGGATTCCTGCTTTCGCAGGATTGACAAATGCGTTGAACGGAAATTAATATTAATATAACATACAATTTATTATCTTATGAAAAAGTTATCAATTTTTGTTTTTTTATTTTGTTTTGTTGCTGCGGCATATCCGCAGAATATAGTGCGGAAGGCGTTTTTTGGTTTAAAGGTTATCGAGGTGAACGATTCGATTAAGACAGCGTTAAATCTGCAATCGAAGGACGGTCTGGTGGTAACGGCTGTGACTCCGAATTCGACAGGCGATAAAGCGGGGATTAAGGTTAATGATTTAATAGAAGCCGTTAATGATATTGCGGTGAAAAAGATAAAAGAATACAGGGAAGCTGTGAAGGACTTCAGGGAAAAGATGCCGGTGAAATTTACAGTTTACAGAAGCGGGGAAAAGCTGAATCTCACTGCGGATGCCGCACCTCTGCCGTATGAAAAATCGGACAAGTATGATGTGATATATGATGAAGTGAAATTTAAAGAAGGTTATATCAGAATAATAGTGAACAAACCGAAACTGCAGCAGGAGAAATTCAAAACCATACTTTTCATTCCGGGATATATGTGCTATTCACTCGATAATCTCGGTAAGCATCCGTACGGACAGGTTGTTCAGAAACTCAGTGAGAGGGGTTACTGCGTGGTGAGAGTGGAAAAGCTTGCTATGGGTGACTGTATGAATACACCCGATTGTTTTGATGTTGGTTACTATACAGAGCTTGAAGGATTCGAAGCAGGTTTCCAGAAAATGCTTGAATACGATTTTGTGGATAAGGAAAACGTATTTGTGTTTGGGCATTCGCTCGGCGGATACGAGGCACCGATGGTGGATAAAAACAGGATTGCAAAGGGTATAATCGTATGCGGAACTGGATTGAAGACGTGGTATGAATACATACTCGATATGTACAGATTTCAGAATCCTATTGCGGGAGTGGATTACATCACGAACGAAAAAATAGTAACCGATTTAACGAAGGTATTGTATGAATATTTAATTATGAAAAGGCATCCGAAAGATATAGTTGTGAGTGAAGATGTCAAGGAAGAGATGAAGGAAAATATGGAATACACAGGCGGAGACCAGGTTTGGTCGAGGAATTACAAGTTCTGGCAGGAACTTCAGGATTTAAATATGCCGCAAGTCTGGAAAGACATAAAAGCTAACGTGCTGGTAATAAGAGGTGAAGGTGACTTCGAAGCTTTTTCCAATAAAGACCACGAAGATGTAGTAAAAATCGTGAACGCATATCACCCGGGAAAAGGAAAGTTTTTATTGATTCCGAATATGGACCACGGATTTGCGACTGCAAAGGACCCGGAGGACAGTTTCCAGAAGAAAAGCACACCGGGATTTTATTATAACAATTTCAATGATGCAATAATAGATGAGGTAAGCAAATGGATAGAGTCATTGAAATAAGTAATTTTTTGGAAGAAATTTTTATTTAAAAAAATAATATGGAAGAAGAAGATTTAAGTGAAGAGCAATATTACTGCACTGGGTGCAAGAGAACAGTAAAGAAAGAGGACAAGATTTGTCCCTATTGCGGAGCGGATTTGAGCGAGTTAGTTGAGGAAGAAGAGCAAGTATTTGATGATGAAAAGGCTGACGAAGTTGTAGTGAAAGTGTTTATGAATGAAATTGATGCACAGCTCGCAAAGGAGACGCTTGAATCGGAAGGTATAGAATGTTTTATTGTATCGTCGGACGGTTCTTTCGGAATGTTTCCTTCCATGCAATTAGCGTATGAGGCAAAATTGATAGTAAACGGATATGATTACGAAAGAGCGGTGGAAGTATTAAAAGCGATGGAAATGTTTTAATCAATGTACAATTTTCAATGTACAATATACAATTACAAATGTAAATTAATATAAAAATCATATGGATTACCCGGAGAATGCGCAAAATTATTTAAAGTTATTGGAGCAGTGGATGCAGTATTTCGGATTTTCGAATTTAGGTATAGAACCGAACTGGTTATTCGATAAAAGTTACAGAAGGGACAGGATAGAGACGACGAAATTCGGAAAAGTGAATTGTTTCGCTTTCGTGAAGTTCCAGAATGAGCCATACACACCCGCGAAGTTCGAGCAATACAGCCGCGAGTCATTTAATTATGCGATGAAGCTCAGGCAGGGATATCCTCTCGGTTTTGGAGGAATGCTTGTTGTTTATCCGTGTCTGATAGTGGAGAAAGCAACTCAGGAGCAGATAGATTTTTTAGGCAGGTATGTAAACAAGCATTTTGCGGCGAATGAATTTCCATCGCTGGTGGAGCTTTCGACAGGGGATTTATACTGCTATCCGAGGACGCCGATATGGGGAGCGTTATATTACGACGGATACAGAAAGGAAAGCAGGGATTTTTTCTCTCCGAAAGCGTGGCAGAGAATATCAGGAAACAAATAAAACATTTTTAAATATGGAATATAGAATTCATTTTAACATTTTATTGAGGTATGATTTATGGGCTAACGATATCGTTGCTGAAGTGTTAAAGATAAATGATTTAAGTATTGGCAGACCGATAGAGTTATTATCTCACATAATAAATGCAGAGGTATTGATTATGGGGAGAATCAGGGGCGAAAAATTTTTCGACCCGTTTATGGTGAGGTCTATCGAAGAAAATACAAAATTGTTGAAATCCATAAATGCAGAATGGAAAGAATACATAAATAATTTGGAGGAGAGTGAGTTCGATAATTCAATCGGATACGTTAATATAAGAGGAGAGCGGGTAACGGCAAAAATCTGGGAAATGTTTATGCACATGATAAATCACTCAACATATCACAGGGGGCAGATTGCATCGATGTTAAGAAAGATGAACCTCAATCCCCCAATAACGGATTTCATGAGTTTTGCAATATCGGAAAGAAATTAAAAATACAATTATAATAAAATAAAAAATTAAATTATGAACAAAATTATTTTTCTTATTGTTTTATTCAGCATAGCGATTTTATTTTACGGATGTCCATACGAGTCGCAGATTGCGATAGACTCGCCGGGCATAAAGGTTGACAAGAGTTATACTGGTACATGGGGATTTAAAAACGGCAGCACGAAGTATATGGTAACAAAGTCAGATGATTATCATTATAAAATTGCACAGCTTCCGGCAGAGTCGAAGGAACCGGATGCAAAAACGGCTCAGGATACTGTAATGTATCTCGCACATTTTTCAAAAATAAAGGATGTCGATTTTATAAACATAAGTCAGATATCCAAGTACGATGCACCGGGTTCGAGCAGATATTACCTGTACAAATTCAGCGTAAAGAGTGAGAATGAAATTTCTTTAACCGAGGTAACGAGCAATATAAAAGAAAAATTTTCAACATCGGAGAAGTTAAAAGCGTTTATCGAGAAATACATGAATTTGAGCTTCTTTTTCGGAGCCGAATCTGTATACGTAAGGGAATTATAAATCTTATAACATTAAATTTTATGAAAAAACATAAAACAACATTTTTTATTCTCATTTCTATTTTATTTTTTGTAAATAATTTGTCATATGCAACATCATATGATACCACTTTCAGGGCTAATCTTTATGAATCGGAGAAAAATACGGTAAAGATCACCATTTATTATGATGAGGAAGGGAAATATTACAACGGAAAATATAAAATTGCCGTAGACAGAGTCAGCATTATGGATTCGACTGAATCCGTAATGGATTATTTTGTAGTAAAAGTAATTGATTTAGATACAGACGACGATTATAAAGAAATTGTAATATGTACATACTTTAATGACAACACCGATTATATATTATACAGGTTTACGGGCAAGAAAATTATCAGTCTCGGATTGGTTTCTTCTATGGATGAGCCGATTATCAATGGTGACGGAACTGTAAAGGCTATCGGCTGGATGGGATTCTGGAGTTATGATTATGAATATGTTTTTAACGAGAAAAAAATGAAATATGAGCCGATATTCAAGGATGAATACCCTGTGAAATTTTACGAAGGATTTGAACAGGATATAAAAGTAATCGAGAGTTTTAATACATATAAAGAGAGGGATAAAAAATCCGGAATTGTAACAAAATTCAAACCCGGCGATAAAATAAAATTAATAAAGGCATATACAAAAGTGAAGTGCGATGTTGATTATACTGAAATGTGTTTCTGGTATCTGATACAGGATAAGAATGGCAAGAAGGGATGGCTGCAGTTAAAAGATTTCAGTGATAAGGTAGAAGGAATACCATGGGCAGGATGACTCAATGATAAATGTTAAATTTTAAATGTTAAATGAAAAGAGCTGCTTAAAACAGCTCTTTTCATTTTCAGTCTTAATTTAATAAATGTTATAAAGTTTTTTCGCCTTTTTTCCAGTTACAGGGTATCAGGCCGCCGTTTTGCAGACCGTCGAGCACTCTTATTACTTCATCGACATTTCTGCCAACAGATAAATCATTTACGTTTATCCACCTTACTAAACCTTTCGGGTCAACTATGAAGGTTGCGCGATAGGCGATTTTTTCTTCTGCTTCAAGAATTCCCAGATCTTCTGCGAGAGATTTTGAAGTGTCCGCAAGAAGAGGGATTTCGAGATTTTTCAGTTCGGGATGAGAATTCATCCATCCGTAGTGGGAAAATTCCGTATCAGTAGATGCGCCGACAAGTTCGGTGTTACGCGATTCGAATTCTTTTTTACTTTTATTGAATTCGACGATTTCGGTCGGACACACAAAAGTAAAATCTTTCGGATACCAGAACATGACCATCCATTTATTTTTTGAGATGTGGTCGTTATTTGTAATTTCAGTAAATTCTTTTCCCGGTTTAACCGAGACTGTTGCTTTCTTTTTAAATTCCGGGAATTTTTGTCCTAAGCCAATCATTTTTTCTCCTATAATTTATGTTATTTTTTTCAGATTTAGTAGTAATAACATAACGTTATATAAAGAAGTTCACGGATACAAAGCATAATAAGTAAAGGTATTTGTTAAATTAACATTGTATATATAAAAATTAACACCATATTTTGGGTGAGGACAAACTAATATATAAGATAATTATTACTATTTACTATCCGTAATTTTTTTATCGTAAAGTCTGTACGTTTTATATTTTTCCGCATTCAGGTTTTCTGCGGTTGCTACCATGGCAGTATTATCTTCTAGTATCCATGAAATTTCGGCTTTGTTCATTCCTTTTCTGATTCCTTCTTCTATAGTATTCCTAATGAAAACTGCTTCAGTCCCTTTTTTCTGGTACTCGTGTATGATGCCTAATGTAATTAATCTAATCCCGTCTATCTTTTTTCTATTTATTAGAAGTTTAATAATGCCAAAAGGGAACAGTTTTCCGTTCATTTTAATGAATACCTGATTATAATCGGGTATTGCGAGTGAAAACGCAACAGGTTTTCCGTCGAACTCAGCTATATAAACGAAATCTCTATCCACAACAGCTTTTAAATTTTTGGCAAGGTGTTGAAATTCCTCATCGGTCATTGGAATAAAGCCCCAGTTTTTGAGCCATGCTTTATTATAAATTTCCATAATAATATTGACCTCGTTATCAAAATCCTTCAGATTAATTTTTCTGATAGAAAGTTTTTCTCTTTTCAATACTATCTGGCTAATTCTTTCGAGTTTATCCATTGTTTTAGTATCGTTAATAATTTTATCAGTTACTAGGTATGCGTATAAATCTTTTATTTTTGTAAATCCGTAATCTTCTATCAATGAAATATAATATTCCGGATTATAAGTCATTAACATCATTGGAGGTCTATCGAAACAATTTATCAGCAAACCAATTTCATCATTCGTTGATAAATTAATTGGTCCACGCATAGTATCGAGTCCTTGTGAAAGTAAAAACTCTTTAGCGGTATCGAACAGAGTTCTTGAAACTTCTTTATCATTTATACATTCAAAATAACCCCAGAATCCAACTTTATCATTATGAAATTTATTATGATTATAATTTGCAATTGCGGCGATTCTCCCAACTACTTCGTTTCCTCTATATGCAAGCCAGAGTTCCATTTTGGAGTGCTTGAAAAAAGGATTTTTCCGTGAATCGAGATTATTTTTGACATCGAATATCAGCGGTGGAACCCAGTTCGGATAATTTTTATAGATTTTCCACGGAAATTTGATAAACTTCATTTTATCAACTTCATTCGTGACTCTGTTAATGACTACTTCACTCATATACTATAATTTTTTAAGAATTTCCTCAATATGACCTTTTACTTTGACTTTATTAAAAATATCTTTTATAAATCCTTTTTCATCGATAACGTAAGTGGTTCTTTCGATTCCCATATATTTTCTTCCATACATACTTTTTTCTTTCCAGACATCATAAGACTTCAGCATTTCTGCATTTTCATCTGACAGCAGTGCAAAGGGCAATTCATATTTCGTCTTAAATTTTTTATGTGATTCGACATTATCCTTGCTAACGCCGATTACTACGGAATTTTCCCTTTGAAAGAGTTTAATATTATCCCTGAAGCCGCAGGCTTCGGCGGTACATCCCGATGTCATATCCTTAGGGTAGAAATACAATACGATTTTTTTACCTTTGAAATCCTTTAATGAATATGTTTTCCCGTTATCTGCGTTTAGTTTAAAGTCAGGGGCTTTATCTCCAATTTTCAGCATAGTATTTAGTTTATATGTACTTTTAAAAATCTTTTAACAGAAAAAATGCTTCCGAGAATTCCAAGCACAATACCGACTAATATCAGATAGCCGAGGTATTCGAAGCCGAAAAAATCGAGTTTAATTTCATTTTGATTGAATCTCGAACTATACACGATAAGAAGTATGTATAAAATTACCGAAGCGAAAACGCCTCCGAACAGGCCCTGCAGAAATCCCTCGATTATAAACGGGGTCATAATAAAAGAGTTAGTAGCGCCGAGGAGTTTGAAAGTATTTATAATTTTTCTTCGTGATGATATCACAAGCCTGATGGTATTGGATACGAGGAATACGGATGAAAGTGTAATTATGATTAATATAACGAGATTAATATACAGAAAGCCGGACGTATTTTTTTCAATCAGTTCCAGATTTTTTTCAGGGAATACGATATCGTTAATATTCTGAACTGATGAAAGCTGGTTTTTGATTTTATTAATCCTGTCGAGCGATTTATATTCATCGTAAAGACTGATTTTAAAGGAAGCAGGAAGGGGATTGGATTCGAAGAGTTCGAGCATTTCCTTTCCGTATTCCTTTTCAAATATTTTAGACGCTTCCTCTTTGGAAACAAATGTAATTTGTTTGATTCCGCCTACCGTTCTGATTTTTTCCTTGATGGTATTAATTTCATCCTGAGATAAGTTATCGTCGATAAAGACTTCAATTTCGACTTTATCTTTTATCGATTTAATTAATTTATTAGAATTAAACGAAAGTGTAAAATAAAGGGCAATCAGGATTAGCGACAGGGATATGGTAATCACGGAAGCTACAGTTGACAGCTTTGCCGAATTAAAACCCCTCAGAGATTCTTTAAGTAAGTACCTGAATTTCAAGTTTAATAATCCACGTTAATTTGCTGTATAAAAGATAAAATTTGAATCTTAATATATAAAATAAACAAAAATTATATTAATTAATATTTTAAAATAATTATCACAAATCAGAAAAAATAAGGCGTAGAAATTAAGTAAAAATAAATTTAAATTAGGAATCCAAAAAACATGAGAGAGCTTATATGGAGAAAAAATTAAATCCTTTACTAATAAGGACGATAGGGTTCTTTGCGGTAATTTTTACATCAGTATTTTTTATTTTATGTTTTTACGAGTCTAATGTATACACAAAACCTTTCGATATACAGGATGATATAAATACAAAGTACACGAATGTCGGGAATTTTGCATTAACGATAACGAATTACGGAACGATAGGCAAGGGTTATTGCGGCTCACAGCCATCGGGAATGTTTCCGATAAACTCCGGGATAGAAAATTTCTGGTTGGGTGGTTTATGGATAGGCGGAATAAAGAACGGACAGATACATGTAACGACCGGTGCGATAGACGTATCGAATGCCAACAAGCAGGAAGGATTTGAATATACGAATGGTCCCGGCTCGATAATTACCGAGAGGTCTTCCCTGATAAATTCTCCATATTACAATCCGAATGCGATATCACATCAGGATTTCATTTGCGAATTTTTCGACACGTTAACTACCGGTATACAGAATCACACACCAATGGGAGTTAAGGTACTGCTTGAATCATACGCATACAATCTGAATTTTGCAAATTATTTTGTAATATTCAATTATAAGATAGTGAATATCGGGTACAACGGTGATAACAGTCCGATAGACAGTTTATACGTAGGAATGTGGAAGGACATGGTAGTAAGGAATATTAACGTAACTCCCGGATGCAATCCGGGAACTTCATTTTTTAGTAAAGGAGCGAACGGTTATGTAGATTCCATGAGACTGGAATATGCATACGACCATAGCGGTGATGTAGGTTTCACGGATAATTATGTATCGGTAAAACTGCTCGGGGTAAGTCCGAGGTATATGCAGGATACATTAAAATCGAGGTTCACGATATGGGGTTTCAAGAGTGCATCGGGTGACCCGGCATATTTTTCACCAACGACAGATCAGGAAAGATATTCAAAGTTAAAAGGATTTTTAACGACAGGTATAGTAATTGACTCCACGAGAATAGCATATCTGAGTAAAACTCCCGGAAACCGTGTGTCATTATTATCATACGGACCTTTCAAGAAGCCGGACGGAACGCCTTTTTCATTAAGGTATCAGTTGGACACGCTGAATATAGTTTTTGCTGTAGTATGCGCAAAGAAATACGGAACTGACCCTGCAAGCAACGATACGGAGTTGCAGAAGAAGAATCTTTACAGCAATGCAGCATGGGCTCAGAGAGCATTCGATAACGGTTACAAATTACCGTCGCCTCCCGACATTCCGATAACGAGAACGGAGATAGAAAACAAGAAAGTAACGGTATGGTGGACGAATAATGCGGAGCATTCGGTTGACCCCGTATCGGGAAAAAAGGATTTCGAAGGATACAAGATATACAGGACGAATCCCGGATTTGAAAAAACGTTAGGGTCTGATTTAACGACAGAGTTGAAACTGATAGGAGATTTCGATTCCTGCTGCAATGCATACGGTAACAATACAGGATTCAAGTTCATTAAGTACAGCGATACGAATCCAAAGTTATTTCAGGGGGATACGAACAAGTACTGGTACAGGTTCGAGTTTCCGAATCAGTTAAACGGATTTCAGTATGTATATTCGGTGACATCTTATGATAAGGGTGACCCGTCGCAGGGGGTTGAATCTCTTGAGAGCAGTATTTTATATAACGTAAAGAGGCTGATTGTCGGGACATTACCGGTTGACAACAATTCCGACAGGGAGATAGGGGTATATCCGAATCCGTATTACGGTAGTGCGATTTGGGACGGCACTGGAACAAAGAAGGAAGTATTGAGGAAAATATATTTTTATAATTTACCGTCGAAATGTCAGATATCAATCTGGACTCTGGCGGGAGATTTGGTAAAAGTATTATCGCACGATGCAACTACATATAACGGAATGGATATAGAGTGGTTCAAGACATTTACGGACGGAACCCAGAAATTTTCAGGAGGAGAGCATGCATGGGATTTAATATCGAAGGAAAATCAGGCGGTGGCGACGGGGCTATATCTTTTTACGGTAAAGGATGACAATACGGGAGAGATAAAAAAAGGAAAGTTTTTAATTGTAAAATAAATTTTAAAAAATCTAAATAAAATATTAACATGAGAAAATTAAAATATTTACCTGTTTTGCTTTTAGCGGGATTCATTTCTTATGTAGTATTTGCTGAAGTAATGTCATGGCATGTAAGAACATTTATGCAAATACAATATAAGTCACAGGATTCTTTATTAGTAGGAAAAGACAAATCGGATTATATGAATGATTCTGTAACGATTGCGGGAAGAATTGTAGCACCGCCGAGAGTGACCATAAACGGTATACCGAGGGCGTTATTAAGGGGTTCAAACAGCTGGGTATGTTACATGCAGGATACATCAAATGCATTATGGGGAGGTATGGTTGTGAGGCAGGCGTCAAGGTATACAGCAGTTTTCATCGAGAATGCGGATTCCGGGTGGGTAATAAGTTTAAACGGACAGGTTCAGGAGTACGGGGGGACGAATTTTCCGGTAAGCGGGTCGGGATGGTTAACACAAGTTCAGATAGATACAAATTCGGGTCCTGTAAATTTTATTTCTACAAGCGGAAGCAGACCGACGCCTAAGCTTGTATATATTACCGAATTCGGAACGGGAGATTATCCGAATGGCGGAACAATAAATTTTGTAACGGGAGAAAAGTATGAAGGTATGTATGTGGAAATAAGAAATGTATTTGTAGGGACGGGATTGTCTAACAGGCAACCGTGGAGCGTTGTGGATTCGAACGGAAACAAATTGTACATGAGAGATTTCTCGAATTTCTTTTCCACAAGTCCTACAGATACATTGCGCCAGTGGACCCATCCGGCGACAGGAACATTCGTGAATTACATAAGAGGTGTAATAATAAATGCGAATAACGAGGGGGCTTTCGGGACTGCTCTTCCGTATGCTATTGTTCCAATTTATCCGAATGATTTGAGTCTCGGTCTGGTTCCTCCATCGATGTCAGGACCGACTAAATCACCGGGTGTACCGACACCTGCGGACAGTGTCACTGTTTCAGTGAACGTAACGAGTCCGTCTCCAATAACGAATGTGAGCGTTTTATGGAGAGTCAACGGAGGTCCATTCAATATAAAGAATATGTCTTTAGTTACGGGAAATTTATATGCGGGGAAGATACCGCCTTATCCATTAAATACACTTATCGAATATTTTATGAAAGCGACCAACAGTGTAGGAATGACGACTTTGCTTCCGGCGGATACATCAAGGTCGAAGTTATTTTATGTAGTAAAAGCAAGCGATTCGCTTTCGATACAGGAAGTTCAATATTGTCCGAACAACGGCGGACGTTCCGGTTACGAGAATGCGTTTGTGAGAGGGATAGAAGGAATAGTAACAGCTGATACGACGGATTTTTATGAATACAGCTGTACATCGTGTCCCGGTGGACCCGTTACTTCACCTCGAAGGGTAATAATACAGAATGGAACCGGGCCATTCAGCGGAATCTGGATAACCGGAACACCGACGGACGGAATTCAGAAGGGGCAACGTGTGAGAGTAAGGGGAATAGTGACTTATTCATTCGGAGTAAACACGATTGCAGTAGCGAGCGTTAATGACGTAAACATAATTTCTTCAGGGAATCCTTTGCCTGCTCCTGAAATTCTGACAGCATCGGTTCTTGGGAATCATAAATCGGGCGGAGATACAACAATTAAAAAATGGGAAAGTGTTCTAGTGAAGATTAACACACCGATAGTAATTTCCTGTATAAATGCGGCGAGGGGAACTGCGTGTACGACTCATGAGCCGTTGCAGGATACGGTATTTAGAAGAAATTTCGGAGAGTTTTTAGCTTATGATTATACTGGTGTTTCGACAAGAATAATGCTACCCGGATGTAAAACAACTTATACAAATTTCTGGGATGGTGTGTTAACGGGTAAAAATCTTCTGACCAAGAACGATTCCATAACATCAATACAGGGGATACTTTATTACGCATACACAAACTACAAAATCTGTCCGAGGACAAATGCGGATTTCGGGACGTGGAAACCGGTAGGAGTAAAAAATATTACAAATGTCGTAAAGAGTTACCAGTTAAATCAGAACTATCCGAATCCGTTTAACCCGGTAACGAGAATCAGTTATTCAATACCGGCATATTCCAAAGTTACGATAAAGGTATATGATATTTTGGGAAGGCAGATAAGGCAGTTGGTAAACGAGAATATGAACGCAGGAACATATCTGATTGATTTCAACGGCAGTGAGCTGGCGAGCGGAGTATACTTCATACGCATGACTGCGGAGGGAAGAGACGGAACGAGTTTTGCGGACACGAAGAAGATGCTGCTGGTTAAATAGTATATAAAGTTCATCAAGTTTGTAAAGTTATAAGGCAAGAGTATAAAAAGCAAAGAGCGCAAGGGAAAATTCCTTTGCGTGCTTTGCGGTAAAAATTAATTATAAATATGTTTTAGAACAGTTTAATAAAATCATTTTATATGATTAAATATTTTTACGCTTTAGTATTTTTAATTTTCAGTTTTGCAATATTAAGTTCCTGCAGTGACCCGGCGACAGGACCCGATACACATCTGCCGCCCGAGACATATTTAACTGTTTTTTCGATGCCGGGAGATACGATAGCGCCAGGCTCAACAATAAAGAAGGTTTCGTGGTGGGGTGACAGTCCGAACGGATTTGTAGTAGGGTTCAGAATTTCATTCGATTCTTTAAGCTGGACATATACGACAAAAAACGACAGTACATTTATCATTCAGATAAGCTCGCAGGATACGGTAATAAAATTCTGGGTTTCCGCAGTTGATGAACAGGGCGTGGATGACCCGTCACCTGCATCGACACTATACCCTTTAATTAACACGCCACCTTCCATGGTTTTCAATGCTGGGACTGAATTACCCGACACGATATTTCCGATTGCTTCGGTAATGTGGACAGGCACGGATATAGACGGTAATGAAACGATAAAATATTACTGGTACTCTCTGAACGATACGAATAATTTCAAGAGGATACCCGGCAATTTAAATTTAATGACGCTGACAAAGGACAGCGGACTTACCGCCGGAAATCACTGCATATACATGAAGGCGCAGGATAATGCGGGTTCGTTCAGCAATATAGTCAGAATGCCGACAGACACCGCGAAATATTTTTATATAAGGGCAGTAACCGGGAGAGTTTTACTGATAAAGGATATGCCTCTGACCATCGGTGAGCCAGGAAATTTAGAGAGTTATTTTCTAAACGCGATGGATACGGTTAAATATGATATACTTGACATAAAATCAAACAACGGGAAGTTCATCCCGAAAATTGTAAATCCTATGTTTATCGAGACGCTGAAATTATTTAAGGTGGTAATATGGAGCGGCAACAAGGGTGGCACAAACACATCCAACGACCCGAATTTTTCTCTGGCAAGAAGTTCGCTTCCGTATTTTTCGGTAGCCGGCGGTAAGATTTTATGGGCAAGCGGATTTCCCGATAACATACAGAGCTTTTCAATAAATTTTGCACCGATAGACAGTATTACCACGTGCTATCAGAGCATAAATTTACCGATAGATACGGTGATTTCTCTTGATGAATCTTATCCGCAGTTAAAGTTAAGCTACACGATAGCCACGACGCGTGGTATTTACACATCGGGGAACAGCAAGGTATTATATCAGCTTCCTCCTTACAGGCCAGTTCCGCCGACGTGCAACATATTTTTCAACGTGGCGATAAAGAGTCCGATAAATAATCCGAGCGTTGTGTTTTTCACGATGCCGATATATTATCTGAACAGCGATTTGCAAGTATCAAAGCAGTTAATGAAGCAGATACTTTTTAATGAATTTGGGATGTAAAAAACTTAATTTTCTTTATAAAATATATGAGAAAGTTTTTACTAATTTTAATTTTTTCCGTTTTAGTTTCCGCATCATACGGGCAAACCAATACGGGGGCGTTATTTGGTATTGTGACCGATTCATCCAAGATTCCGCTAGAGGGTGTAACGTTAAAGATAAAGGGTTCTTATCTTGGAGCAGTTTCGGATTTAAACGGAAAATACAGAATTGAAAACGTTCCAGATGGGACATATAC
The DNA here is from genome assembly GCA_964501535.1 of uncultured Ignavibacteriaceae bacterium. Classification (GTDB taxonomy): domain Bacteria; phylum Bacteroidota; class Ignavibacteria; order Tepidaquicellales; family Tepidaquicellaceae; genus FEN-1279. The sequence continues at coordinate 548,783 of CAZCSV010000001.1, read as the reverse complement.
GTTACAGGTTTCATATATAGGATTCAAGACGGTAGAGTATACGAACGTGAAAGTGGCACAGGGAGAGCAGAAAGAATGGAATATAGAATTGAAAGTAACTTCTTTTACGGTTGACCAGGAAATAGTAGTAATCGGGGACAGACCTTTACTTGATATAGAAATGACATCGAGTTCGCATATAGTGACGAGCGAAGAGCTGGAGAAATCGATAGTAACGGATATTAAAGATGTAGTAACTCAGCAGGCGGGCGTTGTAAAGGATAACAACGAATTATACATCAGAGGCGGAAGAAATTACGAGAATTCATTTTTACTCGACGGGGTGAATGTACAGGACCCGCTTTCAGGAACGGGATTCGGACTGCAGTTATCTGCGAATTCGCTTGAGGAAGTGGAAGTGATAACAGGTGGTTACAATGCGGAATTCGGACAGGCAACGAGCGGGGTAATCAATGCGAGAACAAAGGAAGGAAAATGGAACAGGTACAATTTATTTCTTTCATATTCAAGGGATAACATAGGATTGAGCAAAAACGACGGTTCAAGTTTCAATACGGATATAGTTGAGATAAACTTCGGAGGTCCTGAGCCGATAACGAAATATTTATTCAATGCATTCAAGATAAAGCCTCCCGGAGAAATAACATTTTTCGGAAATTTCTTTATGGGATTATCCGACGGATTTTATGTGAACAGATTAAAGAGCGAGGGGCAATACACAGGGACACAGGGAAAGGCACCACAACTTTATTCTTCGACATTTTACGGAACACGTTTTGCGCCGAGGCAGGATAACAACTGGTACTGGCTCGGGAAGCTGACCTGGAGATTCACTCCTCAAACGAAATTATCATATTCATTTAACCAATCGGTTTCGATTAATCAGAGCTCAACATCGCTGCAGAACAATCTCGAATATGTAGAGCCGTCTCCGGGTTATCAGTACACCTTTCAGGATTTATTAGGAAACGGGAGTACATATACATCAAAATCAATTTTTCACACGTTAATCTGGACACACACAACGAGTCCGAAAACATTTTATGAAATAAAGCTAAGCAGGTTTTACACGAATCTCAGAGTTGATGCAAACGGATTAAACTGGGACCAGTATACGGAGCCATTTGATATAGTAAAGCCGCCGTTTATATATTATTACATTGATTCCTTGAGAACGGGAATAATACCGGGGGATGGATTTTACGATGTAGGCAATCCTTACACCTGGCATGACCATTATGTTATAGAATATTCGGCAAAAGCCGACATAACAAATAATTTTACTCCGAAGAGCAAATTGAAGGCGGGGATAGAGACGAGTTTTCAGGAGATGCAGTTAATCGATATATATCAGCCGTGGGTAAAGCCGATGGGACTGAATAATGATGTATACAAGGTATATCCTGCATTTGGTTCCGCATATGCACAGCATTCGTTACAGTTCAAGGGTATGATATTGAATTACGGGTTGAGATTCGACTACTGGTTTCCCGGGAAAATGGTGGATGATGCTGTAAAGAATCCGGATGTAGTAACAATTCCGGATGATTTAAGAAGGAAATATGAAGAAGACACTTACACATTATTCGGGAGGAACTGGAAGGGCAGGTTATCGCCGAGGCTGGGAATATCACATCCTATAACGAATAACCAGACTTTATTTTTCTCATACGGTCAATTTTCGAAAAGACCGAAACCGCAGTTCGTTTATGCGAAGTTAAATCCTCAGACTGCGCTTTCGACGTATCAAAAATTCGGAAATCCGGATTTAAATCCGGAGACAACGGTTTCATACGAGCTTGGCATCAGGAATCAGTTTACAAATGATGATGTACTTACTATAACTGCATATTACAAAAACATATATGATTACATATCCACGAGGAGCATAATAGTAAACAGCGGCAGATATATCGGAAAGACATTTATAAGTTATTTCAATCAGGATTATGCCCGTACGCGGGGAGTGGAGGTTGAGTATAAGAAAAGGATAGGAAGATGGTTCAACGGAAAATTCGATTTTACATATTCGGTTGCGACGGGAAAGAGTTCAACGTCAGACCAGGGATATTTAATTGCAACGAGAGGAGCACAGGAGACCATACAGGAGAATTTCTTAAGCTGGGACAGGCCGATTACGATAAGCGCCAACCTGTTTTTCTCATTGGAAAAAGGGAAGGGAATTTTCGGATTTGCGAAGAATATTTTAGATGACATAAATTTCAAAACAAGAATATTTTTCCAGTCGGGTAAGAGATACACGCCGCAGCTGCTGACGGGATATCTCGAGAACGGCAGAGCCGAGTACACATCTGATTACGACAATTTAAACGGGAACGTCGGGGATGCCTGGTTTTACATAGACATGGATCTGGACAAATACATTAATATATTCGGACTCGAATTTATAATTAATCTATCTGTAAAGAATTTGCTTAACAATAAAAATTCCACGATTATTAATCCGATAACAGGCAGGGCATACGAATTCGGGGACCCGACGCCAAACAGCTGGAACGACCCGATGTATCCGGATTTACAGGCGCCTCTTGACCCGTATCCGTATAATCCTGCACGGTATTTAGCCCCAAGGCAGTTTAAATTCGGATTTACGGTGAAATTGTAAATAATATGATTAAAAAGAATTTTAATTTTATAAAGATACAAAAATTGAAAACGAAAACGCGAATTACAGGACTGTTTTTTATTCTATGTTATTTGTTGTTTGTAAACATTTCATATTCTCAGCTTTTCCCGAATCTCGGAGGTCAAAGAGTCGGGACGTCATCCTTGCAGTTTTTAAAGATAGGAAACAGTGCGAGGGGAACTGGGATGGGCGAGACATATGTAGCGGTAGCAAATGATTTATCGTCTTTGCATTACAATCCTGCGGGATTAGTATTATTCAAAGAAAACGGGGTCACTTTTACGCATACACAATGGTTTGTGGATACGAGGCTCGAGCATTTCGGAGGGGTATTTCATTTCGGAAGCAACGCCATCGGATTGAGTGTAACTTCGTTAAGAACCGAGGATATGAAAGTAACGACGGAATTCCAACCGGAGGGAACAGGAGATTATTTCAGGTATTCCGATTTGGCGCTCGGATTAAGTTTTGCAAGGCAGATGACAGACAAGTTTTCATTCGGAGCGACTATAAAGTATGTCGAGGAAAATCTCGGTGAGTTGAAGATGAAGACAGTGCTTGGGGATTTAGCGACATATTACATGACGGGTCTCGGAACATCGAGATTTGCGGTTATGATATCGAATTTCGGCGGGCAGGTATCACCCACGGGAAGTGTAAATCTGATAGGCGGAAGAGTAGCTGATAATTTTCAGAAATTTCCACCTCCGACTTTATTCAAGATAGGGTTTGCATTCGAGCCGTATATGAACAAGAATAACAGGTTAACGACAAGCATACAATTGAACAGTCCAAATGATAATGCGGAAAATTTCAGTATTGGCGGGGAATATGCATATAAAGATTTCCTTTTTATAAGAGGGGGATACAAATTTAATGTAGATGCAGAGTCTTTTTCAGCGGGTGCGGGGGTAAAGTTCCCGATTTCATTTGCAAGAACAAATCTTGATTACTCCATTGCTCAATACAAAGAACTCGGATTTACTCAGCGTTTTTCTTTAACAATTTTATTTCCAAAATCACATTAATTAAGAATTAAGGTATGGAAGTGAAAACGATAAGTAAAAGAATCATAAAAATAAAAAACAGATTTTTTATATTACCGATACTGTTTTTTTTATTTTCGGGATGCGGGGACACATTGGATTTATCGTTGTTTCCAGTTACGAACAACGGGAATATAAACATCAGCGATACGATATACATTTTACAGAGTCCGGAATGGGGCGGATTTAACAAGCCGGAAGCTGTATTTGCGGGGAACGACCAGATAATATATGTGGCAGATACAAAAAACAACAGGCTGGTACAGATGGTTTTTTCAGGAGCACAATACGGATTTTATTATTTCAATTCATCGGTATTTCCGAAGAAGATAACGCAGGATGGTAATTTTGATTTGCTGGTGATTTGCGATTCGGTAACCGTTCAGGATACCACCAGTATAGTATTCAGATTAAAGGTGGTTCAGGGTGGAGGAGTATTAAATCAGAACACGAGAGCAATCAGGTTACTTACAAGTCTGAAACCGACACCAAGCACAAACAAATACAGAAAATTCACGGGTATTTCTACATATCCTGATAACAGTTATATAATATCGAGGACAGGACCGGAAGACCCTTTGAATATCGACCCGGGAAATGCATTATTGAAAGTAAATGGAATAGACTCTGTTTTACAGGTAACGGTATTAAACGGTTTTCAGACATCGGGAAACAGCTTTTACTCTATAGAGAACGTTTCATCAATGTTAACGATAAAAAACAGTTCGACGGATTTCATAATATCAAGGAGTTCGCAGGATACGAGCAAACTCAACAAGGTGATATATTTTATTTATAATTCGACAAACGGGACATACGACCCGAAATACACATCAACGACACAGGATATAGTCAACGTGAAATTCGGTGCGCCAGATGCAATAACGATGGATTATAACTACAGCATATACGTAATAGATTCTTATAAAAATTATTTATATAAATTTAATAGCTCAGGAAAAATGTTGCCTGAGTCGTTTGGAGGAACAGGTATAAGATGGGGTAGTATTAATTCAGGTTTATCATCATTAAAAATTAATTCTTTGAATTTTAAAGGAGGTTTGTTAATTGCTGGTACACAAGATGCTGGTATTTTCTTATCAACTAATTTAGGAAGCAGTTGGACACAATCTAATAATGGATTAAATAATCTGAATGTAATTTCAATATCGTCCGATAATTCTAATATATTGATAGGGACGCTAGGAGGTGGCGTGTATATATCAAGTGATAATGGAACAAGTTGGGTATCAAATAATAATGGCATTACAAATTTAAATATAAATGCAGTATATATATATAAAGAAGATTATTTTGCAACCTCATCTGACGGAGCATTATATTCAAGGCAAGCATTATATCAAAACTGGAGTATTGATAGTAGTTTTATTTTAAATAGTAATTCTCTAAATAGTTTTATTTCAAATGATCAATATTTAATAGTTGGTACTCAAAAAGGGATTTTTTATTCAAGTAATGGAATTAATTGGACACAATCAAATATTGATAATATAATCGTAAATGCTTTTTGTAAAAATGGCACGACAATTTTTGCAGGTTCTAAAAATCAAAAAGTATTTAAATCAGATGATAATGGTTTAACTTGGGCCACGTGTCTTAATGATGGATTATCTAGTATTCAAATTAATTCAATGACAGCGAATAATAACGTTATATTTATTGGAACTGAAAGTATGGGAATATTTATGTCTAAAGATAATGGTAATAGTTGGATAGAAGTTAATGAAAATATTAACACAAATGTTATAAAGAGTGTTACATCTTATAGTAACAGTGTATTTGTAGGAACATATGATAAAGGTGTATATGTAACAAAGAATAATGCTACTGCTAATAATCAATTAAATCATCCCAAAGGGATAACATATTACAATAAGGTTATATACATAGCCGATACCGGAAATGACAGAATATTGAGGTACAAACTGTCAACCGACAACTAAAAGAAAAAAGTTCAAAGCAATTAATCGATTCATATTGTCCAGAACAAAAAAAGATACTAAAGAAGAAAAATATACAGAGAATCCGATATATAATTATTTTCTTCTTTTAATGTTTGCAATTTTAATATGTATTTTTACTACGTATAAAATTTCGGGTGATGACGATACTTTCTGGCATCTTGCAACCGGAAAATACATAACGGAGAATCATCAAGTTCCATCAGCAGATGTTTTCGGATATATAACGGAGGGAAAACAATGGATTCCGTTCGAATGGGGATGGGATGTCATGACTTATATGATTTATAGCATTGGCGGTTATGAAATGTTATCGGTTTTTAGAACACTGATTGTACTGGGGATTTTTGCCTTAGTATTTTCTTTGTTAAGAAAAAGTGACGTAAGTCTTTCTATCGGCATTATTTTTTCATTTCTCCTGATATTGGGTATACTTGCACGACTTGCGATAAGGCCTCAGCTCATAACCTATTTATTTATTATATTATTAATATTTATATTAGTGAATTATGAAGGGAAAAAGAATATTTACATTTATGCTCCCTTGATGTTTTTGATATGGGGAAATATGCATATGGGTGTAATTCTTGGAATGTCGATTTTTATATTATTTATAGTTGCAAAAATTATTGAGTATAAAACAGTTTATAAAAATATAAATAAAAAAGATAAGAATCCGGAAATAAAATATTTGTTAATTGCATTTTTATTTTCTGTTGTTGCTTTACTGATTAACCCAAATTTTCTAAACACTTATATATATGCATTTAGTCATACTCAGATGGATATGCTGGAGCACATTAACGAGTGGAAGTCGCCTTTGAGAGCGGAATCACTTTCATATTATTACATTAAAATATATATATTCTTTTTAATAACGGGGTTGATTATAGTGTTCTATTCGATAAAGAGGAAAGAATATTTCCCGATGTTAATTTATCTGAGTATTGGTATATATTCGTTACAGTCAATGAGGTTCGTTGCCGATTTTATGATAGCGGTGTTTGTATTTTTAGTATTAGCCTCAGATTTTTTCTTAAAAAAATTCAAATTCTCGAAATATATAAACTCCATAGCCGTTAAGATTATTTTATCGGTTTTATTGATTTTTACGATTATTAGTTCTTATAATAATTCTTTTTACACAAAGTGTCTTGGAAATTATTTCAGAGAAACCGGTTTTGGCGTAAATGAAAAATTCTTTCCGAAGACGATGTTTGATTTTGTAAAGAGAGAAGAAATCAATTTAAAAGGAAAGAGGCCTTTTAACAATTTAAAGATAGGCGGATATTTCATCTGGAATTTTCCGGAATCGAAAAATTTCATCGACAGCAGAAATTTGTATGACGACATCTATGCATCGTACAAAAACATAGATTTGAAAAGACAGGGTTTCGAAGCACTGATTGAGAAATACAACATAGATTACTTTATGTACAGCACGCCTTATTTAACAGTCAGCGCAAGAGAGATAGAAAAAAATATTGTTTCGTATTTATCTATTTCAAGCGACAAGTGGAAGCTCGTATATTGGGATGACAAGTCGTTTTTATTTGTGAAAAATATACCCGAGTTTAAAGAGATTATTGAAAGGCACGAATACAAATACATATCGCCTTACAATTTTATTTTTAATACAGGAATGCTCAGGAGTAGATTCGAATCGGACAGAATTCCATTTACGAATGAGGTCAGAAGGAAGCTAACGGAAGAGCCGAACGGCATAATAATAAACGATATCGCAAAATATTTTAAAATGTAACATATATGTCCAAAGTAAAAAAAGAAAATATAAAACCGGTAAAGAAGGAATATCCGAATGACAAGTATTACAATTACCTGATGCTGATATGCTTCGGTATTTTTCTTTGTTTCTTCACAACATTCAAGATAACCGGTGATGACGATGTATTCTGGCATCTTGCGACGGGGAAATATATACTACAGACGCACGAAGTTCCTTCGACGGATATTTTCGGATATATGACACAGGGACAGGAGTGGATGCCGTTTGAATGGGGATGGGATGTAATAACTTACACCATATACACATTCAGCGGATACAATGGTATATCGGTTTTCAGGACAATATTATTCCTGCTGATATTTTACATATACCTTCTGATTTTGAGAAAATTTAAAATCAGTTATACAATCAGCATCATCAGCTTATTTTTTCTCGCATTTGCCATAATAGACAGACTATCCCCAAGACCGCATATAATGTCATATCTTGCATTTGTTCTGCTGCTCTTGATTATAGTGCAATACAGATATATAAACAGAGGCAAACATAAAATTTTATTTTTTATTCCGCTAATATTTCTGGTCTGGGCGAACATGCATATGGGAATAATAGCGGGTATGTTTTTATTAAGCATATACGTGTTAAGCGAGATAATAATTTATTTCAGGGGCAACAGGGTATATTCAAAGGAATTTCCTCCGCTTTCAAAGCCCGATTTGGTAAGGTTACTATTGATATTTTCGGCATCCGTATTAGTAATGTTTATCAATCCAAATTTTTACCAGACATATCTGTATGCATACAATCATACAAAAATGAAGATGCTTGAAACGGTAAACGAATGGATGTCACCGTTCAGCAGTAAATACACCGACAGTTTTGTTTCCTTGCTATATAAAATAATGTTGTTTTCAGGCGTACTGATTTTATATTATTCGATAAAGAAGAAAGATGTTTTTCCTGCGTTACTATACATAGGCTTTGCGTTTTATTCTGTCAGGGCAATGAGGTTCACGGTAGATTATGTTTTGATATTATTCGTATTTCTTGTTGTAGCGATAAATTTTGTAATAGAGATGATGAAAGGTTCTATAAAAAACGAAAAGATACGAAATTCAATTTTAACGAGGCCAATCTGGAGGATACTGATATCGGCTTTTTTAATTTATCTGGTGACCTTGATAAACAGCAACGATTTATACCTGAAGCATTTGAAGTATTACAGGGTTACGGGTTTCGGAATAAATTCGGATTTCATACCGACACAGATGTTTGATTTTATGAAGGAGACTAAGGTTACGGAAATCGGAAATAATATTTTCAATCATTTCGGAACGGGGGGATTTTACGTATGGAATTTTCCGGACAGGAAAAATTTCATTGACAGCAGGAATTTAAATGACGATATTTTTTACAAGTACAATAATATCATAACGAAGCGACCGGGTTTCGAGCAGAAGCTGGAGGAATACGGAATAGATTATGCAATATATCTTGCGCCTGATTTAGTCAGGGCGCCGCAGGAAATGGAGCAGACTATAATATCATATTTTTGCAGGAGCAGGGAATGGAAACTGATTTTCTGGGATGACAAATCATTTTTATGGGTGAAAAATCTGCCGAAGTTTTCTGACTTGATTACCACGTATGAATATAAATATGTTACACCATACAATGTGATTTACCAGAAAAATATTCTTGAGAAAGGAGTGAATGAAGACAAGGAAACGCTTAAGAAGGAGATAAACAGGAAGACTTCGGCTGAGCCGAAGGGGATTATAATAAATTCCGCAATGAAGATAATAGGGAACAGATTGAATTAAGAAATTTAAATAACAGAAATTCAAATTAATTAAAAATATTATAACATGAAAAATTTAATTTTTACAATTTTAGTATATATAGGTATTGTAAATTTTGCAGTATCGCAGGTGATTCCGATAGATTCGGTAAGGGTACAGGATGCTAATTATGTGCCTTTACTTTTAAATCAGATCGTAACGGTAAAAGGAGTCGTTACGACACATCAGGAACTGGGAGTTCCGCTTGTCTATTTTCAGGTTCCGACGGCAGGACTTGTAGCATATGATGCTGCTTTTGGAAACGGTGTAACACGCGGAGACAGTGTGCAGGTAACCGGTAAAGTAACCCATTACAGCGGGCTCACGGAATTACAGCCGGTTTCATCGTTTACGATATTAGCTCAGAATGTAAACACTCCTGCTCCGATTTCCATAACGCCGACACAGGCAAGGAATGGAGAGTTATGGGAGGGAAGGTTAATAAAGATAAACGGAATTACGGCAGTTCACACAACAAACGGAGGTAATGCCACATCCTGGACTGTATCGGGTTCAGGAACTAACTACTGGATATTAGTCGGGAGTGATTCGTGTCAAATCAGAATATACGGAACTTCGAACATTGCCAATACAACAATACCCCCGTTTCCTTTTAATGTTGTAGCGTTAATGAGTCAATATTGCACATCACCGCCGTACAATACAGGTTATCAAATAATTCCGAGAGATTTAAGTGATTTTACTACAGAGGCCGGAGGTCCAACGATTACGTCAGCACCTATCGAATCAAACATAACACAGACAAGTATCACGATTTCTTTTAATACGATATCGGCGGGAGACACTAAGGTCAAATATTTCGTTTCGGATTCGATAAACCAACCGACGGTATATACAGATTCTGTTTATAATGCCACACAGACAACCACGCACACGATTAATCTGACGAATTTAAGAGCAGGAAAGATTTATTATGCCTTAGTATCTTCTACAAATACAAATGGAACAAGCACAGCAATAAAATATTTTTCGACTGCATCGAGAACGGGTTCAACAGGAAAGATGGAAACATATTTCAACTTTCCGATAGATCAGTCCGTAGCATTGCCTAATAACATTGCAAATGGTTCAGCCGATTTCAAGACAAGATTAATTCAGAGAATAGATTCTGCAACATCATCAATCGATATGGCATTATATTCATTCACAGAAATTACACCTATATACAATGCATTGATACAGGCATTAATAAGAGGGGTAAGGATAAGGGTTGTATACGATTATAGAAACGGAGTCATTCAGCCGATGATGCAGGATTTGATTAATGCCGGCGTTAGGGTGCAAATAAGACCTTCGAGCAGCTATATAATGCACAACAAGTTTTTCATATTTGACTCAAGGGATACAACGGTAGCTCCTAATAAAAAATGGGTATGGACGGGTTCAGCGAACATAGGCAACGACCAGTTTTACAACGATGTCCAGAATGTAATTATATTACAGGATGAATCGCTGTCCAACGTTTACACACGTGAATTTGAAGAGATGTGGGGCTCGCACAATAATGTAAACAATCCTTCGCTAGCAAAATTTGGTAGTCAGAAGACGAACAACACCCCACATCTTTTCAACATAAACGGAAAAAGAGTCGAACTATATTTTGCACCGTCAGATGATGTATCGGGAAAAATTCAGACATTAATAGAGCAACAGACTCACAAATCAATAAATTTTCTGATTTTTGATTTTACGTTATACACTATTGCAAACAAGATGAAGGCGAGGTACAATTATCCGACCCGGATGGTAAGAGGAGTATTTGATAGAGGACAGGTTTCTTCCGACAGTGCAAACGGTTATTATGTATATTATGAAATGAAAGGAATAAGCGGAAATCCTGCATACAACTGGAATCCGCCTGCGAAAGTATACAAGGACAGCTATTCCGGATCGCTTCACAGTAAATATATATTGATAGATGCTGATTCGCTTACGAGCAATCCGGTAATAGAAACCGGTTCGTTTAATTTTACGAATGCGGGGAACACTGGTAATGATGAAAACGTATTGATAATTTATGATTCGTTAATAGCAAATCAATATTATCAGGATTTTGTAAAGCGATTGACTGATGCGGGAGGGACGATAGACATACAGCAGATAGGAACGGAAGTGCCCGTGAAGTTTTCGTTAGAGCAAAATTATCCTAATCCGTTCAATCCGACTACGAATATCGTGTATGAAATTTCGAAAAACAATTTAGTAACCCTTAAAATATACGATATACTTGGCAGGGAAGTAAAGACTTTAATAAATCAAATGCAGACAGCAGGGAGATATAAAGTCACGTTTGATATGTCCGAATATTCGAGCGGAGTATATTTTTACAAGATACAGGCGGGAGATTTTTCCGATATCAAAAAAATGATATTGTTAAAATAGTGATATATTTAAATTATCGTTTAGTATTTATTAAAAAAAATCATTAATTTTATATAATGTACGGATAGTTATAGCAATACTTAAATCTAAAAAAATATATGGCAAAGATTTTAGTAGTTGATGATGAAATTACATCCATTACCATTTTGAGGAAAGTTCTCGAAGATGCGGGTCATCGCGTTACGACGGTTTCGGACGGTAACATGGCTCTGGGAAAGATAAGGGAGTTCAAGTATGACATTATGCTGACCGATTTCAACATGCCGGGAATGAACGGGATAGAGCTTACGGAGCAGGCATTGAAAATCGAGCAGGATATGATAGTAATTCTGATAACGGCATTTGCAACTATTCGTTCTGCAGTAGATGCAATAAGATTCGGAGCGTTTGATTATCTGACGAAACCCGTTAATAAAGAAGAGTTATTGCTTTCGATTGACAGGGGTATGGAAAGGATATTACTTGTTCACGAAAATTTATTATTAAAGCATAAGTTAGAGAAAGTCGAGCCCGGCGGGGAATTTGATGATGATTATGCGACAACGAACAAGGATATAAAGGCAATGTTGAATGAAGCGAAGAAAGTTGCAAAAACGGATTCAACCGTGTTGATAACAGGGGCTAACGGAACAGGTAAAGAAGTACTGGCAAAGCTGATTCACAAGAACAGTCTAAGAAAAGACCAGCAGTTTGTAGTTTTAAATTGTGCAGCGATACCAACGCAGTTACTCGAATCAGAATTATTCGGTCACGTAAAAGGTTCTTTCACCGGAGCGATAAAAGACCACAAGGGATATTTTGAGATAGCGGATAACGGGACGATATTTCTGGATGAAATAGCTGAAATTGATATTATGCTTCAGGTGAAACTGTTACGTGTCTTACAGGAGAAGGAATTTTCAAAAGTCGGTGATACGCGGACTCAGACGACAAACGTAAGGATAATAGCGGCGACGAATCAGGATTTAAAGAAAATGATTTCGGAAGGGAAATTCAGGGAAGATTTGTATTACAGGTTAAACGTATTTGAATTTCATTTATTAAGTTTAAAAGAGAGGACAGAAGACATCGAATTTTACTTCGAGCGATTTTTAAAGGAATTCAGTAATACGAATAAAAAGAAGGTCCCTACAATAGAGAAAAATGTTAGGGATTTTCTTTTAGGGTATACATGGCCGGGTAATATCAGGGAATTGAAGAATGTAGCCGAGAGAGTATCAATATTATGTGAAAACAGCAAGATAACTTCGGATTTATTACCATTAAATATAATTGGATTAAATCAAGCAAAAAAATATACAGAAGATTATAATGAGAACAAGGAGAGCATGATACATGAATTCGAAGTTAATTTTATCACCAAGCATTTAAAAATACACAAAGGAAATGTTGCAGCGACGGCAAAGGCAATTAATTTTCATCCTGTAAGTTTAAGGCAGAAAATAGCGAAGCTTGGAATTGACCCGAGGGATTATAAGTACTAATATATTAATGTTGAATTAACTTTAATTAAAAAAGTATAACTTTATTATAAATATGGGATATATATATGATGATTTAATAGATTCTTCAATAATTCAAAATATAATTGAATTAGGTGGTGAAGATGGGAAGGGATTTTTAAAAGAGATAATAGAATTATATATAGGTCAGTATCCTGAATTATTGGAGAGTATAAAGGAAAATGCGCAAAAGAATGAAAATGTGCCAATGTGGCAGTCAGCGCATGCGCTGAAAGGTGCAAGTTTGAACATTGGAGCAAAAGAGATTGCGTCGATTTGCAAGGAGATTGAAATGAAAGGGAAAGCAAACGAAATAGAAAAGATACCGGAATTAATAAACAAGTTAGAAAATGTATATCCTTTGACCATAAACGAGTTAAAAAAGCTAATATAACAGCATACCTCTGAACAGATACAAATTCAAACCATTGGCATAATTTTTGCTCAATAATTAGGGAAAGATTTTATATAAAATTTCAAAAGAAGTGAAAAACGGCTAAAATATTTGTTTATAACGATATTTTATTGGCTTAATATTTAGAAATGTTATTTTTTTGTTTAAAAAATATAGTATACAAACTATTATTTTAAAAATTTCTATTTTAGAAAATGGAAAATAAATTATTAAGGGAACAGTTATTAGATAGTTTAGAGCTTGAGAATGAAAATGAATTAATAAAGGCACTGGTATGGCTGAAAGAAATTAACGCAATTATGAAAGTGCCTCATCATTCTTTGAGTTTTATCTCAAACATAGAGAAGTTCATACTTTTAGTAGACAAATCATATCAGAAATTTGAGAACGATTTAAATCATAATATAAAGAACATTCGTTCACTTGCGGAGGATTTAAAGAAAACGAATGATTTATTATACAACGAATCAAAAAAGCAGAAATATTTATTTTTTACGCTAAAGGAGATAGCGAAGCAGCTTCAGAAAATAACGTCGCAAAGCACGGAAGATATTGACAATTTCAATCTGGAGCAGCTTCTCGATTACATACTGATGGTTTCGGAGGAGAGCTCAAAAATAAAGGAATCGATTTATATAAGTGAAAACAAATTCAGGACATTTGCAGAGAATTTGAAGGAAATAATATTTCAGACGGATGAAAAAGGAAGATGGACGTATTTAAATCCGATATGGACGGAAATTACGGGTTATAAAGTAGAAGATTCGTTGAACAAATATTACAAGTCGTATATATATCATGAAGACATAAAAGTAAACGATGAAAATTTCAAAAAGCTAATAAGACATGATATAGAATATTGCAGGTATCAGATAAGGTTTAGGTCAAAGAGCGGTGATTTAAAATGGGTGGAAATGTTTTCGAGACTGATGTACGGAGAGAGAAACAAGATACTCGGGTTATACGGAATGATTTCGGATATTTCCGAAAGGAGAGTTGCCGAAGAGGAGCTGATAAAGATGAAGGAGGCAGCAGAGGAGGCGACGAAAGCAAAATCCGAATTTCTTGCAACTATGAGTCACGAGATAAGGACGCCAATGAACGGAGTATTAGGAATGACGGGACTGTTACTTGAGACGAGTCTGACACCGGAGCAGAGGGAATACGTGGAGACGATAAGGGTAAGCGGTGATACCTTACTGACATTGATTAATGATATTCTCGATTTTTCGAAGATTGAGTCGGGTAAAATGGATTTAGAAGAGAATCCGTTTGAGATAAAAGAATGCATTGAAGATGCCTTTGAACTGCTGACAGCAGAGGCTGTTAAGAAAAGGCTCGATTTATTACATCTTATAGAGACTGATGTCCCGGATTTTATAATAGGCGATGTCACAAGGTTGAGGCAGGTATTGGTAAATCTAGTAAACAATTCTATTAAGTTTACTGAAAAGGGCGAGGTATTTGTAAATGTAAAGAAGTTAGGGCAGGAAAAGAACACGATAGAGCTGCAGTTTTCGGTTAAGGACACAGGTATTGGCATTCCGAAAGAGAAATTCGATAAGATTTTTAAATCATTTTCGCAAGTAGATTCTTCGACCACAAGGAAATTCGGGGGTACCGGATTAGGACTTGCGATATGCAAAAGGTTGGTAGAATTGATGGGCGGGAGGATATGGTTAGAAAGCGACGAGGGTCAGGGTTCAACGTTTCATTTCACGATTAAATCACGCATATCGAACATAAACCCGCCGAAAATTTTCTTAAAGTCTTCGTTGCCCGCATTAAAGAACAAGCGTGTGTTAATAGTCGATGATAACGAGACAAATCTTCAGATAATAACCTTACAGTGCAAGAACTGGGGAATGATACCGAGGGCGACACCTAAAGGTAAGGAAGCATTAGAGTGGGTAATGAATAACGACCCGTTTGACATTGCGATACTGGATATGCTGATGCCCGAAATGGACGGAATAACGCTGACGAAGAAGATAAGGGAATTAAGGACAAAAGAGGAATTGCCGATAATAATGTTAACATCGGCAGGAAAATACGACATAGACAGGGAATTAACAGATAAATTATTTTCAGCATTTGTATCTAAACCAATAAAGCAGTCTCAGTTATATAATATTATTCTGAATGTTACACTGAAGGAATCGAAGGAAATAGATGACATAAAGAAAAAAGTATTGGATAGGAAGATGTCAGAAAAGGTACCCATGAGAATATTAGTTGCCGAGGATAATATAATTAATCAAAAACTGATATTAAAGATTCTGGCTCAGCTGGGATATAAAGCTGATGTAGTCGGAAACGGAATTGAGGTAATAGAAACGCTTAAGAGGCAGAGATATGACATAATATTTATGGATATTCAAATGCCTGAAATGGACGGACTCGAAGCGACAAAATATATAAATCAATCCTGGCATAACGAAGACAGGCCAACGATAGTTGCAATGACGGCAAACGTGATGCACGGGGATAAGGAAAAGTGCATAAATGCGGGAATGGATGATTATATAAGCAAGCCCGTGCTTATAGAAGAAGTGCAGAAAATAATCATAAAGTGGGCTGAATTTACAAAGACAAGAAAAACCATATCGAGGCAGAATATCAAGACAAGTTTAATGCTGGATTCGGATATTATATACGGTTTAAAGGAGCTCGATGACACTAATAATTTCAAAGAAGTAGTAAATTTATATCTCGATGTTGCACCGGTTCTCGTAGAAGAAATCAAGAAAACAAATGCGGCTAAGGATTACGGTTCATTAAAGAGGGCGGCATTTAATTTAAAGAGAGCGAGTTTAAATCTGGGTGCGAACCGATTGGCAGAGGTATGTGTAAAGGTCGAATCAATAGATGACAAACCGAATGATGATGAAGTCAGCAAGTTAGTAGCTAGGCTGGAAGATATTTATAATCTTACTTTATCGGAAATCAAGCAGCTCTAAAATATTTCAAAAGATAACATAGAAGTAAGTATAATTAGAGTACTTACTCCTTTTCATTTCAATTTTATACTTACCTTTTATCTACTTATTAGAAAATTTTTTTCTTATTTTTATATGTTATAGAAATTCTTAATTATATGAAGTTTAATAAAAGAACACACACGTGCGGGGAATTATCTGTTGATAACATTGGGAACATTGTAACGTTAAACGGTTGGGTGGCAAAACGAAGAGATTTGGGAGGACTATTATTTATAGATTTAAGGGACAGATATGGAATCACACAGCTGAAAATAAATCCGGATAAAAGGGAAGTATATAATATTGCATTAAAGTTTTTAAATGAATATGTAATTTCGGCAAAAGGAAAAGTAATAAAACGGGAGAGCATTAACAAGAATATGCCGACAGGGGAAATAGAAATAGATGTAGATGAATTACAGATTTTGAATGAATCGGATGTGACACCATTTGTAGTTGAAGAAGACATAAAGGCGACGGAAGAGTTGAGGCTTCAATACAGGTATCTTGATTTGCGCAGGAAGCAGATGTCGGAAAATCTTGTTATGAGAAATGATGTATATCAGATTGTTCACAATTATTTTTATAAGCATAATTTCGTAGAAATTGAAACGCCGGTATTGATGAAATCCACTCCGGAAGGTGCGAGAGATTACCTTGTACCTTCGAGAGTGCACAAAGGCAAATTTTATGCATTGCCTCAGTCTCCTCAGACTTACAAACAGCTTTTAATGGTTTCAGGTTTGGACAGGTATGTACAAATCTGCAAATGTTTCAGAGATGAAGATTTGCGGGCAGACAGACAGCCGGAATTTACGCAGATTGATTTGGAGATGAGCTTTGTTGACCAGGAGGACGTATTTGTGATTTCGGAGGGATTATATAAAGAAATCTGGAAGAGTATATTGAATTACGATTTACCCGAGAGATTTCCGAGAATAAGATATGATGAAGCGATGGAGATTTACGGGATTGACAAGCCTGATTTCAGAATTAAAGATTTGATGAAGATAAAAAATATTTCCGGGCTGGTAAAGGATACAGAATTTAAAGTATTTAACGATGTACTTGCGGGCGGAGGAATTGTTGCGGGAATTAATTTGAGCAAAGAAAAATGTAATCTAAAAAGTGAAGTTACAAGAAAAATTATAGACAACTATACTGAGCTTATCAAAAAATCAGGACTTGGCGGTCTGGCTTACATAAAAATAAATCCCGACGAGCAATTGCAGTCTCCGATTGCGAAATTTTTAACTGAAGAAGTTTTAAATAGTATAAAGGAAG
Source organism: uncultured Ignavibacteriaceae bacterium (assembly GCA_964501535.1). Taxonomy (GTDB): domain Bacteria; phylum Bacteroidota; class Ignavibacteria; order Tepidaquicellales; family Tepidaquicellaceae; genus FEN-1279. Next base: position 530,935 of record CAZCSV010000001.1, on the reverse strand, counting down.
AGTTTGAAGCAAAACCGGGGGATACGATTTTTATTGCATCGGGAATGAAATCGAAAGTATTAACGGGATTAGGACAATTGAGGTTGGAAATTGCAGAAGATAATAACCTGCTCGACGATAAAAGATTTGAGTTTGTCTGGATAACTGATTTTCCGCTGTTCCATTGGGATGAGGGGGAAAATAAGTTTGTCGGTGAGCATCACGTGTTTACGAGTCCGAAATCCGAATATATGCATTTGCTTGACAGTAAAAATAAAGAAGATATAGAAAGTATTCGTGCAAATTGTTATGATTTAGTTTTAAACGGAATTGAGATAGGTAGCGGAAGCATAAGAATTAATGCAAGTGAAATTCAGAAAAAAGTTTTCAATATAATCGGGTTAAGTGATGAAGAAGCAAACGAAAAGTTCGGATATCTGCTTAGAGCATTTAGATACGGAGCGCCCCCTCACGGAGGGGCGGCGTTCGGATATGACAGGATAATTGCGATATTACGCGGAATAAAATCGATAAGGGAAGTGATTGCATTTCCAAAAACCGTAAGCGCTTCATCGCTGATGGACGAATGTCCTTCGAGTGTTACGGAGGAGCAGCTTAACGATTTGGGTCTAAAATTAAAAAACGAAAAATAATAATATTATTTAAAAATAATCAAGGAGAAAAATTAATTGGCTAAATTTAAGGTAAAGGATTTAAGTCTTGCAAAGCAGGGTGAAATGAAAATCCAGTGGGCAGAATCGAAAATGCCTGTTCTAGGTGCATTAAGAGAAAAATATAAAAAGACAAAACCGTTCAAGGGCTTTAAAATTGCGGGATGTCTGCACGTAACCAAAGAAACGGCGGTATTAATCAAGACTTTCAAAGATGCAGGTGCGGAAGTTTCCTGGAGCGGGTGCAATCCGTTATCAACGCAGGATGATGTTGCGGCGGCATTGGCAAAAGAGGGAATTTCGATTTATGCATGGCACGGAATGAACACGAAGGAATTTTACTGGTGTATTGACAGGACGCTTGATTTCAAGCCACATTTAACTTTAGATGACGGTGCGGATTTGATTTTCACGGTTCACAATAAATATCGGAATTTAATTCCGGGAATAATAGGGGGAACGGAAGAAACAACTACAGGTGTCCACCGTTTAAGAAAAATGGCTGAAAAAGGTGCACTGAAATATCCTATTTTTGCCGTTAACGATATGATAACTAAATGGGATTTCGATAATGTTTACGGTACGGGGCAGTCTTCTATCGATGGTATTTTAAGGGCAACTTCTGTATTGATAGCCGGAAAGAATTTCGTGGTAGCAGGTTACGGTCATTGCGGAAGCGGTGTCGCAAATAAGGCAAAAGGTCTCGGTGCAAATACGATTATAACCGAAGTGAAGCCGACTGCGGCATTGAAAGGAACTCTCGAAGGTCACGAAGTAATGAAGATGGACGATGCGGCGAAGATAGGGGATATATTTATAACTGCAACCGGTGTGAAAGATGTAATTGTGAAAAAACATTTCTTATCTATGAAGGATGGTGCAATAGTATGTAATACAGGACATTACGACTGTGAAATAAATTTAGTTGATTTGGAAAAGATTACTAAATCGAAGAGGACAATCAGACCGAATTGCGAAGAATATATTTTGAAAAACGGAAAGAAGATTTATATTCTTGCAAAAGGGAGACTGGTAAATTTATCGGCGGCGGAAGGACATCCTTCGGAAGTAATGGATATGAGCTTTGCGAACCAATTTAATGCACAACTGGCGCTTGTAAATGCTTTTAAAGCAGGAAAGAAATATTCGGTAGATGTTCATAAATTGCCCGAGGAAATGGACCAGGAAATAGCCGGAGTAAAGCTCGGAACAATGGGCTTGAAAATCGACAAGCTGACAAAAGAACAGATAAAATACAACGACGACTTTTCGGCAGGAACGTAATTCAATGTACAATCTGCAAATGTACAATTAAAAGCTTATAATAAAGTTTTTCTAGTAAAACTTAAATAAAAAATATGAGTGATTATGAGAAAGATAATATTATTAAGAACAAAAGCTACAAATTTGCGCTTAGAATAATAAAATTGTACAAGTATTTAAGTGAAGAAAAAAAGAGTATATTCTTTCAAAACAATTACTTAGAAGCGGGACTTCAATTGGGGCAAATGTGGAAGAAGCAGTAGGTGGGATTTCCAAAAAGGATTTTGTGAATAAAATGTACATTGTTTATAAAGAAGCTAGGGAGACTCGTTATTGGATAAATTTATTGAAAGATTCTGATTACATTACAGATGAGGATGCTAAATCATTGCTTGATGATTGTGAAGAATTAATAAAATTATCCGGAAAAATCATCTCAAGTTCAAAAAAATCCGGATGAGGACTTGAAGATATTAGAGAAAATAAAATTGAATTTTTTTTTATCTTTTGTAATTGTACATTGTAAATTGATAATTGGATATTGAATATGCTAGTGTAGCTCAGGGGTAGAGCAGCTGATTCGTAATCAGCAGGTCGGGGGTTCAAATCCCCCCGCTAGCTCGAAAGAAAAGACTCTGTAAGATATTACAGAATCTTTTTATTTTATATGTACCTTTTCTAATTGTACATTAATTCTATTTCAATCCTCTTTTTATAAGCAACGGCTCTATTGACGGCTCAGCTCCTCGGAATTTTTTGTATAATACCATTGGGTCTTCGGTCCCGCCTTTTTCGAGTATATTTTTTCTGAAGGATTCCGCTGTTTCTTTATCGAAAATTCCTTTTTGTTTAAATAGTGCATAAGCATCGGCATCGAGTACTTCCGCCCAGATGTAGCTGTAATAGCCTGCAGTATATCCCGAATTGAAAATGTGATTGAAATATGTGGTTTTATATCTTGAAATTATTTCAGGTATTAATCCGTATTTTTCATCGAGGATTTTTTTCTCGAATTCCATCGGAGATATTTTCAGGTCTTCGGTCAGAGTATGGAATTCCATATCCAATAAAGATGCGGCAAGGTATTCCGTAGTTGCAAATCCCTGTCCGTATTTTGAACTCTTCTCGAGTTTTTCTATTAAATCTTTCGGAATAACTTCGCCTGTTTTATAATGTTTTGCATACACTTCGAGCATTTCAGGTTCATCCAGCCAGTTCTCGTTAATTTGAGAGGGGAGCTCAACGAAATCCCTTGCCACGCTTGTGCCGGATAAACTTCTATATTTGCATTTTGAAAGGAAACCGTGCAGTGCGTGTCCGAATTCGTGGAAAAGAGTTTCAACTTCATCGAAGGTAAGAAGCGCGGGAATATCGCCTGCAGGTCTGGAGAAGTTGCATACATTAACTATAACGGGAGAAACATTTTTTCCGTCTTTAGTCATATACTGGTCTCTGTAGTTGCTCATCCATGCTCCTCCTCTTTTTCCGGCTCTTGGATGCAAATCCTGATAATAAATTCCGATATGGCTTCCGTCTCCATCGAGGACTTCGAATACCTGAACTTCTTCATTATATTTAGGCATATTGTCGAGCTTTTTAAAATTCAATCCGTATAATTTATTTGCGAGGTGGAAAATTCCTTTCCTCACGTTTTCGAGTTCGAAATAGGGTTTCATAGTTTCCTCGTCGAAATCATATTTCTCTTTTTTTAGTTTTTCGGCATAGTATCTCCAGTCCCAGGGTTGAAGTCTGAACTTGCCGTTTTCTTTATCGATTAATTTCTGCAGTTCTTCAGCTTCTTGTTTAGCGGCATTCAATGAGGGTTTCCAGAGTTTATTCAAAAAATCGAATACGCTTTCCGGATTTTTTGCCATACATTCATCGAGAATGAAATCTGCGGTAGTATTGAATCCCATCAACTTTGCTCTTTCCAGTTTCAGATTTACTATTTTTGTAATCACTTCTTTATTATCATTTTCATTATTATTATTTCCTCTGCTGCTGTATGCTCTCCAGATTTTCTCCCTTAATTCTCTATTGTCTGCATATTGCAGAAACGGAATCAGGCTCGGATTTTGGAGAGTGAACACCCATTTTCCTTCCATGTTGTTTTTTTTACCGGTTTCATAAGCTGCGTTTATTATTGATTCGGGCAAACCCGATAAATCTTTTTTATCTTCGATAATTAATTTAAATCCGTTTGTTTCATTAAGCAGATTCTCTCCGAATTTGAGTCTGAGCAGGGAAAGTTCTTTATTAATTTCTTTTAATCTTGTTTTCTTTGCATCGTCCAGATTTGCTCCTCCTCTCACAAATCTTTTATATGTATCTTCGAGCAATTTAATTTGTTCGATATCGGTAAGTCTGTTTTTTGTTTCATAAACAGCTTTTATTCTGGCAAAAAGTTTATCATTAAGTAATATATTATCGCTGTGAGCCGAGAGCTCGGGTGCAATTTCGGAGGCAATTTTCTGAAGCTCAGGGCTTGTATTTGCGGACTGCATATTACCAAATACATTTCTTACTTCGGTAAGCAGGTTATCACTGTATTCATAAGCCAAGATTGTATTTTCAAAAGTAGGTGCTTCGGGATTATTTACAATCGTTTCTATTATATCGTTTTGTTTTTTCATACCTTCCCTTAAAGACGGGATGAAATGTTTGTTTTCTATTCTATCGAAAGGAGGAACATTAAACGGGGTATTATATTCCGTAAGCAATGGATTTGTCTGAGAATAAGAATTTACCTGCAGCAGCATAAAAAATGAAAAGATAAGAATTAAGTATTTCATTGAATTATAATTTTAATTTATTTTTCATTACAAGTTAATTTTTTCGTTTAATTATTAAAATGGATTAATCTGGCCTAAAATATTTTAAACATACATAATTTAAGAATTAAAATAATCCTACGATATATCTTCATTTATTTTGCAGTAATAAACAATTATCTTAAATCCGTCAGATTAAATCATGAATGATTATTACAAAATGATAAAGTGCGATACTTTCCTTAATAATTTTCTTTATTTACTTTTTAAGGCATTTCTTCCTTTGCTAATCGGAGGAATGATTTATGTTATATTCCGTACTGATTCGCTTTTAATGTTTAAATGGATAGAGCAGTTGGATTTGAAAGGCACGGTTATGTCGGTTCGGGATATTGCGGGATTATATAATTTTGAAAATTATAAAATAATAATTCATACGCTGCCGGGAGGATTGTGGGTCTATTCTTACATTACATTTTTGCTGTTAATATGGGAAAATGAAATTAACTGTAATAATATTTTATATTTCGTATTAATTCCAGCGGCAGCAGTTTCATCCGAGTTTTTACAGCTTGCAGGTATAATAAAGGGTACTTTTGATATTTTAGATATAGTTTTATATTTTTCCGGTATGATATTTCCTTTTTTAATTCATTTTAAAAATATAAAATTCAAAACAAAATGAGTAGTTACAGGCATGTTTTTTCCTTTTTACTGATTGCATTCTTTATTTTTCTTGCATTCGGAAGTTTATTCGAAAACAAAAACGAAAAAAAGACTTACAAAACAGATAACGACGGTACGATTAGAATTACCGCAAAAAATTTATTTAAGGAATACATTGAAAATCCGCTTGCGGCGGACGAAAAATTCAAAGGTAAAACTCTAAAAGTTGAAGGTACTGTTTCCTCGATAGACAAAGGAACTGACGGAAGAATTTGTGTAATGCTTGAAACGGATGAATTAATCGGATATATCTTTTGCTATTTTCCGGATTCAGAATCGAAAGATGTTGCCAAAATTAACAGGGGTAATTACAGGACTATAAAAGGTAAATGTACTGGAAAACTTCTTGGAGTGTCGCTTGAAGATTGTGATGTTTATTAAAAATATTAGGGGTTTAACAGGAACGTTTTTTAATAAATATAGTATTAAATATAGAATAAAACTTTAAACTATGAAAAAAATATTTTTATTAGCGTTTATTATTTTTACTTTTTTTGCATTTCTTAATGCCGATGCTCAAAAAGTTTTCTCCGTAGATTATCAGAGTCAGGCAGATGTAAAGGTATATGTAGTAAATTATGAAAGCCAGGCGGATTTATGTGTTTACAAAGTAAGCTATTCGAGTCAGGCAGGAAGAAATAACGGTAAATGGTACTTTGTGGAATATCAGAGTCAGGCAGATAAAAAAGTGTATTTTGTGGATTACGAGAGTCAGGCAGATTTAAAAATTTATTTTGTGGATTATGAAAGCCAGGCAGGATGGAAGAATAAATCGAAGTATTATTTGATGGAGTAAAGAATATTTTCCTGAAATATAAAAATAAATTACAAACCTACTGCAAGCACCTGTTGTGATATAAAGCATTATCGAAATCTTTTCCTATGTAACAATATCGCTGTTTTTACGTATCTAATAGAAAATAATGGTTAAATTAGACATAAAAACAAAATCTATATTTTATGGCCGGTAAAAGACCAGAATGCAAAATTTACTTTTTAGTTTTTATTTTATCTGCACTATTTATTTCCCGTTTAACGCCACAAGATAATTATTCTAACGAAGTTGTTACATTAACGGAAACCGGAAAATATGAAAATTCTATTACGGAAAATATAAGCACTCCGGATTCAATAAAATATAAAAATGGTACAGACACCAATGCGACAGGGCAGGATTTTAAGTACAAGTCCAATACTTTTAATTCAATTACAATTAAAAGATACGATAATACAAATATAAAGATAGACGGAGAACTGAATGAACCGGTCTGGAAGAAGATATCTAAATACGGGAACTTCTGTGAAGTAAGCCCCGGAGACAACAGTAAACCGCAGGTCGAGACAGAAGTTTTAATGTATTACGATGATGATAATTTGTATTTCGGATTTGTATGCTATGACGACGAAATATCGAATTTACGGAAAACGATATGTGAAAGGGATAAAATGTTCAGCGATGATTTCTGCGGATTTTTCCTCGATACATACAACGAAGGAAGACAGGCATATGAGCTTTTTGTGAATCCGTATGGTATTCAGGGAGATTTGATGTGGACTACACCGGGAAATGAGGACGATACGTTTGATATGATATGGTATTCGGATGCGAAAACATATAAAGATAAATGGACAATTGAAGTTGCTATTCCCTTTAAAAGTATAAGATTTCCCCATAAAAAAGTTCAGGACTGGCAGATTCATTTTTTGAGGATAAGGCCAAGGGAAAACCGTTATCAGTATTCTCTGATGCCCATTTCAAGAGATGACCCTACTTTATTCACAAAGCCCTGCAAATTAAATGGAGTAGAAAATGTTAAGGGCGGGAAGAATTTTGAAGTGTTACCGTATTTAATAGGAAATCAAACAGGTTCGATTACAGACAGGGGAAATTCGGATTCGGATTTTAAAAACGATAAAATAAAAAGTGATTTTGGATTTAATTTAAAATACGGAATCACATCAAATATTACTGCAGATCTTGCCGTAAACCCGGATTTTTCCCAGGTTGAGTCGGATGCCGGGATTGTTACTGTCAATAATCCGATTGCTTATTCTTTTACAGAAAAAAGACCGTTTTTTCTTGAAGGGGCAAGTATATTTAATTCTCCTTTATATGTTGTTTACACGCGTTCGATTAACAATCCGTTTTTTGCATTAAAGTTGTCGGGAAAATCAGGAAAGACAGAATTCGGATATTTATCTGCTTACGATAAGAACACATCTTTTTTAATTCCCTATGCGGAAGGAAGCGATGTTTTTTCCACCGACAGGACATCTTTATCGAACATATTCAGAATCAAGCATACATTAAAAGGTGAATCATACATAGGTTTTATAATGACGGACAAGGAAGTGAACAGAGATGGTCCTTTTACAATGGAGCTGCTGAATTTTAACACATACAAGAATAACAAGGCACAATTCTTAAATGTCGATGGATATAACAGGGCATTTGGAATAGACGGAAAATATTCTTTTTGGGACAATTATATATTGGATTTCCAGGTAATGAAGTATGTGACAAAAGAAATCAATTATCCCGATTATGATGCAGGTGGGACTTTTGACGGTGGAAAGCATACGAGGGCATTAGACGGGGAATATTTTACGGGATATCAAAACTATGCAATACTTACGAGGAGTGCAAGAAGTTGGAATTATAACATATCTTATCGCGACATATCTCCGACGGCAAGAAGGGAAAACGGGTATTTAGGGAATAATGATTTCAGGGAAATTGCGAGTTGGCAGGGATATTTATTTTATTTCGATAATAAAACGATATTAAGATTACAGCCTCAGTTTTATGCTTATATAAGAAGTTACTATGATGGAACGCCGAGGGAGCAGTTTTTACAACCGAGTATATGGATTCAATTTGGCAAGCAGATTAGTTTAAGTACAGGATTTTTTGCAGTAAATAATGAAAAATTCGGAGGGGTGTTTCACGAAGGTGTTAGAAGGGGGTATATTAACTTTAACATAAATACTTTAAAATTAATAACATTAGGCGGTTACTTCGAAATCGGAAAATACATAATCCGTTCGGAAAATCCAGCTTTAGGACAGGGTATGGATATAGAGTTTTGGTCGACTTTTAAGCCGTTTAATAACATTACAATGCAGAATAATTATGTATATTATGAACTTTCAAAAGGATTCGGAGGAGAAAAGCTCTATGCGGGATATATTTTCAGGAATACGACAGCATACAATTTCACGAAGGAAATTACTCTCAGGTTGATAACGGAATATAATACATTTTCTGGAAGTTTATATTTAAATCCACTGGTAAGTTACAGACCGAATCCATTTACAATTTTTTATTTTGGTGTGACGGACATGTTCAATGATACGGATACTCCTAACGGGCAACCAAGATACATATTAACCGACAGGCAATTCTTTTTAAAAATGCAGTATTTATTCAGATTATAGTTTTTTTAAAAAAAGGCATTTCAATATCGGAGGAGTTATGGCAAAAAAAATTTTTGTACAAATTTTTATATTATTTTACTGTAATAAATTTTTAATAGTATACAAGCTTGAGTAAATTAAATCTCATTACATATAAATGAAAATTGCCCATAATAATGGGCAATTATTTTATAATTTAAAAAATTGTAAAATATCGAATACGAAAATAAGGCTTAACATTAAAAAATGTTAAGAAAATCATCAAGAAAAACCCAAAAAAGATTATTCCTGTTTTTGTATTTTTTTCCCGAATATCAGGGCAATTATTATACCTGCTATTACATATCTGAATCCCATTCCTATACCGTCTGCCAGAACAGCTTTCCATCTAACGGTATAATTTGCCCACATATAAAATACATACGGAATGGAGATTAATGAGCCGATTAAAAGACCGTAAACGATACCCTCTTTAAACGGAGATTCTCCTTTATAGTAATACTTATAGACCAGGCTTAACAGGAAACCCTGCAGAAAAGAGCCTACGATATTAGCCCATAAAGTATTATATTCCGGTCCTCTCATAATCCGCAAAAAACTGCTCATATAGCCAGCGGAAAAGATACCCCAATAGAAAAGCCAAGCAAGTAAAAGTAAAACAATGGATGAGACGATGGTTGATATTACAAGCTTCATAATACTTAATTTAAATTAATAAAAAAGTTCTTTTAAAAGCTTGAGTGATATTAACAATGATACATTATAATAAAACTAATTTTTATTTTAAAGTAAAATTTAAGTATAGAAATTTTTTAAAAAACGATGCGGACAAATACGAAATTAAAAGGCGATAAACGGTATAAAAAAGCAAATACAAACACAAATATCAATAAAACAGGTAAAATTCATTAAAATTATATAAAAAGATAAATTTCTTTTCATTTGAAATATGGTTAATTTTAAAAAAACAAAAAAAATTCATGAAGAAAATAATATATATATTAGCAGTTTTTCTGTTAGTTTTTTCGGCATCATACTCGCAAAATTATTTTATCAAGGATAGTCTGGATAAATACGTTGATGATGCTCTAAAATTATGGAATATTCCGGGAGCGGCGGTTGTTGTAGTAAAGGACGGAAGGGTAGTAATTGCAAAAGGATACGGAGTAAAGGAGATGAATTCGAAAGGTGCAGTAGATGAAAATACGCTTTTTATGATTGCATCGAACACAAAAGCATTTACTGCAACCGCTTTAGGGTTGCTTGAAAACGACAAGATGATTTCGCTTGATGACAGGATTATAAAATGGATGCCCGATTTCAGGATGTATGATTCGGCAATTTCCTCATTAGTTACCATCAGAGATTTATTATGTCACAGGATTGGTTTGCAGACTTTCCAGGGGGATTTTATCAACTGGGGTTCAAATTTATCCAGGAAAGAGATTATATATAATTTCAGGAATCATAAGCCCGTTTACGATTTCAGGGTCAGATACGGGTATTGCAATGCGGCATTTCTGACGGCTGGTGAGATTATTCCGATTGTCACCGGAATTTCATGGGAAGAATATTTAGGAAAAAACATATTAACCCCGCTTGATATGAAAAGGACATTTTTAAATTCATCATCAATGTCAACAGACAAGAATGTAACAAAAGGGCACACGATAGATTTTGAAGGATTAAAGGTTGTGCCTTATGACGAGGTGGATAATCTCGGACCTGCGGCGAGCATGTGCACTTGTGCAAGGGATATTGCCAATTGGCTTTTAATGCAGACAGATAGCGGGAGGTACGAGGGAAATCAGATTATTCCTTACAGAGTTCTTGCAAAAACGATAAATCCCAATATTGTTTTAGGGCTAAACCAGAATTATTTATACAAAGGTTTAAAGCATATAAGGGCATACGGTCTCGGATGGCAGGTTGAAGATTATTCCGGAAGGTTGCTCGTATCTCATACAGGAGGCGTAAACGGATACGTGACATCGACGTGTTTTATACCCGAAGAAAAGCTGGGTATTGCGGTATTTACAAATACGGACGCCAATTATTTATACGAAGCATTAAAGTACCAGATAATAGAGTCCTATTTAAATCTGCCTTACAGAAATTTCAGTAATATTTTCTATGAATTTTTCCGGAACGATAACATTGAATCCAGGAATTTTTATGAAAGCAAAATGAAAATTGTGAATCAGAATAACAAAACCGAGATCGATTTAAGTAAATATACAGGAAAGTACGTAAATTCTGCTTACGGCGATATTGATATAAAGGCAGAAAACGGAAAGCTTGTGATACATTTTTCAAGGCATCCTTTTCTATCAGGTATATTATCACCTTTGGGAGGAAACAATTTTCTTTGTAAATACAGTCATCCGGGATGGGGTGTAAAGGAAATCAAATTCAATGTTGAAGGAGGAATTGCAAATTCCGTTGGAATAAAAGTAAACGATAATATCGATTTTATGGAATATTTATTTAAAAGGAATCAATAAATAAGGTATTTTGCATTTTTTTATTAACGCGCATTTTATTTGACTTTAATAATTATGCATTTTGTTATATTTTAAAAGGTTAAACAGGTTTTTTATTTAATTATTTTCAGCAGGTAACTTGCTTGTTTAGAGTGTTTAAAAAAATAAAAAAAATATCATTTGAGTAAGGACGGAAATTTTAACAAATTGGAGAAGGAGTCATCGAAGAAAATCGAGACTCTTTTTGGCAGGGCTTTTGAAGACCAGGGCGAATATATTTCTTTGAAAATAAAGAACATAAAAAATAAAAATTATATTTCGCTCGATATATTTTTCGAAGAGGAAAAAAAAGGATTAATTTCGGTCTACACGGACAATGCTCATTTGCAATTGCAATCATGTGACGGATTCATAATGAGTAATATGCTTGAAGAAGTGATATTTATTTCGGATTGCGGTGATAAAATTTCCGGATTGATTATATCGAAGCAGGGTGATTGTTCATTGTATTCAAATGTTAAGAAAGAATTGTTAAGTAGAGATTTTATGGAGTTAAGTTCGGAGAAACTCTTAGCTGCTGTTGCTTTATCTGTTGTAGAATCAACAAAAGATTAACACAAACCTAAAAATATATTTTGGTAGTCAATTTTCTATTTGACAGCGCAATTCCAAACATAAGCAAGGATTATTTCAGAAAGTTTGTAAGAAAGGCAATTAATATTATATTGAATGATGAAGGAGTAGTATGCGGAGTAATTAACATCAGGTTTTGTGACGACAAAGAGATAAGGAAATATAACAAAAAATATTTATCGCATGAATACGAGACGGATATATTGACCTTTTATTATGAAAATGATGTTAACTTTATAGACAGTGATATAATGATATCTTTAGATACCGTTAAGAGAAATTCGGAAATATACAAATCCGGTTTTAGAAAAGAATTATTCAGGGTAATAATACACGGTATTTTGCATATATGCGGATATAAGGATTCGAAGAAAAAAGAGAAAGCAGAGATGAGGAAAAAAGAAAATTATTATTTAAAAAAATTATTTGTTGATGCAAGATAAAGTAATAGAAATAATAGTATATATTTTAAGTGAGATTAAGGAGATAAAGCAATTAAGCGAGATTGACATAAATCTTCTTTCGCATAAGGGGTATTCTGATTCGGAGATTAACACTGCGTTTGCGTGGATTTTTTCGAAACTGGATGATGGAGAACTTGTTTTCAAGAACGAAACGGACGTTACGAGGTCTCACAGAATATTCAATTTAGTAGAGGATAAAATATTTACGGTTGATGCAAAAGGATATCTGTTATTGTTAAGAGAACTTGGTTTACTGAGTGATCTGGATATCGATTTAGTTGTGGAGAAAGTATTTCTTTCGGGTTATCAGAGAATCGACATAAAAGAATTAAAGAAATTCATTGCTTCATTAATATTGAACTCCGAGAGCAAGTCGGACATATTAAGCAGGATGATATTGCAAAATAACGACACAATAAATTAAAAAGATTTTATATTTATAAATGAGTAAAAATTTAGTTATAGTAGAGTCCCCGTCTAAAGCAAAGACAATAAAAAAATATTTGGGTGATGATTATGCCGTAGAAGCTACGGTAGGTCATCTTAAAAATTTACCGAAGAACAAAATCAGCATTGACCTGGAGAACGGGTATATTCCGACTTACGAGGTAATTGAGGGAAAAAGCAAGATAATTAAGTCATTAAAGGACCACGCAAGGAAAGCAGAAAGAATATATATAGCAACTGACCCTGACCGTGAAGGTGAAGCCATAGCATCAGATATAGCCGAGGAAATATATCCGATAAACAAGAACATAAAAAGGGTTTTATTTAACGAAATAACGAAAACGGGTGTCAGTCAGGCAATGGAGTCGCCGAGGGATATAGATGAAAATCTTGTATCATCCCAGATGGCACGAAGGGTAATGGACAGGATACTTGGTTATAAAGTAAGTCCGTTTTTATGGAAGACATTTTATTACGGATTATCGGCGGGCAGGGTACAGTCTGTTGCACTGAAGCTGATTTGCGAGAGAGAAGAGGAAATCAAGAGTTTCAAACCGAAGGAATACTGGACGATAGACGGAATTTTTTCGAAGTTATCGGGAAATGCCAAGCCCTTTAACGCGAAGCTGTTCAGAATCAACGAAGATATATTAAAGTTTAACGGGGAAACACCATGCATAGAAAATATCGAGCGTGCCCATAAAATTTTAGAGGATTTAAGAAACAACAAATACAGAATAGAAGATATACAGGTAAAAGACGTCAGGAAGAATCCTCCTTTACCGTTTACGACAAGCGTGTTACAGCAGGTAGCCTCAAGCCGTTTAGGATTTTCACCCAAGAGGACAATGGTTTTGGCTCAGAAATTATATGAAGGTGTAGAGATTAAAAAAGGTGAAGGGAACATAGGACTGATTACATATATGAGGACAGATTCGACGAGGGTAAGCAAGGAAGCAGTGCATTCGGCAAAGGATTTTATTGAAAAGAATTACGGAAAAGAATTTATAAATATAAATAAAAAGCCGCCAAATGGAAAATCCAAGAATATGCAGGATGCACACGAGGCGATAAGGCCTGCCGATATAACGAGAAGACCCGAAGATTTAAAAAAGCTCGATAAAAATCTTTTGGCATTATACGATTTAATATGGAAGAGATTTATTGCATCGCAGATGTCAACGGCGATATTCGAGCAGAGGACGATAGTAGTAAAGGCAATAAGTCCCGGTGGAAGCAAGGACGAGTATTATTTCAAAGCAACCGGCAGGGATATAAAATTCAGCGGTTTCCTGAGGATTTATCAGGAGACGAAAGAGGAAACATCGAACGGTGATGAAGAAAACTTGTCGGCCGTACCATCTGATTTGGAAATTGGTGATTATGTAAAGGCATTGACTCTGATGAAAGACCAGCATTTTACAAATCCTCCTCCGCGATATACCGAAAGCAGTTTAATCAAGCAATTAGATTCGCTCGGAATCGGGAGGCCTTCGACATTTGCTCTTATTGTTTCGACTGTAATAGACAGGAAATACGTGGATTTAAACGAGAGAAAACTGTTCGCAACAAATCTGGGTATGACGGTAAACAGAATTCTCGGGGAGCATTTTTATGATGTGATAAACACGAAGTTCACTGCGGAGATGGAAGAGGAGCTGGACACAATCGCAAACGGTGAATCGACATACAAAAAAGTATTGGATGACTTTTACATACCATTCAACAAAGATTTGCAGGAAGCCGAATCGTCAGCTCCGAGCATAAAAAAGAATTTAACCGAGAGAACTGATATAATCTGTCCTGAGTGCGGAAAAGAAACTGGTGCAGTGATGCTGAAGAAATGGGGACGCAACGGTCAGTTTTTGACCTGTGAAAGGTATCCGAAATGCAAAGCGGCGAAGTCGGTGGAGGAGAATGTTATTGATACAAAGAAGCCGGCAGAGAAAATAAAATGTGATTTATGCGGAGCCGATATGCTGGAAAAGGTCGGACGTTACGGGAAATTTTACGGGTGCAGTAACTATCCGAAGTGTAAAGGTGTGAAACCGATGACTCTCGGAATAAAATGTCCGAAATGCAACGAAGGTGAACTGATACAGAGACGCGGAGGAAAAACGAAGCGGCTGTTTTACGGTTGTTCGAGATATCCCGATTGTGATTTTATAGAAAATTCATTGCCTGTTCTCGAAAAGTGCACACACTGTGACAGCAATTATCTTCTGAGCAAGGAAACGAAGAAAGAAGGAAAGTTTTTGCAATGCCCGAAATGCAAAGCAAAAGTAGTATTGGAAAAAGTTGAAAAATAAAGACTCAAAATATTTTTCGGAGTACATAGAGGAATATCTTAATTTCATACGTGTAACGAGAAATTATTCTTCGAACACGCTAATATCATACAGGAATGACTTACTTCAGTTTTTAAATTTTCTTTTCAATACATATAAAGATTCCTCCTGCATTTTTACGGATAAATTCATTTATGATATCCGTGAGATTACCAAGAAGGATATAAAATCTTTCATTTCGGATTTGCTGTTGCAGGAAAAAATAGATATTAAGAAGATAAAAAAGTACAGTACGAAATCCATTTCGAGAAAAATATCGACAATAAAATCGTTTTTTAAATATCTCAAAAAGAGGAAGTATATAGAGATAAATCCCGCATCCGTGTTGATTTACCCGAAGAAACCGAAAAATCTTCCCTATTTCGTAACGGAGAGCGAAATGGACAGACTGCTGGACGGTGCGAAAGCGATAGATTTGAGCATCCTCGATAAGGCAATAATAGAACTTTTTTACAGCACGGGAATTCGCTTGACGGAGTTGATTAATTTAAAAGTTCAAAATGTAAATTTCCAGAACAAGACCATTAAGGTTCTCGGCAAAGGCTCGAAGGAGAGAATAATTCCTTTTGGCGAGAAGGCAAATACCGCATTGAAGAATTACATGGAAATAAGGAATATATGTAATATAAAAAATTACGATAATTTTTTCGTGAGCAACAAAGGAAACAAGCTTTATCCTATGCAGGTGCAGAGGTTGGTTAATAAAAACTTATCTGCAGTATCGGAGCTGAAGAAAAAATCCCCGCACGTTTTGCGTCACACGTTTGCAACTCATATGCTGGATAAAGGTGCTGACATTCGTGCAGTAAAGGATATGCTCGGGCACGAAAGCTTATCCACAACGCAAATCTATACACACCTCACACCCGAAAAGCTTAAAAAAGTCTACGAGCAGGCACACCCGAAGGGGAAGTGAATTTACATACTTTTAAGTAACGAATTAATTAAATTTCATAAGTCCTTTCTTTTTCGTAATTTTACCAAAATTATTTAAACATGAAAATACAGTTAAAAGATATCTGTCACGGGCGGAGCGGTGATAAGGGCGATGCGGCTAATATAGGTTTAATTGCTTATAAAAAAGAAGATTATGAGATAATAAAGAAGTATGTAACGGCAAAAAAGGTGAAGGAATTTTTTAAGGGAATTTGCTTAGGGAAAGTGGAAAGGTATGAAATGCCGAATATAAATGCTTTGAATTTTGTGTTATACGAAACGCTTGGCGGCGGAGGAACGGTATCATTGAAGCTGGATGCACAGGGAAAGACGCTGGCATCGGCACTGCTTAAAATGGAGATAGATGTCAAGAAAAAAGATTTGAAAAAAGGAAAAGGGAAAAAGAAGAAAAAGAAGTAAGTATAAAGTTTATCAAGTTTGTAAAGTTTATCAAGTTAATAATATAATTTAAAAGATATGTTTGAACAGCAGAAATTCAGATTAAAGAACCCTAAAGAAAAGCTTGCAACACTGCGGAGGTTTCTTTGAAGTAGATGAGAAGACTGAAAAAATAAAAACACTCGAATCGGAGACAGAGAAACAGGATTTCTGGAATGACAACAAAACTGCTCAGAAGACTCTGCAGGAAATATCGAATCTGAAGAAATGGGTAGAGGAATATAAATCGGTCGAGAAACACTCGGGCGATATAGATACTTTAATCGAGATGGGTGAAGCCGAAAATGAGGAATCGCTGGAAACCGAGATTGATGAAGAGATTACAAAGCTGATAAAGGAAGTAGATGACCTTGAATTCAAGAATATGCTTTCCGATGAAGATGACAGGTGCGATGCAATACTGACCATAAATTCCGGAGCGGGAGGCACTGAGGCACAGGACTGGGCTGAAATGTTGTTGAGGATGTATTTAAGATATTGCGAAAGAAATAAATTGAAAACCGCCTTGGTGGACAGGCTCGACGGTGACGGAGCGGGGATAAAGAGTGCAACGATAGAGATATTCGGAGAATATGCTTACGGATTTCTGAAAGCGGAAAACGGAGTGCACAGGTTAGTGAGAATTTCTCCCTTCGATGCCAACAAAAGGAGGCATACATCATTTGCGGCGGTATTTGTAATGCCGATAATAGATGACACGATCGAAGTGGAAATAAATCAATCAGATTTGAAGGTAGATACATTCAGGTCGGGCGGAGCAGGCGGACAGAACGTTAACAAAGTGGAAACAGCCATAAGGATAACGCACATTCCGACAGGTATTGTAGTGCAGTGCCAGAACGAGCGTTCACAGATGCAGAACAAGATGAATGCGATGAAGATGCTGAAATCCAAACTTTATATGATGGAAAAGGAGAAAGAGCTGGAAAAGCTTACTGCAATAGAAAAATCGAAGAAGAAAATAGAATGGGGGAGTCAGATTAGGAGTTACGTGTTTCATCCTTATAATATGGTAAAGGACCACAGGACAAATCACGAAACATCGGACACCCAAGCCGTAATGGACGGGGAAATCGACGAATTTATAAGAACATATTTACTGAGTTAAACTTGAATTACAAATATTTAATAGCGCGCAGATATTTATTTTCAAAAAAAGATTCGAAGTTCGTATCTTTCATAACATATATTTCCATTTTGGGAGTGGCGCTGGGTGTAGCGACATTAATAGTTGCGGTTTCGATATTAAACGGATTTGAAAAGGAAATTAAGGATAAAGTTGCGGGATTGGTATCGCACATACAAATCACATCTTTTTTGCCGGAAGGGCTGAGTGATCATAATGCAACGATAAAGCAGGTAAGGGACAGTATACCACAGGTCACGGGAATATCCCCTTATGTTCAGAGGGAGGCAGTAATCCGCTACAAGGAGAATATCGAGGGAATCTTATTAAAGGGAATCGAGCAGAAGACAGATTTATCCACTACGAGGAACAGGATATTAAAGGGTGAATTTAATCTCGAGAAAATTGACACAATATTTTCGAGATTGCTTGTCGGAGAGAAACTTGCGAACAAACTCGGTTTAAATGTTGGTACAAAAGTGATTGTGTTCGGATTGCAGGGAATTCCATCCCCGATGAACCCTCCAAAGATAAAGCAATTCATAGTAAGCGGAATTTACGAAACAGGGTTAAGGGAGTATGACGATGTTTTAATATACACGGATTTAGCAACTACGCAGAAGTTATTTGATTACGGTGACAGGGTAACAGGGATAGAGTTGAAAGTAAGCAACATAGATGAAGTTGAAGTTATTGCTACTAAATTGAAGAGGATGCTCGACTATCCGCATTTCCCGAAATCTTTGTTTAAGTTATACAAGGGATTATTTTCGTGGGTTGAACTTCAAAAAGCACCGACACCGATAATACTGGGATTAATAATTATTGTTGCGACATTCAATATAATCGGGACATTACTAATGCTGATACTGGAGAAGACACAGTCGGTTGGTATTTTAAAGTCGCTTGGAGCATCGAATTCCGATATAATGAAAATATTTTTATTCGACGGGATTATTATAGGCATTTTAGGAATTATAATCGGCAATGCAATCGGGCTTGGAGTGTGTCTGGCTGAGCTGAAGTACAAATTTTTCAAATTGCCCGAGATATATTACATGAAGGATGTTCCCATATTGCTTCAGACAGATAATTTTATATTAATTTCATTTATAACATTGATACTTGTATTACTTGCGACAATAGTCCCTGCATATCTTGCTTCAAGGTTCGACCCTGTAAAATCTCTGAGGTTTTAGCCGATGAAACTTAACAAATCGAGTAAGCAAATAAGCAAGATGTTTGATGATATAGCCCCCAAATATGATTTCCTCAATCATCTTTTCACAATGAATCAAGATAAGAGATGGCGGAAAGAAATCATAAAATATCTAAAAACGAAAGGCAGAATATACGGAAATGTATTGGACATAGCTTCCGGGACGGGTGATTTGACACTTGAGCTAATTAATTTAAATCCGAAGAAAGTATATTCCTGTGACATTTCGGAAAAGATGCTTGAAATACAAAAGAAGAAGATAAAAAGTAACAAGTTAGTGATTGACATTGCTGATGTAAAATCTTTACCTTATGAAAACAGTTCTATTGATTTAGTTACAATCGGTTTTGGAATAAGGAATTTTGAAAGTCTGGAAGATTCGTTAAAAGAAATCCGCAGAGTATTAGGTGCCGAAGGTATTTTAGTGATTCTAGAAATGTTTTCCAGGGAGAAGAAAAAGGACGATATTTTCGATGTATATTTTAATAAATTGATGCCGAAAGTAGGCAAAAAAATATCCAAAAGCGGTATTGCATACGATTATCTGTTTAAATCGGTAGACGGCTTTTACAAAGTGAATGATTTCAATAGGATAGTCGAAGAGAGCGGATTTAAGAAAATATACAGCAAAAATAATTTTTTAGGCATAGTTCAAACGATATATTTTCAAAAAATTTAATTCAGGAGTGTTATGATAGCATTTATAACCGGATTATTGGCAGGTGCTCTTCACGTTTGGTCGGGACCTGACCATTTGACTGCAATAGCACCGTTGGCTGTTAGGTCACTGAAGAAATCATGGATAACGGGTTTACGCTGGGGGATAGGGCATTCGTTAGGTGTTATGCTTATAGGCGCGGCATTTTTAGTTTTAAGAGAAATAATTCCAATCGAGGCGATTTCGGGATGGAGTGAAAGGTTAGTCGGTGTAATTTTAATTATCATCGGGATATGGGGATTCAGGAAAGCATTTAAGACAAGAATACACACACACACGCATATTCACGATGATGAAGAGCATACGCATTTACACTTACACAAGAATCCGAAAACACATGAAAAATCCGAAGCGCATGTTCATCTCCATGCGGCATTAGGTATCGGGGTTTTGCACGGATTTGCAGGAAGTTCGCATTTTATCGGGATATTGCCTGCGCTGGCATTTTCGACTATGATACAATCGGTTATATACATTATTGCATTTGGGATAGGAACGATAATATCTATGATAATATTTGCATCGGGACTGGGATTTTTAGGTGAGAAATTCGCTTTTAACAGTGAAAAAGCATATAAATGGCTATTGACCACATGCTCTTCAGCGGCATTTTTAGTCGGGATTTTCTGGATAGTTTATTAAAAAATGAATATTAGAATTATTTAAGAATTGAAATTTCTGCAAAAAATCCTTAAATTATAAGTTCTAAATAAAAAATATTAATGAAGAAGATAAAGACACAAAATAATTACAAGTTAACACAGCAGATAGCTGCAAAAAAACCGATACAGCAGAAAAAAAGAGACCCTTTTAAAGAAAAAGGAATAGACAGTTTTATAGATTTCAGAGATGTCAGGTTGCTTACCAGATTTCTCAATGAGCAAGGCAAGATATTGCCTGCCCGCATTACGGGTGCAACGGCGAAGATGCAAAGAAAACTGACAACCGCGGTGAAAAGAGCGAGACATCTTGCATTCTTACCGTTTGTAAGCGAAGGTACAAGATATTAAGAGTTATATAATATTATTAATAAAAAACTCCCGAATCATTTTTCGGGAGTTTTTTTTATATACGAATTTTCTTTAAGCGCTTTTTTTCAGGATTATAAGTGTGATATCGTCATGCTGGCTTAGTCCTTTTGCGAAAGATTCAATATCTTTTATTATAATATTAAGAATTTCAGAAGGGGATTTTCGAAAATTATATAGAGCAGTTCTGGTCAGCCGTTCCTCCCCGAATTCTTCATTCAGATGATTAACGGCTTCCGTAACTCCATCGGTATAAAAAATCAAAATATCATTTTCGTCGAAATAAATCTGTTCCGATTCATATCTGACCTCTTTTCCCATAACACCCAGCATCAGTCCTCCCTTATCGAGCAGGGTTACATTATTATCAGAGATATGGAGAGGAGGATTATGACCTGCATTAATATAAGTGAATGAATGTTTCTCGCAATCAAGAATTCCCCAGAAGAAAGTAATAAATTTTTCGATTGTAGTATTTTCGTAAATCAGTTCGTTTATTTTTTCGGTAACGTCAGAAAGGTCGAAAGTATTTTCTTCGTATAATTTCAGGAACGAATGAATTGCGGACTGGATATTTGACATCAGCAATGAAGCAGGCGTACCTTTTCCGGAGACATCGGCGATTGCAAATGCATATTTAGAATCCGACAGTTTAATGATGTCATAATAATCGCCTCCTACGTGCAGTGCCGGTATATTGACTGCAGATATACTATAATTACTTATTTCGGGTAATTCTTTAGGCAGAAGTGCAATCTGCATTTCCCTGGCGATTTTTAGTTCGTTTTCGATTTTTTGTTTCTCGATATATTCGTTGAACAAAACGGTGTTGTCGAGCGATATTACTGACAAATTCAGAATGGATTCCAAAAACTGGAGGTCTTCCTCTGTAAAGTCTTTTTTATTCAATTTACTTCCCAGGCACACGATTGATTCGATTTTACCGTTATTTTTTATTGGGAAAAGCAGCCTGTAATTTTTTTTATTCAGGAAATTTACTGCATAATTTTCTGAATATTCTTTTATCAGGACGGGTTTATTGATTTTCTCCAGGGAATCAATAAATTCATCATCAATCGACAAATCCTTTTTTCTGTTCAGAAGATAAAATTTATCCGACCTGAATTTCGAAAATATTAACAATTCTTTTACGCCGAAATTACCAAGCAGAGTATAATTCAGCAGTTTTATAATCATTTCCCTGTCCTGAAAATTCGTATTTAACTCTTTGCTCAGTTCAAAAAGTGATTTGAGCTGGTTAACCTGGGTATTAAGTTCGTCATTCAGGGATTTAATTTCATTGAACTTAAGAGAATTCTCGATTGCGGGTGCGGAGATATTCAGCATAGTTTCGATAAAGATAGTTTCTTCTTTTGTAATTAATTCTTTATTGATTTTTTTTCCGAGACACAACACACCGAGAGACTTATCGGAAAAAAAGATTTTAAAAAAGAAATCAAGATTATTTTTCGTAAAGAAATTATCCTTGTCCTTGAAATCTGCTGAGCTGAAAATAGACAGTCTCGGAAATTCAAATTCTATTTCTCTGTTCTTGTAGTTCTGGCTTAAACCTTTCAAGGTATTAATTGTATAAGAGTTTTCTCCTTTCGAAAAATTATTTACAAGAAAAAGACCTTTGGTAATCATCATTTTTCCCATAATACTAAGCAGGATATTACCGAAGATAAAATCAAGGTTAAGGTTACTGTTAATCAGCTGAGAGAATTCTATTAATGAATTCAGTTCGAGCTGTTTTTTTGTCGGGTACGAGTTTTCCATAATCGGAAAAGAAGAAGATTTTGAGCCTTTAAATATTTTTAAAAAGTATTAATTCGTTGAAATCGTTAACTGTGTGCATATATTCAATTTTATCCATAAACTTTTTCATTAAAGGTATACCGAGTCCTCCTACTTTATATTTAGCGAAATACTCTTTCATATCGGGAAGAGAGCGTTTATTAGGGTCGAATTCACCCCCATTATATGAAATTTTTACAATGAACTGATTATTTTTAATATAATTTTCTATATCGATGATATGGTTTTCGTCGAATTTATAAGTATGTTTAATAATGTTAGTACATGCTTCATCGACAGACAAGACTATCTGGTTTATGACATTAATATCGGAAAGATATTTCCTCGCACTTTCCTCGATGAAATTTCTTACCTGTTTAAGGTTTTTAGTCGAGCTAACAATCGATATTTTTTCAGTATTATCCAAAATTTATAAAATCTTAATTAAATTTTTCTATAGGTTCTGTTTCTTCCTTATAGATTTCGAATAAAATTGGAAATCCGAGCATATCGAAAATATTGTAAATCTTATCACTCATTTTGCATAATTTTATATCACCCGAATTGTTTCTAATAGATTCTATATAAGCCATAAAAACACCCAGGCCGGCGCTACTTATGTATGATAATTTTTCGAAATTAACTATGATTTTGTATTTCTTTTCACTAATTAATTTTTCGAATGATTTCTCAAGCTCAACCGAAGTATGAGCATCGAGAAATCCTTCAAGGTACAAAATTACAACATCATTGTTATTTTTCTCGATAATGTTAAATTCTTCCATTTTAATTTATTATTTACTGGAAAATCTATAAAAAATATCACAAAATAAATGACAATAATTACATCATATTTTCCTATTTATATATACTATATTTAGTTATTTAAGTTACAGTAAAATCCATAGAATATGAAAAATAATTCGGCTATATTTGAAAAATATGAGTGCGAATTTAACAGAAATAATAAGGAAAAAAGAGCGGAGGGTGATAGGAGTTCTATCGGGAACATCGGTAGATGCAGTTGATGTTGTTTTAGTGAACATTAAGGGTTCGGGAATCAAGACATTGGTTCAAGTTATTGATTTTCAATCTTTTAGAATAGAAAACCAACTTAAAGAATACATTTTAAAGTGTTCCCGTAAAAATGAAAATGATGTTGAAGATATTTGCAAGCTTAATTTTATTATCGGGCGATTATTTGCGGAAAAAATAAAGAAATTTTTGGATTTAAGAAATATATCCGGTAATTCAGTAGATATAATAGGGTCGCATGGTCAGACGATATATCATATTCCGAAGGTTAGAAAGGAATTCGGTTTCAATACCAAGTCGACTTTACAAGTCGGGGATCCGTCCGTAATAGCGAATCAAACGGGAATAACAACAGTCGGTGATTTCCGGACGGCAGATGTCGCTGTCGAAGGTGACGGAGCGCCGTTAGTTCCATATCTTGATTACATATTATTTACAGATAAAAGAAAATCTAGAATATTAATTAATATCGGCGGAATAGCTAATCTGACATATTTGAAAAAGAGCGGCAGGATTGATGAAGTAATAGCTTTCGATTCCGGTCCCGGGAACATGCTGATTGACGGATTGTGCAGGGAGTATTTCGGAAAGGGATTCGACAGGGATTCAAAGATTGCACTGAGAGGAAAAATTGAAAAAGGTTTGTTTGAATATCTTTGTACGGAGGACAGATATTTTCAAACGAAGCCGCCGAAATCAACAGGCAGGGAGTATTACGGAAAATCTTTTTTAAAAAAGATAATAAAAAAAGCGGAAAACATAAGTAAAGAAGATATAATAAGAACCGTAACCGAATATACAGCATATACAATATATTTTAATATAACACATTTTGTTATGAATTCAGATATATCCGAGATTTTAGTCAGCGGAGGGGGAGCTGATAATGTTGTGATTATGAATTCCATCAAATCATATTTTGAGAATTCCATAGTTAGGAAGCTTGAACACAGGGGAATAAATTCCGAAAATAAGGAAGCGGTATTATTTGCGGTTTTAGCGAATGAGACAATATCACAAAATTGCAGTAATGTACCATCGGCAACAGGAGCGAAGAAAGAAGCGATATTGGGAAAAATTTGTCCCGTAAAATTTAATTATAAATAAATATAAATAAGATGAAAGTAGTTGTAACGGGTGGTGCCGGATTTCTCGGATATCACATAGGAACAAAAATCAACGAGATAACAAATTATAAGGATTCTGTTTTTTTCGACATAGCGCCATTTCCGGAAGGCGATTATAATAAAGAAATAAATTGCATATATGGTGATGTAAGAGACCAAAAGCAGATGGACGAGATATTAAGCGGTGCAGATGTAGTTATACACTGTGCGGCGGCGCTTCCGTTGTGGAAGAAGAAGGATATATTTGAGACCAATGTAGGAGGGATGAAGAATGTATGCGACAGTTGTTTGAGGCTTGACGTAGGCAGGTTAATTTTTATTTCTTCGACTTCGGTTTACGGAGTGCCAAAAGAGCATCCGTTATACGAGACTCATCCGAGGATCGGGGTGGGACCATACGGAAAAAGCAAGATACAGGCAGAAGAAATCTGTGAGGATTACAGGAAAAAAGGATTGAACGTTTGTATACTAAGACCTAAAAGTTTTATAGGAACAGCACGACTCGGCGTGTTCCAGATTTTATATGACTGGGTTGAATCTGGTGCAAAAATTCCTATAATTGGAAACGGTAAAAACAGGTATCAGCTTTTTGAAGTAGATGATTTAGTAGATGCGATAAATTTATGCGCTACATTACCGGCAGAAAAAGTTAATGATGTATTTAATGTAGGGGCAAAAGATTTTAAAACAGTGAAGGAAGATGTAGGGGCGATGTGCGAATATGCCAAATCGGGTTCAAGGGTGATGGGAACTCCCTCTTGGTTGATTAAACCTGCATTAAGATTTTTTGAAATATTAAATCTTTCGCCTTTATACAAATGGATTTACGGAACGGCGGATACGGATTCGTTTGTATCGATAGAGAAAGCTCAGAAAACACTCGGATGGGAGCCGAAATATTCTAATGCAGATGCATTGATAAGGTCTTACCAATGGTATTTAGACAACAAACACACAATACAAAAGGGAACGGGAGTAACCCACAGGATTGCGTGGAAACAGGGGATACTCGGATTATTTAAAAAGTTAATGTAATAAATACATATTTTTACTACAATGATGCTGAAACAGAAATTCATTAATGACCATAATCCATCCACCGGGGAAGTAATAGAAAAAATAAAAATTTCATCCCCGGGGGAAGTGGCTTCAAATGTAAAGCTTGCAAGGAAAGCATACAAGACATGGAGTGAGCTTTCATTAAAAAACCGAGTAAAAATTATCAGAAAAATCGAAAAAGATTTGCTAAAAGAGAAAAAGAAAATTGCGGATACAATATCTTCCGAAATGGGGAAGATTTACAAGAGCTCTCAAAGAGAAATGCTATCTGCACTCGAATCAATAAATACGAACATAAAATTATCAGAAAAGATTTTTAGGAAAGAAATTTATAAGTCGAAATCACTCATAACGGAAGTATACAGAGTACCGATAGGAGTCGTTGCAGTAATAACGCCATGGAATTTCCCGTTCGAGATTCCGATATCACTGATAGTTCAGGCTTTGCTTACCGGGAACAGTGTGGTTTTTAAACCGTCTGAATATTCACCATTGACGGGGAAGATAATTTTCGAGATTTTTAACAAGCATTTATCAAAAGGTGTAATCAATATTATTCAGGGAGCTGAGGAAGTCGGGGAGATATTACTGCAATCGGATATCGACATGGTCACGTTTGTAGGGTCGAGGGAAGTTGGTAAGAAGGTAATGTCGGAGTGTTCGAATAGGCTCAACAGGTTAATTCTGGAGCTTGGCGGTAAGGACCCTATGCTTGTTTTAAAAGACGCCGATTTATCATCTGCGGCTGAGTTTGCGGTTTCTGCATCGATAAGGAACTGCGGGCAAATATGCACATCAATTGAAAGAATATATGTAGAGGATAAGATTGCCGGGAAGTTCGAAAAATTGGTACTTGAGAAGATTAAAAAGATAAAGGTCGGAAATGTTTATGACAATGTAGATATAGGACCTATGGCGAACGAAGCACAAAGGAGCGAGGTATTGAATCAGGTTGATGAAGCCAGAAGGAAAGGTGCGAGGATATTGTATGGCGGGAATAAAGTTGAAAGCAACGGATATTTCATAGAGCCAACATTAATAGTTGATGCAAGCGAGAAGCATAATATAATGACAGAAGAAACATTCGGACCGGTAGTTTCGATTCAAAGGGTAAGAAATGCAAATGAAGCAATTGAAAAAGCAAACAAGTCGAGGTTCGGTCTTGGAGCGACAATCTGGACGAAGAATCACAAACGTGCAATGGAAATAGCCTCAAAAATTGAGACGGGAATGATAGGGATAAACGGAGGCGTAGGCGGCGTATCAGGAACTCCATGGATAGGAATAAAAGAGAGCGGTTTCGGATTTCACGGGGGTGTAGACGGATTAAAGCAGTTTACAAATCCGAAAAAAGTAACATATAAGAAAAAAATCTGAAATATGAAGGATTAAGGCATTTCAACAACAAAATAATTATCCGGATTTTAATAATTTGTCTTTTATTTTAAACAAATATTCCTTTGCTGCTTCATATTCATTAGGAATAATTCCATCGAGTATTGCGTCTTCGATTGCCTTTTTGATTATTCCGACGGACCTTGATGGGGTAAGGTTACAAATCTGCATAATTTCTTCACCTCTTACCGGAGATTGGAAATTTCTTAATTTATCTTTTTCCTGTACTTCAACGATTTTCTTCTCGATTTTCTCATAATTGTTCATAAACTTTTTCATTTTGACCGGATTTTTAGAAGTGATGTCGGCTCTGCAGAGTATCAGCAAGTCTTCGAGGTCTTCACCTGCTTCGGCGGCGAGTCGCCGGATGGCAGAGTCGGTTACATCATCACTCGCGAGTGGAATTGGTCTTAAATGAAGTCTTATGAGTTTCCGGACATATTCGAGATGGGTCATAGGCAATCTCATTCTCTCGAATATTTTTTTCATCATTCTTGCTCCGAGTTCCTCGTGTCCGTGGAATGTCCAACCTATTCCTTCAACGAATCTCTTGGTAGATGGCTTAGCGATATCGTGAACGAGAGCTGAGAATCTGAGCCAGAGATTATCGGTTTTTCTGGCTGTGTTATCAAGGACTTCCAGTGTGTGATTAAAAACATCCTTATGGTGATAATCTTTACGCTGGTCAACTCCTGCCATTTTAGATATTTCGGGGAAAACGATTTCCAAAAGGCCGGTTAAGAAAAGCAGATTCATTCCGACTGACGGGACATCCGATTCAAGTATTTGAAGAAATTCATTCGTAATTCTTTCCTGCGAAACGATATTATCTTTGAGCCTGTTTCTAAATTTAGCAATTGCTCCGAGAGTATTTTCTTCGATTGAAAAATTAAATCGAGAGGCAAAACGTATGGCTCGCAGCATTCTAAGCGGGTCGTCGTCGAAAGTTTTTTCCGGGTCAAGAGGTGTTTTTATTATTCCGTTTTTTAAATCCTTTAGTCCGTCAAACAAATCAATTACTTTCGATTTTCCTTTAAGCGGAACGGCAAGGGCATTTATTGTGAAATCCCGTCTCGATAAATCTTCTTTTAAATTCGAGAGGACGACTACCGGTTTACGCGAATTCCTGTTATAACTTTCCTTACGTGCCGATGCAAATTCGATTTTCAGGTTGTTGATATTAAGAAGAGCTGTTCCGAAATTTTTATAAATTGCTGAAAGTTCAGTTTTAAATTTCCTGGCAACTTTATTGGCGAAGGTAATTGCATCGCCGATAACCATAATATCCAAATCGGTACAGTCTATGCCGAGTATAGTATCCCTCACATATCCGCCGACTAAATACGCTTCGGCATTCAGCTTTTCTGTAAGACTGGATATCTCTTTAATTTCATCATATTTAATTTTTATCATCATTCAGAATGCGATATTGTTTTCATTAATTTTCTGAATTATTTCGGTCGCAACTTCGAGCGCCTGTATACCGTCATCAAGGGATACAACAGGAGTCGTATTATTTTTTATACAATCGAAAAACGAATTTTCTTCATATTTCATCGCATTGATTTTCAAGGTTTTTGGTTTATCATATATGATATTAACAGTTTTACCTTTTTTCTCGATACTTCCGATAATTGTTCCGGATTTTTTCGTTTCATCGAGCCTGAAAACTTCGGATTTATTATCGGAAAAATCTATTGAAATGTAAGCGTCGTTCTGGAAAATTCTCATTTTTCTCATTTTTTTTTGGGAGATTCTTGATGCGGTAATATTTGCAACGCATCCATTTTCAAATTGGAGCCGAGCGTTGGCGATATCAAATTTATCGGTCATAATTGCCACCCCGTTTGCGTCAATCTGTCTAACTCTTGATTTAACCAGACTAAGAATTATGTCAATATCATGAATCATTAAATCCTGTATAACGGAAACGTCAGTTCCTCTTGGATTATACTGAGATAATCTGTGAGATTCAATGAACAGGGGCTTTAGATTATATTTCTCTACCGACAGAAGAGCAGGATTAAATCTTTCAATATGACCTATCTGAACAACGATTTTACCATGTCCGTCTCTGTCTGCCCTGAGCAGATAAGCGTTTTCGAGCTTGTCTGTTACAGGTTTTTCGATGAATGTATGGATATTCTTAGATATTGTTTTTAAGGCAATATCGAAATGAGTAGATGTAGGGGAGACGATTAAAGCCGCATTTATATCGCCAATTATATCGTCAAGTGTAAAATAATATTTTGTATTATTTTCTGTTGCGATAATTTTACTTTTGCCGATATTAATGTCATAAATTCCTTTAAGCTCGATATCATTTCTTTCTCTCTCAAGCTCCATGATATTTTTCAGGTGCATTATGCCGAGGTGCCCGCAACCGATTATTCCTACTTTTATTTTTTCCATTTCTGTTAAAATTAATTACAAATTTGTTGGTTCAGCGTGTATAATAACGTTCGACAGATTCGGGTACAGTTCCTTAATATGAAGATAGATTTTACTTTCGAGTATGGTTACTTTTTCGTGAACCTCTTCGAAAGTAAAATTTTTATCGAATTCGCAGTTCAAAGATATTCTCAGCTTATCGTTCGAATTTACTACTTTTATGTCGTAATATTTTTTGATGTAATTTTTATCCTTTAAAATATTTTCGATGTTTCTTATAAGTTCGTTAGATTTCGATGTAACATCTGTTGTATCGAAAAGCAGTTCACTTGGTTCGTCAAGATGAATCTTTATTTTCGAAATTAGAGGTATTTCATTTTTGATTTTTTCTTCGAGCGCAGAGATTTTTTTATGTGCGAAGTCCAAATCGTTGGTATCATCTATTTCGACGTGCAATTCTGAATAAATCTCTTTATCAATTTTATGAGAGAAGATATCGTGGCATTTAAAGCCTTCGTGGTTCACAATCAGTCTGATTTTATCGTTAATAGTTTCATTTTGTGTGACAGTAGGTTCAGAGTGAATAACAATATCGGAATCCGGAGCAATTTCCTTTATTTTTCTTTCGACAGAATCCATAATTTCGTGTGTTTGTGAAAAGAGTTTTGTTCTTGCGATTAGTATCACCATGTCTATGAATATTTTTGAACCTGAACTTCTAATTCTGATTTTTTTAACTCCTTCGACACCTTCCATGGTGCTGACTTCTTTTGAGATTTTTTCGCGGAGACCCGAAGGAACCCTGTCCATTAAAGCATCAAAGGCTTTTTTGGTCAGTCTGAATGTAGCAATAACAATAAGTACAGAAACTATGATAGCGCTAACTGGGTCTGCAAGAGGTGTCAGATTAAAATAAGTAAATACCATACCGATTAACACGACAACTGAGCTCCAGATATCGGATGTGAAATGCAGGGAATCTGCTTCGAGAGCCTGTGATTTTGTTTCTATAGCGACTTTTTTTAACGCACGTGAACGCGAGATATCTATTAATATACAGATTATGATTACGAAGAAAGTAAAAATACTTATATTAACGGGAACGTGGTTAATAATTCTTTCTATTGATTCATAAATCAAATACGCACACATTCCAACCAGAATTATGACCTGAAACAAAGCGGAAAAGCTTTCAATTTTTTCGTGGCCATAATTATGCATTTCATCGGGAGGTTTTGATGAATATTTAACGGAAATAATCGTGGCAATCGTTGCGATTAAATCTATAGATGAATGGAACAATTCCGACAATACTCCCAAGCTGCCGCTGAAATATGCCGCCAGGAATTTCATAACTACTATAAAAATTGCAGCCAGCATCGAGCTGATGGCGATATTGATTTTCTTTTTATTTCTCAGCGTTTCATCCATAATAGATTCATTACTTAAGATGCTATTTCAAAATTATCATTTTGTTTAAAGTCATTATATCTTTGAGATAAAAATACACCTGCCAGGGTAATTATTGTTCCAATAGCGAAAAAATAAGATAATTTTTCATTTAATAAAATCCACGAAAAAATTATGGTAATTAATGGAGAAGAGTTCATTGATGTAGTCAATGAACTGATGGAAATATATTTGGTCGACCATGTGAAAACGAAGTAGCTGCCGAAAGCAACAAGTATTGTAAGATGAAAGAAAGACAGACCTCCCCAGAGACTCAAGTTATCCAAGGAAAGATTAGGTAAATCGTAAATAAGGATAGGGATATAAAGTATAACACCTGTAGTGAACGAAATTGCCGATGTCTTAAGAGCACCATATTTTGCTACCATATCCTTACTGAGCGTCAGATACAATGCCCATGAAAGTACGGCGAAAAGCAATAAAATATCCCCGTATAAAGAAGTCGACATACTTGCATTCAGAAGGTTTTCGTAAAAAATCACAATTATTCCGACGATAGATAAAAGTATCGAAAAAAGTTTACCATGAGAATATTTTTCGTGTTTAATTCTGATTGAAATAAGATATGCAAATAACGGCGTCAAGGAATAAGTTACACCAGAATGAGAAGCTGTAGAAAGGCTGACACCTATAAGGAAGCAAAATTGGTTTACAGGTAAAACCAGAGCACCGAGCAAAAGGAATCTCAGAATGTCAGATTTATCGATTTTCAACTTATTTTTCCTGATAAAGAAAATAATAATTAATAAAATGTCGGCAATTCCAAATCTGAAAAAAGCCAAAGAAAGAGGGGAGATTTCATTTACGATGAACCTTGCCGCAATTGGAGTAAATGATGTTGTAAACAGAAGGTATGCTAAGATAACAAATTTTTTCATTAATATTGTAAATCAATAAAATTTACGGTTTTATTAACCTTTAAAAAACAAATCGAAGAATTTCAGAATTTTGAAAAGAAATTCTTCGATTTTGACAACACAATTTTATTTAATTTAATTTAATTACACACTAACCTTTTTAAGAGACTTAGAAGCTTTAACTTTTGCTTTAGTTTTCACTCTTTTTTTCCTGTGTTTAGCCAAAGCAACTTTTTTCGGTTTATTCATATTATTTGATTTAATTAAATAATGTTAACTGTTTTATTTTTATTATAATTATCTTTAATTTATTAAGCAATATCTATATATTTTTCCAGATAAACATCCTGAATTGCATTAAGCAATATCACACCATCCTTCATTGGTTTTTGAAACGCTTTTCTTCCGGAAATCAGACCCATACCACCGGCTCTTTTATTGATTACGGCAGTTTTGACAGCTTCTTTGAGGTCAGAATCACCTTTTCCTGTAGATGCACCTCCGGAATTGATTAATCCCGCTCTTCCCATATAATTATTAGCGACCTGGTATCTCGTAAGGTCGATAGGATTATCGGTAGTAAGTTTTTCGTAAACATATTTATGTGTTTTTCCGAATTTCAGAGCATTATATCCGCCGTTATTTTCGGGTAATTTTTGCTTAATAATATCGGCTTCTATGGTAACACCCAGATGATTTGCCTGACCCGTTAAATCTGCGGAGACGTGATAATCCTTATCGCCTTTTACGTTGAAAGCTGAATTTCTCAGATAGCACCATAAAATAGTAACAAGCCCAAGTTCGTGGGCATATGAAAAAGCATCTGATACTTCCTGAATTTGTCTTGAAGATTCTTCAGAGCCGAAATAAATTGTAGCGCCGACTGCTACCGCACCCATATCGAAAGCCTGGTCTATGTTTGCGAATAAAATCTGGTCATATTTATTAGGATAGGAGAGAATCTCGTTATGGTTAATTTTCAGCACAAAAGGAATCTTATGAGCATATTTTCTGGAAACCGCACCGAGCACCCCGAGAGTAGAAGCTACAGCATTGCAACCGCCTTCTACAGCGAGTTTAACAATATTTTCGGGGTCAAAATATTCAGGATTAGGGGCAAATGAAGCGCCGGCGGAGTGTTCAATTCCCTGGTCTACAGGCAGAATTGAAAGGTAACCGGTTCCTGCAAGACGGCCTGTATTGAAAATAGATTGCATATTTCTTAATACATTCGGGGTTCTATCGGAATCTTTCCAGACTCTGTCAACGAAATCCGGTCCGGGCAGATGTAGTATTTCCTTAGGAATTGTTTTACATTTGTGTGTGAGCAAATTTTCGTCTTCTTTTCCTAAAAGTTCTTTAATTTTTTCTAACATTGTTCAAATATTTTTAATTATTAAATAAACATTTTTGAAATAAAACAAAATAAATCTTTAAGTATTAATAAAAATCAGCACTGTTACCGTAATTAGTATTAAAGTCAGAATTATAACTAAACTAATAACGATGATATTTACAGTTTCTTTATTAATAATCTTCGATTAATCTTATAAAATACTTAAAAACTAGATAAAATTAAATTCCAATTTTGTAATATTTTCATTATTTTGCGTAAAATCCCTATAAAAACAGTAAATTTTGACTTTATTTAAAAAGATTAAATTAATAATTTAAAAGTCTTTAATAAAATAAATTATTAAATTATAAAATGGCAAAATTAGGGAAAAACATTGGTAAAACGCATGATGATAAACTGATTGCTTTTTATTACAAATCACTGGAATATTACGAAGCGAACAAAAACAAGGTGTATATGATTGCAACAGGTATAGTTATTGTAATAGCATTAATATTCTTCTATTTTAATCATAAAACCAAAAGCAACGAAACTGCGGGAATAGAGCTTTCCAAAATAAATATGATATACACGAGCGGTTTATATCAGCAGGCAATTTACGGGGATTCGCTGGGTATGTCGAGAGGCTTACAATATATAGTGGATAATTACGGTTCTTCTGAAAACGGGGAGCTGGCAAAGATAATGCTGGCAAATTGTTATTATTCATTAAGGGATTTCGATAATGCTGAGAAATATTACAAAGATTATTCCGGCAGTAATGACATATACAAAGCCGCATCATATGCGGGATTGGCTTCCATATTCGAAGCAAAGAATGATTTCTCTAATGCGGCAGAAAATTATTTAAAGGCATCAAAGCACAGTAAACTGGTAACGAACAACGATGAATATATGTTTTATGCAATCAAGAATTATTCATTAGCGAACGATAATGAAAACCTCAGGAAGACAATAAAAGAATTCAAAAAAGAGTATCCGAAATCGAAGTATTTAGCTCAACTGAACAGATACGATACCGGAGAATAATAATTTATTAAATATGAGCTTAAAAGAAAAAATAAACGAAGATTTAAAGGCTGCGATGAAAAGTCAGGATGCAGTCAGAATGGAGACATTACGCGGTATAAGAGCGGAAATAATAAAGATGGACAAGACGGGCATGCAGAGGGAAATGAACGAGGATGAAGAGATTCAGCTTTTAATGAGGCAGGTTAAAATGAGGAAAGAAGCAATTGAAATGTTTGAAATGGGAAACAGGTCTGACCTTGTAGAAAAAGAAAATAAACAGCTGGAAATAATAAATGAATATCTTCCGAAACCGTTGTCCAGAGAGGAAGCAGAAGAAGTAATAAATAATGTCATCAAGGAATCAGGGGATGTAACAGCGAAAGATTTCGGAAAAGTAATGTCTGCCTCGATGAAGACTTTAAAGGGAAAAATAGACGGTAAGATTATACAGGAAATTGTGAAAAGCAAACTCGGCTCATAATTCCCAATTAATAATTAATTTTTCCGTGACATATTGAATACGCTCGATATAATAATATTAGTAATTGTCCTTTTACTTGCATTTTTAGGATACAGAAAAGGATTTCTGGTGAGTGTTTTTGCACTCATCAGCATTATCATAGGTATAGTACTGGCGACCAAATTCCATTCAGGTTTTGCATTAGTACTGAATAAATTCATTAAAGACACAAAGACATTAAATTTAATATCTTTTGTAATAATATTTCTCGTTATATATTTTGCGGGGATATTTCTTGCGGGAAAACTTTCAAGGATAAGTAAGTTGACAAAATCTTTGGACAGGATTTTGGGGGCGATTCTGGGAATCATAAAGGGTTTATTAGTTGCGAGTCTCATTATCATATTTCTTAAGAGTTTTGGAGTAATGGGCGAGGGAGCTTTTCGCAATTCCACATTATATCCGCATGTTCACAGGTTCGCACCGGATACGTTTGATATTGTATCGAAAGCACTTCCTTTCAATAGGAAATCATTTGATGATTTAAATTCATTTCTTAGGCTTGACAGTTTATATACAAAATAATTATAGGATTGCTAATGAATCTTGAGGAAATAAAAAATAAACTCGAATTTGACAAAGTAATTTCAAAGATACATAAATATGCATATTCGGAACTGAGCAGCGGGCAATTTTCAAAAATACCATTTTATACAAATCAGTCACAGCTTGAAAAAGAATTAAAAAAAGTATTACAGGCGAAAGAATTAATCGAAATTAATTCTTTCCCGGATTTTACGGGATTAAGGGATATAAGGGAATTAATAGAGAAATCGAAAATAAAGGGAAGTATAATACTTTCGGATAAATTCTTGTGGATTCTGAACTTTTTAAAAATATCGAGGAATATTAAGCAGGTAATCGGTTCGGTAAATAAAAATAATAACGATAATTATTATTTAATAGCGGAGCTGTCAAACAGATTGTTTTATGACAAGATACTCGAGCGGCATATCGAGTTGACGATAGACGAGGAAGGAAACGTTAAAGATACCGCATCACAGAATTTAAGAAGGATAAAGAGTGAGATAAAAAGCAAGAGCGACAGGCTAAGAAAATCCCTGTACAAAATTCTTAAGGAGATGTCCGAGCAGGATTTATCGAGAGACGATATTATAACGTTAAGGGACGGCAGGTCGGTAATACCCGTCAGGGTCGAAAATAAAAGGAAAGTCCCGGGGATAATCCACAGTTCATCAGCATCAGGGGCAACGGTATTTATCGAACCGCAGGAAACAACTGAGATTAATAACGAGATTACGGAACTGAAATATGAGGAAAGAAGGGAAATCGAGAAAATACTTACCGAATTAACGGCAGAAGTTTCCACATATTATGATGAACTTAAATTGAATTGTGAAATATTGGCGGAGCTGGATTTCATTTATGCTAAGGCAAGATATGCAATAGAAGTGAATGGAAATATTCCCGAAATCAGCGAAAAGGAGATTCTGCTATCGAAAGCGTATCATCCCGTTTTACTTCAAATGCATGACATAAACAAAATTGTGCCTCTGGACGTGAAAATCGGCGATGAATTTAATACTCTGGTAATCACAGGACCGAATGCTGGCGGAAAGACGGTAGCATTAAAAACGATTGGATTGTTGCAGCTGCTGTTTCAATCGGGAATATTGGTCTCTGCCGAGAGCAATTCGAAATTCAGATTATTCAGGAGAATTTTTATTAACATCGGAGATGACCAGTCGATTGAAAACGATTTGAGTTCTTTCAGTTCGCATTTAAAATATATAAAAGATATTATTTCAAATTGTGATTCGGAGTCACTGGTTTTGATAGACGAGATATGTAACGGAACAGACCCAAAGCTTGGAGGAGCCTTATCCGCATCTATTTTAAAATATCTTTCCGGAACAGACTGTATATCAATCGTTACAACGCATATGGGAGATTTAAAGAGTTTTGCATTTAACACCGAGAAAATCGAAAACGCTTCACTTGAGTTTGACGTTGATACGCTTTCCCCGAATTATAAATTCGTTGTCGGAATACCGGGGCAGAGTTTTACATTCGAGATTGCTAAGAAATTCGATTTTCCGGAAGATACTCTTAATTACGCCAAAAGTATGCTTGAAGCCGACGAGAATAATCTCGAGGAACTGATAAAAGAATTAAATTTCAACAAACAGAAGTATCTTGAGTTAAAAAGGGAATTCGATATTCAAAATACGAGGTTAAACGGGTTGATAACATTATATGACGGAAAAATTAGCGAGTTGAAGAAAAAGGAAAGAGAGATTATAAATAATGCAAAAACGGAAGGCGAGAGGATTATACAGGAGAGCAAAAGGAAAATTGATTTAGCAATAAAAGAGGTCAGGGAGAAAAAAGACTTCAAGCCCAAAGAAATAAAAGAGAATATAGAGACTTTTGTTATAAAGAATTTACAAAAAGAAGAAGTCACTGATGCAGTTTCGAAAGAACCGATAAGAGAAGGAGATTATGTTATAATAAAGGAATCCAGTTCAAAAGGAGTTTTGCTGGAAATAAAAAAGGAAAATGCATCGGTGGATGTTAACGGAGTAATATTCAGGGTAAAATTAAAAGACTTAAAAAAAGCAGGTAATATAAATAAAAATTTTACTAAATTGGATGAAAGCAGGTCGAAGGCAGTTGAGATACCATACGAGGACACCTTTGATATAAGAGGATTATATTCCATTGAGATATGCGATAAGGTTGAGAAATTTTTGCAGAATGCGAGTTTAAATTCGATATCAACGGTTTCGATAGTACACGGAAAGGGAACGGGAAGGTTGAGAAAAGAAGTTAACGGAATATTATCGAAAAATAAGTTAGTGAAATCATTCAGGCTTGGTCACTGGAATGAAGGAGATTCAGGAACTACGATTGTAGAATTAAAATAAAAATTATGGGCAAAATTCTAATAGTCGACGACGAGCAAAACATACTCGAAGTTCTAAAGCTTGTACTGAGTTCGGAGAAACATCAGATAGATACAAGTCTTGACGGTTTTACGGCGATAGAGAAAGTAAAAAGCGAGAAGTTCGATTTGGTGCTTTTAGATATAAAGATGCCTAAAATGGACGGACTTGAAGTTCTTGAAAAAATAATGGAAATTGACAACAGGATTATCGTGATTATGATATCGGGTCACGGGACATTTGAAACTGCTGTAGAGGCTACAAAGAGAGGAGCTTATAATTTCATACAGAAACCGCCGGATTTGGAGGAACTGAAGCTTACAATCAGAAATGCCCTCGAATACAAGAAATCAAAGGATGAAATCGAAGCTTTAAAAAATGAGTTGATAGAATCCAACAGTATTATCGGAACAAGCGAAGCAATTCAGGAGGTAAAAGAAAGAATAAAAAAATATTCCGACCTTGATATTAACCTGATGATATACGGAGAGAGCGGAACAGGAAAGATGCTTGTAGCGAAGCAATTGCATCTTAATTCAAAACGGTCCGAAAGTCCTTTTATAACGGTAAATTGCGCAAACCTGATTGATGATAAGGCGGATGAGGAATTGTTCGGGGTTTATGAAAACGACAGGGTCATAAGAAACGGTAAGCTGTATGAGGCGGGGGGCGGTTATTTTTTATTCGACGAAGTAAGCAGCTTATCGCTTGATGTGCAGTCAAAGATATTGAAAGTGATAGAGGAGAAAAAATATACTCCGCCCGGGAAGAAAGAAGAAATAACATTAGACGTCCGTTTCATTTTTACGACAAATAAAAACCTGGAAGATGAGATAAGCGAGGGAAGATTCAGAGAGGACTTATTTCACAGAATTAACGTTTTACAAATAGTAATTCCGCCTTTAAGAGACAGAGCTGAGGATATTGGTATACTAGTAAAAACCTTAACGCAGCAGGTATGCGAAGCATATAATATTAACAAAAAGGTTTTTTCGGAAAAAGCAATCGGTCATTTAATGTCATTCAGATGGCCGGGAAATGTGAGAGAACTAAGAAACACGATAGAAAGATTGATATTCGATATCGATAAGGATGTAATAGATGAAGACGACATAGAAATTCCGGGAACAAAGCATTCGAAATTGCTGAACGAATTACTGAATAAAAATCTTACTCTTAACGATTTTCAAAACGAATCCGAAAAGGTTTTTATCGAAAAAATGTTAAGGGATTATAAATATAATATCGTGCATACCGCGGAAGCTTTGAAAATACAGAGAAGTCATTTATATAAACTTTTAAGCAAGTATAATATACCCACGCCGAGTAAAATTAAGTAAACAGTTTCAAATCGAGCAGGAGTTCCTTTTCAATATAATCTATAACCGAGTCGAAATCTTTATCCGAGTGAACAAAATCGAGTTGGTCGGTTTCGACGATTAATTTTTTTCCGTAATCATATTTATTAATCCATCTATCATAGCTTTCGTTGAGTAATTTCAGATAGTCGTTATCAATATCCTTTTCGAAATCCCTCCCGCGGGATTTAATCTGTTTGATAAGAGTGTTGATATCCGCTTTAAGGTAGACGAGGACGTCTGGAGGAGTCAGATACGATGTCATTTCGCGGAACAGGTTAGAATATGTCAGGTAATCTCTGTCGGACATTTTACCGAGCTTATGCAGGTTAAAGGCAAATATCTCGACATCTTCGTAGATGCTCCTGTCCTGGATAACGGAATTTGGTTTTTCATTAATTTCCTTATGGATATTGAACCGGTGAGCAAGAAAATAAATCTGCAGATTAAATGACCACCGGTTCATATCGGCATAGAAATCTGTAAGGTAAGGATTATCATTTACGGACTCATAATAGGGGAGCCAGTTAAATCTTTTAGCAAGAAGCCGGGTAAGCGATGATTTACCTGAGCCTATATTACCTGCGATAGAAATAAATATTTTCTTTTTTTCCATTAAAAAAAACCGCCTTCCTGAAAAGGCGGTAGGAAATAAAATTTATAGAAAAAATTCTTTATTCGGATTTATTTTCTGTAACAACTTCATTTTCGATGTTTTCTTCCGGTGCATTTTCAATTACCACATCGCTAATCAGTTTCGAGATATGTTTTCTCTTTTTTTCTTTGATTTTAGTAGCAGCTTTACCCGTCAATTTTCTAAGGTAATACAATTTTGCTCTTCTCACGCTGCCTTCTTTAAGTACTTCGATTTTGGCAATTTTAGGCGAGTTCACCGGAAATATTCTTTCCACTCCGACTCCGTTTGAAATTTTTCTTACGCGGAAAGTTTTGCTTACGCCTCTTCCTCTTATACCCATCACGATTCCTTTGAACTGCTGAATTCTTTCCTTATCGCCTTCGACAACCTTAACCGATACGGAGACGGTGTCTCCCGGATGAAAAGCGGGGATATCGCTTCTAATCTGTGCGGCTGTTACCAATTTAATTTTATCCATTTTAATTAATTACTCCTTCTTACCTGTACAGTTTATATTATTATATTATTTTTTATTTTTAATTTTTTTGAATTTTTCTTCGGCTTTTTGCTTTCGCCATTCATTTATTTTTGCATGGTTACCCGACAATAAGACATCTGGAACCTTATTTCCTTCGCAATCTTCAGGTCTTGTATACTGCGGATAGTCAAATCCGGAATCGGTCTGGAAGCTGTCCGTAATAGCAGATTCTCCGTCACCCAAGACACCGGGAATTAATCTTGATAAAGAATCCATGAAAACCACAGAGGCAATTTCTCCGCATGAAATAACGTAATCTCCTATTGATATTTCTTTTGTCACAAATCGTGTAATCACCCTTTCGTCAATTCCTTTATAGTGTCCGCAAACCAATATAAAATTATTCTTCAGGGACAATTCATTTGCATAAGTCTGATTAAACGATATTCCCTGAGGTGAAAAATATATTATTTCGTCATAATTTCTTTCAGAGAGCAGTTTATTTATGCATTTAAAAAACGGTTCCGGTTTTAGTATCATGCCTGAACCGCCCCCATACGGTGTATCGTCAATCTGTTTATAGCTGCCAGAAGCATAATCTCTGAGGTTATGAATTACGATATCCACATAATTTTTTTCTATAGCTCTTTTTATCAAGCCGTTTGTTAAAGAACTTTCAAGAATTTTCGGATTTGCGCTTATTATATCGAATCTCATACGAATTAATTTAACATTCCGTCAATCATAATTATTTCGGCAAATCCTTTTTCGATATCAATTTTTTTTACAAACTCATCAACATAGGGAATCAAAATATTTTTATCGTCGTTGTATAAATAAATTTTCAATAAATCCTGTCCTCCATAATTTTCTACAGATGTTATCGAACCGATAATCCCCCCTTTATCAAAGACTTTCAAACCAATCAACTCGTAGTAATAATATTTTCCTTTTTCAAGTTTTTTTCTTTTGTCTTCACTTATAACCAAAAAACATCCAATTAGACCGCTTGCAGAACTAACATTATTATAATTATCGAATAGGATTTTAAAATAATCCTTTTCAAAAATTACATCTTTTATATAAAAATCTTCTGAATTCGAAAATTTGTTTATTAAAACAAGGTTTTCTCTTTCATTGAAAAGCTTAACACGCTTTAAGTTTCTGAATCTATCGGGAAAATCAGTTAGACTTAAGACCTTTACATATCCCTTCAGACCTACGGGTTTAGTAATTTTCCCAATCGAAATTAATTTGTTTTCTAACAATAATGGCAATTAATTTTCTTTACTTGGAGTATTTTTATCAGGAATTTCTAGTAAAGCTTTTTTACCATTCTTAGCAGCAACAGCGGTCAGCAGAGTTCTCATAGCTTTAGCTGTTTTGCCCGATTTACCGATTACTTTTCCGGTTTCCGAATCCTGGACAAACAATCTGAATTTAATCTTACCATTTTGCTCGCTTTCTTCAACAACTACAGCTTCCGGATTATCAACGAGGTTTTTAGCAATAAACTCAATAAATTCCTTCATGATTTTCTCCTTTGAGTTTAGTTATTAATTATTTATTAAGAATGCTTGCTAAGAATCAATAATTATTTTTATAATTACGCTTCCTTTTTTTCCTCTTTAGTTTCTTCCTTTTTCTTTTTCTTGTTTTGGCTGCGTCTCAGTTTACGTTCTTTTTCCCTTTTTTGTTTTTCACTCTTGGAGGATTCGAATTTCTGCATTTCTTCGCTAATTCTGTTTTCATCGAATCCTCTTTTCACAAGGTTCAGTTTGTAATGTAAACCATAACGTTTGAATAAGCTTTTTACAGTATCCGTAGGCTGAGCACCGTTTTTTAACCACTGCGTTACTTTAGCTTCTTTCAGTTTGATGACCATAGGTTCTTTATTAGGGTCATAGAATCCCACTTCTTCGATGAATCTACCGTCACGGGGGGAGCGTGAATCAGCCGCAACGATTCTGTATATCGGCTGTTTCTTTTTCCCCATCCTTTTAAGTCTCAGCTTTACCAATTTTTAGTTTTACTCCTTTCGTATATTTTTTTATACGTAATTTTAATTTATAAATTTTTTTGTATTAATAGTATATATATTTTTTTACTTGAAATATAAGTATAATATTATTAAAATATTATATCAAAATTTATTTTTATTTAAATTGATTCATAAGTCCAGAAGGCAGATTGAGATTTTTCATCAAATGTCTCATTTTACCCTTGGAAAATCCCTTCATCATCTTTCTCATATCATCGAATTGTTTTATTAATCTGTTGACATCCTGAATCGAGGTACCGCTACCGTCAGCAATCCTTCTTCTTCTGGTACCGTTTAGAATATCCGGATTTGCCCTTTCTTTTTTTGTCATAGAAAGTATAATGGCTTCCAGTCTTGTAAATATTTTTTCATCGATTTCTTTACCTTTCAGAGCGTTGCTGGCGCCGGGCAGCATCGAGACCAGATTGGATAAGGAGCCCATTTTTTTTACCTGTTTAATCTGTGAAAGAAAATCATCGAAATCGAATTTATTTTTTCTCAGTTTTTCCTCGAGCTTGGCAGTTTCGGATATATCGAACTCGGTCTGTGCCTTTTCAACGAAGCTGATAATATCACCCATACCGAGAATTCTCGATGCCATTCTTTCCGGGTAAAAAGGCTCTATAGCTTCGAGTTTCTCGCCGATACTGACAAATTTTATCGGTTCATTTACGATTGATTTAATCGAAATAGCGGCACCGCCTTTTGTATCTCCATCTAATTTTGTAAGAACTATTCCCGTGTAATTAAGTTTATCGTAAAATGCTTTTGCAGTATTAACGGCATCCTGACCTGTCATAGAATCAACGATGAAGAGTATTTCCGACGGATTCACTGCTGATTTGATTGATGAAACTTCGTTCATCATCTGTTCATCGATTGCGAGTCTGCCTGCTGTATCGATTATCAGTGTATCTTTTGCGTTTTTTCTTGCAAAATCTACTGCCTGACTGGAAATTTTAACGGCATTTTTTTCGTCTTCAAGAGAAAAAACCGGAACATCTGTCTGTTTGCCTAAAACCTTCAGCTGTTCGATTGCGGCCGGTCTGTATATATCGCAAGCTGCCAGAGTAGGATTTCTGCCTTTTGTTTTCAAATGCTTTGCAAGCTTTGCGGCAAAAGTCGTTTTA
The DNA here is from genome assembly GCA_964501535.1 of uncultured Ignavibacteriaceae bacterium. Lineage (GTDB taxonomy): Bacteria > Bacteroidota > Ignavibacteria > Tepidaquicellales > Tepidaquicellaceae > FEN-1279. The sequence continues at coordinate 487,678 of CAZCSV010000001.1, read as the reverse complement.
CCTGAACCCTGCAAACCGACCAGCAGAATAACTGACGGGATATCATTTGAAAAAATCAGCTCCGATTTTTCCGAACCCATAAGATTAATGAGTTCGTCGTTAATGATTTTAACTATAAGTTGTCCGGGCGTAATGCTTGTCAGTACCTGTTCACCGAGTGATTTTTCCTTGACGTTTTTAATAAAATTATTTACGACTTTATAGTTAACGTCTGCATCGAATAAAACACGTCTGACCTCACGCAGAGATTCATCGATATTTTTTTCGGTGATTTTTCCCTGACCTCGAATTTTCTTTAAAACAATTTCAAATTTATTTGTTAAATCCTCGAACATTTAAGTTAAAATCTTTGTAAAACCTTAAAAATACTAATAATTAGACATTTTTTCAAGGATTTAATTTGAACTTAAGGTTTAAAATATTTATTTTTACGTATATTAAAGCTACATTTATGGAAAAAAGATGTAGATATATATGCGGAATCGACGAAGCCGGAAGGGGACCGCTTGCTGGTCCGGTTGTAGTCGCTTCGGTAATATTTAAAGAAAATGATACTATCGAAGGCGTAAAAGACTCCAAAAAACTCTCCGAAAAGCATAGAGAAGAATTATACGAAAAAATCATAACGAACTGCTTGGATTATAAAATCGCGACTGTCGATAACAAAACGATAGATAAAATGAATATTTTGAATGCAACGATGCTGGGAATGGAAAAGTGTCTGACCAAACTGATAAAAATTAATTTCAAATTATTTATTGACGGAAATTATTTTAAACTCAGAAACGGCATTCACAAAAAATACGATTTCGAAACAGTTGTAGGTGGTGACGATAAGATTTTCGAAATATCCTGTGCATCAATACTGGCAAAAGTAACGAGAGATAGGTTAATGAAGGAATATGACAAAAAATATCCTGAATATTTATTTGCTAAGAACAAAGGGTACGGAACACCTGAGCATATAGAAAGAATCAGGGAATATGGGCTATGTGAAATTCACAGGGAAACATTTTGCAGAAAATTTATGCAACTATCATTATGAAAATATTCAGTAAAAAAGACCTCGGTGATTTCGGAGAAGCTAAAGCTAAAGAATATCTGAAAGCAAAAGGTCTGAAATTTATACAGAGCAATTACAAATATTTTAAAAAAGAGATTGATTTAATTTTTTATGATAAGAAGAATAAAATAATTATTTTTGTTGAAGTAAAAACAAGAAAGAGTAAGGCGTTTGGCGAGCCTGAGGAAGCAATAAATCATTTCAAGCAAATAAATATCAGGCAGGCAGCAACAGGATTTTTAAAAAATTTTCCCGAATACGATGATTATGATATAAGATTTGATTCAGTTTCAGTTTATACAGGGAATGATGTGCCTGAGATAAATCACATCGAAAATGCATTTTAAAATATCGATAAAATTAATTCATTTCTTATACCTGGTTATGAAGTTCCCTGCAGTGGCAGTTAATCTACAATATCAAAAATATTTCGCACAAATCTCATCAACCATCAAATATCCCTTTTCGGTCAGAGAGTAATAATTATTTTTATATATTCCAAGATTATTTTCAGTAAGTATTTTCAACGAATCTTTATGTTCAACTGTAAAATCATTTCCGAAGAGCTCCGAATATTTTTTAAAATTGACGCCAACGCTTCTTAATCCTAGCATAATAAATTCAGTTTTCGATTCTTCGGCAGTTAAGTTATGTACGTTTTCGATTGCAAGTTCGTTTTTTTGAAGACTGATGTTATATTTTATAATATTTCTGAAATTATTCCATCTCTTACCGTCGAAAAACGAGTGTGCTGAGGGACCGAAGCCGAGATAGTTTTCATATTCCCAATATTTGAGATTGTGCTTTGACCGGTAACCTTTTTTGGCGTAATTCGATACTTCATAATGTTCATATCCGTTTTCTGTAAGTTTTTCAGAAAAGAGCAAATACAGTTTTGATTCGAGTTCGTCGTCGTTCATTACAATTTTTTTTCTTTGCATCAGATTATAAAGAGGAGTTTCTTTTTCGTAAATAAGCGTATATGCCGAAACGTGGGGGATTTCGAGCTTCAGGGTTATATCGAGTGTTTTTTCGAGGTTCGATATTTTCTGATTCGGCAGGGAATATATCAAATCTACACTGATATTATCGAAATATTTTTTTGCGTTTTTGATAACATCTACGGATTGTTCGGCAGAATGTTCGCGTGTAAGGAATTTCAGTTCCGGGTCTATGAATGACTGGACACCGAAACTGATTCTGTTTACACCGATATCTTTTAGATATTTTAATTTTTGTGTTTTGTTAAAATCCTCAGGATTTGCTTCGATAGTGATTTCGGGATTACGTTTTATAATGTAATTTTTAAACAAAGAATTAAGTATACTTTCGATTTGTTTTGTATCGAGGAGAGAAGGTGTGCCTCCGCCGATGAAAATTGTATCGAAACCGGTATTTTTATAGAACTGAGAATGCAGAGAGATTTCCTTTTTAAGATTGTCAAGAAATCTTTCAAGAATAACTGTGTTTGTTATCAGATAAAAATCGCAATAGCTGCATTTTTTTCTGCAGAACGGGATATGTATGTATATTCCTGAAAATGGCAATTTATGACTGTTAATATTTACTTTTAATTATTTGTATTTTTTGTTAACTTATAAGTAACATAATTAAAATAAGAATTATGAAAAATATAAGATATTATATTTTTTCTCTATTAATATTTTTAGTAATTCCTGACTTTACTTTATCCAATCCAAGCGACAGTCTCGGGACGTTAATAATGACGACGGTCAAAAATGTAAACGAAAGGGCAACACCGATAGACAAAATTCATTCGGAGGCTGAAGTGCACATTAAAACAAGGACATTAGACCAAAACGGTTTTATTGAAATAAAAATACAAAGGCCGAATGATTTCTGGTTCAGGATTTGGGGGAAATTTGCATTTATCAGCAAGGATGCATTCATAGCACATTTTAACAGGAATAATTTTATTTACTTAAATAACCTCGAAGATAAATTAATCCAAGGACCGACCACCGATAAGAATATTGGACATATAGTAAGAGTCGAGTGCAGTTTTGACGATATGATGGGGGCATTATCCGGGGCACCCACGATAAGTGTTACCAAAAAAGATACTTTAGCGTGGACTGAAGACAATACATATTTTATTTTAACGATGAAGAACGTGAAGATTAGGAGATACTGGATAAAGAAGACCGATTATGCAGTCGAAAAATACGCATATCTTTCTAGGAAGACACTCAGTGCGCATATTTTATTTGAATTTAATAATTATACTGCTTCAGGCGGGGGTTATTATGCGAAACAAATAAAAATCACGAAAGGAACAACGAGACTGACATACAAATTTAAATCTGTATCATTAAACAACAGCAACCTGAATTTTAGGGTTGATTACGACAGCGATGTAAAAAAGATAAAGTGGTAAATGTAAACTTTATTGAGAATATTTTTCTATAAAATTTATATATCTCTTTAGCAGATTTATAGTTTTACAAAAAATATCATACCGGAAGTATCGAGTTTGACGTTCAATTTTCTCATTTAAAAATTAAAAATCAAGCAAATTTATTTATAATTACATTGTTATGCGAATTTAATATTCGTAATTTCTTATTCGTATTAATAAAAATATAAAAAATACAAAGGAGTAATTTCATGTCAAAGTTCAAAATCGCATGGCTCCCGGGCGATGGAGTCGGCGTCGAAGTCCTCGAAGCCGCTAAAATAATCCTCGATAAAATTAATCTTGATGCAGAATATATTCACGGAGACATAGGATGGAAATTCTGGTGTAAGGAAGGAGATGCATTTCCAGAAAGAACTCAGGATTTATTACGAAATGTTAATGCCGCTATGTTCGGAGCAATCACATCAAAACCTGTAAAAGCGGCAAATGCGGAGCTGGTTCCTGAACTGCAGAATAAAGGTCTTGTCTATCGCTCACCAATCGTTAGAATGAGACAGCTTTTCGATTTATACATTTGTCTCAGACCTTGCAAAGCGTATGAAGGGAATCCGTTGAATTATTACAACAGGAACGATATCGATTTAGTAGTATTCAGGGAGAACACGGAAGGAATGTATTCTGGGGTCGAATTCAATCCGGTTCCTGAAGAGCTGGCGAATTTTTTAAAAATCAACTCAAAACCTTTCGCACCGTTCAGGGACATACCTTTAGATGAATATGCAATATCCTGCAAAATAAATACCCGCAAGGGTTCCGAACGAATAATCAGGGCGGCATTCGAGTTTGCAAAAAAATTCAACAGGAAAAAGGTCACAGTTGTACACAAGGCAAACGTAGTAAGAGCAACGGATGGTTTATTTCTTGAGACAGCAAAAGAAGTCAGAAAGGATTTCCCTGAAATCCAGATGGATGATGCAAATATAGATGCAATCACGATGTGGTTATTGAAAAATCCAAAAAATTATGACGTTCTCGTAGCGCCGAATTTATTCGGAGATATAATTTCCGATTTATGTGCCCAAATGATAGGAGGTCTTGGATTCGGATGTTCGGGAAATATAGGAGAAAAACTTGCTGTGTTCGAACCAACACATGGTTCCGCTCCAAAATATGCAGGACAGTATAAAGTAAATCCGATAGCCACGATACTTTCCTCCAAGATGATGCTGGAATGGCTTGGAGAGACAGACAAGGCAAAAGCAGTGGAAAAAGCTACTGCCGAAGTGATAAAGGAAGGCAAGGTAAGAACTTATGATATGGGCGGAAGCAATACTACACTTGAAATGGCAAAAGTCATAGCGGATAAAATCTAAATTATTTTTTATTAGATAAAAGCACCGCATTTATAAGCTGCGGTAGTATATCTTATTATTTTTAATGAAATTTTATGAATGAGATAATAATTCACGAAGTAGGAATGCGAGACGGTTTGCAGGTGGAGCAGAAAACGGTTCCTACAGAAACAAAAATCAAATGGATAAATGAACTAATAAAGACCAGGATTGATATAATTCAGGTTGGTTCATTTGTTCATCCGGTAAAAGTGCCGACTATGGCAGATACGGATTCACTCTTTAAACATTTCAACGAATCCGGGAAACCATCTAATGTAATCCTATCCGGACTTGTGCTAAATGAAAAGGGTCTTGAAAGAGGGATAGACTGCGGTGTGGAGATGTTTTGTATGGGTGTATCGGCAAGCGATACTCATAGTAAAAAAAATACCGGTATGACGACTCTCGAGGCGCTTGAGAGGATAACAGCGATGGCAAGAAAAGCAATGTCTGCTGGTAAAAAAGTTCAGGTATCGGTTCAGTCTGCATTCGGTTGCGGATTTGAAGGAAGAATCCCCGAAGAAAGAGTAATCGGCATTATCGAAAAATATCTTGAAAACGGAATAGAATTGATTAGTCTTGCTGACACTGCAGGGCATGCATATCCGGAACAGGTGGAAAGTCTGATTACGCAAATTTACAATAAATCGGAAAACGTAAATATTGCCTGCCACTTTCACGATACGTACGGACTTGGGATTGCAAATTGCTATTCTGCATATAGACTTGGAGTTAGGTACTTCGAATCTGCGTTTGCAGGATTAGGAGGTTGTCCGTTTACCGCAAAGGCAAGCGGAAACGTATGTACGGAGGATTTAGTGAATATGTTTAACCGGATGGGAATTCGGAGAGATATAGATATTCAGGGAATATTAAATATAGCGAAAGAGGCCGAAGGATTTTTTGGAAGGGAATTGCCTTCAAAAATACTGAAAGTAGGTTTATTAAAAAGTTAAATAAATTTTTAAAGCATGAAAATATTAAACGGAATAAGAGTACTGGACATGACTAATGTATTAGCAGGTCCATTTGCGACTCTGCATTTAGCATTGCTGGGTGCGGAAGTGATAAAAATTGAAAATCCGGCAGGCGGTGATTTAGCGAGGAAGTTGGGGAATGTTCCCGAATTAAACGATAAGAACATGGGAACAAGTTTCCTTGCACAGAATTCAAATAAAAAATCTTTCACTTTAAATTTGAAAGGAGATGTAGCGAAAGAAATATTTAAGAAACTTGTAAAAACTGCCGATGTACTGGTTGAAAATTTCAGACCGGGAGTAATGGACAGATTGGGATTATCATATAAGGTGTTGAGCGAAATAAATCCAAAGCTTATATACTGTGCAATATCAGGATTCGGTCAGACTGGTCCGGATGCTTTCAAGCCTGCGTATGACCAGATTATACAGGGTTTAAGCGGTGTTATGGCAATTAACGGTGACGAGAGATTGAATCCGTTGCGTTGCGGTTTTCCGGTTTGCGATACGGTCGGCGGATTAAATGCCGCATTTGCAATTATGTCAGCACTTTACCACAGAGAAAAAACCGGGCAGGGTCAATTCATCGATATTGCTATGCTCGATTCTATAATGCCATTAATGGGCTGGGTTGCTGCGAACTTATTAATCGGTGGTAAGCAACCTGTATTAATGGGCAATGATAATTTTACAGCGGCACCATCGGGAACGTTTGTTACTAAAGATGGATACATAAACATTGCCGCAAATAAGCAGGAGCAATGGGAAGATTTATGCAATGTGCTTGGAGTTCCGGAATTAAAAACCGATGAAAGATTCCAGAAAAGAGATATAAGAAAAAAGAACAGAAAAGAACTTACTCCGATTCTTGAAGAAAAATTGAAAGAAAAAGAAACATCATATTGGAGCGATGCATTGAATGCAAAAGGAATTCCGTCAGGTGAAATTCTTTCTCTTGATGCCGCGCTTCATCAACCGCAGGTTGAGCACAGGAAAGCGTTAGCGGAAATAGATACACCGGAAGTCGGGAAAATTAAAGTATTCAACCTTACTGCTAAATTCGATAAAACCGAAGGTGATGTTGATGCACCGCCGCCACTGCTTTCAAAGCATACTCTTCCAATTTTGGAAGAACTCGGATATACAAAGGAGGATTATGAGAAATTTAAATTTGAGAAGATTGTTTGAAATTTCTAAATACTAATATCTAATTTCTAAACAAATACTAAATTACAAAGAGAAAATAAAATTAGAATTTAGATATTAGAAATTGTTTAGTATTTAGAGCTTAGGATTTAGAATTTTTTAAATTAAGTAAAATAAATTTTTAAATATATTAATCAACTAAATAGGAGATAAAAAGGCAATGGGAATGACCGTCGTCGAAAAGATTCTCGCAAAGGCAACGAATCAAAAGTCGGTGAAAGCAGGTGATGTGCTCGAGCCGGCAGTCGATGTTGCGATGTCACACGAGAATGCGGCACTCGTTATAAATCAGTTTAACGAAGTGTATGCTGGCACAGGTCTTGAACCCAAAGTATGGAATCCCGATAATATAGCAATAATATTCGACCACAGGGTTCCGGCTGAAAGTTCAAAGACTGCCACGAATCAAAAAAAGATACGCGATTTTGTACGCAAAAACAAAATACGCAAATTCCATGATATCCGTTCGGATGAAGGCGGAATCTGTCACCAGATTCTTGCCGAATACGGTTACATTAGACCGGGATATGTTGTTGTCGGAACAGACAGTCACACAACTACACACGGAGCTTTCGGAGCATTCGCATTCGGAATTGGTGCAACGGAGATGGCAAGCGTATGGACACTCGGAAATGTTTTAAATGTTGAAGTTCCTGAAACAATTAAAGTTGTTGTTAACGGAAAACTTCCTGCGAATGTATTTCCGAAAGATTTAATTCTTTATCTAATCGGAAAAATATCCGCACAGGGAGCGAACTTTAAAGTCCTCGAATTCCATGGAGAAGCAATAAAAAATATGCCGGTTTCAGGAAGGTTAGTAATCAGCAATATGTCGGTAGAAGCAGGAGCAACTGCAGGAATAGTTCCCGCGGATGCAGAAACAGAAAAATATCTGAGAGCCGCCGGAATAACGGAAAAATTAAATTTCGTGTTACCCGATGAGGATGCAAAGTACAGCCGGGTGGTGGAAATTGATGCAAGCGAACTTAAACCTCAAATAGCTTGTCCGCATACAGTCGATAACGTAAAACCGATTAACAAAGTTGAAAAAAAACATATTGACCAGATAGTAATTGGTTCCTGCACGAACGGCAGAATTGATGACCTAGAAATTGCCGCAAAAATCCTTAAAGGAAAAAAAGTTGCTGTCGGAACTCGTATGCTTATTTTCCCGGCTTCGTGGAATATTTATAAAGATGCAATGAAAAAAGGTTATCTCGAAATCTTTGCAGACTCCGGTGCAATTATAATGAATCCGGGATGCGGATGCTGTTTAGGCGTTCACCAGGGAGCGCTCGGGGACGGGGAGGTGGCACTTTCGACAACAAACAGAAACTTTAAAGGCAGAATGGGTAATCCGAAGGGTGAAGTTTATCTTTGCTCTCCAGCAGTTGCGGCGGCAAGCGCAATTACGGGTGAGATTACCGAGCCTGCGACTGGAGGATTTTAATTATGGCAAAAGTAGTATATAAATTCGGTGATGATATCTCCACAGATGCAATTTATCCCGGTAGATATATGGCAACCGTATTGCCGACCGAAACTCCGCAATTCTGCTTTGCAGATTATGCCGAGTTAAATAAAAATCTCAATAGCGGTGAATGGAAAAATTGTGTGCTGATTGCAGATAATAATTTCGGATGCGGCTCATCACGTGAACAGGCGGCATCTACAATCCTCGGACATGGATTAATTGTTATTGCAAAAAACTTCGCAAGAATATTCCTGCAAAATGCAATTAATCTCGGACTAAATTTAATTACCTGTCCTGAACTTGAAGCAAAAGTCGGGGATGAAATTGTTGTGGAGAATAATAAAGTACTAAACAAGACTACGGGGAAATCTTTCGATATTGTTCCACTGCCCGAAGCCCGCAGGGCAATAGTCGAAGCAGGAGGATTGATACCTTATACGAGGAAAAAGCTGATGGAAAAGGCTAAGAAATAAGTACAATTATATTATATAATCTATGGTTACCGGGTTTCGTCTCGGTAAACATTCTTTTTACAAATATTTCCACATATCTTTTTTATTTTTTTTAAGATAAATTCGTGAAGCATCAAATTTAAGATGCAACTTTATGAAAAAGTTTATTTTGATGAATGCAAAATATATTTTTTCAATTTGCATTTATTTATTAATTTCTTCATGTTCAGAAAATATTGATAAGATACCTCAGACGAAGAAGGAACCCGAAAAGCTGAATGACATGCTTGTAGTCCGCGGTCAGTTTATATACAGCAAGCAGTGCATCAAATGCCACGAAATGGAAATAAACTTAAAAGGACCAGCCCTCAGAAATGTCACGAAGAGAAGAAAAGCCGATTGGATAAAAAGCATGATTCTGAAACCCGATAAAATGATAGTTGAAGATTCGATTGCAAAAAAGCTTTATTATGAGCACGGAGTAAAAATGGCAGTAGAGGATTTAACCGACGATGATGCAAATGCAGTGATGGAATACCTGAAAAGCGTGGATGCGAAAGTGGAGAATAAGACAAACTAAAGAAATAGGAGCCTAAATGGCTCCTATATTGAGAGAAATAAAAAATAATTTATTTTATTAATTGCCCGATTCTCTCCCACCTAATTGAACCGAGTAGCTTAAAGAATTCGTTGAATCCGATATTTGCATCCCAAGACCAATATATCATAAAAGCTTCCCCGACAATATTTTCAGCCGGCATAAAGCCCCAGAAGCGGCTGTCGAGAGAGTTATTACGGTTATCACCCATCATAAAGAGATAGTCTCTTTTAACAGTATAGAATCCGTCCTGAAGGGGTTGTCCGTCAACATAGACAATTTTATCCGGTCTCATCTCGATTTTACTGCCTTCTTTTATTATGAACATTTTCCAGCTTTCGAAGTTAGTAGAGTCTATTTTTATTTTATCTCCGGCTTTAGGAACGCGTATCGGTCCATAGTTATCCTCATTCCATCCCGAGCCATTCGGGAAGATTCTCGGATTAGTCATATTAGCCGTCTGGAGAGGGGATATGAACTTGGAATTAGGCGGATTAACAAACGGAGAGCCGTTATTATACAGCGTTTTATTTACAACTTTTATCGAATCACCCGGCAGACCAACGCATCTTTTGATATAATTTAATACTTCTTTTGATTCTCTTTCATCCCTGTCACCGGGGAAGTCAAAAACGATAATATCACCAAGTTTTGGACTTTTGAATCCGGGTAATTTTACGTATGGAATCCGTATATCCGTAAATGGTATATTTCTTGGAGTTGTAGCACCGTAAGTGAATTTAGTTACAAGCAGAAAGTCACCTACAAGTAAAGTATTTTCCATCGAGCCTGTAGGGATTCTATAAGCCTCGAAAAGGAACACTTTGATGAAAAATGCAACAATTGCAGCAAAAACCAAAGCATCGAAATATTCTCTTGGCTTTGACTTTTTTTTCTTTATAACTGCTTTCGATTTATTATCTTCTTTTGGTTTATTTTCTTGGTTTTGAGTTTTTATTTCAGCCATTATTTGTTTAAAATTAATATATTTTATTCAGTAAAGTAATATCTCAATCAACAAAATCGATTGAGCATGGATTCCAGCTAAAAGAATGCCGGTATAAAAAGAACGAACAATTATTTTTCAATTGAAAGAACAGCAAGAAACGCTTCCTGCGGTATTTCAACAGAACCTACTTGTTTCATACGTTTTTTTCCCTCTTTTTGTTTCTCTAATAGCTTTCTTTTACGGGTTATATCTCCTCCGTAGCATTTAGCAATTACATTTTTCCTCATTGCGCTTATTGTTTCGCGTGCAATGACTTTAGAGCCTATCGAAGCCTGTATAGCAACTTCGAACATTTGTCTCGGTATCAGTTTTCTAAGTTTTTCACATAATTTTCTTCCCCAATAATATGCATTATCTTTATGAATAATAGTAGAAAGCGCATCTACGGGGTCGCCGTTGAGCATTATGTCGAGTTTTACCAGTTCAGACTGTCTGTAATCAATTATTTCGTAGTCGAAAGAAGCATAACCTTTTGTCATTGATTTCAATTTATCATAGAAATCAAAAATAATTTCAGCGAGAGGAAACTCGAAATGCAAATCCACTCTTTTTGTATCAATGTAATCCGTAGTTTTATAAATACCTCGTCTGTCCTGAGAGAGTTTCATAATGTTGCCGATAAATTCAGTCGGAGTTATTATCTGTGCTGAAATATACGGTTCTTCGATATAATCGATTTTAACGGCATTGGGCATCATAGCGGGATTATCCACAAGAGCCACTTCTCCGTCTGTTTTATATACTTTATATTCAACGTTAGGAACAGTAGTGATAATGGATAAATCGTATTCTCTTTCAAGTCTTTCCTGAATAATTTCAAGATGAAGCAGTCCCAGGAATCCGCATCTGAATCCGAAACCTAGCGCTACGGATGTTTCGGGTTCGAAGGACAGAGCGGCATCATTTAATTTAAGTTTTGAAAGAGAATCTCTCAGATTTTCGAATTCGTTTGCCTGAGTAGGGTAAATACCGCTGAACACCATAGGTTTAACCTCTTTATATCCGGGAAGCGGTTCGGGAGCGGGATTATCCGCTCTTGTAATCGTATCGCCGACTTTAGAATCGTTGACATCTTTGACATTTGCTATTAAATACCCCACGTCACCTGATTTCAAAAATCCCGTTCTCTGACGTTGCATTTTAAGGTGTCCGAGTTCTTCGGCTTCGAATATTTTTCCGTTATAGTGAAATTGAATTCTGTCGCCTTCTTTCATTTGACCTTCAAATACCCTTAAATAAACAACGACACCTCTGTAGATATCAAAAATTGAATCGAATATCAAAGCTCTTAGTGGTTTTTCATCTTCCACTTTCGGTGGAGGAATTCTTTTTACAATGGCGTCGAGTACTTCATCTATTCCGATTCCTGCTTTTGCGCTTACCGCCAATATATCTTCTTTTTTTCCGCCAATCAGTTCCACAATCTGTTCTTTTACTTCATCAATCATGGCGCTTTGCAAATCAATTTTATTTATGACAGGGATAATTTCCAGTCCCTGGTCGATAGCGAGATATAGATTACTGATAGTCTGGGCTTCTATGCCCTGAGTTGCGTCTACAATAAGCAGAGCGCCCTCGCAAGCGGCGAGCGAGCGTGATACTTCATAAGTAAAGTCGACGTGACCCGGTGTATCAATCAGGTTCAGGATATATTCCTTTCCTGATTGAGTTTTATGGAGCATTTGGATTGCGTGGAGCTTAATTGTAATTCCGCGTTCCTGTTCCAGTTCCATATCATCCAGCACCTGCTTAATCATATTCCGTTTTTCAACCGTACCGGTTTTTTCCAGCAGTCTGTCTGCAAGTGTTGATTTTCCGTGGTCAATATGAGCAATAATGCAAAAATTCCTAATATTATTATCTAGCACTTCTTTCCTCGATTATATAAAGAGGCTGCTTATTATCAATAAGACAGCCTCTTTATAAATTTTAATTTCCTTAACTAATTATGCACCGGTTTTTCTTGATGCTCTTAATTCCTGAATGTCTTTTCTAATATCGGCAGCTAATTTTCTCAGATTATTCAATTCTTTTCTTAATCTTGTTCCAGCAGCATTTTGGCCTTTATTATAAAACTTTTCCAAATCAACTTTCATACCGTCTAAAATTGACTGTAATTGTGCAAATTTTTCCATTTTTTTCTCCTTGTTGATTTTATTATTAAGAGTTATTTAAATATAGCTATAATTTTTGAATTATTTAATGAATTTCAGCAAAAACCAATAAATCTGTAAATATTTATATTGTTTAAAAATTATTAAATTTATTTATAATAAACAACTAAATTAAATTTTCCCATAAAAACAATGATTTTCAATCAGCAATCGAATAATGTTTAGGTGAGAATTCAATTTAACTTTTTTCATCCTTTTAAATGAGTTAAATTTGTGAAAAAATTAAACTCATATGAAAATACCCGGATATATTAAAAATTTAAAACCATACGTTCCCGGAAGACCTATCGAAGAAATTCAGAAAGAATATAACCTTAGGACGATTCACAAAATAGCATCCAACGAAAATCCTTTGGGTCCGTCTCCAAAAGCTGTTGAAGCAATGTTAAATGTGAAAGACGGTCTGAACCGCTATCCCGACATAGGCGCTATTGAATTAAGGGATAAAATTTCGAAGAAATTTAATACAAAGATAGAAAATGTGGCGGTGGGTAACGGAAGCGAAGGCATAATGGCGAATATTCTAAGGAGTTTTCTAAGTGAAGGCGATGAAATAATTTCATCGAAGGCTACATTTATCGGCTTTCAGGTGCTTGCAAGGGGAAGGGCAAATAAGTTCATTGAAGTCCCTATGATTGAAAACGAGTATAAATTCGATTTAAAGGCAATTTTAAACAACATAAATAAAAATACAAAAGTAATTTACCTGTGCAATCCCAATAATCCTACAGGAACGATATTTACAAAGTCGGAATTCGATGAATTTATAGAGCAGGTTCCCGAGGATATACTCGTTATTCTGGATGAAGCGTATTTCGAATATGCTGAGAGCTTTCCGGAATATCCCGATTCGATGAAATACAGACTGGATAACGTAATCACACTGAGGACGTTTTCGAAAATATACGGTATTGCGGGAGCCAGAATCGGTTACGGTTTCGGAAACAAGGAATTAATCGAGACAATTATGAAAGTCAAGCTTCCCTTCGAGCCGGGGAATATGGCACAGGCAGGGGCGATTGGAGCTTTGGACGATATCGGGTTTATCGGCAAATCCAAGGAATTAAACCGGACAGGATATAATTATTTTCTCGGTGAACTCGGAAAGATTTCGAAGGAAAAGAATTTCAGGATTGTGCCTTCGTATGCTAATTTCATTATGCTCGATTTGGGCACCGCCGAAAGAGTAAATCACATAAACGAATCCCTGCTGAAAGAAGGCGTTATCATCCGTCCGCTTGTGGCTTTCGGCTTGCCTCACTGCATACGGGTTACTATGGGACTGAAAGAAGAAAACGAGGCGTTTATAAAATCGTTTAAAAAGTATATTTAAAATATTTGGATAAAATTAATATTACGAAAAATATTTCAATCGAGGATTTGGTAACTCTGAAACCCAAATCTGTTTCCTATTTAATGAAGGAGGGTATAAAGTGCCTCGCCTGCGGTGAACCGGTCTGGGGAACTCTCGAAGAAGCCGCCAAATCTAAAGGCTTCAACGATAAGGAAATCGAAAGATTCGTAAACGATTTGAATAATTTAGAATAATTTTTTTCCGTTTTCCTCACTTACCAAAATCTTCAATATTTATTTAATAATTTATTTCTTAAATTGTAATATACTTTGATAGAAATAGTAATTCCGAAGTTTATAAAATCTATAACCTAACTGAAGAATAACTAAAATCGTGGAAGGGGGAAGTAAATAAATGAAAGAACATGATAAAATAACCTTTGAAGAAAAGAAACAATTTTTAGAAGGACCATTTTTCTATGAAGTTACAATGTTAATTTATTCATATTTTAAACTTTTACAATTAAAAATTATTAATATTGAATCAGAAAAAAATATTGCTATAGAAACTTTTATTATGCATTGCCGGAATTTATATGAGTTTTACTTTTTAAATAGTCGAATTAAGAATGATGATGCAAAATTCTTTGATTACATATCTGTTGATAATTTTAATAAAATAAAAGATAATTTATATTTGAATAGTTGTAACTTTAAAGATAAATCGAATAAACAATTAGCACACTTAACTTATACAAGATTAGAATACGACACTTTAGAAAAAAAAGTTTGGGAAATAGAAAAAATAATGAAAGATTTTGTAGTACTTACAAAATATTTTATAAATGATTTATGTAATGATTTTAAAGGAGAAAATATTAATTATTTAAATAAATTATTTGATGATAATCCTAATATTAAAATATTATTTTAATGTTAAATGATGTAATCTGTGAATCTGTGGCAACGCTCTTAAAACCCTTAAAATAATCCGTTCTTATTGTTCCTTCCTTCTTTTTCTGTGTGATATGATTTCCCCTTGACATTCTAAATATTATACCATATATTAATATGGTATTGTTCTTTGGCATAGGTATCTCATAATTTTAAAATTTCGGAAAAGAAAAATTGCACTATTTTTTCACTTTTTCTTATGAAAATTATGCAATTATTATGTAAAGTTGGATTTCTTATTCATTCTTTTGCAATAAATACCGTTTCCCGTGTTGCTCAAAAGAGCAACGTTTGTTGCTCTCGAAATCAATTTTAAAATATTGTTAAATTAATTGGTAAATAAACAGGAGCAACAAATTGCAACAAATAACAACGCTCAGCAACGAAAAAATCACGAATTGATAAATCAATAATTTATTTGTATATTTATTTTATGTGTTGTCGTATAAATTTTATGACTTGAATAAGTTTTGGAGCAGAATTTTACATATTTGCTTTTCAGTGCCTTGCTGATAATGTGCCTTAGGATATTCGATGTGTCACTGGGAACAATCAGGACTCTGATGACCGTGCAGGGAAGGAAATACGTTGCAGGCGGAATAGGGTTCATCGAGGTGACAATCTGGGTCATTGCTATCAGATACATTATGCAGAATCTGGATAATCTCTGGAATATACTGGGTTATTCCGCGGGATTTGCACTTGGCACTATAATTGGTATTACAATCGAACAAATTCTCGGCTCGGGTTATTTGCAGTTGTATATTTTTTCCATGAACTATGCGGATGCTATTGCGGACGAACTGAGAAAAAATAAAATCGGCGTTACTTTACTGCCGGGTGAAGGCGGAAGCGGGGGAGTTGCGATTTTAATGGTGCTGATAACAAGAAAAAGGAAAAAAGAGTTGATTAAAATCATCGATGAGATTGACCCCAAAGCTTTTGTGTCTGTTCAGACTGCCACGCCATACAGGGGATATATCCGTCCGGGGAAGTGAAATCAAATACTTTTCTTTTTCACAAAAACTGAAGTAAGAACAGATACCGTTAATACAATTACGATTACAATCAGTGAAATTGTTACGGATATATAAATAAAATCGGCAACAAGCATTTTTATTCCGATGAATACAAGAATAACTGATAACCCCGTTCGCAGGTATTTAAACTTATCCATAACTCCCGCAAGTGCGAAATAAAGCGAGCGTAATCCGAGAATTGCAAAAGCATTGGACGTAAATACGATAAAGGTATCCTGCGTGATAGCGAGTATTGCCGGGATGGAGTCGAATGCAAAAACCAGGTCTGTCGTCTCGACCACAATCAGCACGATAAAAAGCGGAGTTGCGAGAAGGCCGGTATTTTTTTTAACGAAAAATTTTCCCTTTTCATATTTATCCGAAACAGGAAATATTTTCTTAAAAAATCTTACGATTGGGTTTTTGTCAGGTTCGATTTTTTCTTCTTTATGGAATGCCATACGCATTCCCGATACGACGAGGAAGGCACCGAAAAGTAACAATATCCAATGGAATTTTAAAATCAGTGTGGCACCCAAAGCAATCAGGACACCTCTCATTATCAGTGCTCCGATTATACCGTAATACAAAACTTTATGCTGGTATTTTCCGGGAACGTTAAAAAAGGAGAAAAGCAAAACGAATACAAAAATATTGTCTACGCTTAATGCTTTTTCGAGAAGGTAGCCGGTAAGAAACTCCATGCCTTTCTCGTGACCAGCAAAGCGGAATACACCTATATTAAAGAGGATTGCGAGTGAAATCCAGATTCCGCTCCATAGCAATGCTTCTTTATAGCTGATTTCATGGGACTTTCTGTTGAATATCCCGAGGTCAATCGCAAGCATGATAAGCAGGAATAATAAAAACCATATCCATCCTGTTAATCCGATGTCCATTTATAATTATTTTAGCTAAAATTAATTAAAAACTAAATTATATAATATGTATTTAAATTTACAAATTAATAACATAAATTTGTCATTATGAAATTCAAAAAATCCAATATGAAAAAAATATTAACTGTAATTTTTCTTTTTGTTTTCAGTATAGCTTTAGCCGATGACATTAAAGTCGTAAAAAAGGAAATAAAGGACAGTTCAGTCAATTACAGGTACAGAATATCTGTTATTTATCCTCAACTCGACGGGATGAAGGACATGAATATACAGAAGAAAATCAATAAAGAAATTTTTAAGACTGTAACAAATGATTTGGAAGTATTCAGAAATGATATGAAGGAATGGGATTTGAGTAATATCCCGGCTGATTTTGCCAGTGAGCTGGATTATAATTTTACCGCATACCTGATAACCGATGAAGTATATAGTTTTGCGTTTGAAATATATTCATATTACGCAGGGGCGGCTCATCCTAATCACTGGAGCAAATCGTTTAACTTTGATATTAAAAACGGGAGATTAATTTCGATAAAAGACTTATTCAAACCGAATTCAAAATATTTAGAAAAAGTCTCCTCGTACTGCATTGAAGATTTAAAAATGCAGGGGAGGCAGGGCGGATACGAATTTGATGAAGAAATGTTGATATCGGGCGCCGGACCGAAAGATTCAAATTACATTAACTTTAATATTTTACAAAAGGGACTGCAAATTACATTCGACCCCTATCAGGTAGCACCTTATGCAGCCGGAACACAGTATGTAACCATACCATATAAGAACCTGTATGAAATAATTGATGAAGAAGGTGTTTTGAGAAAATTCGATTATTAATATTAGTCAATACGCTAAGTATTAAAAGTGGTTCAATTCTCATTCCGGTTTATTTTTTCAGGTAAACGGAATTTATTAAATATCACCCTTAATCGGTCTAATAATAACGTCTTCTATCAGAACTTTTTTAGGTTTATCAAAAACTTCAAGAACGATTTTTGCAATATCGGAAGGTGATATCATTCTGTTTTTAAATTTTGTACGTGTTTTACTGTCCCACATAGCAGTTTCTACCGCACCAGGAAGTATATTACTGATTTTAATATTATATCTTCGCGTTTCTTTTCTGACGCAATTTGCCAAAGCGAGCAGCCCAGCTTTTGAGGCGGCATAAGCGGAACTATCTTCGTAAGTTGTGTTTGCGGCTACGGAGACGATATTAATAATGTGACCTTTTTTATTTTTTATCATCATTGGCAAGACATTTTTCATACACAAAAATGCTCCCCTCAGGTTTGTTTCCATAACATAATCAAATTCATAGACTTTAGTATCGGTAAATGATTTAAAGATAGTGACTCCTGCGTTATTAACGAGGCAATCTATTTTCCCATATTTTTCCCTGATTCTTTTAGCGGTGATTTGAACACTTCTTTCAGAGGCAACGTTACACACGAAAGCCGTAGCTTCTCTACCTGCGAATTTTATTTCGCTAACGAGATTAACAAGTCTGGATTTTCTCCGTGCTGTAGCAACGATAATATGACCTGCTCTGGAAAATTCCATTGCAATCTCCCTTCCAATTCCTGTAGAAGCACCGGTAATCCAGATTACCTTTTCGCTCATATGATATAATATTTTGAGTTATAATTAGAAACTGTTTACATTACCATACCGCCATCTATACAAAGCACCTGTCCTGTTATATAATTTGCTTTTTCTGACGAAAGAAAAGCAACAACACCAGCAATTTCTTCAGGTTTAGACGGTCGTTTTAAAGGTATAATATTTAAGAAAGCATTTTTTTGATCTTCGGTAAGTTGTGCAGTCATTTCGGTTTCTACATAGCCAGGAGCCACAGCATTAACATTAATATTTCTACCGGCAAATTCTTTAGCTACGGATTTAGTAAGACCTATCAGACCTGCTTTTGACGCAGAATAATTTGTCTGGCCTGCGTTTCCCATAACACCGACAACTGAGCTGATATTAATAATCTTTCCGTTTTTTTGTTTGGCCATAACTCTCGAGACTGCTTTAATAGTATTAAAAGCACCTTTCAGGTTAACATTTAAAACCGCATCCCAATCTTCTTCGGACATTCTGAGCATCAATTTATCACGGGTGATACCAGCGTTATTAACCAAGATGTCTATTTTACCGAATTCCTTAGTAACTTCATCACAGATGTTTTGCACATCATTTGTTTTAGTAATATCCACTGTTTTCAAAACGATTATTCTTCCTTTTGAGGATTGTTCTTCAACATACGAATTTATATCATCTGGAAAAACATTATCAAAAATAATTACGTCGGCACCTTCATTAACAAATTCAGCCACAATAGCTCTTCCTATTCCTCTTCCGCCGCCGGTTACGATTGCAATTTTATCTTTTAATAAATATCCCATATTATTTTTTATATTTTAGTTTTAAAAAGTTTTATTTCATCTTTTTTTAATTTTGTTGCTTCAACGATGAATGTTTGTCCTGTAATCAAATCGGAGATATCTGATGCAAGGAATGCAATAAATTCTGCCACCTTATCCGGTTTAGTCGGGTTTTTATTACCAGATTTTAGAATATTATGTTTTTGCTCGTCTGTTAATTTAGCAGTCATATCTGTTTCCACATATCCCGGAGAAACCGCATTAACCTGAATATTGTAAGCAGATAATTCTTTTGCAAGTGCTTTCGTAAGTCCTATGATCCCTGCTTTTGAGGCTACATAATTTGATTGTCCAGCATTTCCTTTTTCAGCGACGATGGAGCTGATATTGATAATTTTTCCCTTATGATTTTTAATCATGCATTTGATAACTTCTTTCGAAAAGAGGAAAGTGCCTTTAAGGTTTGTATTAATAACCGAATCCCAGTTTTCTTCGGACATTCTCATAATCAGTCCATCTTTTGTAATACCGGCATTATTAACAAGGATATCGATTTGTCCGAATTTTTTAACGGTTTTTTCAATTACAACTTTAATTCGTTTTGAATTCGAAGAATCGCATTTAAAATATAAAATATTTTTTGTTTTGAAGAAATCTGTATCGATTCTTGATTTGTATGTTATGATGGTATTAGCACCCAGAGCGGAGAACCTAACGGCAACAGCCCTTCCTATTCCTCTTGAACCGCCTGTGATTAATACTGTTTTTTTTCTGAAGTCAAACATTTAAAGGAAATTTAATTTTCCTTATTTTTAAAATGGTTAATGAAATATTCATGAAGATAATTATAGCCATCTTCACCTAAAATATATATAATTTCCTCTTTCATTGCTTCAAATACTGTATGGACGAAATTTTCTTTTTTATGCATACCGCAGTAGTCAAGATTTTTGGAATGTTCGGAATCATAAGTCAGGACATTATCTTCAATTGTGATCGGATACATAATACAATACCGGGGTTTTATTTCCCATTTATGAAATCCCTTTTTTTCGGCGGCTATCTGCAAGGAGCAGAAGTTATTCAGTCCTTTGAATATGCATTGTTCTTTCCCGTATTTAGTCACGTAAGTTTCGGTACCAATTGATTCTCCCGAAGGAAAGTCGTGGTCTTTTTGGATTTCGTCATCGAACCATTTTGATGAATCTTTTATCTGTCCATCATCCATTACGTCGATGATATCCCGCTCGTGTCTCATTATTACATCTTTGAATTCCGAATCCATATACACGCCCCAGTCGCAGCACTGACCGCTGCAAATCGGTATATCACAATGCGGTACAAAGCCCTGAGTAAAAATTATCGGGTCGATTTTAATACCATTAATTTCTATTGGATGTTCTTTATGCAATGACATAAATAGTATTATAGTTTCTCCAAATCTTCCACAGATGAAATATTAAAAACTTCTGCATCGGGTTTAATTTTTTTTACAAGACCAGTCAGGACTTTTCCCGAGCCAATTTCATAAAACTTAGTAATATCATTTTGTATCATATTTAGTATAGTCATTTCCCATCTAACGGGGGAGACAAGTTGTTTTGAAAGGCAACTTCTTATTTCTTCTTTATCGTTTTTTGATAATCCGTCGACATTAGTATAGACAGGTATTTCCGGATTTTCTATCAGACACACATCGAGGGCTTTTCTCAAATCCACATCAGAAGTTCGCATCAATTCGGAATGAAAGGCTCCGCTTACTTCGAGTTTCTTTGCAATTCTACATTTATAGGGTTCAAGTTTTGCAATTTCCACTGCCTTTTCAACAGCTTCGACGTCACCCGAGATAACTATTTGTCCAGGGCAATTAAAATTTGCGGGCTGAGCGATTCCGAATTCAGAGACTTTATTACAGATTTCATATATCTGCGATTCATTAAGACCAATCAAGGCGGCCATAGTTCCTTTTTGTATTTCACCGGATTTTTTCATCAGAGCACCACGCGTTTTTACAAGTTTTAATCCTTCTTCGAAGGTAAACGACTTTGCATAGGCATTGGCAGTATATTCACCAAGGGAGTGACCTGCGGTACAATCAGCTTTCAATTTATCGTCTATAAGTTTTGCCAGTACGAAGGAGTGAACGAACAATGCAGGTTGAGTGATATTCGTTTGTTTCAATTCTTCGGTGGGGCCTTCGAAGGAAATCATACTAAGTTTAACGTTCATAATTTCGTCTGCCAGACTATATAGTTTTTTTGCTTCAGAATATTTTTCATATAAATCTTTTCCCATACCTACAGTTTGCGAGCCCTGACCGGGGAACAGAAAAGCTATTTTACTCATAATCCTTATTTTTAATTTTTTTCGTTTCCAAACTTAGTCCGGGAACGAGTTAAATAATATAAAATTAGTAACGATTTATTTCATTTTCAATTCTGAACAGATAAGCAATTAGAGCAGTTCTAATCCACATACCGTTTCTTTCCTGTCTCCAGTACATTGCACGTTGATCATTATCTACTGATATTTCTATTTCCTGTCTTCTTGGCAGTGGATGCATTATAATTGCACTTTTTTTCATCAATTTCAGGTGTTCTTTTTTTAAATGATATTTGGAATAGTCAATATCTTTAGATTCGTTATTAATATCGTATTCATCCTGAATCCGGGTCATATAAACTGCATCGGCATCGGGCAAATATTTAACCAATTCATTTGATTCCTTATAAGGCATTTTATGTTTTTTTAAAAATGCTTTTATATCGTCGCCGATTTTCAGATAATCCGGAGCGACATAAACTATTTTAACATTTTTATAGTTCTGCAAAAGATATGACAGAGAGCGCACTGTTCTTCCCCGTTTCAAATCTCCGGCCATAAGTATGGTTTTATTATTGATTCCGCCTTTATCTTTAAAAGACAAATCGAGGGTATATAAATCGAGCAGAGCCTGTGTAGGGTGCTGGTCTTTGCCGGAGCCACCGTTAATGACGCTGATAGGTCTTTTTGTTTTATTAAGCAACCATGCGGCTTTTTCCGCAATTCCTTCTTCAAAGTGTCTCATTATAATCAAATCAGCATAAGAGCTAAATGTCCTGATAGTATCCTCCGGTGTTTCGCCTTTCAATTCCGAGGAAGTGGAAGTAGAGCGAATTTCGCTGACTTTCAATCCGAGTATATAGCACGCACTTTGAAAAGACACGAAGGTTCTGGTAGAAGGCTGGACGAAATACAGCATAGCTCTTTTATGCGACAGGAGGGTCTGAAGCCAGTCAAGGCCTCCTTTTTCCTTTGCAATTTTCCTGATTTTATTAGCGAGATTAAATAAGTTGTTTAAGGTCTGAGCAGTAAGTTGCTGGGAGAACAGACAATCGAACATCCTTCCGTCTTTTTCAAAAAATTTTAATTTATGATGAAGAGGTAATGTATAGAATTCCTCCCATGATAATTTTGTCAAGTCCTTTTTAATTTTTTTATTTTTCATTTTATTTTTTGCGTTATTATTTTTACATTAACAATTTCATAATGGCTTTTTGTACGTGCATTCTATTTTCCGCCTGGTCAAATACAATCGAGTTAGGTCCATCGATTACTTCGTCAGTAATTTCCTCTCCCCTGTGAGCAGGGAGACAATGCATAACCAACACATCTTTTTTTGCTTTTTTCATAAGTTCACCATTGAGTTGGAAATCCTTCAGGTCTTTTTTCCTTTTTTCGTTTTCTTCTTCCTGACCCATACTAACCCAAACGTCGGTATATATAACATCGACATCAGCAATTGCATCGTAAGCATTTTCTTTAGCATTGATTTTTGAGCCTGTGGAGTTTGCAATTACAAGAGCTTCATCGACAACCCACTGCAGTGGTTTATATCCGACAGGAGAGGCATAGTTTATATTCATTCCGACTTTCACGCATGTCTGTATCAGTGAATGAAGTACGTTATTGCCGTCACCGATATAGGCCATAGTGAGACCTTTCAGTTTTCCTCTTTTTTCATAAATTGTAAATATATCGCACAAAGCCTGGCAGGGATGGTCAAAGTCGGTCAAACCGTTTATAACCGGAACGGTTGCATATTTAGCAAGGTCTAAAACGGTCTGGTGGCTGAAAGTTCTCGCCATAATTCCGTTAACGAATCTGGAGAGGACTTTTGCAGTATCGTGAATAGTTTCGCCTCTGCCCATTTGCAAATCTTTAGGCGAGAAAAACATACCGAGACCGCCCAACTGATAAATACCGGTTTCGAATGATACTCTTGTTCTGGTGGAAGATTTCTCGAAAATCATTGCGAGAGTTTTTCCTTCAAGATATTTCGTAAGTTTCGGTCCTTTTTTAAGTTTTTCAGTTTCATTTAATATCAACTGAACTTCTTCTACAGACAGGTCACTGATTGATATGAGGTCTTTGCGATTTAATTTTTCCATAAAAATTTCTTTATAATTTATAATTAGTTTATAATTAGTGTATTTTATTTTATTGATGAATAATAGTACCTGCTTTACCTTCGAGAGCCTCGTTTAATTTTTCAATACTTGTAATAATGGCAGTGTTACCCGTATTACTAACAAAATCTAGAGCTGACAGGACTTTTGGTCCCATACTTCCTGCTGAGAAATGCCCCTGGTCGTAATATGTTTGAGCTTCATCCAGGTTTAAGTCACGCAGTTCAATTTGGTTAGGCTTTTTGAAGTTAATATAGCAACATTCAACATTAGTAAGTATAATGAGTTTATCTGCTTTTAAATCAACAGCAAGCTGGGCGGAAGCCAAATCCTTGTCTATAACTGCTTCCATTCCTCTGATTTCATTATCTTTTGTAATCCAGACGGGAATACCTCCGCCTCCTACAGCAATAATCGCATAGTCTTTTGCGGCGAGGTCGCTAATAATATTAGTCTGCATAATTCTGATAGGTTTAGGAGAAGCGACAACGCGCCTATATCCTTTACCGGACGGGTCTTCTCTGAAAGTCCAGTCTTTATGTTTTAAAATTTCGAGTGTCTGTTCTTTTGTGTAGTAAGGACCGACAGGTTTAGACAAATCCGAAAAAGCAGGGTCATTTTCATCGACAAGTACCTGAGTAAGCAGGGTCAGTGTAACAGTTTTCATTCCGTGCCGAGCAAAGGTATTTTGCAAGGCTTTTTGAAGTATATAGCCGATTTCTCCCTGAGTTTCAGCTACGCAAACATCGAGGGGCATCGGAGGAACTTTTGAGGCGGCTTCTTCATTTTGAATCAGGAGATTTCCGACCTGAGGACCATTTCCGTGAGTCAGTATAACGTCATAATCAGAATTTTGAAACAACGGAAGTAATTGTTCCGAGGTTAAAGCGGCGGCGGCTTCTCTTTCTTCTATTGTTCCTTTAGATTTTGAATTAAGAAGTGCATTACCACCGAGTGCAACTATTATCAATTCCTTTTTATCGTTCATAATTTATCTTATTGTATAAAAAATATCGGTAAAATTACCAAAAATAAGGAACTTGTTCAATTCAATAAAATATTAAAGCAATAAATTTTGGTAAATTATAATATCAAATCTATAAATCAGAAGAAACAGGATATCTACACTAAAAAATTATTACTAAAACAGTATTATATTTTATATTGAGTTGCATATTTAAAAGATTCTATTTACAATTTAACTTAGAATAACATTTAAAATTCTTTTTTATGAAAAAAGAAAATTCAAAAATCGCTGAAAAACTCACTACATACCTTTTCTATCTTTCCGCTTTTTTATTTTTTATTGCTTTTAACTTTCGGGATTCACCTTCGGGGTGTGGATACAACAGTTTATGCCGAATTTACCCGGAAATCCACCACTTTTGGATATTACGTTTCCTGATAGTACAACGGGATACGCAGTAACAGATAAAACAGGAGATACAAGTTATGTTTATAAAACGACTAATGGAGGCACAAATTGGTTTGTAAACTTAAAAAGAACAGATGGATTAAGGTCGTATAGGCTTCAATGCATAAGCAAGGATACTGTTTATTTTAGTGCATATTTTTCGATTTACAAAACAATTAATGGAGGTTCAAACTGGACAACAATAAACATTCCGGGTGGAACATTTGTCTATGACTTATTTGTATTAAATAAAGATACAATGTGGTATTCAGGCGGAAACATCTCAACTGGAGTTTTATATAGAACCACAAATGCCGGTGCAACATGGGATTTACAGTATACGGGGGCAAGTTTAGTTGACAAAATCTATATGTATAATGCAAGGATTGGATTTGTAAGTGCGGGAGGATATACTTTAAAAACAGTTAATGGAGGTTTTAATTGGACTATTTATGATAATGAAGATTTTCATGATATTCATTTTAAAGATAGTTTAATTATTTATAAAACATTTTATCTGGATACATATATAAAAAAATCAACAAACGGAGGCATAAACTGGATTAATTTACCTTTACCTGTTGTTCCCGGTTATATTTATACCGGAAATTCAATTAAAAGATTTTCAATTATAGGTGATACAATTTATGGTGTAAGATGTAATCTTCAAATTAGTCTTTTTACAATGAGGGCTATTATATACAAATCAACAAACGGAGGATTAAACTGGGGTTATCAGCTACCTGATACAAACTGGGGATTTGCAACATTTTTTTATACAAAATTTGTAACTTCGAAAAAAGGTTGGTGTCATTTAAGAGATGGTATTTTTACTAATTCAGGTGGAGATACCACAATTATTCTAAGTGCTAGTTCTAATACTCAAATTGTTCCTAACGATTATATTTTATATCAAAATTATCCAAACCCATTTAACTCAATGACAAATGTTAAATTTCAAATGTTAAATAAAGGATATGCAGTATTAAAGGTATTTGACATTGCAGGAAGAGAAATCACAACACTTATAAATGGAAAAAAATCTCAGGGTAATTATGAAGTGAAATTCGACGGGAATGATTTATCATCGGGGATATATTTTTATTCACTTTTTGTGGATGGAATAAGGGTGGATACGAAGAAAGCAGTCTTAATTAAATGATTAATGATTAATTAATAATGAGTAATAAAAAACATAATAACTTTATAAACTTTATAAACTTTAAATTTTATGAAAATTAAAATTATTTTATCGGTAATGGTTTTATTTTCTGTTTTTGCATTCATAATTTCAAAGCCGACAGAAAAAGGCAATAAACCGGAATCGGAAAAGCAAAATTTATTACCTCCACCCTCATCGGTTGATAGTTTTATTGTAGGTGCATTCCAGTCGGGTTGTGATACAAGAAGGGATAGACTTACTGATACCTTAGGATTTAATTTATGGTTCAGATATCTTGGCGGAACGATAGACGGACCAAACGGGCTTAAAATACAGAAGGGATGGACGGATTATGATAAAACATTCGATACGGTAATTCATTCGAGTGTCTGGGATATATTAGATTCAAATAGCGATTACAATATGAAAACTATTATGCATCGTCCGAACATTGAGTGGCTTGCATTCGGTCAGAGAAGCGACTATCAATGCGAGGATAATATTTTGAACCCTGATTTTTATTTTTATAGGTATAACTTACATCCACAAGGCAGTGATATGATTGATAATAGCATCTACGGAGGCAGTAATGTAAAAGTAAGATATTGTCAACAGGGGACTCACGACTCCGGTTATGTAGTAAGGGATTTATTGTCTAATCGTGAGCAGATAAATGTTAGAGCTTCTTTTGGTGGTGTTCCTTATCCCGGATTAGGTGATAAACAGTTCGATTGGTATATAAAGCCGAGAATAAGAATAGATAGTGTAGATGCTTATTTGAACAAAAAAGTGTGTAAAATTGAAATTATGAATTTTAATGGAGATATAATTAAAACTCAATATTTATATGGAAGAAATTTTCGCGATACAACAAATGAATATTATAATGGGAGATATTTAGAAGAATATTATACAAAACCATCATATCAAGTTGATTTAAAAATTCTTGGTAACAAAAGTGATTCATCTCGTAACGCATTCAATCCATACGATTCAAACAGGTTCAGCACAAACTGTAAAGTAGATTTCAGGGTGTTCTGGTATGGCGAGTGCGATATGTGGCTGGATTACGTAAGGGTGGAGGATGATAGGGCATATAATTTATTTAATCCTACCGCTCCTAAGCATGATTTATACATGTCAATGATAAATGCCGAATCCAATTTGGCATCTCAAAATCCCTCAACAGCTTTAATGTTTTACACAGAAGAATTCGAATTTAATCACATCCCCTGTATAAAATATGTTTATGACAGGTTATATCAGCAGTCCGGAATAAGGGGTTCGTTTTACGGAGGTCCCGGATACGGTTGGTATGGTGACCATGTTAACAATTTATTTCTTTATGATTTAGGGATAAATCATTTTAAACATATTTTTCATAATATGTTTGAAATATAATATTGATAAAACAAATAGTATATTAAATTAAATATTTTTTAAAGGAAAATAAAACAGCAGTTCGATAAAAAGGAACTTTACACATTATACGTTGTATAAAATTATATAATTATTTATTTTATATTTTAAAATAAATATTATGAAAAAGATAATACAATATTTAAAAAACAGGTTACTGATGGTCAATTCGCTGATACTTATTTCAGCGTTTTTATCATTATCAATTTTTTACAGCTGCGGAGCAAATATTTTTTCGGTTGAAGATGACATTCAGCTCGGAAAAGAGATAGATGCCGAGATAAAATCGCATCCGAAGGAATATCCAATGCTTCAAGGTCATCAGGAAATAAAGGATTATGTAAGCGGTATGGGAAAATACATATTGCAATCTTCCTCTAAAATAGAATACAGGAATGTATTTCCATACAATTTTCAGGTGATAAATGATACAATCGTGAATGCTTTTTGCACGCCTGGGGGTTACATTTACGTATACACGGGATTAATGAAATTTTTAGATAACGAAGCAACGCTTGCAGGAGTAATTGCACACGAAATTGCTCATGCAGAAAGAAGGCATATGACACAGAGGCTGACGAGTTATTACGGAGTGAGCATGATAATGAGTATAGTTCTTGGCAACAATCCCAATGCCATTGCGGAAATATTCGCAAATCTGTTTGCCGGTTTAGGATTTCTTGCAAACAGCAGGGCAGATGAAGAGGAAGCGGATAATTATTCGATAAAATATCTTTCAACATCGAAATATTATCCCGGGGCAATTACATTCTTCTTCGACAAGATATCGGAAGAGCAGAGGAGGCACGGGGAAAGCCCCGGAGGATTGGACAGACTGCTTTCGACGCATCCATTGCCGCAGGACAGAATAGACAACGTAAAGACACAGTTGAGCAAATTTAAAGTAAAACCTGACCCGACGAAGGGACTTTACACTGAAGAATATCAAAACATTAAATCTAAACTACCTTAAAAAATTTATACGATGAGAAATATATTAATTGCATTAATAATAATTGCGTTCACACAAGCAACATTTGCCCAGAAGAAACTCGAGATTACAGATAACAATTACAAATTTTCGATAATCCTGCCGGACGGCTGGCTGAAGCCAAAGCATGAGGAAACGAGCAAGAAGGATGTAATATCATATACATTTGACCATAAAAAAGATTCCACTTCACAGATTTTAATTTTGGCGTTTAAAATGGAATCGGTGAAGGATCTCGACAATTTTATTTATGTTTTGGAAAAAGATGCAACACTTAATATTCCTCCGAAGAGCGGGGATTTCACAACCTTCGAGAACGAGGATTATGACGGAAAATTTGCTTTTTACAAGGATTTACAATTCACAGAGCTTATATATTATTACAGGACTAAAAGGGTGGACACTAATGAAAATTTTGCATACATGCTGAGGTTTATTTCAACTAACTACAGCACAAAGGTAGAAAAGCAGTTCAAGGATATAGTAGAGAATTTTAAGATTCTTAAGTAGAAAAATATTAATATAGACAATAATGTTTCCAATTTTAACATAAATAAGTTGGGAACGTTTTTAATTCAAGAAAGGATTATATTTTTTTTCTTTTCCGACTGTTGTTTCTTCCATATGTCCCGGATACAAAGTGTAATCGTCATTGCATTGAGAAAATAATTTATTAATAATAGAATCGAGCAGTAAATTCACATCTCCTCCGGGTAAATCTGTTCTGCCAATAGATTCACTGAAGATTGTATCACCAGTAAAAACAATTTTATTTAAATGGTCAACCATACATATACCACCGGGTGAATGACCGGGGGTATGGATAAAATTTATTTCTATTTCACTCAATTTAATTATTAAATTTTCAGAAATAAATTCGTCAGGTTCGGGAGATGCTTTAATATTTATACCATAAAGTAAGCCCTGAATTTGGGAATTATTAAGGAGAAACAAATCGTTCTTATGAATCAGCAAAGGACAATTAAAATTTTTCTTTGCAAAGCTGTTTCCCATAACGTGGTCAACGTGTCCATGTGTATTAATAATATATTTTATTTTAATATTTTTACTTTCTAAGAATTTTAATATTTCTTCTTCTTCATAATTTTCATAAACTCCGGGGTCAATGATTATGGCTTCGCTCGAGTATTCATCATAATATATATAGCAATTCATCTGAAAGGGGTTGATAACAAATTTTTTTATCTTCATTTATATATAAATTGATTTTACTTTTTATTATGAATAATTTTGTTTTTAACAATATTGAACGATACAAATAAAATTAAAATAATTGGAACAAACCGAAAAGCTAATTTTCAGTACGAAATATTGAACAGATATGAGGCAGGTTTAGTTCTTTTGGGAACAGAAGTAAAATCGTTAAGGGAATCGAAGGTAAATCTTCAGGATGCTTACGGGAGATTCATAGGTGATGAACTTTGGTTACTGAATTCGCATATCAGTGAATTTAAATTCGGGAATATAAACAATCACGACCCATTAAGGAAAAGGAAGCTTCTGCTTAGTAAGCGTGAGCTGAGAAAGATTCGAGCACAGCTTGAGGAGAAAGGATTAACGATGGTTCCGACAAAAATTTATTTTAAAGATTCGCTTGTGAAAATTGAGATGGCGATTGCACGTGGCAAGAAAATGTATGACAAAAGACAATCGATAAAACAGAGAGAAACAGAAAGGAAATTAAAGAGGATATAACATGAAAGCATCATTGAACGAACAAATGGATGTGGTTCGAAAGGGAACGGTTGAAATAATTCCGGAAGATGAGCTTGTCCGAAAGCTGGAAAGGTCAATAAAGACAAAAGTACCTCTAAACATTAAGCTCGGATGCGATCCTTCGAGACCGGATTTACACATCGGGCATTCGGTTGTTTTGAATAAGCTTCGGGAGTTTCAGGATTTCGGTCATCAGGCAATATTGATTGTAGGGGATTTCACAGGAATGGTAGGTGACCCAACAGGAAAGAAAAAGGCAAGGCCTCAGCTTACGTTTGAAGAAACGCGTGAAAACGGAAGGTCATATTTCGAACAAGCAATACACTTTCTCGACAAAAACAGGACAAAAATGATATACAATTCCGAATGGTTAGGTAAGCTTAATTTACACAGTTTAATCGAAATACTCAGCAAGTTTACCATTCAGAGGATACTGGAGCGTGATGATTTTACGAATAGGTTACGAGACCAACAGGAGATTACGGCTCACGAGATTTTATATCCGATAATGCAGGGTTATGATTCTTTTGCGATAAAGTCGGATGTGGAGCTTGGAGGGACCGACCAGAAATTCAATAATCTAATGGGAAGGGATATGCAGAAAAGATTCGGGCAGGAGCCACAGGTAGTAATTTTAATGCCTTTGCTAGAAGGTACAGACGGAAGCGAAAAGATGAGCAAGTCACTGAACAATTATATAGGAATAACGGAAGCACCAAAGGACATATTCGGAAAAACGATGAGCATACCGGATGTATTGATATATAAATACTTCGAGCTTGCAACACGTCTTACTGCGAAGGAATTGCATAAGATAAAGAGCGAGCTGGAGGACCCGACAAATAATCCACGGAATACAAAAAGAAGGCTCGGTTATGAGCTTGTGAAATTATATTACGATGAGGATACTGCGAAATCAGCCGTAGAGGAATTCGATAGAATATTTATAAAAAAAGAAATTCCGGATGAGGTAGAAGAATTTAAATTAGATGAAAGCAGTATTAAGATTACAGAGCTCTTAATGTTGACCAAGCTAACAGATTCAAAAGGAAATGCGAGAAGATTAATCGAGCAGGGTGGAGTGAGTATTGACGGTGAAAAAATTGAAGATATAAATTATATTATATACTTTAAAAAAGAATTTATATTAAAAGTAGGCAAGAGAAAATTTTTAAAGATTATAAAGTAATAAATTTATAAACAAGAGGTAATAAACCGGAAAGGAGAAAGCAATGTTCAAACCAACAAAGATATTTTTTACTAAAGGAGTCGGAAGGCATAAAGATTATTTGCAGTCTTTTGAGATGGCATTAAGGAACGCCGGTATAGAGAAGTTAAATCTAGTAATGGTATCGAGCATATATCCTCCGGGATGCAAAAGAATAACACGTGAACAGGGAACAGCATTACTCGAGCCCGGACAGATTACGTTTGTTGTTATGGCGAGGAATTTTACAAATGAGCCAAACAGGTTAATTGCTTCTTCGATAGGCGTGGCGCTCCCTTCGGATGACAGTCATTACGGTTA
This sequence comes from uncultured Ignavibacteriaceae bacterium, assembly GCA_964501535.1. GTDB lineage: Bacteria > Bacteroidota > Ignavibacteria > Tepidaquicellales > Tepidaquicellaceae > FEN-1279. Next base: position 455,700 of record CAZCSV010000001.1, on the reverse strand, counting down.
CGTTTCGGAGCATCATCCTTTTGGCGAGACAGAAAAAATAGCGGGTGATTATGCGGAAGACCTAGCAGCTACGATGCTTGCGACAACGCTTGGAGTGGAATTCGATTCAGAGACAGCGTGGAATGAGAGAGAGCAAGTTTACAAGCAAAGCGGAAAGATATTCAAATCATTTAACATCACGCAATCAGCCGAAGGCGATAAAAACGGATTATGGACAACGGCAATTGCTTGTGCGGTGATGCTTCCGTAATCTAAGCAAGTTTATAAGCGCACTGCAATGGTCATAGAGGCTTTTGCGGTATGCTTCTTATCTATTGGATGCTGTGCATCTGCACAAGCTCCCACTGAAAATCATTCAGATTAAACGAAAGTTCGCAAATCACGCACTGCCTGAAGCAGGTTACGGTGTAGTGATATTCATAGCCATTGCCTGACGGTATTCTCCAATGAGAATTTATTTTAGACACATTGAAGATATCGTCTTTCCACTTGAACCTGAGTATTTCGAGATTCAGGTTATGGAAATAGGCAATGACCTCAATTTTTTCGGAAATCAGATTATTCATAGCCATTATAATATATACCATAATAATATATGGTATATATTATAAAAAGTCAAGGGAGCAGAAAAGCTAATTCAACTCGACATAGTTCAAATCTTTTCCGTATGTTTCCTCGAGTTGCCGCACCGCAAAGAATGCAATTATAATAGTTAAAGCAGCGATGAGCAGAGCCGAATAGACAATTCCGGTATAGTTTTTCAGAAATTCAAAAAGCAGAGTTACAGGTACGACTGCGCCGCGGACGAAATTGGGAACGGTAGTGGTCACCGTAGCCCTGATATTTATCCCGAATTGTTCCGAAGCATTTGTAACGAATACTGCCCAGTAGCCTCCCGATACGCCGAGCATTATGCATACAGTGTAGAAGAAAAATGAATCATATCGATTCAGGAATAGGTATATCAGAATTATTACGGCTTCAAAGAGAATAAATGCTTCAATAATTTTTTTTCTCGATTTAAATATTTGGCTTAAGGCGCCGCTCAATAAATCGCCAATAGCGAGGCCTATATAGCAGAACATAACAGCGTTTCCTGCAGCGACAGGTTCGGAGATATTAAAATGATTTGCAAACTCCGGTGAAAACGTAATAAGGATGCTCACTATAAACCAGATTGGAATGCCGACTGCAATGCAGTAAAAATACTTCGTTAAATTTTTTTTATCCATAAACAGCAGAAAGAAATTTCCTTTACTGATATCACGTGTTTTAATGGAATCATACATCCCCGATTCATAGACTCCGATTCTCATAATAAGGAGCGCAAATCCGAGAGCTGCTCCCACAAAATAAGCAACTCTCCAATTAAAATAATCCCCGATGAGGGCGGCTGCAACCGCACCGAATATACCTATAGTTGCGACTATCATAGTTCCATAGCCTCTCGATTCTTTAGACATTACTTCTGAAACGAGTGTTATTCCGGCGCCAAGTTCCCCTGCAAGACCGATTCCTGCAATAAACCTTAGGATTGCATATTGAGGAATATTCTGCACAAATCCATTTCCCAAGTTTGCGAGTGAATAAAGAAGTATTGAGCCGAACAAGACCGATATTCGACCTTTTTTATCGCCGATAATTCCCCATATAATTCCTCCGATGAGCATTCCGCCCATTTGCATATTCAGGATTAACACACCGTTGGACAGCAGGTCATCTCCATCAATCCCGAGGGATTTCAGAGAGACTACACGCACGATACTAAAGAGTATCAGGTCATAGATATCAACGAAATATCCAAGTGCAGAAACAGCAATTATCATCAAGACATTTTTATTTGCACTGTTTGCAGTCATAAGATTTTCATATAAAAGGAGATCTTTGAATTATTATTTCAAATGTCTTTTATGAAGTAATTTATTTATTTAATAAGAATTAATTTTTTTACCTGATAAAAACTTTTCGTTGTGAGTCTGTAAAAATATATTCCTGAAGGATACTTCGAAGCATTCCATTTTATTTCATAAATACCCGGGGATTGTTTCCAATTAATCAGTGTGACTATTTCTCTTCCTGTTATGTCAAAAATTTTCAAAGAAACAAAACTATTTTCCTTTTCCGTATAGCCATTTTCAGATTTTGTAATCTGATATTTTATATTTACGGAAGGATTAAAAGGATTAGGATAAGCATCGAATAGTTTAGATTCTGCGAGAATATTCGGATAATTATTACCCGCGTTCATAAAATATCTGAATGGAATATAATCCACAAAACCGAGTGTTAAAAAATCCGTTTTGTGCCAAACGTGTGCTTCGATGCTGTCAAAGATTGTGGTTCCCCAAAAATTATTTTCCGCTTTTATTGTATCGGCAGTAGTTACGTTATAATAAAAATCGTAAATGGTATCATTATGGGAATTATAAAATATTCTATTATAGCCGTTATCAGATGTGTCAGAGTTCGATAGGTTTCCGAAGTTAGGTTTTGGCGGTTTTGTGGAAGAGCCCTGAACCGTTACTCCCCAGAGGTTCCATCTTATAGTATTTCGGGTGCAAATGACTTTTATTGTTGAATCGCCGTATATATTGATTCCGCTTCCTCCCTGCATAGGTATTCCCTGTGCATTATTGCTGTCAATAATATTATTGTTTATATAGGCATTGATATTAACATTCTGCAGTGCAATACCGTATCGATTTCTTTTAATGATATTATTTTCGATTATGAGTGAAGGAACAGAGCCTATAGGGAGAAACGAAATTCCGCCTGACATCGGGAAATAACCAAGAATGGTATTTCCTCTGATAATTACCGGATTGGATGATGCGGCTCCGAGATTTATTTGTGGATAGTTACCATTTTCAGTATCGTTTTCATATATAAGATTATTAGTTATAACAGGGGAAGATGAAATATTAGCACCCGATACGATTGCCGCTCTTCTGTTTCTGTATATTTTACAATTTGATACCGTAATATCGGATTTATACAAAGCAATCGCTCCGCTCTGCATACCCGATGAATAATTCGAATTATACCGTATTGTACAGCTGTCGATTAACATATTGCAATTGAATGCATAGATACTATTGCCGTATTCGAATATTAATCTTTTAAAAACGGAAGCATCTGCAAGAGAGTCGAGTCTTATGCCGATATATTTAAAATTAGTATCAATTGCTGTTATTTTAGCCGAATCGGGAGGATTAATTAGAAATGTGCCATACACATACACATAGCTTAAATTTCCCATTTTAATAATAGCATTTTGCAAAACTTTAAGAGTATCAGATTGAGAGATGACCAAGGTATCATTAATAAAATAAATATCGCCGTAGTATGTAATATGGCCTCCCGAAAATGCAACGAGGCTGTCCAGGTTCCAGTTTTTTCCCGTTCCGGGTGTAGTATAAATCGCAAATGTTTGTTGGAACGTCAATAAAAATACAAAAACACAAATAAGTCTTTTCATTATTTAATAAGCAAATTTTTTTAATTTTTTTATAAATATTTTAATTGTTAATTTAGCAAAAAATAGAATAATTAAAAATAAGAAATAAGTCTAATCATATGCAAATACAATTTAACAAATTGCCGGGTTTTAACGATTTTTTTCTAGAATACTTAAATGATTTTAATACTCTCAAAGATTTTTTTAATTATAACTATATTAACAAAGAGAATATTTTTAAATCATTAGTTGATAAAGAGGACAATTACATAAATAAGAAACTATTCACTAGGAATGATTTAGCCGATATTTTATTGATACAAAATAAAATATTCAATGCAACCGAAGAGACAATAAAAAACATCGAGCTATTAAGAAATGAAAACACTTTTGCAGTGGTTACAGGACAGCAGGCAGGAATACTGACAGGAAATTTATATACGGTAGTAAAAGCGGTAAATGCATACCAGTTAACTCGAAAGCTAAGGGAATATTTCCCTGATTACAGTTTTGTACCAGTATTCTGGATTGAATCGGATGACCATGATTTTCTTGAAGTTAATAATATAAATGTATTCAATAAGGAAAACGAACTAAGAAAAATAGAATATTATGAAAACGGGGTAATGCAGGACAGATATCTCAGACCAATAAACGATATTATATTTGATGATTCTATTGAAAAGTTCAAGAGTGATTTAAGAGAGAGCATATTAAAGACAGATTTCACGGAAAACATTTTCGATTTAATCAACCGTTCATACAGGACCGGTATAAGTTTTCCGACTGCGTTTGCAAGATTCATGAATTATTTGACAGGGGATTTGGGTATTATATTTTGCAATCCAGCAGACAGGGAAATAAAAAAGTTGTTGGTACCAATTTTTGAAAAAGAGTTGAATACATATCCGGAAACATGCGAGAGAGTGATTGAAACCTCAGCGATAATAGAACAAAGATATGAGCCACAGGTGAAACCGCAACCGATAAACGTTTTCTATATAAATAATAATCATCGTCATTTAATCGAACCGCGACCGAAAAATATGTTTGCGTTAAAAAATTCAAGGCAGCGATTTGAAAAGTTACAATTAATGGAGCAACTGTATTCTTCTCCTGAAAAATTCAGCGGCAACGTCATTTTACGGCCGATATGTCAGGATTATTTGCTTCCTACGGTTGCATACATTGGCGGACCATCAGAAATAGCATACTTCGGGCAATTCAAGAGGGTATATGAATTTTTTGGTATTAATATGCCGATAATATATCCAAGGACATCGATTACGATTCTTGAGAACAGAATAGCAAATTTTATTTCAAAAAATAATCTGACTATAGAGGAGTTTTTTGACGAGAAGAAGATAACATCAAAAATGATGAACAAGATTAACGAACTAAAAGTCGAGGATATTTTTAATAATCTAAAAGATGAATTAAACGGTATATATTACAGTTTTGGAATTGACCTAGGTAAAATTGACAAAAATTTAATAAACACTTTTAAGAATAAAAACGAAAAGTATATAGAGTCTTTAGAGCATCTGAAGGATAAATTTATCGATTCCCAGGCACAGCAGAATGAATCAACAGTATTAAAGTTAAAGTCAGCGATTCAGAGTGTATACCCTAATGAAACACTTCAGGAGAGGTATATAAATATAGTATATTACTTAAATAAATACGGGATGGATTTAGTGAAAAAAATGGTTGAAACGACAGACATAGATAATTTTAATCATCAGATAATAGAAATATCTTCATAAATTAACGATATTGCCCGAGATAAAAAAAATATTGGTAATAAGATTTTCATCTTTTGGGGATATTGTTCTTACGTATCCTTTTATAACGCAACTCAGGAAAAAGTTTCCCAGTGCACAAATAGATTATCTAACAAGAGAAAAGTTCATTTCTTTGTTAAAAATGCATAAGGGTATAGACAACATCATTGAATATCGGAACGAAAAATTATTTAAGTTAAGGGAAAAAATAAGGAAGAGCAAATATGATATAATAATAGATATTCACAAGAATATTCGTTCCGTATGTTCAACAATTTTCATGCTACCAAAAAAAATCCGTTATAAGAAGGGGACACTAAAAAAGCTTTTATTTGTTGCTTTTAAAATTAATTTGATTAGGGGTGTAACGCCTGTATACAAGAGATATTTACTTGCACTTGATAGAATCCGTTTTCTAGAAAATCTTGATTTTACGTCGACTGATTTGGATTTCGAAAAAGAGCCGATAGTGAAGGAGCCATATATATTAATTGCACCTTCATCAAAGCATTACACAAAGACATTGCCAAAAGAAAAGTTCGAGCAAATAATAGATACAATAAAAAATAATAAAGTATTATTAACCGGTGATAATACAGAAAAAGATTTTGATATATGCAAATATTTATCAGACAAATCTGAAAATGCGATTAACTTTTGCGGGAAATCAGATTATTACACTTTGGCAAATTTAATTTTCAACAGCAAGTTAGTGATTTGTAACGACAGCGGAATATTGCATCTTACGGAGGCATTAAACAAAAAAGCCATAGTTTTTTTCGGAAGTACAGTGGAGCAATTCGGATTTTTTCCTCAAACGGAAAACATTTTTGTATTCGAAAATAAAGATATAAAATGCCGACCATGTACTCACATAGGAAAGACAATGTGCCCGAAAAATCATTTTAAATGTATGTTAGAAATTGAAATAAACGAAGCAATAAAGAAAATAAATGAAAATTTATCTTAAAAAGAACGAAGACCGCAGATTGAACTTAGGTCATCAATGGATTTTCAGTAACGAAATCGAAAAGACAGACAAGGATGTTATTAACGGAGATATTGTTGAAATTATAGATTCGAGAGGTAAACCTTTAGGAATGGGGTTCTACAATAAAAATTCTTTAATTGCTTACAGGCATCTAACCGACAGCATAGATAGTATAGACAAAGAGTTTTTCAGAAAAAGAATAGTCGATTCAAATAAACGCAGGCTCAAAATTAATTCAATAAGAACCGCATATAGAATGGTAAACAGTGAGAGTGATTATTTACCAGGTCTAATAATTGACAGATTCGCCGATAAATTTTCGATACAGACTTTTTCATTCGGAATGGACAGAATTTTAAATGATATAGTTGACATTCTTATTAGTGAATTCGATGCAACTTTAATTGTTGAAAAAAACGACAATGAAATAAGATTACTTGAAGGATTAAAGAAACAGAAAAAAGTTTTATATAATACAAAAGGATCTGAAGATATTTCTTTTAAAATTGAAATATACAATATTAAATATAATATAGATTTATTACCGGGACAAAAGACAGGTTTTTATTTAGACCAAGTTGAAAATCATTTAAGAATAAGGAAATACATCAACAGGGATTCGAAAGTTTTAGATTTATTCTGCAACGAAGGAGGATTTTCATTGAATGCAGCATTTGCAGGAGCTAAAGAAATAATAGCAGTTGATTCGTCACAATATGCGATTGACAATGGGATTCAGAATTCAAGAATAAACGGTTTTAGCAGCATAATTTTCATATGTAAAGATGTATTTGAATATCTAGAATCATCTGATTCGATAAAACACATTTTCGATGTTATTATTCTTGACCCACCGTCATTTGCAAAATCGAAGAAAAATATCAATTCAGCAATAGAAGGATATACGAAATTAAATTCATCTGCAATGAAACTGCTTAAACCAGAATCAATACTTTATACGTTTTCATGTTCACATCATATAGATGAAAAGACTTTTGAAAGTATTATAGTCAAGAGCGCAAAGAGAGCAAGAAGAAAGGTACAGTTAATAGATTATAAAAATTGTTCTTACGACCATCCGATTTTACCTCAAATGCCAGAAACGAAATATTTAAAATCCTATTTATTAAGAGTGATTTAGGTTTAAGAAATAAAAGTATCAGGTTTTTAATTACCGAGTTTGGAATTTCTTTACAATTTCTTAACAATTAATAATATTTAATTTTTATATTTTTGACCGATGAAAATTATAAGAAAAAAAGGCGATAATGTAATAAAGGGCAAAACGCATTTTACTGATATTTTATTCGAAAAGACAACATTTATTTTTGCTTTTCTGATAATATTTATAGTATTCTGGATTATTTATGAGATGTTTAAGGATTCCGAAGTTTCACGAGAAACATTCGGATGGAATTTTATAATTTCAACTGAGTGGGATCCAGTAAAAGAAAAATTCGGAGCTTTAACTTTTATATACGGAACAGTTGTATCGTCACTTATTGCTTTAGCAATTGCATTACCGGTGAGCATCGGGATTGCAATTTTTCTTTCAGAGTTAGCACCTCAGATTATAAAAACCACTTTAAGTTTTTTGATCGAGATTTTAGCGGCTATACCGAGTATAATTTATGGATTTTGGGGAATATTTGTATTAGCACCATTTATGCGGACAAGCATTCAACCTTTTTTAGAATCAGTTTTAGGATTCCTACCGTTTTTCAAGGGAACACAGATAGGTTTTGGTTTATTAACATCAGGGATTATTCTTGCAATTATGATAATTCCGATTATTTCAGCAATATCGCGTGATGTTTTAAAGACAATACCACAGGCACAAAGGGAAGCCGCTTACGCACTTGGAGCAACGAGATGGGAAGCTATTAAGATGGCATTGTTGAATGCAAAAAGCGGAATATTAGGAGCAACGGTACTGGGTTTGGGAAGGGCTGTAGGTGAGACTATGGCTGTAACTATGGTGATAGGTAACAGGGCACAGATAAAAATTTCATGGTTTGAACCAGCTTATTCAATGGCTTCAGTGATTGCGAATGAATTTGCCGAAGCTTCGAGCAAAATACATTTGAGTTCATTGATAGAGGTTGGTTTGGTACTGTTTGTAGTAACTTTTATAATAAATTCTTTAGCAAGATTGCTGATATACAGCACTACTAAGAAAATGACGGTTAAATAGAATGGAAGTAAATGAAATATTAGCAAATCCACGGAATTTAAAGAGAAGAAAATTGATAAATATAATTATGCTTACTTTGAGCGTTGTATCGGCATTAATAGCTATTATTCCGTTAATATATATTTTCTTCTATACCACAGCAGCCGGAATTTCATCATTGGATTTAGATTTTTTTACACAGCTTCCTAAACCTGTAGGTGAGGAGGGGGGCGGAATTGCCAATGCAATTGTTGGTTCTATAGAAATTGTCGGACTTGGAGCAATATTCGGAATCCCTATAGGATTAATGGCTGGAATTTATATTACTGAATATTCAAGTTCTTATTTTGCAAATATAGTTAAATTTGTTACGGATGTATTAAGCGGAGTTCCTTCTATTATCATAGGTATTTTTGCATATGGAGTTATAGTACTTCAGACAAAAAGTTTTTCTGCGGTTGCAGGTGGATTTGCGCTTGGTATTTTAATGATACCAACAGTTACGCGAATTACAGAAGAAATGTTAAAGCTTGTTCCTTTATCTTTGCGTGAGGCTTCTTTGGCACTTGGGATTTCGAGATGGAAAACCACATTAAGAATTGTTTTGCGTACAGCATCAGGCGGAATTATAACAGGAATATTGCTTGCAATAGCAAGAGCAGCAGGGGAAACCGCACCTTTACTTTTTACTTCTTTTGGAAACAGTTTTTGGTCGGAATCGATAAACAGCCCGACGGCATCGCTTCCTGTACAGATTTTCAATTACGCTATTTCCCCTTATGAAGAGTGGCACAGAAAAGCTTGGGCAGGTGCATTTGTATTGATTGCACTTGTTTTTGTAATTAGTTTAATTGTAAGAATTATAACAAGAAATAAATTTTCACAAAGCGTATAATTTAATATTTTTTGTTTGAAGAGAATATAAATATTATTGAAGAATCAATTATAAAAGAAAATGTCATTTCAGTAAAATCAGCTAAATCATCAGACTCAATGGCAGCAATAAATACTGAAAATTTGACAGTTTGGTTTTATGAGAGGACAGGTATAGTGAATGTTAATATTAACATAAAAAAAGATTCTGTAACGGCAATTATAGGTCCTTCGGGTTGCGGGAAGTCTACTTTTTTGCGGGCACTGAATTTTATGCATGATTTAACTCCGGGTGCAAAAGTTACAGGTGAAATAAAAATTTTAGGAAAAGATATTACGAAATACAGCGGAGTTGAGATAAGAAAAAAAATTGGAATGGTATTTCAAAAAGCAAATCCATTTCCAACTATGTCCATATATAATAATGTGATTTCGGGATTAAAATTGAATGGGATGCATAAAAAAAGTTTTTATGATGAAATAGTTGAAACAACTTTAATTAACGCCGGTTTATGGGAAGAAACAAAGGACAGGTTGAAAGTATCAGCATATAGTTTATCGGGCGGTCAGCAGCAGAGGTTGTGTATAGCACGAACTCTTGCCGTTAAACCTGAAATTATTTTGATGGATGAACCAACGAGTGCTCTTGACCCAATATCAACGGGAAATATAGAAAACACAATTCACGACCTTAAAAAAGATTATACAATTGTAATAGTAACACATAATATGCAGCAAGCCGCTCGTGTGAGCGATTATACAGCATATTTTTACCTCGGCAAGCTAATCGAGCACGGAAAAACCTCAACGATATTCACCAATCCAAAGGAAAAGCTTACAGAGGGATACATTACGGGAAAATTCGGTTAGGAAGGAATTAAGTTATATTACAAACTTGATTATTCATTCAGTAAATTTTAATTTAAACGATAAATTAATATTAATTTAAAAATATTATGAATAAGATTAAAATTATTTTCGCTTATGCAATATTATTAATATCTTTTAATAGTTTTGCTCAAGAGGAAGAAGTATTAGGGAATCAATGCCGTGATACGAAATACGATATCGTAAGTTTTTTTGATTTGGAAAACAAAGACACCGTTTTTTACAGGAAAATAAACGATAGTGTTCCTACCATTAAAGTGCATATAAAGGCAAAGACGGGTGATAATTTTTTTCCTGTTCAGTCAATAATATTCAAAGATTCTGCAACTAATAAGGTAATCAGGACAATCGATTCAGAAATTGATTCAATCGCAATATTAAATATAGAATTTGACGATTACAACTTTGACGGATATACTGACATTTATGTTTACGACGGATGTGCAATATTAGCGAACTGTTTCGGAAAAGTATATTTATATAATACTGATTTAAAAAATTTCGAAAGGCATTATGGTTTCGATGAAATGACATCAGTACAAGCCGATGGAGAAAAGAAAGAGATATACTCATTTAACCAATGTTGTGCAGGGGCAGAGAGTGAAACAAGAACCTATAAGTATTTTGATGACAAGCTGACTTTAGTCAAGAAGATTTCAAAATCATACAGCAACCAAAAACTTAAGTTCATATATGTTATAGAAGAATACGATAAGAACGGAAAATTATTGAAGAAAAAGGAGATAATTTCAGATAAATTCGAATTAGATGAGTAATAAGGGTTAAAAATGAATCGAAATTGTAGAAAATCGGGTATTATTTATGGTCCTGTATATTCAAGAAGGCTAGGAATTTCGCTTGGTATTAATCTTTTAGGGAATGAAGAAAAAATATGCACATTTAACTGCAAATATTGCAAGTGCGGGTGGACGGAATCGGATGTTTTGGATGAAAATTAAAAGATAAATTATCCAGAAGCAAATGATGTGATTGAATCACTAAAAAAGGAAATTGATAGGATTGATATTGAGTCAGATTATTTTACATTTTCAGGTAACGGAGAACCTACGTTACATCCAAAGTTTCCCTGGATTGTCGAGGAAGTAATTCGAATAAGAAATAAGAAATCACCTAAGACAAGAATCGCATTATTATCTAATTCGACTACAATAAACAGGCCAGGAATTTTAGGAGATCTGGAAAGACTTGATGAAAAAATAATGAAACTTGATGCCGGAAATGAAGCAACATATGAGCTGTTCAATTCGCCATTATGCAAAATTTCTTTAGATGAGGTGGTTGAAGGACTAAAAAAGATAAAAAATCTTACGATTCAGGCTTTATTTGCAAAAGGAAGCGATGGGAATTATTCTAAGGAAAACATTGTTTACTGATGTGAAAGAATAAAAGATATCTATCCTGAAATGGTTCAAATTTATTTTCTTGACAGGGAACATCCTTCCGAGAAAATATTTCCTTTAGATTCGGTAGAATTAGGCATAATAGAATCGATATTAAAAAGGGATAAAATCAATGTCAATATTTATTAAATAATAATAAATTACTGTAAATATAAAATTAATATTCATTTCTATAATTTGTAAATGTATATTAATTTACTAATTGTATACATTTCTCTTTACATAGTCTTTTTAAAAATTTTTTAATATTTTAAATGATATTAATTAAATTTGGATAAAGAATCTGAAATATTGCAGGATGACTTAGCAAAACCTTCGGAAGATAATTATTCCGAAAAACTAAGTTTATTTTCGGAAAAAGAAGGGGTAATAAAATATTTAATTTATATTATACCAATTTTTCTGACGGTATTTTTATGTATAGGGTTACCAGCAAATTTAGAAAGTAACGAGTTTCGTGATTCAGGATTTTTTGAATATGGGAGCGGTTCACTACATTCAAATTTCAATATTAATATATTGTCAGAGCAGGATTTATCATCAGGTTTAAAGGATACAGTTTATACGGATAAGGATTGCTGGTTGGAACTAAGGATTGACCAGCAAATGCTTTACCAGTACTGGAGGGACGGAAAAATCAACAAGTATCCTGTTTCGACAGGAAATAAATATTTAAGCAGAAGTATCGAATCAAGACCCGGATTATTTGCGATTTTTGTAAAGGTAGAAAGACATGAATCTTCGCAATACAATAATGCAGAAATGTGGCATTTTATGCCATTTAATATGGGTATAGGTTTTCATTCATTAAATGGAACGGGATATTACGGAAGTTTAGGAGTCAGGCCATCTTCGCACGGATGTATAAGGATGCGTCATGAAGACGTAAAGAAAGTATTCAGGGAGTGTCCTTTGGGAACTTTAGTTCTTGCAAACAAGGGATATTCAGCAAGGACGGTAGCTTTTGCACCGAAGGACTACAAAAATCCAGTTGATTTTACTAAAGATGAATATAAGAAGATGCTTGCAGAGAATCTTTCTAACGTATTAGAAGGGGAATATTATATAAAACGTAGAAAATTTTTTATATTAGACCCGAAGGTAATACCTGTATCTGGGGTATACATAAGCTATGACAAGAAAATTCCAGAAAAGCAAAAATTAAGAAAGAGTATATACGGTTTTAAGATAAACAACGATTGGCTGAGCATGAGAGAGTATAATCCAGTAATAAGTGCAGAAAGCAATAATGAAGATATAAGCAGTTTAATTGATGATATGATAGTAGATAAGGAGGAAGTAAAGAAAAATATTCCGGAGGATATATTATCAGATGAAGAGTTAATCAAGAAATATTTCCATAATCCGATAGGAATATTGCCATATTTTCCTCCGAACAGGGAATAGGAATACTTGAATAAATCAATATTAATTAAATTTTAAATTAATTATATTTGTTTGAGATTATGCGGAACAAAATATTTCTGCAGAAGTTTAAAAATTAGAGAATAATTATAAAAATATTTAAATAAGCGGAGGTTGAAATGTCAACTCAAAACAACATGGATTTAATCAATTATGTAGAACCTATCGAAACAAAAATGGAATATGGGCTTCCGGAATTGAAGAAGTTCTACAAGAAATTCCTCTCGAGAGGTCTCATACTTGCAATAGTCCTACACGCATTTTTAGTATCAGCTTACATTTTCTCACTTTATCTAGAAATGAGAGCGGAACGAAATTTACAGATAAAGAGAGAAATTGAATTAAGAGACATTCAGTCCCAGGAGAGCAATCAGGACGAAAGTGAACAGGCACCGCCCCCGGAAGTAGAGCCTCAAAAAATTGAAGCTTTGAAAGATTTAGCGGCTTTGACCCCAGAGCCTGTTGCAAAGGAAAAGGCTGATATTGAGACAATTAAGAAGGTAGAAGAGACAGAAAAAATTAAGGCATTTGTTTCTTCAGAAGGAAGTGAAAACTTCGATCCTACGAAAGAGACGGGCAAAGTAAAAGTAGAAGAAAAGGTAGTTGAGGAAAAGGTTAAAAAAGAAGAAACAAAAGACAATACAAAGACGAAAGTATATCAGCAGTTTGAAGTTGATAAGGCACCTGTTGCAGTAAATTTAGCGCAGGTTCAGGGTTCGATGAGATATCCGGAGATTGCCAGATCGAGCGGTATAGAGGGTAAAGTAACGGTGAAAGTACTTGTTGGCCCAGACGGTTCAGTAATTTCAGTAGGTGGATTCAGCGGACCAGATGTATTCAGGGATGAAGTCAGCTCAAAAGTAATGAATTTACAGTTTACACCTGCATTACAGCAGGGGCAGCCAGTAAAATGCTGGGTAAGCGTTCCGTTTAACTTCAAATTAAGCGGAAAGTTCAAGAAGGAAGAAGACAGCGAGAAGAAAGAAGATAAGAAGGAAGAAAAGAAAGAGGAAGGAAAATAATAAAATATTTTCCTATGAGCCCGGTAATTATAATAAATATTTTTACATCGATAGTAGTGTTTATAGTTGGGCTGGTAATGTTATTAGGTTTAATACCGCATATTCCGACACAGACAAGAATAATATTCGGAATAATTTTTATGAGTTACGGAGTTTTCAGGTTTTTAAATGTTCAGACAAAGTTAAAGGTGAAGAAGCAAAACGAGTTGAGGGAGAAGTTAATGAAAGACACCGATGAATTAATTCATAAAAAATAAATATTTTTATAAGAAAAGGATTAAAGGAGAATTAAACTTAAATCGTTCCCAAGCTTAACAAGTTTGGGAACATTTTTTTAATAAAAGGAAAATGAAACTAAAGAATAAAATATTAGTTTGGATTTTACTACCAGGAGTAGTTATGTTTTTCAATTCATGCGATTTCGGGAGCATAAAATCGAAAGCTACGACAGGTGAAATGACAATTGAAGCGGATGAAAATCTGGAATCTGTGGTAAATTTGTTAACAAAGGATTTTACAAGGTTAAATCCAGAAGCAAAGATAACCCCAATATTCAAACCTACAAAAAATGTAATAACAGATTTGCTTAATAAAGAAACAAAGTTAATTATAATTGCGGGTGATATAGCAGAAGATGACAGAAAATTTATATCGGATTATAAGATTGAATTACAGAGGTATGAATTAGCGATAGACGGAATTGCATTTATAATAAATCTGGATAATCCAGCAATAAGGTTGACATCGAAAGAATTGAAGGGCATATTTTCAGGGGAAATAAGGAAATGGTCACAAATTAAAGCACAGGATGAAGAGCAGAACAAAAAAGTTATAAAAAATCTAAAGGGTGAAAGCGATTTGATAAAGGTATTCATTCAGCGGCCGAATTCTAATTCATATATGTATGTAAAGGATTCTGTTTTAGACGGTCAAAATTTTTACGAAAAATCACAAATATGTTCCACATCGGTACAGATGTTAGATATTATCAGAGAAAACAAAAATGCAATTGGATTTGTAAATATGGGTTGGATGTCAAAAGGAAATCAGGATGTAATGGATACCAATGTACAAGCAATAAGGGTTTCGAAAATTTGGAAAAACGGCAAGCAGGATGATTTCGCACAGTTTCATCAGGGATTAATATTTAATAAGCAGTATCCATATACGAGAAAAGTCATTTTATATTCAACTGATATAGGGATTCAGTTATCAACAGGTTTTATAACGTTTTTGCTTAAAAACGACGGTCAGAAAATTTTTTTAGAAAATGGATTTGTTCCAATAACGCAACCAATAAGAACGATTCAAATCGAATAAAAACATTATTAAATTTAATATTATAAAAAATGAAAAATTTAATGAAAAAATATTTTACATTATCAGTAGTGATTTTTACTCTGCTTACGAGTTATTCAACGGCACAGGATAATGTTGAAAAGGGTAAAAATGCAGTTAAAAAAGGAGATTATCTAACTGCATTAAATTTATTAAAAAATGTAGTGAAAACGGATAAAGGTTATGATGCAAACTGTTACTATGGGATTGCATTATTTAAAACCGGGTCTCTTACTGATGCAGAAAAATATTTAAAGTTAGCATTAAGAGATGATGATGAAGGTATAGATGCAATGAAAAGTTTAGGTGAAGTATATACAGAACAGAAAAAATATTCAGAAGCAGACGGGGTATTCAAAAAAGCATTAAAAATAGACCCCGAGAATATTCCCGTAATGATTTCGCGTGCAGAAAATTACTCTGCGGAAGGTAAGATTGACAAAGCAATTGAGACATTAACGCTTGCTACAACAGTTAGTAAGGAGAATCCAACCGTATATGTAGGCTTAGGGGAAGCATATTATATAAGAGGGTCATACAAACTTTCGAAAGATTATCTTGATAAAGCAATAAAGCTTAATCCTAATCTTGCATCAGGACATTTCGTATTAGGTAAAGTTTATTTCAAAATGAAGAAATATAATGAATCGCTAGCATCATTCAACAAGGCAATTGAAAAAGATGCAAATTTTGCCGAAGCATATTTAGAAAAAGGAAAAATATTATATTTTAACAATACATTTTCGGAAGCAGCATACAATTTCAAAAAATACGCACAGCTAAAGCCAGGTTCACAAGAAGGGAATTCATATTATGCTAAGACTTTGTATGCAGAGGGAAAGTATGATGAAGCATTAAATATATTATCGGAGGTATTAAAAGCAGACCCGAAATCTTATACAGGGAATTTATATACTGCTTATATATATTCTGAGAGGGAATTAACAGATTCATCAGCACAAGTGGAGCAATACAAACAAGCAATAGAATATTTTTCAAAAGTTCCTTTAAAGGATTTTGAAGTTGAGGATTTAGTAAAATATGCAAAAGTCAATGTTGAATTGAAAAATTTTACGGATGCATATTCACTTTTTGATAAGGCAATTAAAATGGACAGTACGGAAGCAAGAGTATATTATGAATACGGAAAAGCTTATTTCAAAGAAGAGGATTATGAGAATGCGGTAAAGTATTTGAATAAGGCAACGGAGTTAGGGATGACTGAGAGGTCAGTATATTTATTCAAAGGATTTTCAAATTTTTATTTAAAGAAGTATGAAGATGCACTCTCAAGTTTTCAGGATGCAGTAAAAGCAGATGAAAATTTTGTATTATCATATTCCTGGATGGCTAAATGCTATATCGTAATGTTAAAGAATGACGAAGCAATAAAAATTTATGAAAAAATCCTGACAATTGATCCTAATAATGAAGAAGCAAAAGACAAGTTAGCCAGGCTTAAAGTAACGAATAATAAATAGTTATTAATGAATAATATAATAAAATACATAGACGAAAACATTTCTCGATTTATAGAGGAACTAGTTGAATTTCTGAAAATCGCTTCGATAAGTAATAATACTGAAAACAAGGATGACATAGAGAATTGTGCATTATGGCTTAAGAATCACATAAAAGAAATTGGAATTGAGAAAACAGATATATATCATACTCCAGGGCATCCAATTGTATATGCCGAGCATTTAAAAGCAGGAAAAGATAAACCTACAGTACTTTTGTACGGACATTATGATGTACAGCCTGTTGACCCACTAGAATTATGGACAAATCCTCCATTTGAACCTACAATAAAGGATGGGAAAATTTATGCCCGTGGAACGACAGATGATAAAGGACAGTTATTTATTCATTTAAAGAGTCTAGAAGCATATTTTAGAACTATAAGTGAATTACCTATAAATATCAAAATTTTAATTGAGGGAGAAGAAGAAATAGGTAGCGTTAACTTGCTTAAATTTTTAAAAGATAACACAAATTTATTAATGTGCAGTCTAGTAGTTATATCAGATACTTCAATGTATGCAAAAGGTTTACCTTCCATTTGCTATGGATTGAGAGGACTAGCTTATATGCAGATTGATGTAACGGGTCCGAACAGGGATTTACATTCAGGTTCATATGGTGGTGCGGTAGATAATCCGATAAATGCCCTCGCAAATATTATTTCAAAGTTAAAAGATGAAAATGGCAGGATACTTATTGACGAATTTTACAAAGATGTAGAACCATTAAGTAAAATGGAAAGAGAAGAATTCAAGCGTTTACCTTTTAATGAAGATGAATTCAAGAAAGAATTAGAGATTAATGAAGTTTTCGGTGAAGAAGGATACACTACGACAGAAAGGTTATCTGCGCGTCCTACACTCGATTGTAATGGAATCTGGGGAGGGTTTCAGGGTGAAGGTGCGAAGACCGTATTACCTTCAAAGGCAGGTGCAAAAATATCGATGAGGTTAGTGCCAAATCAGGACCCAAAAAAGATAGCGACACTTTTCGCTAATTACATCAAAAAAATAGCTCCTAAATCGGTGAAAGTGAATGTTACAGACCTTCATGGCGGGAAGCCATCAGTAACACCGATTGATACACCCGAAATAAAAGCTGCCGTAGCAGCTCTGAAAAAGGGATTTGGTGTAGAGCCGGTTTTCATGAAGGAAGGGGGTTCCATACCGATAGTTAATTCATTCAAAGAGATTTTAGGTGCAGATACAGTATTATTGGGATTCGGATTACCTGATGAGAATGCTCATTCACCCAATGAACATTTAGATTTAGATAATTTTCATAAAGGTATTTTAAGCATAACGCATTATTTCAATGAATTATCAAAAATTTAATAATATATATGGCAAAAGCAAAAACCAGCATTAAAGCAAAGAAATCATCACCAGCAAGTCATATACATATAGCATTGACCAAGAAAAACTATATGATAATAGGTTTCGGAATATTATTGATAATTATAGGATATATATTAATGGCTGAGAATTCGGTTGACGGATTTTTACCTACGGTAGTAGCTCCGATATTACTTGTTGCGGGGTATTGCGTAGTAATACCAATTGGTATTTTATTAAAGGATAAGACAGTTGTTGAGGAAGTTACAGACTTTACAAAAGGTGTTCAAGCTGAAAAAGTCGGGGGTGCTACAGTATCATCGAACATAAAAACAAATTAATTTGTTCTTATATAGAAGATTTAACAGAAGGGAATGTAACGGCTTCGACGGGATGAAAGAAGGTTAAAACAGCATATAGTGTTCTCAGCAATCACTTTAAAAAGGTTGAAAGGCTATAAATGCCGATTACAACTATGCAATGGCTGCTTAATTAAGAAGGAGCCCGTTTTTCCGCATGTTTCTTCTCATCGGACAGCGGAAAGACGTCAAGCAGGTGAGATAGCTTAAATCAGAGTCTGCGGGATTTAAACGAAAATTTAGTGGGCTGGTACATAAAAGGTTTGTCTGTTGTTGTTTTATGTACGAGGAAAGAACAACAGACTAAATATGTAGAAGTTTTAATGGTCTTCATTTCGGACCCGGGTTCGACTCCCGGCATTTCCACAAAGAAAATCAATGCGGTTTTAAACCGCATTTTTTATTATAATATTGGAGGATATTATAACTATATATATTATTTACGAAATTTCATCAAGTTTTGAAATTACTTCATCAACAGATATATTAGAAATCGAGTCTTTTTCTTTAGACAGAATCATTTTACATTTATCAGAAAGAGGGGCATATCGTTTTATCACCCAATCGACATTATGAAACATTGCAACGACCGGTTTATTGAAGCAGGATGCAAGATGAACAATAGACGTATCCGGGGTAATAATGAAATCAGAATTCCTGACAATTTCGGCTACTTCAAAAATGTTATCAGCGTTGATATAAGTTAAATTATTACTCTTATAATCAGAAACAAGATTGTTTGCCAGTTTTTTATCCCTATTATCTGAGATTAAGAATATGTGGGAATCCTTTTCGATTTTGCCAAAAAGCTCGATCCATTTTTCCTCCAACCAATATCTATTCTCCGCACCAGCAGAAATATTAACGAGTATTTTTTTATTTTTAATTTTACTGAATATTTCCGAAAATTTATTAACAGTATCCGCAGGAATGTTAATAGATGGTTTGATATTTTTTACTATATAATCTTTTTTCAAATATAATAAAGGTGAGAGGTTGATGTCAACCGTATGTTCACCTTTAACAAATTCTTTTAGAGATATTTCAAAGAGATTTTCTTTATTATTAAATCCAATGGATTTGTCGTATCTTCCGAATTTCAGAAGGGTTTTAGAAGTGGAAGAAAATTCATCTTTAGTATCTATCCAGTAATCGAACTTTATTTTACGAAGAGTAGATATAAGCTTCAGTACCGAGAAGAAATTCTTTTTATACACGATTGTGCGTGATACATTTTTATCGAAATGAGCAATATTGTTGTTAAGTTTGCTTGTAAGGACATAGATTTCGCAATCGGGAAAATTATTTTTAAGTTCGGTAAAAAGGGGAGTAGTGAGTATCATATCACCGATTTTACCGACCTGGACTATTAAGATTCTTATAGGCAAGGAGTTACTCAACGTCTTCTTTTAGATTTTTCTTTCCGGATTTCTTCGCTTCGTTTCATTAATTTTTCAAGGAATCCGGGTTTACTCGGTTTATTAACTTCTTCCGGGTCCGGTTTTTTAATTTTTGTTTCATAATATTGTTGTGCAATCGAAAGCAGATTGAACACAAAATAATATAAGTTCAAGCCTGACGGGAAACTGAAGAAAAGTAATGTAAGTAAAATAGGCATCATATAGACCATAGCTTTCTGTTTCGGGTCAGTAACGGTCATTTTCTGTTGTATAAACATAGTAATACCCATAAGAGTAGCCAGACCAGCAATTTCATTAATTCCAAAAATCGGTATTTTGAATGGCAGATGAAATATGACATCAGGAACAGACAAATCCGTAATCCACCAGAAGAAATGCGCCTGTCTGAGTTCTATAGTCGAGCGGAAGACACCGAACAGAGCATACAGAATCGGCAACTGCAGAATCAGGGGAAGGCATCCGCCCGCGGGATTAATTTTTTCTTCCTTATACAGATTCATAATCATCTTATTCATTTTTGTCGGGTCGTCTTTATATTTTTCTTTTATTGCATTTATTTTCGGAGAGAGCTGTCCCATCTTTTTCATCGATTTCATTTGTTTTTTCGTCAGAGGATTAAGAATAATTTTAAGGACAATGGCAAATAATACTATTACGATTCCGTAATTAGGAATAAATTTATGCAGGAATGTAAAAAATGGAATAATCATATACTGGGCAATCGGTCTTACGATGAAATCCAGAGAGAATCTCATTGTCTGTTCGAGGTTCATGTCATAAGATTTAAGCAGATTATAGTCTATCGGAGAAATAAGAATCTGGTAAGTACTTTTTTCATATTTATCATCCTTAATTTCCATTTTCATTCCAATTTTATAATGATTTTTTACGCCTTCATCGGGAAGGTGCTCTTTATATCCCGTAAAGTATGCTCCATCGCCCTTTCTGCTCATCGGAATAATAAAAACACCGAAGTACTTATTTCGCGTGCTAATAAAATCCGTAACGCCCGTATAATTTTTAAAATCCGAAGAGACGTTATATTCATTTGCAAATTTATCCGCTGTATATGTTTCAATATCGCCTCCCATAAATGCATAGCTTTCAGAGAATGTAGCTTCCTCGGTGCTCAGGTATTCAGACAGATTCAGTGAAGAGCCCCAGACCACCTGATATTCGGAGCGGGTGATATATTTCGATGAATTTACGAGTTCATAATCCACGAAAAATTCGTAAGATTCCGGTTTGAAGGTATAGGTCTTTACAATTTTTTGAGAGCTATCGCCACCGACGAAGAGTTCATATTTTAATTTAAAATCCTTTTTATTCTCGAGTTGGATTCTATCCCATTCTTTGTAATTGGAGTTAAACAGCAGGTCTTTAGTATTAATAGTTTTACCTTCTACGGATGTAAAGATTAAATTAAGTTCTTTTCCTTTTTTCCAATTAATCAGCTGTAAAGTATCGCCATTATACATTTTGAAATCCCGAGTCACGAATTTTCTAATAGTTCCGCCGTAATTAGTGAATTCCATATAAGCGACTTTATTTTCCAGCATAATGATTTTTTCTTTGCCGGCAGGGTCATTGATAAGGTGAAGATAAGAGTTCTTATAAAATAAATTTCCGAAAGCATTTCTCAATGTATCGGCGGCTTTCAGTGTATCTGAAGTTTCTTTAAGAGTAATTCTAACCGAATCAATTTTTTCCTTTTTCTGTATTTTTACAGAATCAACCTGTGCAACCGATGTTGTCGAGTCCTTTGCAACTTTATCCTGAACCTGCGGTTTTTGCATATTAGAAGTCCAGATGAGCCATACTATCAAGATAACACCGATGATAACGAATGCAATTACAGTTCTTTTATCCATTAAATTCTTAATTTATTTTTTTCGTTATTATTTTATCAGGAACGGGGTCATAACCTCCTTCGAAGAAGGGATTACATTTAAAAATCCTTTTCGTCCCGAGATAGAATCCGACAAAGAAACCTCTTTTAGCGAGTGCTTCAATGAAGTAATTCGAGCAAGTAGGATAGAACCTACAAGATTTCGGGAGAGCAGGGGATATGAACTTCTGATAAAACTTAATTATATATATAAAAATTACCGACAAATTATTTTTGTTTATTAATAAAATCCGTTGTTTTGGTCAACAGAACTCTCATATTTTTGCTTACATCATCAAATTTCAAAACTTTGAACGTATCTTTATATTCTTCATTATAGCCGAAAATCAGATTTACTTTACGATTTTTAATTACGACAAGCAGATATTTATTGGTTCTATATGCTTCGCGAGAAAGTCTTTTGAGTTTGTTTCTCAGAGCAGCATTTTTAACAATTCTTTTTGAAACAACAAAACCCACTTTAACATTTTCAAGTGGGTCTTCATAAATATTTTCAATGTTTTCCGATATTTCTTTTTTAACCTGAATATTCAGCTTTAGAAAGCCGTTTGTTATCATCTTTGAATCTGACAGGATATTTTTAAAAGAATTATAGCCTCTGATAATTTCATTTTTATTTAAACTATAAATACCCTTAACCTTTGTCAAAGTGATAGATTAAAGTTTTTATCTGCGAGTAAATTCGTCGCTAACAGTCAATTTTTTTCTACCTTTGGCGCGTCTTCTCGAGAGGACTTTTCTGCCATTTTTAGATGACATTCTTTCACGAAATCCGTGTTTATTTTTTCTTTTCGTATTACTCGGTTGATACGTTCTTTTCATCTTAAAAATTTAAATTATAAACTAAAATATAACCTAAATATGAAAAATTTTCAAGGAAATAAGGAATCATAAAATCTATGACAGTTTTCATAAAAGTGAGCAAAATAAAATATTTGAAAGAATAGCTTTCTCATATAAATCTATATTTTAAACAGCTTTTTATATTCAACCCCTAACGGGGTTGGAGATTGGGGTTGTTTATTTCCCCCGACTTCGTCGGGGTTTACTGATATTCGACCTCTACGAAATCGTTTGAGTTTACTTTGCATTCAGAAATATTTTTTATTTGATTATACTTAGCATTCAGAAATATTTTTTATTTTAGTTTACTTAACATTCGGAAATATTTTTTATTTTAGTTTACTTAGCATTCGGAAATATTTTTATTTTGAGTAATATATTTCAGATTTCAGCAAGAATGATATTTACAAATTTTTTTAAACGCTACTAAATCTATTAGTTTTAAATGTTTAAATGCGACTTTACATAATAATTGCACAATTTTTGTAAAAAAAGTGAAAAAAATGTGCAATTTTCAGGAACTACATTTATCATCGGTCTCAGAATTAATAATTTCTTCCTGTGTTTTAAGAAATTTATTAACATTATTTGCATTAATAATATCACATTTAATAACTTTATTCATAGCCATTTTGAATATTCTGACCAAATCTATTCTCAGCATACTTTCATAATTATCAGCTAAAAATGCCTTCTTACATTTATTAATTACCTGAGCATAAAATTCAAGATTTTGAGAATCCAAAATGTTATATTTTTCTTTAATCAAATCAATTTCCATTTGTTTCTGAAACAGAATATCCTTAAAATATTTTTTATTCCAGTTTATAAGTGTACGGGTAGTGACATTCAATTCCGATGCAATTTTTTCGAGAGTAATATTTTTAGCTCTGAGTTCAACGAATTTTTGAATTACGGTTAAGTCGTGCATAATACTTTTTATTCTAAAAATAGCAAAAATAATATTGAGGCGTGGATATATTGACATTTTGAGAAAAAAGTGAGGATTTACGGGGGTTTTATGGGGTGGGGCAAGATTCTACCAAGAGAATACCGCTATGCGGAATTGGTTATTTATATCAAATCTATTGCCACAGATTCACAGATTTGTAATATAATATGCGTTCCGAAGCCGGGGCTTCGGAACGAGGCTGTTATAAAAATTTCTTTAATGTTGGTGAAGATTCTACCGAGAGAACACCGCTACGCGATTTGATTGTTATTTTTATTTTTGTTTATGTACAGCAAAATAATACCTGTTAAGATCATCAGAATTGATATTATCTGCGCCTGGCTTAATCCGAATATTATTTTGGGGTTCAGCCTTATAAATTCCACAAGAAATCGAGGTATACCGGTCAGAATAAGATACAGATAAAACAGCTGACCGTTGAATTTTACTTTTTTTCTAAATCCCCAAAGAAAAAAGAAAGCAAGGATACCGAATGAAAGTTCATAAAGCGGTGTAGGATGAACAAGTTCTCCAATTTTTGTAGGTACAATGCCTTTGGAATAGCTGACACCGAGGAATTCCCAGAATGTTCCATTAACTTTTATTCCATAACATCCGTCTCCCGAGAGATGGCATCCGATTCTAGCCAATGCATATCCAATCGCAGCTCCGGGGGCCATTGCGTCGAAAATCCGAAGCATAGACACTTTCTTTTTTCTGCAATAGAGATAAATTGCCAAGATAGACAGAATGACACCGCCATAAAAAGTCAATCCTGCGGGTGAAAACAGGTTATCAGAAGTTAAGTAATAAGCGAGTGAGTTTCCTTTACCGAAGTTCCATTCTTCGATAATGTAAAAGATTTTGCTACCGACTATACCGCAAATAATAGCGATAAAAGTAATTACGATTCCAACATTTTCTTCAATTTTCATTCTTTTCAATTCTTTCGAAAACAAAGTACTACCAATGAGGAAAGCAATTCCCAGCATCAAGCCATAGCTATAAACGGGGACAGGACCAATTTCAAATAATTTCGGATACATTAGTTTAATATTATATTAATAAATCTATTAGATGGTTGTTTCAATAATTTAATATTATTTTTAGTAAATTTTAACTTAAAATTATTCTTTTCAATTCCCGGTTTAGAAAGTTTAAGTTCATAATCGGAATTTTTAAATTCGTATAGTTTATACCGGAAGTTTGCATAACCGGGATTCGAGAGAGAAATTTCAGGAGCGGAGAGACCTTCCACACTGAAGCAGATTTCTTTTTTTTCGAGGTTTATTTTTTCAAAGACATTAATTCTATAAACAAAATATTCGAATATTTTTGTTGTTCTGAAATCAAACAAAATAAAGTCTTTATTCGAAATTTTATCGAACTGTTTAGAAATATACAATTCGTATTCAAATTCTTTCCGTTCAGGGCGTACTTGTTTTGTTCGCATAACTTTAAAAAATTATTGTAATAATGATTCAGGGGTTGCGTCTGTTTCCTGACCATTTTTCATATTTTTTATCTTGAATTTCTTTTCCTTGATTTCATTTTCACCTATAACAATAACATTTTCAGCATTTATTTTATTAGCTTCTTTCATTTGAGCTTTTACGCTTCTGTCAAGAAAATCAGTTTCGCAAATTATGTTTAATTTACGCATATCTTCCATTAATTTGAGCGAAAACAATTTTGCATCGGTTCCGATAGTAACAAAATAGTATTTTATATTTTCTTTGAGAGGGTATTCGTATTTATTTTTATCAAGAATCATAGTCAACCTTTCGAGTCCGCAAGCAAAGCCTATAGCGGGTGCAGGTTTACAGCCGAGTTGTTCCACGAGTTTATCGTATCTTCCTCCTCCGAAAATTGCATTTTGGGCACCAAGGTCATTGGAAATGACCTCAAAAGTAGTTGAAGTATAATAATCGAATCCGCGAACGAGCCTATAATCTATTTCATACTTTATATTTATGGATTTAAGTGCATTTAAAACATTATCGAAGTGCAATTTTGTTTCAGAATTCAGATAGTCATAAAGGACAGGAGAATCTTTTAGAATTTCTATTTCCGAATCCAGTTTCGTATCGAGGATTCTCAAAGGATTAGTCTGCAATCTTGAAATACTATCCGCCGAAAGTATATTTTTATAATGTGAAAGATATTTTTTCAGTTCATCAATATATTTTCCGCGTTCATCTACAGAGCCGATAGTATTAATCTTAAAGATAAAATTTTTAACACCAAAATCTCCAAGCATTTTAGCACCAAGGGAAATTAATTCGGCATCGACCAAATAATCATTACTTCCGATTGCTTCCACACCAAACTGTGAGAACTCTCTGAATCTTCCTGCCTGTGGTCTTTCGTGGCGGTACATATTAGAAATATAGAACAGTTTTTGAAGGGGAGACTCAGCATACATATTATTTTCGATATAAGCTCTAATGACAGGGGCGGTCATTTCGGGTTTCAGAGTGAATTCATCATTTTTAAAGGAATACATTTCCTTTGAAACTACGTCGGTATTTTCGCCAATACTTCTTTTAAACAGGGCAGTATTTTCGAATGTAGGGGTTCTAATTTCCTTATAGTTATAAATTGTAGCAATTTTCCTTAATTTTTCTTCAATATGAAGTCTTTTTGCAGAATCTTTTGGTAATAAATCCTGTGTACCTTTTGGTCTTTGTATATTCATAAATTTTAAATAATTAATAAAATACGCAAATGATTTTCAAAAAAAAATGTCTTTGTTATTATCGGGAAAAAAATCATTTTGGTTAAATTTTATTCAACAGACATAAATATATGAATTAATAAAAAAATACTTGTTGATTTAAAGAATCAATTTATATATTTTAATAAAAATTTAAAGGAGCAAAAAATGAAAAAGCTATTCGTTTTATTGCTAGTGTTAATAATTTCCTCCGTATTATATATTTCATGCAGTGACAGTCCAATTAGTGGTTATGGTACGATTGGGTCAACAATAACCAAGAAATATCCAAAAACGACACCACCGGTTCAAATCCAGCCAGGAAATGCTTATGACCTTGTTAGTGTACCCGATACCGGTTTCACGAGTTCACTGTTATATGAGCTTGATTCAATTACAGGAGTTGATGTAACGAGGATTGATATTATGTTAGAGCACAATGGGATAGTGGATACACTCGTACATAATTTAACGAATCCCGGGAACAATTTTATAGGGACGAAGTTCAGTGATTCGGCGACGGACAGCATAAAGAACGGAAGCGGGGATTATACGGGAACATACAAGCCTTATCGTCCTCTTTCGATTTTCAACGGTCAGAGTATATTAGGATTGTGGAATTTACAGATAAATTACTGGGGTAATCTTAGGACAGGGGTGATTAAATCCTGGGGAATAACAATAACGTATAACAGGTTAACTCCATCCACAGGAGGAGATATAATGCCGCTTGCATTGAATAATCAATGGGTTTATGAAATCGATACAAACAATTCTTATTTTACGCAAGAGACTTCAAATATATCCGGAACATCAATAGTACACGGAAAGCAAGTTTACTGGTGGGAATGGCAGCATCAGCCAGGAATGTATATGTATGTAAGAAATGAGAACGATGGATTATGGTCATACGGATTCAGTAGTGACACAACAAGTCCAAATGCACAACCTCATTTATTAATAAAATATCCGATAAATTTAAATGAAACATATTACACAAGAGGCTGGATGGCTGAATACGATACGATTACCTGTGTATCGACAAACGCTACTTTTGCAAATCAAACAGGTTGCATACAATATTACGAACAAAGTACATCTGCTAAATATTCCGATAATAAATTATATTCGTTTTTCAAGAATTATTCACCAGATGCGACACTAAATTCAAATTTTTATTTCAAACCCGGATTAGGATTAGTTGGTATGGAGCTAAGTACTACAGCCGGCGGTAATACTGTTACAGTAGCATATAAATTGATAAGTTACACTTTACATTAAATCTTTTAATGGGGATAGCTCTCGATAAGGGGGCTATCTCTTTTTCCTAGATAGCGTTTAAAAAAGTGTGTAAACTTGTCTGTTTAGAAAATTTGTTAATTTGTGTTACTGATATTCGACTCCTAACGGAGTCAGGAGCGTGGAAAGCAGGTGTTACTGATATTCGACTCCTCCGGAGTCGCTTTGTATGGATTATATTCATATTAGTGATATTGCACTCCTCCGGAGTGTTTTATTATTTACACACTTTTTTGAATGCTACCTTTTCCTGCAGTTAAAAATTTCTCAATTTAATTTCCGATTTATAAATTCTATATTTGCAGAATAATACAATTTAAATTCTAAAAATATGGATAATATTCTTGCGTTCGAAAAATTTTCATCCCGTCACAACGGACCCTCTGAAAAAGACATAAACGAAATGTTAAAGGTAACCGGAGTCAATTCGTTAGATGAGCTTATAGATGAAACGATTCCATCGGATATACGTCTTGAAAAGCCGATAGAATTAGATAAACCGTTGAGCGAGTATCAGTTTCTAAATAAACTTAAAATAATCGCAGAAAAAAATAAAATTTTTAAATCATATATCGGTTTAGGATATTATGATACGATAGTTCCATCGGTTATAAAAAGGAATATTTTAGATAATCCGGGATGGTACACGCAATACACACCATATCAAGCGGAGATTTCGCAAGGTAGGCTGGAAGCATTGTTAAATTTTCAGACTATGATAACAGATTTAACGGGTTTTCCGATAGCAAATGCATCTTTACTCGATGAGGGGACAGCAGCGGCAGAAGCAATGACGATGTGTTACGGATTAAGGAAAGGAAACAAGGTGAAATCCAATGCAATTTTTGTATCTGATGAATGTCTGCCACAGACTATTGATATAATAAAGACGAGAGCGGTGCCGCACGGCATAGAAGTAATAACAGGGGATTTTAAGACATACGAATTAAGCGACAATATTTTTGCAGTAGTTGTTCAATATCCGGCAGTAAACGGGGATGTTTATGATTATACCGATTTCTTCAACAGAGCCAGTGAGATGAAAATAAACAAAATAGTATGTGCAGATATAATGAGCCTGACGATATTAAAGCCACCGGCGGAATTCGGAGCAGATATTGCACTTGGTTCGACTCAAAGATTCGGAGTGCCGATGGGATTTGGAGGACCTCATGCGGCATATTTTGCAACGAAGGACGAATATAAGAGAAGCATGCCGGGCAGAATAATCGGAATATCGATAGATGCTCAGGGCAACAGGGCACTGAGGATGGCGTTACAAACGCGTGAGCAGCACATAAGAAGAGAAAAGGCAACAAGTAATATATGCACATCACAGGTATTACTTGCGATTATGGCGGGTATGTATGCTGTATATCACGGACCGGAAGGATTAAGAAAAATAGCATTAAGGATTTTTTCGCTGTCGCATATTTTAAGGGAATCATTAAAAATAATTAATTATAAAATTATAAATGACAGTTTTTTCGATACGACAACGATAGAGTTACCTTCCGAAAAGGTATCAGATATAAGAAAACTCGCGGAAGCACACAGGGTAAATTTCAGGTACACAGAAAACACTATTAGCATATCACTCGACGAAACGACGACACTCGAGGATGTAGCATTAATTTTAGCAGTATTTGATACAAAGAAAGACTTATCGGTTGCCAACGTAAAATTCGAGCCGAAAATTCCGGATGCAATGATAAGAAAGAGCCCATATTTAACACATCCCGTGTTTAACAAATACCATTGTGAAACAGATATGATGAGATACATAAAATCGCTCGAGAACAAGGATTTATCACTAACGGGTTCAATGATTCCGTTAGGTTCCTGCACGATGAAACTAAATTCGGCAACCGAAATGTTCGGGATAGGTTTTGCCGAATTTGCAGGAATGCATCCTTTCGCTCCGTCAGATCAGACGAAAGGATACGAAGAAATGATAGAGTCATTCAACAGGGATATATGTGAAATTACAGGATTCAAAGGTGTATCGATTCAGCCGAATTCAGGAGCTCAGGGAGAATTTACAGGTTTGATGGTAATAAGGCAATATCACATAAGCAGAGGTGAAAGCCAAAGAAACGTCGTTTTGATTCCACATTCAGCACACGGTACAAATCCTGCAAGTGCAATAATGGCAGGGATGAAAGTAGTTGTAGTGGAATGTGATGAGAACGGAAATATAGATACAAATGATTTAAAGAAAAGGGCAGATGAATTTAAAGACACATTAGCGGCACTGATGGTAACATATCCTTCGACACACGGTGTATTCGAGGAAAACATAATAGAGATATGCGAATACGTGCACAGATGCGGCGGTCAGGTTTATATGGACGGGGCAAACATGAATGCACAGGTCGGTTTGACCAGTCCGGCAAAAATCGGAGCGGATGTATGCCACTTAAATCTGCACAAGACATTTGCGATACCGCACGGCGGAGGCGGTCCGGGAGTGGGACCGATAGCAGTAGCGGAGCATCTTGTAAAATTCTTACCCGGGCACAGTATAGTAAAAATCGGTACGGATGAGTCCATAACGGCAGTATCGTCAGCCCCTTACGGCAGTGTAAGCGTATTACCGATTTCATTTGCATACATAAAAATGATGGGAGCAGAAGGACTGACATTAGCGACAAAGATTGCAATTTTAAATGCAAACTATGTAAAAGACAGGCTGAAGAATTATTACAAAGCATTATACACAGGGTCAAAGGGAAGGGTAGCACACGAATTAATTTTTGATGTAAGAGAATTTAAAAATACCGCGCATGTCGATGTAATTGACATTGCGAAGAGGTTAATGGATTACGGATTTCATGCTCCAACAGTATCATTTCCCGTGGGAGGGACATTAATGTTCGAGCCAACGGAAAGCGAGTCAAAATACGAGCTGGACAGGTTCTGCGATGCAATGATTTCCATAAGGAAAGAAATAGAGATGATAGAGAAGGGTGAGATAAGTGAAACGGACAATCCTTTAAAGAATGCACCTCATACTGCATTATATGTAACAGGAGGGGACTGGAATCATCCATATTCCAGGGAGCAGGCGGCATTTCCCGTGGAAGGATTAAAGAAAAGTAAGTTCTGGCCGACAGTAAGCAGGATAAACGATGCATACGGGGACAGAAATCTTATATGTTCCTGCGGTACGATGGAAGATTATAAATAAGAAAAAAAAATTGAAGAAACAAAATAATTGTCATTCCTTTGAGATACAGGGAATGACAATTTTTATAAAGATATAATTATTTATTTATTGGATTTCAGAAAATTCTCAATAAAGAAGAGTATATTTTTTTATTCAGTATTTACATCCTTTATTTTCCTGCACATATACTGGATAATTGTGTTAAGGATTCTGCCTTTTATAGATTTACCTTTTCATTTAGCAGCCTCGACCATATACAAGCATTTGAGCGACACGGGATATTGCTTTTACGATTACTACACAATACCGACAATGCTGAAATCGAATATTTTTCATATGGTTTTCACGAGCATAAATATTTTTCCATCGGTAGAATTCGGGAATAAAGTATTTTATATAATTTACATTATAATTTTTCCTTTATCTTCTTTAATATTTATAAAATACACAGGCGGTAACAAGTGGTTTTCCTTGTTATCTTTTCTTTTCATATATAATCACAACGTGCACTGGGGATTTACAGGATTCACGATGTCGGTCCCTTTTATAATCATTTTTATATTATTCACAATCAGGTTTTTCGAAAATCAGAGCATTGCAAACATTTTTATTCTCATATTTTTACTTTTGCTAATTTTTTCAATGCATTTTCAGAATGCAATTTTTTGTATTTTAATCCTGACCATTGCATTTATCCACAATTTTAAAAAATCACCGAGGTTTATATTAAAATATTTTGCGATAATTTCCCCGATATTAATATTGATGTATTTAGCATATACTTTCGATACAACGAGTCCCGAGCAGAGACTGTTTCCTTTTTTAATTTCTTACTACAAGAGTGATTACATAAACACTGTAATCGAAAGGATAAAGGTACTTGCGGTGATGGATAATTTTTATTTCATAGAAGGTCCGTATGGGGCGATAGTTTCGATAATATTCGTTTTATCATTTGTTATTCCAATAATAATATATTTATACAGGAAATCGAAAAAGCTTTATAGATTAGTAATAACCGACAGTTATTCTTACTACTTATATATTTTTATCTCAAGTTCTTTATGCTGTTATCTTTTTTTGCCGAATATAATACCGGGGCAGAACATTATATTCGAGAGATTTTCGGTATTTTTAATGCTTGCATTGATATTATATTGTTCTTACTGTTACAGAAGAATTAATATTTCAAATATATATAAAATTGTGATTGTATTTGTTGTATTGTTTCACTTTGTTTTGGTATCGATATATTACAGCGATTTTAAAAGGGAGACTGTGAATTTCAACGAGAGTTTAATGCCAGACAATGCCGGATGCGAAAGGTTATCGGGAATAATATATACGAATACATTCAAAGGCAGGCCAGTATACATTCATTTTCCAATGTATTTTACGGTTTGGAAAAAGGGAATAACCACGGGATTAGTAGATTACAGGTTTTTTGTGATAAAGCGGAAAGCAGGTTTTGAAAAGCTCCCATATTACCGTGAATGGATAGGAGATTCGAGGGATTACAAAAATGAATACAAAAGCCTAGAATATATACTTTTAAGGGACGGGGGCGAGCTTAATATCGAGGGATTTAATATGTTAAAAAGTGCGGGCGAATGGTATTTATACAAGAACCGGGAATTGAAAAGAAATTAAGTTAAATTTATAATAATCAAACTTTGGATTTCAAATTTGCATAAATTTTCATAATTTTTTAATTAAAAAAATTTTATGACTACGAAGGAAATACTTGAGAATCACAAAAAAATCGCCGTAATCGGATTTTCCGATAATCAGTCAAGGGACAGTAACAAGGTAGCCTTTTACGCATTAAGGAACGGCTATGAGGTATACGGAGTAAATCCCAAGTTAGCCGGGAAAAATATCAACGGAATAAATTGTTACAAATGCATAAGCGAAGTTCCAGAGCAAATTGAAATTGTAAACATTTTCAGAGTATCGATTGCAGTTTTGCCGATAGTTCAGGAAGTCCTGAAGATGGATTACAGACCTAAAGTTATATGGACACAGTACGGAATTTTCAACGAAGAAGCCAAGCAGCTTGCGACAGAGAACGGTTTCGAATACGTTGAAAATAAATGTCTACTTGTTGAACATTCAAAAATTTAATAAATTGGAAAAGCAGAATTTTTTTAAGACAAAGATTTTTTTCAGCGTATTATCGTTTACAGTACCTTTTATAGTATATATAAAAACGCTTGCACCATCCGTATCTTTTATTGATACAGGAGAACTTGCGGCAGTTTGCACGAGGCTGGGAGTTGCTCATCCGACGGGGTATCCTCTGTTCACAATAATAGGGCGATTATTTTCATTACTGCCGATAGGGGAAGAAGTATATCGTCTGAATTTAATGTGTGCCGTATTATCGTCCTTTGCATTAGCAATATTTTTTAATTTACTTGTATTTATATTCCGTGAATTCAATTTAGAGCAAGTGATAAGAGAAAAGAAAGAGGGGATGTTAGCAACGGGATTAAGTGATTTAGTAATTTATATAATATCTTTTGCGAGTACATTAATACTTGCATTTTCCACTACATACTGGAATATATCGAATTCTCTCGAGGTATATTCTCTACACCAGCTACTGGTAATTTCAATAATATTCGTTGCATTAAAAGCAGCAAATGATACAAATAAGAGGGAATCGAGAAAAGACACATACTGGCTTTTCTTTGCATTTCTCCTGGGATTAAGTTTTTCGAATCATCTTTCGACTTTATTCATGAGCCTTGGCTGTTTATACATATATTTTGCAGTGAATGGCTTTAATAACATTTCTTTCAGAAGGATAGGCTTAATGGCCATACCGTTTATCATAGCGTTTTCGGTATATATTTATTTTCCAGTCAGGGCGGATAATCCTGTTTTAAGCTGGGGATATCCAGCCAATCTGAATAATTTCATAAGGCACATAACGGGAAAGCAATTCAGCGTATGGATGTTTTCTTCGACTGAAGTAACGTCGAAGCAGTTCAGTTATTTTATTTCGAGCTATCCCAAAGAGTTTTATTACATTCCATTGATTCTTGCGATATTCGGTGCAATAAAAATTTTCACGCGACAGAAAAAATTATTTTATTTTACATTACTGCTTTTTGTTTTTAATGTTTTATACGCAATAAATTACGATATACACGATATAGATTCATATTTCATACTTGCATACATAGTATCGGTAATATGGATTGCATTCGGGATTTTATTTTTCGTACAGAAATTCAAGAATTTTAGTTTACAGGTAGCATTAATTTCAATTCTCATAGCGGTAATTCCGCTGTACGGAAATTACAAGGAAAACGACGAAAGCAAGAATTATTTTGTCAGAGATTACACAATGAATGTATTTAGATCCGCAAAGCCAAATTCACTAATAATATCATCGCAATGGGACTTTTTTGTAGC
This sequence comes from uncultured Ignavibacteriaceae bacterium, assembly GCA_964501535.1. Lineage (GTDB taxonomy): Bacteria > Bacteroidota > Ignavibacteria > Tepidaquicellales > Tepidaquicellaceae > FEN-1279. Next base: position 421,379 of record CAZCSV010000001.1, on the reverse strand, counting down.
CGCATCAATATATTATCAGTATGTAAAGGGAGAGAGAACGGATTTAATTATAATCGACAAGGAATTACTGAGGAGGAGCTGGTATATCAGGCATATGCAGATACATTTTCCGCAGATTTACGAAAAGTCGAAAGTCGAGTTCGAGACATATTATGCGGAACTGCTGAAATTCGAAAAAGAGACTTCCCGATACACGAATCCAAGAACCGAATCGGACAAGTCGGAGCTGATAAAAATAAATAATTCATTTATGGAGCTGTTAAACAGCCTTGTCAGCAAGAACTACAACGACAGGGTTATATACATTACAGCAGAAATTGAAAATGCGAAGAACGAGATTTTCGGGAGAGAGTATTTAAGGATTCAGGAGGGGGTTTTACTGAGACTTGTTAAGAACATAAACGAATACAATGAATTTACGGAGCCGGAGCTGGTTTTTCAGTTATCGGACAAGACAGACTATTATCATAATTTTTTAATGAACGCATATTACATAAGTTATGTGCAGAGAGCAAATTACTTAATGAACAAATCCAGATTCGATGATGCGGAATTATTAGTAAGGAAAGCGATGGAGATACTGCCCAAGGAAAGGCAGGCGATGCAACTTTTAAATAAAATCAAACAATTAAAAGCATTACCGAAATAGTATATTGCGATTAAAATTTATTTTAACAGTTATTATTTATCTGACCAATTTAGGTCTCTTAAGAGCAGAAGAGCTTTCGTATTTATTAAACACATTCGATGAAGATACGGTAAAAGTTTACATAGACAGGATAATAATATTCGGAAACGATGTTACAAAGAGCGAGGTAATAAGGAGGGAGATGGGAACGAAAGAAGACAGTTACCTCGATATAGAGACATTAAAGGAAGACATAGAGCGGCTGTACAATCTCGGGCTTTTCACCAAAATAGATGTAATGCCAATACCTTCGGGGGAGGGAAAATACAATCTGGTATTTACGGTAGAAGAGACATTTTACATTGTGCCAATACCGATTTTCAATATTAAGGAGAGCGATTTCAGCAAGATACAGGTCGGAGCAAACCTATTATGGAGAAACTTCAGGGGGATGAATCAGACCATCGGATTGAGTTTTGCGGTCGGATATGAACCCTTTGTAAACCTGAACTATTATAATCCGTGGCTCGGAAGGGAGAGCCACTTCTTCACGTCGTTCAATCTGAGTTATTACAAATCGGTAAACAAGAGTTTAACCAACACGAGCATTGCAGGGGAGATACAGAACAAAACCGACATAGCGGAATACGATAATCTGAACTTCAAGACCGATTTCACTTTAGGAAGATATCTTTCGAAATATTTTTATGTTTCATCAACGATAGGATACAACGCACTTTCAGTTTCGGAGTACCGAGAAGGTAGGACGGTATCGACGACCGGCGGGGATAAATTCCTTTCATTAACATTAAATGCGAATTACGACAAGAGGGACAATGTATTTTACACGACATACGGGACATACATCAATGCGAGATACACGCGGTATAATTCGTTCAACAATGAAATTGGCTTCAACAAATTATCGTTCGACCTAAGGAAATTCGTTCCGGTAAAGTTTTCAAAGGATTACAAAATTACTTTAGCGACGAGGGGATTATACACGGTGCCATTCGGAGGCAATGTACCCGTATATTTATACGAAGTGCTGGGATACGACAATCTGATAAGGGGCTGGAACGGAAAAGTAATGAACGGGGAAAATATTTTTTGTATTTTCAACGAAATCCGCATACCAGTAATAAATCCTTTTTATGTGAGCGGAAAAGACCACATAATAATAAACAGGCTTCCTGTGTTCAGGGATTTAAGCTACAAGTACGGTTTATATGTAGCCCCCTTTTTCGATATGGGTGCGGTATGGAATCATTCCGATGATTTCGGCAAGACGCAGTTCAGGAGCGGATATGGATTAGGTATGGACATGATATTCCCGTTCAACGTCGTTGCGAGGATTGATTTCGGAATAAGAAACCAGAACAGCAAATTTTACTCACAATTTATTTTTGCACTTAATTCATTTTTTTAAGATGGAATATTATTACACACCGGCTTCAAACATAGACCTTAAGAATGCCAGATTAGTACTGGAAGGTTTCGAGCACAGGCATCTGGTAAAAGTACTACGGAAGAAGGCAGGGGACAGGTTAAACATAACAGACGGCAAGAGGAACATATACGACTGCAGGATAGTTAAAATAGCAGGTGACAGTATGGTTTGCGAAATACTCGGAAGTGAATATAATCTTTATGAGCCAGAATTAAATCTGAAATTATACATAGCGCCGCTAAGGAACGGTACGCGATTCGAGTTTGCGATAGAAAAGGCAGTAGAGCTCGGGGCAAGTGTCATACAGCCGGTAATAACGGAGTATACGGTAAACAAGAGTATATTTTCGAAGACGAAGGCGGAGAGGTACAAGAAAATAATCATATCGGCGATGGGGCAGTCGCAGAGGTGTTTTTTACCCGAATTCGGGAATGTGATTTCATTTGAGGACATGATTACGTCAACGAGAAGTTCGCACAATAAAATCGTAATGTACGAATATGCGGACAGCGGGGAGAAATCTGAGATTGACAGGAGCAAGAAGGAAATAACGCTTTTGATAGGACCCGAAGGGGGATTTTCGAAGAAGGAAATCGAAATACTAAAACAGAATAAATGGCAGATACATTCGCTGGGAGAGAGGAAGATAAGGGCAGAGACCGCAGTGATAGTTTCAATTTTTGAACTTTTAAAATGATTTTAAAATTTATAAATTGTAAAGAAAGAAACATCAGAGAGAAATAATTTTTTAATAATTAATAAATACTTAAAATGAAAATAAAAATTCTATTAATTGCTTTACTTTTGACATTTTTTGTTTCGCAAACGTATGCACAGTTCGACAAACCTGTATTTCAGCTTGGAATCGGATTAGTGAATCCCGACAAGCAATTGAGGGGGAATGATTATATAAATTATACTAATCAATTCAGGTATGTAAGTACAGTGTTAAATGTTGACACTACATACACATTACCATATCAATTTGGGTTAGTCGATTCGAGTTTGTTCGGTTCGAATTTAGGTGCAAAAACGGGATTTTACATAAACGGAACAGCAAAGATAAATGTAGACAAATACGAGACATTCAGACTTGTAGGCGGATTGAGCTTCAGTGCATTTAATTCATTTCAGTCCACAAAATCAGGTTACATACCGGTATTTACAACTTCATACATTATGCAGCAGCCCATTGATTATGATTATTCAGTAAGTAATTTCGGTATAGCACTCGGAGTCGAGGTTGCGCCATTAGCATTTACGAAGGTTGTATCGCCGTTTGTGGGAGCAAACCTTACTTTTAACTTTTTAAATGCAAAGCTATCGAGGACAACAGGTCCGAACGATTCGACAAGCATGTCCGTAACGGATTTCCGTATGGGATTAAATCTAAATGCAGGTTTCGAATTCAGAGTAAATCCGCAATGGGGATTTGTAGTGGGAGCAAAATATGACTTTGGAAATTTGTTATTTAAGAATATGGACAGATCAGGGTTTCTTGAATGGGGAAGAACAAATGCGTCAATTAATGATGAAGAAGGATATTATACAGCGAATATTTATGACCCTCTAGGATTGCCTTACAGAACAAACATAAAATCATCGGAGAAGACATTAAACTGGGCGACGTTTTACATAGGTGTGAATTTTTATCCTTCGATGAAGACAACGAAGAAATAGATTATAGAAAAGAAATGAAAATAAGAAAGCCGGGTATAATGATATCCGGTTTTTTTTTATTTAAAGAAAATATTTATATAAAGAGGATATACAATAAGATTAGGACGACGCCAGCTATAGCGATAGTAGCATAGTCCTGGACGACGCCGGTCTGCATTTTCCGCCAGTCCATACCAAGTTTTGCGAAATAACGGGCAATACCATTAACAGCACCATCAATAATTTTCACATCGAAGATATTCCACAGGAATTTATCGGAAGCGGTATGAATAGGCTTTACGACGGCGGCTTCATAAATTTCATCAACGTAATATTTATTTGCGAGAACCTTACCGAATCCTTTTTCCTCTTTAAAGGTTTCGGCTACCGAGAATTTTTTAAACGCAAAATAAATCGCGACTACAGCTACTACGACGGAAACGACGACCAATGCGAGTTCGAGAATAACCGAATGTTCCGCAACGTGGCTATAAATCTGACTGATATCAGCGGAGGATTTAAAAACAGGTTCGAGCCAGTTTTCGAGGGCATTAGGCAGTCCGAGATAGTGGGGGAATCCGATAAATCCGCCTATTACGGACAGCACAGCGAGAACGACGAGCGGAACGGTCATCACCTTAGGCGATTCGTGGGGCTTGATATGCTTTTCATCGTACCGCGGTTTTCCGAAGAAGGTCAAGCCGACAAGGCGGAACATATAGAAAGCGGTAAGTGCGGCTGTGAACAGGACGACAGCATAAAAAACAATGCCAGCATTTTCGAAAGTCTTCCAGAGGATTTCGTCCTTGCTAAAAAATCCCGACAGGGGCGGAATACCGGAAATAGTAAGTGCGCCCGTAATGAAAGTAAGATAGGTGATTTTCATTTTAGTTTTCAGGCCGCCCATTTTAGTAACATCCTGTTCATCGTGCATACCGTGAATAACGGAGCCGCTACCGAGGAATAGCAAGGCTTTAAAGAAAGCGTGTGTAACGAGGTGGAAAATTGCGAGCCAGTATATTCCCGTGCCGAGAGCAATGAACATAAAGCCGAGCTGAGAGACGGTGGAATAAGCGAGTATTTTCTTTATATCGTTTTGTTTAAGGGCGATAGAAGCCGACAAAAGAGCAGTAGCAATACCTATAATTAAAATAACCTGAGAAGCGACAGGGGAGAGTGTATACAGAACAGAGCATCTTGCTACCAGATAGACGCCGGCGGTAACCATAGTAGCGGCGTGAATAAGAGCCGAAACGGGTGTCGGACCTGCCATAGCGTCGGGAAGCCACACGAAAAGCGGAATCTGAGCAGATTTTCCCGTAGCCGCGAGGAAAAACAGAAGAGCGACAGCGAGCAGGAGTCCGCTTCCGATAAACATACCGCCGATATTTTCGAGAAAAGCCGAAATCTGAAGAGTTCCGAAATTAACGAAGATAATGAACATAGCGATTAGAAATCCGAAATCACCGATTCTATTAACGATAAAAGCTTTTTTTCCAGCGTCACCCGTAAATTTCTTTTCGTACCAGAAACCGATAAGCAGGTAAGAGCAGAGACCGACGCCTTCCCATCCGAGAAAGACGAGGAGAAAGTTATCAGCCAAGACGAGGTTCAGCATTGCAAAAATAAATAGATTCATAAAGGAGAAGAACTTAGCGAATCCTACATCGCCGTGCATATATCCGATTGAATAGACGTGAATAATAAATCCGACGCCAGTAACAACGAGAACCATAACGAGAGACAGCGGGTCAACGAGAAAAGCATAATCAACCACGAGATTACCAGTAGTAATCCAGTTAAAATAATTCAGAACAATTTTCCGTGAATCTGCAGGGAGAGCAAACAGTTCAAAAAAGGCGACAACTGCGAGCAGGAAGGGGATAAGCACAAAGGCAGAGCCGATAATGCCGGTGATTTTTTCAGAATTAATTTTCTTTCCGAAGATGCCGTTGAACAGGAATCCCAGCAGAGGCAGAACAGTGATAAAGATGAAGTATTTAGACATTATCAGTAATTTTTACCATTTGAGAATGTTAATTTCGTCGATATTAAGGGTTTCTTTATTTCTATACAAAGAGATAACTATAGCGAGACCTACAGCCGCTTCAGCGGCGGCCACAGCCATAACGAAGAAAACAAAAATCTGACCTGTAGCGTTTCCCATAAAAGCGGAAAAAGAAACCAGAGAGAGATTAATGGAATTCAACATTAATTCTACAGACATAAAGATAATAATGGCATTACGTCTAACCAATACTCCAATAATACCTACGGTAAAGAGAATGGCGCTGAGAATCAAGAAATAATTCAGACTAAACATAATCAATAAAATAAAAAAATATAAAATCAAAAAAAATCTATAAATGTTACTGATATTGGACTCCTAGCGGAGTCGGATTACCGGGAGAGTAAATGTTACTGATATTGGACTCCTAGCGGAGTCCGATTGATAGGAAAGTAGGTGTTACTGATATTGGACTCCTAACGGAGTCGGATTACCGGGAGAGTAAATGTTACTGATATTGGACTCCTAGCGGAGTCCGATTGATAGGAAAGTAGGTGTTACTGATATTGGACTCCTAACGGAGTCAGATTGATAGGAAAGTAGGTGTTACTGATATTGGACTCCTAACGGAGTCCGATTACAGAGAAAGCATGTGTTACTGATATTGGACTCCTAACGGAGTCCGTATTTTGAATAAATAAGTGTTACTGATATTGGAATCTCGCCACGGCGAGCCATCGACCTGACGGAGTCCGTATTAAAAGCGGCAATGTTACAAATGAAAGATGTATGAATATGGATAGGATAGACGCAGGGGATAAATTATAATATATAAGGATTGAAATAAATAATATATACGACTTTACATAATATATATTATATAACAGTTTTTAATATAAAACGGATAATTTTTAAATTTTTTAAATATCCCTTTTTGTTTATATTTGCATTGTGAAGTTAATAGACAGATACATATTAAGGCATTTCGTACAGAATTTCGTATTTGGTTTATTATGTTTTATATTAATATTCGTACTTGTCGATTTATTCGAAAACTTAGACAGGTTCTTAGACAGGCGTTTAAGTATTTTTCAGGTAGTGGAGTTTTATACTTATTTAATACCGGATATATTAAAATTAATAACGCCTGTAGGAATGTTACTCGCCTCTTTATTCACGATAAGCAGATTCATCAATTTCTCCGAGTTCACGGCGATGCGTTCGGCCGGGATAAGCATTTACAGATATCTTGTGCCGATAATGTTATTCGGAATAATTATAACATTATTCGCGATATATTTTAACGGCTGGATTGTACCGAAGAGCAACAGGTTAAAATTCAATTTCGAGAGGACGGTATTGGGGCGTCATCCCGTGGCAAGTGTAATACCGAACATATATTTTCAGGACAGAGTGAACAGGATAATAGTGATTGGTTCATACGACAAAATAGCACAAAAATGCAATAATGTATCGATACAGATATTCAACAAAGATTCACTGCTTGTATTAACAAACAGGTTCGATGCAAGAGAGATGATATGGGATTCGACGAAGAAGGACTGGAAAATGATGAATTTATACAGGCGTGATTTTATTGGAAAAAGCAATGAAAATCTGCAATTTATCAAAGAAATTTACATATCAAGCATAGAAGAGATAAAAAAGATAACAGTAGACCCGGATTTAATAATAAAGAAGGATTTCAAGCCAGAGGAGCTTCCGTTGACGGAGTTCAAGGAATTCATAGAGAATTTAGAAGCGAGCGGACAGAGTGCGTCCAAGGAGAAAGTAGATTATTATTCGATAATTTCATTTCCGTTCGCATCGCTTGTAACGATACTATTCGGTGTATCGGTTTCTGCGAACAGGCGCAAGGGCGGAGCGGCTTTACAATTCGGGATAAGCATAATAGTAAGCTTTTTATACCTTGGATTCGTTAAGATTTCGCAGGTATTCGGTTATAACGGTGATTTAAATCCTATATTAACAGCCTGGCTGGCTAATATTCTCTTTTTCACTATTTCCCTATTCTATTTTTTCAGGACACAGAACAACTAAAAACAATTTGAATCATAATTAATATAAATAGCTTTATATTAATTATATTAACTATTAATTTTTATTGTTTTTAACTTATTTATTTAAAGTAATATATAGTATATATTAAACATTCTGAATTCAGCATTCTTAATTTATTTTTTCGTTTCCTTTTTGGGGTATACGGAAGCCCATAGCATTTTCGTTCATAGCTCCCATAGTCTGGATTTCGCCAAAGCTATTTTCATATTTCTCGATATTTTCTTTAAGTGCGGCAAGGAACATTTTTGAATGCTGAGGGGTCATAATAATGCGGGAATGGACCTTTGCTTTAGGAATTCCCGGTAATAAACGAGTAAAATCGAATATAAATTCAGCGGGAGAATGGGAAATTATAACGAGATTAGCGTAGGAGCCTTCAGCTTCCTTCTCCCCCAGTTCGACGTTTATTTGCTGTTGTTGCGGTTGATTTTCTGACATAAAATTTTAGTTTTTTTTTTAAAATAACACAAATAAAATAAACATTCAAAGTATATTAGTCTATGAATTTGATATAATGAGTTCACTAAGTTTATTCTTTAACTATAATAAAATTTTAAATTATTAAAATACAATTTACATAAAACTATGTTTGACTCCTCCGGAGTCGTTTTGCATGGATTATATTCATTTTACTGATATTTGACTCCTAGCGGAGTCAGGTAAAGATGAATAATTTGTTACTGATATTGGACTCCTCCGGAGTCAGTTTTTTGTTAATTTGTGTTACTGATATTGGACTCCTCCGGAGTCAGTTTTTTGTTAATTTGTGTTACTGATATTGGACTCCTACGGAGTCCGTATTTTGAATAAATAAGTGTTACTGATATTGGACTCCTCTGGAGTCAGGTATCGTGAAAATCAGATGTTACTGATATTGAATAAACCTCCTATTCTTTATGCTATCAAACCAGTACACTGCCATTTTGACATCGAATAAACCTCCTATTCTTTACGCTAGCAAACTCAAACACTGTATCACTGATATTGCACTCCTACGGAGTGCTTTATTATTTTTACTCTTTTTTAAACGCTATCGAACTCAATTACTGCTATTTTGACATCGAATAAACTTCCTATTCTTTACGCTACCAAACTCAAAGCTGTTCTTTTGACATTGAATAAACCTCCTATTCTTTTTATTTTTACACAAATTTTTTATTAAATCCATTTAATTTTATATAAAATATGAGTCTTTTAGTGATTGGCACTTTAGCATTAGACACGATAGAAACGCCTTTTGGCAAGCAGGAATACACGCTTGGGGGTTCGGCAACATTTATTTCAACAGCGGCGAGTTATTTAACAAGTGACATCAGGCTTGTAGGGATAGTGGGATATGATTTTCCGCAGAAAGAAATCGAATATTTCAGAACGAGAAACATAGATACATCGGGTGTCGAATTTTTAAAAGACACGAAGACATTTCATTGGCACGGGGTTTACCATACGGATATGAACCAGAGGGATACGATTACGACGGATTTAAACGCACTTGCGTTTTTGAATCCGAAGATTTCGGAGAAGTTCAGCAAGACGGAATACATTTGTCTCGGGAACATTGACCCAGTAATACAGGAAAAAGTGATTAAACAGATAGTGAAGCCGAAGCTGGTGATGATAGACACGATGAATTTCTGGATAGAAGGAAACAGGCCGGCGCTGGATAAAGTACTGAAGATGGTGAATGTGATTATGGTAAACGATTCGGAGGCGAGGCTTTTGACGGGAGAAAATAATTTACTAACAGCGGCAAAGAAGATAATGGAATACGGTCCGAAGATTCTGATTATAAAAAAGGGAGAGCACGGGGCGATGTTATTCAATGAAAACAATATTTTCATAGTACCCGCCTTCCCTCTCGAGCGAGTGGTTGACCCGACGGGAGCGGGAGATTCATTTGCGGGAGGATTTATGGGCTGGATAGACAGGACAAAGGATTTATCGTTCGATAATTTAAAGCTTGCGGTAGTATTCGGAAGTGTTATGGCTTCCCTATCGGTCGAGGAATTTTCGCTAGAAGGACTGAGAAAACTCGATAATGAAAAAATTATGAATAGGCTCAGAGAATTTAAAACACTAACAAATTTTAAAGAAATCAGCATTTAAAAAAAAATAAATTTAAGACTACAAAAGTCTTTTTTATGCAAAATAATTTGTTAATAAAAAATATTTATTGTTTATTTTCCAGTGTTTTGAAAGTTAGTTACAGACTTTTGTAGTCTTTTTGTTCATTAAACGAAACATTTTTTTAAAAAAATTCGTATGGGATTAATAGAATCGGAAGCGTTTATTTTGAATGGTTTCAGGTACGGAGAATCGAGTAAGATCATTACATTATACAGCAGGAATTCCGGAAAGTTCAATGCGATAGTAAAAGGTGTAAGGAATGTAAAGGCAAGGCAAAGCGGAGTATACGAGAACATGAATCTGATAAATGTATTTTTAAACAAGAAGGACAGCAGGAGTCTGCAGGTAATAAGCAAGGCGGAAATAATTTGCCAATATAACGGCGTTAAATCGGATTTAGGCAAGCTTGCGACAGGATACAACATGCTTGAGATTTTGAACAAGACATCGGAGGAATACGATACGAGCCACAATGCATTTGTTCTTTTAAAGAATGTTTTCGATTATCTCGAAAGAGCGAAAACAAATTATGGTTTTGTTTTGTTATATTTTATGTACAGGTTATCCGTAGTACAGGGACTGGATTTTTTATCTTACGTATCGAACGGAACTTTTGCCAAGGATACGGGATATAAAATCAATGAAGAGCAAGCGGAATATCTGAGATTATTCAGGGATAAGGAAATCGGTGAAATCGATAATGATTATGTAAGGATTGAGGATACAAAGCATCTAAACAGGATGATAATAAATTTTTATGCAACAAATTACAATAAATTTAATTTTTTAAAAACGAACAATTTTTTAAACGAAATTTTGGATATGTAAAAATTTTTATTGCTTAAAGCAACTTTTTTTAAAAAGCAAAAAAAATAATTAAGGAGAATATTAAAATGTCAAAGAAATCAATAATCATCAGCGCCTTAACGGTAGTTGTAGTATTATTCTTTTCAGCTATTCTTGTAGCAAATTTAAACGGAATAAAGAAGTTAATTGCCGGTTCGCAAATCGATTTCAGGACTGACACGCCTATAACGGCAAATCAGAACATAAAAGGGTTAAACGATGCATTCGTAGAGATATCGAAGACGGTAACTCCCTCCGTAGTATTCATAGATGTAACGACATCGGCAAAGAAGAACGACAAAAAGCAGAATCAGCCATTCGAGTTCTTTTTCGGACCTGATTTCAGGATGGAGCAGCCACCGCAGCACGGTTCTGGTTCGGGAGTGATAATAAGCAAGGACGGATACATAGTAACGAACAATCACGTAGTAAAGGATGCATCCGATAAAGGCATAAGGGTAATATTAACGGACAAGAGAGAGTTCACGGCAAAGTTAGTAGGAACAGACCCGAATACGGACATAGCGGTAATCAAGATTGAAGCAGATAATCTTTCTGTAGCGTCGGTTGGAAATTCAGATGATGTACAAGTCGGTCAATGGGTATTAGCTGTCGGGAATCCATTAGGATTGAATAACACTGTGACGGCGGGAATAATATCAGCATTAGGGAGGAATGTAAACGTAAGCGGAGATACGTATGCAATAAACAATTTCATACAGACAGATGCGGCGATAAATCCGGGAAACAGCGGCGGAGCATTAGTGGACATAAACGGTATGGTAATCGGGATAAATGCGGCAATTCAGACGACGAACGGATATTATCAGGGATACGGTTTTGCGATTCCGATAAATCTTGTAAAAAGCGTTGCATCCGAGCTAATAAAATCTGGTAAAATAGAGAGAGGATACATCGGTGTATCGATAAAGGATGTAGACACGAAGGAAGCGAAGGGATTAGGATTGGACAAAGCGAGAGGAGTTCTTGTACAGAACGTATTAAAAGGCGGAGCGGGAGATGAAGCGGGAGTAAAGACCGGTGATGTAATATTAAGTGTAGACGGAAAGGAAGTGAATGCGGCGAATCAGTTACAGACGATAATAGGTTCTCATAAACCCGGTGAGCAGGTAACATTATCGATATTCAGGGATGGTAAGACGATAAGCATACCTGTGAAATTAAAGCCGAGGGATGATTCTCAGGCATTAGTGGAAAACAATCAGGGAAACGAGAATGATTCGGAATTAAAAACGAAGAATTTTGAAGAAGCAGGATTCAGCGTTTCAGACATAACGAGCAGTATAAAGAGGGATTACGACATAGAGAACGGAGTAATAGTGAAAGCCGTATCGAATTATTCGGAAGCATTCAACAGGGGTTTAAGGGCAGGATATGTGATACTCGAGGCAGACAAAACGAAGATAGAGAGTACAGACCAGTTTGCTTCACTGATAAACAAGAAAGGCAAGGGAGACATACTTGTATTAAAGGCAATAACGCCTAACAAGGATATCAGGTTAATAGCTCTGGAAATCCAATAGAAAACAATGAATATGTGCGTGTTCCTGAAAAGTATATCAGGGACACGCAAATTTTAAAGAAAATGAAGGTTTCGACCGAATTTTTTACTTGTAAAAATAAATTAAGATGTTTATATTTTAAACACTAAATGATGAAGACCAAATATTTTAATATTGTTTTTGTTTTGGTGTTTCTTTTTATCGGGTATAATTTTGCTACCGGTAATAATAAACACTTCTACAATCCGATTAACGGAGATGATACAGAGACCTCGATAGGTACAGCAAACGACTACAAATTATATCAGAATTACCCAAATCCGTTTAATCCCACGACGAAAATCAGTTACAGGATCAATTACGAAGGACAGGTAACGCTTCAGGTATATAACTTAGTTGGTCAAGTCATAAAGGTGTTGGTCAGTGAAGTTCAGACACCGGGACGATATGAAGTCGAATTTGACGGTTCCGAATTGACATCGGGTGTATATCTGTACAAGTTACAGATAAACGGTTTCACCTCGGTGAAGAAAATGACACTGCTCAAATAATTCACTTTTTTCCATAAACTAAAATTTTAAAATGAAGAAAACTTTATTTCTTTTTCTTTCAATTTTCATTTTAATTTCATACAGAAACATACAAGCTCAGGGCAATATTTTCGATGATTTTTCAAAAAAGGACCTTCCCGGCTGGACTTGGGGAGGCGTAGAGATGAAATATTCTCACGAAACCGACAACAGGGAAAACGGTTTTGCGGATATTTTCACATCGAACATAATCAAGCCGAAGACGGTAATCGGGAAGATTACAAAGAGCAAGGAGTTTTTATTTTCAGCGAGAAATTACATTAATGTAATGTTCAAGGGAGTAGCCAACGATGTAACGGTGAAGATAATGCTACAATACGACATAGACAACAACGAGAAATACAATGAGGACAAGGACATAATGCTTGTATCGAAGCCGTTATCGATGAATTTCAGCGGCTGGAAGGAAATCAAGATAAAGTTAGACCAGGAGAACTTCAAGATTGTATCTAATTTCGACGACGATTTTTCGGTAACAGAAGAAGAAGCGATAGCAATACAGTTCGAATTCGAGACAGGAAAAAATTACAAGGATTCAAAGTTCGAATCAGGAATAGCATTGATATCCGAGATAATAAGCAAGGATAATCTATCTGAATTATTTCAGGAAAAAGACAAGAAGGAGAACGAATCATATTTCGAGGCAAAGAATTATCCTAATCCATTCAATCCGACCACAACGATAAGTTACACCTTAAAAGAATCAGCATACGTAAAGTTAACGGTATACGACAGGTTAGGGCGGGAAGTAAAAGTTTTAGTGGATGAGAACAAGAATCCCGGAACATATACAATAGAATTCAACGCATCGGATTTACCGAGCGGAATTTATTTTTACAGGATAAAGGCAAACGACAGAACGGAAGTGAAAAAAATGATTTTTGCAAAATAGTTCTTTATACTACACTCTTACAGCAAGAAAAAAGGCTGCAAAGTAAAATTTGCAGCCTTTTTTTCTTTATGTATTAAGATAATAAATTATTTTGACGATTTGGTGGTAAATTCAGGAAATTTTAAGTTTTTTTCCTTCGAAATCTTCGATTTCCCTGATAAATTTATCTTCAATAATTTCGGACAAATTTGTCTGAGAGTTAAGATTAACGAGTATCCCCTTTCCCTCAAGGACGACTGATTTATCATCATCTTTTTCAATAATCTGCTCGAAACAAAAGCTAGAATTTTTTATCCAGGAAATTTTAGTATAGATATTAAGCAAATCATCGATAAAAGCGAATCCTTTATAGTCCATAGAGTTATGAACAACGACGATTTTTCTATTACCGTCGAAGATACCTTTTAATTTGATGTTATATCCGAGGTTTCTAATATATTCAATTCTGCCGATTTCGAGATATTTCAGATAATTGGAATTATGCACAATTCCCTGTGAATCTATTTCGAAGGTTCTAACCCGGACTTGTATTTTATGTTTAAAATCCTTAACGTTCATAATAAATTTTCAATTCTTTTTGACTTATTTATGTAATTTATAACAGTTATATTTATAAAATTAAAACATTTTTTTAACAATTAATATTTATAAATGTAAAAACTAATTTTTTTATGGACAAAATCAAAGTTCTAATTATGGGTGCCGCAGGCAGAGATTTTCACAATTTCAACGTATTTTACAGGGATAATCCGATTTATGAGGTTGTTGCTTTTACCGCTACACAAATTCCTTACATAGACGACAGGAAATACCCCGCAGCATTATGCGGGAAATTATATCCGAAAGGAATTCCCATACATCCCGAAGAAGAATTGTTAGACTTAATCAAGAAGCATAAAGTAGATGAAGTAGTATTTTCATATTCAGATGTAAATTCGCAATATGTAATGTCGAAAGCGGCTATGGTAAATGCTGCAGGAGCATCATTCAGGATAATGGGATATAAGGAGACGGCAGTAAAATCGACAAAGCCTTTGATTGCGGTGGTTGCAGTTAGAACGGGAGCAGGAAAGAGCCAGACTTCGAGAAGGGTTGTAGAAATACTGCAGAGTTTAGGAAAGAAAGTAGTATCAATCAGGCATCCTATGCCATATGGTGATTTGGTAAAGCAGAAGGTACAGAGATTTGCAACGATAGCGGATTTAAAGAAGCACAAATGCACAATCGAGGAAATGGAAGAATACGAGCCGCACGTAGCGAGAGGAAATGTGATTTACTCAGGAGTAGATTATGAGGCGATAGTAAGGGAAGCAGAAAAGGAAGCCGACGTGATAGTTTGGGACGGCGGAAACAACGATATGCCATTTTACCAGGCGGATTTGGTTATAACAGTTGCAGACCCACACAGACCGGGGCACGAATTAAATTATTACCCGGGATTAACCAATATTAATATTGCAGATGTAATAGTATTAAACAAAATAGATTCAGCGGCACCGGAAAACATTCAGACAGTAAGGGAAAGCATACAGAAAGTAAATCCGAAGGCAATAATAGTAGATGCCGCGTCTCCCCTTTCGCTCGACAATGAAAATGATATAAATAAGATAAAAGGAAAGAAAGTTTTAGTAGTTGAAGACGGACCGACGCTAACGCACGGAGAAATGAAATACGGAGCGGGAATTATTGCCGCAAAGAAATTCGGAGCAAGGGAAATAGTTGACCCGAGGAAATATGCAGTAAAGAGCATAGAAGAGACATATAAAAAATATCCAAATATAGGAACATTATTGCCGGCGATGGGATACGGCGATAAGCAGATAAAGGACCTTGAAGTTACTTTGAACAAAGTTCCGTGCGATACGGTAATCATCGCAACACCGATCGATTTAAGGAGACTGATTAAGATTAACAGACCATCCGTGAGAGTAAATTATTCCTTGCAGGAAATCGGGAAACCGGATTTAAAGGATATCATAACGGATATGTTTAAGAAGAAAAAATAAGAAATATACAGTTTTATAAACGAAAAACGTTCCCGAAGAGATTTGGGAACGTTTTTTTTGTGTATTTCTTATTGCTGGTGAAGCCCGCTTTCAACAGACTAAATACCAGTAACGGCTGAATAAAACCTGTATAGAAAAAGGTATTTATTTTATTGGTCAGGAAATATATACAGTATAAATATTTCACTTTCATTTTTAATTTTGTAGAGATCATATAAGAGCGATCCCTGCCAAGAGCATGCAGGGATGACACTTTTTTATATTACAGAGATGACAATATTGTTATTACAAAATTGTTTAATATATTATAAATATAAATTATAACAGTTTTTTCAGCTTTTCAAGTTTCCCCATTGCATCTTCTCTCTTAGATTTTTCGGCTTCGACGAGTTCAGCGGGAGCTTTTTCGACAAAATTTTTGTTGGAAAGCTTTTTATCTATACCTGATACATATTTTTCGAGGTTTTCGATTTCTTTTTTATATTTTTCGATTTGTTTTTCGCTGACTTCGAACGGGATATGGATTTCGAAATCCACGAGAACTTTGCTAAGGTATTTATCGCCATCGAGCGATTTTACTTTTTCGAGAGAAGCGAGGTTGCACAGGTTAAATATATATGTATAGTATTCATCGAAAGTTTTTTCGGCAAGTTCACCGGAGCAGATTACGAATGCTTTATTCTTTTCGGAATAAGGGATATCATTTTCTGCTTTCAGGTTACGTATGCCGCTTACGATTTCCTTGAACTCCTCGAATTCTTTTTCGCTGTCGGGATTAATTTTTTCTTTATCGAGCGAGGGGAAATCTACAAAAGATATGCTTTTCCCTTCCCTATTTTCATCGAGAACGTGCCATATTTCTTCGGTAACAAACGGAATAACGGGATGGAGAAGCTTGATAATGCTTTCGTAAATGCTTAGTGCTTTATCTATGATATATCTTGCTGATTCGGGATATTTATCTATCTTAACTTTTAATATTTCGATATACCAATCGCAGAAATCACTCCAGACGAAGTTATACAAACCTTTAGTATAGTCATTCAGTTTATATTCAGCGAGGCATCTATCGACTTCCTCAAGTTCGGAATTCAGTCTGCTATCGAGCCATTTATCTATGAAATCATCTTCCAGAGTCTGATTGCCGAATTCGTCCGAAGAATAAATTTTTTCTTTATTCATCAAGAGGAATCTGCCAGCATTCCAGAGTTTAGTTACGAAGTTCCTGCCGATTTCGGTTTTGCTTTCATCGTACAATACGTCATTTCCGAGCGGAGCGAGGTAAACGAGAGTAAATCTGAGGGCATCGGTTCCGTATTGAGCCATAACGTGGAGCGGGTCGGGAGAATTGCCAAGTGTCTTGGACATTTTTCTGCCTTTTCCATCGCGGACAATCGAATTGAAATAAACTTCCTTAAAAGGAATATCTTTTTTATATTCCAGGCCTGCCATAATCATTCTTGCGACCCAGAGGAATATAATATCTGCGGCAGTTGCGAGAAAATCCGTCGGGTAATAGTAATTCAGTTCTTCGTTTTTGTCTTCATCGGGTTTATTTTCCCATCCGAAAACGCTTATGGGCCAGAGCCAAGAGGAAAACCAGGTATCGAGGACATCGGGTTCCTGAGTCCAGTTTTCTATATCATCAGGCGGTTTAGTATCGCAATAAATTTCACCCGAATCTTTTTTATACCATATAGGAATCTGGTGTCCCCACCATAGCTGGCGGGAGATGCACCAATCGCGGATATTATCCATCCAGTGGAAATAAACTTTCGTATATCTATCCGGGAAAAACCTGATTTTTCCATCTTTAACGACTTTAATAGCAGGTTCTGCAAGTTTTTTCATCGAGACAAACCACTGGTCGGAAACCATAGGTTCGATAGTAGCACCTGATTTAGAGGCAAAAGAGACGTTGTGGAGGTAATCTTCTTCTTTTAAGAAATAACCCTCTTCTTTAAGCTTTTTAATGACTTTTTTTCTGGCTTCATTTACATTAAATCCGCGAAATTCAAATCCGTTTTCGTTAAGTTTTCCTTCTTTAGTAAGGATATTGACCTGAGGGAGGTTATGTTTTTTACCGATTTCAAAGTCATTCATATCGTGTGAAGGGGTGATTTTGAGAGCTCCCGTTCCGAATTCCATATCAACATATTCATCAAAAATGACAGGTATATTTTTATTTACCAATGGTAATATAACATATTTATTTATAAGATGATTATATCGTTTATCTAAAGGATTTACTGCTACTGCCGTATCCCCGAGCATCGTTTCGGGTCTTGTAGTAGCTATTGTAAGAAATTCTTTTGAATCAGCGACGGGATATTTAATATAGTAGAGTTTTCCTTTTACTTCTTTGAACTCGATTTCATCGTCACTAAGGGCTGTTTGAGTAACGGGGTCCCAGTTAATAATTCTTTTGCCTTTATAGATTAAACCTTTTTTATATAAATCAACGAAGACCTCTTTTACAGCCCGGGAAAGACCTTCATCGAGAGTAAACCGTTCTTTAGACCAGTCAACGGAAACGCCGAGTTTTTTAAGTTGTTTCAGTATAATTCCGCCGTGTTTTTCCTTCCATTCCCAGACTTTTTTCACGAATTCATCGCGACCGATGTCTTCTTTTTTAATTCCCTGTTCCGATAGGTTTCTTTCGACCATAAGTTGAGTTGAAATACCGGCGTGGTCGGTTCCGGGCACCCAGCATACTTCGAATCCTTTCATTCTTTTCCATCTGCAGTAGATATCCTGGATTGTATTATTAAGAATGTGACCGATATGTAATATTCCGGTGACATTCGGAGGAGGAATAACGATAGAATACTTTTCTTTATTTTTATTTACAGTCGATTTATAGATTTCGTTATCTTCCCAAAAGCTTTGCCACTTTTGTTCGATTTTCTTTACATCATATTTATTCGGAATTTCTGCCATTAGTATTTTGAGGGTTATTTTTTATAATTAATTCATAAGCCAAGTTCAGGTATGCGATAGCGCCGAGAGAATTTATTTTATAGAGGCACAATGGTTTTCCGTAGAAAGTTGCTTCATTCAGAAGGCTCGATACGGGGATATTTGTTTTCAGCAAATATTCGTTATATTTTAATTTCAGTTCTCTTTCGGAGATTTCGGTAACTTTCGAATTTTTTTCATACATAGTCATAAGGATACCTTCCACAACAAGGTCAGGGTTAGAAATTTCATGTATCCAGGAGATATAGAGGAAAAGTTTATCCACGGCGTCCAAAGAGAGGTGACCGCATTTTACGGGAATTAAAATCGAATCAGAAGCAGTCAGGGCATTAGTAGTAATTCCTCTAAGAATCGGCGGGCAGTCAATAATAATAAAATCGTACAAGTTTTTAATTTCCTTGAGTGCATTTTTAAGGATAATTCTATTTTCGGATGATTTAGCGAATTTTTCGTCCAATTTTATAGAACTAATATTAGCGGGAACGAAATCAAGGTATTCAAGTTCAGTTTTATGAATAGTATATTGTATAGACTTCGTGAATGTGAAAATTTCATAAATACCGGCTTTAATTTTATCTGAAGTAAATCCGAGAGCGATAGCAGACGAGCCGAACGGGTCGACATCGATAAGGAGGGTCTTTTTTTCGGCGACTGCAAGAGAGGCTGCGAGGTTAACTGCCGTGGTGGTTTTTCCCACACCGCCTTTAGAAATACAAACTGATATAATTTTTCCCATATTTACAGATTACAGTAATGAATCTTATTATTATTAACAACGGCGAACGGTTTACACACGACCTTAAATCCATCGAAAGGAGTATTTCTGCTTTTCGACATAAATTTATTTTTATCGATAGTCCATTCTTGATTAAGGTTCAGGACGGTCAGATTTGCATCTTCGCCTTCTTTGATATGCACTTCCGACAGACCTAAAATCTTTCTCGGGTTTACGGACATTTTTTCGATCATTTTTTCAAATCCAATAATTCCGTCTTTAACCAAATACGTATATGCCAGACCAACGCAGGATTCAAGACCGATAATACCGAAGGGAGCATCGTTAATGCTTCGGGATTTTTCTTCATTGGTATGCGGAGCATGGTCAGTGCAGATTACATCAATAACATCTTTTTTCAGGCCCATCTTTAATTTTTCAATATCTTTTTCAGTTCTAAGAGGCGGATTCATTTTTGCGTTAGTGTCATACAATTCGATACAATCTTCCGTCAGAATAAAGTGATGTGGGCATACTTCGCAAGTGATATGGGGATTAGCTTTTTTGCCTTCCGCAATAATATCAATACTTTCCCCGCAGGAGACGTGCTGGACATGGTAACGCGAGCCTTCAATTGACACTGCTTTGTCAATATCATTCTTTATGACAGAAATTTCGCTCGATGCGGGAATTCCTTTGAGTCCGTGTTTTTCCGAAGCAGCGCCCAAGTTTATCACTCCATTATTCATCAGTAATGGGTCTTCGCAGTGCTGTAAGACGGGAATCTCGAATTCCGAGCTGATTTTCAGAATCCTTTGCATAATATTCTCATCATTAACAGCGTTTCCGTCATCGGTAAAGGCTCTTATGCCTGAGCGAACCAAATCATTCAGTCTCAGTGCAATTACTTCTCCTTGTCTTTTTTCAGTTATGCAAGCAGAGAAATAGACATCGGTTAAGAAATCCTCGGATTTATTTTTCAGTGAATCTATGATTTTTTTATTATCGAGCGGAGGTTTAGTATTAGGCATACAGAGAACGCCCGTAAATCCCCCATTCATAGCCGAACTACTACCGCTCATTAAATCTTCTTTTTCAGTTTGACCGGGTTCTCTGAAATGCACGTGCATATCGAACAAGCCCGGAATGCAGGTCAAATCAGAGCCATCGATGATATCAATATTATCGATTCCATCGACCGAAATGTCACTTCGAATTTTATCGATAACGCCATTAATGATTAACAAATCACAGCGTTCATTTAATTTATCACCAGGTGATACAATACTGATATTTTTAAAAAGTAGATTCATCAATTCAAGTGGGCAATACCGGATTCGAACCAGTGACCTCTTCCGTGTGAAGGAAGCGCGCTAACCAGCTGTGCCAATTGCCCGTATTATACAAATTTAATCAATTTTAGAATTAACTTAAATGTAAAGAAACAAAAAACTACAAAAGTCTATCCAAATAAAATATTTTAGTCATCTTAGATATTTCTTCTTATGAACTAAGACTTTTGTAGTTTTTTTTCATAATCATCCAATCAGGAAGTTCCATAGCAGGGCATCAAGTATAAGAATAGTAGCGGCACAAATAACAAATGATTTAATAGTAGAAAGTCCCACGCCCTGAGCACCGCCTTCGGTATTAAAGCCAACGAAGCATCCTATAGTAGAAATCGAGAATCCGAAGAAGAGGGCTTTAATGGCAGCGGAATAAATATCTTTAAACTCGAGAGATTTTCTAAAACCGTTCATAAAGACTTCGCCCGAGACATCGAGAAACATAGTTGAAACGAGGTAGCATCCAAAAATAGCGACCGTACTAGCATAAACGACAAGCACGGGCATCATAAAAGTGGTTGCGACTACGCGGGGCATAGCGAGATATCTTGCGGGGTTAATTGCCATCGATTCGAGAGCATCGATTTGTTCCGTGACTTTCATAGTGCCTAATTCCGCAGAGATAGACGCGCCTACCCTTCCCGCCAGGACGATTGCGGCTAGCACAGGACCCAATTCAATAATAATAGCTTTCGGAGTAGCGGAGCCGAGATAGCTCAAGGGCATAATTCCTCTAATCTGATAAGCCACCTGCCAGGCTGAGACAGCACCAGTAAACAAGCCTATAATCGAGACCAAGACAAAAGAATTAACGCCGACGTGGACCATTTGTTCGATGATTAATTTTCTGTCCTTGAAAACTCTTGGCAGTGATTTGATTATGCTGAGAAACAATTTAGCAAAGTTTTCAACATCCACAAAGAAAGTGTAAGACTTTCTCAATATAAATTCCAGTATCATATAATCATCCTTTGAATTTTAACCTGAAGTAAAGTATTTCCAGATTTTTTCATTACAGTAAAGATTAGGTCTTTATAGTCGATTCTCTCATATATTTCGGGCACGTGACCTGTTACCATTTGCAGGAAGCCGCTCAAGGTCGAGTATTCTTCATGATTTTCAGGGATATCGGAGGAAAATTTTTTATTAAATTCCTCTAAAGTGATTTCGGGATTAACCAGATAGATTCCGAGTTTATCTTTTGCGACATTTCTTGTTTCGGTATCGTATTCATCCTCAATTTCGCCGACAATTTCCTCAATAATATCTTCGAGAGTAATCAAACCTTCAACGCCACCGTGTTCATTAACGACGATGCCGATATGAACATGTTTTTTCTGAAACTCTTTTAATATTTCTCCGATATGTTTTGTTTCGGGAATAAAGTTAGCGGGTCTAAGAATATCCTGCAGAAGGATTAATTCCCTATGTTCAGCGGCGCTTATCAAGTCTTTAGAATAAATAATGCCGATAATATTATCGATTGTTTCCTTAAAAACGGGTATTCTGGAATAACCTTCATCGATGATGGTCTGAATAATTTTTTCCCTGTTATCATCTATATCAATGGCAATCATTCTATTTCTCGGTATCATGATATCTTTAGCAGTTTTATCATTGAAATCAAAAATCTTTTCAATCAGCTGATGTTCGGTAGAATCTATAACGCCTGTTTTTCTTCCTTCGGAGATTAAGAAACGAAGTTCTTCTTCGGAATGAGTAATCACATCTCTTTTGACGGGTTCGATGCCGATAAGTTTCAGGAAACCGTTAGCACTGACATTAAACGACCAGATAAGGGGTTTAAAAATTTTATTAAACAATATCAGAGGGACGGCAAGCCAGACAGACACGGATTTAGGATATTTAATAGCGATAGATTTCGGAATAAGTTCACCGAATGTAACTGCGAGGTAAGTAGCAAAAAGGATACCGATAACGAGCGAAAGATTTTTAACATAGGGGAAGTTGATATTAAAAAATCTAAAAACCGGAGAAATTAATTTTTCCGTAATAACGCCTTCGAGCATCCAGCCTAATATCAAGCTTACTACCGTAATTCCAAGTTGCGCGGCAGAAATATACCAGTCTATATGTTCTTTTATTTCTTTAACTTTCTTTGCTTTTTTAATACCGTCATTAATCATAGATTCAAGTTCAGAATTTCTGACACGAATCATAGAAAATTCCATAGCAACGAAAATAGCACTCAGAAAAATAAGTACTAAGATAATAATAATTTCGAATAATGTTGATTGCAGTTCTACCATAATATCATATAAAATAAGATACTTAAATAAAAAAATATCTTCAATCTAAATTAATAAAACCAATTATTTTGTGAAAATCATTTTCTTTATATCAGAGGAATGGTCAGATTGAAGTTTATAGAAATAGATTCCGCTAGAGAGTTCCGCATATCGTGATGCATTAAATTCAATTTTATAGAGTCCGGGATTCTGATATTCATCCACGAGTGTTTCAATTTCTTTTCCATCGAGTGAATAAATTTTTAATATAACTTTAGTTGCAGAGAAAAGCTCGTAACTAATATTAGTCGAAGGATTAAAAGGATTAGGGGAGTTTTGATACAATTTAAATTCAACAATTTCGGAAACGCCGATTTTAATTACGTCCGAATATTCGGCATTAAAACTTTTATCGAGCAAGCTTACTTTAAAGAAGTACACCCCATTTTTCAGGGGTTTATGAGTATAATTAAAATGCAGATACTCGGAAGAATCCTTAACAACTTTTTTCGAATAATTTTCTTTATTTATGTCATCCAGCAGACGATAAACGCTTTCATCCGAACTTTTGATTTCAATCCTAATTTTCGACAACTGAGGCAGATTTTTAATCACACACCGCAGATAGATATTTCCTTTTTTCATTTTAGCGGAGAATTCAGAGATAGCATTAATGCTATCGGAGAGAGCGAACAAGTCCGAGCCGAGGAACAATAAAGCAAATATTATAAAATATTTTTTCAAAGCTATCTATTTTCCTTTAGATATTTTAATCTCTTCTCGAGTTTTTTCTTAGGGACGAGTAATTTATCTTTACCGAAGAGAGCTTCGTTTTGCGAAGAAAACACCAATTCAAATTCATCGCTCATGATAATAGCTTCTTCGGGGCACACTTCCTCGCAGAATCCACAGAATATACATCTGACCATATTGATTTCGAATTTAACGGGATATCTTTCCTTTTCGTCATCAGTTTCGGCGGCCTGCACTTCGATAGCGAGAGCCGGGCAGACTCTCGAGCATAAGCCGCAGGCTACGCATCTTTCCTTACCATTTTCCTCCATAACGAGAACAGGTCTTCCCCTGAACGAATCAGGCGAAGACCATTTAACTTCAGGATATTGTCTTGTAAATTTTTCCCTGAACACCTGTTTCAGAGTCAATACAAGTCCTTTAAAGATCTGAGGAATATAAGTCTTCTCTAAGAGAGATAAATCTTTTAACTTAGTAGCAGGCATTTTGCTATTTTATAAGTAACATTTTTTTCATCGAGGTAAAATCATTGGTAAACAACTTATAGAAATAGACACCGGAGCTAAGATTGAAATCGCCTGAATTAAAGTCATATTTATAGCTTCCCTGCTGAAGTTTTCTATTATTCAGCAGTCTTGCAACTTCCCTGCCCATCATATCATAGACAACGAGGTTGACATCTGAATTTTTTTGCAGGGAGAATTCGATCGAAGTAGAAGGATTAAAAGGGTTCGGGTAATTTTGTTTCAGTTCGAAATCCCTTACAGTAGAAGAAATCTGATTAATTCCGATTGAGTTAACTACTATGGCTATACAGGTATCCTGTTTATAATTCGACGGATTATTTTCAGGGAATGCTCTGAAGACTATGGTACCTGTACCAATCGTATTAGCAGTAATATCCATTGTAACGGTAGAGTCTGTTTCTCCCGGAGCGAGTGTATATTTTTCAGGGGCGCCAAATGGCGGGACTGTATCAAGGAAACTTGCCATACAACCCAATTTACAGCATATAGCAGACTCCCAACCCGCAGGCATATTTTTATATGCTTTCACCAATTTAAAATTCTGTGAGGTTGTAGATGTATTTTTGAGTATAAAGTGAAAAATAATTACCTCATGAAAAGAGGTATCAACGGTTATTGTTTTCGAGCTTAATCTGTTAAAAATGAAGGTTTGGCTATTGGACTGAGAAACAAGCAGAGCCAAAAAGAGAAATAATAATATTACTTTTTTCATATATAGAATTTTAGTTTAAAGTTAATAAAAATACAAAAGTTTCAACAAATAAACACTACATTTTAGATAAAATTTATGTTTAGAAAATAGGTTAAAAAATCATTATTTTGAAAATTATGAAGAAAGTAGGTATAATACTTGGTTCTGGTCTGGATAAATTTTCAAAGGAGCTGAAAAATGCCAGTATTTTGTACGAGGACAGGGTCGGGATACATTACAAGCGGATAATAAGGGGAAGGGTAGGAAATTCGGAAGTAATTATTTTTCAGGGGAGGAATCATTTTTATGAGACTTCGTTAAAGAGCAAGATATATTTCAACGTTAATTATGCGAAAGAGCTGGGAATTGATTTATTAATCATAACGAATGCGGCGGGCGGAGTAAACGAGAATTTCAGGGTATCGGATTTAATGCTGATAACATCGCACATAAATTTATTATATAAAAACATATCATACAAAAAGAATTCAAATTTATACAATAATGATTTGATAAATTGGGTAAAGGGTACAGCAGAAAAAAATAAAATCAGGCTTCATACGGGAACATACTGTGTATTAACAGGTCCTGTTTACGAAACGAGGTCCGAAATCAACATCTGGAAGAAGTACAACATAGATGCGGCGGGAATGTCGACAATACCGGAGATTCTTTACGCAAATAAACTCGGTATCAAGACGATAGGCATATCCTGCATAACGAATTTGCTATTCGGAGCTTCGTTCAGCAAAATCGACCATTCGGAAGTGATAGAAGCAGGGGCAAAAGCATACAGAACATTTTCGAAATTATTAAAAGCATTGATTAATGATTATTGATACGCATGCACATCTTTATTATGACGATATAATAGCGATGCTGGACGATATACTTGAAAGAGCGGTCGAGTCGGGAATTTCAAGGATAATAGTACCTGCGGTAGATATCAAGACATCGGAAAAAACGATTGCATTATGCGACAAATACGAAATGATATACGGGGCAGTAGGGTTTCATCCCTGCGATATAAAGGATACGGATATTGGTGAGATAAAGATATTAGAAGATTTTACGAAGCATCCGAAGATAGCGGCAATCGGTGAAATCGGTCTGGACTTTTATTGGGATGTATCTTACAAGGAAAAGCAGATTGCTTTTTTCAAAGAACAGATAGACCTTGCCAAAGATAAAGACCTGCCAATAATAATACACACAAGAAATTCGACAAAGGAGGCAATAGAAATAGTATCAGAAAAAAGCGGAAAGGTTCTGAAAGGACAATTTCATTGTTTCAGCGGAAATGAGGAAGAGCTCAAGGATATTTTAGAGATGGATAATTTTTATTTATCATTTTGCGGGAACGTAACATTCAAGAATTACAGGGAAGCGGATATTATAAGAAAGGTACCGGCAGAGAGGATGTTATCGGAGACAGACACGCCGTATTTATCTCCCGAGCCATACAGGGGAAAAAGGAACGAGCCATCATATTTAAGATACACGATGAAAAAACTATCGGAGATAAAGCAGGTTGAATACGGAGAGTTTGAAGACACCGTATACAAAAATGTTATGAATTTATTTTTTACTATTTAAATTAATATATTAGTAATATATTAGCGGAAGTTTATTAACCAAATCATAATTTATGAATCACAATATACTGTTCAGTCAGGATGGTGGATTTCAACCGCCACCACCGCCTCCTCCTCCATCGGGTTTTACGCCACCGCCACCTCCTCCGCCACCAAGTTACAGCGGGGGGACGCAATATACGCCGCAGGATAAAGCGAGTGCTTCTGCAATATGGGCATTAGTGCTTGGAATTGCGGCATGGGTTGCCTGCGGAATATTAGCGGCGATACCGGCATGGATAATAGGCAAGAAAGAATTAAACGCCATTGCAGCAGGTCAATCGTCGACGGCAGGCAAAGGAATGGCACAGGTTGGAATGTGGCTTGGAATTGTACAGGTTATACTTGCCATCATCGCAATTTTTGTAATTCTTATTATAGTTGTTATAGGAATTATTTCAGGAAGTTAGTTAAGTTTTTGTCATCCCGCTTTTAAAAAGCGGGATGAACTCTTTTTTTATTTGTGAAAATATATTACAAAAAATTCGACAGCACGAAAGATGCAGTGATACCTGTATACATGACGGAACACAGTGCAGGTATGGATTTATGTTCATCTTCACGAGAAAAAATTATCATTCCCCCATCGGGAACATACCTTGTACCGACAAATCTCGTAATAGAATTACCAGAAGGATACGAAGCACAAATAAGACCGAGGAGCGGTCTTGCGCTCAAGCACAACATAACGGTTTTGAATTCACCCGGGACGATTGATTCGGATTACAGGGGTGAGGTCAAGGTATTATTAATCAATCACGGAAAAGGACCTTTCGAAGTAAATTTCGGAGACAGGATAGCCCAGATGATAATAGCAAGATACGAAAAAGTCGAGCTTATTTTTTCCGAAAAGCTCAGCGATACAAATCGCGGAGAGGGCGGATATGGAAGCACGGGACACAAGTAAGGGAATTCTATACATAGTAACAACGCCCATCGGAAACTATGCGGATATAACCATAAGGGCATTACGGACTTTAAAAGAATGTGATATAGTTGTATGCGAAGAATACAAGGAAGCGGTAAGGCTATTAAAATTCTTCGATATAGAAAAAGAATTACTACAGCTTAACGAGCACAATGAAACCGAAGAAACGGAGAAGATATTCCTAGAAATTCTGAACGGCAAGAAAGTTGCGTTAATTTCGGATTGCGGGACACCTCTTTTCGCAGACCCCGGGAAAATGCTACTTGAAAAATGCACAGATTACGGAATAAAAATAGAGTTCCTGCACGGGGCGAATTCGGTGTTGACTGCAATAGTTTTATCAGGATTCGACATAAGCAGGTTTCATTATCTCGGATTTCTTTCACCCAAGAAAGAAATAAGGGAGAAGGAATTACAGGAATTAAAAAAGAACGAGAGGACATTTATAGTTTTAGACACACCTTACAGGCTTACACATTTACTCAATGACATAGGCAAGCATTTGCCCGATAGAAATCTCTTTCTCGGAATTAATCTAACCATGAATAATGAAATGCAGTTACGGGGAACAGCTGATAAAATTCTTAGCATTTTATCGGAAATCTCACCGGACAAGAAATTCAAGGGGGAGTTTGTGGTGGTGGTGGAGAAGATTCATAAAAATTCAATAGAAGATATTACATCTGAATAAGCATTTAGTTATACCTTTCTGAATTGAATAAAATCAAAAATTTGAGTAGTTTTATATATGCCAATTTCATATAAATCTTCCGGGGTTAATATCCAAAAGGCAGACGATTTTGTCCACAAAATTAAACCACTTGTTAGAAGTACTTTTACAAAGAGCGTATTAAGCGGGATAGGAAATTTCGGAGCATTTTACGAGCCTGAATTCAGAAAATTCAAGAATCCGGTACTTGTATCGAGTGCAGACGGAGTCGGGACAAAAATCAAATTAGCTGCCGCATTCAACAGGTTTGACACGGTCGGAGAAGACCTTGTAAACCACTGTGTAAACGACATCGCAGTATGCGGTGCGGTTCCGATGTATTTTTTGGATTATTACGCAATGGGAAAGTTAAACACGGATAACGCAGTAGATATAGTAAAGGGTTTAGTGAGAGGTTGCAGGAACAACGGATTATCACTGATAGGCGGAGAAACGGCGGAGATGCCGGGATTATATGCATCGAAGGATTTTGACCTTGCGGGTACGATAGTAGGGATAGTAGACAGGAAAAAAATAGTGAATTATGCGAGCGTAAGGAAAGGCGATATATTAATAGGGTTGAAATCGAACGGACTTCACACAAACGGATATTCGCTGGTAAGGAAAGTGTTCAGCGTAAAAGGGCTGAAAAATTTCGTTCCGGAGTTGGGACATACGCTGATAGACGAATTTTTAAGAGTTCATAAATCATATTTAAAAACAATACAGAGTTCTTTAAGCAGGTTTAATATCAAATCGATTTCACACATAACCGGAGGCGGGATAGTAGGAAACACATCGAGGGTAATACCGAAGGGTACTTCCCTATCGATAGACTGGGATTCATGGAAGAGGCCTTTTATTTTCGATTTAATAAAGAGGAAGGGCGATGTACCCGAAAAGGATATGCGGAAGACATTTAATTTAGGAATCGGATTGATATTTATCGTATCGAAGAACGAAGCAGATAATTTCAGAGCATTTCTTACAAAGAGTAAAGAAGCGAGTTATATTATCGGGCATATAAATTAACACAAATTTACAACATACATAAAACCGGAGAATTATGAATAAAGGTATTTACATAAAGCCAGAGCAGGTACAGGAAGTACTGAAGAAACACATGCTGGTAGACGGATTCGACATAACGATAGACCTCGAGAAGTCGACCACATCGCACATACTCGATTCGAGAACGAACAACAAGTTACTTGATTTTTTCACATTCATAGCGTCCAATCCGCTCGGATTGAATCATCCAAAATTAAGCAACGATGATTTCATAAAAGAAATAGGCAGGGTAGCGATATCGAAGCCCTCGCTATCGGACGTATATCCCAGAGAAATGGCAGAGTTCGTGGATACATTTTTCAGGGTAGCGGTTCCCGATTATTTTA
Organism: uncultured Ignavibacteriaceae bacterium; assembly: GCA_964501535.1. Lineage (GTDB taxonomy): Bacteria > Bacteroidota > Ignavibacteria > Tepidaquicellales > Tepidaquicellaceae > FEN-1279. Next base: position 391,640 of record CAZCSV010000001.1, on the reverse strand, counting down.
AATATGCATTTTTCATAGAAGGCGGAACGCTTGCGGTCGAGAATGCTTTAAAGACGGCATTCGACTGGAAGGTCAGGAAGAATTTCAAAAAGGGATACAAGGAAGAGAAAGGTTCAGAGATAATACATTTTCAACAGGCATTTCACGGCAGGTCGGGATACACGCTTTCATTAACGAATACGGACCCGAACAAGATAATGTATTTTCCAAAATTCAATTGGCCGAGAATTATAAATCCGAAGATAATATTTCCATTAAACGAAGAGAATCTCGCAAAGGTGATTGAAGCTGAAAACACTGCGATTGCACAGATTAAACAGGCAATTCACGAAAACAAAGACGACATTGCGGCATTAATTATCGAGCCGATACAGGGAGAAGGCGGAGACAATCATTTCAGGAAAGAATTCTTCCAGCAGTTAAGACAAATTTGCGATGAAAGCGAAATTCTTTTCATATTCGATGAAGTACAGACAGGCATAGCGATGACGGGAAAAATGTGGGCACATCAGCATTTTGTAAAGCCGGACATAATTTCATTCGGAAAGAAAACGCAAGTATGCGGCATATTATCGACGGACAGGGTAGATGACATAGAAGATAATGTTTTCCACAAATCGACAAGAATAAATTCGACCTGGGGGGGAAACTTAGTGGATATGTACAGGTTCAAGAGGATACTTGAAATTATAGAAGAAGATAAACTCGTCGAAAATTGCGAAAAAGCAGGGAAGCATTTATTAAGCAGGATAACGGAACTTTCGAACAAATATTCAGACAATTTATTTGCTCCCAGAGGACTCGGGCTTTTCTGTGCATTCGACTGCAGGGATTCGGAAATGAGAGACAAGATTCACAAGGAAGCAATGAGAAACGGGCTATTGATACTCGGATGCGGGGAAAAGACTATCAGGTTCAGGCCTCCGATTACGGTAAAGGAAGAAAGCATAGATGCGGGTATAGAGATATTAGACAAGATTATTAAAAACATTTAAGAATCACTACGTCAGATTAAGAGTCTGACGGGTAACACAATAAAATGGTTTCCGAAGAGATAAAAAACGCATTCATTAAGTATTTAAAAGAAAACAAACACCGCATAACGAACGAGCGTTTTCTGATACTCGATGCCGCGATAAACATAAACGGGCACTTCGATGCAGACGAACTGTATCTGAAGATGAGGAAAGGAATGATGAGGGTATCGAGAGCAACGGTATACAACACGTTAGAGCTGATGAGCGACTGCAAGATTCTGACGAAACATAATTTCAAAGGAGACCGAGCCAGATACGAGACCAAATACGGCAGAAGAACACATTACCATCTGCTTTGCACATCCTGCAACATGATACTCGAATTCGAGAACGATGAAATCGAGAAACTATTAGCGAAGACGTGCAAGAGATATGACTTAAAGCTCATAGACCACAGTCTGCAGGTATTTGCGGTATGCAAGGACACAGGGAACTGCAAGAATTGTAAGATAGTGAAGAAGAAGAAGTAGAGTCTTTGTCATTTCCGAAAAAGCAGGAATCAAGAAATTCAATAACTTTCACAAATACGTTTCTTCATCTCCTTAATTTCATTTTCATTTGTAATATCATAAATTAAATCTTTCCATTCTTTATTTAACGATTCGATTAATTCAATTTTCCATTCCCTTTTCCATCTTTTAACACACTTTTCTCTTTTTATTGCTTCATCAATATATTTGTAATTTTCAAAATAGACCAATTTATTAATGTTATATTTCGAAGCAAATCCTTTATTTAATTTTTCTTTATGTTCTATTATTCGTCTTATTAAATTGTCTGTTACTCCGGTGTATAAAGTGCCGTTTTTCTTATTAGCTAATATGTATACAAAATATTTTCTCATATTTTTAGCTCTGGATTCCTGCTTTCGCAGGAATGACAAACGGGTATTTGATTAGGTTCGATTTGATTGTCATTCCCGCGTAAGCGGGAATAAAAATTATTCATTCCAATGCAGGTGGTAATCCAGATTAATATATCTTCAAGTTTTATTTGTATCCCTGTAAATGGGCAAATATCTATATCTTTTATAAATTTTGATGGCATAATAATTAAGATTAAATATTTGAATTCGTTATTTTAAAAATTCTTATACAAAAATATATAAAATAAAGCGAATTTAGTTTAAAATTCTATATATTTTTGTTCCTTGAATCTCTCTTTCATCTTATTTAAATTTAGTCTAAATAAGGATATTGAAAATGACAGCTGCTGATTTAAAAACCGGACAGAAAGCAAATATAGATTCATTAGACAAAGAGCATCCTTCGTCGTTCAGGTTACTTGAATACGGATTTACGCCGGGAGAGGAGATAGAGTTGATTAACACTTCCCTATTCAAAGACCCGATACAGTTTTCGATAAGGGGAACTCTGATAGCATTAAGGAAATCGGATGCAAAATGCATAAAAGTGAAATTAAAATAATATATTTATAATTACGACCTTTTCATACATTTCAGGAACACAATACACAAGAAGCGGAGAGCTAAGAGATAACAAATGACGGTAAAAAGAATCGCGGAAAATACAAAATTAATCTCATTAATAGGACCTCCAAATTCAGGAAAAACAACAATTTTCAATTTTTTAAGCGGGCAAAATTACAGGACTGTCAATTATCCGGGAGCGACGGTAGAATATTCAACGTCAGATTTTTTAAAGTCATACGATATAGAAGCGAAGCTACTGGACACGCCGGGAATAATAAGTCTGACACCGAGTTCACCCGATGAGAAAGTGACTATAGAATCTTTTTTTTCGCATCCTCAATTCGGGGTAGCGGATTTAGTCCTTATCACCATAGACGCATCACAGCTTTCGAGGCATTTATTTCTTGCGGAGCAGGTAATCCAGTCGGGTTTCAGAGTAATAATAATTCTCACCATGTCAGATATTCTGAACGAAAAAGGATACGATATATCCGAGGAAAAGCTTTCGGAGAAACTTGGATTCGATGCAGTAAAAGTCGACGGCAGGAACGGGGATGGTTTGGAGAAGCTTGTCGATTGCATCAAGAAAAATCTCGAGGCACTATCCGAAAAGCCGGTGAAAATCACGAGGAAGGATTTCAAAGAAGAAGATTTGCTCGATATTTTCGAGAAAACCGGAAACACGGAGCAGGAAGTAATATACAAACGCAGTATTGATATCAGCAAGATAAACGAGAAATTAGCAGTATTGAATCCTACGGGGCTGAGGAATAAGCCAGACGAAAAGACATTAAGATACGACAGGATATTTTTGCACAAGTACTGGGGGATTTTAATTTTCATTATGATAGTATCTCTGACATTCACATCAATATTCTGGTTATCGACACCGCTGATGAATCTGATAGATTTTGCATTTACATTTTTATCCAGCAGTGTGAACGAATGGTTAGGTGATAATGCTTTTTCGAATTTCGTTTCGAACGGGCTGATATCAGGAACGGGTTCGGTAATGGTATTTCTACCACAGATACTGATATTATTTTTCATACTGGGTTTACTGGAAGATACAGGTTATTTAGCTCGCGGTGCAATGCTTGTGGACAGGCCGCTTTCGAAAATCGGATTAAACGGGCGTTCTTTCGTTCCGATGCTTTCGGGTTTCGCATGTGCAATACCAGCGATAATGGCGGCGAGGACAATTCAGAACAAGAAGGAAAGGTTACTAACGATATTTATAATTCCGCTGTTGAGCTGCAGTGCAAGGCTTCCCGTTTATTCACTACTGGTTGCTTTTTTATTTCCCGACAGACCTTTTAAGAGCGGGATTATTCTTGCAGGAATTTATTTATTCAGTATAATAAGTTCAGTAATAGTATCGGGAATTATGAACAGGTTTATCCCGAAAATTTTCAATGTGTCGGACAGGTCCTCATTCATAATGGAATTGCCGGCATACCGCACTCCGAAAATCAGATTTGTGCTTAAGAATACATATGTAAATGCAAGTCAATATTTTAAAAAAGCTGGACCGGTAATAGTAATATTTTCGACGGTATTATGGTTTTTGACATATTTTCCGAACACAAAGCCAGTAATAAGCGATTCACAAAACATGACCGAGCAAGAGATAGAGCAAAAGATAAATTCCGAGAGGATATCGACATCATATGCTTCAAACGTAGGAAAGGTGATAGAGCCAGTAATGAAGCCATTAGGAATGGACTGGAGGGTAGGCGTATCATTAATAGCAACTTTTACAGCCAGAGAAGTATTCGTAAGTTCATTAGCACTGATTTTAAGAGTGACAGACAGCGGAGAAGAAGATTTACAGAAATCAATAATAAGTCAGATGAACAAGGCAAAAATAGAAAATACAGGTGAAAAGATGTTTACCACGGCCACTACGGTAGGATTAATAGTATTTTTTGTTTTTGCATTACAGTGCATATCAACGATAGCGATAATCAAGAAAGAGACGGGAGGATGGAAGATACCGATTATACAAGTATTAGCTTTTACTTCAGCAGCTTATTTCTTTACTTTTATAGTAGTTAATGCATTAAGATTAATGGGAATTCAATAGTATTTATACATTAAATCTAAAGAATACGATATCCCCATCATGGATAACATAGTCTTTACCTTCCACGTGCATAAGTCCTTTTTCACGTACAGCCAATTCTGATTTCAATTCGATTAAATCCTTATATTTTATTATTTCAGCTCTTATGAATCCGTGTTCAAAGTCAGTATGAATTTTTCCAGCGGCCTGAGGGGCTTTAAGTCCGTCCAAAATTGTCCAGGAGTGCAATTCCCTATCATTTGCGGTGAAGAAAGTAATAAGTTTCAGGAGTTTATAGCTTTCCTTCACCAATCTATTCAGACCTGATTCTTCGAGTCCAAGGTCTTTTAGGAAGAGGATTTTCTCCTCTTTTGATTCCAGATTAGCGATTTCGGATTCAATTTGCACGGAAAGGGTCAAGCTTCTTTCACCTTCTTTAGCGGCAATTTCCTCAACGATTTTCGTATAATCGTTTCCGAACACGTGGTTTTCGTCTACATTAGCGACATAGAGGACGGGAACGTCAGTCAGCAGACGCAGTGGACGAATAATATCCTTACTTTCCGAGTCTAATTCTTTAGTAAAATAATGAGCCAATCTGGATTGGGAGAGGTGTTGCTTCATTCCCCTGAGTAAATCGAGTTCATGTTTCAGGTTTTTTTCACCTACTCTAACTCCTTTAGAGATTTTTTCTATTCTTTTATCGATTGTTTCGAGGTCTTTCAGCAGCAATTCTGTTTCAACAATTTCGATATCGTTAGCGGGGTCAATTTTATTATTCACATGAATAACGTTTTCATCTTCAAAGCAACGCACGATATGTATAATGGCATCAATTTCTCTAATATGGGACAGGAACTGGTTTCCCAGACCTTCCCCTTTAGAAGCGCCTTTAACGAGACCGGCGATATCCACGAATTCCATAGTGCTCGGCACGACTTTTTTCGATTTATAAATCGCGAGAAGTTTATCGAGTTTATGGTCGGGGACAATGATAGTTCCGACGTTAGGTTCGATTGTACAGAACGGATAGTTCGAAGCCTCAGCATTTTGAGTTTCGGTCAGTGCATTAAAGAGAGTAGATTTTCCGACGTTAGGCAATCCAACGATACCTGCTCGTAAGGGCATAATTCTCCTTTATAAAAAATACAAAAAAATTGAATAAATAATCCCGAAAGAAAGCGGGACAGAAATATTGTCATCGATATCATACGGCAAAGCTTCAATAACAGTAGCAACAGCCAGGGCAACAGCGGCATAAATATATTCGAGATAATTCGCAGTAACTTTAGGAGTTAAAACGACAATCAGCATTCCAAGGACAAAAAAGGCAATACTGCCTTCAACAGATTTATTCCAAAGATTATGTTTCCCGAATTTTTTTCCCACGAGTGCTGCAAACGTATCACAAACGATCATAATTAAAATTGCCGAAGCGGCGATTTCCCTAACGAAAAGTACAATAGGAAGAAACACGCCAATTGCATAATAAGTACCACCCGTAAGGAAATGTTCTTTAACGTTCAGTTCCTTTTTTCTCAGGACGAATCCCATAATTTTAACATAAAAATTATCTACAGCGGGAAACAGTTTTCTAAAGACATCGAGCAGAATCATAAAGGCAGTGCCAGCACCCACAACGAGCAGAAGAATATTTCTTTCGAGAAAATAATACGAAACAGGGATAACAACAGAGCACAAATGAATAGCTTTTCTCTGCAGTTCATTTTTAAGCCCTATTTGATGATTTTTATCTTCCAAAAATACGAGGCAGAAAAATAAGTTTTAGTTCGCCAAAGCAGGAATATCTTTTGCTTTGGAATTTTGTTTATTATCGCTTGAAATATTTTCTTTTGGCGAAACCGAGTTATTATTTTTTTCCACAGGGGGTAATTCCTTTCCCTGCAGAACCATTTCAATTTCCTCTGCGTCAAGAATTTCCCTTTCGAGCAGGACTTCAGCGAGTTTATGCATAGAATTAATATTATCTTTTAAAATCTTTTCAGCTCTCTGCATACCTACTTCAACAATTTTTTTTATTTCATCGTCTATCAATATCTGAGTGGTTTCGCTGTAGTTTTTATGTTCGTGCAATTCTTTTCCTAGAAATACTTCCTCCTGTTTATTTCCGTACATAACGGGTCCGAGTTTTTCGCTCATGCCATATTCGCAGACCATTTTACGAGCGATAGAAGTAGCTCTTTCGATATCGTTACTTGCGCCGGTAGTATATTCATTAAACACCAATTTCTCTGCGGCTCTACCGCCCATAGCGTAAGCAATCATAGCTTCTAGGTATTCCTTCGAATATGTATGTTTCTCGTCGATAGGCAAATAAGTAGTAACGCCGAGAGCTCTACCGCGCGGAATAATAGTAACTTTATGGACAGGGTCGGCTTCGGGAATCATTTTAGCGACGAGCACGTGACCTATTTCGTGATAGGAAGTAGTTTTCTTTTCCTTTTCGGAAATTATCAAGCTTTTCCTTTCGGTTCCCATCAACACTTTATCCTTAGCGTCTTCGAGGTCTCTCATAGAGACCGAATCCGAATTTTTTCTGGCGGCGAGTAGAGCCGCTTCATTCACGAGGTTAGCGAGGTCGGCGCCCGAGAATCCGGGAGTACCTTTAGCGATGGTATCAATTTTAACATCAGATGCAAGAGGAATTCTTCTTGTATGGACTTTGAGTATACCTTCCCTGCCTTTCACGTCGGGTCTATCGACTACAACCTGCCGGTCGAATCTACCGGGTCTAAGCAAAGCCGGGTCGAGAATATCGGGACGGTTAGTAGCGGCGATAATAATAACCCCGCTATTCTGTTCGAAGCCATCCATTTCAATCAGAAGCTGATTGAGAGTTTGTTCTCTTTCATCGTGACCGCCACCTAGTCCAGCGCCTCTATGTCTTCCGACGGCATCGATTTCATCGATGAAGATAATACAGGGAGTGTTTTTTTTGCCCTGTTCGAACAAATCCCTTACCCTCGATGCGCCGACGCCTACGAACATTTCTACAAAGTCGGCACCGCTAATAGAAAAGAACGGGACACCTGCTTCCCCTGCGACAGCTCGAGCAAGCAGAGTTTTACCAGTTCCCGGAGGACCCAGAAGCAAAACGCCTTTAGGAATTTTTCCTCCGAGTCGCTGAAATTTTGTTGGGCTTTTCAGGAATTCAATAATTTCAGTAAGTTCCATTTTAGCTTCATCCGCACCTGCAACATCTTCGAAAGTAACTTTCGCGGCATTAGCGCTGAGCATTTTCGCTTTAGATTTTCCGAATGAAAATATTCCCCTTGTCCCACCGGAGCCGTTTTGCATACGTCTCATAAAAATAATCCATACAATGATTATCAATATCCACGGCAACGCACCCAGAAAGGGACCGAGCCAGCCGACTTCCTGTTTTTCGACATTATACGTTTTAATATTTTCGTTCCAGGCTTTAATAATATTATCGTCAATATTAGTATAAGGAAGATACAAATAAAACTTATCCACCGTCACAGTTTTATTGCCAATAACGACAGATTCGGCCGATTTCAGTTTGCCATAAAATTCATAATTATTATCGGCTTTTTTAATTGTTGCATAATCAATTTTCTTCTCCGTCAAGAATTTCTGATACTGGTCGAATGGAATTTCGACACCATCGGTGTCAGAACTTTTTGTATAAATCATAATGAGGAAGAATGCGACCAGAATAGCGCTCCAGCCCAAGACGATTTTAAACACTCTGTTCCAATTAAAATCTTCGCTGCCTTTATTTTTATTATCTTTTTTTGGTTCTTGTTCCATAACATCTAATTTATAATTTATAACACATAAACACCATTTAAATTCCTATATTTCTGAGCAAAATCGAGACCATAACCAACTACAAATTTATTTTCTATTTTAAAACCAACATAGTCAATTTTAAATCTTAATTTAGAGACATCTTTTTTATACAGCAGAGCCGCCACGCGGAATGAGCGAGGTTTTTGCTTAACAATCAAATTTCTAATATATGTCATAGACAGACCCGAGTCGATAATATCTTCAACGATAATAACGTCTCTTCCTTTCACATTACAATTAAGTTCTTTAAGCATTTTAACATTACCGGAAGATATTTTTTTATCACCGTAGCTAGAAAGTTTAAAGAAATCAATTTCGCAGTTAATTTTAATTTCGCGAATCAAGTCCGACAAAAATATAAACGAGCCATTCAGAATGCCGATGAATATAGGAATTTTATCCTTATAATCGTTATTAATCCGGACAGCCAGTTCTTTTATACGCTTTTTTATATCGGATTGTTTAATAAATATTTGAGGTTTACCTTTTTGCATACATATAGATTATATAATAATATATTTTTTTTATATATTAAATTCAATGTATCCGAATATTGCTTTAAATTAAAAAATCAAAAAAAACAAACAAAAAACCCACGGAAAAAAAGAAAAATTTCTGTGGGTAAAAAAACCTTAATTATATTTTAGATATTTTCTTCATCTATGATTCTCTTAGCTTTTCTAATTGCTCTTTCTTTAAGCATCTTTTTTTCAACAGAAGGTTTTGAGAAGAACTGTCTTTTTCTGAATTCCTTTAATATTCCCGCTTTTTCATACTTTTTTTTGAATCTTTTAAGAGCCTTATCCAAGGACTCGTTATCCTGTATAACTACTTTTATCAAAAAAATTACCCCTTTTAGGTTTTAAAATTTATTTAAACAGTAAGATAACAAAAATGAAATTTGATTTCAACATACAAAATTTCACATTTAGGATTAGGTAGTGTTCAGATAAGTGGGTAAAATAGAATATCAAAAAGAATAGTTTTCTCATATAAATCTATATTTTAAACAGCTTTTTATATTCAACCCCTAACAGGGTTGGAGATTGGGGTTGTCTATTTCCCCCGACTTCGTCGGGGTTTACTGATATTCGACCTCTACGAGGTCGTATTTAGTATTCAGAAATATTTTTTATTTTAGTTTACTCAGAATTCAGAAAAGTGTGTAAAATAAAATATTAAAAAGAATAGTTTTCTCATATAAATCTATATTTTAAACAGCTTTTTATATTCAACCCCTAACAGGGTTGGAGATTGGGGTTGTCTATTTCCCCCGACTTCGTCGGGGTTTACTGATATTCGACCTCTACGAGGTCGTATTTAGTATTCAGAAATACTTTTTATTTGAGTTTACTTAACATTCAGAAATATTTTTTATTTGAGTTTACTTAACATTCAGAAATATTTTTTATTTGAATTTACTTAACATTCAGAAATATTTTTTATTTGAATTTACTTAACATTCAGAAAAGTTTTTATTTGAGTTTACTTAGTATTCAGAAATATTTTTTATTTGAATTTACTTAACATTCAGAAAAGTTTTTATTTGAGTTTACTTAAGCTTTCGGAAATATTTTTTAATTATTTAATGTATTTTAAATTTTAGAAAGAAAGATATTTTCGGATTTTTTTGAACGCTACTATACTATTACTTATAACCGCTTTTTTTATAGATTTCAGCCTGCTGGTGTGTATTAAAATCTTTCAATGAAAGGACTTTATCGTAGTAGTATATTGCTTTCGAGCGTTCGCCTTTCTGGTCATAGCAGCATCCGAGCAAGAGGTAAGTATTTGCGGTAAACGAGGAGGTTTCGTCTTTATCTATAATTTTATTTATTTCTTCGCAGTTTTTCAGATAATTTTCTGCATCTTTAACTCTTCCGAGTTTAAAGAACGAGAGCGAGATATAGTAATTTGCTTCACGCAAAATATGATTATTATCATATCCGAATTGTTTCTTTTCTCCTTTTTCGAGGATTTTTTTCCAACCTTCCACAGCTTCTTCGTGTCTGCCAAGACCGACGAAGCTTGTATATACATATTTTTCAAAAATCGCATTTTCGGGAAATTCCTCGAAGAGTTTTTTCGAATAATATTCGGATTCGGAAAAATTCTTTTCGTACTGGATATACAGATAAGCGAGAATATAATTTGCTTCAGTTTTAGCAAATCTTGAATTCATAGCAGTTTCCTTAATCTGCATAAATCCTTTTATTTTATCCCCTTTCGGAAACAAGAGCATAAGAGGTCTGATAACGGGATACCTATCGGGGACATATTCTGCGAAGTAGTTATAGATACCGATTCCGAGCTGGGCATCTTTATTATTCGGCTGCATTTCGGAGGCACGCTCGAGCAAATTCAGGGCTTCCCTACCGTCTTCGGCGGCTTTAAGCCAGCTATCTCGTATACTTTTGAGCATACCTCTATAGCCGAGAATACCGCCCTTATAGAAAGTAGCCTTAAAATCATCTTCATTATCATCGAGTATTTTATCGCAGACTTCGATTACTTTATTGACTTTTTCATAGAAAATTTCATCGATGGATTCGTTATTTTTATTCAGATTAATTTTCCACCATTCGAGCATAGCTTCGAAGAAATAGCCTTCGGGGCTTTTGGGATTTTGTTTAATAAATTCACTGAACTGATAGGATGCAGAGTCGAATTTTATATGATAAATATAGCTGATACCTTTATCGAGCAAATAGTCATTAACCTGAGGGAATGCAGCACTGTAAAAAAAGGAAGATATAAATAATATAAACAATATTTTTTTCATAAATTATTTAACTCTTTTAATTATCACGATAGTTTTATCGTCGGAATATTTTCCCTTAGCAGAAAATCTCTGGACATCCTGAATCGTGAGTTCGCAGATTTCTTTCGGTTTTCTGTCCTTATATTTGAAAATGCACTCTTTAAGTCTCGATTCACCGAAAAACTCGAATTTTCTGTTTGCGGCTTCGATAATCCCGTCGGTGTATAAAACAAGAATATCACCTTTATTAATGTAAATACTGTCTGTATTATATCTTTGATTAGGTGCGGGACCAAGTACAGGACCTGTTGCAGGTAAATCTTCGATAGAATCTTTTTTTGAATTGTAAAAGAATGGTGAATTATGCCCGGCATTTACAAAGACACATAAACCTTTTGCATCATTATACAATTCACAAAAAAACAGAGTAACAAACCTTTCATACGGAAAAGTATCATTAACAAGATTACTGATTTTTCTCATCAGGGATGTCATATTAACTTCGTATCCTACTCCCATCTTAAGTGCACCCGATACATAAAGCGCCTGCGCAGCCGCAGAAATTCCTTTCGAAGCCGCATCGCCAATAGCCACACAAAGAGTATAATCGTCTGAGGTTGTCAAGTAATCGAAAAAATCTCCCCCTACTATCTGTTCAGGAACTGATACTCCGAATATTTCATAATTTTGAAAGGTGTATGAATGTTCAGGAAGAATGCTACGCTGGATTTCGCTAGCTTTTTCAAGTTCTTTTATATTTTGTTTTGCTTTTTTTTCAATTCTTTTTGTCCGGATAATAGAAGACAGGGTTGTGCTGATAATATTCAGAGTATACAGAAAAGCGTCATCGAGTTTTCTTCCATTAATAGCAATCAGGTATTCGTACAGATAGTAATTACCGTTTTCGTCTTTCAGTTTATATCTATTTCCGACACCCGAAGCGGAGTATCTCAGTATACCCTTATTGCGGAGATAGTTATCGGTTTCCTTTGCGATAATTGTTCTATATTTACCGATATCCTTAAAAGAAGGAGTTTCGACCAGTTTCTGTTCATAATTTGCTTCAATCAAATCGACGTCACCGAATTGTTCCATAAGGTTATATCCGTCTTTAGCTTCATTAAGTTTCCAGATTCTGCCGCCAATGATATTAATTTCCTCATTTTTGATAATTTCATTCAAAACATAGGCAAGTAGTTCCTCCGTAGTATTAAAGTTAGGAGCTGCTTTGGTTATGTTGTCGATAGTTCTATACAGTTTCCTTTGTTCCATTATTTTTTCTTTTTCGTTTGTAAGTTAACTTTAATCCGTTTTTTTCGAGATAGATATTACCTATAGCAGCCGATGTGGAAAAAATCACGGATATATAGTAAATCCAGAATATAGTAATCACAATAAAGGCATAAGCGCCGTAAATCCTCTGCAAGCTTGAAAATTTAAGTACATACATAGTATACAAGTATTTCATAATTTCAAACAAAACAGTGGATAATAAAGTTGACAGCTGAACAACTTTAGCGGGCAATCTGAACTGCGGTATATATTTATAAAGCACGAGAAACATAATATAAGTAGTTATCAGAGAAGCGAGAATAGAAATCGCCGCGCTAGCATAGACCGACGGGATTATTTCCCCGAAGAAGTCTTTAGACAGCAATCCAAATATCTGGAATACCGATGTAAGGAAAAGCGATACCAGAAAAAGGAAGAGAGTGACCAAGACGAGAATAAAGTCCCGAATTTTTCCTTGAAAATAATTTATATAGTCATCGAAAGAGAAAATTCTGTTCAATACGTCGCGCATAGTGCTGAACAGTCCGCTCATTGTCCACATTAATGCGAGTATACCAATAGTACCGGTAAGGAATGTATTATTCGTGAGTTCTTTAGCCAGTTCGAATATTTGTCGAATAATTTTATCTTTAAAGACGTCCTGCATCGGCAAAATATTCGTAAGATAGTCATTTATCCGCTGAAGGATATCGGAAGAATCGATATAAATACCAAGTACGGTGAGTGCAATAAGCAGGAAAGGAATGATACTAATCAGGATATTAAAAGCAATACCGGACGAGAGTACCCATATATGGTCTTTCTCGAATTTCTCATAAAGCTTTTTCGAATAATATAATGCAGTGCTATATGTTAATTTCGCAATTTTTTTCACATTATTTATCACAAATTTGGATAAAATTATTTTAGTGTTAAAACAATTTCAAATACATTAAACAAGATGCAAGTAAAAGATTAAATATAAATACAATTTACGTTAAATAAATATTAATTTATAAACGAAAGTTTATTTATTCCTATAATTATTCACATACATCAAATAGTTATCAGCTCCTCTTTTAATTTTTGCTATCTCTTCGGTTGTCAAATCCCTAATAATTTTTCCGGGAACACCAGCAACGAGGACACCTTCGGGCACCTCGAAATTTTCTCTGACCAGAGTACCTGCGGCAATGAAGGAATTCGAATTCACGGTGCAATTATCCAGGAGTACGGCACCCATACCGATTAAGACCAAATCCTTAACATTACATCCATGGAGGGTTACGCTGTGTCCAACGGTAACATCGTTTCCAATTACGAGAGGATATTTTTTATAAGTGACGTGAAGCATAGACAGGTCCTGAATATTCGTTCTTTCACCGATTCTAATATAATTCACATCGCCTCTGATAACGGTATTGAACCAGACGCTAGAATTTTTTCCAATTTCCACATCACCGATAATCTGCACGCCTTCGCAGATAAAAACGCTATCGTCAATTTTCGGATATATTCCGTTATAAGGTAAAATCATTTTAAATCAATTTTAAAGTTTTCGTTATTTTTCAAAGATATTTCAATATCGCCTATTCTGATATTCCGATTATCAACAGGCAAGAGATGTTTATTTTCTCTTGTCCATTTTGCGGCAATTCCATTTAAGGGATTATGGATGCCATAATTTTTATATTGTATCATTTCGCCGACCTGATAGACAATATCGACAAGGGTTTCACCCGAAGCCCAGAAATCCCCGATGCAAATATCGTGAGGATGAGCCATTCTGAAATTCGGATGGAAAATTTCAGTCAGCAGGTAGCATTGAGGTTTCAGCCTCGGATAATCAAGATGAAGATAAATCTCCATTTTGTGTTCAGTTATGAATTCAATAATTTTATTCTGCGGAGTCGAGAACTTAGACAGTTTAATACCTCTAATATTTTTATAAAGAACTATATATCTTTCAGGGATAGAGTTTTCTTTTTTTTCATATTCCAAGGAAATAAATGGGTGTCCGGAAAATTCGGTCACGAGGTTTTCAAAATCCGATTTCAATCTTCTTTGTCTGGGAGTCATAATCATTCCTCCATTGGAATTTCGATAATCTGTCCTACAGAAATATCATTTTCATCTTTCAGTTTATTATGGCGAATCAGCAGATTGTATTTTCCTTCATCCTGATAATAGAGCACCGCAAGTTTTCTCAATGTATCACCGGGTTTAATCTGATGTCTGACATTATTTTTTACAACAGCGACATTAGTATCGGAGTAATTCCCGAAGCCTGAGATGAAATTATCAAGTTTTAAGTTTATTTTATCATTATCGGCTTTTAATTCATTAATTCTCTTATCAATATCATTTACACCGGAAATTTCTTTTTTCAGTTCAAAATATTTTAAGAAAAGAGCTGCAGACAGGGTCAAGCTCAGCAAAGATATAACGAGGAGAATTATCAGGAGCGGACTGCCATATACTTTAGTTTTTTTTTCCTTTTCCATATTGCTTTCGGGAATATTAATATTATTATTATCTATTTTGCAATCTTTATAAATAAAATAGCTTTCAGCTTTTGCAAGCAAGTTATTTTTCCACATAAAGAAACCGTCTTCGTTATTAACGGGGTCGAAGACATAGGCGACCATAAATTCTTTCGAAAAAAAGTTTTCGTGAATAAATTTATCGTGTGGAGAGAGGAAGACAGTATGACCCGGGTGAGAATGGAACCATCCAAGGACTCTTTTAGCCGGATAATTTTTATCGATTGTGTCATTAATATCCTCCCACGATTTATGAGTAAAGGTTAGCCGAGTAATATCAGCTTCGGTATACCTTGCGATTACGATTTCATCAATAACAATGAATTCATTCAGTGAGTCATCGACATACAATTCACCGAGCAAGACACCGCCGAGTTCTTTAGTAATATCACCTGCGAGGAATGATTTTATTTTATACAAAACATTTTCACCGATAAAGATTTTAAAACTTTCCTCGGTGTCACCAATTTTTACATAATCCACGGGACAGCTTCCGTGTTTTACAGGTTTTTCGATATATTTATCCTTTAATTCAATCACAATCAAAGATAAAAATATCGAATGATATAAGAAATCACATTGCGTGTTCCAAATTTCCGGATAAAGGATTGCAGTAATTAATTATCAAGTAAAAGAAATCTTCTTGGAGCAATGCCTGTCTGATATGAAACAGGCGGAAAGGTCCCGAATATATCGAATTTCTGTACGTAGCCTCTTACAGCAAAATTCAGTGCATTAGCGACATAATGATTTCTTCTTTTAGAATCGAAAATATACCCATAGAATTTATTAACGGAAGGATTAGGATTTTGAATCACGGTTTCGGAATGCCGAGTAACAAGATTAAGTTTTGCCACTTCATTCAGATAATTAATAAAGAATATGTCATCCGAATTTTTATCTATCGATATATCTTTTTCAAAACCGCCGGCGACACTGAAGGAATCAAGTTTTACAAATGTAAGCGGGTCGACTTTAAAGATTTTACCGTCAGCATTAAAGCATCCGATTAACAATTTGTTATCTTTGCTCAGTGCAATCGATGACGGAGATGTCTGCAATGCAATTGTATCCATTACGACATCATTCATTGCATCAATCACGAAGACAGTGGAATCGCTTGGTCCGCCGTAGCTATATGTATTACAGACGAACACTTTATTATTATAAGACAAGATTTCCTGGGGATATATACCGACATTAATCGTTTTCAATTCATTAAGGTTGTTGAAATCCAGAACCGAAACATTATTTGCAGGACCGTTCGTTACGTATATTTTATTATTTGATATACACAGAGAATAGGGATTGATGCCGATGATATTAGATTTGAGGACTTTGCCTGAAGAGTCAATTCTATATATTTTTCCGTTTCCGCCCCAGCTTCCCTGTTCAGTAATCAGAATATCCTTACCGTCATAAATCATACCATCAG
Source organism: uncultured Ignavibacteriaceae bacterium (assembly GCA_964501535.1). Classification (GTDB taxonomy): domain Bacteria; phylum Bacteroidota; class Ignavibacteria; order Tepidaquicellales; family Tepidaquicellaceae; genus FEN-1279. Next base: position 375,258 of record CAZCSV010000001.1, on the reverse strand, counting down.
GATACCCGCCCAAGCTTCCGGGCGAAAAAATGTCCTCATAGAAAGTCGAATCCAAGTCATAGAAAGACAGCTTAGCAGTATTCACGCCCGAGCCTTCGCATAAGATATACAATCCGATTTTTAATTTCGGAGTAACCGGGTTGGATGTCGGGTCAACGACAGTATCGCGGTTACATCCGGCAAGCAGTAATGCAAATGCAATAATTAAGAAATATCCTTTTCTCATATAAATAAATTTAGGGTTTATTAAAATTCAATTCCTTTTTTTGCAGGAATTCCTTTATCAAAATAGTGTTTCACTTTTTTCATTTCGGTTATCAAATCCACCATATCTTCGAGACCCGGCCACAGTTTATGACCGGTCATAATCAGTTCAAATCTTTTATTTTTCTTATACAGATTCAGAAGAACCTCGACATCTTTTTTACCGAGCAGGTTATAGGCGACCGCCGCGATAATTTCATCGAGAATCAGCAAATCCTGTTTTCCATTGGCGATAAAATCCTTAGCAAGCATCAGACCTTTTTTAGCTTCCGTTAAATCCGTTTTTTTATTTTTAAATCTAAAAGTGCCGTCATCATTCATTCTTTCACATCCTGTTGCAAAAATTTCCACAGGGTATCCGATTTCATTAAGTTTTCTAAGGATATTTCTTTCCATATAATGTTCATTTTTCCCGTCATAGCCTTTATCGAACTGAACGAGAACTACTTTTTTTCCAGCACCCAGGGCTCTAACAGCGAGACCGACAGCGCTCGTAGTTTTTCCCTTTCCGTAACCATAGTAAACATGCGAGCAGTGCATATCCTCGTCGGTCAGTTTTTTATAACCTTCGATAGTTTTGAGCATTTTATCGCGGAGTTTTTTTCCTCCGGTTAACGAATTTTGTTTTTTATTTTTCAACATATTTAGTAAGATATATTTAAAATGAATTTATAATTTCTCAAAGGCATAGGATATCCGGTTATAACCTGATAATCTTCGTTTAAAATATTATCAACTTCCAGTTTCGCATTCATTTTTAAAGTAACTATTTTGAACGAATACGATACATTTCCGTTAAGCAAGTCTATTACGGGTAATCTCTGCAAGTTCTCGAAGTCCGAATATCTTTTTCCGGTAAAGCTATAATAAAGGTTAAGACCGAAATCCTTATAATTCAAATCAAAATTCAGTTTAGACATTTCGAGCGGGACATAAAATATCTGTTTTCCGAGCGAAGGGTCACCGGGATAATCTTCGGACATTTTGGTTGATTTATTATAAACATAACTGTAGTATAAACCCAGCATAAAATCTTTCGAAACATTTTTCTTAATTTTAAAGGACATAGAAAAAATATCCGATTTTGATTTATCGATATTGCAGGGTTTCCAGAGTCCCCCACCTGCGGGTTTCCAGACAATTTTATCCTCCAAGGTTATTCCCGTATAATTAAGTTCAAGTGAATTATCAGCGAATGCAAAGAAATTCAGAATCAGACCAGCCTCATAGTTCAGAGATTTTTCGGGTCTGAGGCCGGTATTTCCAGAATTAATCCAATACAATTCATTAAATGTAGGGGCGCTAAAATTATTTCCGACACTGGAGCGTAAATTAAGATTAAGTTTTTCGAATGGTTTATAATTAATTCCAAATTTCGAAGTAAAAACACCGGTATTAATATCCGATATAAAATCGTAACGAGCAGACGGATAAAATTTAAGTTTGTCTTTAAAATTATATTCAGCGGAAGTATAGAGGCTGTATTGATTCCGGGAGGCCATATTCCGGTAATTCAGGGTGTTCAAATCCGAGTAAAGAATTTCGATACCCGAGATTATTTTAACATTATTAAAATTAATACCAAAGGAAGAGTTATTAGATATTACTCTATTTTTAAAATAATCATTGCTCAAAATATCTTTATATTTCATCAAGTTATTCCGGAAATTCAGAACCGACGAGACAAAGAAGTCATTTTTCAGATTTATTTTAACAGACAAATTATTATTCCAGTTCTCGTCAATTTGTAATGCGGAAGCAACAGGTGTTCCGTTTTCGGTACCAGGCAGGTTTCTGTTTTGCGAAACATAATTCGAATTAAATCCAAGCCGTATTTTTTCATTTATTTTTGCACTTAAGTTCAGATAAAGATTATTCAGATAAAAACTATTTTTCTCTCTCTGTTTTTCAATTTCCTTAATGCCATCATCGTATAAATAATTAAAGTCATCCCGAGATTTTTCATGAGAATAAAATAAATCGTAATTGATTTTACCTACAGAATTGGAGACGTTTGCAGAAAACTTTGCATACTTATACGAGCCATAGGCACCGGAAATGTCAATGTGCGGATTATCTTTGTCAGGATTTTTCGTGATTATATTAATGACACCGCCGATAGCATTGCTGCCATAGATAGAGCTTGCGCCATTATTCATAATTTCAATTTTTTCAATTTTATCTTTCGGAAACAAAGACAGATCAGCCTGTGAGTTCTGAAAGGAATTCATATTTACCCCATCGATTAAAATCAGAGTATGCTCTGCGCCCAGGCCGTTCAAGGAAACGGTATTCAACGAAGCATTACCGCCATAGGATTTCAGGAAAATATTTCCAGACGATTTCAGAACGTCGGAGAGTCTTTCTCCGTTGGCAGAATTTATTTGTTTACTATCGATAAGGTTAACGGAGGTCGGAGACCAAAAAATATTCGTTTCGATTTTATTACTAATCACGTTAATCTCTTCGATTGTAAACAGGGTATCTTTGGAAGAGGACACCTGAGCAAGTGAGGTGCCGCAGAATAAAACCGATAATATATATATTAATGTTTTCAAATTATTTACATCAAAAAAAAACTCTTTTTTTCTTCACATTCTTAATGAAAAGTATGAAGAAAAAAAGAGTATTATTCTTAGTTATTCATTTATTCTTTTCCATCGAAGAATATGAAAAATATATTCAGGCAGGTCTCCTGACTCTTGTGCAATTTTTAATCTGCCTTCCCATCCATAGAAATAGAACAGTGGCAAAAAGTAAGATTAATCTTCACAAATACAGTTGCGTGGACAGTTCCGGAATTTAACCGGATTCCCTATCAATCACCGTTTAAAGTGAACCCGAATATTATTTAAAGAACTTTATCGAAGTTTAATTTGATAATTTTATTTTTAATAATCAATTGTCTTTTTTTTACACCAGCTTTTTCGAACATTTTTCCGGCGGCTTTAGCGGAATCGGAATCCTTATATTTATCGGACAAATAAATTATTTCCGTAATACCGGATTGAATTATCAATTTAGCACATTCATTACAAGGGAACAATCCTACATAAAGTCTTGCTCCGTGCAGGTCTTTGGTCGAATTCAGAATTGCATTAGCTTCAGCGTGGACTACATATGGATATTTCGTATCGTTTATATTTTCAGCATTTCTCTCCCATGGGAAGTCATCATCGTTACAGCCTACAGGAAAGCCGTTATATCCGATTCCGACAATTTTATTATTCTTTCCCACGATACAGGCACCTACCTGAGTATTAGGGTCTTTGCTTCTCAATGCAGACAGCAGAGCAATTCCCATAAAATACTCGTCCCAGCTAATATAATCTTTTCTTTTCAAAATAATCTTTCCAGATTTTCGTTTAATTTTTCGAGTGTTGAATCGTTAATTAAAGTATAATCAGCGAAGGCAATTGGTCCACCCTTATCAAGATTTTCAAGTTCGCTGATATCGCGTGATACAGCTTCATCGGTTGTTAAGGGTCTGAATTCCCTTTTGCTCAGTCTTTCGTATCTCAGATTTTTAGTCGTATAAATTGCGAGAACTTTAAAAGCTTCACCGAATTCTTTTTTAACAATTTTAAACTCATCCCAGGAATACATACTTTCAATAACGACATTATCCGATTCAAAATATTTTTTTATTTTTTGCAGACTTTTAATTGCCATCACGCCCATACCGAACTTGTTTCTCAATTTTTCCCTTATTTTTCTTTCGTTCGTTTCGTTTATATCGAGATTACAAGATTTCAGTTCATTTATAACGACATCGCCGAAATATACCTTTTTATATCCTTTATTGACGAAAAACTTAACCGCTTCGGATTTTCCCGAGCCGCACATTCCGACTACCGCTATGATTTTTTTATCGCTCATTTAATAAATTGTTTAACGGCATCGTACTGAACTTCGCGTTTTTCAAAAAAGAATTCATCTTTAGGGGGATTATAAAACTTTTGAATCAATATATTTTTAGCATTTCCGTTTTCAAAATACTGCAAGAGGAAAAGTGACGAAGAGATTTTATCTATTGTGATTTTTTCAGATTTCGATACGATTGGGAATATCGAATCTTCGAGGTATACCTGAAGTTCTTCGTCGTATACATCAAGGATATTATTCACCATAGCGCTGCTAAAAGCTTCTTCAGGCGGCAATGCGGTAGTGTCGGAATCTTCGTCTTCAATATTTTCAGTTATGACTTTCTTTTCGATTTTTTTAACCACATCGTCTTTTCCGCAGGAGATAAACATAACCACAAGAGCAAAAATTAAAAAATATTTTAAAACATCAAGCATAAAAACTCACTAAATTATTTACGATATAAATTTTTGAAATATATTTTATACGAAAACAGCTTTATCAAGGATTAATTTAACAAAGCTATTCAAAACACAAAAAAGAAAATTTATTTTATTATACCCATTTCTTTACCGATGTCACCGAATATTTCGAGAATTCTGTTAAGATGTTTATCTTCGTGAGTAGCCATATATGATGTTCTAAGCATAGCAAGATTTTGTGGAACACCGGGAGAAACGAAAGCATTAACGAACACGCCTGCGTCGAAGAGTTTTCTCCAGAACCGGAACACGAGCATATCTTCGCCCAATATAACGGGGACTACAGGAGTTTTGCCTTCAATCGTTTTAAAGCCCATTGCTTTAAATCCTTCTCTCATTTTCTGAGCATTTTTTGCAAGTCTTTCAACTCTTTCGGGTTCTTCCTTAAGTATTTCCAGAGCGGCTTCTGCGGCAGCGACAGCGGCAGGTGTCGGCGATGCGGAAAATATCAAAGCAGAGGAATGATGTTTCAAATAATTAATTACGGGTTTTTCAGAGCCTATAAAACCGCCCAAGGATGCAAATGTTTTCGAGAAAGTACCCATAATCAGATCAACTTCATTATCCAGTCCAAATTCAGATGCAGTACCTCTGCCACCTTTTCCAATCACTCCGGTCGAGTGTGCATCATCAATCATAATTCTTGCATTATACTTCCTGCAGATTTTCACCAGTTCCGGCAGATCAACAATTTCGCCTGTAGTAGAAAAGACGCCATCGGAGACGACAATTTTTCCTGTTTCCAGCGGTAAAGCTTTCAGTACAGTTTCGAGACTCTGCATATCATTATGCTGATATCTGCGAACGTCACAAAAACCGCCTTTAGCCATCAGGTTACCGGCGACGATGCTAGCGTGATTATCCTTGTCAGAAATTACATATTCACCTTTAACGGCAAGAGTAGGAATAACGCCCTGAGCGGTCTGATAGCCCGTAGAATAGAGCAATACAGCTTCTTTCCCGATAAAATCGGCAAGTTTTTCTTCCAGGCGGATATGCAAATCGAGTGTACCTGTCAGATATCTCGAGCCCGAGCAACCAGTTCCATACTGTTTTAGTGCTTTATGAGCGGCTTCAAGTACTTTTGGATGGATTGTCAAGCCATGATAATTATTAGAGCCAGCCATAATGACGGGTCTGCCTTCAATGTTAACGACAGGTCCTTCATTTTGTTCAATAGCTCTGAAATAGGGATACAGACCTAAAGCTTTAACCTCATCGGCTCTTGTAAAAGAATAGCATTTTTGAAAAAGATCCATTATCAGTAATGTGAAAAATTTATTAATTAATAATAATACAAAAATTATCATAGAAAATACATATTATTATTAATAATTTCTATGATATAATGAAGGAAAAAATATGAAAGCGTTAATAACCGGTGCAACGGGATTTGTAGGAAGTCATTTAGTCGATTTACTTTTGAGCAAGAATTACGAAGTATATTGTTTAGTAAGGAAGACGTCAAACACGAGGTGGCTTAAGGATAAAAGCGTGAAGCTTATAGAAGGAGATTTATTTTCGGAAGAAGTATTATCGGAAGCAATCAAAGACATGGATTACATTTTTCACGTAGCGGGAGTTGTGAAATCAAAAGGCAAGGCAGGTTTTGAAAAAGGAAATTTTCAATCGACAAAAAATCTTTTAGAGTTAACTCACAAATACGGAAAGCGCATAAAGAAATTCATTCACATATCTTCAGGGGCGGTTTGCGGTCCTAATCCGGACGATAGACCGATTACAGAAGATTATATACCGAAACCGAGTACGACATACGGAGTTACGAAAAAGATGGCAGAGGATGAAGTGATAAGATACAAGGACAAATTTCCCGTTGTAATAATAAGGCCACCGGCAGTATTCGGACCACGAGATACGGAAATTCTGATATATTTCAAAACCTTTTCGAAGGGGCTCAACAGTGTAATCGGGTTTAAGGAAAAATATTTAAGTTTAATTTATGTGGAAGACCTTGTAAACGGGATAGTGCTTGCGGCAGAAAAAGAGACCAAAAGCGGAAGCATATATTTCATCTGTTCGGACAAAGAATACAGCTGGAACGATATCGGAAGCATAACATCGAAACTTTTAGGGAGAAAAGCCATAAAGGTAAGAGTTCCCCACTGGCTGGTATACACAGTCGGGGCAATCGCACAGTTTTTTTCAATCTTCTCCAAAAAAGCCGCAACATTAAATCTTGAAAAGTGTTTCGACATCACGAGAAAGAAATGGGTATTTTCGAATGAGAAAGCGAAAGCCGAATTGGGTTTCAGCGAACAATATACACTTGAAGAGGGTTTTAGGAGAACAATAGACTGGTACAAAGAAATGAAGTGGTTATAAAAAAAAAATAAATATTTGAATTGAAAGCATACATAAAATCAGAAATATTAAAGACGCTTGAAAGATTAAATTATCCGTTAAGGGATTTGTTAATAGACAGGCCTAAGGATTCAAAGTTCGGTGATTATTCAACGAACATAGCATTACTGTTATCAAAAGAAATGAATGAAGTTCCCAGAATCATTGCAAAAACCATACAAGAAAATCTAAAATTAGATTCGGATAAAATAATAAAAACAGAAATAGCCGGTTCAGGTTTTATAAATTTCTATGTATCAGACGAATGGTATAAAAAAGAGCTATTGAATATACTGGAAACCGCAAATTACGGAAAACTGAAGACCAACGAAGGAAAGACCGCCAATGTGGAATGGGTAAGCGCAAATCCAACGGGACCGCTGCATGCGGGTCACGGCAGGCAGATTTGTCTCGGAAAAGCGATAGCAAACCTTCTCGAATGGACAGGTTACAAAGTTACGCGCGAATATTATTACAATGATGCAGGGAACCAGATGAACAACTTAGCAAAATCTATACAGGCAAGATACGAGCAAATATTCGATTCGGATTATCCTTTTCCGGAGGAAGGTTATGTAGGTGATTACGTAAAAGAAATTGCAAAAAAAATCGCAAAAGATTACAAAGACAAATTAAGAAATTCTTCGGATTTGGATTTCTTCAAAAATTACGGGGAGCAAGAAAATTTCATCAAAATAAAGCAGACCCTCGAGAGTTTCGGAATATTTCACGATATATTTTACAATGAAACTTCGCTATACAAAAACGGAAACATCGACGAATTAAAGAAAATATTCAGAGACAAAGGTATAACATACGAAAGCGAGGGTGCTTTATGGTTAAAGATGGACGAGAAGCAATTCGAGAAAGACAAAGTAATCGTAAAAGCGACAGGAGAGCCAACTTACAGGCTTCCAGACATGGCATATCACATCGACAAGATTAACAGAAAATACGACCTAATAATCGACATATTCGGTTCCGACCATTTCGATACATACAAGGAGGTTTTATACGGAGTCAGAGCGGCGGGATTTGACACAGAAAGGATAAAAGTAATAATCCACCAGATGGTAACTTTCAAGAGGGGCAATGAATCTTTTAAGATGAGCAAGCGAAGCGACAATGTATATTATTTAGACGACCTTACGAGTGACGTCGGCACTGATGCGACACAATTTTTCTTCATAATGCGAGCCGCCAACACACATCTGGATTTTGACATAGAGTTAGCAAAAGAGCAGTCGGAAAAAAATCCCGTATATTATTTACAGTACGCATATGCGCGTATATGCGGAATACTCCGCAACGCAAAAGAAAATTTCAAATCCCTCGACAAATTCACCAAATCGGATATAGATTTGAGACTGATAAGCAATGAATACGAAATAAATCTTTTAAAGGCGCTTTCAAAATATCCCGATGAAATAGAGGAAACATCAAGAACATTAGAGCCACACAAACTGATAAGTTATTTAAACAGGGTTGCGGAGTCATTTCACAAATTTTATCATAACAACAGGGTACTTGATACGGATAATCTTCCGTTATCATATATACGATTATGCATATGCGAATCGGTGAAGAAAATTTTGTATTCCGGTTTTAGCATAATCGGGATAAAATCGCCCGAGAGGATGTGAGGAACGGGTAATTACCATAACGATTTTCACTTGAATTTCATTATTTAATTATTTTCAATTAAGAATCAAATTTGCATTGACATTACATTTTTTTTTCTCCAGTTTCTAACGGTGAAAGATTATTTCAGAATTTTCACTTTTTTTTGTCAATCTTTCACAGTATCATACTAAAGAATAAATACTTATTGTTAATTTAATTCACAAACATTTTATTAATTAAACAAAAAAAATTATGCTTGACAATCAAAAACTTAACAGGAGACTAAAGAGAATAATAAAAGATTTAAAAGAGAGATGGGGAATAACGCCATACAGGATTGCCGTTGAGTCCAACATACCGCATTCGAGTTTAAAATACATGCTTGACGGGAAATTCGAATGGAAGTTAAACCATTTGCTTTCATTTCTCGATTTCTTAAACAGGAACAATGCGAAAGTATCGTTAGAGGATTTACTCGACTTCGAAAACAAGAAAGCATTGTCAGACATTTTGAACACGGAAAAAGCAGATTTCAGGGAAGTGATTTATGCAGCGAGAGAGGACTTTAAGACAACGAAGACCGGAAAAATTATAAGGACACAAAAGCCGGTCGATTTCATACACGAAGCCGAGAATCTCTGCAATGATATAACTGACGTTCTTAAAGAGAGTGCGCTCTTCAGAAATACGAAGATAGTCGTTAATCTCAAATTGACCGGAAAGAATCAGGAATATTCGAAAGAATTCGGATTTTCAAGCGGTAAAATATTAAAGTAATTCTCTTTATTCGTATTTCTCACAGACAAGATTGAAACAAGTTCACAAGAATGAAGTGATATTATTATTTTCATGCAATTATTAAAAAAAAGGCAACCTGCAGGTTGCCTTTTTCATTTATATTTTTATATAAAAATTATTTCTTCTTTTCATCTTTTTTCACATCTTTACCGACATCCTTCTTTTCTTCTTTCTTAACATCCTTTTTTTCTTCTTTTTTTACTTCTTTATTTATGCTTTCATCATTAGTAACTTTCTTAATTTTTTTCTTGAAAGTCATTTTAAAGAATTTCTCTTTCATCGGATTGAATTTAGTGATTTGATCTTTACTTAAAACTTTATCGATTTCGCCCAATGTATTAGTCTGTAAAGTTTTGCATTCCGATTTACATTTTTCATCGCATTTATGACCTTTTGCGTGATGTTTTTCGTATGATTTTGATTCATAATCGAATAATATCTGATACACTCTGGTATACTGGTCATTCGTCAATGAAAGCTTTTTATAAAGGTAGTCGGCTTTCTTTCCAGCTTTATCTCCCGGCAATTCTTTGGCAACGGAGGTACCGATAAAAGCAATAACGAGGGCAAAAATTACTAACAAAGATTTTACTTTTAACATAATTTGAATTTGTTTTTAGTTAATAAAAAATGTTAATTATCTACAAATATTATTTTTTAAATAATAAAAATAAATATTAATTTTAATACCACAGATATATCCAAAAAGTTTCATTTTCGAGAAAAATATTTTTAACTTTTAGTTTTCCGATTAATCATAGAATAATAAATGTATACTAGCTATATTAAAGAAAAAGATTATGATTGACATGCTTATAAAGGAACCTTTTTTGGGATTCTGCAGAGAGAGTCTGGATTTTTTGAAATTACTGGGAGACAAGCGTTACAACAACAAGAAGTGGTTTGACAGGAACAGGGCTACATACGAGAATTTCATAAAGCTTCCGATGAGGGCATTAATAGACAATCTGGCAATCGAAATTCACAAAATAGACAGTTCCATAGCGGTAAATTACAAATCGATATTCAGAATCAACAGGGATATAAGGTTCACAAAGGACAAGACGCCGTACAAGACGATGACATCGGCATCATTTTGTTTCGATACGATAAAAAAGCCCGAGATACCGCAGTTTTATTTTCATCTCTCCCCTGCCGAATTTTTATTTGCGGGCGGACAATACAGTTCGGACCCGGACAAGCTGAAAAAAATCAGGCAAAAAATATATAATGAATTCGATACATTCAAAAAGATTATTTTTAAGGGTGAATTTAAAAAAGAGTACAAGAAAATCTGCGGAGACAAAGCGGTAAATTTTCCCCGCGGATATGAGAATATAAAAACCGAAAAAGACGGTGAATTACTGGCAGAACTTATAAAGATGAAGCAATATTATGTTTACAAGTCATACAAGCCGGAGGTTGCATTTAAACCTGAAGTAGTAAATTTAATTACAGACAATATTAAATTATCTTATAATTTTACTAAATTTTTAAATGATGCATTAATTTAAAAGAAAAGGAGTAATAAAGATGGCAGGACCAAAAATTTTTCAAAAATCTCCGATAATACAGGATATAAAGGCAGGTAAATACTGGTGGTGCGCCTGTGGAATGTCGGGGAATCAGCCTTTCTGCGACGGCTCGCACAAAGGTTCAGAATTCGTTCCAGTAGAAATTGAAATAAAAGAAGACACAAAAGTAGCCTGGTGTGCGTGCAAAAATTCAGGTAACAAACCTTTTTGCAACGGTGCACACAGAAAATTATAAATTAATAAATATATGAGAGAATTAAAAATCAACAACCTTCAGGTATACGACTATGAAGGCAAGGGAGATGTATTGATATTCGTTCACGCATTTCCTTTAAGCAGCAAGATGTGGAAACTCCAGACAGATTTTTTCAAAAACAATTTCAGGGTTATAACATATGATATAAGAGGGTTAGGCAGAAGCGAAGAAGCAAACAATCAGTTCACGATGGAAGAATATTCAAACGATTTAACAGATATAATCGAGCATTTTAATTTCGAAAAAGTATTCGTATGCGGTGTTTCCATGGGAGGATATATAATACTGAGAAGTTACATCAAGAAACCCGATTTATTCAAGGGTTTGATTTTAGCGGATACGAGAGCTGAAAAGGATGACGACAACGGATTAATAAACAGGTCGAATGTAATTTTTTCAATTAAAAACGGTAAAAGGGACGATTTTATATCAGGTTTTCTACCAAAACTGATAAACAAGAAAAATTACCTTAACAGGGAGGTAAGAAATTTTTTAGAGGGTATAATCGAGGATAACACTGATGAAGGGATTTGCGGGGCACAGATTGCGCTTGCGACGAGGACCAATACAGCAGATTATTTGAAATCTTTTAATGTACCAGTGTTGATATTAGTCGGAGAAGATGATGAATTAACTCCGATTTCGTGTGCAGAATCAATGAAAAAGCAAATACCGAAATCGGAAATTAAAATAATAGCCGGGTCAGGGCATTTAAGTAATCTCGAAAATCCTGAATTATTCAATAAATGTGTAAGCGAGTTTTTGAAAAACCACATTTGAAAACTCATTGAAAAAGATAAAAATATAAGCTATTTTTGAAATAATGGCGAGCATAGCTCAGTTGGCAGAGCATCAGATTGTGGCTCTGAGGGTCACGGGTTCGAGCCCCGTTGCTCGCCCAGATTTTGCCACTCTCAATTTAAATAAAAAATTAAATTATTGAATTAATATATAATTTAATTTTTACAAGAAGAGACTAATCAGCAGATAAGTTAAAGCCCCGCACAATCCCGATAAAGGAATAGTTAAAATCCAAGCCCAAATGATTTTTCCCGCAACTCCCCATCTAACAGCAGTTAATCTTTTTATCATACCAACACCCATAACGGCACCTGTTATTGTATGTGTAGTGCTAACAGGAATTCCAGCTAAAGCAGTACCAACCAATACGGCGGCTCCAGCAGTTTCAGCACAAAAGCCTCCAACAGGTTTTAAATGAGTCAATTTCATACCCATGGTTCTAATTACCTTCCATCCTCCAGCTAATGTTCCCAATCCAATAGCTGTATGAGATATAATAATGACCCAGAACGGGACGTAAAATTCATTTCCGAGATAACCATTAGTAAAGAGTAAAATCGAAATTATTCCCATTGTTTTCTGAGCATCATTTGTTCCGTGTCCCAGACTAAAAGCAGCTGAAGACAATAGCTGACCGATTTTAAATTTTTTATCAACTTTTTTATTATTCGAATTCTTAAACAACCAGGTAACGATAATCATAAAAAAAGCACCGAGAACAAGACCAATAACAGGAGATAAAAAGATAAAAATTGAAACTTTTACTAATCCGCCAGCAACCAGAGATTTAAATCCAGCTTTAATAATAGCCGCTCCAGCCAATCCACCTATCAAAGAGTGTGAAACACTTATCGGCAAGCCAAATTTCGTACAACCGTAAGTCCAAATCATAGCTCCAATTAAAGCTGACAGAATTAAATATTGGTCAACAACATTAGTATCTACAATACCTTTTCCAATGGTATTAGCCACGTGAACACCGAAGCCGAATGCAGCAGCAAAATTAAAGAAAGCTGCCCAAAGCACAGCAATTTTTGGGGTTAAGACACGAGTAGCAACGATAGTAGCAATCGAATTCGCTGCATCATTCATTCCATTTAAAAAATCAAACAATAATGCTGTTACAATAATAAACAGAGTAAGTTCAAACATATATTAAGCGTTTTTTATGATTATACTTTCAATAGCAATTGCAACCCTCTGACATCTGTCGACGGCTTTTTCAGTAATTTCAAGAATTTCTTTTTCTTTTATCAATTCTTTGACATCATCCTGCTTCTCGAACAAGTTAGTTAATGCTTCCTTAAAGACCAAATCGCCTTCCGTCTCCAAATTTCGTATAGCGATTATTTTCTGCATAGTATTTTTATGGTCCTTCAAATGTTCCACAATTTGTGTTATAATTTCAGTCTGCGAAAGTAATATCCCAGAAAGCTGGGGACCAAAGGCAAAGCTCTTTTTTGGTTTGTATATACCAAATCTCGTTGCAATCGTATCTATGCTATCTATTACATCATCGAGTGAATTTGTGAGTAAGTAAATATCTTCCCTATCGAGTGGTGTTACAAAAGTTTCGTTTAACTCGTTAATTATAGTATGTGTAAATTCATCACATTTATTTTCCAGAATATGAATTTTTGTAGCATTTTCCGAAAGCAAATCCGGATTTTCCATAATATCATGAAGCAACTTTGTTCCTTCGTGAACATTTTTAGCTAAATCAAACAGGAGAATAAAAAACTTCTCTTTTTGGGGTAAAAATTTTCTAAACATAATTTAAAGTTGAATTTATTAAGTAAGACAATTGAAGTTAATATTAAATAAATATTACGTAAATATGAAATTTATGTAAAATTATAATTTTAAAAATTAAAAGAAATGAAAAAGGAGAGAAGAAAAAAAAATAGCACTTATTCAAATGCAGATAATTCATTGTTTATTTAAAAGTAATAAATTCCTTCCTTGATAAATTTTCATTAAATACGTAGTTTATAATTTATGACAGATGATGAGTAAAACCGTTGAAAAAATAAAGAAGAAGAAGATAGAGAAGAAAAAAGTAATTCCCAAAAAAAACATACCGTTAATTGAAGACGATTCAGAAAATGAAGAAGAATTTTTGGAGGAAGAAGGAGGATATTTATCCGAAGAAGAAATAGCCAATTTAACGGAGGAATTTAAAAGGGAAGCTTTGCCCCATATTGGGATACTGCGTAATTATGCATACAAAATGACAGGAAACGAGCTTGATGCAGATGATTTGTTACAGGAGACATATTTAAGGGCTTTCAGGTTTTTTCACAAATTCGAAAAAGGCACGAATTGCAAGGCGTGGTTGTTCAGAATAATGAAGAATTTATTCATAAACAATTACAGGAAGAATCAGAAGTCTCCCGGCAAAGTAGATTACGAAGAGATAGAGAATTTCTTCGAAAACATAAAATCTGACGCATTAGACTCCTCAGATTTACAGGAGAAAGTTTTTTCGAATTTATTAGATGACCAGGTAACGGTAGCATTAAATTCGCTTCAGGATGATTTCAAGACTGTAATAATTTTATGCGATTTAGAGGGACTGAGTTATGAAGAGATATCGGAATTCGTGCAGTGTCCGATAGGAACAGTAAGGAGCAGGTTACACAGGGCAAGGAAACTACTTGCCCAAAAGTTATACAAATATGCGAAAGCAAAAGGTTACGATGTGGACAGCGTTCCACAATATTAAAAAGATTTTTAACAAACACTATTTACAAATAAAAAAAAACAAATTAATGAGAAAAATCCAGATAATTGCATTTTTGATTATTGCTGTTTTACTATACAGTTGCAACAAGAAGACCGAAAACACAGAAAAGACGAATGAGATACCAAAGACCGAGAACACGAAAAAAGACGACAATCCCACGACATTGAAGTTATACAAAATGGAATCCGTAGAGGAATCGACGGGCAAGAACATCGCACCGAATTTCACATGGACGGAAGGAGGGGCAAAAAGGTCTCTTAAGGATTTGAAAGGAAAAGTAATATTCATAAATTTCTGGGCAACTTGGTGCGGTCCATGCAAGAAAGAGATGCCAGACCTTGTAAAGATTTCAGAAGAATTAAAGGATAAAAATTTTCAGATGATAGGAGTAAACATATTCCAGCAGGAAAAGGCACAAAACATAGTTGATTATTTAAAAGCGAATCCACTTCCTTACATCACGATAGACGCAAATTCATCGCTGGTTAATGCATTTACCAAAGCGAGCGGGAGTGAATTATCCGCAGTTCCGACAACATTTATAGTTGACAAGGATGGAAAGATAGCAGAAACGATAGTCGGGAGCAGGGATAAGGACACATATATGAAGTTAATAAACAAACATCTTAATTAATTTACAAAAATCAATGCAGGCAGAGAAAGAAGAAACTGCCTGCATTCTTATTAAACAGCTAAGTGAACAAAAGGATAGGCATTCTTGGTTCGACCGGCTCGATAGGCTGTAACACGCTCGAGGTAATCAACAACCTTAACGAAAACGGTTACAATTGCGATATTATTTTTTTAACGACCAACAGCAGGACAGATATTTTAGCCCGTCAGGCAGAGACATTCAAACCGAAATTCGTATATATACAGAACACAGAAAAAGCAAACGAATTCAAAAAAGCATACGGTTCAATTACAGAAGTGCATACAGGTGATAACATTCTATCCGAGCTTATCAAAAGCAATGAATACGACATTCTGGTGAATGCGTTAGTAGGATTTGCGGGTTTAAAGCCGACGTTAGAGGCGATAAGGAACAGCAAGTACATAGCGTTAGCAAACAAGGAGGTACTGGTAGTTGCGGGAGCATTAGTCAACAAATTAATAAACCGTCATAAAATACAGTTAATACCAATAGACAGCGAGCATTCGGCAATTCTTCAATGTCTTTTAGGAGAAAAGCACAAAAACATATCAAAAATAATTTTGACTGCATCGGGAGGTCCATTTCGGACAAAAACGAAGGAAGAAATAAAGGATGCGAGTGTAATAGAAGCATTGAATCATCCGAACTGGAATATGGGGAATAAGATTACGATAGACTCGGCAACAATGATGAATAAGGGGCTTGAGGTTATAGAAGCTAAATGGCTTTTTAATATAGATGTTAACAATATCGAGGTAATAATTCACCCACAATCAATAATTCATTCATTTGTAGAGTTTACGGATTCTTCGATAAAGGCACAGCTTGGCATACCCGATATGAAAATACCCATTCAATTTGCATTAACTTATCCCGACAGAGTGTCATCCAGTTTTCCCAGGCTTGATTTTAGTAAGATGAAAGATTTGACATTCGAAAAACCCGATTTAGACAAATTCGAATGTCTGAAGATAGCATTTGAAACTATAAAAGCCGGAGGGACGTATCCGATAGTAATGAATGCGGCAAATGAGGTAGCAGTGGATTTATTTTTAAAGGATAAGATAGGTTTTTACGGAATTTCGGATATAATAAAGAAGAGTTTAGACAAGCACACAGGGAAGGATGATTTTGAATTAGAAGATATAATTGAAATAGACAGGAAGACGCGGGAAGAAATTTTAAATCATTTTTAAATGTTATTTAAATATATAAATAACTATATTTATTGTTTATACAAGAATTTTTGAAACATTAGCATGGAAATTATCAGCACAATATTTTATTTTTTAATTGTAATAGGAATACTTGTTTTCGTTCACGAGTTAGGGCATTTTGTTGCAGCGCGTTCATGCGGGATGCGTGCGGATGTATTTGCATTAGGCATAGGATTCAGGTTATTCGGATATAACAGAATCACGGGTTTTAAGTTTGGTAAACTTGAAGAAAATTTGGATTTACAAGGGCATACCGATTACAGGATATGTGCATTCCCTATCGGCGGTTATGTAAAGATTGCAGGTATGATAGACGAGAGCATGGACAAAAATTTCATAAAAGAGGAAGCGAAGCCGTGGGAATACCGTTCCAAGCCAGTCTGGAAGAGGATGATAGTAATAACTGCGGGAGTAATAATGAACATATTTCTCGCATTTCTGATTTTTTATTCATTAACGATAATCAAAGGAAAAACCGTAACAGAGACCACGACAATAGGATATATTTCGAAGAACTCAATCGCGAGCGAGTCCGGATTAAAAGAAGGCGATAAAATAATTGCAATAAACAGCGAATATGTAGATAACTGGGACGACCTTCAGAATAAAATATATCTTGATAATTTAGGCGAGTCAGTTACTTTCGAGATAATAAGAAACAGCAGTAACGAGAAAATAAACATACCGAAAGAAAAGTTAAAAGACATAACTGAGAAAAACATCGGTATATACCCCGAGAAGATTGTTCCGTTAATCAACAGTGTAATTCCGGGTAATCCTGCAGAGAAAAGCGGAATACAGAAAGGTGATATAATAACGGAATTTGCGGGTGAAAAGATAACTCACTCTCAGAAGCTTATAGATTTAATAAAGTCAAATGCGAATAAAGAGTCGGATATAGCGTGGTTAAGAGACGGAAAAATTATGACATCGAAGGTTACGCCCCAACTGCCGGACTCGACGATAGGGATAGAGATAGCGGCGAAGTATGAGGGACCCATCAGGCACATAAAGTACGGTGTAATTTCGGCATTTCCGAAGGCATTTTCGGATTTATATTATTTCGGATTCGAAGTCTTTTTCAAATCGATAGCGAAAGTAATAAAAGGCGACATACCTTTCAAGAAAGCTATAGGCGGACCGGTAAAAATAGCACAAGCATCGGCACAATCCGCAGAGATGGGGTTTTTATCATACATAGGATTTCTTGCGATGCTTTCGATATCGCTTGCCGTGATTAACATATTACCGTTTCCAGCGCTTGACGGAGGTCATTTTGTAATATTAATGATAGAAGGAATTTTACGCAGACCTGTATCATATAAAGTTCAGATTGCGCTGCAGAATATAGGATTCATCATCTTATTAGCATTTATGTTATTCGTGATATACAACGATATTATTTCTATAAAGTAGTCAAGAGACAAAAGTTTTAAGTAATAAAAAAATCCTTAAGAATAAACTTAAGGATTTTTTTTACAGCAAATCCATAAACAAAGGAATTCAAGAATTCCTATGAACAATCGAGCAATTTGCCTGAGCTTTCGGCAATAAAATAATTTCGGCGACATTAACGGAATCTTTTCTCGTAACAATAAACTCGATTGCATCGGCTACATCCTCGGCATAGAGAGGTATTACCCCATTATAAACCGATTTAGCTTTAGTTTTATCGCCTCTGAATCTAACAATACTGAATTCCGTTTCAGCAAGGCCGGGGTCAACGGTAGAAACTTTAATGGGTGTACCGTTTAAATCGATTCTCATACCTTTCGTCAGAGCATCGACGGCGTGTTTTGTGGCGCAATAGACATTTCCTGCCGCATAGACTTCGTGACCAGCAATCGAGCCGACATTCACGATATGTCCGCTTTTATTTCCGAGCATAAGAGGAATAATTTCTTTAGTAACATAGAGCAAACCTTTAACATTAGTATCAATCATTTCTTCCCAATCAAGAAGGACACCATCCTGGATTTTATTAAGTCCTCTTGAAAGTCCGGCATTATTAATCAGCACTTCAATTTTTTTCCATTCATCCGGTAAATTCTTTACGGCATTCACAACGTCCTTTTGTTTTCGCACGTCGAGTTTTAGGGGCAGGACTTTTACTTTAAATTTTTTCTCAATATCGTCAGCAATTTCTTTTATTTTCTCATACCGTCTTGCGCAAATAACAAGATTCATGCCTATACCTGCGAGCCTATAGGCAGTTGCTTCCCCGAATCCGCTGGAAGCACCAGTAATAAAGGCAATTTTGTTTTTTAAGCTTTTCATAAATAATTATCTTTTAATAGTTAATATTATTGAATAATTTATTCAAAATTAATTTAATAATTACAATTTTGATATATAAAAAAACAAAAATCATTTGTACGATTGGTCCTTCATCAGGAAGAACAGATACGCTAGTTGATATGATAAAAGCCGGAATGGACTGTGCACGTCTGAATTTTTCTCACGGCAGTTACGAATCGCATACCGAATATATACAGAACATACGCAAGGCATCCGAAATTACGAGGGTTCACATTCCAATCATACAGGATTTATCGGGACCAAAAATCCGCATAGGAAAGTTAGCAAACGGAAAGATAGAATTAAAAGAAGGAGAAAGGATAAATATCAGTTCAAAGGACATAACAGGAAACAGGAAAGTAATATCGACAAATTACAGAAACATAATCAAGGACACAGGCAGAAACGATATAATACTAATCGATGACGGAAAATTCAAACTTAAAGTTATCTCCGCAGATATATCGAAAGAGATTATAAAATGCGAAGTAATCAAAGGCGGAACAATACACGAGAGAAAAGGCATAAATCTTCCCGATACGAAAATATCATTACCGTCATTAACAGAAAAAGATTTAAGAGATATAAGATTCGGTATAGAAAATTCAGTTGACCTTATTGCATTAAGTTTTGTAAGGAAAGCAGCCGATATAGTCAGGTTAAAAACCGTTTTAAGAAAACACAGGGTTGAAACACCCGTAATAGCAAAAATAGAAAAGCCGGAAGCAATAAGGCACATAGATGAAATCATAAAAGTATCGGATGCAGTAATGGTTGCGAGAGGAGATTTAGGCATCGAAATATCACCCGAAGATGTTCCAATACTTCAGAAAATGATAATAAAGAAATGCAACACGTCATTGAAGCCGGTCATCACGGCAACCCAGATGCTGGAATCGATGATAACAAACATACTTCCTACACGAGCGGAAGCATCGGATGTAGCCAATGCAATTCTCGACGGTACCGATTGTGTAATGTTATCGGGAGAGACATCGACAGGGATGAATCCGGTTTTAGCGGTAGAAACGATGGACAAGATAAAGGAAAAGACGGAAGAGATAAAAAAACCACATATAGAAACGGATAATTCAAGATTAAAAAGCTTTCTATGCAACATTACAAACTCTGCGACAGAAATTGCAGAGAGGATTAACGCCAAAGCAATTATCACACTGTCACATACGGGCAAATCCCCTGCCCTTCTATCATCGCACAGAACAAAAGCACAGATTATAGCTATTGTAAGAGAAAGAAGCATACTCAATAAATGCACATTAATGTGGAGTGTAAATCCAATACTGGATTCGGAAATTAGCTTTAGAAATAAAGATGAGCTGTTAAAATTTTTAAAGGAGAAAAATCATATCAGCAAAAACGATACTGCAATCCTAATAGAGAGCAAAAATTATTCAGAAAACGAATCAGCAAACGCATTGCAGATAATAAAGGTAAAATAAAACAAATTCCGCAATGCGATTGCAGGAAAAAAGATTATTTAATTAAAATCACTCTTTTTGTATCGACAAATTTATTTGCAATCATTTTGCAATAATATATTCCGCTGGAATAAGATGAAGCGTCCCATCTGATTTCATACACTCCCGCATTATGGGTACAGTTACACAAAGTTTCAATTTTTCTTCCGACTCCGTCATAAATTATCATAGTAACGAATGTGTTTTCAGGTATCCGGTACCGTATAGTAGTAATCGGATTAAAGGGATTAGGATAATTTTGTTCCAGCCTGAATTCAGAGGGGATTTCATTAGATACGGGAACAATTCCAACCGAATTAATATTGGGAATATACTGTACCCATTTAAAGCCGGTATAATTAACACCGTCCTCGCTAATCCAGTGTTTATCTATTTCAAATAATTCATATCGATAATTGCTTTTTCCCCATATCCAGACAGTATCTTTAATATATTCAATCATTGTTGTTCCGAAAATAAGTGTATCGACTTCATAAGAGATTATTTTGAGTCTACCGCAATTTACGGCAGTCCCGCTTGGTAAAGTAAGGGTGCCATAGGCATCATAAGTAATGGACAAGGAGCCAGATACTTTCTGAACCACATTAGTTCCCGAATAAGTAACCGACCTATAAGTATCTGTAACGGTTTGACCGTAGCTCATAGGATAGGTTCTAAAAATCTTCGGGTCGGTATATTCGACTCTAATGGAGCTGTTTTGATTTCCCAGCAATTGAAAAACCGAGGAATTATAATAGCCATACCAATAAGCCGTGGGATTTGCGGTGGAATTACCTGCAATAGTTGCTGTCGGGAAGGAGCTTCCATAGGGAGTTCCGGAAGGTAAGACGAACATATAATTAGCTGTATCACCGAGGCTTACCACACCGGAAAAATTCCAGGATTGATTTGCTCCGCTGTTACCGGGAGATATTCCGTTAGTATCGGCATAAATAAAAGTCTCGATTTCGCCCGGCAGGGGATTAAAGTAGGATGTAATCTGAAACTGACCGACAACATAACCGCAGGAAAAAAAGAATAAAGCTACTGAAATCAGAAATATTTTTTTCATAAAAAAAATAATTAAGTTTAAAAAAAATATTTAAATCGATATAACTTTAAAGAAAAGGACGAGAGTAAATTGAACAGTAACATTATATATAATATAGTTATAATTAAAATAAAATAAAACATTGCGTTTTTTGCAGATTAGAATAGATAGCGTTTAAAAAAGTGTGTAAACTTAACTGTTCAGAAAATTTGTTAATATTTATAAAATGAATTATCAAGAAAAAAACTATATTCGACTCCTCCGGAGTCAGTTTTTTGTTAATTTGTGTTACTGATATTTGACTCCTAACGGAGTCAGGTAGTGTGGAAGACATGTGTTACTGATATTTGACTCCTAACGGAGTCAGGTAGCGTGGAAAGAAGGTGTTACTGATATTTGACTATCTCAACGACGAGTCTTCGACCTAACAGAGTCAGGTAGTGTGGAAGACATGTGTTACTGATATTGCACTCCTAATGGAGTGTTTTATTATTTACACACTGCACGAATTATATTCATATTACTTACATTGCACTCCTAACGGAGTGCTATAATATTTACACAATTTTTTGAACGCTACAATTAGAATAAAAAAAAAGCAAAGGAATGTAATTATTTTTCGAGGGATTCACTATTAAAAAATATGGGAAATTAAAAATATCTTGACAAAACGATTCATCTTCATTATTTTAGCACTTAATTAAAAAGAGTGCTAATAAATTTAAACAAATAACTATTTAACAATAATTAAAAAAAGAGGTAAAATATGAAAATCAAACCATTAGCTGACAGAATTCTCGTAAAGCCATCACCGGCTGAAGAAAAGACTGCTTCGGGTATAATAATTCCCGATACTGCGAAGGAAAAGCCTATGCAGGGAGAAGTAGTAGCAGTAGGACAGGGCAGAGTTACCGATGCAGGTAATTTTGTAAAATTAGAAGTGAAAGCAGGAGACAAAGTATTATACGGAAAATACTCAGGTACAGAGGTAACGATAGACGGTGTCGAATATCTGATTATGAGGGAATCCGATGTATATGCAATAATATAATTTTAAAATTAAATAAGGAGATAAAATAATATGGCATCAAAAATGATAAATTTCGACACTGAAGCAAGAACGGCTTTATTAAAAGGTGTCGACAAATTAGCAAATGCGGTAAAAGTAACGTTAGGGCCGAAAGGCAGAAACGTTTTAATAGACAAGAAATTCGGAGCACCGACAGTAACAAAAGACGGAGTAACGGTAGCGAAAGAAATCGAGCTCGAGGACCCGATTGAAAACATGGGTGCACAGATGGTAAAGGAAGTTGCTTCAAAGACATCCGATGTAGCAGGAGACGGAACGACAACGGCGACAGTGCTTGCACAGGCACTTTACAGGGAAGGTTTAAAAAACGTGACCGGCGGAGCGAATCCGATGGATTTAAAAAGAGGAATCGATGTAGCAGTCGAGGAATTAGTAAAAGGATTAAAGGAATTATCCTCCCCTATCAAGGAAAACAAAGAGATAGCGCAGGTAGGTGCAATATCAGCGAATAACGACCAAGCAATCGGTGAACTGATAGCAAAAGCAATGGACAAGGTCGGAAAAGACGGTGTGATTACGGTTGAAGAGGCAAAAGGAACCGATACGACATTAGACGTTGTAGAAGGCATGCAATTCGACAGAGGTTATTTATCACCGTATTTCGTAACGAATCCGGATTCGATGGAAACAGAGCTCGAAGACCCGTATATTTTGATTAACGAGAAGAAAATTTCTTCGATGAAAGACCTACTTCCGATATTAGAGAAAATTGCACAGGCGGGAAGAAGCCTGCTTATCATTGCAGAAGATTTGGAAGGTGAAGCGTTAGCAACACTGGTAGTGAATAAATTAAGAGGCACTCTGAAAGTTGCGGCGGTGAAAGCACCGGGATTCGGTGACAGAAGAAAGGCGATGTTGGAAGACATAGCAATCCTGACAGCAGGAACGGTAATAGCGGAAGAAAAGGGATACAAACTCGAGAATGCTACGATATCATATCTTGGGACAGCAAAGAGAATAGTAATAGACAAGGACAACACGACCATAGTAGAAGGTGCAGGAAAGACCGAAGACATCAAGAAGAGAATAAACGAAATAAAATCTCAGATAGACAAGACAACATCCGATTACGACAAGGAAAAACTGCAGGAAAGATTGGCAAAGCTTTCCGGCGGAGTTGCAGTTTTAAAAATCGGTGCCGCTACAGAAGTCGAAATGAAAGAGAAAAAAGCAAGAGTAGAAGATGCATTACATGCGACGCGAGCCGCAGTTGAAGAAGGCATAGTTCCGGGAGGCGGAGTTGCATTTTTAAGAGTTGCATCCAAACTCGACAAGATAAAAAATGACAATCAGGACATAATGCTCGGGGTGAAAATCGTTAAGAAAGCAATAGAAGAGCCGATAAGGCAGATTGTGATTAATGCAGGCGAAGAAGGTTCTGTAATAGTGAACAAGGTAAAAGAAGGCAAAGGCAGTTTCGGATACAATGCGGCGACAGAGACCTATGAAGATTTAGTAAAAGCCGGTGTCATCGACCCGACAAAGGTAACAAGAGTAGCTCTCGAAAACGCTGCATCGGTTGCCTCAATGTTAATTATGACGGAAGCTACAGTATGCGAAAAGCCTGAAAAGGAAAAAGCGCCAATGATGCCTCCGGGCGGAATGGGTGACATGGGCGGAATGTACTAATCAATGTACAATGAACAATTTTTCAATGTACGATTAAGAGCCTTATTATATAAAAAGAACCCTCATTCGGAATCGGATGAGGGTTCTTTGTTTTTACATAAATTTTAAATCAGTTAAAAATTTTTTATAAAATATTATAAATCAGAATCAAGTAAGTATTTAAAGAATTAAAGCAAAGTTCCAGAGAGCAACAAAGTAGCGACCGTGAAATACATTATTAATCCTGTCACATCGACCATAGTAGCTACGAAAGGTGCCGAAGATGTAGCAGGGTCCAGACCAAATTTTCTGAGGACGAAAGGAAGCATCGAGCCAGAAAGTGTTCCCCACATAACGACTCCTGTAAGAGTAAAAAACAAAGTAAAGCCGATTAAATACCAATAATCTCCATAGATATCAGTGAAAGAATTCCAGACTAATATTCTCAAGAAACCGATGACACCCAATACCACACCAAGTAAGAGACCAGAAATAATTTCCCTTTTCATAACCCGCCACCAATCTAACAATTTAATTTCGCCCAATGCCATAGCACGAATAGTAAGTGTAGCGGCCTGCGAGCCTGAATTTCCGCCGCTTGAAATAATCAGAGGGACGAAGAGAGCGAGTACAACCGCTTTAGTAATTTCATTTTCAAAAAAGGCCATTGCCGTAGCGGTTAACATTTCACCCAAGAAAAGCAAAATCAGCCATCCTGCGCGTTTTCTCACCATTTGAAGCAAAGGGACTGTAATATAAGGTTCGTCAAGTGCTTCCATACCGCCGAATTTCTGGATATCCTCGGTTGCTTCTTCTTCGATGACGTCGATGACATCGTCAGCGGTAACAATTCCGACCAAATAATTCTCATCATTAACAACGGGGATAACGTACAGGTCATATTCCTTAAAGATTTCCACGGCTTTTTCCTGGTTATCGGTTACATTCAGACTGACATAAGTAAAGTTCATAATATCTTCGACTTTTGAATCAGGTTTTGCAAGAAGGACTTCCTTTATGGTAATTTCATCCAAGATTTTGCCCAAAGAATCGGTAACAAAAATAGTATCGATATATTCGACCTGTTTACCTCTTTCCCTGACCACATCCAATACTTCCATTATTTTCCATTCAGATTTCACGGAAATGAAATCAGGTGTCATAATTCTTCCCACGCTCTCTTCGGGATATCCGAGCAATTTCACCGCTACGCTTCTCTCTTCCGGGGATAGAAGTCTAACAAGTTCCTTCACCACGGGACCGGGCAAATCCTCGAGCAGTTCAGTTCTGTCATCGGGAGACATTTCATTAAGAATTTCCGAAACCTCCTCGCGTGCGAGGGATTTCAGTAAAGCTTCCTGAATATCGAAATCAAGATATTCGAATGTTTTAGATGAATTTTCTTTAGGCAGTATTCTAAAAACAATTGCCCTGTCTTTTTCCGGAATGTCTGCTATAATATCGGCTACTTCTGACGGGTGCATATCGGAAAATATTTCCTTCAACATAGCCCAGTTTCTGGAATCAATCAATTGCTCTATTTCGGGTTGGATTAATTTTCCAAACATGTTAAAACTCCTTATAGATAAAATATCAATTTAAATTTTACATTGGTATTTATTTTCCTTTTATTTAAAAAGAATTTTTAATTTACAAATTAAAGATAAATGATATTAATAACAATTTAATTAGGAGGGATTTATATTTTTTAAATGTGTATAAATATTACGGTAAATAAAAGAAATATTCAACGCCTACGGGTTTGCAGAAACGAAGTATATTTTCCCCCGACTTCGTCGGGTTTTACTGATATTCGACCTCTACGAGGTCGTTCACATTTTTTTATAAATTTAAATTATTAATTGCCATTAATATTAAAATTTTCAGCAAGACTATATACACACATTTTTTAAACGCCATCTAAATTTTATCAATATCTTCATGGCACAGGGCAAAATCATATTTAACGGGGTCATCGGGGTCAAAGCTTTTCAATTTTTCAGTAAGTTCGACAGCGAATTTCATATCGCAAGAAGTTCTTTTAACAAGTTTCATTTTTTTCGAGATTCTAAAGACGTGGATATCCACAGGCATCAACAGTTTTGATTTATCGACATCTGTGCTCCAGATTCCCAAATCGATTTCATCTTTCCTGACCATCCAACGCAGAAACAGGTTTAGTCTTTTGCATGCGGAATTTTTTGCAACATCCGGTATTAAGTAATCATAGTTTTTCGTATTCCGCACATAATTATTTCTCATAGAGTCGGAAAAAAATCTCAGTCCATTTAAAATATTTACGTCTTCGGCAGAATATTTCCTTAAAAAAAGATTTTTCAAAGAGCCGAATTTCAAAAGATTCGTTTTAATGTTTTCGAATAGATTCAACAAATCAGAATCATTATTGAACCGATAATTCATACCTTTGAATATTTTGCCGCTTCGTTTTAAATCAAAGTTTCTAATAAAATCATACGGTTTACAATCTACTCTTTTCAGAAATTCTCTTATAAATCTATTTATGGTTTCTATCTTTCCATACGAATAGCAGGAGGCAATCAAGCCCATAACCTCGACATCTTTTTCACATTTAAAATCATGTAAAAACCAGACAGGGTCATCATCACTATACCGATATTTATATTTTTGATAGAGTTTGTCTAAATTGACCAAGATAATGAAGCAGTAAAAATATTAAAGATAAAATATTAAAATTAAAATTTTATTACTTATTCAATAAAACTATATGATTTACGATTTGTTCTTTTTTAAGATTTCCATTTATCCATAATATTCTTTTATCTTTTCTAAACCAGGTCATTTGTCTTTTTGCGTAGCGTCTTGTATTTTGTTTGATATAATTTTTCATTTCATTTAAATCATATTCACCATCAAAATATTTGAAGACCTCTTTTATTCCGACCGTATTCAGAGAATTTTGAATCGAATAATGGAAGCCTTTTTTTTTCAGAGTTTCGATTTCATTCAGAAGACCTTTTTCGAGCATATCATCCACGCGTTTATTAATTCTTTCATACAATTGTTCCCTATCGAGCATCAAACCGAACTGGACGGCTTCGAATTCACCTTTCACGTTTTGTTTCTGCAAGTCAGACATTTTTTTACCGGTTACATAATACACTTCGAGGGCACGGATAACGCGTCTGAAATAATGCGGAGACATTTTATCGGCTGATTCCTGGTCAACATTCTTTAATTTTTCATATAAAAATTCTTTTCCGTGCTTTTCCATTTCGGCATACAGTTTTTCTCTTATCTCTTTATTTTCTGTTTCCTCTTCGAAAAATCCGTCTATCAATGATTTCAGGTAAAGTCCGCTGCCACCAACGACAAGAGGAAATTTCCCTTTCCGGAAAATTTCCTCAATTTTTAATCGTGCTTGTTTCCCGAATTCACCGGCATTAAAATTCTTTTCGAGTTCGATTTCGTTCAGGAAATAATGTTTTATCCCCTGTCTTTCTTCAAGCGACGGTGTTGCGGTAGAAATCGGAATATTTTTATAAATCTGCCGAGAATCAGCAGAGATAATTTCAGCATTAAGAATTTTAGCAAGTTCAATCGATACAGCAGTCTTTCCGGAAGCAGTAGGACCGACTATAGCAATATACTTCTTCATAAAGAATTATTTAACCAGCAGCATTCTTTTAACGGCCGAAAAGTCGCCTGCAGACAGTTTATAAAAATAGATGCCAGAAGATAAATTTTGGGCATCGAAGGTATATTCATACGAACCAGTTTGTAAACTCTCGTTAACTAACATCTTTATTATTCTACCTGTTATATCATATACCTTAAGTGAAACATTAATATTCTGTATCGAATTATTTATTTTCGGGATATCGAATTTTATTTTAGTATTCGGGTTAAAGGGATTCGGATAATTCTGTTCGAGATTAAATTTTTCAGGTATTATGCCGCTGATATTTCGAATTCCAATCGGGACGTTTGTTCCGCCGGAGAAGCATATAATCCTACCGTCTCTGCATCCACCAATAAATTCCGTAGTCGAATTTCCATCAATACTATTCAATACAGCACATCTATCGCCTCTTTGATTTAAGGAAGTACCCCATTCATAAGTAAATCTAACATTTCCGTTGGCGCCATCAAGGATTAAAACACGACCGGGCTGCTGGGTTGAAACGACTATATCGCGGATTCCATCACCATTTACATCGCTTAAATAGTCAATACCCCTTAGATATGAAGCCAGCAGAGGATTTTGCCATAAGACATTACTTGTTTTTGTATCGATTCTCATAGCGGTTTGCGGACCATACAAGGTAAAATCGATAAAGCCATTCGAATCGAGGTCATCAAGCAACAATACTTTACTATTATTGCTTGTACCGACCTGTTTAGTCCAGTTCACATTGCCATTATTTTCAGCCAGGCAGAAAATTTTTCCTGAAAATCCATAATTTCCCAAGACTTCTTTTACAGTATCGGTACCAATCGAGGGAATTTCTCTAATGCTCCAGAGTTTACTATCGGTAGGATAAGTCCAGGTCTGATTGCCGAGATTATCGAAACCATTAACAGAATAAGGTGTACTAAGACCGATTGCACCGCCGAAACTTGTAGCAACCACGTCACCCGTAAAGTCCGCGCTTTGTGTTACAAAAAATATCTGAGCACCTGTAATACCATTAAGGCATACCAAAGCGTGCCTACCTCCGGAACCAGTTCCGGTGCCGCTAGCAGATACCAGAACGTCATTGACGCCGTCCCCGTTATAGTCCTTATCTACTCTAACGGCTTCGATATCACCATCGGAATAAGAAACGGAATCTCCCCACGCCCAGATTTGTCTTCCCGTTCTACCCGAAATTGTATAGACCATTTCATTACCACCAGCGCAACCGATAACGACATCCTGAATACCATCGCCGTCAACATCCGTTCTAATCTGGAGAGCATCTTCCCAAGTTACGGAGCCGGTATTATTATTATTATAACCGGTATTAAATGACCATAAACTATCGCCTGTAACGGAAGAATTGCCGTTATAGCAGGTAGTAAGATAATTTCCCGATGCTACGACAACATCATTAACGCCATCGCCGTTAACATCATTAATCTGTTTAATACTAACCGGTTGATAATCATCATAAGATGTAAACGGATTATCGAGAATATTACCCTGCCAGTAAATTTCGCCGAGAGTAGTAGGATTAGTTTTGGTACTTCCGGAAAGTGTTATATTTTTAGAAGGGGCATTCACAGCATTAGATGTAATCGTAGCAATTCCCGGATAGCTACTGCTACCTGTCGGGTGGAACCAAATTCTAAGCTTTTTAAAGCTTTGTACATTAATATTAATCGGGAAAGACAAACCGACGGTATCCAATCTATAGGCAGAATTATTAAACGAAATACCGGTAATTGTCAAAGCAGAAGTCCCGGAGTTCATAATTACAAATGACCAACCGCAGAGTGAGCCATTTCTTCTTGCACCATAGTTATAGACCGAATCGGAGAGCAGGATATTGGCGCCTGAATAGACTCCCTTCCCTTTCAGTAAAATAGTCTTAACAGGAGAAGTCATATCATTACTGGCGATATTCAGGAATCCTGAGACAGTATCATACGCAAGCGGAGAAAAGGACACAGTATAATTTTTGAACTGACCGGGATTAATCGTATCGGGAACATTCGAAGGTGAGATGCCGAATCTCGGATTTGTAATCGTTTTGCCTGATATAATCAATTTCGCAGAACCATTATTACTAACTGTAAGATTTTGATTTGCAGTCGAGCCGATTGGAGTATCGCCAAAATCAACTACACTTGGTGATGCGTTAATAACCGGAGTTCCCTGGCCGTTTATTGCATATTTATAGAGTGTTCTATAAGCACCGGAATTATTTCCTACTCTATAAGCAACGAGCCACAGATACTGACCATCCCAGTGCAGGCCTCTCGGGTCACAGTCACCATCGGGGTCGGGAGCAGGGAAAGAGAATATCGTATCACCGACCGACTTTCTGAAAGCATATATTCTTTCAGGGTCTCCCTGAAAATTGTCAGCGACATAAAAAATCGTATCCCCTCTTACGGCAATGCCCTGAACCTGTTTTCCTCTAAGCGGGATTGTATCAACCAGCGATTTTGTAGTAAGGTTTACTTTATAAGCAAATGCAAACGGGTAAGAAGCATAATCGGGATAATAGACAGCAAACCACAAGTTACTGCCGTCGAGTGTAATTCCGCCAATTCCTCCGGCATAAGAGCCAGTAATTATGCTGTCGATTTTAAGACCGGCCATATTAATTTTATAAATTTTAGCACCTGAAGAAGAATAATCCTGAGCAATCCAGAATCCCGAACCATCCCAAGCCAAGCCGTGATTGAATTTAAGAGGGGTTGTCAAGCTGTCAAGGAATAATGCTGTTTTTGAAATTTTATACAATTTCGAGAAAGGATAAGCAGATGAATTGTCATAATCTGTTCCAATCCAAAGAGTATCATTTTTAGCAGTCACGCCCCAAAAGTAGTTATAAATATTATTATAAGGGAAATCATAAGCCCCCACAAGCGATTGTGTATAGCTTAGATTATTCATTAACAGGAAAAGAGATATAAAGATATAAAGTTTTTTCATAATACATATCTAAATTTTAAAAATTAAATATATATAAATAGTAAATATGAAAAAACTGAAAAATGAGGATAATTCAATCAGATACCGAAAAAATCTTATTCAATTAAATTATTTTAATTACATTTGAAGATATTTTTTCAATATTTCTTTTGAATTTTTATATATAATTTATTGTTAAACTGTTAATTGCAAACATAAAATTAAATTAATATGAAAATTATTGTATGTGTTTCGCTCGTTCCCGATACAACGACAAAAATAAAAATATCCGATTCGAAGAGGTCCATTGATGAGTCCGGTGTCAGTTTTGTAATAAATCCATACGATGAATACGCAGTAGAAGAGGCAGTACAGATAAAGGAAAAGAACGGCGGAGAAGTAATTGCGGTTTCTTTCGGAAACGAGAGATACAAGGAAGCAATTAAAAAAGCTTTCCAGATGGGAGCAGATACGGGAATTTTAATAAAGACAGACAAAGAATGCGATTCATATACAGTTGCACAAAACATAGCGAAGACGATAAGGGAATTGAATCCAGATATTATTTTATTCGGGAGACAATCGATAGATTTCGACGGTTCACAGATTCCGATAATGGTAGGAGAAATACTGGGTATACCTTCAATAAATATTGTAACAAAGCTAAGTATAGAAAACGGAAAAGCGGTAGCAGAGCGTGAAATAGAGGGCGGTAAAGAAATAATCGAAGCAAATCTTCCGATAATCATCGGGACGCAGAAAGGTATAAATAATCCCCGGTATCCTAATCTCAAGAGCATAATGGCTTCGAAATCAAAGCCCATAACGGAAAAGCAGGCATCATACGAAGGAAACAGGACAGAAATAACCGAAATGTGGCTTCCCAAGGCAAAATCAGGAGGGAAAATTTTTACCGAAGGTGCGTCGAGTGTTCCAGAGCTGGTCAGATTACTGAGAGAAGAAGCAAAAGCAATTTAGTTGAAAGTATGTCAAGTTTATAAAGTTTGTCAAGTTATAAAGTTTTAAGGTATAAAGAAAATCAATTTCAAAAATAAAATTTGAACAACAAAAATGGGAAACAAAATTTTTGCATATACAGAGTCAAGGGACAACAAATTCAAGAATTCCGCTTTCGAGGTAGTATCGGAAGCGAGGAAGCTATCAATATCTCTCGGTTGTGAATTCGATGTTTTGACCATATCGGACATCAACAATCCCGAAATAAAAAAATTGGGTGAATACGGTGCAAAGAAAATAAAAGTGATAGACGAAAACAGTTTAAATAAAATATACGGCGGTGAAATAATATACTCTCATCCGGCTGTGGTAAAAGTAATCAGTGAAGTGATGGTAAGCGGCGGATACAATATTTTAGTTTTATCCGCGACATCATTCGGGAAGGAAGCGGCGCCTGCAGTTGCAGTTAAGACCGATTCAGCATTTTGTCCGGATTGCATAGATATTAAGGTAACAGACGGAAGAATAACTGCGACGAAACCCGTTTACGCGGGCAAGAGTTTTGTTGATGTACGTTTCAATTCGGAAAAAGCCGTACTGACTTTAAGGCCGAATGTTTTTAAATCCGAAAAATCCATAGCAGAAAATCCTGAAATAGAAAATACAGATTTAAATACATTGAATATTACCGCTGACGATTTTAAGACAGTAGTAAAAGAAATTATCATATCGTCGGAGAAGCTCGATGTTGCGGAAGCAGACAGGATTGTATCCGGCGGGAGAGGAATGCGGGGACCCGAGAATTTCAATTTAATCGAGAATTTAGCATCGTCAATCGGAGCGGCAACAGGGGCATCCAGGGCTGTAGTAGATGCAGGCTGGAGGCCGCATTCCGAGCAAGTAGGTCAGACGGGAAAAACGGTATCGCCGAGTTTATACATAGCGTGCGGAATCAGCGGAGCGATACAGCATTTAGCGGGGATGTCATCATCGAAGTGCATAGTAGCGATAAACAAAGACAAGGACGCGCCGATATTCCAAGTTGCTGATTATGGGATAGTTGGTGATGTTTTTGAGGTGTTGCCAGTTTTGACAGAGGAGTTTAAAAAGCTTACTTAAATATTTACCTTTAATCTTTTAATTAATAATCATATTTTTATATGGATTGAAACTTTATAATATACAAGAGTGTATAAAAATATAGAAGGATAAAACAAAAGCAATGGATGAAAACAAAGATTTAATACAGGTAGATATATTCGGATTATCGTTATCTTCGACGGTAAGCGGCGGAGGATATGCCATTATTTTAAAAGAAATAAGCGGAGAGAAAAGGCTACCGATAATAATCGGTCAATTCGAAGCACAGGCCATTGCATTAGAGTTAGAAGGAATAAAGCCCCCCCGACCATTAACGCATGATTTACTCAAGAATATCATCGAATCACTGGGATACAATGTCGAGTGTGTAATAATTTATGATTTGAGAGATTCAACTTTTTACGCAAAAATAAAATTCGACATTCCGACTATAGAAGATATTGATGCGAGGCCATCGGATGCGATAGCGATAGCATTAAAATTCGGTGTACCGATATATGTAGTATCGAGTATAATGGAAGAAATCGGATTTATTCCCGAATACGAGGAAAAAGAGAATGAAGCAAAAGAAAATACGGGAAACATCAGCAAGCAAGTATCCGAATCAGAAGAAAACGAATCGGCAGAAAAGAAATTAAAGCAATTAAAGATAGACCTCGACACAGCGGTTTCAATGGAGGATTACGAAAAAGCCGCTCAACTGAGGGATGAAATCAAGAAATTAGAAATATCCAATCTGAATTAAATATTTTATTAATTTATTTAAAATAGATGAAAAAAATAACATTAAGTGTTCTCTTAATTTTAGGGATATCTATTTCCTCACTTTATGCACAATACAATTCCACGACAATAAAACAAAATCACAACGTCGAAAGATTCAACAACTATTTAAAGATAAGCAGTTTCACACCATCTGTCGACCTTGGTTTGTTAGCAGGTTTTGCGAAGTTTGAAAATAACGGATTAGGAATCGGAATGTTCGCAGAAATCAAGACAGAGAGTTTTTCATTAGTACCAATGGCATATTACTGGAAAGTCGATAACATGAACAACTTCGAAATGGCAGGGCTTGCCAGATTAAGATTCAAGGCGGGAAACATGGAGCCGTATGTTGACGGTGGTATAGGCATAAACTTTTTAAACGACAAGAGGACAATGCCTGAAAGGAATGACACAAAGCTCGGACTGGATTTAGGGGGTGGAATAGATTTTGTAGGAATGGGAGGAAACTACTCCTTATTTTTCG
This sequence comes from uncultured Ignavibacteriaceae bacterium, assembly GCA_964501535.1. Lineage (GTDB taxonomy): Bacteria > Bacteroidota > Ignavibacteria > Tepidaquicellales > Tepidaquicellaceae > FEN-1279. Next base: position 341,220 of record CAZCSV010000001.1, on the reverse strand, counting down.
ATGCCAAGTATAAAATAATTGTAGGCGACCCAAACATAAAAGGATTTATATTAGGCGGCGGAATTAAGTTTAGTTTGTAAAATATTTTTTTTAAGTTTAAAGCGTAAAAGATAAATATTCTTTTACGCTTTTTTTTTAATATGATGAAAAATTTATTAATAGACATAGGAAATTCGAGGATTAAAATTGCCGTAAGTTCAGGTAACAGAATCAAAAACGCAAGAAGTTACGATTATTCGAAAAAAAATTTTAAAAACAGCTTAGTCAGGATTTTAAGAAACGAAAGAAATGATTTCGATTTAATCGGAATTTCCTGTTTAAACAAAGAATACAGGATTATAATCAATGAAATAATATCAAAAAAATATTCGATTGAGCCATTTTTTATAAGTTATGATAAAGGGTTTCCAATCAAGTTCGATTATGAAAAATCACTCGGCAACGACAGGATATGCTCATCTGTAGCAGCCAGGGAAAAGTACAGGAACAAGAAGAATATATTAATAATAGATTTCGGAACAGCGACAACATATAATTTAGTAAGCGGTATGACTTTCATCGGGGGATTGATAACACCCGGAATTCTGACTTCACACAAGTCATTAAATATAATGGCAAATCTTCCATTAGCAGAAATCGGAAAAGTAAAAGATTTAATAACGAACAAGACAAAGGCAAACATAATTTCGGGTGTGATTCATCAAAGTTTATTCACGACTGAGAGCATAATTAAAATTCTGAAGAAAAAATTCAGGAATCTCTTTGTTGTATCGACGGGCGGTTTATCCGAATTAATATACAGGAAGAGTTGTTTAATAGACAAGAATGACAGAAACCTTGTTTTAGAGGGAATCAATTACATTTTAGCATACAATTACAGATAAAATTGAAAATTTTAGGTAAAAAAGGCAAGATTAAATTATACTGGACTTTCACGCAGACAGGAATAATCTGGAGATTCATCTTCGGGGGTAGAAAGCACATTATAGGCGAAACAAGGGATAAGGAGAAAAATAAATTATATTTATTTACTCTCGACTATACAAGAGGAAAAATATTTTTAAGGGATTATTCATTTGAAGATAACAATTTCTGGGTTTCGGTCGAAGGAGCAAGCGAGAATATTTTTTTTCTCGGAAGATTCGAGAAGCCAGAGCTCCCCTATCAGACGAGCATAATAGCGATAGATATAAAGACAGGCGAGAAATTATGGGAAAATACGGAATACTCTTTTTTATTTACAACGGAAAACTCTGTTTTCGGTATACAGAAGAAGTCAGGCAGAAATGAAGCAGCCGAGCTGGATTCAGGAACAGGCAAGGTAAAGAGAGTTTTAACCGAGGGTGAATATACCGAGATACTGCGATTAGAAGATGAATACGAGAAACGCATATTTGAAAATTCTCTATACCCGACAGAATACAGCAAAAGTGAATCCAATATAAATTTCAGCATTGAGAATATAATAAAGAAGATTCATTCAGAAGATAAAGAAATAGAGAGAATTGAATATATAATGAAAGGCACATTACTAATATTTAATTACTATGTAAAAGCAAGCGATAAGTTAAAACATGGCGGCAAGAATATTTACATTAATAAATTTTTAATATATGACACTGAAAGGTCAGAGATACTTTACGAAGACATTTTAAACAAGAGCTCCAATTTTTGCGTACCGGACAATTTTTTTATCAACAATAATTTTTTGTTTTACATAAAAGAGAAGAAAGCATTAAATTGTATTAATCTTAACCGATAATTATTAAACAATGAAAGTAATCACGCAAGAAATACAAAAAATCACGAAAGGCAACTGCGATATTATAGATATAACGAACGACATCAGTGAAATAATAATAAAGTCGGGAATCAAGGAAGGATTATGCACGGTATTTTCGGTAGGTTCGACTGCAGGTGTAACAACGATAGAATACGAGCCGGGGCTGATAAAAGACATTCCAAAAATGTTAGACAGGCTTATTCCATCGGCACAAAAATATCATCATGACGACACTTGGGGTGACGGGAACGGTCATTCGCATTTACGTTCCGCATTATACAAAACATCCCTGTCGATACCGATAGTAAAATCAGAGTTAACGCTCGGTACATGGCAGCAGATTGTGCTGATAGATTTTGACAACCGAAGCAGGACAAGGAGAATAGTCATACAGATATTAGGAGAATAGAAGATCAAAATATTATTTTGAAACTTAAAAATTTACATTTTGATTAATACAATAGTATTTACATTATTACTTGTAGTATCGATTGGATTTTTTATTTATTCAATCAGGAATATTATTTCATACATAAGATTAGGAAAGCCGGAATACAGGTTAAATAATATTAAGCAAAGAATAATAAATACGTTCAACATAGCTTTCCTTCAGTCAAAATTATTCAGGAATAGATTTGCCGGGATAATTCATGCATCGATATTCTGGGGTTTTTGTGTTTTACTGTTACTCGTATTAGAAGGATTTATAGAAGGATATGCAGAAAATTTCTCATTTGCATTTTTAGGGAAATTTTACTCACTGATTACGATAACGCAGGATATATTCGGATATCTGGTTTTACTAACTGTTACAATTTCCCTTATCAGGAGATACATAGGGACACCGGACAGGTTGAAAGACAAGTCGTCAAGGCCGGATGCCACGTTCATTTTATTGATGATAATGCTGGTTATGATAACGATGATAGGTATGAACATAGAAAAAGTTTTACTGGGGACAATCAGGGGTGCGAGGCCAATTACGAGATATATCGCTACATTTTTTAATTCGGAGGGTTCGGAGACCTTATCACAGATTTTCTGGTGGGGGCACAATATTGTCGTGCTTGGTTTTCTAAATTACCTTCCCTATTCAAAGCATTTTCATGTAATCTCATCGATACCGAATACTTTTTTATCCAATTTTAAAATCGAAAGTAAGAATATTTTAAAGCCCATTAATTTCGAGGATGAGAGCATACAGCAATACGGAGCCAAAGACATAGAGGATTTAACATGGAAGGAAATACTAAACGGATACACATGCACGGAGTGCGGGAGATGCACGGAAGCATGTCCTGCAAACCACACAGGGAAGCTATTAAATCCAAAGAAAATAATAACAGACATAAGGAAGAGGACGATGCAAAAGGGTCCGCTTACAAGGAAGAGAACCGAAGATGAAAGGATTCAGGGGAAAACACTTATTCACGATTACATAACAAAAGAGGAATTATGGGCATGCACGACTTGTGCGGCGTGTGTAGAAGAATGTCCAGTAATGATTGACCATATAACATCGATAGTAGAATTAAGAAGAAATTTAGCGATGATGGAATCTGCATTTCCTTCCGAGATAAGCACGGTTTTCCGAAATTTAGAGAACAACGAATCCCCTTGGGCTTTCGGTGCAGAATCGAGGAATGAATGGATAGAAGAATTTCTTGAAGAATCAGAAAAAGAAAATATAAAAAGTACATTAACAAAATTATCCAATGCGGGGACTTCGGATGGTTTAGACATTGTATTTTGGGTCGGATGTGCCGGTGCTTTCGACAAGCGATACAGGAATGTAACAAAATCTTTTGCAAAAATACTGAGCAAAGCGGGCATAAAATTCGGTGTATTAGGGCAAGAAGAAAAATGCAACGGTGATACAGCGAGGAGATTAGGGAACGAATTTCTTGCTCAGCAGTTAATAACACAGAACATAGAAACATTCAAAAAATACGGTATAAAGAAGATAGTCACAACCTGTCCACATTGTTTTCATTCATTAAAAAACGAATATCCCGGATTTGGAATCGAACTCGACGTAAAACATCACACAGAATTCATAATGAATTTACTGAATGAAAAGAAAATAGCATCAAAAAAATCAGTTAGCGAAAAGATGACTTACCACGATTCATGTTACCTCGGGAGATACAACGATATATACAATCCTCCGAGAGATATAATAAAAGAAACGACATCAGGAACGTTAATCGAGTTGAAGCGTTCACGTGACAAGGGTTTTTGCTGCGGTGCAGGCGGAGGGAGAATGTTCATGGAAGAAAACGAGGGTAAGCGTGTAAACATAGAAAGGGCGGAGGAGATACTTAGGACGGAAGCAAAAACGGTATGTTCTGTCTGTCCATTTTGCATGACAATGTTAACAGACGGGATAAAAGCTAAAGAAAAAGCTGACGAAGTAAAAGTAAAGGACATATCGGAGATAGTTCTGGAAAATCTAATTTAAGATTTTATTTTTTTCCGAAATATTCTCTCAGCAGAGTAAAACCGAGGTTAACGTAAAAGCCGCCAATATTTTTGACATGAAAGCCCTTATAATAATAAATATCTTTTCCAGCAATTACGGGAATAAAAGAATATCTTGCTGTCAAATTTATTCCGAATTTTTGGAACGGCTGCCAATCGAAGCCAAAAGCCGCAAAAACGCCAAGGCCATATGCCAATTGCAATTTTTTGAAAGATGAGAAGAATGACAATTCGTACGGTGCAACCGGAATAATTGCAGGAGCGAAGCCAAAAATAAGAACGGGCTTGACCTTCCAGTCGACTCTATTTTGCATAAAATATTTTTCAAGTCCGACATTAAAAACTATAGGATACATTCTGCTTTCTTTTTGCAGAGTAAAGATACCTGTATTAGTATCGATATCATCAGAAGTTCTACGGTCAAAGGCATAGCTTAAGTTAACGCCTGCGAAGAAATCTGCATCATTACTTAATCTTTTAAAAATTACATAGCCAAAACCATAAGTATAGACCCCATAAAAGACATTTAATCCCATAAGATTTTTATATCTGATAACGGTATCCCTTTTTTCCGTTATCCATTTAATCATAATAATTTTTCTCACAGTAAATCTCGGATTTCCCTGTTCAATGGAATCCATATAAACTGACCTGAAGCGAATTCTCTGGTTTGTATCCGGTTGTTTTTCATAAAAAAGTCCAAGACTGTCGGGAATATTTTCCCGAAAGGGTTCCAATGAATCCACAGGAATATAGATTTCGGGTTTTGGTATACCGATTGTATCCGCAGGGATTATTTTCAATGGTTTCACCAGTTCCAGCGAGTCATCGGGAAGGAGAATCAGCGGTTCGGTATTAATTAATCCGATTGTATCCGTCGAAATTTTTTCGGGTTCGGATTTCTTCAACTCAGTAGAATCAAATGTAACGGGAAATTCGTTAGAGGGAATAACTTCGAGTGTATCCAAAACAGGGAAAAATTTATTTCCGGTGTGAACGTGTTGGGTTTTCAGTCCCGATTGCACATTAAAGTGCCTTTTATTCCCGACATTTTCAAAGGTAAAAGAAAAAGCAAGAAAAGCAATCGAGTATATTATTAAAAATAAGATTAATATACGCAATTGCTTCATACAATGATTTACCGATTTATTAATCAAACAAATAATTTTATTATTGGAATTTCCTAAAAATTTTCAGAAGAAGAAAGGTGAAATGTATTCCTAAGCAAAAATTTTTTCTTTATCGGCTCCCGCAAGCCATAAAGACCGGATAATAATTTTGTGCAAGATGAGATTAGAGTATTTGCTTTCACTTAGACTATGAGAAATCCAGCAACAATCAGCAATGACAATGAGATAATAACGGAAAAAAATATGAAGTCATATCTCGATATTGCCGAATCGTTAGAAGCTTTCATTTTTATTCCCCCATTTTAGTTTAAAGTAATGCATATTTTTAAACAATTATTGTGCCAAAGCATTTACAGGAATTTTATTATTTTTAATAATAAGTAAAGATAACATAATAAATAAATATAAACAGAGTGCTAATAATCATAGTATGCTCACTATGATATTTAATATTATATGCAATTAAAACTCAATATAAAAAGTAAATAAATTTTATTAAATTGTGATATTAAAATTTTAAACAAAAAAAGGTAAAAATATATGTCATTTTATTTCACATCGGAGTCGGTAAGTGAGGGACATCCGGATAAAATCTGCGACCAAATATCAGATGCAATACTCGATGATATTTTAACATACGACAGATATGGAAGAGTTGCATGCGAAACATTTTGTGCAACAGGTTTAGTGTTAGTAGGAGGAGAAATCACAACGAGGCATTACGTTGACGTTCCAGATTTAGTAAGGAAGGTAGTATCAGAAATCGGATACACGAAGGGAGATTACAGGTTCGATGCACATTCCATCAATGTAATGTCGGCAATAAACAAGCAGTCACCGGATATAGCGATGGGAGTAAACACCGGAGGTGCCGGAGACCAGGGAATGATGTTCGGATATGCGATAAATGAGACAAAAGAGTTAATGCCGATGGCGATAATGTATGCTCACAAGTTAGTAAAGAAGTTATCCGAGATAAGGAAGAAGAATAAAAATTTAATGCCTTATTTAAGACCAGATTCAAAATCCCAAGTTACAATAGAGTATAACGATAAAAACGAGCCAATGCGAATCGATGCAATAGTAGTATCCACTCAACACGACCCCGATGTAACACAAAAGAAAATCAAATCCGATGTAACAGAATACGTAGTGAGAAAAGTAATACCTTCGAATTTGATAGACAAAAAGACAAAGATATATGTAAATCCGACGGGCAGATTCGAGATTGGCGGTCCTCACGGTGATACGGGATTAACGGGGAGAAAGATAATAGTAGACACATACGGAGGTAAAGCACCTCACGGCGGCGGTGCTTTTTCGGGAAAGGACCCGTCAAAAGTAGACAGAAGCGCGGCATATGCGGCGAGGCATATTGCAAAAAACATAGTTGCGGCAAAACTTGCAAAAGAATGTTTAATACAGCTCTCATACGCAATCGGGGTTGCGGAACCGGTATCGATAATGGTAAATACAAACGGAACCGGAAAAATATCCGATATTGAGTTAGCCAAGATAATAAAACGCGAAATTGATCTGACACCGAAAGGAATAATACAAAGATTAGATTTAAGAAGGCCGATATACCGCATGACTGCCGCTTACGGGCATTTCGGAAGGAACGAGCCTGAATTTACATGGGAAAAGACCGATTTAAAAGAAATATTATTAAAATCGATAAAATAAAAACAAATAAAAGGAATAACCTTCTAATTATATAATGAAAGAATTTTTTTTCGGATTTGGATATCCTTTTAAGAGCATAGGTTTTTTTTTGAAACATCCGAAAATAATTGCTTATTCAATAGTCCCGTTTATAATTAACGTTATTATCTACGGGACTATTTTTATATTTTCATACAAATGGATTATAGGATTATCGGGGCAAGTAACGGGTGCCGCCGAGACGGGAGCGACCTGGTGGCAGGAATTACTTAATATATTAATATTAATAATCTCATTCATAATTTTGCTATTTATTTGTTATCTAGCATTTATAACATTAAGCAGTATAATAACAGCACCGTTCAATGAAAAGATATCCTGCCTAGTTGAAGAAGCCGTAACGAAAGAAAAGGTAAAATATGATGTCGGATTCTGGAAAGACGCCTGGTTAAGCATTAAAGCAGAGTTTCTAAAGATAATATTTTATTTATCGATATTAATTCCAATTTTACTATTAAATTTTATTCCAGTAATCGGTTCGATATTTTCGACAATACTGGGGACATTATTTTCTTTTTTTTACAATGCTTTAGATTTCCTCGATTATCCAATGACAAGAAAGTTTTTCAATTTAAGAAAAAAAATAAAAGTGGTCATGTCGAAGAAGATGCTTTCAATAGGATTCGGGTGCAGTGTTTTTATTATTATGTTTCTGCCAATAATAAATATCCTTTTAAAATCAGTATGTGTAACAGCAGGGACCGCTTTATTTTTCGAAAAGGAATATTACAAAATAAATAAAGTTTAAAGAATTAAATAATTAATTATGTCATCTGCCGAAATAGAAGAACCAGAAGTAAACATAGAATTAGCAAAAGAACTGGGTTTGCTCGAAGAGGAATATGAAAGGATACAAAAAATCCTTGGCAGGATTCCCACATACACAGAGATTGGAATTTTTTCGGTTATGTGGAGCGAGCATTGTTCATATAAAAACTCGATAACCCAGATAAAGACGCTTCCGAGGAGCGGAGGAAAACTATTAGTATCCGCAGGAGAGGAAAATGCTGGATTAGTGGACATCGGTGACGGTCTGGCAGTAGCATTTAAAATCGAATCACACAATCACCCTTCGGCTGTAGAGCCGTATCAAGGAGCGGCTACCGGTGTCGGAGGAATTTTGCGTGACATTTTCACAATGGGTGCAAGGCCTATTGCATCACTGAATTCGTTAAGATTCGGAGCGATAGAGAATTCTTCGGTTTCACAAGCCGAAAGAACAAAATATTTATTTAAAAATGTAGTAAAGGGAATCGGAGATTACGGGAACTGTTTTGGAGTACCGACGATAAGCGGAGAGGTTTATTTCGAAGAATGTTACCAGGACAATCCTTTAGTCAATGCGATGGCTGTCGGTATTGTAAAGCACGACCAGGTTGCATCGGCAAAGGCGCAGGGGGAAGGAAATCCTGTTTTTCTCGTAGGTTCATCCACAGGTAAAGACGGAATACACGGTGCAACATTCGCATCAGAAGAAATATCAGAAAAGTCAGAGTCAAAGAGGCCGAGCGTACAGGTTGGCGACCCCTTTACGGAAAAATTGTTATTAGAGGCAACACTGGAAGCAATCAGGTCAGGTGTGGTGGTAGGCATACAGGATATGGGAGCAGCGGGGATAACATGTTCCACAAGTGAGATGAGTGCAAAAGGTGAATGCGGAATGGAAATCAATCTCGATTTAGTTCCGCTCAGAGACGAGAATATGAGTCCTTACGAAATTATGCTATCGGAATCACAGGAGAGGATGCTCGTTGTAATAGAAAAGGGAAAAGAGCAACGAGCCAAAGAAATTTTTGACAAATGGGATTTAAACTGCGTTGAGATTGGCAAGGTAATTCCGGAAAAAAACATAAAAATTCATTTCAGAGGTGATTTAGTGGCAGATATACCCGCTTTCGAGCTTGTTTTAGGCGGCGGGGCACCGGTATACACACGCGAGAAAAAGATTCCCGAGTATTTAGATTCAACGAGGAATTTCGATTCAAGCAAACTGAAAGAGCCGGATGATTTAAACAAAGTAACATTAAGAATGTTGTCATCCCCCAACATTGCTAACAAAAAATGGGTATATGAGCAATACGATACTCAGGTAAGGACGAATACGATATTAATGCCCGGAGGAGATGCATCAGTAGTAAGGATAAAGAATACGGAAAAAGGTTTATCATTAAAGACGGACTGCAACAGCAAATACGTATATTTAAATCCATACAGAGGCGGAATTATAGCCGTCTGCGAATCAGCACGCAACGTAGTATGCACGGGAGCGAAGCCACTGGCAATAACGAATTGTCTGAATTTCGGAAATCCGTATAATCCAGAGGTATATTACCAGTTCAGTGAAGCCGTAAGAGGCATCGGTGATGCATGCAGGAGGCTGAACACGCCTGTAACCGGAGGGAATGTAAGTTTTTACAATCAATCGAAGGATTATGCCGTATACCCCACTCCTGTAATTGGTATGCTAGGACTGATTGAAGACGTGAACAAATCGGTGACATCATATTTCAAATATGAAGGAGACATTATTTATGTATTGGGAGAAAATCTGGGTGAGATTGGAGGAAGCGAATATCTGGACATAATACACAAACTTATAAAGGGTGACACACCAGAAATTGATACGGAAAAAGAATTAAGACTGCACAAAGCTTTGCTTGAACTAATCGACAAGGGATTAATAAATTCGGCACATGACATATCGGAAGGCGGTATAGCAGTATCGCTGGCAGAATGCTGTATAGTCAACAGGGACAGAACAATCGGATGCGAAATCAAATACGATTATGAATACAGAAAGGACATAGATTTATTTTCGGAGTCACAAAGCAGAGTAATAATTTCCTCAGGCAGAAAAAACGAGGAAAGCATATTATCAACTTGCGAAAAGCACGGCATTAAAATCGAAAAAATCGGAGTTACGGGCGGAAAAGATTTGATTATAAACGATGACATTAAATTAAGTTTGGAAGAGATTTTCAGTTCATATTACACCAAGTTAGACAAATTAATGGAATGCTGACATCCGAATTATCAAAAAAATGAAAACAGACACAGAAAAAAAATTATTTTTCAGATTTTTTTTATACACTCTAACAATTTCATTAACGATATTAAACGGATGTATAGCACCATCAAAGAAAGACATTCCCGATGAAGAAGACATAGGAATATCAGATTCACTCGATATTGAGTCATACATCAGCGAAGAAGACAATAAATTAAGGAACGGAGATTTGATTTTCAAGTATGCGTTCAAAGAGCAGAAGAAGCGTATGTATGCGAAAAATTCCGAATACATATATTTATACTGGCTAAACAACAAGAAATTATATTTAAAAGGAAAGACCAAATGCAACATTTTTGTGATTAACACTTTATACAGGGCAGGTTTTTTATGTCCCGAGCAAAACGCAAGGACTGCCGATTTAATGAACGAAAGATTATTCAGAGATATTTTTCCAGTAGTAAATGTTTCGAGGCCGAGTCAGTTAAAGAAAGGCGATTTAATCGTATGGAACGGACATGTAATCATATACGATACGATAGCCGTTGTGAACAAAGATTTATATGCGAAAGCGATATGGGCTGGAACGAGGAAGAAAGACAACGGGAAAAATATTATAAACAACGTAATATACGGGAAATACCCGTTGTCGGGTAATTTTATCGTGAGGAGGCCAATCAAAAAGCAATAGCGATACCGTATAATTACTTTTTGATTTTATTATATTTCACTTTAAAAAGAAATTTAATATAATTATATTTATAAAATTTATTAATTAACCAAAAAGGAGTTATTATAATGACGCACGCAGAAATTGAGACAAAAGTAATACAAGCAATAGTAGACAAATTAGGCGTGGAAGAATCCAAAGTTACGAAAGATGCATCGTTTATAAACGATTTAGGAGCAGATTCATTAGACACGGTAGAATTAGTTATGAAATTCGAAGATGAATTCGGAATAAAGATTCCGGAAGAAGACAACGAAAAAATCACGAAAGTCGGTGAAGCAATTGATTACATAGCTTCAAAAGTAGAAAACAAATAAAACCAATTAATGAAAAGAAGAGTTGTAGTAACAGGTTTAGGGGCATTAACTCCTGTAGGTTTGACCGTACAGGAGTTTTGGTCCTCCTTAATTCAGGGCAAAAGCGGGATAGATTACATAACATACTTTGATACCAAAGAATTTGCGACAAAATTTGCGGCTGAACTAAAGGGATTTAATCCCCAGAATTATATGGACAGAAAATTAGCCCAAAGGACAGACCCTTTCACACAGTACGCAATTGTTTCTACTGCAGAAGCAATAAAGGACAGCGGAATCGATTTCGAAAAGATAGACAAAGAAAGGGCAGGTGTAGTTTTCGGGTCGGGTATAGGTGGAATGTGGACATATGACAAGCAGCAGAATATTTTAATCTCGAGAGGTGGAAATCCTGACAGAATCAGTCCCTTTTTCATCCCTATGTTAATTGCCGACATAGTAGCGGGCAGGATTTCAATGATTTACGGTTTAAAAGGGCCTAATTATGCCACAACATCTGCCTGTACTACCTCCGCACACGCAATAATAGATTCCTTTATGATAATACAGAGGGGTGCAGCGGACATAATGGTAACAGGCGGTAGTGAAGCCGTTATATGCCCTATGGGTATTGGTGGATTTAACGCAATGGGTGCAATTTCGACATGGAACGATGCACCTCAAAAAGCATCCAGACCTTTCGACAAAAAACGCAGTGGATTTGTAATGGGAGAAGGTTCGGGAACACTTGTATTAGAAGAGCTCGAGCATGCCAAATCGAGAGGTGCCAAGATTTATGCAGAAATTACGGGTTTTGGCATGACAGGAGATGCGCATCATATTACAGACCCTGCTCCCGGAGGAGACGGATTAGTCAGGGCAATAAGACTTGCCTTAAAAGATTCGGAATTAACAGAAAACGACATCGACGTTATAAATGCTCACGGAACATCGACGCCACCAAACGACAGAAATGAAACAGCGGCAATTAAGACCGCTTTTGGGGAGAGAGCGTATAATATCCCGGTTCATTCGATAAAATCGATGGTAGGTCATTTACTTGGAGCTGCCGGAGCCATTGAAGCGATATCAGCGATATTAACAATAAGAGACGGTATTATTCCACCGACGACAAATTACGAAGAAAAGGACGAGGAATGTGACTTGAATTATGTACCAAACGTAGCACTGAAAAAAAACGTCAACACAGTTATGTCGAACAACTCCGGATTTGGCGGACATAATACAGCAATAATATTTAAAAAATTTGAATAACATAAGGATTTAGTGAATAATTATTGATACTATGTTTAAGACATTAAAAAAATTAAAGATATTTCTTCCATTCAGGCGAAAGGGAGAAAAATCCGAAGAATCTCTGACAAAAGCGATAAAGAAGATTAATTTTGAAGAGTTTCAGGATTCAATTCATTATAAAATAATTGACAAGAATTTTTTCATAACGGCATTAACACATCGTTCATTTTTAAAAATAAGAAGAGACCCCACAAATTTAAATTTAATTTCCAACGAGAGACTGGAGTTTCTCGGTGATGCGGTATTAGACCTTGTTGTTGCGGAATTTTTATATAAGAACTTCCCATTGAATGAAGAGGGTGATTTAACAAAGTTCAGGTCAATATTAGTAAACAAGAGATTTTTAGCAGAGCGTGCAAAAAGCATAAAGCTACAGGGTTTTTTATTGGCATCAAATACGGCTATTAAGTCAATAGAAGAGGGTTATGATGCGATTTTAGCAGACGCTTATGAAGCATTAATAGGAGCAATATTTTTAGATTCGGGATACGAAGCGGCAAAAAGGTTTCTAAACCAGGAGATATTCGTAAAACTGGATATAAAATGGCTGAATCAGTTCGATGAAAATCACAAGAGCAAATTTTTGGAATATGCTCAGGCACATACGGATTTTATTCCAGAATATTTTGTTATAAACGAAGAAGGACCTGAGCATCACAAGCTATTTACCGTCGAAGTTCATTTAGCAAAACACTGTCTTGGTATAGGAAAAGGAAAATCGAAAAAGCAAGCCGAGCAGGAAGCGGCAAAGAATGCGCTTCAGAATATAGATGCAATAGATAAATTAGGTTTAAAAAAGCGCAAATAAAAAGGAATATTTTTTATAATTAAAGTCTTGACATTATTCATAAGTAGACATATTTTTGTAAATAATCAAAAGGGAGGTTTAATTTATAGGATAAATGATATTACTTTTGAACTAAAAAAAACGAATAAATAATGACAAATAATACTGAAAAAACCATTTATTAAAGGTTTACAAATTTTCTTTAATAAATGGTTTTTCATTATAATTTTAAAATAAACTTATGAAAAACAAAAAAATCATAATAACAGTAATTTTAAGCTTTTTTATTTCGACAGTTTTTGCTCAAAGCAACAGTGTAAAGAAAAATACTGATAATAATGATTTTTTGGATTACAAAATTATATCTTCAAACAGCAGTTATCTCGAAGTTGAATTTACGCCACAATACATTGACGAGATAAATTTTAAGAATGCAAATTACAACACGTCATTTTACGGGAAGCCGAATTTAGGGTATAAGACTTTTAATTTAATATTACCTACTGACAATAACAACAGAGTTGAAATAATCGAATCGAAATTCACCGAAAAAAGCAATATAGACGTAAAGCCGGTTCCAACACCCAAGAAAGCAAACAATAAGTTAGAATTTCTATACGATTACAAGACAGACACTAAAATTTATTCCAGCAACAGTTATTTCCCTTCCAATAATATAAATTTCATACAAAATACAAAAATCAGAGATAAATATATCGGGTCATTATATGTATACCCGGTTACATATAATCCTATGACTAAAAATATCAAAAAATACACATATATAAGATTAAGGATAACATACGGAAGCGGACCAACAGTATCCCAGAGAAAATTAAGTTTTCACGAGCAATCATTTTTTGACGAAATAGCATTAAACTCCCCTATTGCAAAAAACTGGACGACGAAAGAATTTGCAAGCACAAAGATAAATTACGTCAACAGTGTACTTGCAAACGGAGATTTTTACAAAATCGAGATAAAAGAAAGCGGTATATACAAGATAGACAAGAGTTTTCTCACGAATGCGGGAATAAATGTCAGCAATATCGACCCGAAGACGATAAAAATATACAACAATGGAGGTAAGGAATTACCATACGACCATACAGTTCAGACAGTAGAAGATTTAGGAGAAATCAAAATCTATATAGAAGGAGAATCCGACAGGAGATTCGACGATGGGGATTATATCTTATTTTACGGAAGTTCTCCTAACTGGTGGACATACACACTATCCACAAGAAAATATAATCACAATATTAATCATTATTCGACATCAAATTATTATTACATAACATACGGAGGTTCGGACGGCAGGCGTGTAAGCACAGAGCCATCGATAAACAACGGGAATTTGCCGCCCGTTCAGGAGTTTACGGATAAAATGTTCGATGAGCCCGAGATAAACAACTTAGGTTCAACGGGTATGTTATGGGTAAGTCAGCGAATAAGTACGGGAGAGAGTTTTACATTCAACAAATCACTTCCGGGATTAATAGATGGTTCACCGATAAAATTCCGTTTAAAAATAGGAAATGCAACAGGACCGTTTCAAAGTGCCTATATCGAGTTAAAAGACGGGACATCATACAATAAAGTATACTGCATAGAGCCGAATTCAGGTTCTTTCGAGCACATAAATTTCAGATTATGCGGTACAAATGATACTTTTATAGAGGATTCATATACACTACCATCCGGATCAAGTGCAATGAACCTTCAAGCAATTTTATCAAGGCAATACAATTCATCAAACATAGATTCATATTACGATTACCTAGATGTATTTTATCAAAGGAGTTTAGGAAGTACGCAAAATAATATACTGAGATTCAATTCACCCGATACCACAGCCATAGTGGAATATCAGGTTTCATCATTCAATACATCGACGGTCAGAATTATCGATGTGACGAGTTACAGCAATATGAAATTCATAACGCCAATTTCATATAATTCGGGAGTTGTCAGGTTCCAGGATGATAACTTACTCGGCATCATAAAGGAATATTACATAATCGGCGGTGATAATTACAAGAGACCTGTTTCAATTTCGTCCCGAATATCGAATCAGAACATACACGGGATTGCGGGAATAACGGACGGGGCAGATTTTATAATAATATCTCCTCCTGAATTCTTATCTGCAGCTAACAGGTTAAAAGCATACCGCGAATCGCCGGGAGCAACACATCCGAATTATATTAAGACATTAGTATTCAGCACATACGAAATATTCAACGAATTTTCATGCGGACAGCCCGACCCGGTAGCTTTCAGAAATTTTCTAAAATATTCATTTACAAACTGGACAAGAAAGCCAGCATATGTATTATTTTTCGGAGACGGAAGTTACGATTACAAGAATATTTACAATTTAGCGACAAGAAATTTTGTACCACCTATCGAAAAACCTAATGAGCGCTGCAGTGAGTTAGAGAGTTATCCGAGTGACGACTTTATCTGCGCGATAAATTCTTACAGTCCAAGCCCCGTCCCGGTGCAACCGGATTTTTTCAACGGAAGGTTAAACATAAATTCATTATCCGAAGCAAATCAAGCAATAGACAAGATAATCGGTTATGAATCTGCCGAGAATTTCGGAATCTGGAAGAAAAAGATAATGTATGTAGCGGATGACGGTTGGACGACAGAATCAAACCAGGGACAGGAAGGCAATTTACATACTCAACAATGCGAAGATGTAGCTGAGAATTACACTTCAAAGGATTTTGAAAAGGAAAAGATATATATAGTCACGTATCCGACAGTAATAACACCATCAGGGCGGAGAAAACCGGGAGCGAATGCAGATATAATCAAAGGATGGAACGAAGGAAGATTAATAATAAATTATGTAGGACACGGAAGCACAGATTTATGGGCGCATGAGCATGTTTTTGTACGTGACGAGACAGTGCCACAGCTACACAACGGGAGCAAGCTTCCTTTCGTATCAATAGCAAGTTGTGACCTTTTAAGATGGGACGACCCATTTTCAATCAGTGCAGGAGAGCAGCTTGTAACGATAAAAGACGGTGCAATAGGAGTAATCGGAGCAAACAGACCTGTATATTCGCCTAACAATGCCACATTTAATAATTATCTGTGGAGTCATATGATATTTGACAAAGACACGTTAAATTTGCCGATACGATTGGGTAAAGCAATTTATCGCTGTAAGCTGAACATAAATTTATCCGATAACGATTCCAAATACGGACTTGAAGGAGACCCAACGATAAGAGTAAGTATACCTCAATATTTTACATCAATTGATAGTATTAACAGTACATCCATTCTGGATACAAATAAAATAGACACAATAAAGGCACTGCAAAAAGTAGAAATCAAGGGAAGGATTTTATATCCCGATTCATCATTCTGGAATACATACAACGGGGAAATCACAATAAAAATTCTTGATGTTGACAAGAACATAATATTTTTCGATTTTGGTTACGCATTTTACTTCAGGCTTGACGGAGGAGCGATATTCAAAGGCAAAACAAAAATTACAAACGGCAAATGGTCAATAAAGTTTGTTGTTCCCCGCGATATATCATATACGACAGGAAACGGGAAACTAACGGCATATTTCACAGATAATCAAACCGAAGGGACAGGATACACCAACAGATTTGTATTAAACGGAATCGATTCATCGGCAATAGCCGATACTACAGGACCAATAATAAATGTATTTATGGACAATCGCAATTTCCGTTCAGGAGATATGGTAAATCAAAACACAAAAATAATTGCAGATTTTTTCGACATAAGCGGGATTAACCTGACGGGTCAAATAGGACATAAAATAGAAGCTATAATAAACGATGATGAAAACGGTAAAATTGATTTAACATCATATTACAATTCGGATACGAGTTATCAACACGGTACACTTGAATATCCTATGCAGAACATACCGGACGGGAAATACAAATTGAAAATCAGGGCTTGGGATACATACAACAACCTATCAGAGGAGATAATATATTACAATGTAAAAGGCAACACAGACCTTTTTGTAGACAAGGTATACAATTACCCGAATCCGTTTAAAGATAACACGAGTTTCACATTCCAGCACAATCTTGATTCGCCAATAAGCATAAAAATCAAAGTTTACACTGTAAGCGGAAGATTAATCAAAGAAATAACAAGAACTAATATAGCGGACAAAAATGTTTTAATCAATTGGGACGGAAGAGATACGGACAATGATGCAATAGCAAACGGAACATATATTTACAAAATAACTATAAAATCAGATGATGGTTTATTTAATAAAACCACAACAGGGATATTAGCAAAATTAAAATAATAATTTTTATTAATAAATAAGGAAATATAATAATGTTCAATTTAAAATTAGCAAGAAATGTTTTGATGTTTATCTTCATTTTAGCGGTATTTTTCAATTACAAAGATTTATCAGCACAGAATACTGTTTCAACCGGTGTTCCGTTTCTGTTAATAGGTCCGAATTCACGATTTGCAGGTATGGGTGAAACGGGTACGGCTATTGCGGACGATGCGACAGCAATGCATTGGAATCCATCCGGATTAGCATTTCAAACAACCGGAACGGAGGTAAATTTTACTCATTCTCCATGGCTTGCAGGACTGGGTTTATCGGATTTATTCTATGATTATTTAGCGGCCAAAAAATATGTCAAGCAACTTAACGGTACAGTGGGATTTGATTTTACTTATTTAAACATCGGAGAGGTAATATACACAGATGAAACGGGAAGGACAGATGAATCAAAGAATTACAAAGCGTATGAATTTGCGACTACGTTTGGATATGCCACGAAACTAAGAAAAGATTTAGGTGTTGGAGTAACAGTAAGATTTATATACAGCAGACTGTCGCCAAATGATTTACAAGTAGGAAACGAAAAAGGTTCAGGAACAGCATTTACAACCAGTTTCGACCTTTCAGCAATGTATAAATTGCAAAGCGGTCCAAAATTATTGAAAGATAAACTTTCATTCGGGATTAACTTATCAAATTTAGGACCGAAGATTTCTTATGTCGATGCTTCGCAGGCAGACCCAATTCCGACGCAGTTAAGGATAGGCATAGCATATAACGTATTCAAGAACGAAGGGAACGATTTAACGCTTACGGCAGATTTTTCAAAATTATTAGTAAACCGTCATCCTGACGGGACATCCGATGCTTTTTACAAAGCAATGGTAACTTCATGGAAAGGTGGTTTAGGGCAAATAGGGACCACAATTCAGTCCTCCGTTGGTATAGAGTACTGGTACGGAAGTCCGAGGTTAATAGCATTGAGAGCAGGATATTTTTACGAAGACCCTTCAAACGGTAACAGGAAATATATTACTTTAGGAGCAGGAATCAGATATTCATTATACGGTTTTGATTTCAGTTACATTAATGCAGTCGAAGAAAATCACCCTTTGGCAAATACATTGAGATTCGGATTATCAGTTAATTTTTAAAACAAATGTCATATATTAATCTTTGAAGTCATATTTGAAAAAATGTTGATTTCAAAGATTAATTATATATACCCATAACTTTTTCCTAAAAAGGACAAAAAAAAATCTCTAAAAATATATGAGACTATTAAAAACATTATTTATTTTCACATTTATTATTTCGGTTTCGGTTTCGGCTCAGAAAATAAGCGAAAAGAATGCATTCAGGCTTTCTCATCCAATAAAATACGGAAGTGTAGAAAATGTCAAGACATCGAGATTTGGATTTCAAAAAACATCTGATACCATAAAAATAATTGCAGTTTTAGTCCAATTTCAGGAAGACAGCGACCCAAGAACGACCGGCAACGGGAAATTCGATTTATCAAATAAATATTACAATCCAACATTACAAAGGGACACAGTAATCGACTCACCTCCATATGACAGTTTATATTTCGTTGACCATCTTGAATTCCTGAAAAACTATTACAAGAAATCTTCAAAAGGGAAATTAAACATAAATTACAAATTATACGGTAAAGTTATAACATTACCGAACGTGATGTCATATTATTCGCCACAGAAGAATGAAAACAATTCAAAGTTAGGTCAACTTTTTTCAGACACATGGTCACGAGCGGACAGCATAATTAATTTAAGCGGTTACGATACAACAAACACCGCTTTTGTCATTTTTCATTCTGGAACAGGAAGAGATATCGATTTGACATCAATTTTCGGATACGACCCATATCCTTACGATATACCTTCAGTTTTCCTCGGGAATAAAAATTTAATCGAGTTAAATATCAACGGATACACGACACAATCAGGTTTTGTAATCAGGAATTCTTTAATAATACCATCGACAGAGTTAAGGGAACTGAGCTTAATATCGGGAAATTTTTTACTGCAGTTAGGAATTAACGGGATTCTCTGTGCGAGTTTAGGGAGTTATCTTGGTCTTCCGGATTTATTCAATACCAGCACGGGTAAGACGGCTATAGGAAGGTTTGGGTTAATGGATGGTCAATCAATATTCAGCTACAACGGAATTTTTCCACCGGAACCTTCGGCCTGGGAGAAAATTTATTTAGGATGGGTAAACCCTGTAGTAATCTCATCGGGAGATTCGTATATCAGTTTAAAGACTTCGTCTACCGATAATAATACAGATACCACAGTAATAAAAGTATTAATGAATTCAAAGGAATATTTTTTAATCGAAAACAGGAACAGGAGTTATGACAATTCGGGGCAGACAGTATACACCAGAAACAGGGCATTCAACGATTCACTGAAATTCACAAAAGACGTTCCGGGGTTTGTGAGTTACGATATTTATGCGGTCAACGGGAATGTAACGGACGTAAAATATTTAGACTGGAGTTTACCGGGAGCAATAAGCGACACGTGCAATTTCAGGGGGGGAATACTGATATGGCATATAGATGAAAATGTAATTGATGCCAAAATAGGTACAAATTCGATAAACAACGATATAAAGCACAGAGGTGTTTGTTTAAAGGAGGCAAAGGGTTCTCAGGATATAGGGATAACATACAGCACGCCATTCGGTGATGTAACATCAGACGGTTATTTTGTGGACTTCTGGTACAACGGGAATCATTATGTCCCAGCAAATATATACAAGAACGAATTTACTCCATATTCAAAGCCGAATACTTTAAGTTATACATTAGCCAATAATAACATTTACATAACCGAATTCGATTCGATATCAGCCACGATGAGATTTAGGGTAAGAATCGGTTCCGAGGTAATAAAACCACTGGCGGGATTTCCGAAATACATAGGCGGCATTAACAATTTTCTAAATATTCCAATGGCTTTTGATTATGATGGTGACGGCAGAGACGAATTTTTCATTAATAATTATAATGATATGTATGGATTTAAAACAGACGGAAATCCAATATTAAACAATACAACAGGATTATTGATATCAAATTTCGGAAGAACACCTGCCACTGTGGGATATTCAAACAGCAGTAACTGGTTAATTCTTACTTCGAACAGTAAAAAATTAGGGCTTTATAAAATAACCAACAATTTAATATCGGATTCTACAGTCGAAAATCTGGTTAGCGACCCGACTCCCCTTTTGGTATATGATTCTACAAAAATTGTATTGGGATTTTATAACGGCCTGATAATGGAAAGAAAACTCGATGGTTCGGCTAATTATTTTGATTCCACGGCCGGAAATTCTGTTACATCATTCACAAAAATCGACAGGATGAAATATGCATATAGAACAGGTAACTCAAAATTTTTAGTATGCGGAAACCTAAAAAATCAAAACAGCATTGATTCGGTCGAGCTTAATAATGCAAATTACGCATTATACATAAACGGAAGTATTTTAAACATTAATTATAACCTGACGCATAAGAGTAATCCTATTTTAGCCGATGTGAACAAAGATGGCAAGCAGGAAATTATTTTTATATCGGAAGGAGGAATATACATACTGAATTCAAACGGGGTTATCCTTGAAAACTTCCCAATTAATTTCAACAAGACAATAAATCCGGGAATAGTTATTGCAGACATTAATAATGACGGTATTATGGATTTAATTTTTACAACAACGGAAGGAGATTTATATGCTTATGGAATCAACGGCAAAGTAGTAAACGGTTATCCAATAAAAACGGGTTCAAACTTTTATTCTTATCCAGCATTAGCAAATTTAAACGATACACTGGGAATTCTGATTTATGGTCAGGACAAGTATCTTTATGCATATAAAACAAACACAAGGTATGATGAAAGTAAAATCCTATGGAAAAATTATCTAAGAGATAAATATTTCTCCAACAATAATTATAAAAGTCTTTCTTCCACGATTACATATTCAGAAAAATTACCTTCGGACAAGGTATATAACTGGCCAAATCCAGTATACGATTCAAGGACATACATAAGGTATTATATTAACGGGAATGCAGGATCAGTAACGATTAAGATACTAGACTTATCGGGAGAATTAGTAACAAAATTAAACGGCACCTCAAATTCCAATGCAGACAACGAGATTATCTGGGATGTAAGTTCAGTTCAGAGCGGTATATATTACGGAGTCATAGAAGCAGAGATAGACGGAAGCAAGGAGACAAAAATCATAAAAATTGCAGTTGTAAAGTAACAATTTTTCATTTACCAAAAGGATTTCGTTTGAATGGAAATATTTTTTTTTGCATCATCGGTATTATATTTTATTATTCACATAATTTTTTTTATTGGTTTTCTGAAATCGAACTCTATAAAGAAAGCGGACAATACAAATAAAATTAAGGTAACCGTAGTAGTTGCCGCAAGAAACGAGGAAAGGAACATTTCAAACTGCATATCCTCCTTAAAAAGGTTAAAGTACGATAAAAATTTACTCCAGATAATTTTAGTAAACGATAATTCTACCGATTCCACAAGATCAATGATGATGAAAGAAACCGAGGGCTACGAAAACTTCCTGGTCATTGATTCGGATAAGAATGCAAATAAAAATTTAAAAGGAAAAGCAAATGCAATTGCCACAGCGATAAAAACAGCCAGCGGTGACATCATAATGATAACTGATGCAGACTGTATAGTACCAGAGGGCTGGGCAGAAGAGACTGTAAGATACTACAGTAAAAACACTCAGATGGTATGCGGGTTTACGCGAGTGAATCATGCTACTTCCTTTTTTGCAAAGCTTCAGGCTCTGGACTGGATTTACCTTCTTTCGCTTGCATCATGCAGCAGCGGTATAGGAAAAATATTAAGCTGTATAGGAAACAATCTGACTTTTACGAAAAAAGTTTACAACGATATCGGCGGATACGAAAAAATAAATTTTTCCGTCACAGAAGACCTTGCCCTTATGAGGAGGATAGATTCGGACAAAAGCTACAAGGTAATATATCCGATAGACCCCGAGTGTACAGTAACAACCGAGGAATGCAAGACGATAAGAGAGCTATACAATCAGAAGAAAAGGTGGTTCAGGGGTGGCATAAAGATAAATTTTCTGGGATGGATTTTAGGATTCGAGTTATACATAGTCAATATAATACTGATTTTTGGATTAATATTTCTCAATCCGTATATTTACCTTTTTCTTATCGCTTTAAAAATTATTTCGGAATTACTAATAATTGTGCCAGTATATTTTAAGTTAAAATACAAAAAGTTATTAATATATTTCCCCATATATCAAATTTATTTTTCCATATACGGTTTATTATTGCCGTTTACATTTTTAGCAGGTTCAAGGGTCAGCTGGAAAAACAGGAAGCTTTAAAATTTAATAAGGGGGAATCTGAATCTTGTTTTTATCGAAACTGTGCTATAATCTTTTGCGGATAAATAAGTTGTATAAATATCAAATATATATAATGTAAATCCGAAACCGCCGCCGAATCCAACAGTGTTATCAGAACTTTTATAATTCGGAAAATTCGATTCAGGAGAAGTTTCCCTATTCACAGTAACATATCTTGCTTCCAGAAAAACAAAGGGAATAGTAAAAGAGGATTTCAGATATTTATTCAAAAGCATATCTACACTCAAGCCAAAGGAAGTAATTTTAGTATTCAAGGAATTAATCAGATATGCCGTTTTAAAGTCATCAGAGCCCGAATGATTTTGATATTGCACAGTAGCACCCACAACAAACGGATATATAGTTAAAGATGAATATTCCAGTCGACCTCCAAACGAAAAAGTATATTTAGAGTTAGAGTGCAAATCCTTGATAGGAAATTCAGCGCCCAAAACAGGTGTAATAAAGATACCGCTTGCTTTTTTAATTTTATATTTCGTTTCTATTTTTCTTGTCGTATCAATTTCCTTTTCCTGAGAATAGGTCAATGCATTAAGACCCAGCAGTAATGAAATCAATATTATCTTTTTCAGACTCATATATTTTATTAAATATAATTCCAAAATAATTTTTCAATCTCTGCTGCAACTTTTTTAGATATACATTTCTTATTTAAGGATATTTTAGCTGTTTCCATCCCCAAGAGTATATAATAATCAGATAAAGCAGGATAATTTTTTTTAAGATATTTCAGATGCAAATCAATTGTTTTCAAATCCCCTCTTACAAAAGGTCCCGTCAGAGCATTTTCGGGACCTTGTTCGAAAATATTACCGATGGTAGTCATAACAATAGGTTTAAACACATCAAGATTATTATCAATGCCGGTTTTAATATCTTTCGATACATTCAAAATGATGTTATAGTGGCTTACCAAAAAGTTAGATGCCATAACGCACAAGCAATGGTATAGCGGCTTTTTATTTTTGGGTATAATCAAATACTTGCTTTTTAAATCTTTGCAGAATTCAATAAAAAATTTTATTGCATTCGAACCGCCCTCAATACCATAATAAATATTATTTAATATATTTATATTATTATACGTAATTATATTAAAAGTTTGTAACGGGTGAAATGAGCCAATATTACGAATATTGACATTCAATTCTTTAAACAATTCCGATGTTTCGATTCCACTTGTATGAAATAATATTTTATCCGACAAATCCAGATTAAATTTATTACAACGTTTTAAAACCTTATTCAAGGATTTTTCAGGAACAGGAATAATTACAACATCAGATTTATCCAAATATTCTTTTTTAATATCATCACTTAGCCTTATTGTATTGTTGCCTGAAGTAATCCTCTTCAGTCTTTTAATATTCGAGTCCGTAGCGAACAGAATATTATATCCGCAAGAAATCAACGAGTGATACAAAGCCGAGCCGACTTTACCGACACCTATCAGATAAATTTTCTTATTTTTATATTTTCTATTATTATTCATTTTTCTTTTTCAAGAAGTATAGTTACGGGACCATCATTTAAAATACTGATATGCATATGTGCAGAAAAAATACCAGTAAATATTTTATCTTCGGAATATTCATCTTTCATTTTTTTTACAAGATATTCATATAAGAAATTAGCTCTTTCAGGTTCTTCAGCCATTGTAAAACTCGGACGATTTCCGCTTTTAGTATTATCGGTACACAGAGTAAACTGTGAAACAACCAATATTTCTCCCATAATATCTTTAACGCTCAAATTCATTTTACCATTATCGTCAGAAAATATTCTTAAATTCAAGATTTTTTTTGCCAAATAACCTGCAAATTCTTCCGTATCGCCCTTTTTTATTCCCAGAAATACAACGAGACCTAAATTAATCTGGCTTATAATTTCGCCTTCGACCTCGACACCAGATTTAGTTACTCTTTGGACAACAGCTATCATATCAACCGATTTTTAATACTCTTTCGATGTTACAGTAATCTTTATAAAACTTATAGTTTTTAATTTCTTTTTTTATCAACAAATCTTCAATATTATTCTTCTTTCCATCACCGATTTCCAGAAAGACTTTCGCATCAATATATCCCTTTGAATACAAATTAAAAATTTTATCATAAAAAAGTAAACCATCTTTTCCGTCCGTCAAAGCCGAAACAGGTTCATATTTTAATATTTCCTCATCCAAATTCTCAATTTCACTCTGAGAAATATAGGGCGGATTCGAGATTATATAATTGAAATCAAAATCATTTCCAGTATCATTCAAGAAATCCTCCACTGCAAATACAACATTATCCCGGGACACAGAATTTATTTTCGCATTATTTTCTGCGAGTTCAACGGAATCCCGAGATTTATCCACAGCCGATATTTTATGTTTTATTCCTTTTTTGTCAAGTTCACGACTTAACGCAACAGCGATACATCCGCTTCCAGTGCCTATTTCGAGGATTTTGACATTATCCATTTTCGATTCAGCAATATCATCCAGCACAAGTCCGACCAATATTTCAGTTTCCTGTCTCGGTATCAGAGCCCTTCTATCGAGAGCAATTTGATATCCATAAAAACAAGTTTTGCCGAGAATATACTGAAGGGGTTCATATTTAAGTCTTCTGAGAAGCATATCTTTGAATCCCGATATTTCATTGCTTTTAAGGGGTTTATCGAAATCGAGATAAAGTTTAATTCTATCGCAATTCAGAATTTCGCAAAACATCAATTCAACATTCAGTCTCGGATTTTTAATATTCTTTTCATTTAAAAGCCGAGTAGAATACTTAATTATTTCAAGCAACGTCGATAATTTTTTTTCAGACATATTTTTATTTACCGGACGCTTCTTTATTCTCATATACTATAGTACCATTAACTACAGTCATTAATATTTTAGTATTCGGTATATCTTTTACATTAATATTAAAAATATCATCGGACAAGACCACCATATCAGCAATTTTTCCTTTTTCAAGACTACCTTTTAATTCTTCCTGGAATGCTGCATAAGCAGCCCAGACGGTATAAGATTTAACCGCATCCAATACAGTTAGTTTCTGTTCGGGATTAGGAATATCGTTAAGATTGGTATCCAGCGGTTGTCTTGCGGTCAAGTAATATATTTGCACCAAAGGGTTAATCGACAGGCTAAACGGAAAGCCCGAGGACGATACAATTAATCCCCCATTTTCGAGAAGGGATTTCCACAATGCAAATTTCTTTTTTGCATCGGGAGCAATCAAATAATCCAAGTAATAAGAATCGAAGATATTCGATTCCGGTTTTACAGACGGTATGATTTTCAATTCTTTTATTCTTTTCAAATCATCGGGATTAACGAATTCAAGTCCTTCAAGTTTTATTCTAGCATCCTGCGGATTTTTTTCTTTTAAGACCTTCTCAATTACATTCAGAACTTTCGTTACAGCATCATCACCGACAGTTTTAATTGTAAACTGAAAATTTTTATCAAGGGCAGTTCTAAGCACCTTTTCAATCGTAGCCTCATCGGTATAAGGTATTTTCGAATTATTTTCTTCTTTATATTTTTCATTCATAGCGGCGCTTTGCAATTCAAATGCTCCGTCATAATCGAGAGTAACAGCTCTCACAGTCAATTTGTTCTTATAATTTTTCTCGATACCGTTTTGCAAATAATCAGCAAATGTCTGATCATTACCGGTAAGAACTGCATATATATGGAGGGGAATTTTATTACTATCAATTAATTCTTTAAATTCATTAATCGATTCTTTATTAAGATTTCTATCTACGACACCAGTTATGCCATATTTCAATAATTCCTTAGAGCCGTTTACAAGGGCATTCTGCATATCTTCCTTAGTAAACTTCGGAAGTTTTTCTTTTACCAAATTAACTGCATCACCAAAGAGAAGGCCATCGGGTTCCCCTTTCTCATCTTTTCCGATTTCTCCATTCTCGGGTGAAGGTGTAAGTTTAGTAATTTGCATTGTTTCAATAGCTTTCGAATTACACCACACAACGGAGCCATCTTCATTGATAATATAGATATTATGATTAGCAGATATTTTATCCAGAGTAAATTTGTTAATCAGTTCAATTTTTTCAGAAGAACCAATATCATCCCATCCATAACCGCCAACCCATGAATTTTCTTTCTGAGTTTTTACTTTTTCCGTCATAACAGAAACAATTTTTTCAATATTATCCAGATTTCTCAGATCAGCCATATTATTATAGCGAGCCAATTCAAGGGAGAAATCCACAATTGAGCCGTCAGATTCAATAAATCCGGGTATAACAGTATTACCTTTCAGGTCAATAAGTTCATCTTCGCCATATTTATCTTTAATATCATCATTTTTACCGATATCGATTATTTTACCATCCTTAACAGCAATTGCTTCAGCGACCGTATTATTTTTATCCAATGAATAAATTTTACCGTTATAATAAACAGTAGTGGGCACATTAGAACAAGAAAACAGAAGCACTGATAAAGCAAAAGCAAATATAAATTTGATATAATTCATAATAAAGTATTGGTTTAAATTTAAAAATCTAACATTTATTAACATAATAAATTAAGTTTTTTATAAAAATGCATTTTAAAGTATCAAGGCTTATCTTGTTATTTTTAGTATAGTTATAATTTGACATAAAAAGTAATGCTTAAAACATTTGTATTGATAAATCTAATAATAATATATATATTTAGTTATAATATACACATATTATGAAGAAAAATTTCGCAATGAAAAAGCTTTACTACTCGATAAGTGAAGTCAGTAAAATAACAGACTTAGAGCAATATGTTTTAAGGTACTGGGAAACGGAATTTGACCAATTAAAGCCAGCAAAGAACCTTGCGGGTAACAGGATATATACAAACAAGGATATTAAATTAATACTGCACATAAAAAAGCTGCTCCGCGACGAGAAATACACAATAGAAGGGGCGAAAAAATTATTAAAGAGTTACAACGTAAAGGAAGAAGAGCAGATTTTAACGGGAACAGATGATGCAAAGCCAAAGGCATCTTTTATTCACACAAAAAATGAACTAAGTTTATTTAATTCCGAAGAAGATAAACAAAGCGAAGACAGTCAGACGGATATAGACAGCAAACCGCTTCTGAGTGATTTGAAAGAGCTAAAATCTTTTTTATCGGATTTACTTAAAGATATAGAATAAATTACATATATTTTTATATAAGTTAATACCATCCGCCAAAACAAAAAAATTACCATAAAGTTTTGAAGAATATAATTAGTAATATTACTGATTTTTTCTTTCCAAAAATTTGTATAATAACAAACAACAAAATAAAGTCCGGTAATTCAAATGAATTCATAGATGATAATGTATTCGAATCATTAGAAAGGCTGAAGCCTGAAGATATGTTAGAAATCAGGAAAAAAGTAAATTCGGATAATTTCAACAGTTTTCTGGCATTCAAAAAAGATAATCCTGTACAAACTTTAATACATCACTTAAAATTCAAAGGATTCTGCAGGTTAGGATTATTTCTTGGTAATTATTTTGGCAATGAATACATGAGAGTATTCAGAAAAATAAATGAATTTGACATAATTTGTCCCGTTCCTTTACATAAAACAAAATTAAGGGAGAGAGGTTACAACCAATCCGAATACTTATGCAGAGGAATAAACTCGGCAATAAATATAACTCAAACCAGCGACCTGATATTAAGGATAAGGCATACAAAATCCCAAACAAACTTAAAATATTTTGAGAGATTATCAAACGTAAAAGATGCTTTCAGGTTAAACGAAAAGTACAAAGGCAGCATCTCGGGAAAAAGAATACTGTTAGTTGATGACGTAATAACGACAGGGGCAACGATGAATGAGGTTATAAAAGTATTAAGGGAAGAAAACGTAAAAGAAATTTCGGCTTTAACGATAGCATCGGCGAGATAATTCAGATTTTATTCAATTCATTTGTAAGAATTCCAATATCATTTTCGTCATTAAAAAGATGAGGTGATATTCTTAAGAATCCCTCCCTTAAAGCAATGAAAATATTTTTCTTTTCGAGGGTTTTTTGAATTGTTTCATTTTTGTTTTTATCCACATGGGAGAAAATCAATATACACGAGCGATTTTCCGGATTTAATACCGATTCAATTTTATAATTCGATTTATCAAGTTCCGATATAAACAAGTCCAACAATCCCAGGATATGTTCAAAGATATTATCCACACCCAGTTTCAAGAATAATTCCACGGAAGATTCGAGTCCAATCATACCAAGGCAGTTCAGAGTGGAATTTTCGTAAGCAGACCCATCGTCCTTGAAATTCAGTTCATATTTCAAAAAATTTTTAAAATCATATTTTATACTTGAAGTAGCGGCATAAGTAGGAGCAATAAACTTTCTCATTTTATCAGAGATAAAAGCAAAGCCGACACCAGCCGGAGACATCATCCATTTTTGAGAACCAGCAGCCAGAAAATCAATATTATATTTTTTTACATCCATAGGGCACACGCCGATACTCTGAATTGCGTCAACAACAAAGAAGCATCCATTTTTTCGGCATATTTCGCTAATCTTGGAGAGATTATTTCTAAATCCCAAGAATTCCACAGAACTGATTGTAAGGACTTTTACATTATTCTTTTCAATTATTTTTTTAATATCCTCAATTTCAATTTTTCCATTCACAGAAGGAATATATACATATTCTATTCCTCTCAATTTATTCTGATTAAGCCAAGGGTATACAACAGCCGGGAACTCCGTATCGGCAAATGCAACACACTCCCCTTTTTTAAGGTTAATCCCGTTTGCAAAGATATTAAGTCCATGGGTGGTACTTCCCGTAATAATTATATTCTCTTTTTCCGAATTAACAAGTCGAGCAATTTTCTCTTTAAGTTCATCGACTTTTTTATTAATGAAAAGGCTTAAATTTTTATTAGTATAAGTAAATTCGTCAATAAAATTAACAAGTCTTCGATTTGTTTCAAGCGAATACTGGCTATAATGTGCTGAGTCAAGGTAAACGCAGGATTTTGTAACGGGAAACAATTTTCGTGCATCTCTGATTGCATAAACAGAATCAATTAAATTCACGTTATTATTCATATCATTTTTTCTTAGATTTTTTCTTTTTTATTTCCTTAGTTTTTGGTTCAGGCAAATTACTTTTAAAATATTTTTTATATTCTCCGAAATAAAACAATACATATTCGACATACTTATAAGGTTCAATCCAGTTATCGAGGGTACCGTTCGGCGGTCTTTTAGACTGAGGCCAGACCAGAGCATGAATGGAGTCCTGCTTTGAAGAAAGGTATGGATAATTTTCTTTCACATTATCCCAGTACTTATAATCTTTTCCAAAGAAATAAGTAATCGTCATTGCGTCAACTACCCTACCAAACCCGGCATTATACGCGGCAAGTGCAAACTTATATTTTTCTTCCCCTGTAAATTCAAAATTTGCGACCAGAGTAGCATAATAATAAATTCCAGCAGTTAAATTATTTTGAGGTGTTTTAGTATCTTCAAGATTCAATTCACTTTGCAGACCCAGACCTGTTCTCGGCATTATTTGCATCAGACCAAACGCACCGGCTCTGGAAACTGCATTAGAATTGAATAGAGATTCCTGATGAATCAATGCGAGTATTAATCTCCAATCGATATTATAGTGAGTACACTGTGATTTAATCATATCGCCATATTCATCAACCAAGTCCTGTACACTACTTATGCTTACGACATTCGGAACAGTTTTAATATTCAAAGATAATTTTTCAAGACCTACAGAATCGATGTTTTTGTTTCTTACGAACAAGTATTTATTAGCCGAGAAATAATTAAAAATTTCCGACCAATCCAGAAACAGATTTTCGCATTTATTCAAAACAAACAAATACTTTTCGTTTGGATTAAATTTTGAATAATCTTTTTGTAAATTATCAATTTGAGGTGAGATAAGAACATCTTTCTCGGTATTTCGAATATCAATTTCCGATGAGTTTTTTTCAGATTTATTATTAAAGATAACGAAAAGCGGTATTAAAACCGTTAAAAGTACGAGAGGAATAAGATATTTTATCTTAATAATTTGTTTTATCAAGATTTAGTTTAATTATTTTTAACAATATAATTTAATCAAAGAAGACAAAATATTCAGTATAAAAGTAAGAAATTCAATTAAACCTAAAAATCAAACAAAGTGTCTAATAAATACGAATAATTTTGGCTGATAATATAAACATACAGAGTGACGATAAAGATATTATTGAAAGCTTTAACGACGGGAACAAAGATGCTTTTAATTTAATTGTGTTAAAATACCAGAAGAGAATATACTGGTTAGTGCGTAAATTTGTTTTAGACCATGATGATGCCGATGATATAACGCAAGAAGTTTTCATAAAACTGTACAAATCCTTAGATGATTTCAGGGGTGAATCGGCATTATTTACATATATATACAAAATTGCGGTAAATTATTCATTAAATTATTTAAAAAAAAATAGAACCACAAACAGTATAAAAAAGGATTTCGATTCAGAAGTATTCAAGATTAAGTCAAAAGATTTAGGTTCAGACGAAATACTGGACAGAGATATTAACACCAGACTAATTAAGGAAGCTATAAGTTCACTTCCGAAGCAGCAAAGGGCAGTATTTACATTAAGGTTTTACGAAGAATTACCATACGATGAAATCGCAACGTTATTAGGGACATCCGTAGGAGGATTAAAAGCAAATTATTTTCATGCATTAAAGAAAATTCAATTTTTCCTAACCAAGAAGAAAGACAAAATAGTATAAAACGGATATGGGATACACGAAAGAAGAATTAAGAGAAAATTTACCAGATTATATCAATAACAAGATCGAGGACACCGAACTTATCGAAGCAATCAGGTATGAAATCTCAAATAATAAGGATTTCAAGAAAGAATACGATTCAATTTTTTCTGTATTCAGCAATATTAACGTTATTGAATTTTCGGAACCTCCGGAAAATTATTTTAACACTCTGCTTCCCAGGATTAACGGCAGAATCACAAAAAGAGACGACAAGTATAATTTCATCAGAAATCTGTCAAATCTCTGGAAATATGCAGTACCAATTGCGGCAATAATATTATTTTTTATAGGATACAAAACAATTTTTAAAAACAGCGATTATATCGACCAATTAAACAAAGATACGCATGTTGTATTTAAGGAATTGAACCACAGTGATAAAAAAGCCGATACATCAGAAAATACGGACGAAAATTTTATAACAGAGAAATCAATTTATACAGACGATAAAAAAGAAACATCAAGCGATAAAATAAAACCTGATATAAAAAAGAAATACGAACCGGTAAGGCATAATACATCAAACACAGAGGATAATGCATTGGAATATTTAGATTTTTCCGAATTAGAAAATGAAGAAATTTTCTTTTCCGAGGACGACATAAATTACGAACAGGAATTCGAAAAACTGAGTAAAGAAGAGCAGAACGAAATAATTTTAAAAATTAAAAACAGTAATCTATAAAAATAAATAAAATGCTTAAAAAAATAATTATAATATTAATTTTCATTATTGGTGTCAATTTTTCATTACAAGCACAAGATGACACAACCGGTACAGAGACAAAGCATAAATTAAAAAAAGCATTGAGAGAAAAATTAATGCAAAAGTTAGATATCGATAAAACAAAGGCAGATAAATTATGGGAACTCTTTAACGAGCAGAAAAAATTACTAAAGACATACAGCCGGAATAAAAAGGAGCTAATGAAATCCATTGAAGAAAATCCAGATGCGAGCGATGTTATGCAAAAAATCAATGATTTAGTGGAAATTGACGATAAAATCAACAAATCGAATAAAAATTTCATTAATGAACTACAGAAATTTCTCACCCCAAAGCAAATAGCTCAGGCAATAAGTTTTCAGAACAATTTAAGAAAGCTATTAAATCGGGAAAGAGGGAAAAATAAATGAGCATTTAGTTAAGATTTTTTTCCTCTGCAATAAATAAAAATCTTTATTTATTCGTAATTTACACACATTTTTAAGTTATTTACATTGATATTATTCTAATATTTTCATACTTTTGGTGTTTATTTCAGTAATATTTGCACTTGCATAAATGTATAAAAGTTTCAGAGAAAATATTAGTTTACCGGACTTAGAGAAAGAGATATTAACTTTTTGGGAAAACAACAATGTATTCGAAAAAAGCGTTACCTCAAAAAGCAACAGCAAGTACTATACTTTTTATGAAGGACCTCCGACAGCAAACGGTTTACCCGGAATTCACCATGTGATATCGCGGACAGTTAAAGACATTATTTGCCGATATAAAACCATGCAAGGGTACCAGGTTCACAGGAAAGCAGGTTGGGACACGCACGGTTTACCGGTAGAAGTAGAAGTCGAAAAAAAGCTTGGATTAAAATCAAAAGACGAAATCTACAAGTTTGGACCTGTAGAATTCAACAATGCCTGCAAGGAATCCATATTCACATATTTAGAGCAATGGGAAGAGCTCACCCGCAGGATGGGATACTGGATAAATTTAAACGATGCGTATGTAACATTTCACAATGAATATATAGAATCAGTATGGTGGGCATTAAAGAAATTTTTCGATGCAGGATTGATTTACAAAGGATTCAAGATTCAGCCTTTTTGTCCTGTATGCGAATCTCCGTTATCATCACACGAGGTAGCACAGGGATACATGGAGCTAAAAGAGCCTTCCATATATATAAAATTCAGGGTTAAATCAGACAGATTTAAAAATGCGGATTTTTTAGTATGGACAACAACTCCATGGACATTACCATCGAATGTAGCCCTCTGTGTTAATCCAAGAGAAGAATATGTATTAATCGAAACGAGCAAGAATGAAAAATTAATTTTAGCAAAGAAACTCTGTACTCCAAAGTTATTCCCTTCGAAGGAAGGCGTGCCTTACAAAATCATTGAAACATTCACGGGTCTTGAACTTGAAAATATCGAATATGAGCCATTATTTAATTTCTTTGAACTCGATAAGAAAGCATATTATATAACTGCAGGTGATTTCGTCACAATGGAAGACGGGACAGGAATAGTGCACATAGCACCTGCATTTGGTGAAGATGATTACAACATCGGTTTAAAATACGACTTACCATTGCTGCAGGCAGTAAAAAGGAGCGGCCTTTTCAAGCACGAAGCAGGTTTCATTGCAGATACAAACTTCAAGGAAGCAGACCCGAAAATCATAGATAATCTTAGAGAATCAGGCAAACTTTACAAAAAGGAAATGTTCACGCATTCATATCCACATTGCTGGAGGCACAAGGTTCCGTTGATGTATTACGCAACCGATTCCTGGTTCATAAAAACCACAGCGTTCAAGAACAGGATGATTGCATTGAACAAAGAGATTAACTGGAATCCAGAAGAGTTCGGGACAGGAAGATTCGGCAACTGGCTTGAAGAAAACAAGGACTGGGCAATATCAAGGAACAGGTTTTGGGGAACGCCTTTACCGATATGGTTTTACAAGGATAAAGACGGTAAAGAACATTATGAGTGCATAGGAAGCATAGAGGAACTGAGAAGAAAAGCGACAAACTTAGAAGATATATACAAAGACGATTTTCTCGATTTACACAAACCATACATAGACAGGATAGAATTAAAGTCTGAAGACGGATTTGAAATGCAGAGGATACCAGAGGTGATAGACTGCTGGTTCGACAGCGGTTCGATGCCATTTGCGCAGTTTCATTATCCTTTCGAGAATCAAGAATATTTCGAGGAAAATTACCCGGCAGATTTTATTGCCGAAGGAGTTGACCAGACAAGGGGCTGGTTTTATTCACTACATGCCATCGGTTCATTTTTATTCGACAAGCCGGCATACAGGAATCTGGTAGTAAACGGACACGTACTGGATAAATTCGGGAAGAAGATGAGCAAATCGCTTGGCAACGCGGTAAATCCTTTCGATATTTTTGATAAATACGGTGCAGACATATTAAGATGGTATCTTGTAGCGGGTTCTCCCATATGGAAATCGAAATTATTCAATGAAGAAGATTTAATAGAAATAAAGAACAAGTTTTTCGATACACTGATAAATACATACAAATTTTTTGTAATGTATGCAAATGTCAACGGATTCGATTACACAAAAGCAGAATTAATACCCACAGGCAAGAGGGCAGAAATTGACAGATGGATTATTTCGAAGTTAAATTCATTAAAAAAAGAATTCTTCGAATTAATGAACAGTTACGAAATAACGAAAGCCTGCAGATTATTATCGGATTTCACGATAGACGAGCTCTCGAACTGGTATGTAAGAAGAAACAGAAAGAGATTCAGAAGTCCGGAGAATTCAAGCGATAGCACAGCGGCATTCCAGACATTATACGAATGTATGCATGAAATATTAATGATGCTTTCGCCAGTATCTCCGTTTTTAGCCGACAAGCTCTATCTTGATTTAAGCAAAAAAGAAGAATCGATACATTTATCCGAGTTTACAGATTACGACGGGAAATCCATCGATTCAACACTCGAAGAGCAAATGGATTTAGCGCAACGAGCAGTAAATTTAGTCAGGGCGGTAAGAGTAAAGAATAATCTAAAAGTAAGGCAACCATTAAAGCAGTTATTAATTCCAGTTTTAAACGACAAAGAGAAAAATAATTTAAAAAAGGTAGAAAACATAATTCTTGAGGAGATAAACGTAAAGAAATTATTAATAATCGAGGGCGATTCAGAAATTATCAGAAAGAAGACGAAACCGAATTTCAAATCGATAGGACCGAAATACGGGAAAGACGTAAAAAAAGTCCAGCAAATAATCAACAACCTGACGCATCACGAAATTGCAGAACTGGAAGCAAACAATGAATTAGAAAAGGATACGTTTAAGATTACAAAAGACGATGTAGAAATATTCACAGAAAACATCGAAGGTTGGATAGTAGAAACAGACAATAATTTTACGATAGCGCTCGACACTAAACTCGACAGTGCGTTGATAGAAGAAGGGATTTCGCGTGAATTTATAAACAGGATACAGAATTACAGAAAAACGAACAATTACAACGTTAATGACAAAATAAATGTTTTTATAAAGGCAGATTCTAACATATTAAATGCAATTAACAAAAATTTCAGTAACATTAAAAATGAAATCAATTGCAATAAACTGATAGAATCAAAAGAAAACGGTATAAAGTTTTACGAAACAGAGATTAACGAAATACCGTGCAAATTTTACATAGAAAAAATTTCATAAAAGTATAATCAAGGAGCAATTTATGAAAAAGAAAGTACAAAAAAAGAAAAGGGCTTTAAAGAAAGCTGTTTTAAAGCCCAAGAGAAAGAATGCCCAAAAGGTAAAACACAAAGCGATAAAACCAAAAGGCAAAAAAGTAAAACAAGTAAAAGCAAAAACAACGAAGTCAAAATCTTTAAAGCAAAAAAGTGCAAAGACAAAATCCTCAAAGCCTAAGAAGGTGTTAAAGATTAAGAAAGTAAAGACGAGAAAGCCGGAAAAGAAGGTAATAGCAGTAAAGAAAAGGCGATTTAAGAAAAGTAAAAAGACCAGATACACACCGGCTGAACTGCAGCATTTTAAAGATATACTTACGAATGAAAGAAGAGCAATTCTTGAAAGTGCCAAAGCCAACATGAAATCCCTAGTAGATGATGAATCTGGAGATTATGTGGGTGAAAATCTAACATACTCTACACATATGGCAGAACAAGGTACAGACGAAATGGAAAGAGAAAAAAATTACATGTTTGTACAAAGAGACGAGAAATACCTCGGATATATTCAGGAGGCATTGACAAGGATTGACCAAGGGACATACGGACTTTGCATAGACTGTATTGAAGACCCAAAGTACTTATGTGAAACATGTCCATTAATTCCAAAAGAAAGACTGGAATTAGTTCCGATTACGCAACACTGTATCGAATGCAAAAATCTAAGAGGATAATCTATTTTGAGAGTTTTATATTTTTCTTTTTTTGTAGTAATAATCGACCAGATAAGCAAGTTTCTGGTCAAGGGAATAAATTTACCTTTTCTGGGGATATCCTTACAGGGAATGCGACCCGGCTCCAGTGTCAGCATTATCGATAATTTTTTCCGTTTTACATTCATAGAAAATCCCGGAATGGCTTTCGGTCTAGAAATAGGAAGCAAGACAATAAGAGCAATATTCACCATATTTGCGAGTCTTTTAATAATATATTTTATATACAAAAACAGGAACGAAATTTTTTATTTACGCTTTGCACTGGCCATGATTTTAGGCGGTGCGTTAGGAAATTTAGTCGACAGAATATTTTACGGAGTGATTTACGGTACAGGCAGTTTACTTCAAGGCAACGTAGTTGATTTTTTCCAGATAAACATACCGGATATAAAAATATTCGGAAAGGTTTTTTATTCCTGGCCTATATTCAACATAGCAGATTTATCCGTGACAGTCGGGTTTGTAATGATTCTGATAGGTTACAATAAGATTTTCAATAAAAAAGTAGCAGAAGAACAGCCACATCCAGACGCACTAATTACCAATCCGGATTCCCCTTCAACGAATTCTTCCGCTGAATCAGATTTCAGCAACAGGCAAAAGGAAATACAGACAGAGTACACAGAAAAGCTTTAAAGATAAAAGCAGGAAAAGTTATCTGATACCGTCCAAGTATTCTTTCTTTTTCATTAAGGTTTCTTTATCCTCGACATGTTTTTCATCAGGGACACAGCAATCCACCGGACATACAGCGGCACACTGCGGTTCATCGTGGAAGCCGACACATTCGGTACATTTATCGGGTACAATATAGAAGAAGTCATTAGAAAAGAAACCTACCGCACCCGACTGTGTGGCATCTCCTTCGCCGAACTGTTTACCGCCGAGCGACCATTGAGCACCGCCTTCATAAATTGCAGTATTAGGACATTCGGGTTCACAGGCACCGCAATTAATGCACTCTGATGTTATCATTATTGCCATAATATTCTTCCTTTATTTTTATTTAAATTATTTTGTTAAAATCATTTTCTTTGTATCAGAGGATTTTCCATCCAGAAATAATTTATAGAAATAAACTCCGCTTGCCAGATTACTACCGTCTACCGATATTTCATGTACTCCTGCTTTTTTAAACCCATTTTCGAGGGAAAAAATTTCACTGCCTTTTAAATCGTACAAGACAATTTTCACGTCTGAAGATTCAGGCAGCTGATATTTAATTTTCGATTTTCCGTTAAACGGATTCGGACAGTTCTGATACAATTTATAATCATTCACAGAAGTATTGACATTCGAAACGAATATCGGGCTACCGGCATTAATCCACGCAGTATAAATCAGGCAAGTAAGTTTATACGAAGCATTACGGAAAAACTGAATCGTAAAATTTCCAGCGAGATTCCAGAACACCTGATAATACTGG
Organism: uncultured Ignavibacteriaceae bacterium; assembly: GCA_964501535.1. Classification (GTDB taxonomy): domain Bacteria; phylum Bacteroidota; class Ignavibacteria; order Tepidaquicellales; family Tepidaquicellaceae; genus FEN-1279. The sequence continues at coordinate 302,690 of CAZCSV010000001.1, read as the reverse complement.
GTGCTATTAGTATTCCCTGCAATTGTATGAGCAATGCTATCTGCCATATAAACGGAATCAACATAACTATTCGATGAATAGACAATATCAAATACAAAATTATTGACATCATTTACATACGAAACGCTGCCGCCGGGGAACTGGATATAAGCAGAATCCCTATTTATCAACTGAGTTTCATAACGCGAGTGAATGCCGTACGAAAAGCTGCTCCAGCCGTTATAATACCGAGTACAGTGCAGAGGATTATAGGCATCGGCGACATAATGGCCGAGGTCGGAAGCTTTGAGCATAGCCATCCGCCAGTTACGAAGCTGGAAATATTTTTTCACCGAATCGGTAAAAGCGATAATAGCGAAAGGGACATATCCGTTTTCAATAACAAAATTGATACCGTGAAGAGCCACCAGCGAATCCCAGTTTTGCGGAATTCTTCCGGTAGCAAGAAATTCAGGATAATACTCGATATCGATATAGTGTCTAAATTCTTCAGTCGGGTCCTGACTTTTTCTATAGTCCGCATCAGAGCCATGCACAGCCATTGAATCCGGGAACCAGAGGAACTGATTCATAGCGGAGGGGAAAAAAAGAATCGTTTTTCTATTAATCAGCTTATGCCCCACGCTTCCCCAGCCGAGGAACAACAAGGAACAGAGTAAAACAGATATATATAAAATTTTTTTCAAGACTTTAAAATAATTCAAAATCAACAAAAATACTATGAAAAATCATAGTGTTGTTATGCATATCAGGATTCTTAGTTATCAAATTCAGAACAGCAATTCTTACCAACTAAAACGAATTATATTCCCCTTTTTAAAGTGGTTTTCCTTTTTCCCGTTAATTTTAATATTGCTAAGTTCTTTTATAAGGGAAAAAGTAATTACACCTTCTTCGACGTCTTTTACTTCCACTTCGCCTATATCAAGATAACCGTGGGTGCTGAAGCCGAGAATTTCCTCTTCGAAATATTTCGAAAGGATGCCGTGCGTACCGAGAGCGGGAAGGTTTTCCACCGAGGTAATAATAACATAAATTGATTTACCTTTTTTGGATTCGATTTGACCGTTCAATTCATTTTGAGCAGAATCGCTAACAGCGGTAAAGGAAGCGGCTTTGGAGTAGCTCCGAGAGGACAAGGCAAAAAGAATCAAGGCGGAAAAGAGTGTCAAGAAAAAAACAGATTTAAGATTCATGTTTTTTATTTTTTAATCGATTAAAAATACGACAATTAAAATTTAAAAAACAGAAAAAAGCAACTATACACATAAGGTAGACACAGTGAAAATTTATTTCGGAAACGAGAAATGCATCTGGACGATGACCCAGTTGTCATTTCTTTTTACCAGAACGCCCGTCCAGCGGACGTTATCCCAGCCGACGGGTTTTCCATCCCACTCGCAGTGGTCATCCAGGTTACAGAAATACCAGGCAACATCTTCCGATTCAGAGATATCTATACGCAGATTTTTCATTTTAAAGTCGGTAGCTTTAAATTTCGGATTCAAGAAAAAGGCGGTACGTTTTTTGAAATCCCCGTAACCATTTACAAAGCTACCCGAGTCGGGGTGAATAATGAAGAGTTCGGGACCGCGGGTGAAAGATGCGAAGAGGACGCTTGTATCCTTATTCAGAGCCCATCCGATGGAATTACCGATTGTCTTTTCGATTTTTTCTTTATCGGAGATTACATTTACTTCATTAACTTTAGAGCATCCAGAGACAAAGATGAATATGAAGATGTAAGAAACAATTAATACCCAAAAGAAAAATGTAAAGCCAGATGTTCTCCTCCTGAAGTTCATTTCATACTCCTTTTTATTTTTTAGTAAGTTTCAGAAACTGTTAAGTATACGGAAACGAGGTGATTATGTTGCAGTATTTAAGAGCATAGCACACTGATGACGCTGATAAGTAGGGATTTTTATTGCCTGCCAATATGGTATGTGGAGGGAAAAAGCAAGGGGGGAAAGAGATTATGAATTATGAATTATGAATTTCAGATTTCACTGCGTTCCCAACGTGGACGTTGGGAACGAGTAAGATTGTATTACATGTACACACCCTTTTATCCCCTTCCCGAAAATCGGGTTCAATAGCAAAATACGACTCGAGAGGGAAAAATCATCTCCCCTTTTGCATTCATTTTGAATATTAAAAAGGTTATTTTTAAGTTTATTTTATGTGGATTCCCGATTAGAACGTTCGGGAATGACAAATAAGATGAATGCGTTACGAAGCTGGGCTTCGTAACCAGAAATGGATCCCGGTTTAAAGTCCCGATTAAAAGAATCGGGATGCAAAGAGCGCACTTGCCGGGATGACAAATTAATTAATTAAAATTAGACAGAATGCTTAAGATTTTAACAAAGATATTTCCATCGAAGCACGAGAAGGATGTGAAGCTACTTTTGCCGATTGTCGAGGAAATAAATAAATATTTTGAAGAGTACAAGAGTTTAACGGACGAGCAGTTACGGGCAAAGACGCAGGAATTAAAGCAAAGAATAAAGGACAGCGTTTCGGAGACGGAAAGCAAGATAGCGGAATTAAGGGAGAAGTTAAAAGAGGACTTAGAGCATAGCGAGAGAATGAGCATTTACGACGAGATAGACGAGCTCGACAAAGAATATTTCGAAATACTGAATGGCAGTTTAGAGGAAGTTTTGCCTGAGGCATTTGCAGTAGTAAAGGACACGTGCAGGAGGCTTTGCGGTCAGGAATGGGAAGCGGGCGGAACGAAAATCAGGTGGAACATGGTGCCGTTCGATGTTCAGTTGATTGGCGGAATAGTACAGCATCAGGGAAAGATATCGGAGATGGCGACGGGAGAAGGTAAAACGCTCGTGGCGACACTGCCTCTATTTTTGAATGCATTAACAGGTCTGGGATGCCACTTGGTAACGGTAAACGATTACCTTGCGAGGCGTGACAGCGAATGGATGGGAGAGATATTTAAATTCCACGGATTGAAGGTGGGAGTGATACTGAACGATATGGATTCCGACAAGCGGAGAGAGATGTATGCATGCGACATAACATACGGAACGAACAACGAATTCGGATTCGATTACTTAAGAGATAATATGGTAGTTGACAAGGAGCATTTAGTACAGAGGCGGCATTTTTATGCTATAGTTGACGAGGTAGATTCTGTATTGATAGACGAAGCGAGGACGCCGCTGATAATTTCGGGACCAGTAGAAGCGCCGACGCACAAGTTTAATGAAATGAACGTAAGGATTAAGCGAGTAGTAGATGCACAGAGGTCATATATAAACACTCTGACGGCGGAAGCGGAAAAGATACTGAGCAGTGAGAATCCGTCGAAAGAGGATTTAGAGAAGGCGGGATTATATTTATTCCGTTCATACAAAGGATTGCCGAAGCACAAAAAGCTATTAAAGGTATTATCCGACCCGAACAACAAGAAGCTGATGCAGGACACGGAAATGAATTTCAACCGTGACCAGGGCAGGAACATGCACATAGTAGACGACGAGCTATATTTCGTAGTCGAGGAGAAGTCACACGTAACGGATTTAACGGAAAAAGGGAGAGAATATTTAGCACCATCGGCACAGGAAAGGGATTTCTTCGTTTTGCCGGATATGGGTGCACAGGTAGCTGTAATAGAGAACGATGCGAGTTTATCGGACGAAGAAAAGGAAATGAAGCGAGAGGAGCTGAACAAATTATATGCGGAGCGGTCGGACAGATTGCATACTGTGGAGCAACTACTGAAGGCGTACGCTCTTTACGAGAAGGATGTGGAATACGTGGTACAGGACGGGAAGATAATGATAGTAGACGAATTCACGGGAAGGATACTACACGGGAGAAGGTATTCGGAAGGACTTCATCAGGCAATAGAGGCAAAGGAAGGCGTAAAGGTAGAGAAGGACACGCAGACGCTTGCGACGATAACGTTACAGAATTATTTCAGGTTATACAAGAAGCTGGCAGGAATGACGGGCACTGCGGAAACGGAAGCGGCGGAATTCTGGGATATATATAAATTAGACGTGGTTGTAATTCCGACGAATGTTCCGTGTGTAAGGACAGACCACAACGACCAGATATACAGGACAAAGAGGGAAAAATACAATGCAGTGGTAGAAGAAATTATAAAAATGAGAGAGATACAAAGGCCAGTACTTGTGGGAACAACGAGCGTGGAAGTTTCGGAAACGATAAGCAGGTTTTTAAAAAGAAAAGGAATTACACATGAGGTATTAAATGCAAAGCAGCATCAGAGGGAGGCTCAGATAGTAGCGAATGCGGGTTTACCGGGTTCGGTAACGATAGCGACGAACATGGCGGGAAGGGGTACGGATATAAAGCTTGGACCGGGAGTAGCTGAGGTAGGCGGACTGCACATAATGGGAACGGAGAGGCACGAATCGAGGCGAATAGACAGGCAGTTAAGAGGGCGTTCGGGGCGTCAGGGAGACCCGGGTTCATCGAGGTTTTTCATTTCACTCGAAGATGATTTAATGAGGTTATTCGGAAGTCAGAGAATAGCGGGAGCGATGCAGAGGTTCGGTATGGAAGACGGACAGGCAATAGAGCACAAGATGATAACGAATTCTGTAGAGCGTGCGCAGAAAAAAGTAGAGGAGAACAACTTCGCGATACGAAAGAGGCTTTTGGAATACGACAATACAATGAATCAGCAGAGGGAGGTGATATACGACAGAAGGCGTCAGGCATTGATGGGAGAAAGGCTGAAGGACGAGATATTCGAGATGGTAGAAAAGAACGTAGAAGAGTTGGTCGAGAAATATTACAAGGAATCGGATATAGAGGGACTGAGAGATGAAGTTCAGAGAACATTTTTAGTAAGGTTAAAGGTAACACCTGACGAGTTTTCGAAACTAGGTGAAGACGGATTAAAAGATTTAATAATAAAAGAGGCAAAGGCTTTTTACAAGAGGAAAGAGGACAGATACGGCAGCGAGCTGATGGGAAGGATAGAGAGGTTTGCGATGCTCACGATAATAGACGAGAAATGGAAAGAGCATTTACGTGAAATGGACGATTTAAAAGAAGGTATAAACTTCAGGGCATACGGACAGAAAGACCCGTTGATAGAATACAAGATGGACGGTTTCAGGCTTTTCGAGGCGATGCTGAACTCGATATCGATTGACGTTATTAATTTTATATTCAAGTTCACGACACAGACGCCCGAAGAAGCGAAGCAGGTAAGAGGACCGAAGGAAGTAAACACAACAACTTTGAGGACACAACATGCGGCGTCAGACGGAATGGGATATCAGGGAAATTTAGAGCCGGAGGAAAATCCAGCGGCGAGGACAGGCAAGCATCAGCCAGTAAAGGTTACGCCGAAAGTCGGAAGGAACGACCCATGTCCCTGCGGAAGCGGAAAGAAATACAAAAATTGTCACGGAAAGTCATCTTAAACTAAGGAAACGAGGTATAGTATAATAACTTAATATATTATAATATATAAACTTATTAAAGAAATTAATACTTGAGTCTAAGAAAAAGTTTAATTAAATTACTTAAAATGAAATAAATAATATATTTATGAAAAAAATTTACACATTATTTCCAATAATTATTTTATTTGTAATATCTTCGAGTGCATCTGCACAATATACGGGAACAAAAGTATACAAGAAGCCCAATGTAATAATGGAAGCCACGTTTGGATATGCTCTTCCGGGTTTTGATTTTTCGGGTTCGAGAATAAAAGATTTTTGGGAGTTTAAGGGATACGGAATAAACGGCGGATTTAATGCCACTTTTACTCCGAAAGTCACGGTATACAATTTCAAACAGGGACAGATAAGGACATATTTGACGGTTTCATTTTCAAATTTTATGGGAAGCGAAAATACGGCATACAGTATAGATAGTTTATATAAAAACAGCGGAATGGTTCCGGTAAGATGGCCAGAAGATTCAGTATATAAAGCACCGGTTGAAACTCTTGGTTCAAGTTCAATAAGGATAAGCGCACCATACATAGCATACGGATGGGAAATAGCTATGTACACGGATAAGGAAAGGCGTTCGATATTTAATCTTGGATTAGATTTTAATTTTTCGGTAATGTGGGGAAAGATTTACGACCAGCCGAACGGAAAACTTGAGACACACAACAACATAATCAGTGCGACGAGGATGGGATTAGGATTCAATCTCGGATATACATACAGGGTAATGGAATGGATGGGATTAACATTCGGAACGAGGATGCACCTGACAAACCTATTCAACAAGAAATCGGACATTGTACAGCCCACAGCGGACGGAGATTTAGAGATTAACGATAAGAGCAACACATCAATAAACAAGCTATTAAATGAAAACAGGAGTATAGGATTTTTCGGATTTTACGGCGGTGTATCGTTTTTATTAGGCGGAAAGAGATAGAAAGATAAAAAATATTTATATGGAAAGAGCAGTAATCAGAGATTGCTGCTTTTTTTTATTTTCCGCTTAAGATATTATGAACTTTTTCCGCCTGCATAATAAAGATTTCAATTTTGGACTGTATGATTTGCGGGAAAGCATTTCCATCGGTTTCCACATACAGGAAAGGCAGGTTATTAATTTCTTCCGGATAGCCGTTTTTACCGATATCCAGGCTTCGATATTTACCTTCGAGTGTCATTTCTTTTTTCAGAATTGCCTCCGAAAGTCTGCTCGGAATGCAATTAAACGGGCCGATAGATATAACGCCGCAAGCTTCATCGAGTATTTCTCTCAATGCAAGGCCGGTAGTCAGGATACCTTCTCCGATAAGCTGTTCGGAAATAAATTTTTTACCTATCTCCATAGTTTTATCAATATCAATCATTTCATATTTAATCAAACCTGTCTTTGCAAAAATCTTTTTAATTTTTTTCTCAATTATTCTCTGGTACCGGTCTTTGATATACAAAAGAGTTTTATCCTTAAGTGATAATCCGTTCAGAATTTGTTTTCTCAAGAGATAATTCGAATAGTATACATATTCAGTAATGGGAGCAGTTTTAACAACGAAGCCTTTTTCGATAAGAATATTCATCAAGTCCCCTCTCGAGAACTCTTCTCTTCTGACATAAATTTCACCGATAAGGGAAACCACTTTTGCTTTTTCTATCGGGATTTTGAGTTTAATTTTAGAGAGTTCCTCTGCAGATTTTTCGAGTTGAAGAAACACGTCATTATTTTCGCCTTTTTCGAGAGATTTAACAATATTTTTCCATTCACGCTCAAGAATTTTCAAGCTCATATTTTTATCAGCACCGATAGCTTTGACAGCAGATTCCATGTCGTGGATTACGTCACCTATAAGAAGGGCAATCCATTGTTTAATAAAGAATTCCGTTCCAAAATCATCGAACGAACTCTCATCGTCCATAGTCAGCACGCCGACATTTTCGATTTTAAGGTTATTAATAATATCTTTGAGCATAATATGATACTGTCCCTGTCTGCAGGGACCATATCCATGTGGCATAAAGAACAATATTTTTTTATTAGAGTCGCGATGATTAATCAGATATTCAGTAAGCGAGCCAGTAGTCAGTATGAAAGGCAGGCATTCTTTGCAGGTAGTCAATCCCCTTCCGTGTTTCAGTGTTTCGAAAGACGGTACTTCAAGAGGCTTACAGTTAATGCCGAGTGAGCGGAAGACCGCGGCAAACGCATCGGAACTATACTTACCCATAGAGGGGATTAGCACTTCGACGTCTGCGGATGCAATTCCGATTTTATTATTTTCGGAGTCAATAATATTTATTTTATTATTTTCAGTAACAATTTTGAGGGGACGGATAGGTTGTCCCTCAAATTTATTAATTTTATTATCAGACAATAACAAATAATTTTTAATTATATCGAGGGCGGCATCAATTCTCGTGTCAATACCGACGTCAGCTGAATGGCTATCGAGTTCGAGTGTCAGCGAGGGTTTATCGCCCATAATCCTTCTGAAATAAGAAAGAATAAACGAATCCGGGCCGCAGGAAAAATTAGTAATATAGGTACCGAAGAGCTGTTTATGTTTTTTCACAAATCTGGCATTCGAAAGAATCTGGTGACCGCTATACCAGTACATATTTTCATATGAATCTTTAATTTGATTCGGAAGAAAGTCATGAGGAATCACGGTAATATTTTTCGATGCAAATTTATGAGGGATATTAAGATTTGCCTCTCTTGCAAAAGCATTATACGACCTGCCGAACAAGACAATTCCGATATTACCGGGATTTTTTTCGATTTCCTTAAGGGCTTTCACTCCCAAGGTTTTAAACTCCCTGCGCATTTCATTGAATTTTTCGAAAGAATATACGAAAGCATACGCGGCTTTCTTTTTATTCACGCCGATATCCTGTGCGATATCAACAAAAACTTTTTCCAATTCTTTACTTCCCAGAGTAAAATCAATAACAGGGGTAATGAATTTAACATTATTTTTAAATTTCCTTTCGAGTTCTTCTCTAAAAGCGGACTGAAGATAATAGCATTCACCCTGAACGAACACGCACAGGCGATTATATTTATGTTCGTGGATATCGTCCATCTGGGTTATATGGGGCATAAAGATAAAATCGACATTTTTTTTCAAGAGGTTGCTGAAGAATCCGTGAGACAATTCGACCGGATAGCAGAATGAGGATTGAATTTTATCTTTCCCGCATTCATCCACATCATCGGAGAGGACGACCTGCAAACCAAGTTTAGCAAAGAAGTTATGGTACAAAGGGTAGAGAGTATTTGTCAGCAGGCTTCTCGAGATGCCAATTTTTTTACTTCGGGATGAGTTTTTATCGCTAATTTTATCGATATATTTATTAAAGACGAGTTCCTGTCTGATATTGACATAATTATGTTTTCCCGTATCGGATTTAAAGTTATTTCTTTCGTTATAGTACTTATTACAGGCGCCACCGAAGGGATATTTTTTCCCTTCGATTTCAAACAGGGATATTCCGCATTTTCTGTCGCATTTTTCGGCGCCACCGGCGCAGATAAATTCGCTTACATATTTGAATTCGCGATTTATGAGGTTATCCAGTTTAAAGTCAGATTTTTCAATAATACCGATATTGATTCTGTTTTTGATTTCAAGAGCGACACCGAACGCACCCATCAGACCAGGTTCAGGCGGAACAATGATTTCCTTATTAATAAGGTTCGACATAGCGTACGGAACGGCTTTATTATAGCATACACCGCCCTGCATAAAGACTTTTTTTCCAACTGGTCTATTACCTTTGACTCTGTTGACATAATTCAGGCAAATCGAATAGACCAGACCAGCGACGATATCTTCTCTTTTAGCGCCCTCGTGGCTGGCATTTTTAATATCGCTCGATATAAAAGCTGCACACTGGTCATTAAAATTCAACGGATTTTCAGATTTAAACGCAATATCACCAATATCCAAATAATTAATATTCAAGGTTTCCCTGGCTGCTTCCTCGAGAAAAGAGCCAGTACCAGCGGAGCAGGCTTCATTCATAGCATAATCACTAGCGACACCATTAGTAAGGTGAGTATATTTTGCATCCTGACCGCCGATTTCAAAAATCGTATCCACATCTTTATCAAAATACGCAGAAGCAACTGCATGTGCAATAATTTCATTAACAACGCCTTTCGTCAGGGCGTGAAGAGCGGCAATATTCCTACCTGAGCCGGTAGTACCTAATCCTATTATTTTTATATCAGTTGCAATCTGTTTTTTAAGTTCTTTATAGCAATTAACCGAAGCTTGTACGGGATTACCATTAGTTCGCAGATACACAGAAGCCAAGAGAGTGTCGTCGCAGACACGTATAATCACGGCTTTAGTTGTTGTAGAGCCTACGTCGAGTCCGATGATGCATTCATCTCCGTTTTTGGCAACACCTTTCGGCATTTGCTTAAATACGACTTTATTATCCGCATTTTTCAAGGATTTCAAAGTAGAGAACGAGTGATTATGATATCTAAACAGGTTTTTGGTATCGATTGAATGAAAGTCTTTCAGACCTATCAGGCTAGCGCCCAGGGCTTCGAAGCATATAGATTCCGGAAGAATAGTCAGGTAAGGAAATTTCTTTTCAATAAATTCGATTACGCTTTTATTTTTAGTTACGCCTCCTATGAGCAGGATTTTGTCTGAATTCTGTTTAGAAATCAATTCGATTGTTTTATCCGCAATCATTTTAGCCAGTCCTAAAACGACCTGATTTTTAGGAATTCCTTTATTAAGGGCGTGAGTACAGTCGCTTTTACAAAAGACGCTACATCTTCCAGAAACGCTATAGGGTATTTCATCATTTTTTAATTCAGCAATATCAGACAGTTTCAAGTTCATTCTCCGAATTTGCTGAAGAAAGAACTCCCCTGTTCCGGAGGCGCATTTATTTCCCGTAATAACGTTATCTATGCTTCCGGCAGAATTTAAATGATATACAATAAAGCTTTCACTACCGAGGCTGGCAACAGCTTTTTCCTCGCCGTCGAGGTGCAGAAATTTAACAGATTCCTCGACAGCTTCCGGTTCGGAGACAGAAAAAGCGTTAATTAATTCTTTAAATTTTCTACCAGTAACAACGACAGAATAACCGGAAGAATTAAAATATTTAAAGTATTCCGCGATATAGGTTTTAGGGTTTCCCTCGTGAGTAACCGATTCGTTATTCAGAACAGATACAACGCCGTTTTCCTCTTTTGTTTTGACAAAAGAAATTGTCGAAGCACCGATACATATACCCAATGAAAGCTTTGGCATTTTTACAGACAATTTAATAATTATTTAATATCAATTCGGAACAAACCTTAGCACTTTTAACCGCTCCCTCTATAGTAGCAGGGTATCCGGTATCCGTCCAATCTCCCCCAAAAAATAAATTCTCAATATCGCTTTTTTGTTTCAGCCTGAATTTTTCACATCCCGTTTCAGGGACGAAAGTGGCTCTTTTTTCTTTTATCACCCTAAAATCTACAACATTTTTTTCATCAAATACATTCAGACAGGATTTCAAATCATCGATACAAATTTTAAATATTTCATCTGCATTTTTATCCGTCAGATTACCTCCGATAAAATCCGAAGCACTAATAACGAGGCACAAATGTCTTTTACTTTTAACGAAAATCCATTGTACGGAGGTATCAACGAGTCCGAGCATTTTATTTTCGAAATCCGGATTAAAATCTTCCTTCAAGAAAATATGAACAGAGATTATAGCCGAGGATTTCAGTTGTTCCGTTTTACAAATATATCGCGAATTTTTATTTTTTTCAAATAATTTATTAATTGAAAAATACGGCACGGTACATACATAAAAATCGGCGGATATTTCATTCGAGCCAGCGGTTTCAATACTTTTTACGAATTTTCCCTCAATATTTATTTTTGACACAGGGGTATTAAGATTCATAGTTACGTAATTATTCTTAAGGTATTTAACGGCTTCATTAACGAACAAATCGTTCAAATTTGCATCGGACAAAACGACAGTCATATTTTTTTTCGATTCGGATGCTTTTTTAACGAGATTAACGAATAAATCCGCAGATACATATTCAGGCAGAGCATTAAACGATGCGAGTATAAGCGGATTCCAGAAAAACTTTTTCAAATTATCAGTCTGTCCGATTTCATTCAACAATTCTCCGGCATTTTTTTTAACAAGGTATTCGAGAGGAAATCTTTTTTCATTTATCAATTTTCTTACTTCAAGGAATTTAATTTTATCCTTTATATTAAATCCACCGAAACGAAACGCCCCCCACAGCAAACCGAAAACACCGGGTAAATCACCGCATTTAAAATGATATCTTCTTTTTTGTTTATCAAGGAAACCGAGTTTTAATTTATCCGTGAATTTGAGTTTATCAATCGTTCCGATAGTTCTTAAATATTCAAATGTATTTTCATACCATCCTGCGAGGATATGCTGGCCGTTATCCACCCATATATTTTTTTCATTATCATAGAAGCTAAAGGTTCTTCCCCCGAATTTCGGTGACGATTCAAAGAGTGTGACATTAAAATTTTTGGTACTCAGAAAAACCGCCGCAGCGAGACCCGCCAGACCACCGCCAATAATGAAGACAGATTTACTCATAATATCATTTGCAATAAAGAAGTTTATATTTCAGGCAAACGCCATAAGCCAGGAACAATTTTTTCATTTTCGAGATTTTAATGCGTTTAGCATAGACATTAAATTTTTTCCTTTCGATTTTTTTCAGCAATTTAAAATAAATATGCTCCATAATCCGTGCGGACATCATTCTGTTTTTCTCACTTCTCACCAGATAGGAGTCGGCTTTTTTATAGAAAGACCTTGCCACTTCGCACTGATATTTCATCAGATTACAGAATTTTTCATTATACACGGAATCCAACAACTCCCTTTCGGAGTAGTTATATTTTTCGAGGTTTTCGATGGGAAGATAGATTCTGCCTTTAGAGGCATCTTTTTTCACATCCCTGAGAATATTGGTAAGCTGGAGTGCGATACCGAGATTCACGGCATATTCTTTAATTGCATTATCCTGATAACCAAACACCTCGATAGTCATCAATCCGACGGTAGAAGCCGCATAATAGCAATACTGTTTAAGTTCATCGAAAGTATTATATCTTGTTTTCTCAAGGTCCATTTCCATACCTTTCAGCAAATCGAGAAAGATTTGCGGGGATATATTAAATCTATCAATAACCAGTTTCAGGTCATTCAGGATTTTAATACGCGAGCCAGCATCCAGCGAGGATTTAAATTCATTTTTCCATTCCTCGAGATGTTTTTTCTTAGTCATCAAATCCGCATGTTCATCGTCCACGATATCGTCGGAATGCTTGCAATAAGAATAAATAATTTTCAGGGCTTCCTGTTTTTCGGCGTCAAGGAAGATAGTTGAATACAGAAAATTTGTTTTACTTTTTTTAACAATCTGTCTTGCACTATCGCTGACAATATCAAATGTTTTTTTCATAATTTATTAAATATCTTAGAGAACAAGAGGATTTTTTCAGATGTTTTTATACTGACTCTTTCGGACAGGACGCGATAATGAATATCTTCAATTTTTTTCAATATTTTCATTCCACCCCTGTATATAGTTCTGAATTCATATTTTAATCTTCCCGTTAACTCATTTTCGAGTGTAATACCCTCTTTTAAAATTAATTTTGTTCTATTAACAAGAGATTTCATTAATGTAATAAAATCATTATTTTCTTTCCTCTGAAATAAAAGTTCATAATTATAATTATATTTTTCCATTTCTTCTTCAGGGATATAGACTCTACCCATTTTCAAGTCCACGGACACATCCTGCCAGAAATTTGTAAGCTGTAATGCTGTACAGATATTATCCGATAAGTCGAACAAATGCTTATCTTTTAATCCCGATACATAAAGGACAAGGTGACCGACGGGATTAGCCGAATATTTGGAATAATCGAGCAGTTCGCTGAATTTATCATATTTTTGTTTAACGGAATCCTGTTTAAAGGCTGTGAGGAGGTTTTTGAATTCAATTACGGGAATTTTAAGCGATTTAACAGTATCAGACAGAGCGAAGAAAATACAATCATCAGCGACTTCATTATTCTCAATAATCTCCAATTTCCTCCACATATCATTCAAGGCGTTTAATTTCTCATTCACGCTCAGCACATCCGAATCCGCGATATCGTCGGCAGTTCTAGCGAAGGCATAGATGCTATAGACATATTTCCGATTTTTTTCAGGAAACAATAAAGAGCCGACGGGAAAATTTTCGTAATGTTTCAGAGCAATTTCCCTGCATTTATTATAAGCATTTTCAAGAGTCATAAATAATTATATAGCATATATTATTAATTAGAAATACAAAAAATATGAACGTGTTAATAAATAGAATGAAAGATTTTAAAATGTTATTTTCGATAAAAACGAGATATTGGAAAAAAGAATAGTGATATCGGGTGCGACAGGATTAATCGGGAAAAAATTAATTTCCGAATTAATTAAAAAGGGATACTATATTACAATATTCACAAGGAACACCGAAGCGGCAAGGAATAAAATAAAAAGCGATTCGGTAAATTTTGTGAAATGGGATTATACTTTTCCCTCAGATGATATAGCAGGGTACATCGATGGTTGTAATGCAGTAATAAACCTTGCAGGTGCATCAATCGGGGGTAAAAGGTGGAACAAAGAATACAAAAGAATTTTATACGACAGCAGAATAAACACGACTAAGAAGATTACGGAAGCGGTATCTAAAACGGTTACAAAGCCAAAATGTCTGATTAACAGTTCTGCGACGGGATATTACGGAAAGTCGGGAGAGGATGTAACGAGTGAGGAATTCAAGGGCGGTGATGATTTTCTCGCAAAGATATGCATCGACTGGGAGAAAGAGGCATTAGTGGCGGAGAAACACGGAGTCCGTGTGATTACGCTCAGAACAGGTATAGTACTCGACAAGAGCGAGGGAGCTTTGAAAAAACTTTTATTGCCTTTTAAATTTTTCGCAGGGGGTTATCAGGGAAACGGCAGGCAATGGGTATCGTGGATACACGCAGACGACATGGTCAGACTGATAATTTTTTCAATGGAAAACGTTAATATAAGGGGAGCAATAAACTGCACATCCCCCGAGCCGGTCAGCAACAAGGAATTCAGCAAAGAGATAGGCAGAGCGATGAATCGTCCGTCATATTTTCCGATACCGGGATTTGTTTTAAGAGCAGTTGTTGGAGAATTTGCGGAATATTTAACAACGGGAAGGAAAGTAATTCCCGAGAAGGCATTAAAAAGCGGATTTAAATTCCGATATGAAAATATAAGAGATGCATTAGAAAATTTATTAAAAGCGAAATGACAATAAAAGCGATAGAAGACAGATTAAAGAAATTATTTCAGGAAAATTTTTTCGAAAAGGCGGAGAGCATAAGGAGAATAAAGGGCGGAGTATCCGACAGGACAGTATATAAAATCAGTTCGAGAAATTACGTCTGCATAGGGGTACACAACGAGAAACTAAGGGAGAACAAGGCATTCATCGAGTTTTCGAAGTCATTAAAGAAGTGCGGGATAAAAGTACCCGAGATATATTCGGTATCGGAGGACGGAGAATATTACACGGAAGAATTTGCGGGAGACAAGTCTTTATACGACATAGTAAAGGACAAAAAGGTAACGAAGGAAGAAAAGATGCGGCTTTACAGGAAGTCGTTATCAGACCTTGCTATAATACAGACCAGAGGGAGCGAGGCAATAAACTACAGGCATTGTTACGAGACAAGGGAATTTAGCAGGAGGCAAATATATTTCGATTTCAACAAATTCAACAATTACTATTTAAGAAAATTGACAGGATTGAAATTTACGGACAGAAGAATCAGGAAAATAAGGAATGAAATTTACAGGGAGCTTAAAAAAGAAAAGAGATTATTTTTTATGTACAGGGATTTTCAGCCAAGGAACATAATGCTGAAAGAAGGGGCACTACATTACATAGACTACCAATCAGGGAGAAAGGGACCGATGCAATATGACGCGGCATCATTTTTATTTTCAGGGAGCATAGAGCTGGAGGAAGACACGAGGGACAAATTATTGAATTTCTATATCGGGGAAATATCGAAGCAAGTAAAAATAAGTACAAAAAGATACAGAGCATCATTTTATTATTTTGCATTAATAAGGTTATTACAGATTCTGGGGAGTTACGGATTTTTATACGAGAAGAAAAAAGACAGAAGTGTTTTCAAGAAAATGGACAAAGCGAGAAGAAACATTGCCGAGATAAAGAAAAAACTGAGAAACAGCATAATAAGGGATTTTGCAGAGGAGATTTCGAATAATAAATCAAAGTTTACTCATATCTGAGAGCGTCGATAGGATTAAGCTTAGCGGCTTTATAAGCCGGATACACGCCGAAGATAATTCCCACAATCATGCAAATCAATAATCCGATAAAAACCCAGTCAACGGGTATGACCACGTTGGTTTTCAAATAGATACCCAAGAGGTTACCCGTAAAAATACCCAAAACGATTCCTGCGATTCCGCCAATCTGGCAGAGTATAATAGCCTCGACAAGGAACTGGTTCAGAATATTTCTTTTCTTTGCCCCGATAGCTTTTCTTATTCCGATTTCCCTAGTACGTTCGGTAACGGAGACGAGCATAATATTCATAATACCGATACCGGCGGCAAGCAGTGCAATAAAAGAAATAAAACCGGCGCCATATTTAAAATACTTCGTGAAATTATTCACGGTGCTAATAAGTGAGTCATTCGAAAAAATTTCGAAATTATTTTCTTCGCCAGGTTTACATCCGCGAATAATTCTCATAACGCTGACGATATTTTCGACACATTCGTCATATCTGGCTTTACTAGGCGCCTGAACAGCGATATGTATCGACCTATCCGCCTTACCGTATATTTCCTGCATTCTCGTAATAGGTATCAAGGCGATTCCGTCCTGGCTTTGCCCGAAACTTTCGCCTTTACCTTCGAGAACACCTATAACGGTAAATTCATTTTTATCGAGGACAATTTTTTTGCCGAGCGGATTTTCTTTAGGGAAAAGTTTATTAACGACTTCCATACCTATAATAGCGACATCGGCGGATGAGTTCAGTTCATTTGCTGTGAATCCTCTTCCCTCTTTAATGACATAGTTATTACAGGGAAGGAAATCGGGATTCGTACCACAGAGCTGCATATTCGGATTTGTAGTATATCTATCGGTTTTAAAAATCTTAGCGCCTCTCCAGTATTCGAGGGAAATATATTTATAAACGGTAGCTTTTTCGATTAATCTCAAGCCCTGCTCATAAGTGATATCCGGTCGGTTTCTATATTTTTTCATAGCGCCAGGACCTCCCATTTGAATAGCTGGAAATTTCTGAATCTGGAAAGTATTGCTACCGAGCTGGCTCAAGCCTCCTTCAATACCGGACTGGAGTGCATCGAGCAGAGTCATAATAGCAATAATAGAAAAGACACCGATAGTAATACCAGCGAGGGTAAGAACGGCTCTGAGCCTATTACTCTTAATTGTATTAACCGATAATTTTATAGTTTCGCCAAAAAGCATAGTATTTTTTATTTATTCATATCTTAAAGAATCAACAGGGTCCATTTTAGCTGCATTAAAAGCAGGGAAGAATCCTGCGAGCACACCAAACATCAAGGAAATAAAAAGTCCAAGGAACACGACCCACAACGGCATAGAAGTAGGCAGAACGGTTGCATCTATCAAAAGGCTGATAGGGAAAGCAATCATAAGACCTATAATTCCCCCGAGCAGGCAAATAATCGAAGATTCGATTAAGAACTGCAGGAGTATAGTTCTTTTTCGTGCGCCAATTGCCTTCCGGATTCCGATTTCCCTGGTTCTCTCTTTAACCGACACGAACATAATATTTGCGATACCGACCGAGCCGACAATCAGTGAGAGTGAAGTAATCAGCAAGCCAATAATTTTAATTAAAGAAGTCAGCTGGTCATAAGTATCCCGGAAAGCAGACTGCTGATTGATACCAAAATCATCCTTTCCACCGAAAGGAATTTTTCTAGCTTTTCTCATAATCGAAGTAATTTCTTCTTTAGTTTCATCGAGAGATTTCACATCATAAGCTTTAACATTAATAGAGAGGCTTCTTCTTATTCCAAACAGTTTTAAGAAGCAATTAATCGGAATAATGACTCTATTATCAAGGCTTATAAGTCCGAGCAGGCTTCCCTGTTTTTCGACAACACCGACAATTTTAAAAGTATACGTACCGACTTTAATAATCTTACCGATAGGGTTAGAATTCGGGAAGAATGCATTTTTGATATCCATGCCGATTGCGACCACAGGGTAACCGCCCTCGGATTCTTTTGCAGAGAAGAACCTTCCGTCGTCCATATTAACTCCCAAGGTTTTCTGATATTCATCCGTCGAGCCGATAACAAAGACGTTTTCAAGGTTTAGGTTTCCATATTGCAAGGTTCTCATAGTGCCAACGGAAGGGCACATAGCTTCCGCGGTCTGGGAATTTCTTTTCACGAATTCATAATTCTGCATAGTGATATCTTTTCTGTTTCTATAGTATTCAAAATCTTCGGTACCGAACCATTCGAATTTCTGAACATACAAAACATCAGCCCCGACAGAGGCAATACTTTTTTCAAAAGCGATATTAATACCTTCGATAGCGGTTTGCATCAGCGTAACTGCAGTAATACCGATAACGATACCGAGAGTAGCAAGGACAGACCTCATTTTATGAGCCGTGATTGCCTTATAGGCAATAATAATACTTTCCTTTATTTCGATAAATAAATTCATTTACATCAATTTTTTTTAGTATCGGAAGCTATCATTCCATCTCTGATTTTCACGATGCGATTAGCGTGTTTAGCGATATCCTCCTCGTGAGTAACTATAATAATAGTATTACCTTTAACACTTAATTCTCTAAAGAGCTCCATAATTTCCTCGCCGGTTTTAGTATCCAGATTTCCAGTAGGTTCATCAGCGAGAATAATCGAGGGATTATTAATAAGGGCTCTAGCGACAGAGACTCTTTGTCTTTGTCCGCCCGAGAGTTCGTTAGGTTTATGAGTCATCCTATCGGCGAGTCCGACATTTATCAGCGCCTCTTCTGCTTTCCGAAGTCTTTCCGCGCGGGACATTCCGGAATATACAAGGGGCAACTCGACATTATGCAGAGCATTACTTCTTGGCAACAGATTAAAAGTCTGGAATACGAAACCGATTTCTTTATTTCTAATTTCAGCGAGTTCATTATCATCCATTTCGTGTACGTCCTTACCGTTGAGGAAGTATTCGCCCGAGGTAGGTGTATCAAGGCATCCGATAATATTCATAAGAGTAGACTTTCCCGAGCCGGAGGGACCCATAATCGCGACATATTCATTTTTTTTAATAGTCAAATCAACTTCATTGAGTGCATACAATTTTTCATCGCCCATTTCATAGATTTTCGTAATTTTCTTAATTTCAATAAGGTTACTCATTATTCTTTATCTTTAGATATTTTTTTCTTCTTTTCGTTATCAATTTTCACTTTCGAGCCATCCTCAAGTTCTTTATTAATAGCTTTAAAGCTGCCCTTGACAACTTCCAGGCCTTCCTCGAGGCCTTCTTTAATTTCGATATAGGTATCGTTACTTATACCCGATTTAACTTCTTTAGTTTTAGCCATGCCATTTTCGACAACGAACACGACTTCTCTGGTTTTAATTTTTTTCGTAGTTTTCTGCTGGTCTTTACTGGTCAGTACATTTTCCGAATTATCTCCTTTATTTTCAATTTCTTTCAGCGAGGATATGCTGTCATTATCTCTTGTTGTAACGGACTGAATAGGCACGGCAAGAACGTTTTCCTTTTTTTCGACTTCTATATCGACGGTACAGCTCATACCGGGTCTCAAATCGAAGCCTTCGTTTTGGATTCTTATTTTAACTATAAAATTCACGACTTCTTCCTGAGTACCTGAGCTTTTAGTAGTAGCAGAATTAGCTATTTCATAGACGACGCCATTGAAAATCTGTTCTGTGAATGCATCGACCTGAATTCTTGCAGTATCTCCGATACTAATCATACTGACATCCGTTTCGCCCACTTCCACCTGAGCTTCCATTTTAGACAAATCAGAAATTGTCAATATCTGGCTACCGATATTAAAGCTCGTACCAAGGACTTTTTCACCTTTTTCATTATTGAGTTGTGTAACGGTACCAGACATAGGAGCATAGATAGTAGTTTTCGACAAATCATATTCAACGGAGGACAAGGCTGCTTTTTGCTGGTTTATCTGAGCTCTGACAGAGTTCATCTGAGCAAGCGTCATATCGACGTTAGCCTGGGCGGTTTCAAGGTCGCTAGTAGAAGCAAGTCCTTTGCTATTCAATTCCTTAATTCTATTCAGTTCAAGCTGATATTTTTTCAGATTCACTTCCTGAGTTTTAAGGTTACTTTCCTGCACTTTAACGGAAGCACTTTGTTGTTTCAACTGGGGGTAATAGGCATCGGGTTTTATTTTAACAACCAAGTCCCCTTTTTTAACTTCATCTCCTTCTTTAAAGGGAAGGTCGGTAATTTCTCCGCTGATTTCGGCGCTGATATTGACTTTAGTTTCGGACTGTATTTTACCGGTAGCGGTAACGAGCTGAGTAATATTTTGTCTTGAGACTTTTTCGGTCTGGACTTCAATAAGTTTTTCTTTTTTACTCGATACAACGACCGAAATAACTATCAACAATATTACGGAAATAATAATAATCCATAATAATCTTTTTTTCCTAGCCTTTTTCTTCTTGGCATTAGATACAACGGGTTTTAGTTTAATTTGTTCTTCTGACATTTTAATATATTTTTAATAATTTAATTGACCGGATAAATATTCTATTTGTTTTTTTGCAAACAAGAAGTTATAAATCGAATTAATTCTATTAATCAAGAGGTTATTCAGACTTGTTGCCGCGGTTTGAACATCGAGCAAGGTTCCATAGCCGATTCTGAAATTTTCCTCCGAGAGTATTTTATCCTGTTCTGCGGATTTAATATTTCTATCGAGTATTTCGATTTGTTTATATGCAGTTTCCAAGTCAATGATAGCCTTTTTAATATCGCTTCTGATTTGCTGTTCGAGTTTAACCAAATCCTCAGATTTTTGTTTAATATTAACTTCAGCAATTTGTCTACTGATATCAAATTTATTTCCCTGGAAGATATAATAATTCAAGGAAAGACCGACAGCGAAAGTACGGGAGTCGAAGATGTTCTGGACTTCCTTTCCCGTCAAATTATAGTTACCGAAAGCAGATATTGTAGGGAAATACAGATTCTTTTCAGCAAGGCTCAATTTAGTCTGATTAATTTTAATATCCTGCATAGCGCTTTTATAATCATATCTACCCGCGACAGCGCCCTTAACAAGTTCATCGACATTCACAGATTTATCGAGGACAGCCTTAAGTTCAGCGACGGTAAGATTTGCGTTAATATCCTTCGAATCTATAACGATACTTTTGTTCAGGTCATCGTTCATCGCATAGAGCAGGTCGATTTTAGATTTCGAAAAGTCATTTTTCGACTGTTCGAGCAGCAATTCATTTTGAGCGACCTGGACATCCTGTTTATAGATTTCGGATACAGTTTTTTTACCGACGTTCACATATTCTTTAATTTTATCGAGCTGGTCTATAGAATTTTTGAGATTATCTTCATAGGTTACGACAATTTTTTCTTTTTTAATTGCGTCAAAGAACTTCTGGTATATAGTCAAGACCAAATCGGTTTTAACTTTTTCGAGCTGAATTTTCAGGGACACTTCATTTTGATTTTCGAGTTCAATATTCTGATAATTAGCAAAGCCATTAAAAAGGGTGACGGAAGAGTTCAAGCCGAGATTAAAGCTATTTTGCCAGACATTCTGGTCGGGTACAAAAATCGGGATACCGTTATAGATTTGTGTAGTTCCCTTAGAGAAGCTGTTATTTCTGGAATAATTACCAGAGAGGGAAAGAGTAGGATAGAGGTTACCCTTAGCAGATTTAATATTCAGTTTTTGTATAGAGATATTATTTTGCAATGCCGAGATTGTCGTATTTTTATCTATTGCGGTAGAGATAGCCTTCTTCAAGTCAACAGATTCCTGAGAAAAAGCAAGGCTGCTGAAGAGCAAGATTCCAGCCAACAAGAATGATATTTTTTTCATTTTATTTGTATTAAATACATTAATAATTTTGACGTAATTTAAAATAAATAGTTTCATTCAAAGGAAATATGATAAAATGTATATCAAAAATAACAAATTGCATATCATAAAGTAACACTTTTTGATTATAGTTATGATTAATATTAATTTAGATGCTATTTTTAAATTAATCATACGGTATATTTATTCCTTTTAAAACTACAAGTCCCTGAATATTTCATATTTTCCTACAGCCGGATTAAACAAACAACAGAAAACCCATTTTTTCTTAACACATAGTTGCATTTTACTACCAAAATCATATTTATTCAGGCCTGTGAGTATAGAAACACCTGAATATTTTTCATCGGGAAAACGAACATATATAAAATCATTTTTTTTGAGTGATTAGTCCATTAATCATAAGTTCTGAAACAGTCTTCGTGGACGACAGGGAAATAGTCTGTAGTGTAGTATATCAAAAGTAGATAAAGGATGATAAATTCAACAGCAGACAGAATTATTTCCCACAAATATTTTTTAATTATACGGATTATGGCACTCAAATTTTCATGAATTTTTCAATAAATAAACTATTCACAATTAATTATTTTATCAAGTCATATTACAAATATTAATATTATAAAATAATCAAAACAGCGGTATTTACGGTATACCGAACGTATAATTTTTAACTTAAATATTTTGAATATTTTATTTATAATGCATAAAAAACAAACGACATGATATACATAACCAGGCGTGAGCATTTTTCGGCATCGCACAAGTTAAGCAATCCAAAAATTACAAAATCAAAAAACGACAAATTATTCGGTAAATGCAGTGATTTTCACGGTCACAATTATTACATAGAAGTAACAATCTGCGGGGAGCCGGACAGAACGAGCGGATATGTTTTCGATTTAAAGAAATTAGGAAAGATAATAGACAAAGAGATATTAAAAAAAGTAGACCACAAGTTCCTCAACGAGTTAGAAATATTCAAGGGAATTATTCCCACGACGGAAAACATAGCGAAAGTATTCTGGGGCATACTCGATCCAAAATTAAAGACAAGGAACGCAAGGTTACATTCGGTCAAGATATACGAAACCGAGAAGAACATAGTTGAGTATAAAAATTAAACATTTATGGGCACGAATTCAGAAGGCATAAAATACTACTCGAAATTAAAGCAAAAGAAATACCGTGAAGAGCGGAGAGAATTTTTAATAGAAGGAATTCATCTCATCGAGGAATGTCTGAGGTCAAAATATTACAGGGATAAAATTTGGAAAATATTTATCAGGAGCGATTTCCCGAAAGAAAATATCAGAGATAATTTCAGAGATGTCGAGATAAATGTTCTGAAAGCTGTGGATTTCAAAAAGCTCACAGAGACGGAAAGCTCACAGGGAATAATCGGAGCAGTAGAGATGCAGAATGAATTTCCGAATCAAAACGATAACATCATTTGTGCGCTCGAAAGAATCAACGACCCCGGCAATTTAGGTACGATAATGCGGACGTGCCGGTGGTTCGGGATAGAGAGCATTCTGATAAGCAGAGATTCAGCGGATATATACAACTCAAAAGTAATACGGGCTTCACAGGGAGCATTATTCAATTTAAACATAAAAAGCGAATTGAATTTAATTGAAGAGCTTGAATTGTTAAACGGGAAAGGATACGAAATAATATCAACGGATTTATCTGCAAATGAAACATTAGGCACTCAAAAATTTCAAAAAGACAAAAAATACGTAATAGTATTCGGGAACGAGGCAAACGGATTATCGCAGGAAATAAAATCGATACCATTTTTTAAGAAGATAAAAATCGAGAGCTATTCGGATTGCGAATCGTTGAACGTTGCATCATCGGCGGCGATTATTTTATACGAGGTTAAAAAAAATACGGTATAATGCTCATTTTATAAATACAATTATAAAATTTATAAAAATGAAAACAAAAATTTTAACATTTGCAGTAATAGTTTTAGTGTTTTCGACATCTTTTTACTGTAAATCGCAAACGAGAGAAACCGACAACAAAGCGATATTTAAGATTGACGCACCGCCTAACATGAGGGCAACGCCGGATAAATTCGAAAGCAAGGAATATCAGTTTCCATTGAAGAGAGCGTATGTAATGGAAGGTTCAAACACGGGAATTGAAATAGAGTTCCAGCAAAAAGAGAACGAGAAAAACACATTATCGCTTTTCTTCTTTCTGCCATCGGGGAATACGTTTAAGATATTTTCAAAAAACGGAGGGTTCGATTACAATACACCATCGGTCCCCTGCACAATAACAAACGAGGATTTCAAAGGCATAAAGAGTGCGAGGAGGGAAGCGGATTTACACGCTTATATATATGTGCAAAGGAATATAAGATTAGCGCCCGACCATTCGAGTGTAGAGAGCGTATATTTCGAGATATTCAGTATAGACATAAAAGAGTTCAATATCAGCGGAAGTAATATTACGTTTAACTGCAGTTTTACGGGCAGTTTAAGCGAGAAGCAATTATACATGCAGGACAACGATTACAAAATAAGCGGTGAATTCAGGATAAAGGATTTCGAATTAGGTGTGATGATGGTAGACGACTAAGCGATAAAGACTTTCCAAAAATAAATATGAGTAAAAAGGAAAAAATAATATTTACATTTTCATTATTGATTGCGGCTGTTTCCGGAGTATTACATTACAGTGATTCCGGAAAACTGATTATATTTACGATTTCCGCAATTGCGATAGCATTTCTCGCAAAAATCGTAGGTGATGCAACGGAGCAACTCGGAAGCCGGACGGGACCGGGAGTAACGGGAATATTACAATCTGCATTAGGAAACCTTCCCGAATTATTCATATGCATTTTCGCATTGCGAGCAGGTCTCGAGCAGGTAGTGCAAGCGGCATTGATAGGTTCGATTTTAGGGAATTCGTTACTGGTATTCGGACTGGCAATTTTAATCGGAGGATTAAAAAACGGGAAACAGGTATTCAATGCAGAGCAGCCAAAAATGATTGTGACGCTTATGATTCTTGCATTTGCTGCATTAGCAATTCCCACTTTAGCCAAGATATTACATACTGCGGCGGATACGCATATAAATTCACTCAATATAGTACTTGCAATTATTCTGCTAATAATTTTCGTAGCAGGTTTAATTTATTTCATCAGAGAAGACAAATCAATAGTATCAAAAGAAACTGACGGCGAAAAAAGCAGAAAATGGTCTTTAGGATTATCCATAATTGTGCTTGGAATTTCGGGCATAGCGGCGGCATTTGTATCAGAATGGTTTGTGGATTCACTTCAGCCCGCAATGCAGATTCTTGGAATCAACGAGGTCTTTGCGGGTCTGGTGATTGTAGCAATTGCGAGCAATGCGATAGAAAACATAGTCGGAATACAGCTTGCATACAACAATAAATCGAGCTACTCGGTAAGTGTGATATTGAACAGTTCGTTACAGATTGCACTGTGTCTGTTTCCCCTGCTGGTGCTGTTATCATTCATACTCGGCGGGGCGGTATTATCTTTCGTATTGACTCCCCTACTTTTAGCATCATTAGCATTAGCTGTAATAGTGAGCACATTCATAGTATACGACGGTGAATCAATCTGGTTAGAGGGGCTTGCATTAATCGGACTTTACTGTTTGATTGCGGCGGCGTTCTGGTGGGGATGATATTCAATGCACAATTTTTCAATGTACAATGTACAATAAAAAAAGATTCCATCTAAGATTAGATGGAATCTTTTTTATTGCTTAAGTTATAACTTTATTAAGTTAAAAGTTTATTTAAGCAGGAACATTTTCTTAGTATCTGTAAATTCGCCTGCCTGAATTTTATAGAAATAGACGCCGGAGCTGAGATTACCACCATTAAAGGTAATGAAATTCTTGCCAGCGAGTCTATCGCCCAAATCCATAACGGCAACCTGTTTACCAACGACATCATAAACAGTGAATTTCACTTTAGAATCTTTGAGCAAATTAAAGTCAATTCTTGTAGTCGGGTTAAAAGGATTCGGATAATTCTGGAACAGTTCATACCGATTAATTACATTCGTATTATTCTCGACACCGCTGATTGAACCGCTGACATACAGAGTTGCGGTTCTTTTATGCACTGGAGTACCATTGGGACCAGCGGCAGTAACCGTTAGTGTATAGATGCCAGCAGTAACGCCGCCAGTGGCTGTAATCTTCACGGGAACGGAGCCAGGGAAAGAAGTCAGTCTATTTGTACTCGGGTAAGTAATCGCAAGAGTTCCTGTTCCGGGAGTCGGGGTAATAACGGCACTAACAAGGACAGTATCGGTATAAAGTCTTACACTCGGGACGTTCATTTGAATCGTAACATTACCGTTATTATTATTCAAGCTATCGACAGCCGGAAGGAGTCTCATAGCGAAATCCGGGAAGTATCCGACATAACTTCCGAATGAGCCATATCTATAATCAGTCCAAGCAACAATAGAGACTTTTTTATTCGAGCCAATATAATTATAATCGCCCTGATATCTTGGAGAACCACCGCCGCCACAAGAAGGACAATCTATTTTCATTTTAGCATTGGAGACTTTTTGATTGGTAGCAAAAGATGTTCCGCCGGTAGTCGAGTAGGTTGCATAAATTTCACAGCTATCGGCAGTCGGGCAATTTCTAGTATCGGACCACATTATATACAGTTTTCCGGTTTGTTTATCGCACCAGGGAGCCGGAAAGAACTGGTTATTATTCTGTGTATTAGGATCATCGTTTACGATAACAGGGGCAGACCATGTTGCACCCTGGTCAGTTGAATAGTGCAGAAATATATCCGGTTTAGCACCGCTGACATTAGGAGTATTTTTAGCATAGACGAGATACAGTCTTCCTCTATAGGGTCCGAAGCTATTGTCAGCCGTAATAAACGGATAAGGTCTTGTTCTAACAGTTCCATTAATAGCGTGTCTTCCTCCTGTCCAGGTACCTACGTAACCTGGAAATGCCTGGCTTGATTTAGAAGTCCATGATGTACCGCCATTAGTAGAGCAGTAGAAATTATAATTGTATGAATATGCAGTAGAGCCTGTATTTGTAACAACGTAGACACAACCGCCAGAAGTGTTAGTAGTCATATTAGGACCAACACAGACCATCATACCCGGGTATGAATTAGAAAAAGAGCCGACTTGTGTTTTAGTAAGACCGCCGTCCGTACTTCTCTGGATATTACCGGGGGTCATAACGCCATAGATATAATTTTTGTAAGGACCATTTGTCTGGTCGCATGCAATCCAGTTTTTATCATTACCGACGTTGAAATTAATCACGTTAATCCAGTTAGCCGCACCATTCGTCGATTTTGCCAATTTTGTACCGGTAATTCCACCGTACATATTATCCTGGAAGCAGTTACCTACACTATCGTAAGCTGAAACCGGGTCACCATACATCGTTGCACCCCAGGAAGGATTACTAAGAAACCAGTCATAACCGTTTAACGAATATCTGGAACTATTTCCATAGGATAAGTCATTCCAGCAGGCAGAAAAATTTGTAGGTATCATAGGATTAACCGAGATGCTGACTTCGGCAAAGTCCGTTCCGAGGTTAAAGTTATCATAATCCCCTACAGTAATTACGGAAAACGGAGAAATAATTTTCGGAGGAGGATTTTTGATAGTCTGCATCGGAATTCCGTCATCGTTTGGATTTTCATACTGCGCGTAAGCCACATAATAGAAAGTAAAGAGCAGGAAGGTAAATAATAATGCAAATACATAGGAATGTAATTTCTTCATAATATTATTTTTTATATTTATAAAAGATTGCTAAATTCTTTTTTCAGTACAGCCAGTGCCATATAGGCACTTCTAATTTTCGTTCTTTCTCTATTGTTACCAAACAAAAACCTTCCAGCAAAAGTTCTATTTTCATCCGAATATCCTATCCAGACCAAGCCGACGGGTTTAGAATCAGAGCCGCCCGAGGGTCCAGCAATACCTGTAATAGACAGGCCAATATCGCTTCCGAACTTTTTTCTAACATTTTGAGCCATTTCGAGAGCGGTTTCCTCACTAACAGCCCCGAAATTTTCAATAGTTTCAGGCATAACATTCAGAATGTTAATTTTAGATTCGTTAGAATAAGTACAAACTCCTCCAAAAAAATAATCCGAGCTTCCGCTAACGTCGGTAATTTTAGAAGCCAGCATACCGCCGGAACAGGATTCTGCAACCGACAGTGTTTTATTATTTTTACGAAGGATTTCCCCAACTGTACTTTCCAGCAAATCATCATCGTATCCAAATATATAATTTCCAATTTTATTACGCAATGAATTTTCAATATTTTTTATTTTTTCATCAGCCTCAAGAGAATTTTTTCCTATTACGTCGATTCTAAGTTTAACTCCGAACAATGACGGTAAAAAAGCAAGTTTACCGATATCAGGAATGTTATTAACGTCACCGATTAATTCCGCGAGGGAGGATTCGCCAATACCCACGGTTAATACAGTTCTGCTTTTCAAATTATAATCAATTTTCTTTTCAAATTTTTCTTTTAAAGCGGGCAAGACATATCCGGAGAGCATAGCTTTCATTTCATACGGAACACCGGGAAGAGCGACAAATATTCTGTCAGAGTCATCGAACCAAATCCCGGGAGCGGTACCATTTTCATTCCAGATGACTTTAGATTTTTTCGGAATCAGGGCCTGTTCGTAATTAACGTCAGGCATTTTAATATTTCTATTTTTAAAGATACTTTTAACGTGATTCAGCACCTTTTCATCGCAGACGAGTTCATCATTAAAATAATCCACCAAAATTTTTTTAGTCAGGTCGTCGTGAGTGGGACCAAGGCCGCCAGTAATAATCGTTACATCAAAATTCATTTTCGAGTCTTCGAGTTCATTCAGCAATGCCCGCCGTTCATCAGCAATCGTAACGATTCTAATGACCGGAATTCCAATGGAGTACAATTTTTCACCGATAAAGGCGGCATTTGTATTAACAATCTGACCGATGAGAATTTCATCGCCAATAGAGATGATTTTAGAGGCAAGCATAGTGAAAAATATTTTTTAATAATACCAGAATTAAAATAGTCGCCGCACCGGCATACATACCGGCAATGACATCATCCATCATAATACCAAGACCATTTTTCATATTATCGAAAAATGTGGCGGGATATAATTTTACAATATCGAACAAACGGAACATAAAAAAACCGACAACGACGCTCAGAGTACAAAAGCCATACAATCCCGAGACTGCAACAGTAATCCACATTCCGACGAATTCATCAATAACAACGACAGACGGGTCGTCGCCGTATCTTTCAATCATTTTTTTCGAGGAAAAGATACCCAGAAAAAACGACAGGACAATGACCGGGAGCAGGACAGACGGATTTCGAAAACCGGGGATGATAAATAAGGCAAGAGCAAACGCACTACCGACGGTACCGCTTGCAACCGGAAAAAAGCCAGTAAAAAAACCGCTCGTAAAAGCCAGACTAAATAAATGAACTTTAATATTTGGATTAACGATTTCCTTTTTCTTAATAAATCTCATTATTTTTATAATGTCTTTTTTCCACAAAATACGAAATTCCGGTATAAAGTGTAATTAATGTAATAACAAGCATAAGAATATAATTAGTAACCGATTCGAAAAGGAAATAATTGATATTCATTTTACTTTCAGTCGAAATATCAAAAGTGGGCAGAATAAATAAAGTAAGGATAAAGAAGATATAGGTCATTTGGAGGAACGTTTTAGTTTTAGCGATTTTGGAGGTTTTAACAGTAAGCCCCTGATATTCATCATAAGACCTCAGAAGAGTGATAGCAATATCTCTAACGGCAATAATAGCGAGCATCCAATAAGGGAGCATTCCTTCCAAGTAAAACAAAACAAAAGCGAAGGTAGTAAGGATTTTATCAGCGAGCGGGTCCAAGAAAATGCCAGTTTTAGTAATCGATTTATATTTTCTAGCATACCAACCGTCGTACCAATCCGTCAGGACAGCAAAAAAGAAAATCACCAGAGATATTCTCTGGCATAATACATTTTCCGTAAGGAACAGGAACAAGAATACCGGAGATAATGCTATTCTAACAACAGACAGAATATTCGGTACGTTCATTTAGCAGTTATAAAATTCTAAAATGGCAGATCGTCTTCCTCGCCAGGGTTTGATGTATCCGCAGGTTTACCGGATTCATCCGAAACTTTATCATTTGCGGTTTTACTGTCGAGCATAGCCATATCGGTCATAACAATTTTAGTACTATATCTTTTCAAGCCGTCTTTTTCGTAGGAATCGGTTTGCAGTTTTCCCTCGCAATAGATTTTGCTTCCCTTTTTCAGGTACTGCTGGCATATTTCGGCAAGTTTTCTCCAAGTAACGATATTATGCCATTCAGTTCTTTCAACTTTATTACCGTTTTCATCTTTATAGGATTCATCGGTAGCGATAGAAAAGTTGCAATAAGCGGTTCCTTTTTCGGTATACTTCAGTTCAGGGTCTTTACCGAGGCGGCCAATGAGCATCACCTTATTTAGTCCTTTTGCCATAATGAGTTATTTGATTGAATAAATACTTACTTTTTTTTTCATAAGGAACAAAATTTTATTTTCCGAATATATTAATATGTCCGAGACATTCAAATCAGAAATTTCTTTTGTTAATGAAATTTTTTCGGCATAGGCATTTTTTCCTACGTCATATTTCAGCAAATCGCTAGTTGTAAAAATGTAAATAATATTATTATAAATTGAAACAGATTTAATCGTATTATTTTCAATTGACTTCACATAATTGCCAAAATTATCATATTTAAGTATGGCACCCAATTTATTATCGAAGACATAAATGCAATTAAATCCGTCTTTAAACAATTTCACAGGATTAATCAAAGGTTTTTGTGCAGACTGGAAGCCGCCGAAATAGGACACGGGGGTAATTCCATCAGGGTAATAAACGATTCTTTTATTTTCTCCGTCGATGACATACATTGTATTCATATTAAGAATGATAGATGCGACGGGAGTATTGAATTTCAGTTTATCGTCAAAGGTATTGGCATTAGTAATCAGAGATGAAACGAAGCTTAAGTTCAAATCAAATCTCTGAATCCGATAATTGGAGCCATCGGACACATAGATATCGAGGCCAGAAGAGCCATCGATATATGAAGGTGAATCGAACTCGCCATTACTCCAGCCCTTCTTTCCGATTCTTTTCAATTCAGTAAGTTTATCGTCGAATTTGACAATTTCGTTCGATTCATTATCGAGAATATAAATTGAGCCCTTTCCATCCGTTGTAACGGATACGGCGTTTTTGAATCCGGAATATTCATACTCTTTGTAGAAAGTCGAATCGGGATTCAGAAAGAGAATATTTAGTAAAAGCAGAAGAATCATTTATTTTAGCATAAAATTAAAAATACTGAAGAACAAATTCGGATAAAGTCCAAACAGCACTGTACCTACTATTGCGGTTATGACAGAAATTTTCGAGAAAACATCGAAAGCAATTTTATCCGAGGAATAAATTTCCAGCGGCTGGTGGAACCACATATAGACAATAACTTTAAGGTAATAATAGAGGGAAACGATACTCAGCAATATTGCAACGATTGACAACCAGATTAAATCTGATTTAATGGCGAAATAGAACAAATAATATTTTCCCCAAAAGCCTGCAAGGGGAGGGATTCCCGCCAAAGAAAGAAGAAACACTGTAAAGAAGATACCAAGCATGGGATTTCTTTTAGCCAAGCCCTTATAATCGTCGAAATTAACCAGGTTGAAATCGGATTTTTCTTTGGAATTAGACTCATAAACGGCAACGATAATAAAAGAGCCCAGCTGCATGAATACATAAGCAGTCAGATAAAAGGCGATACCGAAGACAGCGAGGTCATCGAGAGAAGCTACACCGACCAGGATATAGCCAGCGCTTGCGATGGAAGAATAAGCAAGCAATCTTTTAATGCTTGTCTGAGCCAGAGCTATGACATTACCGAACAGCATAGTAAGGACAGAAATAACGGCAAGGAGAGTTTTAAAATCCAAGACATCAAAGCCAATGATGACGGGTACAATCGTAGCCACTGCGGCAATTTTTCCAGAAGTGGACATCAAACCAGTAACAAGTGTAGGGGCGCCCTCATAGACATCCGGTATCCACATATGAAACGGAAAAACGCCCATTTTAAAAAAGAAACCTACAGCAAACAAAACGAAGCCTATAATAAACACCGTATTGTTTATTATACCGGGTGTAGTATAATACTGGTTCAGTTTTGTAGTACCTGCGGCACCATACATCAGAGAAATACCATAGAGCAGGAAGCCCGTAATAAATACGCCGAGGAGGAAGTATTTAAGGGCGCTTTCATTCGATTTAATTCTTTTTCTCAAAAATCCAACCAAAACATAAAAGCAAATCGACATCAATTCAAGACCGATAAACACTATCAACAAATCATTAGCAAAGATCATCAGCAGCATTCCGAGCACGGAGCAGAGAATAATGATATAATATTCACCAAAATATATTCCTTCTGTCACGAGATATTTTTTCGAGGCAATCAGAGTCAACAAAACTGAGAACAGTATTATGACGCAAAACGAAACGGACGTGATATTAATTCTCAACAACTCATTAAAGACAAACACATCTTTTTTCAGAAGAAAAAACGAGCTAACCATAGCAGACGCAACGATAATCAGACCCGTCAAATAAATCAAGGTTTTATTCTGTTTAAAAATAATTTCGAACAAGACAGTCAGTATAATACCGAAAGTAACAATCAATAAAGGAAGAATATTATTCAGCTCATTTATTTGTATCATATATAGTATTTAATGAGTTATTATTTTTAATTTTAGAATATTTTTTAAAAGCCATTAACAACAGCAAACCAAAAATTCCCCCCAAGAAATCCGCAGCCCAGTCCAATAAATCGCAGCTTCTTCCGAAAACGGACAGCTGATGGAGTTCATCGAGAGCGCCATAAACAGAAGTAAACAGCAATGCCGAAAAAAGCGAATACTTTTTAATCCAGGGATATTTTACCTGATTATTAAAAGAAAAATAGGATGCAAGAAAAAGAAAAAAGTAAATAGCAATATGAATTATTTTATCACCAAGTTCAAATTCGATATCAGGATATGCATCCGAAGGAAACGAGGATTCAATAAAAATTCCCAGACACAAAACAATAACCGGAAGATGATATTTGAGTTTAGGATTCAATCTTTAAGTAATTCCAGTTTTATGTTTTGAATTTCGCAAATCAGTTCAGAAGCAATCGTAGAATTTGCACCCGTTTTTTCAAACAGTACGTCACCGCATCTACCGTGTATAAACACACCTGCGAGAGAAGATTTCAGCGGATTCTTATTCTGGGCAAGGATGCCACCTATAATTCCCGACAGGACGTCACCGCTACCGACAGTTGCAAGATTTTCCCTGCCCGCAGTATTAACATAAAAATATTCTCCGTCGGTAACAACGGTCGGGGAATTTTTCAAAACGAGTATAAGATTATATTTTTTTGCAAACTCAACAGCAATCCGATAAATATCGGATTTAATTTCATCAACCGAATACCCCGTAAGGTTAGAGAACTCGCCATAGTGGGGAGTCAGGATAATTTTCCTTTCGGGTTTACGCAGCAGTTCCAAATGGTTTTTAAATGCAAAAATGCCGTCCGCATCAATAATCATAGGGCAATCATTTTCGGACACGATTCTTCTGGTAAGAGCGAGGGTTTCCTGATTTCTACCAATTCCCGGTCCGATGAGGAAAGCATCGCTCCATTTAATTTTTTCCGAGATTTTCTTATAGGAAAATCCCGATAGTGAATGCTCTTCATTTTCCTGGAGCGGAAGAGTAATAACTTCGGTTGTTTTTGATTCGAGAACAGGATTAAGCGATTCAGGAACGCCGAGTATAACTGCGCCGCACCCAGTTTTCAGAGCAGACAGAGAGCAAAGGTACGATGCCCCGGAAAAGCCGGTAGAGCCGGATACAACAAATAATTTTCCGTTTGAATATTTGTTAGAGTTTATTCCCCTTTTCGGAATGATTTTTTTAACATCCCCGGAAAAGAATTCAAAAATTTTTTTTGAATTATACTTATCGAACTCTTCCCCTTTTATGCCAATATTCATAACGATGATTTTACCGCTCACTTCCCTACCGACATCAAAGGCGGAGCTGAATTTTTTAATGCCCATCGTCAAGGTATAATCTGCTTTTAAGTATTCATCTTTTTCGAAATGGTTTTTCAATCCGCTGACGGTATCGACGGCAATGACCTTCTTAGACTTAATACCATTAATTTTTTTAAATATTAATTTTATTCTATCCTCGAGTTCGCCTTTAAAACCGATACCAAATACGGAATCAACAAAAACAGTATTTTCAAGATCATTTTTATCAAAAAAATCATCAATCGAATCGGGATTCACGAAGCGGATTTTACCGCCGAAATTTTTAGCGACATTAAAGTTCGTCAAAGCATCGCCTTTCAATTGGGTTTCCGGATAAAACAGGAGAGCGGTAGAATTTACATTTTTATTAGCGAGGTGTCTTGCAATTACGAAGCCGTCACCGGCATTATTTCCTTTCCCGGCGAGAATAATCATATTCTTGAATTTTTCTTTCGAAAATATTTCAAAGATGAAATTTGCAGAATTAGCGCCTGCATTTTCCATCAGGACAAGCGAGGGAATTTTCAAATCAGAGATAATCTTCTTTTCGGCATCCAGGACTTCGTTATTAAAAAAGACACTTTTCATAAGAGGCGAATATAGGTTAAGCAATAAGGTTTTTAAGCAATTTCGTTTTCAGGATAACGTCATCTGCTTTAAAAATCGAAGCACCGCATACGAACATATCGACCCCCAAATCAGACAGCATTTTAATATTATCCTCACCGATGCCTCCGTCCATTTCCACGAGGCAATCAGGATTCTTCAGATTTATAAGACTTTTCAGTTGTTTAATTTTATCTACCGAATTTTTAATAAACTTCTGGCCACCGAATCCCGGGTTTACGCTCATTACGAGGACAAAATCGACGTCGCAGATTATTTCCGTAAGGCAAGAGACGGGTGTAGACGGATTAATGACGACGCCGGCTTTCACATCAAGACTCTTAATATAGTTTACGAGGCGGTTCAGGTGAATATTATTTTCATAATGAACAGAAATAAAATCGGCGCCTGCATCGGCAAAATTTTTAACATATTTATCAGGTGAATCGATCATCAAGTGTACATCAAGCGGGAGATTTGTAATTTCGTTAATTTTTTTCACGACGCCGGGACCGAACGTGATATTCGGAACGAAGCTACCATCCATAATATCACAATGTATAACATCGGCGCCGCCGGATTCCACTTTTTTAATATCCTCACCGAGTTTAGAGAAATCAGCCGAAAGAATCGAGGGGCACAATAATTTACGCATTATTTATTTTCCTTTTGTTTAGTATCGATTTTATCTTTTTGTTTTTCTTTTGTTTTATCGATTTTATCTTTTTCAGTTTGTTTATCTTTTGTTTTATCTTTTTCAGATTTATCTTTAGTTGTTTCTTTATCCTGTTTATCTTTTTTATCCTTTTCCAATTTTTCTTCAGCGGTTATTTTATCGGCGCCTTTTTTATTGTTTTCGTTCTGGAATTCGCTGCTAACTTCCTGGACTTCGGTTTCGGTCTTACGTTTTTTAGCGATAATTAGTTCTACAGTCGTATTTTCTTTAGCTGATTTATCTTTCTGCGGATACTGGTCGATAATCTGTCCGCTTGGTATATCAGAGGCCTGATAGGTAATCTTACCGACTTTAAGTTTTTTATCTTCGAGAATTTTTTTAGCTTCGTCCAATTTTTTTCCTATAACATCGGGGATAATAATATCGCCTATCTGCTGACCATTACTCACTATTAAGTCGACTTTAGTTAATTTTTTCACTTTACTCCCCGGCTGGAGAATCTGGGATACAACGACATCTTCGGTATACTCATTCGAAAACTTTTTAACGATATCGCCTATTTGGAGATTTCTTTGTTCGAGTGAGAATTTCGCATCCCGCAGGGTTCTTCCGACCAATTTCGGAACTTCAACGAGTTGTTCACCACCGCAAACCGTAAGATAGATTCTTCTGCCATTTTTGACCATCTGGTCAACGGAGGGATTTTGTTCCATAACCAATCCAACGGGTTTAGTCTCGTCATATCGAACGTCACCCTGTTTCACATCCAAGCCCGAATTTTCCAGTACTTTTTTTGCTTCGTTGAACTGCAGACCGACGACACTGGGGACTTTGACCAAGGAAGCATGTTTAACATACCATGGCATTATCAGATAGTTGAACAAAACGAACAGAAGAACAAGGGCACCAAATATGATTAATATTTTTTTAAGCATACATTAAAAACGTACAAACTATTATTTAAGCTAAAATTTAATAAAATATTATGTTAATTTGAGTGTAAAAAAATTGGCTGTTAAAAAAAAATAATTCAGCGGAATTGCCAGAGAAACAAATAACTTACGTTAAAAATATGTAAAAATAGTTTAATTGAATAAA
This sequence comes from uncultured Ignavibacteriaceae bacterium, assembly GCA_964501535.1. Classification (GTDB taxonomy): domain Bacteria; phylum Bacteroidota; class Ignavibacteria; order Tepidaquicellales; family Tepidaquicellaceae; genus FEN-1279. The sequence continues at coordinate 266,378 of CAZCSV010000001.1, read as the reverse complement.
AATTAATTTTTAAGTATATTAAATGACATTTTAAAAAATTAATACTTGAGGAAAAATACAGTTATGAAACAATTTATAGGGAAATTATCAGTTTTAAGCATAATTTTGGCAGCAGCGTTTTACTTTTTCGGGTGCACGTCAGCGGAGACGACGACCGGAAAACTCGCATACCAGCAAAAGGATTTCGTAAAAGCCGAGCAGGAATTGGCAAAAGGATTAATGGTAGATAAGAACGATGACGAAGGATGGTACATGTTAGGATATTCACAGGTAGAGCTAGGAAAATTCGATGAAGCAAGGAAATCGTTTAAGACTGCTTTAAGCATATCAAACAAATACGGAGATTACATAAGAAATTACTGGATTGACAAATTCAATGCGGGAATAAATGCTTTTAACGCTGCCACGAAGAATTACAGCCGTAAAGATTCAATAATGGCGGTAAGAAACTTTTACAATGCATTAAATTTCTTCAGGGGAGCGGCAAGTATAACCCCCGACAGTATATCCTCATATCAGATGATGGGTGATTGTTACACATATTTAGGAAACACGGACAGTGCGTTAATGTTATACACAAGCATACTCGACAAATCGAAGAGCAAAGCAGATGCAATAATGATAGCGAAGATACTTTATCAGTCAGGAATGAAGGCAAGGGAGGCAGAGCAATGGGATAAGGCGATAGAAATATTCACAAAAGCCACTGAGGTTCCATATTTACCAAAGGACAACAATTATTACGAGAATTCTATTTTCAACATAGGTTTTTCGCATTATCAGATTGCATCAAAGATTGCAGCGGACGGCAAAGGTGATTTCAAACCAAGTTTAAATGAATCCATAAAGATATTAGAGCCGTTATCAACGTCGTCTAAAGACAACACGATATTAATCAACACATACGAAATTCTTTACAATGCGTACGACGCATTGGGAATGTCGGACAAGGCGCAGGATGCTTTGAAGAAAAAACAGGATTTACAAAATAAATAACATGACAATGCAATCTGAACCTACAAAAAAGTCTTCCGGCTGGAAGTGGTTTTGGGGAATTTTCATATCCCTGATACTACTTGTAGGCATTTTCGCAGGAATATCATTTATTTTCTTCGCAAAAGCAATTACATCGACAGGAGAAAAGAGATATCACTACGAGGTAACCGGAAGAGGTAATCAGAAGATAGCGATTGTTGATTTAGATTTTACGATATACACATCCGAACCGATTGTAAGGCAGTTTAAAAAATACCGTGAAGACAAGACGATAAAAGCGATATTGCTGAGGATAAATTCACCGGGTGGAGGTGTAGCGGCATCTCAGGAAATGTATGAAGCAATAAAGAAGACGAGGGATGAAGGCAAGCCGGTAATAGTATCGATCGGCTCGGTCGGAGCGAGCGGTGCATACATGGCGGCATGCGGGAGTTCATATATAGTATCGAATCCGGGTTCGGTTGTAGGGAGTATCGGTGTAATAGCGAATTTTGTAACGATAAAAGATTTAGCAGACAAACTCGGAATAAAGGATGTAACGATAAAAAGCGGAAAGTTAAAAGATGCCGGAAATCCGATGAGAGATGTAAATCCAGATGATATTTCATATTTTCAGGATATAATAGACGATGATTACGAGCAGTTTTTAGAAATCGTTTCCAAGGAAAGAAAGATAGAGATGGATTCATTGAAACTAATAGCGAACGGAAGAGTTTTCACGGGACGTCAGTCTTTAAAGCTGAAGTTAGTCGATACGCTTGGAACGTATGAGGATGCAATAAAAATTGCGTGTAAACTTGCCAACATAGAAGGCGAACCTGTGATAGTCCGAGAAAAGCGGAGATACAACGTATTGGAGTTATTTATTGAAAACTTAAGCAACATGGGATTTATGGGATTAAGAAAGCAAATAGAGGAAGAATACCTGAATCAACCAATTTTACAATATAAATTCGTAAAATAAAATGACGAGAGCACAAATAGCAGCAAAAATATCGGAAGCAACAGGAATAAGCAAGAAGGAAACCGAGATTGTTATTGAAGGGTTTATAAGTACGATAATCGAATGTTTAAGCGAGAACGATTCGATAGAGATAAGGGGATTCGGAACATTCAAGAATTTAATAAGAGAGCCCCGAAAGGCGAGGAATCCAAAGACAGGAGAGACGATAGAGCTAAAGAAAAGGTTTGTACCGAAGTTCAAGGTTTCAAAGGAATTCAAGAAGATAGTACAAGAGAGTTTAACAAAAAAATAACCAGAAAGGAGAAATCTGTTTAATGCCTTGTGGTAAGAAAAGAAAACGGGCTAAAATGTCAACCCATAAGAGGAAAAAGAGACTACGCAAGAACAGACATAAAAAACGTATAAGATAGAATATTTTTGTACAAATTTAAAACCCCGACTCGTCGGGGTTTTTTGATTTATAATTTCTTTTCTATTTTTGCCCAGGTGTCACGGAGGCTTACTGTGCGGTTGAATACCAGTTTTTCTTTAGTGGACAGAGGGTCAACGCAGAAATATCCCGTACGCATAAATTGGAATTTATCTCCTGCTTTAGCATTAGCGAGTTCGGGTTCGATATAGCAGTTTTCCAGAAGGTCGAGTGAATGAGGATTGAGAAATTCTTTAAAATCTTTTTCTTCGTCAGATGAGGGGTCTTCGATAGTAAACAATCTATCGTATAATCTTACTTCTGCTTTTACGGCGTGAGAAACGGACACCCAATGTATAGTACCTTTAACGCTGCGGGTGCTTCCGGAGCCGCTTTTGGTTTCGGGGTCGTAGGTGCAGTGAAGTTCGATTATTTCACCTTTTTCATTTTTGATTACTTCATTGCATTTGATTATGTATGCGGATTTCAGGCGGACTTCATTTCCAGGATAGAGGCGATGGAATTTTTTCGGAGGGATTTCTTTGAAATCATCCTGCTCGATATAAATTTCTTTAGAGAAAGGAATTTTTCTAGAGCCCATTGTTTCATCTTCGGGATTATTGATGGTTTCCATTTCCTCGACTTTTCCACCAGGATAATTCGTAATAACGACTTTAAGAGGATTAAGTACAGCCATAACACGTTTTGCGTGTTTATTCAAATCTTCGCGTATGCTGTGTTCGAGGAGAGCAACATCGGTCATAGCATCACGCTTGGCAACGCCAATTCTATCCGCAAAATTGCGAATCGATTCCGGAGTGTATCCCCTTCTGCGAAGTCCGCAAATAGTAGGCATACGCGGGTCATCCCAGCCGGACACATAGCATTCCTGAACGAGTTCCAGAAGTTTACGTTTACTCATAATTGTATAGCTGAGATTCAAGCGGGCGAATTCAATTTGTCTCGGCAGGTTTTCAAGTTCAAGTGCCTGAAGGAACCAATCGTAAAGCGGCCGGTGGATTTCGAATTCGAGAGTACATAAAGAATGAGTAATCCCTTCAATCCAATCCGATAAGGGATGGGCATAATCGTACATCGGGTAAATGCACCATTTATCACCTGTATTATGATGAGTAGCTTTTTTTATTCTATAAACCAGCGGGTCACGCATATGCATATTAGGGGAAGCCATATCTATTTTTGCACGAAGGACATATTCGCCGTCGTTATACTTCCCAGCTTTCATCTCTTCGAAAAGTTTCAGACTTTCTTCGACAGGGCGATTTCGGTGAGGCGATTCAATTCCCGGTTCGGTCAAAGTTCCTTTTGTATTTTTAATTTCTTCAGCCGAGGAATCGTCTATGTATGCTTTACCTTTTTTAATCAACTCGACAGCGAGTTCATACATTTTATCGAAATAGTCGGAAGCATAATACATTCTATCGTCCCAGTCGAATCCAAGCCATCTGACATCTTCCTGAATCGAGTCTACATATTCAACATCTTCTTTAACGGGATTAGTATCATCGAAGCGGAGATTACAGAGGCCGTTATAGTCGCGTGCAATTCCGAAGCTAAGGCAAATAGCCTTAGCGTGGCCGATATGCAGATAGCCATTAGGTTCAGGAGGAAAGCGGGTATGAATTCTGGTATGCTTACCTGTTTTCAGGTCATCATCGATAATATCGCGAATGAAATTAGACGGAGTAGTATTAACATTATCTTCCATATACAAAATCAGAAACAATAATTATTTATAAAGCAATAAAATACTTTATTCAAAAGAAAATTGCAGTGATAAAGGAAATAAAATATAGTTGATTTTACAATAAACAGATGACAATAAAATTCCTTTTTATGTAAGTAAATAAATATATTGTTTAATAATAAGGCTTGCTTTATTTTACGTATGACAAAAAAATCAAACTACGATTATGAAAAAGTTTTTTTTTACTTTTACATACATATTAATCTTTATAAATATATCCGGTATTTTGAATGCTCAAACGGACGAATCAAAAATCCAGATTATCAAAGATAATTTCAAAGAAATAAATAAAATTAAGAACTGGACTTCAACAAAATCAATCGAGCTCACAGAATCCACCGAGGGCGGTGAATTAATTGCCTGTTACGACAAATCGGAGCTTAAGAAACTGATAGTATCCTTATACGGTGAAACGTACAAACAAATACAAGAATACTACCTTTTAAAAAACAAACTGTCATTTGCTTATCATAAATTTTACAAATACAACAGGCCGATATACTGGGATTCAACGGCAATGAAAGATAATAAAGACGACCAGGTTTTTGACATAGGAAAATCAACAATCGAAGAACAAAGATTCTATTTCGACAGCGATAAAATGATTCAATGGATAAACGAGAGTAACACAAAAGTAAACAGTTCGACGAAGATATTTAAGGATAAGGAAACAGAGATAGCTAATGATTTCAGCAAATTAACAGAAAAGGTGAAGAAATAATCAAATAAATATTTAATGAAAAAATTTTTCAAGCGAATATTCATAAAGGCAACCGAGCCGATAGTGGTACCTGCTTTTCATTATTTATGGTACAATTCAAAAGAGAGCTGGCCGAGGAACAGATTTTTAGGATTCGAGATTCAGCAATGTCCTTTCGACCTTCAGATATACCAGGAATTGATTTACAAGTTAAAGCCTGCATACATAATACAGACGGGAATTGCAGGAGGGGGTTCGATTTTATATTTTGCGACAATACTCGATTTAATCGGAGCGCCGCAAAGTGCAACGGTTACGGGTATCGACATAAAAATATCGGAGAATGCAAAGAAGATATCACATCCAAGGGTAAAATTACTGGAAGGAGATTCTGTCAGTGATGAAATAATAAATAAAATTAAAGCGAATATTCCTGAAGGGAACGGAATTGTGATATTGGATTCCGACCACAGCAAGAAGCACGTATTAAGAGAGTTAAATTTATACAAAGATTTCGTAAGCATCGGAAGTTATCTGGTAGTCGAAGATACAAACATAAACGGGCATCCTGTTTTCCGGGCATTCGGTCCGGGACCTTTAGAGGCGGTAAACGAATTCCTTGCGGGCAACACACAATTTACGCGAGACGATGATATATGGAAACGGAACAAGTTTTCCTTTCATCAGAGAGGCTGGCTGAAGAGGGTGAAATAAATTAAACCGAATTTATTTTCTTAATCCTTTTTATCGTTATTTCTTTTCCTAAGATAAACAATATATCATAAATCCCGGGGCCGCCGGAGACGCCTGAGACTGCGAGCCGGAGGGGATGAATGATTGCTCCTTTGCCTACGTTCATTTCGGTAGAGGTTTCCACAAGTGCCTTTTCGTAATCTTCTTTTGTAGGATTTTCGAGCAGAGATATTTTTTCGGAATATTTTTTTAATATATCCGAGGAATTCGTTTTCCAATTTTTCTTAAGTGCGGTTTCTTCGTATGTTGTCGGTTCTTCGAAGAAATAAAAACCCTTTTCAAAAATATCTTTTATAAATGAAATACGTGGTTTCATAACCTCGACTACTTTTTGCAAATAATCATCTGTAAAATCCGACTGATTATATTTTTCCGGCATTTCTTCGCGGAGCATTTTAATAAGCACATCGTCGGGCTTGCTTCGCAGATGCTCTTCATTGAGCCATTTGAGTTTTTCAATATCGAACACAGCGCCCGAATCGTTAACGCGTTCGAGGGAAAAACTTTTAATTAATTCTTCGAATGTATAAATTTCCTTATCGTCCCCTGCGGTCCAGCCCAGGAGAGCGATAAAGTTTATTAATGCTTCTTTGAGGTAGCCTTTTTTTCTATAATCCTCCACGGCTACATCGCCCTGACGCTTGCTGAGTTTGGAGCGGTCGGGATTCAGCAGGAGCGGAAGATGAGCGAATTGCGGGTGCCGCCAGCCGAATGCTTCATAGAGTAGAATATGTTTCGGAACAGACGGAAGCCATTCCTCGCCGCGGATTACGTGAGAGATTTCCATAAGATGGTCGTCTATGATATTTGCAAGGTGGTAAGTCGGGAATCCGTCCGATTTTACCAAAATCTGGTCATCTATTACATCGCTTGAAAATTCGACATCACCGCGAATGATATCTTTAAAGGCAATTTTCATTCCCGGCTGAACATTCAGGCGGATTACGTATGGTTTTCCTTCGGCAATGTTTTTTTGAATTTCCTCTTCGGGCAGATTGAGGCAATGCTTATCGTAGCGTGTATCTTTAGTTGTTTTGCTTTGCTCTTCACGCAGCCGAGTGAGGCGTTCGTGAGTACAGAAGCAATAGTATGCTTTTTTATTTTTAATAAGATAATCTGCGTACTCTTTGTAAATAGCGAGCCGCTGAGATTGGAAATACGGTGCGAAGTTACCGCCGATTTCGGGACCTTCGTCATAATCGAGCCCGACCCATTTCAGAGTGTTTATGAGGTTTTCCACGGCGCCAGGGACAAAGCGAGTTCTATCGGTATCTTCGATTCTGACTATAAATTTCCCTCCCGTATGCCGAGCAAAGAGGAAATTATACAGTGCAGTGCGGAGGTTACCGATATGTATGTAGCCTGTAGGAGAAGGGGCATATCTAACTCGTATTTTTTGATTCATACTTACTTATTTAAATATTAATATCAACTATTATTTATTTTTTTCTATAAAATTGTAAAAAGTAAAATGTAAAAAGTAAAATGACAGAGCTATTAAATCAAAATTACTGATTAATAATTAGTAATTACTAATTATTAAAACGAATTCTCCTTTTTCTTTAATCGAGTTCAAGTTTATTTCTTTTATTCTTCCACGGATTATTTCTTCGAACTTTTTCGTCAGTTCCCTTCCGATTAATACTTCTTTATTCCCGAGATATTTAAGTATTTCGTTAAGAGTTCTTTTTATTCTGAATTTAGATTCGAAGATAACAATATTGGTTTTAATATTCTTTAATTCGGAAAAGGTTTTTTCCCTGCCTTTTTTCTGTGGCAGGAATCCCCGGAAATAGAATTTTTCATCCTTAAATCCCGACATAACAAGAGCGTGAATGATAGAGCTTGCGCCGGGAACAGAAATTACTTTAATATTTTCATTTACACATTTATTTACGAGAATGCTTCCCGGGTCCGAGAGGCACGGTGTACCGGCATCGGAGATGAGGGCAACGCTATTTCCATCTTTTATGAAATTCGTGATATAATCGAGTTTGGAATTTTCCACCTGTGAATAATAGCTGGTTAATTTTTGCTTTATGCCATAATGATTCAAAAGAATGGATGCGATTCGTGTATCTTCGGTGGCGATCATATCTACATTTTTCAAAACATATAATGCTCTGAAAGAAATATCTTCGAGATTTCCGATAGGAGTAGAGATGATATAGAGAGTTCCCTTTTCTACTCTTAAATCGGGAAATTCAGAATCGATGAATTCGGTAATATTTTCGTTTTGTAATTCCATATTAACAAATTAAATAGTGAAGATTAAAGATTAAATGTAATAATGCATTCTAATATCAGTTCGCTCTCACCACGGTGAGTCTTCGACCTTGCAGAGTGTTCGTGATGTTTTTAAATCTGAATAGAGTTTTTAAAGTCAATATTTGTAATCAATAAATTTTTTAATTTATATTCGACTCCTAAAGGAGTCGGAAAAGAATTACTATAATTGTTACTGATATTAAACTCCTAACGGAGTTTTAATACGAATTTGAATCCAAATAAAAGATTTGGACAAGGTAATTTTTTATGTTATTGATATTGGACTCCTAACGGAGTTTTAATACGAATTTGAATCCAAATAAAAGATTTGGACAAGGTAATTTTTTATGTTATTGATATTGGACTCCTAACGGAGTTTTAATACGAATTTGAATCCATAAAATCGAAAAAATATAAACAGCTTAGTTTCCACGACTTTTAATTCGTGGTAGAATTATTTTATTAACATTGGTTTAGCAGATAATTTTCCATATTAAGGGTTAAAGCGTAATTAATTTTAATTTCATCAACGAACTTTAGCTTGTAGCTACTAAGCAGATAGATACAAAAACTACAAAAGTCTGTTTTAATAAAATATAAATTAACTTATTATAATTAAAATTTTTATAAAATCAGACTTTTGTAGTTTCTATTTTCCCTCAAAAATTTACCGTCATATACATGTATATTTGATTTATCCCTTTATATTGCTTTGAATTTATCATCGGTTAAAATTATTTTACATCATTAAACAATAATAAAGGATGATATGCTAGTCATAGGTAAAAATCCGATACTTGAAATTTTAAAAGCCAGTCCGAAGGAATTAAACAAGATAATACTTTTAAAGACATTAAAACCAGAGCCGAGATTAAAAGAGATAGTGAAACTGGCAGAAGAAAGCGGCATACCGAAGTTATTCATCAACAAATACGAATTCGCAAAATATTTCGACAGGAAGAACAAGAATGAGGGTATTACGCAGGGGGTGATAGGATTTATCAAAGATTACAAATACAGTACGCTTTCAGACACATTAGATGACATAAAGGATGTGAAGAACCCGTTAATACTGATATTAGACGAAATCACAGACCCGCACAATTTCGGGGCGATAATCCGTTCGGCAGTATGTTTAGGAGCAGATGGGATAGTAATTCCGCGACACAATTCAGCAGAAGTGAATCACACGGTTATCAAGACATCATCGGGAGCGGTCAAGCACATACCTATAGCGAAGGAAACGAACCTTTCTAATACCATAAAGTACCTAAAGCAAAAAGGATTCTGGATAGTAGGAACGGATTTGAAGAGCGATAAGACGCTTTTTGAAATTGACCTTAAGATGCCGACAGGATTAATCATAGGCAGTGAAGGATACGGAATAAGGAACAATTTAAAAGACGCCTGTGATTTTTTAATAAGGATACCTATGACCGGGAAAATAGATTCATTAAACGCATCGGTATCAGCGGGAGTAATACTATACGAGATTTTCAGACAGAAGAATCTATAACAGGCTGTTACAGAATTTTTCTTTTAAAACGATTACCGAAAAATTTCCTGTAAAAAGCCGAAGCCGAGACGAAAAATGACAAAGCAAAAATAATAAATGAAACAATTATAATTAAAATCCAGATTATTGTAATCATCATAAATGTTTAGCCAGCCATTCGACAATCAAGTTTTTAATTTCGGGATATTGAAGGAATAAATCCTTCCCGTGTTTATCCGAGCCAAAGAATTTCAATTCCTTCGGTTCATCGGTAAAATTTTCATAAATATACTTAGCATCATCGGGATAACGGCTGTCGTTATCTCCGCAGATAAAGAATACAGAATTTATTTTTCTGAGGTTTGCCTTCATACTCAAATCCTTACTTGTAATAAATTCTTCAAATGTTTTTCTTCCGACGGAAAGGCAGGCAACGGATTTAGCGCCCAAAAAATATTTTGAATAAAGTCCAAGGGATGCTCCAACCGAAGTACCCACCACAGCAATCCTTGAAGAATCTATACCATTACGGCTTTTCGCCCAGTTAAAGACCGCATCAACATCAAGTATCGCATTCCCCTTAGCCATCAAGATGTCATCGGTATTTTCCACAGCTTTATCTGATTCGCCATGATTTCTAATATCGTATGTCAGGACTTTATATTTTCTTGCAACCAAAGTATCAACAAATTCCTGTTTCCACTGACCTCTATCGGACATAAACTGGTGTATTAAAACAACCAGAGGTTCCTTTTGAGTAACGTCATAATTAGAGTAATAATATGTACCATGGATTTTAATATTATCGGAGGTATTAAAAATGACATTTTCTTTCATTACTTTCGGTTTAGGCGCCAGATTTACCGAATCATCTTTAGGAGAGTTACAGGAGAAGAAAGAGACGGCGCACAAAAAAACAAAGAAAAAAAATTTTTTCATAATTATTAATTTTAATTGTTTCATTTAATAATCCAGAAAAAAAATGGTATTTACAATATTTTAATTATTATAAATACCATTTACAAGGAAATTATAAATATAGGGTTATTAAATATCCAGATGAACTATCCAGTTATATTTGTCTTCGATTTCGCCGTATTGAATTCCAGTGATTGTATCATAAAACTTACGAGTCAGGTCACCAATTTTCATATCATTTATAATCATATCTTTTCCTTTATAGTGCAGTAAACCGACGGGAGAAATCACTGCAGCGGTTCCTGTACCGAAAGCCTCTTTCAACAATCCTTTTTCGTGAGCTTCCACGATTTCATCTATTAAGATATCCCGTTCGACGACTTTAATTCCATATTCTTTAGCCAGATGAATTACAGAATTTCTAGTAATACCCGCCAAAATATTTCCCTTATCAAGTGAGGGTGTCAGCAATTCATCACCGACGACGAACATAATATTCATAGCACCGACTTCATCGACATGTTTTCTATGCACGCCATCGAGCCAAAGTACCTGAGAAAATCCTTTTTTATGAGCAATCTGACCGGCAAGCATAGATGCGGCATAATTTGCGGCAGTTTTGGCAGCTCCGAGACCGCCTCTAACTGCTCTTACCCTATCAACTTCGACAATAATTTTGACAGGATTCAGGCCTTCTTTATAATATGAAGCGACCGGGGACAGGATAACAATAAACTTATAAGTATCCGATGCACTTACACCGAGAAAATTTCCCGTACCGAAAGAAAAAGGTCTAATATAAAGGGATTCACCCCTTTTTTTAGGTATCCAATTTTTATCGACGGTAACAATTTGTTTAACCGCCTCAACAAAATCCTCAACCGGGTAAGGAGGTATACAAACGGCTTCTGCTGAGCCCATCATTCTTTTTCCGTTCATTTCCGGTCTGAATATATTGACACCGCCTTTTACCGAGGGGAATGCTTTCAGTCCTTCGAAAATAGTCTGCCCATAATGGAGGGTACAGTTTGCAGGTTCCATATCCATTGCGGCATATGGCATAATTACGCCTTCACCCCATTTACCGTCTTTATATTCCGAGACATAATAATGGTCAGAGAAGAACACGCCGAATCTAAGATTGTTCCAATCGACTTTATCAATTTTAGAGCTTTTTGATTTGACAACTTTTATTTTATCCATAATTTTAGATTTAGAAATTAATATATAATTAATATACGAAAATAAATATTTAAGGTTTATTAATCCGAGTTATATTTTTGTTTAAAAATTGTTCCTTTCTTTACTTTAAAATAAAATGGATAGACAAGAGCAAGAATACGTATTTGAATTTAAAAAAAAATACATGAATTTCAAATGATAAAAGCAGTTCTAATTATACGATAAAAATCCATCTTTTTTCATAATTTCAGCAGTCTTTTGGAAGACATCTTCGACCAAAATTCTATCCATACAGACAGGCATTTTGCATCCGAAGTCGTGTCCCAGGTACAAACAGGGGCTGCAATAAATATCGCTTTGAACGATGACAGCATTTTCGTCATAAGCGCCCCACAGTACGGGGTTATTCGGACCGTGCAGGCCAATTGTGCGAGTTTTAACGCTTGCGGCAAGATGCAGGATACCCGTATTACCGCAGATCATCAGGTTCGATTTTTTAATAATAGCCAAATCCTTATCCATATTAAATTTTCCCGATATATTCAAAACATTTTTTCCGATAGTTTTAACAATATTTTCGCACCTTTCAAAATCGCTCTTCAGGCCGGTAAGAAGGACAAACACATTTTCGTTAGTCGAAGTCAGTTTTTTTCCAAGATTCACATAATTTTCATCGCTCCACTCTCTGGCATATCCGTTAGTTCCGCTTCCTGGTTGCATACAAATAACATATTTGCCGTTAAGATTATTTTTCTTCCAGAATTCTTCAGCAAATCCGATATCATCAGAATGTAAATCATACTCCAATTTTTTATCATCATCGGAGGCACTAATACCTATGATATCCAGCAATGACAGAAAGTTTTCAACTTCGTGTCTATATTTCGAATGAACAGATACGGCATCGTAGTAGAAATGCTTATACTGTTTATCGAATTTAAATCCTATGAGAAACTTTTTCTTTATGAAGACAGAAAGAATGGCATTAATTCTTGACCACTGTTCCGCATCAATAACAAGGTCATAATTTATTTTCCTCAAATTTTTTATAAAACCGAAGAAAGCAAACGGTTTTACGACTGCACTATAGATATTATAATTAACAATCGAATCGATATATTTAACTCTTTTCACCATTCCGTAATTAATATCGGAGCAGACAAAAGTAATTTTAGCTTCGGGATAATTTTTTTTAAGCAATCTAAGCATGGGGACCATCAATACTATATCGCCGATGGCGGCAAACTTAACGATAAGAATTTCCCTGATATTTTCTACAGGCAGTCTTTTTTTTCTTTTAAAAAGCAACGATAAAATCATTAAAATAGGAATTCCAAAATATCTATCAAAGTACCTATAGACCGATTTTCTTTGCATTAATAATGAAGAATTAAATATTTGATAATATAACAAGAAATATATATATTATCAATCATAACAGTTTAAAAAATGAATAAAATATTAATTGAATTGATAAAGAGCTCGATAAGAGCGAGGGGAAAGTCATATTCACCTTATTCAAAATTCAAGGTAGGGGCGGCAATTCTGACGGAAAACGACAAAATATATACGGGAGCCAATATAGAGTGTGCGTCATATTCTTTGACCGTATGTGCAGAGAGAGCCGCGGCGATAAATGCAATTTGTTCGGGCGAATCCAAATTCACATACATAGCAATAGCGACGAACAAAAGGAAGATTGCATATCCGTGTGGTGCATGTCTGCAATTTCTAACGGAATTTTCTAAAGACCTTAAAGTAATTTTAGTAAAATCGGAAAAGGAGTACAAAGTTTTAGAATTGAAGGAATTATTGCCTCAAAAATTTAAATTATAAATCATATTTTGTAACAATTAATTTCAACGAATCATGATGAACGAAAATCTACAGATAAGGACATACAAAAAGACAGGGCATATAGAAGTAATATGCGGGAGCATGTTTTCGGGAAAGACAGAGGAGTTAATAAGGCGGATACGGAGGGCAGAAATTGCCAAGCAGAGGGTAAAGGTATTCAAACCGAAAATAGACAACCGTTACAGCGAGTTTTCAATAGTATCACACAACGAGCGTTCATATCCATCGGAGATAATAGAGAATGCGGAAGACATTCTCGAAAAAAGTTTCGATACGGAAGTGATAGGTATAGACGAAGCACAATTTTTCGACAACAATTTAATCGAGGTATGCCAAACACTTGCCGATTCGGGTAAAAGGGTAATAGTAGCGGGTCTCGACCAGGATTACAGGGCACAGCCGTTCGAGCCGATGCCTCAGCTACTGGCGATAGCGGAATACATAACAAAAATACAGGCAGTGTGTGTAATCTGCGGTGCTCCAGCTAACAGGACGCAGAGAGTGACAGAAAACAAGGACAGGGTACTTGTAGGAGGAGAGAATCATTATGAAGCCAGGTGTCGCCTACATCATATCTACAAAGACAGTGGGGATAAGCAGTAAATATTAATTAAGTAAAATTATGAGTAAAAATATAAAATATCAAAAATCAAATATCAAATTTTTAATAATAATTTGTATTCTTTTCATTTCGTTTTTAAATATTAGTTGCAAAAAAGTCGATAATAAAAATGAAACACCGACGAATCAATTGAAAGTGGGATTGGTTTTCGATGTAGGCGGACGCGGGGACAAATCTTTCAACGATGCGGCTTTCAAGGGTCTTGAAAGGGCAAAGAAAGATTTCGGTATAGATTTCGAGGTCATCGACCCGGGAGAAGGTTCCGACAGAGAATCAGCGTTAAGAAAATTGGCAAGTCGGAAGGATATCGGTATTGTTTTCGGAGTTGGATTCATATTTACAGAAGACATAACAAAAATTGCAAATGATTTCCCTGAGAAGAAATTCGGTTGTATAGATTACACAATAAATCCGCAGAAAGAAATTCCATCGAATTTAAGGGCGCTTGAATTCAAGGAAGAGGAAGGTTCATTTCTTGTAGGGACATTAGCGGCATTAACTACAAAATCAAATAAGATAGGTTTTGTAGGAGGAATGGAATCGGCACTGATAAAAAAATTCGAAACAGGATTCACAAATGGTATAAAATATATCAATCCCGAATTCAAGGTATTAGTCGGTTATGTCAGTGTTACAGGAGAAGGTTTTAAGAATCCGGGTAAGGCAAAAGAAATAGCGTTGAGTCAATTTTCAAGCGGTGCGGATATAATTTATCACGCATCGGGATTATCGGGGTTAGGTGTTTTTGAAGCGGCAAGAGACCACAAGAAATACGCTATTGGAGTTGACCTTGACCAGTATGAGGAGGCACCCGGTTTCATACTGACGAGCATGACAAAGCAGGTTGACGAAGTAATTTATCAGACGATAAAGGATTACAAAGACGGGAAATTCACTGGAGGGATAAAGTCTCTAGGTTTGAAGGAAAAAGGAGTAGATTATGTTTACAACGAGAAAAACAAGAATCTTATTTCAGATGATATAAGAAAGAAAGTGGAAGAGATAAGGGAAAAGATAATCAAAGGCGAGATAAAAGTGACTGAAAGATAGTTATTGTATAGAGATTCTGATATTCAGCCCGCCTTCATTGGATGTTCTCGGAATCGTATTTAAAATTCCCTGAGTAGGTTCGGTTTTAACATATTTATAGAACAGCTGCATCGAGACTTTAGAGCTCAGCGAATACTGTATAGAGGGATTAACAGTTGTAACAGCGGAGCCATTACCGGGCAATATTTCCGGAGAAGAATTTCCGTAAGTAAATCTATAGTCAGTAGGTTCGTTCGTATTTTTAGATATAGTAAGTGCAAATGCGATATCATTTTTCAGAGATAAACCGAAGAACGGTATTTCAAAACCGGCTTTAGCATAGTTTGCATTCAAGCTCCAGTCACTGGTATTGGTTGACTGTATTAGGCTACTCGACGGCACGAGGGAATTAGTAGTAGATTTATTAATCCTGAACGAAGCGGTAAGAGAGCCGCCGAACATAGGTTTAAATGAAATATTCAAACCAATCAACGGGCTGAACGTCTGAGTGACCGATTGTCTCGAGATAACCTCGATATTAGTAGCATCTACGGATGAAGCTTCGGTATATTCGGATGAGAAGCTATTTTCCAGAGTAACAGTTGCAGCAAACTCCGAAAACAGCGGGAACTTTTCCAGACCCGACACAGAGAGAGTCCAGTTAGGAAACGGGATAGAGCCGATCTGGCTTTTGAAAGCGGAAGAAAAAAGTTTATTATTCTCGTTTTGGTCCGGGTTTCCTTCGAATTTAAATTTCTCGATACTGCCTGCAAAAAACATAGAATAGCCATAATTTTTGCTAACGGATTTATTGATAGGGTCACCGAGTATGCCTTCAGCATTAGAGTTAAAGGAAGTAGTATTATTAAAGCCCCATAATCTTTTGAATGTCAGATTCATTCTGATGGTCTGGGGGAAAATAGGATTAATAACCGCGGTCAGGGTGACATTATTATTCTGGTTATAGGCATCGGTAATATTGCTAAGATTAGCCACTCTTTTTCCGGGATACATACTCAATCCGAGCTGATACATACGCGACGGACCGAAATTATCTTTAGCAGAGGCAGTCATCCAGAAATTACCAAAACCCGGTCTTCCCTCGACAGCGGGATTCATCACCTGATTTGTCTGATTGAATGTGAGGCTGATATTATCGGGGATAAGCGTTCCGAAAATTTTAAGAATATCCTTGAAGTCAGTTTTTTTGCTTTCTATAATAGTATCCTGACTTGCAGATTTTAACGACCTGAATTTTTCGGGAGGATTATCGCTGCCTTTAAACAGAGCCATAATCTCGCTGAATTTAAAATTCGTCTGAACATTCCAGGTATTCGAGTAACCGACATTATAGCCGATATTCGCAGTAGTATTCGGATTCACCCATCCGTAGGTCACGCTATAATTGGAAGCAAGTTCGACGAATTTTTTTATAATTGGAATATTAAATTTAGGATTAATAGCAGTTGACTGAGAATAATCAAGATCTTTTCCGTAATTGACCAGAGCATCACTAAAGAAAATATCTTTAAAGATTTCGCCATTAGACCTTTGTGTGCTAAGGCTATCTTTATTTGTTTCGAGGTGAGTCAAATCACTTCCGATTCTAACGCTATATGTTCCTCCGAAATCGACAATCCAGTCTTCTATAAATTTCCAATTAAAACCGAATCCCCTATTAGCCCTGAACATTCTTCCGGTAGGGTCTTCGAAGTCATACTTTCTTTGTTTGGATTCATTTCTTGTTCTATTAAAATCGGTGGTAGCGGTAAAATTACTTGTATACATAGGAGCCAGCGGCAAGAACGGGAGGAAGAAATACATTTTCGCATTCTTATAATCGTCACCCAGGTTCAAAATTTTTCCAATTTTAAGATTATATTTTTCAGCCAGTCCAAAATCGGTATTAAAATTCAGGCTACCGGTATAATTGAAATCATATTTATTCTCATAGGTAACATCGCGTTGAGTTCCAAAAGTAGCATTAAAATTAACGGAGAAAGCGTTAACAATTTTCTTCACGAAATAATTATTGCTCGGAAATTTAAACGCCATACCCGAAACGGCAAAATCGTTACGGACGACGAGAGTCTGAGCTTCTTTTTTAAGATTATCCCTAGCGAGTGCGGCCAGATTTTCGTCATTAGTTTTAGCCAGAACCTGCCTATATTCTTCTTCTGCGGCTTTATCTATTTCGATATCGGTACCGGGATAATATTTCGGATTAGTAAGGTTTTCACTATGTCTGAAAGTAATGGGCAGGGTAAGGAAATCTTTCCATTCATCAGAGATAGCATTAGCGAGAGCATTATTAACAATCTTATGCACGTTTACGGAAGCGCTGAAGTCCCACGTTTGTCCTGTATTTCTGGAGCCGACGCGAGTATCTATAGAGTGAAAATTCGGGTCAACTTTCGACACATTAATCGTAAAATTAGCAAGGTCAGCCAATTTCACGGTTGTATTTACGTTATAAGCATAACCGTTATCATCATTAACTTTCAGGACACGAATTTCATTAAACCAAACACTACCTGTAACAGAAGCATTAGGACCGGCGCGATTTTTCTCGACACCCACGACGAACTGCCGAATAATATTCAATGCAGGGGAGCCTTTGATTCTGTAAATAGCGCCGGGCGGTCCGTTGGGGACTTTCATATCGACTACCTGGTTAGCAGAGTCCCTTGTAAATTTGAGGCTAGTCAGGTCAGTAAAATTAATAACGACTTCATTATAAGTATTCCAGGGTTGTCCCGGTCTAAAGTCGGGATGAATAGGAGCTCTATATTCATAGAAGTTCAAAGAATCCGTACCAAATCTAATAACCATAGCAGCATCATACACATGTTCATTAGTATAGTTGAAGCTCGGGTCACCGTTTACAAACAATTTAAGAGTTTTGTAATTAAACAGGTCCAGAGTTTGCGAAGCATAATCCTTGATAGCTGTTTTACCCTGACCGTTTGCAAGATTAATAACTTCGATGGACAACGATTGTTCATTTGATTTTGTATTAACACCGCTAGTATTTCTTATAGTTTGTCTAAGAACATCCCCGGGAACGGGACTCTGATAAATCTGCGAATTTTCTTCGATACTAACCACGGAGATATTGTATGAATTATCATTTTTATCGGGTTTATACCACTGATTGCCCGCCAGATTGAAATCAACGATCTTCATCTGCACGGACGAATCGATACCAGTGAACCAGACACGAGCATATTCAATATGGTTAAGATTTGCATTACCAATATTTTTAGTAAATTCCGAAAGCGGTATTCTATACTGGAACCATCCAGTACCGGGCGCACCACGCCCTGAAATTCTTTTATTATTTACAGTATCGAGGCTGATAACGTATTCAAAGTACTGATTTGCAGTTTGCAGAGCACCATCGCGATTCAAATCTTCGGAGTCAGGTTTATTACCACCTTCGAAAAGGCGGTTATTTTGAGTACCGTTAATTTTACCATAATTAATATTACCTGTGGAATCGTTGTTATCGAGCATAGGGTCATAGTCGGGAGCGAAATAACTCCATGGTAAGGGCGTACCACTTGTATCAATCCGATTAATATAATCAAATTCCTGCCCGTCATACATCCAGTCGAGTCCCCTATCGAATTCTATTTGCAGAATGCCGTTATTAAGCGAGTCCTCCGTATCGAGTTTTTGATTTGGAATAGCATCTTCCGATATATAGCCCAAGTCAATCATCATTTTAGCATTTTGCAAGTTAGAGCTGGAAGAAATCTGCATATTAAACTCGATAAAGTTAATATTTTCGTTAAGCAAGTCAGTAGAGGTAGTATTCAAATATCTCATCATACCGTTCCAGCTTTTTGATTTAGTCGTAGTATCCCAGGTTTTAACATAGGGATTATAAGTACCTCTGGATTTGGGGTCATAGTTAATAACAAGCGGAGTAATTCTATCCTGTCCGGGTTGAACGTCACGGAGCGGATAGACATCTTTTATACTAACTCCATTAGCTTCATTATACCACCGCAATCTTGCACGTCTGAACACATCCACTTTAACCGGCAGGCCTTCCAAAACGGTATCGACCGGAATCGAGCTCATAGTCCAGTAGCTGTAGTTAATACCGAGAGAGACAAGTTTTTTAGCACCTTCCATATCGTCGACATAAGCGATTGCCTCGTTATTATCCTGCGGTATTCTGCTTTTCATAGTATTCGGGTCAGGCAGAATATAAGCCAGTTCACTTTTGAATGTTACGGAAGATTCTTCTTTAGTATTATATCCGGGCAGGAGGTTAACGAGTTTCGTTAAAAATTTCGGTTTAGCCTCCGTAGTAAAATCAATTCCCACCATAGAATTATTAGTCGGTTCCTCGCCAATTCTGACCTTATCGTTAAGGGTTTCCTGTCGGAGATTAACAAACGTAAAACCAAAACCGGTTTTTTCACTTAACTGATAGTCCCCCCTGACGCCAAAAAGAGTTTTCGAAGCAAGAGAAAACAGGTCATTAGTTTCATAAGTAATTTTCAGGTCTTTAGAAGCCAGAGCGGTAGCATTTCTAATGACGACAACGCCGGTGCCATAGTCAACGGAATAATCTTCATTTTCTTTAAGGACAATCGAGCCCAGGGTAAGTTTAACGCTTCCCTGCACGACATTAAAGCCCAGATTAATAGTATTACTTATACCCGCTTCACCTTTTGCACTTCCTTTAATATAATAATAATATTTTTTAATAGAGTTTTGAGCTTCAGTTTTTCTTTGGGTATAAATTTCAGCATATTTAAAGGATGTATCCACACCAGCCAGTTCGATATTATCGAGGAAGGGTCTCAATGTAGGAAAAATAATATCTCCGGTTTCAGTATTAATAGTTTTACCCGGAATATAGTCAAACAAACCATCCGGGGCATAGGTTTTAGTAGTACCTGAATACCTGTCAATATAGAGCATAGTACTTAATGATATTCTTTGTTCAGGCAAATTGGTCTGAAGATTATTTTCATTATTATAGACCACATCCAATTTAAATCCATCCTGCATTACCTTGGAAATAGGAAGCCTGTATACATTTTTCATTTTCAGCTCCCAGGCTTTAGGAGTCGCATCGGGGCTCTGGTTTGCGCATTTAATCATTTTCAGAATCATAGTATCGTTGCTTGAAACGTCATATTTTCCGTAACCGTATTTTTTTCCTTCATAGGTTTCATAAGTAACACCGACGGCATAGCTTTCGGGAACGCTGATTTTGAGACTGATAAATCCAGCTACAGGGTCAACTGCATATTCGGTCGGGCTCAGTTCCCTGAAGAATCCCGAAAAGACGGAATCAGTGACCTGATTATTTCTCGGATAGAGAGACCGAGGGTAGCCGGGTGTTCCGCTTAAAGTATCCTTCAGATACATATAAGCGGCGGCAAATCTTTTCAAAGCGACGGTATTATCGCACTGCACCCAGACCTGGAAGCTGGGCATATCGGTTTTAATTTTTTTATTCAGAATTGCGGGGTCCAGGATACCAGTTGAATCGTTATAAACAGCCAAGAAACTCGGTTTATATTCAACATCGACGAAATAATGGTTATCGGAATAATTCCAGACATCGAGCTGGAAATTCTGTTCCTGAGCACCGCCGACATAGTCTTTAGATTCCTGTTTACTTTTTTTCTGAGAGATAACAGCTGATAAATTCAGAGGACCCAATTTAAAATCGCCTTTTATTCCGAACAGTGCCTGAGTCGACTGAATCAAGCTTGATTTTGTATCCAGAGAGACATTTCCTGCTTCAATTTTCTGAATCACTTCATCTGCATAACCGGTATATCTTAGTTTAAGTTGATTTTCGAAATCGAACACTCTTTGCGTATTCCAGTCAGCTTCGATGGTCAGTTTATCGCCGATTGTACCCTTCGCGGTAACCTGGACTTCCTGTTTAAAATTGATATTATTTTGTTCATTCGAATAAAGAGAGAGAACCGACTGTTCGCTCTGGATATTCTGATAAGAGGCAGTAATATCGATAGCGCCATTAATTCTCAAATTTGCAGTCGGGGGTCCAAAAATAGTTTCCGTTTTAAACGGTAAAGGAATAGTAATATCGGTAAATTTCTGGAATAATCTGGAAATATCGTCAACGGTAACGCCTTTAAATTTTTCATTAAAAATCGTGTTGAAAATAGATTTTTCATTAGCCCAAGACAGGGTTGCGATATATTTTTCCAGAGGGATAACGAGAGGAGCTTTAATATCCTCGTCTTCGAATTTCTGTTTAATAACGACATTATTCAGGGAATCGAAGGACAGTTCACTATTAATATATGATGAATTATCCAAAATCAAGGGATGGGTTTTTTCGATGACCTGGACGCCATAGACGTATTTTCTAATATACTTAAAATATTTTACTCTGGATGTTGAATCAACGGGTACTTTTCTTAAGGAATCTTCTATAGCAATTTGAGTGGAATCCTTCATTTTCGTTCTTAACGTATCGAAAGGATTATAAGCGCTAGTTCTGAATTTATCAAGGTCTCTTCTGCCCTGTGAAAAAGAGAGATTAGAAACAATAAAAAGACTCACCATAATTGTAAGAACTATTAACAGCTTATTTGTGTTGAAACAATTATGTCTTTTCAGTATGTTTGCTAAAGGAAAAATCAAGAATTATAATATAAATTAAAAAACGTAAAATTTTTCTATAGGCAATTAAATTTATTTAATAATTATTTAAATTAAAAAAATCATAAATCAATCCAAATAAACTATTCACAATTTTTACTTGTTATAAAAAATACAATTTTTCGATTCAATAATAAATATAAATATTAATATAATCAATGATTAATAGAAAGAATATTTTTTTCGTTTGGATTACTATTGCTCTTAATGTTTTAATATATAATAACGTTTCAGCGCAGTTTGAATCATATCCCGATTTAGAATGGTACACAATCGAGACGGAGCATTTTACGGTATCATATCACAAGGGTACGGAGCGTACGGCACAGATAACGGCAAAAATTGCTGAAGAGGTATACGGACCAATAACATCGTTATATAATTTCCCACTTACAGAGAAAGTAAATTTTTTAATAAACGACGTATCGGACATAGCCAACGGTGCGACCGATTTTTACGGAAACAGGATAGAGATATTTGCGTCGGCGATGGATTTCGATTTAAGAGGCACTCACAACTGGTTAAGGAACGTAATAACTCACGAGTTTACGCATATGGTACAGCTACAGGCGGCGATGAAATTCGCAAAGAGAATGCCAGCAATATACTTACAATGGTTAAATTACGAGAAGGAAAGGAGACCCGATGTATTATACGGATATCCAAACGTAATCGTATCATATCCGATATCGGGAATCGGAGTACCGGCATGGTTTGCGGAGGGAACAGCCCAATATCAGAGACAGCAGATGGGATACGACTACTGGGACTCACACAGAGACATGATATTACGCTCATATATAATCGACAACAACATGCTCACGTGGAATGAGATGGGACAGTTTTCATCGATTACAAGTTTAAAGGCAGAGTCAATTTACAATTCGGGTCTTGCGCTTACGAGATACATTTCGGAAAAATACGGGGAGAAAAAGCTTAAAGAGATAACGGATGGTCTCGGTGAATTATCCAATTTCAGCATAGATAAATCAATCAGAAAACATCTCAACAAAGACGGAAAGGAATTATACGATGAATGGAAGAATTATCTAACAGCAGATTACAAAGAGAAACTGAAATCCGTAATACCGACAGAGACAACGGAAGAGATAATAGAGAAGACAGGATTTGCAAATTATTTCCCGCAATTTTCCCCCGACGGAAAGAAGATAGCATATCTTTCGAATCAGGATTTCGATTACGCAAGAACGGGACTTTTTGTATATGACATTACATCAAAGAAGACAGAAATGATTGCCGCACCGGTTTCAACGAATTTTTCGTGGTCACCCGACGGGAAAAAAATTGTATTTGCGGAGAGGACTTTTCCACCCACGATAGACGGTATATCCATTTATGATTTATACGTATACAATTTAAAAGACAAATCGGTAGAGAGGTTGACGGAAGATTTAAGGGCGTATTCTCCTTCTTACTCGATGGACGGCGAGAGAATATGTTTCGTAGTAAACAAGGGCGGGACGCTGAATTTATATATTTCGGACAAAAACGGAAAAGACAAAAAAGCCCTGAC
Source organism: uncultured Ignavibacteriaceae bacterium (assembly GCA_964501535.1). Lineage (GTDB taxonomy): Bacteria > Bacteroidota > Ignavibacteria > Tepidaquicellales > Tepidaquicellaceae > FEN-1279. The sequence goes on along the minus strand of CAZCSV010000001.1, from coordinate 243,217 downwards.
GAGTTACAAGCAAGGCGAGCAAATATTCAATCCGAAATTTTCAGCAGACGGGAGCAAGATATTTTTCGATTTTGCATTCAAGGATTCGAGAGATATTGCATACATAGACATAGAATCAAAGAGCATAGAATTTCTTTTCAACGATGAAAGCACAGACGAGCGGAATCCTGAAATTTCAAAGGACGGGAAAAAGTTATATTTCTCATCTGACAGAACGGGAATATACAATATATACTCATACGATTTCGAAACGAAAGAGACAAAGCAGATAACGAATGTAACAGGAGGTGCATTTATGCCGTCGGTAAACAGCGGTAATTTAACCTATTCCACTTACAAATCGACGGGTCACAAGATAGCTTTATACAACAGTTTTTCGGAAAAGAACGCAAGTGAATTCGGAGAATACAAAAGACCCGATAGACTGATAAAGCAGACTGCATCGAACGAATCATACAACTGGGAAAAGCTTAAAAACTTCGACGATAAAGAAATCAAAGAGTTAAAATCAAAGCCATACAAGAGTCTATTTACGCAGTTATCAATTTTTCCGGTTATCAGGTACGACAATTATTCAAAAAGCGGAAAAGTAATAGATGCAATAAAGCCGGGAATTTATCTTTATTCGGACGAGATAATGAGCAGGTTTTCGATATTCGGGGGTGTGAGTGTAAATCACAGATTAGAAAGAGATATTTTCTTCGAGTTTACGTACAACAACGGAGTTCCATTCAACGAAAAGTTTTTTGCAAGAAAGCTCGGATTTTCGCCAAAGTTCAATCTTGCACTTTACAATGTATACAGAAAGTCAGAAGGTCAGGTAATAGCGGGAGTCGATTCAATAAACGTAGGTGTAAATTACGATTTGCTAGCAATAGATTTCGGTATGGCATTTAAGATAATAAACACGAATCACGAGTTGAAATTAACATACAATTTCTCCAAATACGCCGCAAACATAGACGGATTTTTAATACCGTCAAGCGGTATTGGAATTAGGGGTTCATCCGAGGATTATTTCAAGGCAAACGCGCTAACTTTAGATTATTTTTACGAAAGTGCTTTTCCAAACAAGCACATGGATATCAATCCCATCGGCAGAAAAGTAAAAATCGAGTATCAGTATGAAACGAGTAAAATTAATCCCGAATACACGGTTGACGAGGGCAACAATCTGATTTCCGTATACACGAGAAATAATCTGCACAAGTTAGATGTAAACTGGCTGGAGTCGGTAGGATTATTCGGGAACAGGCATTCACTTTCGCTTAAGTTAAGGGCGGCGACAATATTCGGGCCTCAGGTAGACGACTTTTACAATTTTTATGCATCGGGATTACCAGGGATGAAAGGATATCCTTTTTACGCATTAGGCGGCGGAAGGTTATTCACGGCGAATCTCACATACCGGTTCCCGCTGATAACGAACATAGACACGAGGATAGCGCCATTTTATCTGGATAAACTTTACTTCGGAATATACGGCGACTGGGGTAATGCATGGGACGAAAAAGACGTAAAGCTAAACCAGTTCAAGAAGGATATCGGTGCCGAATTAAGGTTACAGATGTTTTCCGCCTACACATTCCCGACGAGTTTATTCGTGAATGCATCATACGGATTCGATTCGTTCACAAAAAACTTTCAGGGGAAAGACGTAACATACGGAAAGGAAATGAGATATTATTTCGGAATGCTGTTCGGATTTGACTTATAAGAAATTGCAGAAGATACTTTTAGGCATAAAAAAAACTTACAGGGAACTTAGACATTTTCCGACTTCCCGCTTAAAAAATTAGTATTGCTTGATTTTTTTCAAAAAAGTGCAAAAAAAAATCTTTACGAAAGACCTTGCGGTAATCCGTAAAGATTGGGGAGAGGAAAAAGGAGAATAAAAGCTTTTTTTATTTTATGAGCTTCAATTCTCTTGTCTGCTCAATACTTTTCGATTTGAACTTATAGAAATATTCGCCTTTCGGAATATTAGAAACATCGAACTCTTTAGAATAAATTCCTTTTTTCAGGAATTCATTATCAATCAAAGTACAAATCATCCTGCCGTTTTTATCAGAAAGAATCAAATTGACCTTACCGTTAGAGGGCAAATTAAATTCAACTGCAGCAGCCAGGCAGTGGCTGATTTCTTCGATTTTGTTAAAAATCTTCGTTTTGAGAAAGAACCCGTTAGGTTTTGCATTTAAGTTTCCCATATCGTTTTTAATAAGATTATACCCTAACATATAAATAGCAAAAACGGTGCCACAAAAATGCCGTTAAATAGACAAAAAATATGCAATTATATTAGTGAAACATAATATTTACACTAAAAATATAGTAAGGAGACTATGATATTGATATTATTATAATACACGTAAAAAAAGCATATTGATTATTTCGGAAATTGTGGATATATTATTTCGAACAAAAGGAGAACGATATGCGAAAGTATATTTCAACAATAATCATTTTCTTTTTTATATTAAGTAATTCTTTTTCACAATCAGGCTGGATAAGATTAACAGATTCAATTCCCAATTTAACCATCATGGCAATACAGTTCACCTCAGAAAACACGGGTTTTGCAGTAGGAAGCTACGGGGGAATAGTTCCGGGGGGAGTTTTAAGAACGACCAATGCGGGATTAAACTGGCAGTTTACAAATTTCCCATATTATTCTGCTGATGATTTAAGTTTTCTAAATGATAATACAGGATATATATCAAGCAGTAGGATTGGCAAATCATATGTACTTAAAACTACAAATAATGGTATTAACTGGATATGCAAAGATAGTATAAATGCAAGTTTTTTTAATATAAAGTTTTATGATATAAATACGGGATTTATAGCAGGAAAATACAGCGGGATTTTCAAAACGACTAATGGAGGAAGCAACTGGGTTGCACAGGCGGGTGTAAACTGGCATGAACCATCGTGTATCTGGTGCTTCGATGCAGAAAATTGGATTGTTGCCAGCAATTCACAGTTTATAAATAAAACTACTAACGGTGGTAATAACTGGACTGTAATGGATTTCACCAGTATCGGTTTTTACTGTAAATCTTTATTTTTCATTAACAGCACTACAGGATTTGGTCTTACAAGTTTTGGAGGTATTTATAAAACCACAAACAAAGGATATAACTGGTTAAAAATCGATTCAATAAATTCTTTTTACTCTCATGGGAATATATATTTTGTAAATGAATTAACAGGATACGTTAGTGGTTATGGAGCATATGGAAATATTTATAAAACGACAAATGGAGGATATAACTGGATATCAAAATCTGTAAATACAAATTTAACAATAACATATATTTTCTTTAGAAATGCAAATACTGGTTACGCAGGTAGTTTTAACGGATTTATTTATAAAACAACAACAGGCGGTAATGTTTTTGTGAAAAACATTTCAAATGAAATACCGGATAAATTCACTTTATATCAAAATTATCCAAATCCATTTAATCCTGTAACAAAAATACAATTTGATATTCCTAGAGTAAATGATATTTCTTTAAAGATTTATGATATCACCGGAAAAGAAATAGTGACATTGGTAAATGAAAAGCTTAATGCAGGCTCATATTCAGCAGATTGGGACGGTTATAATTACACAAGCGGAGTATATTTTTATAGATTAGTTGCAGGTGATTTCAAAGATACCAAGCGAATGGTGCTGATTAAATAAATATCCTTCTCTTAAATTTGTTTTTTATAAGCAGGTTTACACCTGCTTTTTTTTTCTGCAAATTAATAGCGTTTAAAAAAGTGTGTAAATTTAACTGTTAAGAAAATTTGTTAATTTTAAAATTAATTAACAGAAAAAAACAACATTCGACTCCTCCGGAGTCGCTTTGTAAGGATTATATTCATATTACTGATATTGCACTCCTCCGGAGTGCTTTATTATTTACACACTTTTTTAAACACTACCTGCAAATTAATGCACAATTAATTCGACTGAATAAATAATTTAAAATATATATTTTCAATAAAGCCCCCGTAGTGTAATGGACAGCACATCGGTCTTCGGAACCGCTAGTCAGGGTTCGAATCCTTGCAGGGGCACTACTTCTCAATGTTAAATTTCAAATGTTAAATTTTAAATTAAAAGCAAAGACTATTCATCTTACATCTTTAACATTTAAAATCTTACATTTAACATTTAAAACCTTACATATAACATTTAAGATTTGATATCAGAGCAAGGAGATTGCGTCCATATCAATTGAGAGTCTAACTTTTGAGGGGATATTTTTTTCGGAGTATTCGGAGACGGCATTAAGAATCTGTATTAAATATTTTCCCGATGGGTCTTTTTCTTTGGGAGATTTTATTAACAGATGATATCTGAATAAATTTTTCAATTTATAAAACAAGGGCGGATGAGGGGGAAAAAGGTTCAGCAATTTTTTATTATCAATTTTGACGACGAGATTATATAATTCTTTAATTTTAGATTCGGACAAATTCCGGTCGGGGGATTTTGTCTCGATGACAGCGATTCTGCTGAAGGGCGGATAGCACATTTCTTTTCTCGTTTTTAATTCCTTTGCATAAAAATCCCTGTAGTTCTGATTCTTCACATCATCGAAGACGAAAAATTCGGAATGGCTTGTCTGTATAAGCACTTCGCCTTTTTTATCACTTCTTCCGCTTCTACCCGCGACCTGAGTAAGAATCTGGAAAGTTTTTTCGGTAGCTCTGAAGTCGGGATTCAGCAAACCGATATCGGCATTAATAACACCCACGAGAGTGACGTCGGGAAAATCCAAACCTTTTGAAATCATCTGAGTGCCGACGAGAATATCAATTTTACCGTCATAGAAATCCTTTAAGATTTGCTGATATTTTTTAGGCGTAACGGTATCCGTATCGACTCTTTGAATTTTAGCTTTCGGGAAAATGTCAATAAGTTTCTCCTCGACTCTTTCCGTACCCGTTCCTTTAGGTATAATGGTTTTTGAACCGCATTCGGAGCATTCGGTGATAACAGTTTTAGTTTCCCTGCAGAAGTTGCATTTCAGTATATCAGAGGAAGCATAATAAGTAAACGGTATAGAGCACTTCGGGCACTTTTCGACGTTTCCGCATTTAACGCATTCAAGATATGCGTGGTATCCTCTGCGGTTTTGCAGGATAATTACTTTTTCATTTTTATCAAGCCGCTCCCCTATTTCGACGATAAGTTCTTTCGATAAAAATTTTATTTTTACCTTATCGATAAACCGGAAAATATCTTTTTGTTCACCGGATAAATCCTGACCCGATTTCAGGTCAATTATTTTTATATCGGGAGGATTAATGTTAGTAGCTCTTTTCGTGAGTTCAAGCAATTTATACTTACCGATTTCACAGTTGTGAAAACTTTCCAATGACGGTGTAGCGGAGCCGAGCACGACGGCGGCATCATTCATTTTAGCACGCACGACGGCGGCATCGCGGGAATTATACTTAAAATTATATTCCTGTTTATAGGAGGCATCGTGCTCTTCGTCAACGATTATGATTCCGATATTTCTAAGCGGTGCAAAGAGAGCGGAACGCGAGCCGACAATGATTTTATAATCGCCCTGTAAAATCCGGTGATACGTATCATATCTGACGCCTTCGGATATTTTTCCGTGAATAACACCGACGTGTTTGCCGAATCTTTTTCTAAAGCGGTGAACCAGCTGAGGTGTAAGGGATGTTTCCGGAACGAGCACAAGAGCCGTTTTTCCAAGTGACAGAGATTTTTCGATTGCATTAATATAGACTTCAGTTTTTCCGCTTCCTGTAATACCAAGCAAAAGAAAGGGAGAGAATGAATTATTATCGACTGCATCGGAAATTTCCGACAGGCAAGATTTCTGTTCATCGTTCAGAATTATGCTTTTGGAATCCTCGCTATAAATATCCTGCTGTTCGCGCATCACTCTCACTTCTTCGACTATGATAAGTTCTTTTTTACACAGTGAGCCGACGGAGGAAGAAGTTATTCCCGTAAGTTTCACGAGTTCGGAGAGCTTATGGATTTTTTCATCCGATAAAATCCTAAGAAATTTTATTTGTTTTTCACTTTTGATTTTATTTTGTCTACAGATTAATTCAAAATCACGGGGATTGAAATTTATATTAACTTTTTTTTCAGTTTTTTCTTTTACGGGGCTGTCAAAAATTTCGATACTGCACAATATACCGCGTTCGACGAGCAAATCGACATACTTTTTTGCATTTTTTATTTTTAACTTCTTTTCAATTTGGGAAGCGGTGAATTTTTCAGACAAGGAATCTTTAAAAAGATTACAGATATCGGAATAAATTTCTTTTTTTTCATCAAGTTTATCAAAATTTTCATAATAATTTTCGGTAAGGCTTAAATAGGTATCGACTTTTTCCTTATTAATCGAGGAGAACAGGACGCGACCTACGGGAGACAGATAGTAATGGGAAATCCATTCAGCGAGTTTAATCATTTCGTCCGTATAGATACTTTCCTTATCGATTACCTTTTTAATTTCCTTAATATTCTGGACATCCGAGGATTCCCGGATGGAAATGATTATACCGGTAAGAGTTTTCTTACCAAACGGCACGAATACTCTTTTGCCGACAGCGATTTCACTTTGATAAGGAGCAGGTACTTTATAAGAAAAAAGTTTATTTACAGGGATATTTAAAGCTATATTTAGGTATAAGTCATTCAATATAACTATTATATTTTTTTAGCTGTTATGTTTTTTAACATATTAAATAAATTTGCTATTAAAATCGTGACAACGACACCAATAACAGTGTACCAGGTATATGCGATTTCAGTATAATAAATAACAAAGACCATAGTCAATATACCAGCAATAAATCCGATAAAAGCCTCAGTCTGATTGATTTTTTTAAAGAATATTCCCAACAAAAACGTACCAAGCAGACCGCCGTAGGTAAAAGAAGCAATGGATAATCCGATTTCCACGACAGGATTCTTCGAATCTCTAAACAGCATAGCACCGCCAATCAGGACCACGCCCCAGAGCAACGTAAATATTCTCGACCAGAAGATTTCTTTTTTCGGATTCGAAGTTTTTCTTTTAAATAAATCGAGATAAGTTGATGAAGCCAGAGAACTGATTGCCGAAGATAAAGTACCCATAGCGGAAGCAAGCACGCCGGCGATAACAAGACCCGCCACGCCTGTAGGAAGATTTTCAATAATAAATTTCGGAAATATCTCATCCGATGAGGTCAGATTCAATCCTGTAGAATTAAGGGCCAACTGGGAGAACGGGACACCTTTATAAAAGGCATAAAGGCACAATCCGAGGAACAGAAAGAAAGCGAACTGGACTACGATAAGGGAAGCATCGAGCATAAGTGCTTTCTGGCTTTCCCTTTTCGTTTTACAGCCGAGCAATCTCTGCACCAGAAGCTGGTCAGTGCCGTGAGAAGCCATAGTAAGGAAAGTACCGCCGATAAATGCGCCAATCAACGTATACGGAGAGGCAAAAAATTCAGCCCAGCTTGTAAAACTTCTTACATTGAATACTTCAAATTTATTTTGTCCGCCGGCAGTGGCATAGTTAACGATATCAGTCATTCCATCAGGCAGAAAATTAAAAATAATAATCATCGAAGCGACAGCACCCCCGATATAAATAAACATCTGCACGACATCCATAGTCACGACTGCCTTAAGTCCGCCAAGGTAAGTATAAATCAAAGTAAAGATACCGATGATGGCAATGCTTGTGGGGTAATCGAGTCCGGTAATGATATGGACAGGTATAGCTGTAGCAAAGAGTCTCACGCCAGAAGCCAGCACACGAGTAACGATAAAAACGGAAGAAGTAAATTTTCTAAGTGCCTGTCCGAAGCGTTTCCCGAGATAATCATAAGCTGTTTCCATTTCGCCTTTATAGTAGGCAGGAATAAAAATAATAGTTACGAGCAACCTGCCGATAAAATACCCGAACACAAGCTGCATAAAATGCATATTAGATTTATAAGCGAGTCCTGGAATACTGATAAATGTGAGTGTACTTGTTTCACTCGCAACTATGGAAAAGCCGACCATCCACCATTTAAGCTGTTTTCCGCCGAGGAAATAATCATTAGAAGATTTTTGTTTACCTGCAGAGATTACGCCAAAAATAACGCTACCTATCAGGTAAACGATAACAATAAAATAATCAACGGTACTGAAATTCATTAAAAGATTAATTTAGATTACAAGATTAAAGAAAATAATCCCAGTAACTCAAATTAATCATTAATTTGGAAAGATTCTTTGATAAAAAATCCCTTATCGTTCGAACCGATTTTGGCACTTTGCAGGAACGGGTCATGTTCGAAGAAAATTATCCAGTCATTTTTCACTGCTTCGGTGAGGTATTTTCTTTTTTCTTCGAGTGTTACCAAAGGAAACAAATCGAATCCCATAATATAAGGGAGCGGAACGTGAGCAGACATCGGGATCAAATCCGCGGTATAGAGAAGAGTATTATCATCGTCCGAAATTTTTACCATCTGCATATCCCTTGTATGACCGTTTACGGGAAGGAGATTTATTGAATTATCGAATTTAAATTCACCATCAACAAGATTTAGGACTTTATTCCGAACGAGTAATTCGAAGTTATTATTAAAAAAGCTAGCTTTGTCCCTTTCGGTCGGATTAAGAGCCCAGTCGAAATGTTTTTTCTGGACATAATGGACAGCATTCGGGAATGTAATTTTCAACTGTTTCTCCCGGTCGTAGTAAGTCGAGCCGCCAGCGTGGTCAAAGTGGAGGTGTGTTAAAATCACATCGGTAATATCTTCGGGTTTAATATTAATTTTTTTAAGTGACTCTAACAATGAATATTCGGAATAATCCACGGCATAGATTTCATTAAGTTTTTTTGACATTTTATGACCGACACCGTTATCGATTAATATCTTTTTCTTACCGTTATCGAGCAACAAAGAATTAGTACACATTTGTATTCTATTGTTTTCATCGGAAGGATTTGTTCTGGACCAAAGAGGTTTAGGAACCACGCCGAACATAGAGCCTCCATCGAGCCGAAACAGACCTGTTTGCACAGAGTAAATTTTATAATCCCCTATTTTCATAATTTTTTATAGCTTTAACATATATGATTACATAAAAAGTTCTATGAGCCGAACAAATTATGAAAAAAGAGTAAACATAAAAAAATTATTTACCGATATTTTTTATTAAAGCCTTTAAGAAACTTAAAAAAATCCCGGGGTTTGGTAAATGTCCATTGCGGAATCAGTTTCAGATAAAAGGAAGGATATTTTTTCATCATTCTCCACAGGGCACCGGTTTCTATGGGAAAGCGTGCTTCAAGTTCATAGCGAATTTGATATATTTGTTCCGAAGACAGATGTTTTGTTTTTATGTTTACTTCCCAGCAATCGTATTTCGAGTAGTCATATTTATTTGTAATTAAATCCTGCTGAAGCAGTTCCTCTCTCACCTTTGTATTAGGGTACGGAGTAAGGATATTAAAGGTAGGGATATCGACGCCTATTTTTTCAGCATATTCAAAATTCAAGCGAATAGAATCCTCGGTATCGTCGGGATAGCCGAATATAAATCCACCAATTACGGTAATACCATAACCTCTCAATTCTTTAATAACGTCCTCCGCATCGGAGCTTTTCAGCTGTTTATCCTTATTCATAAAGCTCAGAGCCGAGTCATGAGCGCTTTCGATACCGAGGAAAACCCAGTTAATACCCGAATCTGCCATAGCTTTAACAAGGCCGGGAGTATTTTTAATTCCGCTGATGCCAGCCTGAGTAAGGTATTTTACATCATTCAAGCCAGCATCGTTTATTGCTTCGCAAAGGGCTTTAAATCTTTTACCGTCCAAAGTGATATTATCATCGGTAAACATGATAGATTTCGAGCCGTATTTTTTAGCATCACGGATATCATCAAGGACTCTTTCTATTTTATATTTCCTATAAATCTTACCATACATATTATTAATGCAGCAGAAGTTACAATCATAAGCACAGCCTCTGGAGGTTTCGACAGCATCGGATTTGAAGCCCATGCAATTAAATCCCTTATCAATGAGCCGAACGCTTCTATCGGGTAATTTTATATCATCGAGTTCAGCGAGGCAAACGTCGGGATTATTAACGAGCGAATGGTCTGAAATATACGATAATCCCGGAACATTTCCGAAACTCTTTCCGTCAGCATAGGCTTTAACGAACTCAGAGAAAGAAATTTCCCCTTCTCCCCTGAAGAGGAAATCGATATACCTCATATCATCACTTTCAAGAATAGTTTGAGTATCAACCGTAGGATAATATCCGCCCAACAGCACAGTAATATCTTTATTATATTCCTTTACAATCTTCGCAAGCTCAACGGTGCCAGCGTACTGGAAAGCCATACAGGAAAACCCGACTATATCGGGCGAATATTGTTTAAGAAGATTTAAAAAATACTTAATATATTTTTTTTTGACAGCGATTAAATCCACGACTTTAATCTCGCAAATATTTCTATCGGTATTTGCGGCCAGAGAGCAGAGTCCGAGATTCGGAATTCTAAAGAGCATATCAACCCCGAAATAAGTATCGGGGTTAGCCGCAAGCAATATTCGTATTTTTTTATCAGATTTCGACATAGAATAATAACACGATTCTTTTTTAAAAAAAATCGTGTTATGATATTTTAAAATTTTTACAAACCAATTCTGAGTCCAGAGAAAAGAGAATAGTTCAGAGTCGAAATTCTATCGACCCCTGCAGTTTTTCCCAGATTATTCAGGCCGCCGTACTGGAAATCGACACCGAAAATCACGCCGAGGGGATATGCAAAGACATAATTTCCCGTTAAAGTACCATTCAATCCGAAGTCAAAATCTTTAAAACCCGAGCCATTAGAAACATTATCAGGGGATGAAGTTCTAATGCCCAGATACGGACCTCCATTGAAGTCAATACCCACGGTTTCTGATACCATTCCCCCGATATGAATATTCAACGGAATATTAAGGTAATTAGCAGTAACATACATTGAAGTATTAGGTTTCACCTGAGTCGTATCGAACACTGCCGGCGGAATCACGTTCGGAGTAGTCATCTCGAAACTTTTGCCATTAAAACTGAGACCGGAAGAGAAGCTAAACGATTCAAACAGGCTAATGAAGAACAAAGCCCCTGTTTTGAAACCGAGTTTAGAAGCAGTTTTATAATCACCCACACCCGAAGCTGAAGATACGTTAGCGCTAGTTCCACCAATGCCAAGCTGGAAATCGATATAAAAGTCAATAAGTTTTTTCCCGGAACGGAATTCAAATTCCTTTTTAGCTTTATTATAATCCAAATCAATCTTAGACATATACATATCCTTACTACTTTTATTCAATACCGGTTTGCTCGGGTCACCATCCGCGCTTGCAAAGTTAATACAGAAAAAACAAGCGGAAATCAAGAACAAGGTAATTATTTTTTTCATTTTTTACTCCTTTAATTTAATATTATAATTAGAAATCTTTTAATTTTTCAATTTCATTCAATTCACCGACTTTTTCTTCCCAATGGAAATTAAGTTTATCGAGCATTTTCTGAATTTCTTTATATTCCGAATTAATTTCAATTACATAATCAGCATCCTTGAAAAATTTTTCCTCAGCCATTATCATTTCGAGTTCCGATTTTCTTTTTTCGTTTTTTTCGATTTCCATTTCAATCTCCGAGATTTGTTTTTTAACCGGATTAATCAATTTCAAGAAATCCCTTCTCTTTTTTTTCTTTTCCTGGCTGAGAAGATAGTGGGATTTTTTTTCATCCGAAGCTGGTTGTTCATTTATCTTTTTTTCCTTCCCGAAGATATTTCTTTCGGACAGTTCTTTTTCTTTAACTTTCATATATTCGAAAGAATTCCCGAAAAAAGTTTTAATATTCCTATTTTTAACTTCGACAATTTTCGAGACAAAGCCGTCGATAAATTCCCTATCGTGAGAAACTACAACTACAGAGCCTTTATATTGTTTTAATGCATTTCTGAGCACTTCTTTAGATTTCATATCAAGATGGTTCGTTGGTTCATCGAGTATTAAGAAGTTAGACGGTTCTATCAGCATTTTAGCCAGAGCGAGTCTCGATTTTTCTCCACCCGAGAGCACTTTCACGTTTTTATACACATCATCACCTTTAAACAGAAAACTACCGAGGATAGTTCTCAAATCCTTAGCGGTCACAGCGGTGGAAGTTTCTTCCATAACCTCAAGAACCGTTTTATCGGTACTAAGTTCCTCCGCCTGGTTTTGGGCAAAGAATTTCAGGTCGACGAGATGTCCGTATTTAATAAATCCGTTATTAACCGGTTCAATTCCGGCGATAATTCTGGTCAGAGTAGATTTTCCGGCACCATTATTACCAACGAGAGCAATTTTTTCCCCTCTTGAAATTATCATATTCAGATTTTCGAGGACATAATTTTTTCCGTCGTAGGTTTTACAAATATCATTAAGTTCGACGGTAATTTTCCCGGAATGTGTTGCAGGCGGGAAATGGAAGTGGACGGTTGTTTCTTCATCTTCAATTTCAATCAAATCCAATTTTTCAATCATTTTAATTCTGCTCTGGACGGCTCTGGCTTTTGTAGCTTTATACCTAAATCTTTCGATAAATCTTTCCTGTTGTTTCAGATATTTCTGCTGATTATCGAACCGGCTTTCCAGCATTTCCCTTCTCTTTTCTTTTTCCACGGAATAGAAGGAGTAATTACCGCCATATTCGGTTACCTTACCGAGTGATATTTCATAAGTTTTCTTGGTAATATTATCGAGGAAATTTTTATCGTGGGAGACCAAAATCACGGCACCATTATAATTCTGCAAATAGTTTTCAACCCAAATGAGAGATTCGAAGTCCAGATGGTTAGTTGGTTCATCGAGGAGCAGGACAGAAGGATTTTTCAGGAGGAGTTTAGCAAGAGTAATTCTCATCTGCCATCCTCCGCTGAATTCATCTGTAAATCTATCGAAATCACCGGTTTCAAATCCGAGTCCAATTAAAATCTTCTCGATTTTAGATTTCAAGCGATGGCCATCGAGCAACAGAAATCTCTCCTGCAGTTCAGAATATTGGTTCAGAAGGTCAAGATATTCTTCCGAATTCACGTCACTGAAATTTTTCAATTCCGATTCCGTTTCAGACAATTCATCACTGACTTTGTTCAGGTCGTCAGCGGCAGAGCAGACCTCTTCATAAAGAGTTTTGCCTTCAAGAAAGGAAACTTCCTGGGGAAGATAGCCTACGGTAGTATGTTTCGAAACGGCGACAGCACCGCTATCCTGCTGCTGCAATCCCGAGATGATTTTCAAAAGAGTAGATTTTCCCGCGCCGTTTGAACCGACGAAAGAAATTCTATCCTTTCCAGCTATCCGAAAGCTAACATTTTCGAAGAGTGTTCTCGAGCCGAATGCAATGCTAATATTAATAAGAGAAATCAAAAATATAAAATAATAAATTACTGCAAATTACCATTCATAATTCAAAATTTAAATTCAAATATATTCTTATGATTTAAAAAATACAACTGATTAATATTGAGTTTTGAATTTTTAATATTTAAGTTTAGGATATACTATTAATGGCAAAAATATTCCTAATTCTGCAAATACTTATTACTTCTGTTTTCGTACAGAGTCAAAGTTTTATCGCCAACGACTACGAAATAACGAGGAAAAATTTTTCGATAAGATTAAAAGACGGTGTAAAGCTGGATTGCACGGTTATTTCGCCAATAGCGGACAGGCCTGAGAAAGGATTTCCGTGCATAGTATACTGTCACGGATTTGGAAAGAACAAAGAAGACAACCTATCGAATGCAATCATTCTATCAAAATACGGATTTGTAACATACACATATTCGATGCGGGGGCAAGGGAATTCGGAAGGCACATCAAATCTAATAAGTATAACGGAAGCGGAGGATTTAATTCAGGTGATAGAGCACATAAAAAAGGACACGACAGCAGACGCGGAAAGAATTGCGGTAATAGGTTCATCGCAGGGCGGAATAATACCTTTGATGGGAGCCTGCAACGGATTAAAAGTAAAGTGCATAATATCGGATTTAATTTCCCCGGATTTTGCTTCAAACTGGATAGAGAACGGCTGTGTCAAGATGTCTTTATTATGGTCATTAAGTTATGACGAGAGTATTGTAAGATACAGCGATGAAGTGAAAAAATACAGAGGCTGGATAATATCAAAAAGGAAAGACGATTGGGACAGTCTGATTTATTATTTACCAAAGCAAAGGGATTTTTCGGACAGAATCAAGGACAATAAGACACCGGTTTTCATATCCAATTCATTTCAGGACAAATATTTTAATTCGAACTGCATAATAGAGAACCTTGCAAATTTTAATGTTAGTTCCAAATTCTATTTCGGAAGTATCGAGGGACACGGAAGTTCACCAGCGGAAGAGGAAGTAAATTTTCACGTATATAATATGAACGACTGGATTGATTTCTGGCTAAACAATACAGAGCAATCCGAAAAAAACAAATTCACGGTCAGTTTCAGCATATTACCTATAGTAAACAGCGGCTGGACATATCAAAGATTATATTCAAATTCATCACTTTTCGATAAACCGAACGCAATAAAATTTTATTTTCATCCATCGAATACGATAACTGAGCATCCGTATTACGGAGACACGAATTTTTTCAGGTTCAGAAACATGTTAAACGATTCAGTATATAAAATGCAGGAAGCGATAAATTCAGAGTTTTCGGGAAATTATTTCAATTCAAATTTCAAAAAGGAAAATTTAATATTCGATTCCAGACCACTATTATGGAATTACAATGCGCTCGGCATTCCGAAGCTACACTTGGTATACAAATCGAACAAGACTGTATGTCAGTTTAACTTCCAGATATACGAGGTTTTCAGTGACGGGACGAGTAAATTCGTAAGCAGTATAAATTACACAGACAGGAATCACAAGAAAAAGAAGAAAGAAGAAACAATCAGCGGAGATGCAATAGGGCATATTTTTTCAGCGGGAAGCAGGATAAGGATAATATTAACAAACATAGATACGAGAAACAACGACAGTTTTTTAAGGACAAATCCCTATGTGCTACCGATATTCATTTCATCAACGAGCACGATATATACAGGCAGTTCAAACGGGAGTTACATTGAACTGCCATTAAAAGAGTAATTATTTTTTCGTAAGTGCATCTCTGATTTCGGTCAGCAGGACAACTTCTTCTTTCGGAGCGGGAGGTTTTTCCTCTTCTTTTCTCTTGAAAGAATTAATTGCTTTAACAACCATAAAAATACAAAAAGCGATAATCAGAAAATCGATAGTTGTCTGAATGAAATTCCCATAATTCAGAGACACGGCATCGGAAATAATTTTGCCAGTTGCATCCGATACAGGGTCTTTCAGAATTACTTTCAGATTTTTAAAATCCATACCGCCCACAAGCAGACCAATCGGGGGCATTAACAAATCATTTACAATCGAGGTGATAATTTTTCCGAATGCGGCGCCGATAATAACGCCGACAGCAAGGTCGATTGCATTGCCTTTTATTGAAAATTCCCTGAACTCTTTTAGTAATCCCATAATTTTTTTTTAGTTATTTGAAGTTACTTTTTTTAATTATTTTTTCAAATTCAAAAAAAACGTTCCCCTTCAAAAGACCATATTTCGAAGGGGAACGTAAATTAGGGGAATAAAAAATGCTAAAATATTATTTAATTAACATCATTTTCTTAATATCGGTATAATTGCCCGCAGTCAACTTATAGAAATAGACTCCGCTGGCAAATTTCGAGCCATCCCATTGTATTTCAAAAAATCCATTATTATTAACATTATTATTTACCAACGAGGAAATTTCCTTACCAGTAATATCATAGACTTTAAGCGTAACGATACCGCTGAATTCCTTAGGAACAACAAAACTAATCTTAGTAACGGGGTTAAACGGATTCGGATAGTTCTGGTTCAAGATAAAATTTTCATTTGAAGAATATATTTCATCATCGCTTTCAGCAAAAATCGGCATATTAGACATGGTAACGCTTTGTACAGGCAGATTAATATAGCTGTTACTGCTTAGGAACAATTTATGTTTACCGTTTTTCAATACCGGCAGTACAAAAGGATTCGTAGCTAAGAACGAAGTATCGGCAGGTGATGTATCCAGATTAGTTACGACAATTCTAATTTTACTACCTGCTTTAAAAATATGCGAATGAGAGATACCGTTTATGAGTTTGGTTTTTCTTTTATTTGTCGTATAAGCCCTGTCGGTATAATTAATTCTATTGACCAGTTTTGGCACTGTACCTTTAACTTCATATATTTGAAAGTTATACTGACACAGATTAACGTTAGAAGAATAGTCAAGGTTAATGCTCGGAGTGCCAACAATTTTCAAGTCTTTCGTTAAAGCATTAGAATTAAACGTTAACGAAGCCTTTTTAAATTTACTGTTAAAAGTTGTTCCAGTAAATTCCAAATCAACCGCTTGTTCCATAGTGAAGCCGCTAGCAACCGTATTATTTAAAGTAACATAGCTGCTGCTATTGCTATTGGGAGTTGTTTTGAGTTTACTGCTCGGATTAAAATAAAGTTTCATATTCGAAATACCGCTTGGCGGCCAGGTAGCGCTGCTATCATGCACGAAAGACCACATTCCGATACTATTAGCAGGAAAAGTTGTCGAGGCATAATGGAACTTTGGTCTTGACAGGATACCGTTATCGATTCCCCACAGCCAATAGTAATACCATTCGTTAAAGAAATTCATATGCCAAAGATCTTCCGTATAGGATGTATCTCCGCCGTGACCCATAACAGCACCGATATAATATCTGCTAGGTGCCTTTAAATTTGTTACAGTAGAAAGATTTCCATAGGCATTAAAGAATTTATCCTGCCAGCAATTTTCCAGCATTATGGGGACATTGCACTGTGAAACGATATTCTTGAAATCCCTGTTAACCGGCATCCAATAAGCCAGGCTATCCCATTTATCTTTTGCATTAGAATAGCACCAGTCGGACATTCTATCTACAAGAGGAGTATATCTAGCAGTATCTGGAGTATATTCGATAGTCCACAAGAGTGTCATTTTTATACAACCATTTTCGATCCAGCTAGTAGCAAATTCAGGAGAAGACAAAGCAGAGACGATAGTTTTGACTTTCAGACCGCCCATACAAGCAGCCATATAAGGCAAAGTACCGCCCTGCGAGCCGCCTGTAATTAAGATTTTCGATGTATCGAGACCGGTTTCAAAATCCATTCTGATAAAATTCACCAATTCAATCAGATCCTGAGCCTCGGTTCTGCTAATCAAGTTCGAAAGGCCTCCTGAATTTCCCTGACCTCTGACACTATAAGTATAAACAACATAGTTATATGATGCCTGAGCGTTAGCAAATCCCTCAAGAGTTTCCTTTCTATCTCCATAACCGTGAACCATAATAACGGTTGGATATCCCAAAGGTAAATAAGGATTGGGACCGCTCGGATAGAATTTCGCACAATCCATAATGACATTGTCTCTCAAGGTCAAGGTGAAATCCTTTTTGATAACAATCATCGGAACATCAGTCGGATTTGGAATTTTTGGAAGAAGTTTAAACTGGTATGAATCCAGATTATGCTTTTTATTCTGGGCATAGCCGTTTAAACTTAAAAATCCAATTATTACCGTTAAAAAAAGGGTAAAATATTTTATCGAAGATTTTTTCATTTGAGCTCCTGAGTTTTATTTAATTATTTATTTTATATTTTATTTAGAATTTTTATGAACTATACTTAAATTTATTTTTAATAATGTGATGTGGCATCCCATACCACCTTACTTTTGGTTTTCCTGAAAACACTTATAGATCTAATTATAGCAAAGAAATTAATAAATGTATCCAGAATCAATCTGAAGAAACTGAAGAATGCATATTTAAAGCCATACCAGTTATATGTAAATATAAATCTATGAGAAGCACGCGAAATCATAAAGATTAAATTAGCAATCATCAAATACCACAGCACTGATGAATGGCTGACCAACGAATATGCATATTTAAAATGGAACATATTGGCGATAATGGCATAGAGGAAATACAAGATAACAACGTTCGATAAAAATGCTCCGAAGAAACTAAATATTGATTTTCTATCTCTGAACAAGAAATATTTAGTTGCGAGATTTCCTTTCCATTTATGAGATTTCCAGTTTTGGAAACAAATTCCAGCGATCCATCTAGATCTTTGTTTAACGGATGTCCAGAATGTATTCGGGAAAAATTCAGCGGTAGCGATTCTTGTAGCATCATCCTTTTTATCGAGCTTCACGTTAAAAAAGCCGGTTTTAAAACCGAGCTCATAAAATCTATAGCCCAGTTCATAGTCTTCGGTCAAGTTAGCGTCATTAAAGATACCTTCTTTTTTGACTTTTGGAGTCAGGACGAGCACGCCGTGTTTAGTAATTTTTCTTGCTTCAATTTTAATTTTTTCTTCTTCCTCGGTTAGTTTAGTATCACTGACACCATGTTGTTTCTGCACTTCACTCTCAAGTATTTTTGATTCTTCATCCGCAGTACCGGTTGGAGCAGTTTTCAACTCAGGTTTCTTTTCATACAAGTTGTTCAGGCTATCCTTAATTTCGTTTATTTTGGATTCAATAGTTTTCAATTTGTCTTTTATAACGGCTTCTTTCTGCATTTTTTCTTCCGACCCAATCAATCCATAATCGGGAGTTTTTGAGGATTGATTATAGAAAGTATCGAACAACTTTTTATACAGATCTTCACTTTGGCGAGTTTTAATGACATTTTCTTCAAGTTCCTTTCTATCCTCGAGGTTTGTGGTAATACTCGAGATATGTTTAATTCTTTCGTCTATACTCAACAATCTGTCCAGTAAATCTTTTGTATCCTGGTTTATTTTATCGTTAAGGTTCGACTGAACGAACATATTTTCACTTCTCAGCTGGTTTTCTTTACTTTCCATATAAATACTTTTTATTTGCTTTTCGACATCCATCAATTTATTCTTCAAGTCTTCGCTCTTAGAAGAATCAATTTCCGAGCTTTCGAAAGTTGACGGGATTTTCTTTTCATAGAGTTTTTTAATTTTATCTTCAATTTCATTTACTTTATCATCGACTTTAGAAGTTTCACCTACATTATATTTATTAAAATCTATTAATCCGTTTTCTTCGTAAACATTCAATCCATTAATCAAATCCTTATCCGAGCCTTCGACAATTTTAAATTTAGCTTCAAGCAATTGTTCATAAAACTTATCGAACAAAACATCATACAAATCATATTTTTCCAGTAACATTTTAAAAGCCGAAATAATTTTCGCATCAGGGATTGACTGAGAGGTCAAGAGCTCAATAAAATTCTGATAACTTCTTCTGTCCGAGATTTCCAGGGGGATTTGGTTTTCGGTCAAATCATAAAGGTTTCCAAGGACAAGACATTTAAAAAGCTGCAGAACGTCATGATGTTCAAAGCTACCGGTGCTTAAGATAGAAATTTTACTCATAATAAGACTGCGGAGCTCACCCCATTTGACAGAATCATCCACTCGTCTGAGGAACTTACCGTTTCCATTTCTTGCTTGTTTCCTAATTATTTCCAAGAGTTTCGAAATAACGGAAGAATTTTTTATTTGAAAATGTGCAACCATAGATTTACCCTTAAGCAATTAATGTTTAAAATCTTATTTTTCTAAAATCTCTTTGAGATTCATTATTTTAGTTCTTGCTTCATCAATAGAATCGTATTCACCGATAATCACTTTATACGCAACATCGTCGCCGAAATTACTTTTTATCACCAGACCTTTTGTTATATCAAACCCCAATATGCTTTGAACTTCACTCAATCTGTTTTTCGCCACCTGTTCATTATTCCAGGAAGATTCTTCAATATAAATTTTGCCATCTTTCATATAATAAGTAACGCCATATTTAGTATCTCTCAGTCCGTTTGATTCTTTCACGACGTCTTCAGGCAGGGTCATATTTTCATAAGACAGATTAGACGCAATAGCATCTTTATTAATATTGACTCTGCTAATAATTTTCTCGATTATTTCTCCGTCCGTTCCGGATTTTGCAAATTTATTTTCCTCGTCTTCATCTGTAACGCCAGTATAAATCAGAAATGAGACGAACATAATAACCACGGAAAGGAACACGGAAGTATAATTTCTTATAGTGTTAGGAGTTTCTTTCGGAGGTATATAAGATTTAGCATTCAATGTTGCAAACGGGTCATCTTTATAACTGGTATCATTAACCAAGATCTCGTCTTTGACGGGTTCTTCGTTATTTTTAAAATATTTATTCGTCAATTCAGCTTCGATATGGACTTCTTTTCCTTCCTGCAGGCCATTACTTTTTTCAAGGTAATAGATAGCTTTTCTATGAAAGCCCATTCCGGTACCAGAGAAAGGAATGAAAGTATCCATAGCTTCTCTTACGATCATATCTTTAGTATGAACTTCCGCGAATGCGTCGCAATAAGTTCTATGAAAGATCCCTCCCAGTTTACTTTTTATCGGAATGACAGGGATTTGAACGCCGTGGAAGCCTTTGTAGCCTATAAGGTAATTATAGAGTTTCAGGCAGAAGGGATGCATAAAATCTTCTGCGTCGTGGACAATAATTATTTCGAATTCGCCGTAAACTTTTTCATATTCGCACAATCCTGCATACAGACTATTGAGGTTATCGGCTTTAGTAGTAGGACCGTTTTGAGGATTAATACAGGCAATAACCCTCGAATCTTTTTTCGAAATTTCCTTTACGATTCTAATAGTATCGGGGTCATTGGGATAAACGCCGACAAAGAATCTATAATTGCTATATTTTAGATTTCTGACGGCATAGCTGAGGGTTCTACCAATAACGGAAGATTCCTTCCAAGCGCCCAGGATAATTGCGATAGGTTTTTCAGCTTTATCATACATTTCGTTGAAATCAGGCATTTTAGCCTTATATTTCTTTCTATACAGCCAATAGAGCAAATCCATATACAGGTCATCCAGCCCAGTAATCACGAGCATAATAGCTGTGACCCACAATAATATTTGGAAAATGTCGTAAATCATAATGCTAAATTAAAATTTATTATAAAACCTGCTTTAAATTGAAAAATATTTCTCAGGTCGCCCTCAAAATACTTACCTGTTGCTCCGATAAAATTAATCCTGTTCGTACCTTCGACAAAAATAGCAGGAAAATTAGCGAGATTAGGTTTAAAGCTCATACCTATACTAATTTCGCCGTAATTGTTATAGTCCAGTTGTCTACTATCTGCCTGAGCCATTTGCATCAGATAAAATTCAAGATAAGAATATCCGCCGGTCATATACCTCAGGACTTCCTTCAACTGAATCTGAGCGAAGAGATTTTTATATTTGGAATCGTACAATTCGGTAGAATAAATATCGAAATAGAAATATTCGGTTTTCATATTTCTTTTGGTAAGATAGATAGGAGCTTCACCGAAACG
The DNA here is from genome assembly GCA_964501535.1 of uncultured Ignavibacteriaceae bacterium. GTDB lineage: Bacteria > Bacteroidota > Ignavibacteria > Tepidaquicellales > Tepidaquicellaceae > FEN-1279. Next base: position 221,680 of record CAZCSV010000001.1, on the reverse strand, counting down.
AGTGCCCATACTAAGAATTGGTTTAAAATTCACGCCGTTTTTATCGGCGTCCAATTGTCGATAATATCCGAGTCTAAGTTCGAGAGCAATATTATTTGAAAAATTAAATCTCATAAAACCGCCGCCTTCCAAATATCTATCGTTTAATATATAGTCCTTTTTAGTTCTCGCATCCATATAGATATCACCATAGAATCCGTAATACACATATTTGCTCATTTTGAAATTAACATGTCCAAGGAAATTCGAGACATAATTCTGATAATACGAGTCATACACATTATAGAAATAAATACTCAAAGACCTAAGCGAATTATATGCTCTCATTTGTCTGAGAATAATACCGGATTGTTTAGCCTTATCGACTTCATCCGATTTTGTAGAATTTGCGGCAACATAATCGAAATAATACAGAGCCTTGTCATATTTTTTCTGGCTATCATACAGGTAAGCAAGCTGCAAGAAAATCTTTGTATCGTCCGGATGGTTTTTCGTATATGCTTCGAAAATACGGATTGCCTTGGATGTATTTCCGCTATTAACAGCGGAATAAGCTTCATTCAAGTCATCATTATAGGTTGAACCGACCGTAACATTATTAGAATAATTTACGCTTGAGGAATATTTTTGTCTGTTATAACTTTCAATTTCATACTTTGCTTTTTCAATTTCACCCGGGTCAATTGAATTATCGAGCACATACTGGAAATATTTATTTGCTTTTTCCTTATCAGATTGTTTATAGACATACGCCAACTGCAAATAAATAGTTGTAGCTCTTGGATTTTGAGATATATAATCCTCGAAAATTCTGATGGCTTCGCTCGTATTTCCATTATTCAAATTCTGATATGCCGCATCGAGAGAATTGTTATTATTACTCTCATTAGGTTTATTAATCAAATCCAATTCGGCTTTTGCCGTACTAATTTCCGCCGAGCTCGAAGAATTATTATAGACATGGGTGAAATATTCCCTTGCTTTAGGAACATCATTTTTTTGTTTATAAGCATAAGCAAGCTGAAGGAATATTTTAGTATCGGACGGATTAGATGCAGTATATTCTTCAAAAATACCTATAGCGAGGTCGGTTTGGCCTTTATTCAAATAATCATATGCTAAATCCAATTTATTATCATAGATTTGAGCATTCAGGCCGGAAATAAAAAAAATGCTTATTAATATCAATAAACATTTAAACAACTGATTATTAATAAAAAACCCTTTTCTTATTTTGTTTGCAACCATTATTTTTCTTATTTTTTTAAAATTATTGCAATTATCAGACCAAAAAAAAGGGATTAAAAAAAAATATTAATTTATTAATTAACAATATATTAAATACAATTAACAAGTAAATAATAATATACTGCAGATATATACAAAGGAAAACCATAGTATACAGACTACATATTTTAATATGAAAACTATGTTTTTCTTAAACTAATAAGTAATTGATATTATTAAAAGTAAATATTTTTTTAAAAATATTTTCTTGTTTCACAATCCGGATAATTACATAAGTACAATAAAAATAGTATAGCAGCTATCATATAATATCTACATATATTGTTTTGAAGATTTACGAAAAAAAATTTTCTTTTCATTTTTTCAATTTGGTATAATTATTGCAAGTAAAATAAAAAACAACAAGAATCAAAATTTTTTAAACCGGAACAAGATAGAAAAAATGGATACAAGAAACAAAAATCATGAGATATTAAACATAATCGAAAGGAAATGTGTAGGGCTCGAGACTTTATTATGTAATAACGTAATAAACAAAATTTCGAGAAAAATCGATATGATAGAGAGAAGCTGCGATGATACAATAAGGGCAAATCATAAAGCATCTAGTGACGACATAAAAAACAAAATAAAAACCGAAAATGAAATTTCATTAATAAATGAAAATATAAACGCCATCGAAAACAGTTTTAAAAACAATCCGTCAACAAAAGATTCGCCATATTCAGATACTATAAGAAAAAAAATAGAAGAGAACTACATGCTTTTAAACGAATTGGAAAAATCCAACAGGCCTATATTCACTATATCGATTGATGCCGGAAACAGAATGAAAGTAGAGGATAAAATAAAAGAAATGGAAAATAAATTAAACATACTTTTCAAAAGTGACAATGGAAAAAGTCACACAATCCGCAGTACAGGATTGTACATGTATAAAAACACAGATTACAGATACGACTCCGGAAAAGGCTCATCTTACGGAAAAACAGATACCGATAATCCAATAAAAGCAGATAAATACCCAGAAGGAATAAATGAAGCAAAGAGGGTTGACAAAGATGCGAGGAAAAAGGAATTATACGAGAGATTAAGCAATACAGAAAAAAGAATTAAAGAAATAGCAAGAAGTTTACTCAGTGACTTTTGATTGCAGGATTTTTATTCCATCCATAACTCTAGGTCCCGGTCTTGATATAATATTTTCATCCAAGCCAAATATTTTATTATTTCTGCTAGCATTAACAATGCTCAATCGGTTTTTTATTTCAGAATATGTTTCCGCAAGAAGATTAACATTAGCAGTATCGCAGAGGAAAAAAATGCAATCAGGATTTTTAATTAACACATCTTCATAATTTACATTCGGATATTCAAGCAATTCATCCGCATAAATATTTTTCAGACCTGCAAGTTCCATTAATTCGTTAATATAAGTAAATTTGTTCACGGTAATCAGGGGATTCAGAGAGACAATCATAAAGCAGGTCATTAATTTCGAATCATTTTTCCGGACAAGGTAATAATTTCTGGTATCGATAATTTTTTCAGTAATTTTCTTACCGATATCCTTTTTTCCGAGCAATACACCTAAATTATTTACAGACTTACAAATACTATTAACGTCATTCGGATTTGACACAAAAACTTTAAATCCGTTTTTTTTCAAAGATAAATAAGTGTATTTCGAATTACCCTCCATAGTCATAAAGATTACATCAGGATTCAGTTCCGTAATTTTTTCAATATTGGGGTCAAGCATCGAGCCTACTTTCGCCTTCATTTCAGCTTCAGGGGGAAAGTCGCAATAATCTGTCACACCCACGAGTATATCGTCAGCTTTCAGCTCAAAGATTGTTTCGGTAATATTAGGAGCGAGAGAAATAATCCTTTTGGGTACAGAGTCCAGAGAAAAAACATTTCCAGCATCATCTTTAATAAATTTTTCCGTATCGAAGACTGTTTCGTTATCACAGGAAAACGAAAAAAAAGCGAGCAGGAGAACAGACGAAATTAATATTTTACGCATCAAGTTTTTAATTTTTTCTTTTTTGCCGCAGGGAATAAGACGTTATTCAAAATTAATCTATATCCGGGTGAATTCGGATAATCATTCAACTCGGTAGCCGGAGCGCCGACCAGATGCTGATAATCTTCGGGGTCATGACCTCCGAGAAGAGTAAAAGTCCCCTTTCCATAGTTACCGTGAATATATTTTACCAAATCGGTACCTTCATTCATACCCATAATAACGACATTAGGTTTGATGAACTGTTTATGGAATCCCGTAGTCTGTCCCATAAAGCCTTTAACCAGAGAGGTATGGCATTGAATAAGCATAGACGGAACCGGGTCAAATTTCGCAGAGAAATCCACAAGTTTAAAATTATCATTATAAGAGCCGACATACAACAAATCGTTAGTAATATCTATATTGGAATATTCATACATATAAGGATTAAGTTCAATCTGAAAATCCTGAAACGCTATGCAATCAGAAAAATCAAGTTTACTGTTAGCATCTTTATCATATCCATCGCCATCATACATAACATCACATATATCGGTATACTGGACTGCGAGTGAAATGTCATAAGTATCCGTAGCGGAGCACATAGTAAAAAGGAAGCCTCCATTTGAGATATACTCTTTCAATTTTTTAACTACGGCGAGTTTAAGTTTCGACACTTTTTTAAATCCCAATTTCTTCGCCATATTCTCGTTTGCCTTCATTTGAGTAACATACCAAGGAGCAGTGTTATATGCAGCGAAAAATTTTCCATACTGACCGGTAAAATCCTCATGGTGCAGGTGAATCCAGTCATAGCCTTTCAGTTTACCCGAAAGCACTTCTTCATCCCACAATCTATCGTAAGGAATTTCCGCATAGTCCATAACCAGCTGAACGGCGTCATCCCACGGCAAAGTATTCGGCGGTATATAGACAGCAAGTCTAGCGACTTTTTCCAGTCTTATAACATCCATATTTTTCGATTCATCTTTAACTTCAGCATAGATTTGAGCCGTTTGCGTACCGTCGAGGATTTCAAAACTTACATTTTTTTCCTTACATTCGCTTTCCATCTGGCTACTATAGTTAAAAAGGAAAGAACCGCCTCTGTAATTCAAGAGCCAATCCAGTTCTTTACCCGAGAGCAAGTGTCTGTATGCGATACCATAAGCTTTAAGGTGATTAGTCTGACCATAAGCCTCCATAGGGATAAGCAATCTCGTCTGTGCCAAAGCAAAGTAAGGAATAAGCAATATAAAAAGCAAAAATTTTGATATATTATTATTCATAATATAAAATTAATTTTATTTAACAAAAACTTCAATAGTATATGTACATCTTAGCATTTGAGACTTCGTGCGACGAAACATCGGCAGCGGTATTAAAAGACGACAATGTGCTATCCAATATAATATTATCACAATATTTTCACTCAGAATACGGCGGAGTAGTTCCCGAAGTTGCATCGAGGGAGCATTTAAGGAGCATATCTGAAATAACGGAGAAAGCTCTTTCGGAAGCGGGAATAAGGATAAAAGACATAGACATGATTGCCTCGACATCGGAGCCGGGATTAATAGGTGCATTGCTAATAGGATTAAATTTCGCAAAATCTCTGGCAGTATCATTAAAAATTCCATTCGTTCCGATAAATCACATACAGGCGCACATATATTCATCGTTCATACAAAAAGAGAAATTCGATTTTCCATTTATATCGCTGATAGTATCCGGCGGGCACACGTTATTGATTTATGTGGAAGATTATTTCAAGCATAAATTACTCGGGACCACGGTAGATGATGCAGCGGGAGAGGCATTTGACAAGGCGGCAAAGATGCTCGGGTTAGGGTATCCCGGCGGACCTATAATTGACGAATTTGCGAAGAGAGGAAATCCTGAATTTCACAAATTCCCTCTTGCAAACATAAAGAGGAGTAAATTCGATTTTTCGTTTTCGGGAATAAAGACATCGGTGTTATATTTTCTAAAAGAAATCGGCTATAAGAAAACCAAAAGCGACAAACTAACATATGACATTTGTGCTTCATTTCAGAAGGCAATGATAGACAGTTTGTTCAATAAAACGAAAAAAGCGGCGGAAGAATACAGGACAAAAAATATTTCCATATCGGGAGGAGTATCCGCAAATACGGGACTGAAGGAAAAATTCGAGCAGTTGAGGAACAAGGGTTACAATATATATATTCCGGAGACAAATTATTCAACGGATAACGCAGGGATGGTCGGAATAACTGCTTATTACAAATACATTAATTCCGGCAATAAAGAATTTTTCAAAGATGCTTCTTTTAAAACAATGGCAATGCCAAGATTCGACTTTAATTCAATTTAATCAATCAAACTTGAATACAATACAAAAAATAATTATTTTCACGTTAAAATAAACAAAATGGAACTAATAAAATTACTCGAAAAAAACTCTGACAAGATAATCACAGACGCATACAAAGCGGTCTGTAAAGACAAACTGAAGGGATATTCGAAAGTGGGGCAAGAGCGAACAAAAGCAAAGCTAACAAATTTATTCAAAAAAGTTTTGCAGTGTGTAAATAGAAAGGAGCTGATACCGATGCTGAATTACACGGAAAAGATAGCGAAAGAGAGGTATACATCGGGATACGATTTATTTGAAGTTCAGACGGCAATTAATTCTCTTGAGGTAGCGATATGGTCTGTAATATTCAAAAGTGTCAAGCCAGAGAATCTTGCCGAATATCTCGGACTGATAAGCACGGTACTCGGAGCAGGAAAGGACAATCTTGCAAGAACATACGTATCGCTTGCAACCAAATCGAAGGCACCATCTTTAAATTTGCAGAATCTTTTCGACGGCAGCGAGAGCATAGCGGGAATGCATTAAACAAAAAGAACTATTATAAGATTTATATGTTAGAAAAATAAAACGATATAGAACTAATTATTAAATAAATGGATTTCACATTTTCCGACAGAGAAGCAGAAGTAAAAAAACTCGCAAGGGATTTTGCAGAGAAAGAAATTGCACCAGTAATAATGAAATACGATGAATCGCAGGAATTCCCGTATGAGATTGTCAATAAGCTGGGAGAGCTTGGATTTATGGGTATAATTTTTCCTGAAGCATACGGGGGTGCCGGTTTTTCCGTTACTGAATATGCAATAGTCATAGAGGAAATATCGAGGGTTGACCCATCGGTTGGACTGACGGTTGCATCCCACAACGGATTATGCACGAATCACATTTTCACATTCGGCAATGAAGAGCAGAAGAGAAAATATCTGCCCGATTTGACATCGGGTAAAAAACTAGGAGCGTGGGGTTTGACGGAAAGCACTTCAGGGAGCGATGCATCTGCAATGAAAACTTTCGCAGAAAAAAAGGACGGGCATTACATATTAAACGGGAGCAAGATGTTCATAACGCAGGGAACTGTGGGAGAGACAGCGGTAGTAATCGCAGTAACAGACAGAGAGAATCCGAAGAAAGGCATCTCGGCATTTATACTCGAGAAAGGGATGGAAGGATTTTCAACAGGGAAAAAGGAGAACAAGCTTGGCATGCGGAGTTCCGACACGGCAGAATTAATTTTCGAAAACGTGAAAGTACCCATTGAAAATTTAATCGGCAAAGAAAACGAAGGGTTCAAGCAAGTTTTAAAGATACTTGACGGCGGCAGAATAGCAATTGCGGCACTTTCTCTCGGTATTGCACAGGGGGCATTGGATGCAATAATAAAATACTCAAAAGAAAGAAAGCAGTTCGGGAAGTCGCTTTCAGAATTTCAGACGACACAATTCAAGATATCCGAAATTGCGACAGAGATAGAAGCGGCGAGGTTGCTGATATTCAAAGCGTCTTCAATGAAAGAGAAAGGTGAGGATATAAACATGCAATCATCGATGGCAAAACTTTTTGCAAGCGAGGTTGCAGTGCGTGCAACGAACGAAGCGGTTCAAATATACGGCGGGTATGGTTTTACGAAGGAATACCCGGTTGAAAAGCTATACCGAGACGTAAAATTGACGACAATCGGGGAAGGCACCTCGGAGGTACAGAGAATGATAATCGCAAAAAACATATTAAATTATTTTTAGACAAAACATGTCATTTTTAGATAAAATTGGTTTCACAAAACTAAAAGAGGGATTAACAAAGACAAAAGACGGTCTTTTAGAAAAAGTAAACAAGCTGGTAAAATCGAAAGCAAAAATCGACGATGAATTTCTTGCGGAGCTGGAAGAAATATTTTTATTATCGGACATGGGTTTTGATACGGCAGAAAAAATAATTTCGAACATAAAGGAAAGGGCAAAGACAGATAAATACGAGAATGAAGAAGCGTTAAGCAAACTTGTAACGGATGAGATAAAGAGAGTTTTCGCGGATTCGACATCGGAATTCAGAAGTTTTGATTTCAACATAACTAAAAAGCCATATGTAATAATGATAGTCGGGGTAAACGGTGTAGGAAAGACAACCTCGATAGGAAAGCTTGCATACAATTTCAAGAAATCGGGTAAGTCGGTTTTAATCGGTTCTGCCGACACGTTCAGGGCAGCCGCGAACGAGCAATTGGAGATATGGGCGAATAAAGCGGGGGTGGAAATCATACAGAATCCAAGCAGTAAGGACCCTGCATCGGTAGCATACGATACCGTACAGGCAGCAGTAAACAGAAATACCGACGTAGTAATAATCGACACAGCGGGAAGGTTACACAACAAAGCCCACCTGATGGAGGAGCTTAAAAAGATAAAGAGGGTGATACAAAAAGTAATACCGGAAATTCCAAATGAAATTTTCATTGTAATAGATGCGACGACAGGTCAGAACGGATTAAATCAGGTAAAAGAGTTTACCAATGCACTCGATAAAATTACGGGAATAATCCTGACCAAACTTGACGGCACGGCAAAGGGGGGGATAGTAATAAAAATAAACAACGAAATGAAAATACCGGTCAGATTTGTGGGAGTCGGAGAGCAGATTGACGATTTGCAAATTTTCGACAGCGAAGATTTCATTAAAGCATTATTTGATAAATAGATATTGAACAACAAGATAAAAATATTACCGCACACGATAGCCAATAAAATAGCGGCGGGAGAAGTTGTAAACAGACCAGAATCCGTAGTGAAAGAACTAACAGAAAATTCCATTGATGCAGGAGCAACCGAAATAACGCTGATAATAAAAGCTGCGGGAAAATCACTGATACAGGTCAGCGACAACGGAAGCGGGATGAGCGAGGAAGATGCGATAATGTGTTTCCGAAGGCATTCCACCAGTAAGATATCGACGATAGAGGACCTGGAAAGCATATCCACGCTTGGTTTCCGAGGTGAAGCCTTAGCATCGATATGTTCGATTTCACAGGTCGAAATGAAAACCAGATTGAAGGGTCAAGATATCGGGACATACATGAGAATAGAAGGTGATGAAGTAAAGCAGGTAACGAAAGCAAGCTGTGACGTGGGGACTTCGATTTCGGTAAGGAACATTTTTTACAATACGCCTGCGAGGAGAAATTTTCTGAAATCCGACAATACAGAGTTCAGGCACATATACGACAGTTTCGTCAGGCTTGCGATATCAAAACCCGAAATATCTTTCGTTTTTTACAACAACGGGGAAAAGCTTTTCGATTTAAAAGAATCCACATTATTAAAAAGGTTATCGGAATTATTCAATACAAACTTTTCGGAGTCATTAATAAAAATAGAATCCGGGAACAACCTAATAGACCTGAAGGGTTTCATAACGAAACCTAATTTCACAAAGAAGACAAGAGCCGACCAGTATTTTTATCTCAACGGCAGGTTCATACTGAGCAAATCTCTGAACTACGCAGTATATTCAGGTTATGGAGACCTTATAGAAAAAGGAAGCTATCCATCATTTTTCATATTTATAAATCTCGACCCACGGAAGGTAGACGTAAACGTACATCCATCAAAGCTGGAAGTCAAATTCGAGGATGAGGGGGCAATATTCGGTTTTATAAAGAACTCCGTACGGCAGGCGTTAAGAGATTCGGATATAACATTCGATATCGGATTTTCCGCTTCAGCAGAGACACCGGGAAAAGGCACAACACTCATTCACAAAGAGTCTGAAAATACAAAAACGGTTTTCACACTGCCGAAGAGAAATTCATTCAATATAAGTCCATCCGAGAAAAGAGAATCTAAAGCGAATATACATACATATTCGGAAATAACGAACGAGTTATTCAGCAGTAAGGAAACAACGGAAACGGAGGAAAAGGCAAATTTATTCGAGCATAAAATATCCGAATCGGAATTTAATCTCTGGCAGTTTCAGGACAAATACATAATGTGCCAGACCGAAACGGGATTAATGATAATAGACCAGCATGCGGCACACGAGAGGGTGATTTACGAAAAAGCGGTATCAATGCTGAATTCGCAGGCGGCATTTTCTCAGCAGCTACTTATTCCAATAACAATAAATTTATCCAAGATAGATTATCACATAACCGAATCGCTGAGAGAAGAGCTAAAGAATCTGGGATTTAACTTCAAATTACTAAAGAACGGGAGAATAGAATTAACCGGGCTTCCTTCGGACGTAAAAATCGGGGACGAAAACAAAATTTTTCAGGATTTAATAAATCAATACAAGGAATACGAATTAAAGTTGAAGCTCGACAAGAGGGACAATTTGGCAAAGTCATTTGCATGCAGAAGCGCAATAAAGACAGGCGATAAACTTTTGCGTCAGGAGATGTTATCTTTAATAGACAGTCTTTTTGCATGCGAGATGCCTTACGTATGTCCTCACGGTAGGCCGACGATAATAAGGATTACGACAGAAGAGCTCGACAAGAGATTCAGCAGAACATAAACAAAACAATATGGAAAACGGGATATTTGATATCGGTAAAATAAAAGAAATAATGGGTGATGATAGAGATGCGTTAATTTCGTTTTTTAAATTATTCAAAGAGCAGACAAAACTGGAAATCGCCGGGATGGAAAAGTATATAAGAGAAAACAAACGGGATAAAGTATCGGCGACGGCGCACAAATTAAAATCCACATACGGCAGTATAGGTTCGGCAGACGCATATGATTTGCTGGCTGAGATAGAAACAAGGAGCAAAACTGAGCCGTTTGACGAGAGCGTATCAGATTTATTCGAGCAGTTCAAGAATGTGCACAATAAAATACTCGAAGAGATAGACAAATACAGTGTTTCCTGACATTCATTTTTTATATTGAATAAACAATAATAAATTATTAACTTAACGTTCAATATAAAGTTCAGCTATTTATCGGAAGGGTGGGTGAGTGGCTGAAACCAACGGTTTGCTAAACCGTCGTACGGGTAACTCTGTACCGAGAGTTCGAATCTCTCCCCTTCCGCTGGCTAAATCCGGGCTGAAAATAAACGTTTTCAGCCCTTTGTTTTTAAGCATTTCCGCATATTATATGATATAACATAAAATATAACATAATTTTTTATAATTGCTTTTATTATTAAATTATTATATTTTAGTGAGCGATTTAGTGAGCGATAAATATTATTTTGAAAAGACCTTTTCTCCATAAAACTAAAGACGGCTACTGGCATATATACTATTATGATGAATCCGGTAAACGCCATTCCTTCACTACGGGCGAAACACTCTCCGGACCCGCTAAGGATAAATTTACTGAGTTTAGGAGTGGATAAATCCACCGTAAAATCTATCGTTGATACCGGCAGTACTAATTTCAAAAATATATTACCACTTAAAAAACTCTATAATATTAACCTTAACTGGCTACTGGATGGAGACGGGGATGTTTTTATTTCACCGTGCTGCAAAGATGAAAAGGATATTGTATATCAAAATGCTGTTACCGAAAACCTTATTCTGAAAGATACCTTAAAAAAAATGGATAATACTTTTGCGGATGCAATTTCAAACATTAATAAAATATATAAGCTTGAAAGCATAAGAAAAAAAGTAAAGAATAAACATTAAATTATCCTGTATTTTTGGAATTTTTATTTTTTACATAGTAATTATTATTTATGGCGTGTCCCTAGATACTGCTCTTAAATAACTACTTTTTGTATATTTTGAAGTTTTTAACAAACATTTTATCATAATCCCGGTAAGTTCTGAAACCTAATACTATACCGCTCCAAATGCAGTTTACTGATTTTACGGCTATCCTGTAATTGTAGTAATCAATCCCGCCGTCAATAATCCAGCTTGAAGGATTAACCGCTATATTACAATATGGACTTCCGCCATTTGCAGTTTGCATCCATATCCGGGGTATGGGATTTCCGCTTGTGTAACCTACTTTAGCGGAATAAGTAATTATTATGCTGTCTGAACTACTGAAATCCAACGTCCCTAATGTATCTGATAAATAACCGTTCCAGCCTTTCACGGAATCCGTTTTACCTCTCTCATAAACCAGTACACCGGGAGTTCCCGAACCATTGCCCGATACCGGATTGTTGTCACTGCTGCAGCCGCTCAGAATAATAATCGATAATAATATTACCAAAATAACACTGTATAAAGCTATCTTGTATTTCATAATTTTGGATTTTTTTGCTTTTTTCATAATGTATTATGCCTTAAAATTATAATAATATATGAAAATGTCAATGAGTAAAGTTACTTATTATTTTATCCGAAATATTCACAAATAAAACCATTATAACATACATGCATTAATTATGTTATATTTTAGTGAGTGATTTAGTTAGCGATAATTTATTATTTTACTGTTTTATATATGTTTATTATCCATATTATACGGTTTGCTAAACCGTCGTACGGGTAACTCTGTACCGAGAGTTCGAATCTCTCCCCTTCCGCCAGCCTTATGCAAATAATTGCATAGGGTTTTTTATTCGTATCGGTCTAGAAGCACCGGAAAATTGCCTGAGAGTGCGGGTTTTCTCCTTTTGCAAGTCTTGCATAAATAAAAATAAACAGTGTTTAAATAGACATCAAAAGCTGTTCTATCCAAAACGATAATAGTAATTTTACGAAATAAAAATTTCAACAAGGTCATTTGAGATGACATCTTATGCATTGAAGTAAACATATATAATACATATTTTTACAACAATTATATTTTAACTTAATGAAAAAAATTATTCTTGCTGTACTTTTGCTCGGTCTGAGTATCAATGCATTTTCACAAAATCTTAACCCGACAGGTTTAAAAAGCAAAACATTAAAGGATTACTCATTTGTAAAGAAATCGGATAACAGGTTGACGGGACAGTTGCCTCCATCGGTAGACCATTCAGCAAACATTCCCCCGGTAGGAAATCAGGGAGCGGTTGGAAGCTGTGTCGGCTGGGCGACGGGATATTATTTTAAAACATACCAGGAGTATAAAGATTACGGTTGGTCTGTATTAGACCAGAACCACATATTCAGTCCTTCGTTCGTATACAATCACATAAACGGGGGAAAGGATTACGGAGCATTTTTCGATGATGCATTCAAGCTGTTATTGGAAAACGGTTGTGCAACATACAGGGAATTCCCCTATTCGAGCAATTTTACGAAGTGGCCATCAGAGCAGACATACAGGAATGCATTAACATACAGGTCGAACGAATTTTTTTACATAGATGCATCCAACACGGCAGGAATACAAAACCTTAAAAATTACATAGCAAGCGGGAACGTAGTGGTACTGGGGATAGACGTATATCCGAATTTCGACAACATTTCGGCATTCGGTTACAATTACTGTTCCGCAGACAAATACGGTACATCAAGGGGCGGGCATGCAGTAACGATAGTAGGATACGACGATAACAGGATAACGCACGACGGGAACGGAGCATTCAAGTTAGTAAATTCATGGGGAACGAACTGGGGATTAAGCGGATATTTCTGGATGTCATACACAGCTGTGATGGACTGGCAGCTTTCGGGCAGGCAGGGTTATTACACAACAGATAAGATACATTACACCCCCGAGCTTACATCGAGCGTAAAAATAAGACACAATTCACGAGAGAAAATCAGCATAAGGTATTCCATAGGGGTTAACTGCAGTCCGTTGTGGACAAAATTCTTTTTCAATTTTTACATGGGGTGCAATGCAAACATACCATTTCCGGACAACAAGATTGTTTTCGATTTAACGGACGGTATTTCAAACATATATCCCAACGAAGAGAACAGGATATACATAGTCTGCAGGGACACGATTCCCGACGGAATAGACGGGTTTATAGACACGCTTTCGGGGACGAATCACAACTGGGGGTTAACATCATATTCAACAGAAACGCCGGTATTCATATACGATACTTTATACAGTGCATATGCGGGTTTATATTTAGGACCGAATATATCATCAAACGTGGGGACACTATCCATAAACATGAACGAATACGTAACGCCGGGCAATATAGTACCGAAGGCAACCATAAGAAATTTCGGAACTCAGGTACAGTCTTTTCCGGTAACGTTTCAGGTTTTAGGGAGCACAGGTATAAAGCAATCGATAATATACACATCGACGCAAAACATATCGGGAATGCAGCCAAACACGAATCTGCAGGTAAATTTCGCGAACTGGATATCGTTAGCGGGAAATTACACATTAAGAGCATTTACGCAATTGGTTACAGACTCGATGCGCACGAATGACACCGTTTACAAAACGATAAGCATAATGAATCAGCCAGGCATTCCTGTGCAGTTAGTGCCGCAAAACGGTTCTACAGGACTTGAGCCGATACAGAAGATAAAATGGAGCAAGGTACAAGGAGCGGTAAATTATAATTTACTAGTATCAACAGATTCACTTTTTTCTACGATAGTACTAAGGGATTCCTTACTAACCGACACATTAAAGACGATATATCTCAATAGTCTGACGAAATATTACTGGAAGGTAAAAGCGATTAATCAGGTAGGTTCGAGCTTGTTTTCCGGGGTATGGAATTTCAAGACAAAAGGATTTCCTTCCGTTCCAGTACAATTAACACCTCAGAACAATGCAACTAACGTATCGATACCAGTGATATTCAGATGGAATAAATCATACGAGTTAAGCACAAAACCGGAGCCGATAGAAAAATATTTACTGGAAATCACAAGCGATACGAGTGTAACAGCAAATTACATAATCAGGATTCCTCAGGATACATTATGGACGGAAGACAGTTTAGCGGTAAATACGATATATTACTGGAGGATAAGTGCAAAGAGCAATCTCGGCTGGGGTCACAAGAGCGCGTGGTGGAAATTTTCGACAGCACCAACAGGTATAGTCAAGACAAGCGAAAATATTCCCGACAAATTCGATTTACATTACAATTATCCGAATCCTTTTAATCCCTCAACATCGATAAAATTAGATATAGCAAAAAACAGTCATGTAGCATTAATGATTTATGATATAAACGGCAGGCAATTAGATGTACTTATTAACAGCAAGATGGAAGCCGGGAGTTATGTATTGAATTACAATGCGGGCAGTTTACCGAGCGGAGTGTATTTTTATCAACTGAGAACGGATAATTTTGTAAGTACAAAGAAAATGATATTATTAAAATAATATCATTTTTTAAAATTAACAATTTTGCTATAAATACTGACCGGATTCAGACCGTTATATTTAGGTAACAGATTCCAGTCGAGTTTATAAATACTTCCCCTGTTTTTCAGGTTACAGAATGCATCCGAGTTTTTTTGGTACTCACAGTCCTCAACTTTTTTCAAAGATTTTTTCATCGTGGCTTTCTTAAATCATAATACCGATTATTATCACAGCAAACAGAGATGCCATCACGAGAAAAAAGCTGATATCAAATCTCGAAATTTCAATTTTATTTGTTTTCATAATATTTATTCAGATTAAATTAGACAACCAATCCGGCAATAATGACTGCAATAAGAGTACAAACTATCATTATAAAACCGAGATCAAATTTTGAAATTGAAATTTTATCTGCTTTTGCATTTTGCATTTTCATCGCCCTTTCATGGTTTATTTTCAAAATTTTAAATGCAAAAAAAATGCCAAAAAAGAAAAGCTCAATTTTTATAAAAAAATGCAGATATGATGGAGATAAAATCTCAGATTGAGAGTTGAAATCTCAAGATGAGATGTTACTGTTTCAGTTTATAGCTTTCTATTTTCCTGTAAATTGTTGCTTTACTAATGCCCAGTATTTCACAGGAAGTTTTAATATCCCAGTTAGTCTTTTCGAGAATAGCTTTGATATGGGATTTTTCAAGGGCATCAATCGTGATATTGCTCCCGACTTTAACATTATCCGATTTAGTAATTTCTGATTGTCTTAAAAGGATGCTATCTTTTTCCAGAACATCGCCTTTAGAGAGTACGATTGCCTGCATCAATGTATTTTCCAGTTCTCTGACATTACCTTTCCAGTCATGCATTTTAAGCATTTTCATAACATCTTCGGGAATTTTCTTAACATTTTTATGGAGCATAATATTAATCTTTTTAATAAAATGCTTAACTAGCAATTCTATGTCATCACGTCTTTCCTTAAGAGAAGGGGTATTAATACTAAACACGGACAACCGATAGAACAAATCTTCTCGGAATTTACCGATAGAAACCAGTTTATGCAAATCATTATTAGTAGCAGTAATAACTCTAGCTTTCATCGAGATAACGGATTCCCCGCCGACTCTTTCAAACTCATGTTCCTGCAGGACTCTGAGCAATTTTGCCTGCAGGTTAAAGGACATTTCGGAGATTTCATCGAGAAAAATTGTACCTTCGCCGGCGAGTTCGAATTTACCTCTTTTATCTTTAACGGCATCGGTAAAGGCACCTTTAACGTGTCCGAACAATTCGCTTTCCAGGAGGGTTTCCGGCAGAGCGGTACAATTTATAGCAATAAAAGGGAGTTCTTTAGTAATTCCGCTTGAATGAATTACTTTGGCGATAAGTTCTTTTCCCGTTCCGCTTTCACCTTGAATCAGGACGGTTACCCTAGTAGCAGATGCCTGACCAATTTTTTTATAGATTTCCCTCATCACCAGAGATTTTCCAATGATAGTATTATTAAGTTCATATTCAACCGAGCCATCCTGAGTGATAGATTCGAGGCGTCGGCTCATTTCCCTGCTTTTCAGGCAATTATCGATGGATACTTTCAATCGATGGATATCAATCGGTTTAGTAACATAATCATATGCACTATTTTGCATAGCAATAATAGTAGAGTTCATATCATCAAAAGCAGTCATAATTATGACCTGAATCAGGCTGTCATAATCCTTAATAATTTTCAAAACATCAAGACCGCTCAAATCCGGCATATTGATATCGGAAATAACGAGGTCAGGGTTGATTTTTTTAACCAGTTCCACGCCTTTTTTCCCGCAGTCAGCGGAGAATGTTTCATACTCGAGTTCAGTCAGGTAAGTAGACAGAGTTTCCCGAGTCGATTCATCATCATCTATAATAATTATTTTAGACATAAAATTAAGAAATTAAGTTATTGAATCGGAATTGTAATACAGAAAACTGTTTCACCATCGACAGATTTCAGAACTTTAATAGAGCCAGAATGCTGTTCAACAATATTTTGTGAAATCGGCAACCCCAAGCCAGTACCAAGATTTTTTGTCGTATAGAAAGGTTCAAAAACCTTTTCCGGGTCAGGAATACCGCAGCCATTGTCTTTAACAAAGATATTAATACAACCGTTATTGCATTCGGAATAAAATTCTATAACACCAAATTCGGGTACAGCATCCACAGCATTCAGGATTAAATTAATGAACACCTGTTTAAATTTTTCGCTATCAGCTTTTACTAATATTTTTTCAAGGTTATTAATAATTTTAATTTTCTTATCAAGGAAGTGAGGTTTAAGCTGAGCAATCAAGCTATCAAGTATATTGAATAAATTAAATTCAGTCAAGACCAAACTGACATGTCTTGAATAAAGCAGGACTTCTTTAACAAGGTTATCGAGTCTATTCACTTCTTTTTGGACAATCTGAAGTCTTCTTTTCTTATTTTCCGTCAAATTCAGAGTATCGAGCAATATATCGGAATTAATTTTAATTGAATTCAGAGGATTTCTAATTTCGTGGGCAAGCATAGCGGACATTTTACCTATTGTAGCCAGTCTTTCCGCTTTTTTCAGGGCATCTTCCGCAAGTTTTCTTTGTTTAATTTCATTTTTCAATTCCTCATTCATAAGCATCAGTTCTGATGTTCTTTCCTTCACTTTTTGTTCGAGTTCGTCATTTTTAATTCTAAGGGCTTCAAGTATTTTATTGTTATGCGAGAGTTGTTTTTGAATTGTCAGTTCGACGTTAGTAATCAGAATCTTAGAATCAACAGGTTTAACGAGATAGCCGAAGGGTTCAGTAATTTTTGCTCTAGCGATAGTAGATTCGCTGGAATCGGAAGTAAGATAGATTATCGGGATATCATATTTTTCTTTAACAAGTTTGGCAATTTCAATACCGTCAATGCTATTTCTAAGAACGATATCCATAAGAATCAAATCGGGTTTAACCTTTTCAAGTTCAAAAAAAGTTTGTGTAGCATTAGGAGCGATAGCAGTAACGTCATAGCCATTAGCAGTGAGGTATTTCTTAATAATATTCGCGGTTAAAACATCATCTTCAACGATTAAAATCTCGGCTTTTTTCATTAAATACAGTTTTAGATATTATATTCGAAAAACAATCAAATCAGGACATAATAGACACAACATTAAATTCGGATAATAATCACAAGCAGTCAACAATTCATATTATGATATATTTTTAAAGAAATTTTATTTTTACAATTTACTGATTTAATTGTAAATAAGATAACAATAAAATTACAATTTCTTAAGGTAAAATAATTTTCCGAATAATTTAAAGACGGAGCGACATGATATTAGAAAAAATAATAAATTGGATGAATAATTAGAATTGCTGATTTAGAGAAATCGGGGGTACAAATGCATAATTTAATACGATAAAGTTGAATTGTAAAATTTCTTATTTTTAGCTATCTTTAAGATTATAATTTTTTGAAATATTTTAAAATTAGTGATAATAAACTACTAAATATACAATTATTTATATACGACAGATGATACTGTATAAGAGAAAGGAAAGCAATAAGATTTGAACAAGGTATTAATAATCTCTTATTATTTTCCACCCATGGGAATGGGCGGAGTGCAAAGAACGTTAAAATTTGCCAAATACTTACTGAAACACAATTGGCAGCCGATAGTATTGACGGTAAATCCGAAAAGATATTTCGCCATAGACGAATATTTATTAAAGGAAGCGTTAGACAGCGGAATAATAATAGAGAGAACGGGTAAGAAGAAGTTAGACACAGAGCAAATAGTAACGCGTGTTCCCAAGGAGAGGTTCAGGAAAATAAAGAGTAAGATTGCACAGTTTTTCTTCATACCGGACAGCAAGATACGCTGGAAAAAGAAAGCATTAAAAAAAATCGAAAGTATATGGAAAAAATATGATGGTTTTCACATCGTATACGCAACAGCCCCGCCTTACACAGATTTTTTAATCGGTCAGGAAGTAAAGAGAAAATACAGAATTCCTCTTGTAGTTGATTACAGGGATGCGTGGGTTGACAGCAAGGTACTGAATTTTTATCCGACACCGATTCATAAAAGCAGGAACATAAAATTGGAAAGGAAATTGATAAAGGATGCAAATGTAATCATAACGACAAACAGAAGGGTAAAAGAGTTAATAATTTCGAGATACGGGAACATATCATACAACGACATAAAGATATTCCCGCACGGATATGACAGCGAAGATTTTGAGAATGCGATGGCAAAGAAGTTACCATTAACGAACAAAATGCGTGTAACATATTCCGGGAGTTTTTACACAAGAGACCCAAAGTTTTACTTCAAGGCCATAAAAACTTTTCTTACGAAGCATCCGGAATTAAGAGACAAGGTAGAGTTTTGTTTTTTAGGTCTTTTTACAAGAGAGCATTTAAGCACAGCAAAGAGTTTCAAGATTTTAGGAAATCTAAATTTACCGGGATACATAAATCACTTTGAGTGCGTGAAATACATACTTGCATCGGACATTCTTTTTCTATTAATCAGCAGAGGTGAGAACGAAGATGCAGCAATGCCTGGGAAAGTCGGAGAGTATATAGGAAGCAGAAAAAATATAATCGCCTGCATACCTGAAGGAGTGACGAAGAAAATACTGGAAAATTACAACGCAATAAAATTCGTAACCGAAGAAAGTCACGAAAAAATTGCAGATAAGATTTACGAATACTACTTATTGTTCGAGCAGAACAAGATGCCTGCGGCAAACGAGGAAATGGTAAGGCTATACGACAGAAAGGAGCTGGCAATGGAGTTAGCAAAAGAATTTAATTATCTACTGGATGTAGATTAAATAAAAACCATGAAAATCTTAATTATCGGAAACGGGGGAAGAGAAAATGCAATTGCGAACAGCATTTACAATTCCGCAACTTTCAAAAAGCAAAATTCGAAATTATATACCACGATAGGGACTCCCGGATTAGATGAGATAAGCAAGTCAATAGACATAAAGCCAACAGATATAAATAGTCTTATAAAATTCATAAAAAAGGAAAGAATAGATTTTACGGTAGTGGGACCCGAATTACCGCTTTCATTAGGAATTGTAAACGAATTCGAGAAGGAAAATTTAAAAATATTCGGTCCAACCAAGCAAGCAGCGGAAATAGAGACCAGTAAGATATTTGCGAAGAATCTAATGAAAAAGTACAGGATTCCGACTGCAAAATTCAAAGAATTCAGTTCAGAGAACATAAGAGAAACGCATGAATACCTGCTATGTTCAAAGTATCCCCTTGTAATAAAGGCAGACGGGTTAGCAGCCGGCAAAGGAGTATTAATAGTAAACAGTTTTTCCGAGGCAATAACGGCAATAAAAGACATGACCGAGAATAAGATATTCGGAGATTCAGGTTTAAGATTCATAGTCGAGGAATATTTAACAGGTTTCGAATTATCGCTTTTCATAATAACGGACGGGAAAAATTATGTAGCACTTCCCTTTTCACAGGACCACAAAAAAATAGGCGAAGGAGATACGGGGAAAAACACAGGAGGAATGGGAGCATACGCACCAGCAGATAAATTGATAGATAAATACTTATACGAAAAAATTTTACTGGAAATAGTCGAGCCCACATTAAAAGGTATGGAAATGGAGGAAAGGAAGTACAAAGGATGTTTATATTGCGGTTTAATGATATCGGAAAACAATCACGGAATACCGGAACCATACGTAATAGAATTCAATGCAAGATTCGGAGACCCGGAGACTCAGGCAGTAATTCCTCTCATCAAATCGGATTTTCTTCAATTGCTTATCGCATCGACGGAGGAAAAGATAGACGAATACAAACTTGAAGTATACGATAAATATTCCTGTTGTGTGATAATGGCTTCAAAAGGTTATCCGGAAAAATACGAAACAGACAAGGAAATAACGGGATTAGGAAAAAACGGCAAGAACACATATATTTTCCATTCAGGGACAAAGTATTCAGACAACAAGAAAAGCATTTTAACAAACGGAGGCAGGGTTTTATCGGTAGTAGCACTAAGCGGGATTTCCATGGAAGATGCAATAAGGAAATGCTATGAAGAAACAGAAAAAATAAAATTCGAGAATATGTATTACAGGAAAGATATCGGGTACAGGTACAAAATACCGGAAAAAAAATAAATCAAAAGAAAGAAAATAAATAAAATGAGAATATTAGTAACAGGGGGTGCAGGATTTATCGGCTCTCACATAGCAGACAGATACATAGAAGAGGGTCACAGTGTAATAATAGTTGACAATCTTTCAACCGGTTACTCAAGAAACATAAACGAAAAGGCAAAATTTTATAAAACAGATATCTGCAGTGAAAAGCTGGAGGAAGTTTTTAAGAAGCATAAAATAGACATAATAAACCATCATGCGGCGCAGGTAGATTTAAGGTTATCATTAGCCAGACCTCGCAATGATGCAAAAATCAACATTGAAGGTTCATTAAATCTTTTTCAAAATGCTGTAAAATACAAAGTAAAGAAGATAATAATTGCATCTACCGGAGGGGCGATATACGGTGAGCAGGAGTATTTTCCCGCGGATGAGAAACACAGGACAAATCCACTTTCCCCTTACGGCATAGCAAAACTAACGGTTGAAAACTACCTCAAATTTTTCCACAGGCAATACGGGATTCAGTATGTATGTTTAAGGTACAGCAATGTATACGGACCGAGGCAATTGCCCAAAGGGGAAGCGGGAGTAATTGCTGTTTTCTGCAAAAAAATATCGAATGGAGAGCAGCCGATAATAAACGGAAAAGGAACAAGTACAAGAGATTTCATTTACATTAGCGACGTAGTAAATGCAAATCTAAAGGCATTGAAATGCAAGAAGTCGATAACATTGAATATCGGGACAGGTAAAGAAACATCCGTTAAAAGTATATTCAGGCAAATAAATAAATATTTCGGAGATAAAATCGAAGAAAAGCACAGAAAAGAAATAAAAGGTGAACAAATCAGAAGCGTGCTGGACAATAGTTTAGCGAAGAGAGAATTAAACTGGAAACCATCATACGATATTAAGCAAGGAATCGGGTTGACCTGCAAATATTTTGAAAAATAACAATAATTATTTTTGGAAGATTTATACAAAAAAATACTGGCAGGAGAGAAGAGAGCGATTGCAAAAGGTATCAGCATTGTTGAAAATGAAGAGCAGGAAAGCCCAGAACTTTTAAAAAAACTATACACTCACACAGGAAGAGCATACAGAATCGGAATTACCGGTCCTCCGGGAGCAGGAAAATCAACAATAACAAATTGTCTAATAAAAACAGCAGTCGGACAAGGTTTCAAGGTAGGTGTAATTGCCGTTGACCCCACCAGTCCATTTACGGGCGGAGCATTATTAGGAGACAGAGTCAGGATGTCAGAAACGGGTTTATTAAAAGAGGTATTTATACGTTCGATGGCTACACGCGGAAGTTTAGGGGGATTGTGCAAAAATGTAATTGAGGTATGCGACATAATGGACGCATCGGGGAAGGACTTCATTATAATAGAGACGGTAGGAGTAGGTCAATCGGAGCTTGACATAGCACAGACCGCAGATACGACGATAGTAATACTGGTTCCGGAATCAGGGGATTCAGTACAGGCAATGAAAGCGGGTCTTATGGAAATCGCTGATATATTCGTAATGAACAAATCTGACAGAGAAGGAGCCGAGCAGGTAGTCGCTTCAATAATAAACATTTTACAATTAAAAGTTCCAACCGAAGGCAAACCAGAGACAAAAGTATTAAAGACAGTGGGTATAAAAAGTCAGGGCATCGAGGAATTATTCAATGAAATATTGGTACACAAGTCTTATTTAGAAAAAACGGGTATGCTGGAATTCAACCGGAAGGAACATTTAAAAAGAAAGATACTCGATTTAGTAAACAACAAATTACACACCAATTTCTGGGACGATAAGAACAAAGAACTATTATCAGAAAACCTAAATAAAATATACGACAAGGAAACGGACCCCTATACATTCGCCGACAGCATCACAAGGGAAGAAAGCAATTAGTTAAAGAGAATCTTTTTGACATAACCATCCAGTACTCTTATATCGACGGGTTTTTCGAGAAAAGCCACAATATTCAGATTCGATATTTTATCCTTAAGATTATTAAAAGCCGATGTAAGAATGAACGGAATTTTCACGTTAAAACTTTCATTAATATATGCAAGTTCTATACCATCTATATGCGGCAGACGGTTATCGGAAATCACAAGGTCAGGTTTTTCCTTCTTCATCAGCTCGAGGCCTTTAAATCCATCTTTTGCCGACAGTACATTGTATCCCGATTCTTCCATAAAGCTAACGAGTGTTTCTCTTGAAGAGTCATCGTCTTCGATTATCAATATTTTTTTCTTTATTTCCATTTAGAATTTTCGGAAAATATTTTTTTAAAAAAAAGCAAATTAAATGGCAAACAAAAAAGCTATACAACTATTATTATGCAAATTTTATGCAAAATAAAACGTTTAAAACGTTTGCGAATAAGGGTTTCAGCGGACATCAAGCACAAATTATGAGACATAATTTTTAAAAATGAGAATTACAAATTGTTACAATTTTTTATTTTTACAAATAAATTGATATGAGATGCAACAACATTTTAGGAAATACGTATTTAATAAAGGGTTATTCTTTAATGTTTTAATACAAATAAAATAATATAAAAAACAAAATTTAACAATTATGAGGAGAACAATTTTACTTCTAACATTTTTAATTTACAGCAACATAATATTTGCCCAAAACTCAAATATTAATTATCCCGGAACAATAATAACGCCACATCCAGGTTTCAGGGCATCAGGTACAAACAGCAGTGTAATTACTATAAACGGCTTCGACAATTTTTATCTGGGAAACGATTTTGGAGAGCCTTACATTGCGGTGAATCCAGCAGACCCAAAAAAGCAGGTTTGTGCATACAATACCAACAGTTTTTATTACACTCTGAACGGAATTGACTGGACAAGGAGTTATCCAACATTTCCCGGTTATAACATTCTTGGTGACCCTGTAATGACATATGACAATTTAGGGAATGTATTTTATGTTTCGCTTTACTCTCCAAATCTAGCTTCGGGGCCATGGGGAATTGTAATTGCAAGATCGACGGACAACGGGGCAAGCTGGTCAAATTATTACAAAGCACACGAGACCACATTACAGCTGGCGGATAAAGAATGGATAGCGGCAGATTTAACGAACGGACCATACAGCAATTATCTTTACATCGGATGGCGACAATACGGAACGACAGGCATGGGATTTATGAGAAGCACCAATCACGGAGTAAACTGGTCAACTCCATTAAATCTGACAGGCGGGCAGGGAGCATACGTATCGGTAGGACCAAACGGAAGCATACAGGGCGGTTATGTTTATTTTGCCTGTTCGAACGATTACGGAGGAAATGCGATTTACATGCACAGGTCGAGCAACGGCGGTGAAACATTCCAGTTTTTAGGGAACGTAGTTTCGGGAATATCCGCACCGGGAGTTCCATACGGTATATACGGCAGGCCGACTTTGAAGAGCACTCACATAAGGGTTGACAACATGCCGAGGATGGCAGTGGATAACGGTTACACATCAACGAGAGGAAACGTATACATCGTTTACGCAACGAATCCTCCCGGACCCGATTTAGCAGACATACAATTTGTAAAATCCACAGACAACGGGGCAACTTGGAGCACTCCAATCAAGTTAAACGATGACGCAACGACGACAGACCAGTGGATGCCGACCATTTCTACAGACAACACCGGTAAAATATTCATAAGCTGGTATGATTCAAGAAACGACCCCATAAACAATACGATGAGTGACATATACGGGACAACATCTTCCAACGGAGGGATTACATTTGCGCCTGACAGCAGAATAACAAACGCGAGTTTCAATCCCGATAACATGGCAATAGTAAATCAGGTAGATGCTTCCTACATAGGGGATTATTTCGGGACCGCAAGCACAGGAAACGGGATTACGAGTGTAACAGGATGGATGGATAACAGGACAGAAGTACCAAGCACATTGCAAAGTTTTGTAGGATACAATCCCGACTTTGCAATGACAATAAATCCTTCGCAGAAATATTTAGGGAATAACGACAGTGCGATTATAGCTGTCAGTGTACCCGGAATTAAAGGAATTTTTTCAGACAGGGTAAAATTCAGCGCTTCAGCTGATTCACTGCCTTTATCCGGGAATTTACAGTTTTCATTCATAAACGGCAGGGATTCAATAACGTCATTTCCGGATTCCGTTTACTTAAGAGTGAAAACGATAGGGACAATAACTCCCGGGATATACCGTATTACGATAACAGGAAGCGGAAAAAACGGAACACCGGTTCACAGGAGGAAAGCGGATTTATACATAAATGCATCAAATGTAATCGTACAAACCAATCGTGACGGAATAGCAATATTCAAAGTTAACGGAGTGCCTTATACCGTACGACAAAATTTTGTATTTCCAAACGGTACGGTTATAAATGTTCAGGCAGTAAGTCCGATAGAAACGACGGGCAGTAAATACATTTACCAGAGCTGGTCGGACAGTGGTGACACGACACATAACGTCACAATAAACGGACCCCTGACACTAACGGCTACATATAAAGTACAATTTAAATTAATAATGAATTCTTCCATTCCTTTCACATTCGGGGGCAATCAGTTTCACGACTCAGCGGTATCGTTCCAATTCGGAGTAACGAACAGGATAGTGAATTACAACGGAACAATATATACATTCAAGGGGTGGGATGGTTCAGGCAACGGTTCATATACAAGTCCCGACAGTTCGGGTTTGGACACGACAATAAACATCGCATTATCAAATCCAGTCGTAGAGGAAGCGAGGTGGTTCACGCCAGTACATGTAAGCAACACCGGAAACACAATACCGAAGGAATTCGGATTATCACAGAACTATCCGAATCCGTTCAATCCGCGGACAAAAATAAATTTTGCATTACCATTCGAAAGCAATGTTAGAATTACGGTATATGATATGTTAGGAAGGGAAATCAAGACACTAATTCCCGGTGAATCAATAAAAGCGGGATATTACACAGTCGATTTAGATGTTACAAATTTTGCATCCGGAATATATTATTACACAATGACAGCATACAGCCGTGACAGAGAGTACATTTTCACTAAGAAAATGGCAGTACTGAAATAGTATTATTCAAGAAATTTTATAAAGACCTGCCGTTAGAAAGGCAGGTTTTTTTATGCCTAATTATTTGAATTTTTAATATTTTTCGGTTGTTTGATTAGATATAAATTTAAAAATATGAGTAATAGTAAAAATTCGAAAGGGATAGAATCCATTTCCGACAACAGGATTAAAAAATATACATCTTTAAGCGGAAGAGAGCTTAACAACTGTTACTTTCCTGAAGACACGAAAGATTTAATATACGAAAATCAACTTGCAGATCCCGGGCAGTTCCCTTACACCCGCGGGATTCACAATAATATGTATCGCGGGAAACTCTGGACGATGAGGCAGTTCGCAGGTTTCGGGACACCCGAAGATACGAATCAGCGGTTCAAATATCTTCTCGAGCACGGTCAGACAGGGCTTTCGACAGCATTCGACATGCCAACGCTAATGGGTTGGGATGCAGACGATAAAATATCCGAGGGTGAAGTAGGCATATGCGGGGTTTCGGTATCATCTTTAGCAGATATGGAAATTTTATTCGACGGGATACCGCTTGATAAAGTCTCGACTTCAATGACCATCAACTCCCCTGCCGCAATGATGTTTGCATTTTATCTTTCGGTAGCGGAAAAGCAGGGGGTCCCGTTTAACAAGCTCAGGGGGACACTGCAAAACGACATATTGAAGGAATACATTGCCCAGAAGGAATTCATATATCCGCCAAAAGAATCAATGCGCATCATTACCGATATGATAGAATACAGTACGAATGAAGTACCACAGTTTAACACAGTAAGTGTCAGCGGATATCACATTCGCGAAGCAGGTTCGACTGCCGCACAGGAGCTTGCATTCACCCTTGCAGATGGATTTGCATATATAGAAGCCTGCATAGAAAGAGGAATGGACGTGGATGCATTCTCACCGAGGATTTCATTTTTTTTCAATGCGCATCTGGATTTTTTCGAAGAGATAGCCAAGTACCGAGCGGCACGAAGGATTTTTGCAAAACGGATGAAGAACAAATACGGCGCAAAAAATCCGAAATCCCATATTTTAAGATTTCACACACAGACAGCAGGATGTTCGCTCACCGCACAGCAGCCGGAAAACAATATAGTACGGACAGCAATAGAGGCTCTGGCGGCAGTACTCGGAGGCACACAGTCGCTACACACAAACTCAATGGATGAGACACTTGCTCTTCCCTCGGACAAAGCGGTAAAAATTGCATTGCGAACGCAGCAGATTATAGCATACGAGCACGGTGTAGCCAACGTAGCGGACCCTCTGGGTGGAAGTTATTACGTCGAGAGACTAACGAATGAAATCGAAGCCGAAGCGGAAAAATATTTTGAGAAGATAGATTCTCAGGGCGGAGTGATTGCATGCATTGAAAACGGATATTTTCAGAAGGAAATAGCCGATTCGGCATACAGATATCAGCAGGAACTCGATAAAAAGGAAAAAATCATAGTAGGATTGAACGATTTCATAGAAGAGAACGAGCAAATCGAAATACCGATATTAAAAATCACAAAGGAAGTAGAAGAGCGGCAAATAAAGCGACTTAAAGAATTAAAAGCATCCAGAAACAAAGACAAAGTAAGCGAAACATTAAAGGCATTACGCCAGTCGGCTACGGACGGGACGAATTTAATGCCGCGCATAATCGAATGTTCTCGTAACTATGTAACTTTAGGGGAAATGTGCAACGAGCTTAAAGTCCCATTTGGCACATATGTAGAGCAAGCGGTATTTTAGTAATAATTTCATGGAGAACATTTAACACATAAAACAAGATATCATTCCCATCGGCACGCCTTTGACGAGAAGAGGTTATTTTTTTAGATATTAAAGAATTATTTAGTTTCTTATATTATCTAATTATCATAAATTTTACAGATGAAACTCGGAAAATTAATAAATCTGATTATATTAATAAGGCCAAGGCAATGGCTGAAAAACGTATTCGTTTTTGCGGCGATTATATTTGCGGGGCAGTTATTAAATTTTCATTTATTATTTTTAAACATTATAGCTTTCGCAGCATTTTGCGGTGTATCGGGCATGACATATATTATCAACGACATAACCGATTTAGAGGCAGACAGGATTCACAAGAAAAAAAGATTCAGGCCGCTTGCAGCGGGAGAGTTAACGATAAACGAGGCAAAAATATTTTTTGTTTTGATTGCGATTTTAACCACGATATTATGTTACAGGTTAGGATTTTATTTCTCGGGGGTAATAATAATATATTTCACAATAAATCTTTTTTATTCGGTGTGGATAAAAGAAGTCGTGATTGTCGACGTATTTTTCATTTCATTCGGGTTTATGCTGAGAGTAGTGGGCGGAGCAGCCGCAATAAATGTATCAATATCAAGCTGGATGATACTGACGACAATTTTCATTTCACTTTTCCTTGCGATATCAAAGAGGAGAGCGGAGCTTTCATCGGTTGATACGGAAAACATCGAAAGGCAGAGGAAAGTATTAAGGCATTACGATGTAATTTTCACCGACCAAATGAACACAGTTGCAGCAACAGGAACAATCATATGTTATGCATTATATACAGTTTCCGAGAAAGCGACGTCGACATTTCACACTGACAATCTGATATACACGACGCCATTCGTTATATACGGAATTTTCAGATATCTATATTTGATTCACAAAAAAAACCTTGGAGAAAGTCCCGAGCAAATAGTAACCAAAGACATACCGCTCATAATAAGCATAGCGCTATGGTTTTTAGTATCAGTTTTTATTATTTACAAACATAAATTTTTCAATTAAGGCTGAACATTTCACCAGACAAAAGCAGGGTTTTACAATATAAAGCGGAATTAATATTAGTGTTTGTATCTCTGACATGGGGTCTGAGTTTTCCGCTTATAAAGCTGGGATTGCTTTACTCCTCCCCTTTCACTTTTGTGTTATTGAGGTTTGCGTTAACGACACTGATTTTTTCTCTGATATTCATAAAAAAGCTTATGAAATTCAGGTTTGAGGATATCAAGTACGGATTATATCTAGGAATTTTTATATTCATCGGATTTCTAACACAGACATCCGGATTAAAATACACTTCGGCATCGAATTCGGCATTTATAACGGGTACTAACATTGTGATACTACCTTTTGTACAGATATTGATATTAAAATCGAAGCCAAGGATTGAGAATGTTTTAGGGATTATAGTTGTAATGTTAGGATTATATTTCCTTACAAATATGCACAACGATGCGTTGAACATAGGCGACCTTATAACGATGTTATGTGCGGTTTCATTTGCATTTTACATTGTGTATCTTGACAAGTTTTCACAGAAGTACGATTTAAATGCATTAGTATTCGGACAGTTTGCGGCGACGTTAATTCTCTCTCTTCTCAGCGTGATTTTCATAGAGGAATATTTTTTCGAAGATTTATCGGTAACAGTAAACAACACGCTTATCGGTTCTTTAATTTTCAATGCGATATTCAACACGCTACTCGGTATATATTTATCGAACAAGTTTCAGCGGTTCACAACACCTGTGAGAGCAGGTTTAATTTACAATCTGGAGCAGGTGTTCGCAGTAATTTCAGCATATTTCATATTAAACGAAATGATGACGGGGATTCAGATATTAGGTGCGGGAATAATGATAATAGGTGTATTAATTTCAGAATTATACAATATAATTATCAGGAGGGGGATAAAATGAGATGTGTAAGAGTCACCATCAGCGGTTTAGTTCAGGGGGTTGGTTACAGGTATTTTTGTTACAAAAAAGCCATAGAATACGGAATAAAAGGATACGCAAAGAACATGTACAACGGCAATGTGGAAGTTATTGCACAGGGGGACCAAAATTTAATTAAAGAATTTATCAGGGATTTAAACATAGGACCTCACTATGCTTCCGTAAATTCAACAGATGTAGAAGAAATCGAATGTGAAAAAGAGTACGGGGAATTTTCAATTTACTAACGATTTATTACTTGTTTATGTCAATTACTTATTTTATTATTGTTAAAAAAAAGGAGAATTATAAAGATTAGGTTACGTTATAAATCTAAAATTCATTGAATTATGTTAATCAGAAAAAAATTATCCTTTTTATTTTTATTTTTAGTCATTCAGGTTTCATTTCTTAAGTCACAATCATTAACAACATACAATTTTCTGAAATTAGATGTAGATGCGAGGTCATCATCCATGGCTGGAAGTTTTGTTTCCATGGAAAACGATGCAAACCTGATATTTTATAATCCGGCAG
The DNA here is from genome assembly GCA_964501535.1 of uncultured Ignavibacteriaceae bacterium. Lineage (GTDB taxonomy): Bacteria > Bacteroidota > Ignavibacteria > Tepidaquicellales > Tepidaquicellaceae > FEN-1279. The sequence goes on along the minus strand of CAZCSV010000001.1, from coordinate 191,342 downwards.
GGTTATCCACATTGACAGAAAAAAAAGCCTCAATAGGTTTTTTCAAATATCTGATGGATATAAATTCCGGGAATGTAGCATACGCTCAAAAATACAAGGATTACGGATATTTTGGTATAGGTATCAGATACATTAATTACGGAACATTTGACAAATACGATGAAGATTTAAACGAAGCCGGCACTTTCGGGGCGAATGACATTGCAATTTCACTCGGATATGCGAACAAGTACAAAGACAGATTCAACTTCGGAGGGAACATAAAATACATTTATTCGAAATACGATGAGTACGGGTCTTCAGGAATAGCTATCGATGCAGGAGCATTAGTACAGATACAAGAATATATGATGAACGTAGGGGCAAGCATACTCAATGCGGGGACACAAATCGATTCATACGCAGATACGAAAGAGAAGCTTCCATTGGACATACGTTTTGGAATAACTAAGAAACTGGAATATCTTCCATTGACATTCAACATAGGATTTTGCAGATTAGGAGACGATTACGATAAATTCTTCACGAGGTTCAAGAATGTGATAATCGGGGGAGAATTCAACATAAACGAATATGTAGATTTAAGGATAGGATACAACAACCAGCAGAGACAGGATTTAAAGACAGGAACATCGATCGGTTTAGCAGGATTTTCAGCGGGATTAGGGATAAGATACGAAGACAAGTATTTTCTTGATTATTCATTTAACTCATTAGGAAAAATCGGGACGACTCACAGAGTCAATATAGGTTTCAGTTTAAAATAGATTTATTTTAATTCCGTCTTTTCTAATTTTCTTAGATAATTTTTCTATTTCCAGAAGGCTTTTATTCAGGTTTTCATACACCTTATCATCATACATAAACTTACCGACGCTTCCTTTTTGCATCTGAATATCGCCCACAATAGTATTAATGCTTGTTATCAGTGTATCGATTCTAGTAGTTAAGGTCTGGATATCCTTGAAGGTTGATTTCACTTGAGGTCCATTTTCGTCGAGAATATCGTTAACATTATCCACGGTTTTACCGACTTTTCCCGTAATGTCTTTAAAAGAGGACCTGTTTTCAACCAGCAACAAGTTCAGATGTTTCGAAGCGACATTCAGGTTAGAGAGCGTATTTTTCAAATTATAGTGCAAGTTTTTATCCCCAACCACATCATTCACATTATTTATAGTAACATCCAAATCCTCTACAGTTTTATCAAATTTTTTCAAGATTCCTTTAACATCTTGAGTAACTTCATTCATATTTTTCATCATTGCAGTGATATCAGAGCCTGTTTCGCCAATCAGAGGTTTTTCATAATCAATTTCTTCATTACTAACGCCCGGGCTAATGAGGATTTGTTTTCCACCCATCAGTTCAAGCATAGCAATTTCAATTTTATAATCTTTTTTTAATTTTACCGATTTTTCAAGAGTAAGTTCAACCAAAACGGAGTCACCTTCCAAGTCAAAGCTCAGGACTTTACCTTTTCTCACTCCGTTGACGGTAACGGGGTCACCGACGTTAAGGCCGCTAACATTTTTAAAATACGCTTTTAATTCAATTTTATCTTTATTAATAATAAATCCCTTAGCCCAAAACAGAGTAGCGAGTACAATAATCGCGGCTATGGAAACAAAAACTCCAACTTTTATTTCAGAAAATTTTTTTTCTGACATAATAAATTATTTAGAAATTTTTAAAATTTTATATTCAATTTTACTTCCGGGGACCTCAACCAATACAATATCGTCAACCTTTTTACCAAGCAGAGCTTTTCCGAGCGGAGAAGTAATTGATATTTTATCTAGTTCAAAATCCGCCTCATCGGGAGAGACCAGAGTAAAAGTAATTTCCTCATTGTGTTTCAAATCAAGTACCTGCACACTACAAAGAATATAGACCTCGTCATCAGGAATTTCTTCAGGTTTGACAACTTTTGCTCTCGACAAAAGGTTTTCGAGCTTACCAATTTTCATTTCAAGGTGAGTCTGGGCTTCTTTAGCGGCATCATACTCAGCATTTTCCGTCAGGTCGCCATGTCCGCGAGCTTCCGCAATTTTTTCAGCAATCACCTTACGTTGATTAGTCTTCAGCTCAATCAATTCTTTTTCAAGTTCAGACAGCCGTTCTATTGTTAAGTATACAGTTCCTGTTTCCATAATTATTTATTTTTTTTTGTAATAGTTTTCTTTTTACTTTTCCGATTTTTATTCAATAAAATCAAATGACCGAGTTTATCTCTTTTAGTCATTAAATAATTTTCATTTTCAGGATTTGCGGGAATCTCGATAGGAATTCTTTCCACAATTTCGAGTCCATATCCTTTCAGACCAATAATTTTTACCGGATTATTCGTCAACAATTTCATTTTTCGCACACCAAGGTCGCGTAATATTTGGGCTCCAATGCCATAGTCTCTCAAATCAGGGCGGAAGCCGAGTTCGATATTTGCCTCCACGGTATCTTTTCCCTTATCCTGCAATTTATATGCTTTCAGTTTATTCAGCAATCCTATTCCCCTGCCTTCCTGTCTCATATAGAGGAGGATTCCGCTGCCATTTTTTTCAATCATTTCGAGTGACTTAATGAGCTGTTCCCTACAGTCACACCTCATAGAGCCGAAGACATCACCGGTAAGGCATTCCGAATGCACCCTAACAAGTACAGGTTTAGCAGTATTAATTTTTCCTTTAACGAGGGCGAGATGTTCTTTATTATCGACGATGCTTCTATACAGACTTATAATAAAGCTACCGAATTTGCTCGGGAGTTTTGCATTGACGACCTTTTCAACCAGTATATCAGTTTTTAATCTGTAATTTATTAAGTCTCTTACGGATATAATTTTCAGATTAAACTTTTTAGCAATTTTAATTAATTCAGGCAAGCGAGCCATTTCTCCATTTTCTTTCAGGACTTCGCACAAAACGCCTGCGGGATAATGACCGGACAATCTCGCTAAATCAACCGTAGCTTCGGTATGTCCAGCTCTTTTCAAGACCCCCCCGTTTTCCGCTTTCAGGGGAAAAATATGTCCCGGTTTTCCGAGCGAGGAAGGTTTCGTATCAGGGTCAATCAACGCTTTAACAGTTAAGAATCTATCGAAGACAGAGATACCAGTAGTTGTTCCCAACAAATAGTCGACGCTGACGGTAAAGGCAGTTTCGTGCAAAGCTGTATTATCATTAGTCATCATATGGATATTAAGTTCGTTCAATCTGTTTTCCATCATAGGGACACAAATCAGGCCACCGGCATTTTTCACCAAGAAATTAATCAGTTCAGGCGTAGCTTTTTCAGCAGAGAAAATCATATCGCCTTCGTTTTCACGTTCTTCATCGTCAACGACGACAATGATTTTACCTTTTTTAAAATCAGCAATTGCAGACTCTACGCTGTTCAGTTTATATTTTTCAGTAATTTCCATAAAATAAGAGACCTCAAGATTCAAAAATGAAGAATTGCAAAATAATATTTTTATTTCTTTTCCGGGGTCCTGTCTGTAACTCCAATGATAACCGATACAGCGCTTTTTTCCATTTTCACTTTAACATTATCATCGATTTTCACGAGGAGAGTTTTATCCTCGATACCTTCTACCAGTCCGTGTATACCGCCGGTAGAGACTATTCTATCCCCTTTTCTAACTGATCCCAGCAATCTTTGTCTTTCCTTCTGGCGTTTTTGCTGAGGTCTTAAGATAAGAAAATAGAAAACAAGAATAATGAGTAAAAAAGGAACGATAGTAGAGAATAACTGCTCGAAGCCTCCCTGACCCTGTTGCAAGAACAAACCAAATATAATATTCATTTATTTATTTAATCCTTTCTATAATTAAAATAATTTTTATTTTTTCGATAAATATTTTTCCAAAAAGCTTTTTTTAAATTCCAAGAACCCATCAGTTTTGACAGCACTTCTAATATTTTTCATAAGGTTCTGATAGAAGCCAATATTATGCACAGTAGCAAGCTGATACCCGAGGATTTCCTTAGACATAAACAGATGTCTCAGGTATGCCAGAGAAAAATTCCGGGACGTATAAGTGCTGCATTCCTCATCGGGAGAATTAAAATCATACTGGTATTTTGCATTTTTGATATTAATCTCGCCATATGTAGTAAACAATCTTCCGTGTCTGGCATTTCTTGTCGGCAGAACGCAATCGAACATATCGATACCTCTTTCAACGCAATTAAGAATATCAACGGGTGTTCCCACGCCCATTAAATATCTCGGTTTTTCAGTTGCCATAATATCCGTGCAGAAATCAGTAATTTCGTACATTACATCATTTTTTTCTCCGACTGCAAGTCCACCGATTGCATTACCAGAAAAATCCAGTTCGCTCAGAAACTCTATACTATTTTTTCTCAGGTCTTTAAAGATGCTACCCTGACAAATAGAAAACAGATATTGTTCATAACCGTAAAGGGAATCCGAATTTTGATAATACTCCAGACATCTTTTTTCCCAGTTATGAGTTCTTTTCAGAGATTTAGACACCGTTTTCCAATCGGACGGATTAGGCAAGCACTCATCAAGAGGCATAACAACATCAGCACCAACAGCTCTTTGAATTTCGATGACTTTTTCAGGTGTAAACAAATGTCTCGAGCCATCTATATGAGAAGAAAAAGTCACACCATTTTCTGAAATTTTTTTCAGTGAAGACAGGCTAAAGACCTGAAAACCACCGCTATCGGTGAGCAGGCTTTTATTCCAGTTCATCAGTTTATGCAGACCTCCAGCATTTTTCAAGACATCAACGCCAGGTCTGAGATACAGGTGATAAGTATTTGCGAGAATTATTCTTGTATCGAATTCTTCCAATTCCCTATTTTCGATTGCCTTAACCGTTCCTGCGGTACCAACCGGCATAAACACAGGTGTTTCGAACTGTGAATGAGAAGTACGAATAAGCCCGCAACGTGCTTTAACGCCGGGCCGGCTGCTATAAGAAAGAACATCAAAAAACTTTACCTTACTTCTTCCCAAACTTTAGAAATTGATTTTTTAAATAAAGTTATCCAAATAGAGTTTCTGGTCCAATCCCAGAATACTTTAACGTAACCGAATTTTCTATATCTTCTCGGTGATTCATGTATTACGATATCATTCAGAAATTTTATTTTGCCGATTTTCTTCAATCTTTTATATAAATCGAAGTCTTCGCCTGCGTTCATTTTTTCGTTATAGCGTCCAACCTTTTCAAAAGCCACTTTTTTAATCACATGGCATTCGCCTCTTCCCATTCCCATAATAAATTTATTCAAGAAGCGGACATAATTGTTATAGAAAGAATGAAAAATTCTGTCCTTCACGCACTCTTCATTTTTAAAAACCTTTACGGGGTATGCAAGGGCGACAATTTCATTTTTTTCAAAAAGCTCCAAAATTCCATCAAAGAACGAGTTAACATCGGAAATCAAGGTATCTGCATTTAAAAAAATAAGAACATCTCCCTTTGAATTCAAGGCACCTTGATTTCTACCTTGAGAAATGTTCTGTTTAAAAATTTCCTTATGTATTAAAACTTTATCAGCAAGTCCATTAATTATTTGTAAAGTTGCATCTTTACTCCCACCGTCGCTTACGATAATTTCCAGATTATATTTTTTCTTAACGACCCCGTCAAACTGAATCAAAGCCTGGCGAATCAATTTCTCTTCATTCAATGCCGGAATAATAATGCTAATTATATTATTACGCATTACCGGGCATTATCCATTCAAAACAGCCTTCGAACCTTTTTTATCAATAGTTTTCAAAGCCTGTGTGGAGACGCGCATCTTGACAAATCTTTTTTCTTCTTCCAACCAGATTCTTTTTTTCTGGAGATTAGGCAATTGTCTGGTTTTAGTTCTATTATTAGCATGGGAAACATTATTACCAGTCAGATGTTTTTTCCCAGTTATTTTACATATTTTTGACATTATATTCTCCTATTTTTTTTAAGGGTTAAACGGTTTATAGGTTGATTCATAAACTCTCGTATTACGCTTTAAAAACTTATATGTTCCCTTTTCAGTTTTAACAGCTTCAACCAGTCTAACATTAACAATACGCGTTTCTTTTTTCGTATCGGGACAAATTACCATGCCCTCATGTTTTTTAGCCAGTTTAGCGGCTTTTTCTGCGAATGATTGTACTTTTGCCATTTTATATTATTTTATATTTAATTTAAAATCAATTTATTTTTTTAAAACCTTTTCAATTTCCTTATTAACTCCTCTGCTAACGGTTTCATAAGCTCTAATTATCATATTTTTAACTGCGAGAGGTGTTGATTTTCCATGACCTATAATAGCGACACCATTAACACCGAGCAAAGGTACACCTCCATACCACTGATAATCGAAATCCTGAATAACTTCTTTCAATGTTCCATAAGACAAGCCCACTTTAATTTTATTCCACAATCCTTTATCAGCGTATTGTTTGAATTTAGACTTGAGAACATCGAGAACACTTTCGGCAAATTTCAGTATAATATTTCCGATGAATCCGTCGCAGACGATGACCTCTGCTCTTCCTCTCAGGACATCTCTTCCCTCGACATTTCCAATAAAATTCAGTCCTGAATTTTCCAGAAGTTTAGAAGCTTCAAGCGTCAAATCATTACCCTTCGATTTTTCCTCGCCGACGCTCAAGATACCGACTCTTGGTTTATCAATATTGAAAATGTAGCTCATAAATATGCTACCCATATGAGCAAACTCAAGCAGATGGTTCGGTCTGCAGTCAACCGTAGCTCCGACATCAAAGACCATTGTTTTCCCTGCGTCCGTGGGGAAAAAAGAGCCTATTGAAGGTCTGCTAACCCCTTTAATTCTACCGAGCATCAAAGTCGAAGCCGATAAAACGGCACCTGTATTACCGGCACTTATAAGAGCATCGGCTTTCCCATCGACCTGAAGTTTCAAAGCAACCGACAAAGAAGAATCAGGTTTAACTTTAAAAGCATCGGCAGGCGAATCGTGCATAGTAATAACTTCATTAGCATTAACGACCGACAGATTATCCAAAGAACAATTTTGAGATTTCATTAAATCTTTCAATTTAATTTCGTCTCCGACTAAAACAACCTCAATTTCATCAGACATTTTTTCGGCCGCCTGAATCCCTCCCAATACCTGGCTTTCAGGGGCATTATCCCCACCCATAGCATCAACAGCGATTCTTATTTTATTTTCCAAGATTACTGCGATATTTATTTAGATTTTTTTGGCAACACAACACTTTTACCGTCATAAAATCCGCAGGCTGAGCATACGGAATGATTAAGTTTCATTTCACCACAATTTGAGCATACAGTCATAGCCGGTGCCGTTGCTTTATAATGTGTTCTTCTTTTTCTTCCTCTTGCTTTCGAATGTCTACGTTTCGGATTTGGCATTATTTAATATATTTTAATTAATTTTTATTTTTTATCAGTTTATCCCACACGGGATTAATTTCTTTTTTTTCTGTTGATTTCAATATTTCATTAATATTTTTCTTACAAAACAAGCAAATATCATCTTTCACTTCGGGAACACGCTTAAGCGGAAACGAAAGGAGAATATAATCCCTAATTTCCTTCTTAATATCTATATTATGAACATCTGGTGATAAAACCTTAAAATCATTCAGTGAATCTTCATCATTATCAATTTCATTTTTATCATAAGAATATTTAAACACCAATTCAAAATCATTATTAACCGAAAAATCAAAATCTTCGAGACAGCGGTCACAAGGCAATTTGACAACCGTTTCGAGATTTATTTTCAAATCAAACTGATTATGTGTCTTATAAAGTTTAACCGATACTTTTACGTCATCCCGAAAATCAAATTCTTTTAAATCAAGTTCTTCTCCGGTAACTTTAAACACAAAAGAGTGCTCACCTTCACAAAGGTTAGAAATATTAATAATCATAACAGTAAAAACCTAAATCAGTTCAGGTTATGCACCAACCAATTCTTTATATGCATTAGCGTCGAGAAGGCTTTTAAGCTCTTCGGGATTAGAAATTTCAATTTTCACAATCCAGCCTTCACCATAGGGGTCACTATTAACAACAGAAGCATTATCGTTGATTCCGGAATTTATTTCAGTAATTTTACCGCTTATCGGGCTAAAAACTTCAGATACAGTTTTCACGGCTTCAATCGAGCCGACAGCATCATGCTGTTTTATTTCATTTCCTACTTCGGCAGTAATATCGATATATATGATATCACCCAGTTCGTGCTGTGCATAATCAGTAATACCTATAAATCCTACGCCATTTTCGACTTTTACATATTCGTGGTCTTTAGTGTAAAATAAATTTTCAGGAATATTCATATTATATTTTTTTATTATTATAAACGTATAATTTAATGAAAATATGAATTTTATTCAATTGAAAACGGAATATTCAATTAACAAGAGATTTTATTAAAAATAGCTGAAAAAAGCCAGTTTTTGTATAATTCTGCACTGTTGGTGTTTAAGTAAGCTTTTTGCACGACACCAACAGCACATAAAAAAAGACATTACAGTTTTTGGTGAGCTTGCTTTTGCATTCAAACCATCGACGTTTAATTACTTTTAACCAGTTACGAAGCCCGTATTTCGAAAACTTTTTTTTCTTTAACGCATTACCCGCCACAGAAAGCCGAGGATTAATAATTAAAATGATAAATACGTTTTATTTAATAAGCGTCAACTTTTTTGTCTCCGAAAAATCCCCTGCCGACAATCTGTAAAAATAAATTCCGCTTGGTAATTTTGATGCATCGAAACTTGTTTCATATGTGCCGGGTTGCAATTTTTCGTTAACCAAAGTAGTGATTTCTTTTCCGAGGATATCGAAGACCTGCAACTTGATAACTTTATAACTTGCAACTTTAAAACTAATTCTTGTTGTTGGGTTAAACGGGTTCGGATAGTTTTGGGAAAGTTCAAATTTATCGGGAATATATTCTGAAATTTTCTTTATCTCGATAGAATATTCTTCATCGATTTGATTTCCGGTTCTTCTAATGTTGTTCTGGAACGTTCCCCAAACAGGTTTTACGGGTCCTTTCGAGCCTCCTGTCAAATCAAACAGTGCAAATATTCTTCCCGCTTCATTTCCGAAATATAATGTCCCCTTATGATGAAGCATTGCACAACTGACTTTTGAACTGTCAATATAATAAAATCTTACAATTTTATTTGTATCGAGACCGTAAATTTCTCCTGCATCGTTTCCGAAATATATTCTCTGGTAAGTCGTTATTGCCGCAGTGGATTTAATGGTTGCAGGTGTCTGGAAGAACCACCTTATCCCTCCGTTTTTATTCAGCGAGTAAAATTTCCCATCTGCTGTTCCGACATATATATTCCCATTTGCATCGATGGTAGGTGAGGATGTTACTGCGGATGAAAGCGGAGTCTGCCAAACAATCCCTGCATTGGATGTTCCTGTCAGAGCTATTTTATAAACCTTCCCGCTCCTTGAACCAAAATAGAAATAACCCATTGTATCAATGCAGGGAGAAACAAGAATTGAATCGCTGAGATTTAATGTCCAGTTCGGTGGTGTAGGAATAGGATTATTTAAGTTAAAACCATAAACAGTTCCAATAGCAGATGCAACAACGAGTTTTCTGTCATAGCTGACAACTGCAGAACTTCGTACAGGTGCGTTTAGAAAAGTACTCCATGCGTAAGTTCCGCTGACTTTATTATATGCCTGAAAATTTCCGTTTGATACTCCGATATATAATCTGTTACTAACTGAATCTACAGTTGGAGTAGCAGTTGCTTGACCGCCGAGTGATATTTGTGTCCAAAGTTGTCCGCCATATCTATTGAATCCATATAAATAATTTGCATCAGAAGCAATAAATACATTTGTATCATAAGCTATTGAACAACTCGATAAAACATTTCCAAGTACGGTTAACGGATAAATTAAATTTCCATTTATATCCATTCTATAAACTGCATCTCCTGTGGAAATAACATAAAAAATGCTGTCTCCGATTAAACTCAATCCTGCAAGTATTTGACCGCTTGTATATTTTTTCCAGCAAATTCTTGTAATAGTTGCTGTTGTTGAGTCTGTATTACCAAAATTGTTTTTAACCTTTAATTTAACGAATGTAGTACCTTGTCTGTAAGGATAAGTCATCGAATGCTGTCTTCCAACAAGTGAATCATTTACATACCACCAAACAGAATCAAGCATCCCAATGCACAAACTGTCATGTAAAGTTATATTGTAAGTTTGTGTCCAACTGTCATTTGGTCTGTATATACTGTTTAAAATGGCTTTAACAGCAGAATTAGCTGTGAGATTGCGTTTATAGTACATATTACCACTTGCATGAAAAACAACATGCACAGTTTGACCGGAGACTGCTATGGACTGATTTTCTCCATTGAAAACCTGTATAATTGGTTCCCAGCTTATACCTGCGTTGATTGAGCGCTTGTATTTACCGCCAGACACTAAATGTAAAGCAGCACCAGATGCTGCTATAGAAGTTGTCGCTTCATAATTCGTTATATTAGTTATTCCACCCCAGGTAATTCCTTCATCTGTTGAGCGTCTGTAGTACGCTCCGCCGGCATAAGATCCTTCATGCCATACAACATGCACAACAGAACCTGAGAATGCTACATTTGGATTATGCAAATGACCAACCTCAAACGACCGTATTAATATAGCTGTTCCCCATGTTGTACCACCATCTGTTGAGCGATTGTAGTATACATCACGATCCATAACATCATATACAAGGTGCAAAACTGAACCTGAAACTTTTATTGAGGGATGTACTGGTCTACTACTTGAATTATTGCTTATTTGTGTATTTGCTCCCCAGGTTAAACCGCCGTCCGTTGAGCGTTTGTAAAATACTAAAGATTCAGAGAAAGGTTGGCCTTCACCCCATACAACGTGAACAATTAAACCTGATACTGTTACACAAGCATTTATTGACCAAGCAGAGTTATTCGTCAGTCTCGTATCTGCTCCCCATGTTGTACCATAATCTGTTGAGCGTTTATAATATATCTCGTAATTTCCGTCACGATAATCATGCCAGACAACATGAACGACTGAACCTGATATATCGATGGCAGGATTATATGATTCAAGAGTACTATTTGTAAGTCTAGTTCCTGTCCCCCAGGTTGAACCTCCATCTGTGGATCGAATGTAATAAATTTCAAGGTTATTATATTCTGGTGCATTAAAATAAACAACGTGTATAAAATTACCGCTTGATGCTATGTTCCATGCCTGTGCATAACAATTACTACTAGAACCACCACCGAGTAGGACATTGGGCTCCCACTGTGCTTCGCAATTATCAATGTTTAATATACAATGTACAATAAAAAGCACAACAATTGTGTAGATAATTTTTTTCATAATTTTTCCCTAAATATTAAGTAAAAAATAATTACTTGTAAAATCTGCTTACTTTTCAAATCTGTTTTCCCCGATTTATCGGGATTCAATGTGCCGGGAGGCGGCAATAATAAGAGATGCAGAAGAAAACAAAATTTGTATAATGGTTAAAAAAACTTTTTTATTTCTAAATTCTATTTTGGAACAGTTTTAATAGCGGGTAAAACAAAAACTTTTTCAACTTTATTCTCCTCCGAATCAAGTTGGAAGACTAATCTTCATTTTTGCGGTTTGGTGTGTCAAAAAATTAATCGAGTTATAAAATAACTTCTTCATATTCGAATTGAATATAATGAAAAAAAAAAAAAAAATAGATATATATTTTAATGGTTAATTTTTTCAATAGCGTTTAAAAAAGTGTGTAAATTTAACTGTTAAGAAAATTTGTTAATTTTAAAATAAATTAACAGAAAAAAAACAACATTCGACTCCTAACGGAGTCAGGAGCGTGGAAAGCAGGTGTTACTGATATTCGACTCCTCCGGAGTCGCTTTGTATGGATTATATTCATATTACTGATATTCGACTCCTCCGGAGTCGCTTTGTATGGATTATATTCATATTACTGATATTGCACTCCTCCGGAGTCGCTTTGTATGGATTATATTCATATTACTGATATTGCACTCCTCCGGAATGCTTTATTATTTACACACTTTTTTGAACGCTACCATTTTTTGATTACAAAGACTTTTAAAGCAGTCATAATTACCGAGATTAGCGGTGATGGGGAAAGTCGGTGAGTCTGTTTTCGCAGAAAAAACAACAAATGCAAAATATATAAATCAATTAAAAACTCATTTTACAAATTCGATGTACATATCGCTGTAATTTATAATAATTTTCGAGAATTCCTTAAAATAATCCTGGCCGAGGTTACCATAAAAATATTCATCTTTTTCTTTAATCAAATCTTTTAACAGTTTCACGTCCTGAATTTCAGATTTTGCATTTCCGGTTTTCAGAACAATTTTATCCAGAATATAGCCATAGAGGCTTTTACTTCCGCCTGCTCCTCCGATTTTAATTTTTACGAGTTTATATTTTCCTGTAACCTCATCCTTATACTTGAGGAAAAAAGGTTTATACAGGCATGTTGCCTGTCCGCCGGAATCAAAGGTAAAGCACAGCGAGTCATTTTTATTAATCATCTGAATGACAGGAGTAAATCCATCGAATGCAAGATTTTTCAGACTGCTTTTTTCAGGACTGGCGGGAATGACTATTTCGTTTTCATTATTAATTATTATTTGTCCGAATGCTTTTAAAACAGGATTTCCAATAATGCCATCAATTTTATACACACCAAAATCGAGAGATTCATCCGGCATCACGATAAAGATAACATTTTCAGCAGATATATCCCCCAGTTTAATATGTTTAGCAAATCCGATTTTAGAAACAATTTTTTTATCGGTAGCGGTTTCGACTTCGAATTTTGCATTTTCGATAATCATCAGTCCATTTTTTTTGGCAAGGGATTCCACTATAACGCAAAAGTTCGCGCCGGTATCGAAAATAAATTCGTAGCTATTATTTTTTATTTTCACAGGAATATTCCACAGGCCTGCAAAATCCTTAATCAGGGGAATTTTGACATCCCCGCTTTTCAAGATTTTTTGAGGGGGGACATTTTGCAGTGCATTCCAGATAATGAGTTCATTTTCTGTATTTTCCTTTTCCCTGCTGTCAAGGTAGGAGGAATAGTCGGAATTAAGCAACAAGGCTGTTTCGTAGGCGGATTTATATTCAAACAAGTTTAAATGGTTGGATGCTTTTATTTCATAAATATCGGAAACGATGGAATCGGGAATTTGGGAATGATGATTATTCAATAAAATCTTTAATTTATTATTCGAGTATTCATAATTACCAAAAATATTATTTTCCATTGCCTGCAAATAAATTTCCTGCCAAGGGATATCGGGATTCGAATAATATTTCACTTTATTCCTGAAAGTAAAAAAATCTTTATTTTTACTTAAATTATATAAGCTCTCGAAATCCTGCGGGAAAGAGAGTGAAGTAAGCAAAAGCAAAGACAAGAAAACGACAAAAAAGGATTTATACTTTACCGACATAAATATTTATTTTGAAACAATTATCATAAAATTTCCCTTTTCAGGGCTTCGCGTTCGATTTCGAGTTGTTTAATTTTTCTCTCTATATTATCCAGTTCTTCGGGCATGGAATCAATTTCAATTCTAAGTTTCGATGCCGCTTCATCTATTAAATCGATAGCTTTATCCGGCAGGAATCTATCGGAGATATATCTATCTGAAAGCTGAGCGGCGGCTACAATAGCCGAGTCTGTTATTCTTACACCGTGATGTATTTCATATTTCTCTTTAAGACCTCTAAGGATAGAGATTGTATTTTCGACATCGGGTTCCATAATCAAGACGGGCTGGAATCTTCTTTCAAGAGCCGCATCTTTTTCTATATATTTTCTATACTCATCTATGGTAGTAGCACCGATGCATCTAAGATCTCCTCTTGCAAGAGCAGGTTTAAGGAGGTTCGAAGCGTCCATAGAGCCTGAAGCCGCACCTGCGCCAACTACTGTATGCAATTCATCAATGAACAGAATAATTTTTCCTTCAGATTCCTGAACTTCTTTCAGGACGGATTTCAGCCGTTCTTCAAACTGTCCCCGATATTGAGCGCCGGCAATTAAAGCTCCCAAGTCGAGAGCGACAATTTGTTTATCTTTCAGATTTTCAGGAATGTCACCCTGAAAGATTCGAATTGCAATGCCCTCTGCGATAGCAGTTTTCCCCACACCCGGTTCACCAATCAGGACAGGATTATTTTTCGTTCTTCGTGAGAGCACCTGGAGCACTCTGCGAATTTCCTCTTCCCTACCGATAACAGGGTCGAGTTTACCACGAGAGGCAAGGTTATTCAAATTTCTTCCGTATTTTTCGAGAGCATTAAATGTTTCTTCAGGATTTTGTCCGGTAACTCTTCCGGAGCCCCTGACATCCCTCAAGACTTTAAGGATATTTTCTTTATTTATACCTTCAGACTTAAACAAATCACTCAGTTCGGATTTTTTCAGTTCAGCCAAACCTATCAGGAGGTGTTCCACGGAAACATATTCATCTTTCATCCGGTCGGCAGCTTTGAAAGAATTTTCAAGGGTTTCGGTCAGGTCTTTAGATAGAGACTGATTACCCACTCCGCTTCCGGTGACCTTCGGGATATTTTCAAGCAGTTCCCCGATTTTAATCTGCAGGGCATCTTTATTCACGCCGAGTTTCATAATAACAGAAGGGACCACACCTTCTTTATCCTGCAGTAAGGCGGCAAACAGATGAACAGGTTCAATAATCTGATTAGAATAATTCGATGCAATTTCCTGAGCAGACTGCAGGGCATCCTGTGATTTCAGAGTTAATTTATTATAGTTAAATGCCATATCTTATAATTTATACAAATTTTATCAATATTTTAATAATAATAAATACCAAATTTTTCAATTACAAGTTTAATCGGCATTTAATAACTTAAGTTAATGAATAATGCAACTTTAATAATATCGGTATACGGAAAAATAAACGAGCTTGAGATTATATTTTCTTCGCTGGAGAAGCAGAGTTACAGGAAAGAATACGAAATAATAATAGCAGATGACGGAACAGGCAGCGAAATGGAGAGATTCGCAGAGCAGAGCAAAAAAGTATTCGGGTTGAACATAAGGTACATTACGCAGGAAGACAGAGGTTTCCGGAAGAACAGGATTCTCAACGAAGCTATAAGAAAATCCAAATCAGATTACTTAATTTTCCTCGACGGAGATTGCATTCCTCATTACCATTTTATTACGGCTCACATAAAATACAGGAAGCCCGACACAGTATTAAGCGGGAGGAGGGTAATGCTCGGGAAGAAAATTTCAGAGAGTGTAATGAGAAGTTACAAAAGGCACAAGTCATTTGAGATAACATTTTCGAATCTGATAATAGATTCAATCAGGTCTAAAAACGCATCTGCGCATATAGAGGAAGCATTATACATAGAGAATAAGAAGGCGAGAAAATTCATAAAGGAGGAAAAGCTAAATTTACTCGGATGTAATTTTTCCATTCCAAAGAATTTAATCGAAAAAGTAAACGGATTCGACGAAGAATACACAGGTCCGGGTATCGGAGAAGACACAGACCTGGAATACAGGTTGAAGCTCATTTCGGCAAATTTCGAATCCTTAAGAAATTTAGCGATTGTATATCATTTATATCATCCGAAAACAATTGAAGAGAGGAAGAATTATGATTATTTTCACAATTATGTAAAAAATTCGGGTATTTATTTTTGTAAAAACGGTATAATAAAACAATAATGTTATCAGTTACAATTATTTGCAAAGACGAAGAGAAAAACATAAGGGAATGCTTAGAAAGCGTGAAATGGGCGGATGAAATAATTGTAGTGGACAGTTTCAGCACAGACAAGACGACAGAGATAGCAAAACAGTATACAGACAAAATTTATCAAGAAGAGTGGAAAGGATATGCAAGGCAGAGGGAATATGCATTATCAAAGGTTTCCAAAGAATGGGTCTTTCCAATCGACGCAGATGAAAGATGCACACCGGAATTAAGAGATGAAATAATATCTGTCATAAAGTCGCAAAGTAAATTCGCAGGATACAGGATTCCCAGGAAGAGTTTTTTTTTAGGGAAATGGGTCAGGCACTGCGGATGGTATCCCGGTTATCAGACGAGACTTTTTTTAAAAGGCAAAGCCGAAGTAACGGACAGGTTGGTACACGAGGGATATGAAATCGAGGGCGGAACAGGATTTTTAAGAAATGACATTCTGCACTATACAGTTAATTCAATTTCCGATTACGCAAAAAGGGTAAATCAGTACTCATCGCTGCAGGCGGTAGAAAAAGCCAATAAAAAGAGAATCAAATTATACGATATACTCTTCAGGCCCTTTGCATCATTCATACAATCGTTTTTTTTCAAAAAGGGTTTTCTTGACGGGATAACCGGTTTAATGGTTACGAATTTCGATGTAATAACAAACATGCTGACATACATGAAGGCGTGGGAGATTCAAAACAAAAAAGAAGAAAAAGGACAATGAAAGTATACGTCAGACTATTAGGATACATAAAGAAATACAAAGTCAAGATTTTCACATCCGTGTTAATGTCCGTATTATTTTCCGTTTTCAGTGCCACATCGGTTTACCTTACAATCCCCTTATTAAAAACTTTATTTCTCGACAGCAATTCACCTGTAGGGACACAGCAACCGTCAGCGGATGTATCGGGATTATATGACAAAGTGCAAAGGTTTTTCGAGGAATTTATATTTAAATACTGCAAAGAGGATGCGCTTTTCAAGATATGCATTTTAATACTACTTGCCTTTTTATTAAAAAACATCACAGGGTTTTTACAATCGATATACATGCAATACGTAGAGAAAGGGGTTTTGAGGGACATCAGGTACGAGCTATACGAAAAGATAAACAATTTATCATTAAGATTTTTCACACAAGAAAAGACAGGGAATCTGATTTCGAGGATGACAAATGACATAAACGCGGTACAGTCAGGCATTTCGGCAGCTTTCTCAAATTTAATTAAAGACCCTTTACTAATAATTATTTACCTAATAATATCCCTTTCCATAAGCTGGCAAATGACATTGATGTCGGTGTTAGTATTTCCGATTACGATTTACGCAACATCAAAAATCGGGGCTTCATTAAAAAGGCGCAGTATGAGGGTACAGCAAAAGATGTCAGAGATACTAACGATAATATCGGAGACAATATACGGAGCAAAAGTGATAAGGGTTTTCAGAGCCGAAAAATTCAGGAACAAGTTATTCGAGAAGGAAAACGACGCACATTACAGATTAATAATAAAGACGGCGAAGACGAGCGAGTTAACATCGCCCATAACGGAATTTCTCTCTATACTTGCAGGAGTTATAATTATCTGGTTCGGAGGCAGAGAGATTTTAGTAAACAACAATTTAAGACCCGAGGAATTTTTAGGTTTCCTTTTCATTTTATTTCAGCTTATAGTTCCAATCAAAAACTTAACTACGGTCGGCAACAGGATACAGGAATCATCGGCATCGGGAGAGAGGATTTTCGAAATTCTCGATTACCCTGTAGAAGTAATGGATTTAGAGAACAGTTTTGATTTTAAGAATTTCGACGAGGCAATAGAACTGAGGGATGTTTCGTTTTACTACAATCCCGACAAGCTTATATTAGAGAACATCAATCTTAGAATAAAAAAATCCGAAAAAGTAGCGATAGTAGGTGCTTCCGGAGGCGGAAAATCGACATTAGCGGATTTAATATCGAGATTTTACGATGTAACATCGGGGGATATTTTAATAGATGATGTGAGCATTAAGAATATAACTACCAGGAGTTTAAGAAAAATAATAGGAATTGTTCCGCAGGAGACAATTTTATTCAACGACACAATAAGGAACAACATACTATTCGGAACGGACAGTTTCACTGAAGAAGAGTTAATAAATGCGACGAAATTCGCGAACGCATACGAGTTCATACTGGAGACAGAAAACGGATTTGACACAATTGTCGGGGAGCGAGGTTTAAAGCTTTCGGGAGGGCAGAAGCAAAGGATTGCGATAGCGCGGGCACTACTAAGGAATCCGCAGATTTTAATACTCGATGAAGCAACGTCCTCTCTGGATTCCGAATCGGAAATTCTGGTACAGGAAGCGTTAGAAAAACTGATGACAAACAGGACATCAATAATCATAGCCCACAGGTTATCCACGATAAAAAATGCCGACAGAATATTTGTATTGGATGCAGGGAAGATAGTACAGACAGGGTCACACGATGAATTAATAAAGCAAGAAAGCGGAGTATACAAGAAATTATACGATTTACAATTTAACATTTAACCTCAGAATAATTTGAGTAAAGAAAAAATAACAGACATCACGGATAAAGTCATAATTATTTTTTTAGCGGTTCAAATTATATCAATCAGTTTTTCAATCGCACTTTCATCAATATCGCTCGGAATCTGGGCAGGGCTTTGGATTTTACAGTCTTTATATCAAAGGAATACAGATATTCCCGAAAGTCTTAAGAGCGAAATAAAATTCATCAGTATATTAATCGTTTTATTTTTCATTATTGATTTAATATCAAGATTATTTGCAATCGTGCCGGAAGGAGCATTAGGGGGTCTGAAACGGTTTTTACTTTATTTAATATTTTTCGGGATAATTGCAAAAATTAGGGATAAAAGTACCCTGAATAAAATTTTGATTTCCGTTTTAACAGTTTTTACAATTTTAGCCATATACGAAATAATATTATATATCATAAGATTTCCTGTCGAAGTCCAGCATATGAATGCCGGGGAGATACGATTATATTCATTCGCATATTTTATAACGACAGGAGAAGTGAAGATGCTGCTTTTCCTGACATTGTTTCCTTTAATATTCATCAAGGGCAAGATATTTGTTAACAAAGCATATTTAATTACTTCGCTATCGATAATATTCATATCGATGTACCTGACACAATCCAGAAACGTATTTATAGCGGTATTTACATGTTTAATAATTTTTGGATTTGTTATTAATAGAAAATTTTTAATTTACCTGACAATTTTTACCGCAGCAGCATTACTTATAATGCCGGTTCAGTTCAGGCAGAGGATAGCGAGCATAGCGGACCCAAAGCACCCGAACAATATTTCGAGGTTAATAATGTGGGGTATAGGATGGGAGATGTTCAAGGACCATCCGTTAACGGGTGTAGGCGATAACGAAATTACACAAGTGTATAGAATGTACAAGAATCCAGAAACACACGGAGAGGGTTCGCATTTACACAGTAACATCATGATGATTTTAGCAACGAAGGGTATTTTCGGTCTTTTAATATACATTACTCTTTTTATCACATTTTTTTTAAAACAAATTAAATATTTTAGGGGAACCGAGGGCAAGGAAAATAAATACCTGATTTTCGGATGCACATTAGCGACGATAGCGTTTCACATTGCAGGGATATTCGAATGGAATTACGGCGACTGGGAGGTTTTGACGCTATTATTATTTATTTTAGCAATACCTTTTACAATAATAAACCAGAAAACAGAAATTCAAGCAGTTTAAAAATAAAAAAATTGAAACAATGGAAGAAGAAAAAACAACACAGCTATTTTATTCGTTAATATACTCTTTCCAGATGCAGACCTGGATGAGTTTAGGCAAGATTAAAAATCCGATGACAGACAAAGCGGAGAAAGATCTGGATGCGGCACAAATGACGATAGATATAATTGACATGATAAAGGAGAAGACAAAGAATAATTTAAACGAGCAGGAGAGTAAATTTCTGGAGCAGGTATTAGCCGATTTAAAGTTAAATTATGTTCACGAGTCATCACGTAAAGACGAGCCGCAAGAGGAAAAGAAGGAAGAAAACAAGGAAGAAAACAAATAAACTAATATGACTTTCGGAATAATAGGTAATCCGTCAAAGAAGAATCTAAGTAATGTTTTAAGCAGTATATTGATTCTTTTGGATAAGAAAGGAATAAAATACATTATTCATGATGTTCTGAAGATGAAGATAAGCGGAAAAAAGTATTCTAATAAATTAAAGAGTTTAGATTCTCTACTTGACAAGTCGGACATAGTAATTTCACTCGGCGGAGACGGAACATTTTTAAACACAGCGAGGCTGGTCGGAAGGAAGCAAATCCCGATACTGGGAGTAAATCTCGGGAATTTGGGATTCATGGCAGAAGTCAGTCCGGAGGAGATGGAGAAATTCGTTACGGATATTTTGGATGGGAATTACAAGATATACGATTTGTGTGTTATATCGGCGAAAGCAGGCAGGAAGGAATTTTTCGGCATGAATGAAATAGTGATAGACAAATGCAATTCCATAAAGATGATAGAAATCGACATATATTACAATAACGAGAAGGTAGTAAATTTTGTCGGAGACGGAGTAATAGTATCGACACCGACGGGTTCGACAGGATATTCCCTATCGGCGGGTGGACCAATAATAAGTCCTTACAGCAAAGTATTCATTATAACACCGATATGTCCGCATACATTGAATTTCAGGCCAATAATAGTTCCGGACGACGGAGCAATAAAGATTAAGATATTAAAGAAGGACAAGGTAAGATTGACAGCAGACGGTTTTTCTTCAATGATATTAAAATCGCCGATAGATTTCACACTGACGAAAGGGAGTTTCAACATAAAGGCAGTAAAAAAAACGAACAAAACATATTTCCAGACGCTTAACAACAAGCTGTTATGGGGAGCAGATGTAAGGCAGTTTTAAATTCAGTGCCAGGATAAAAATTCAAATCAATACGGGATACCGTCAGCGGCGGGCGGTTTTGTTTTTCCGATAAAACCAATCAAGACCAAGATAGTGATAAGATAGGGTAACATCTGAATTATTTGAGAAGGGATAAATGTTTCTGATATTTGCATTGATATTTCGAGGGCTTCAAAAAAAGCAAACATCATACAGGCAACAAAAATATTTGCAGGTTTCCATTTACCAATAATCATGGCGGCGATAGCGATATAACCGCGTCCTGCAATCATTCCGTCGCTGAATGAATTTTGATTAGAAGCAAGCCACACACCGCCGAGGCTTGCAAGAAATCCGCAAATCATGACTCCATAGAGTTTATACAATCTCACTTTTATTCCAAGTGATTCGCCCGCCTCCGGATTTTCACCAACAGACCTTAGCCTCAAGCCGAATTTTGTTTTAAACAATACAAAATTCGAAATGAACAGTAAAGCGAAAGCAAATATAATTATATAATCGGAGAGGACTTTTCCTATGAGAGGAATATCCACAAGGAGCGGGATATTCGGGAGGCTATGGAACCTTGGGGAATTACTGGAGCTATGAAAAAGAAATACGATTAAAAACTTTGCAAGACCTGCCATAAGCAGGTTGAACCCCACGCCTGCGACAATCTGGTTAATTTTCAATTTAACCACAAAAAGCGAAAACAGAAGGCTGAACGCCAGACCAATAAAAACCGCAGAAAGCAAACCGACGACAGCATTTCCACTAAAGATTGTAAAAAGAGCATATCCCAAGGCGGAAACAATCATAAAGCCTTCGATAGCAATATTCACCACACCTGCTCTTTCAGAGAAGTTCGCGGCATTAGCACCGAGATAGTACGGTGTAAAGAGTCGCAATACCTGAGCAAGAAACGTAAGCGATAATATTTGAGAGATTATTTCCAAAGCATCAATTTTTCACATAATATTTTTCAACCAGTTTATCGACCGACAATATCGTCAAAATAACAATACCCTGAATAACAAACATAATCTCTTTCGGTACAAGAGTATTAACGGATAATCCGCCATAATCGATGAATCCAAAAAGCAAAGCGGAGAAGATAATACCGATGGGATTATTTTTAGCGAGTAAAGCAACTGCAATCGAAGTAAATCCAAGGTTATTCGAGAAGCCGAATTCATAATATCCTTTATAGCCGACAATAAAATTCAACCCAACAAGAGAGGTCAGGCCAGCTCCCAGAAAAAACGACAGCAATACAATTTTATTCACACCAATACCGATATATTTCGAAGCTATTTCATTAAAACCGACCGCTCTAATTTCATACCCAATTTTTGTTTTATAAATAAAATAATAAGTCAATACAGCGAGCAGAATTGAAACAACAAAGACAAGATTCAAGGAAGAGCCCTGGAACACCTGGAAGAAATCGGAAAATTCGGGGATCATGATTGAATCGGGAATTTTTTCCGTATGCACAGTAGATTTGACGGCAAAGAAATCAATCAGCAAGTAGTTAATAAGAGCGAGAACGACAAAGTTCAACATAATAGTAGTAATAACCTCACTGACTCCTTTTTTAACTTTTATAACAGCAGGAATCAATCCCAGCAAACCGCTTATCAAGAAGCCGCAAATCAGAGCAACAGGTACAGCAACAATAAATGAAAACCCAGACAAATAATACGTTACCAAGCCTATGGCAAAAGAGCCTGCATTGAGCTGACCTTCAGCACCAATATTAAAAAGCGATGCATGGAAGCAAACAGCCAGACCGCACCCGCAAAAAATAAGGGGAGTTGCCTTGAACAATGTTTGTCCCAATCCGTATCCGCTTCCAAAAACATCAGCAAACATCATCATAAAAACTTCCACAGGATTTTTTCCAATCACAAGTAATATTGCAATTACAATCAGAAAAGTAAGAACAACAGATATCGAAATCGATAAAATATTTGCTTTAATTTTTTTGTTCACCGGTAACACCTATCATTAATTTGCCAATGGATTCAAGCAATACGGTTTTTTCCACATCATTGGTTAAATCAAATTGTGTTCTTTCAAACTCGGCGATAATTTTTCCTTTACAAATTACCCCCAATCTATCGGACAGTTTAAGCAGTTCATCCAAGTCGGAGGATATCAGCAATACAGCCTTACCTTTTTTCTTTTGCCCGAGAATCACAGTATGAATAAAAGAAGTTGCGGCAATATCGACACCTCTTGTGGGATGGGAAAAAATAAGCAAATCATTATCGAGCTCAATTTCCCTGGCGATAATTGTTTTCTGCTGATTTCCTCCCGAAAGAGCACCCATAGAAGAATCGATGCCGGACAATCTAATATCATATTTATCAATAATATCTTGTGCCAATCTTTTAACCGATTTATTATTTATAATTTTGAAATCTTTTCTTTTAATAATCAGATTTTCGCCGACGGTAAATTCTTTTATCATTCCTTTTTTAGTCCTGTCGTCAGGAACGAGAGATATTTTACGAGTTTTTACTTTTAAATTGCCCTTATAATTTTTATTAATACCGCAGAGCACTTCTATTATTTCGTTTTGCCCGTTCCCTTCGACGCCGCAAATACCGTATATTTCGCCGTTTTGAAGTTTCAGATTAACATTATCGAGTATATTTACTTTATTACACAGAAGATTTATATTTTTCATTTCCGCAACAATATTTTTCTCTCCTTTATAATCATAATCGGATACTTGTGATACGATATCGACATTTCCGATAATCTGCCGGCTAAGGGTTTTAATATCCAAATCATCGCTTTTAGTTTCATAGACCATTTTTCCTTTTCTCAACACCGTAACAAAATCAGATATTTCCTTAACTTCGTTTAATTTATGAGTAATCAGTATAATTGTTTTTCCCTCGATTTTAAACTGTGTAATAATCTTATAAAATTCGATTATTTCCACCGGAGATAATACGGCAGTAGGTTCATCAAAAATAATAATATCGGAATTTCTATAGAGCAGTTTCAGTATTTCGACTTTTTGCTGTTCACTAATACCGAGTTCAGATATTTTTTTATCCAGCGATAAATCAAGATTATATTTATTAATAAATTCCATTAAGACTGTTTTTGATTTACCGAAGTCTATCCTGTTTTTTTTCGTTATTTCATTTCCAAGAATAACATTTTCCAACACGGTAAAATCATCAATCAGCATAAAATGCTGATAAAGCATTCCGATTTTGCACTTAATTGCATCAAGGGGAGAATTAAAGTTTACCTCATTTCCATTGATTTTAACAATTCCTTTATCCTGTTTATAAACCCCGAACAGAATTTTCATCAACGTGGA
This sequence comes from uncultured Ignavibacteriaceae bacterium, assembly GCA_964501535.1. Taxonomy (GTDB): domain Bacteria; phylum Bacteroidota; class Ignavibacteria; order Tepidaquicellales; family Tepidaquicellaceae; genus FEN-1279. The sequence goes on along the minus strand of CAZCSV010000001.1, from coordinate 167,241 downwards.
TTTTCCGGCACCATTTTCACCGACTACACAATGAACAGAATTTTTCTTTATAGTAAACGAAATATCATCATTGGCAAGCAACTTACCGAATGTTTTAGAAACATTATTGAACTCTATAATATTCATTTAAAAAAATCGAAGCGGCAAAAAAGTATTAGAAATCAATTCTTGCCGTCAAAAAGAAGTATGCATCTTTATATTTTTTAGATGCATAAAGCAGGTTAGAAATTTTATACTGGTATTTAAATTCAAGAAAATACTGTCTAAGCGGCTGCCACAGGAAGTCCAGAGTAAATATATCCTTATCAACTCTATCCCCCGAAAGGAACTTATTATTTCTGACGATATCGCCATCTCCCCTATTAATATCGCCGCCCCAGTTTTCAATCAGCGTATCGCCATGCAGAATAAGTCTTCCGGCTGACCTCTGGTGCTGATAAGTAAATTTAACATTCAATCTTTTATAAATATAAGCAGACAATTTCAAGGCAATTTCGTCCGAATTCGGGGACATATTATGCCCCAACGGGAGCGTCCAATTTGTATATTGGCTCTTATTTGTTCTGTGAGAATACACAAAAGGGTCCAGTCTCGTATACTCGAGCGAAGCGGTTAACTGAGGTAATGTAAAAGCATTAGTCCACATGCAGCCCAACTGATATCCAAACCGATTATCATTGGAAGCGGTGCTATCGGTTTCATTTTTAAACAGCGTACTAAAGTTCAAATCATCAATCAATATAGAGCCCTGGAATGCAAGATTTTTCACGGGGTGAATTTCCATATCGAAACCCATAACAGAGTTATTTCTGTTTCCACCATACAATTCGCCTGCGTTATAGTCTGCTGAACGCAGGAAACTCAGCGGATTCAGGTAAGTAAAATTGAACGGTGATTCCGCAATAATAACGGATTCAAAGAAGCCTGCTCTAAACACATTAGAAAAGTTAACGGTAAGTCTGTGAGCAGCAATATATTTCGAACTGATGTCTTTACCGAGCGAGTCCCCTTTCAGGCTTCCGTACAACGAAAAGTAATGAAGTGCTTTATATTTCAGATCAATTTTAATAAAGCTAAAAGGGACACTATTATCAGAGAGAAAGAGTTTATCGATATAGCCAAATCCCGACAGGACAGATTCCTTACCTGCGGTGAGGGCAAGCCATTCGCTTTTAGTACTGTATCTCAAGTAACCTTCATAGGTATCGAAGTTATTATTTCCAATTTTATATTTTGTGTTTGCTTTAAATTTCGGATAAGTAACAATCGACATATCAACATCTGCCTGATTGCCATTAATTTTCTGTCCGTTTGACATTCTCAGATAATACCCTACTGCGTCAAACAATGTTCCTCTGGCTCTGATGCCAATTTCGCCCAGAGACAATGAATGATTTCCAATGGAATCGCCGTTTGAATTTCTTTGCGACAAGTAGCCATTTACATCGAGAAAAAAGGAGGAATTGCTATCAGCATAATTATAGAGGTATTTTTGTTTTTTATCGTTAAATACATCTTTTATATCGAATTTTTTAAAGAGAGCATAGGAGGAATTCAGAGTTTTATTAACATCAAATTCAAATTCCACCAGATAATCACTTAATATTTCCTTATCAATATATCCTAATTTCATTTTATTTTCGTTAATCACTTTCAGATGATTTGCGACCTGATTACGCGATACGGGAATTGATGATGAATTAAAATCATCGATAACATTCATCAGCTGCATTTTCTTTAAAAAATCATAAACAGGGTGTGAAGGCGGAACGAGTTCCACCTGAGCAAGCAAAAAATTCGCACAGGCAACAAAAATTGCCGCAACAAGAATCTTTTTCATATTTATAAATTGGATTATGAGCTTCTAGCTTTCCTTAAAATTATATTAAGAATAATTTTAAAGAAATACCTAAAATCAGTTTTGAAGGGATTTTTTCCGTAAGCTTCCAGATATTTTTTTTCCGATTCCATAATTTCATCCAGAGTTTTAGGGATATCGGCATAGTAAGGGGGAAGCAAGCCCGGTTTAAATTTAAGTCTAAGAGCTTTTAGTTCTTCGGAATACAGACCGTAGTATTGTCCGCTAAGCGGTCTAACGCCGACCATTTTAATATCGCCTTTAAGAAAATTAAAAATCATAGGTATTTCGTCGATCCAATATTTTCTTAAAAAATGTCCCCAGGAAGTAATTCTAAAATCGTTTCGGAACTTTCCGCCTTCTTTCAAGTTATTTTTTTCAAACAGGAAGCTCTGAAGATACTCGGCATAAGGGTTCATAGTTCTTAATTTATAGACTGTAATAATTTTTCCGTCTTTACCTATTCTCTTCATCTTATAAATTATTCCATTAGAGGGTTCTTCATCATAAAACGGTTCTCTTACTTTTTTGCTAATAAAATACAAATATTCATTTATCACGGTACTATTTATCAATTCGAATCCGCATGAAAACAGTCTTCCGAATGTTTCCGTAAAGGAAATAGCTTTATTGCCATCAGGAAAAACGCTTTTATAAATTTTCTTTGTAACTGATATTTTAGAGAAGACTCTATGCACAATAAAATCGTAAATATAAACCACTCTCGACAGCAACTTGGGGGAATTTTTAAATATTCTCGTGCGTCTTTCATTATAGGTTTCCACACATCCAATCAAGACACCGTCGACCGGAAGTTTTTTATTAACGACATCGAAATACTTATTTATATTTTTAATATTATTTATTTTTCTAAGATTAACGATATTTTTAACGGGAGGAGCAATAGATTCGATATTAAATGATGTTGAAGTGTCAAGAATTTTCGTTTCGGGATTAAAGGGATTAATATATTTCGAGAAATAATAGACTAATTCCTTATCAATGATTTCACAAGGATTAAATTGCGGTGAAACTTTATTCTCTATAAATAGATTTTTAAACATTTTCACTAACCCATCTTTAGTTAATTAAACAAACAAACAGATAAAAAGTTTCCCCCATTTCCCCATAAAAATAGTAAAGAAATAATATAAAAGATACTGAAAAAGCATTTATTTACAAATATTTACAATTATTTACATTAATATAATAATTGTTAATCAGGTTGACAAAGAATGAAGTAACGTCAATTTTGTCTGCGAGCATTTTATTTCTCTTTTTTTGCCAAATTTCCTTAATATTTTTCAGTTTTAAATATTGCTTAATTATTCTGAGCATAAATTCAAACTCTTCAGGTTTAAAGCCGTAAGTCAGCCCATATTTATATTCTTCTTCATTTAAATACGATATTCTACCTGCAAAAGAGTTGCAACGAAAAGCAGGAGTACCCAATACTGCGGCTTCGGAGGTCATCGTTTGGCTATCACCAATAAACATTTTAGCATAATACAGCAAAGAATGAATTTTATCGGGTGATATTTTCAACTGATATTCTTTAAATTCGGGGTCAATATCTTTTTCTGTGGTAATAAATATTTTCCCGTTCTCTTTTAAGAGGTCAATCAGTTTACGTTTATTTTCATTTGATATACCTTTAATGCCAAGGTCATGGTGAGCTTTAAAAGCGTTAAATCTAAGTACAAAAAAGTCCTCATTTTCATTTATTCCCGATTCTTCAAGGACATTAATATCAGGAGAGAATCTATCCGGGTGCAAGTAGGCAAGTTCGTGATATCCCGCATAAGTAATATGATTTTTCTTTTTTCTTTCGAAATTCAGGACATCCGGAGATATCAGATAATCAGCGCAGGGGTGGACGAACTGTTTAAACAAAGGCTGGACAGCGGAATCATCATCATCAAGAATAAACGATTTCATTTTAGATATTTTCGAGACCTGTGCTACAGTCAAGGATGTTCCTATTCCGATTTCGATATTATTTGCTTTAACCAAATCAAGGATAAGCTTATCATATTTTAACTGATTAAAAGCTTTACCAGCAAGAGAAAACGATTTACTCCCGAATTGAATATACTCAATATTATAAATTTGCAGAAGTTTTTTTGCGGCAGGGATATCTCTAACAGTTACAAACACATCATATCCCTGTTTTTTCATAGTCCAGATGAAATGCTTTAGCAAATGAACATGGGCAGGATGTCCAATATCGATAAGGATATTCATTTTAGGATTCAGGCGACATAAAAGTAATCAGTAAAATAGTTTATTTTAGTTTCATGAATCAGCACAAGCAAATCATATATAACATCGGATTTGTGATTTTTTGCCATAAAAGCATCGATGAGGAAACGATTTCTTTTAACATAAAAAGGCGAATAGCCAATTGCATATATTTCATTCAGCCATTTTTCTTCATGTGAATCTTCCACTAAAATCAAGGGCAGATATTTTTTAATTAAATCCAAAGAGCCGAGAATGACTTTATTGTCGTTTCCTTCGGTATCCGATTTAATGATATCCAAGCGTTCCAATCCATAATCATTAAAGACCGACTGAAGTGTAGTGATTTTCACGGGTTGAGTCTTATAGTTATCATATTTAAAATAGTAATTATCAAGATTAATGGTTGCTCTTGTATCGAGTTCGATATCGTGGTCAATAACGGGGATAAACAGTTCGCCGGTTTTTTCGACATCACTAACGGCATAATTGCAGCACACAAGATTATCAAGTTTAAACTTTTTTTTAATCCTGCACAAAAACAAGAAATCTTCGTATACAGGTTCTATGCTAATAACTTTCCCCTTATTTTTGAGGAACAAGGAGAACCGAATTGCATACTGTCCGAGATTAGCCCCGACATCGAATATCACGAAATCATCTTTTATTATTTGCTTAAGGAATTCACTTATCTCGAAACTTTTTCCAAATTTATATAACAGAACAATTTTAGTTACCTTAAAATATTTATACAGTTTCTTGCCAAATACTTTCCTGAAAAAAACTTTTTGAAGATAATTTTTTGTTTTCGGATATTTATGTCCCATCATATTATCACTTTGCCGTCTCATTTTTTCTTATCGTAATCATTTACAATATTAAGGATTAATTCAGTAACATCCTCCCATTCGTTCGACAGTTCATTTCTGACAGATTCCTGTTCTTTAAAGATTATTTTACCTTGCAAAATACTGCTTACAATATCATTTACTTCAGAAGGTTTACTATGGAATACCAATCCTTTTTTCATCAAAACATCATTAGCTTTCATATTCCTGAAACCGCAATATATACCGGGGACACCGAGGATAGCACTTTCCCTGGGGATACTATCGCCGGAAGAGATAACGAGTCTACTATAATACATCAAGCTATAAAAATCCATAATCGGTTCGTTCAGGATAATCCAGTCTTCAGGATATTTTTTGAAATCAGATTTGTTTTCAAGGGACAAGACCACCTTAATATTTTCGGGTAAATCCTCCACCAGGCGCAAAATTATATTTGGGTCCTGTTTTCTGTAATTTAAAGAGCCAGTGCTAATGTCGCGGATAAGGATATATTCTTTCGGTTTCAGACCGAATTCACCGAGAGAGCCGACATCCGGTTTAAAGTACACCGGAGAAAGATGAGCCCATTCCTTAAGGGCATTAAACGTCCTAATTTTCTTTGAAGGTTTAACGATCGGGGGATAATACAATCTACTGCATGTTATTTTTTCCAAAAACGTGCTTATACCTCTTTCCGGGTCATCATCGAACTGGACATTAGGTTTAAGATTCATTCTCATAGCAGCACCGGAAGTAAAGCTGCCGACGCTAATTCCAAAATCGATTTCATTAGAAAACACAAATTTCAATAATTTAAGAAACCTGAGGATATTTACGCTGAAAATGATAGAGAATCCGTTTCCCTGATGTTTACCGGCGATGAATTTTTCAAAGCCAAGATATTCTTTATCCACGATTTTCACGAGACTACCTCTATCGAGTGTGGAAATAAAAACATCGTGATTATTTTTTCTCAAAATCTTGGCGGCTTCCTTAAAAAAGTTAGCATGGGAAGGATGGCTTATAGTAATTAATATTCTCAATTTTTTTTCAATCCGAATTTAAGGAACTGCCAAATTTTAAATCCAATTACGGAGACATACATCAAAAAACGATTATGAATTTTCTGGTATCTGCCCAGGAACACAGTTTTCCCCCCGAATTTTTTTTTATAATCCCTGACACCGTACTCTTTATCCGGGCTTCCCGCGCCGCCGAAATCAAATACCGAGAATGAATTTTCTTTACTCCACTTAAATATTTCCCAAATTATCAAATCATTTGCATGCATTTTCATAAAATCCGAAAAACAACCGATATACCATTCATAGGTTTTTTTATTATAGCACAAGAGATACATAACACCGATTAATTTCTCCTTAAAAAAAGCACCGAAGAACTTCAGATAATTTTTTTCGCCGAGTATTTTATTTGCAACAAGGAAGAATTCTTTACTAGCCAAGGGGAGTTTTGCTCTTTTATAGACATCTTTCAGGATTTCATAGCTTTGATTAATCAAATCGGGTTCATCGAATATTTTAATCGTAATTCCGAGTCTTTCGGATTTATTAATCTGGCTTCTACGTCTTGAATACACTTCTTTCCAGAGTTCATCCTCGCTTTTAGTCAAATCGACCAGGATATTCAAATGTTCCTGAAAAACATAACCGAGTGATTCAAATTCTTCATAAAAATTTTCGACATTCCACAGATTCCTAATCTGAGTATAAACAGCTTTTTTTTTAACTATTTTATCGTATTCGCTAATAATTAATTTAAATATTTCGACATTATTATCTTTTACGAGGGGTGCTCCCCAAATGACAGCTCTCGAAGACAATTTACCAAGGAATCCTTTATATTCCATCTGAATAACAGAAACAATCAGTCCTAATATTTCATTATGAGTATCACAGCATACGACCAAGACGGGTTCATATTTTTTTTCACATTCATACACTTTATACATTTGCGGGGTCTGGAAGATATTTCCATTCGGATGATTCAGTACAAATTCTTCCCATTTATCAGTATCGACCAAATTAAAATCTGTAATTATTTCATACTTCATCTATTTATCAATAAATTCATTAAACCAAAGCTCAAGATTAATCCATTTCCAAATATCCCTGGAAATATTAATTTTTTTATTCAGGTGTTTATTATACAGTTCCTTTGCTTTCGAGGCGTTGATATAGCCTCTTTCGGAAAAGGATTTTGAATTTAAAATATCATTAATCAATACGGCAAATTTTTCCGTATGGAACCAGTCATCTTCGGGAGTATTAAAACCAATTTTGTCCATACGCAATCTAATTTTCTCGGGTATCAGATTTTTCATAGATTCTCTCAACAAATATTTTGTCATTCCATTTCTTATTTTATATGATGAGTCCATCGACAGAGCAGATTCTACCAAACGATAATCAAGGAAAGGGATTCTAGCTTCAAGAGAAAACCACATGGAATTTCTGTCTTCCCATTTCAGCAGATGTTCCAGTTTATATTCAAAATGGTTAATCAGCGCTTCATAAATATTTTTTGAATCATAAAGAATATCAACTATCACATTATCATCGGCGCATTTTTTTTGAAAATCCTTTGACAGGAAACCTTTTTCCATAACGCGAGCTTTAGTTTTCAGGAATGAGGGTAGCATAAAATACAAGAAGGTTTTCAGTCCATATATTTCTTTATGATTAATAACATACTTACACATTTCCGACGAAAGCTTAAAGAGTTTAAGTTTACCCAACAATTCTCTAAAATATATTCCAAAGAAATAATGATACCCTGCCAGCAATTCATCCGCTCCCTGGCCGTCAAGCACGACTACTACATTCGATTTTGCAAGTTCCATAACTTTAAACTGAGCATACAGGGAAGTCGAGGTTACGGGTTCATTATGGGCTTTTACAAAGTTATAAATATCTTTCATCAACGAATCAGCATTCGGCGTAACATAATACATATTACGGAGCACATTTTTATACTCATAAATAAATTCCGATTCGTCATATTTATGGCCTTCAATATTATACACTGCCGAGAAAGTACTCACATCCTTTTTATTAAAATCTCTCAATAAAAGAGAAACAATGGACGATGAATCCAGACCACCGCTAAAACAAACACCGACGGGAACATCGCTACGTAATCTCAATCCTATTGCTGAGCTCAGCAATTCAACGAATTCATCCGAATTATTAAACGGTTTGTTTAGGTTATCAATCAAGTTATACCATTTACCGTTCACGAACTTATTATTCCCGATTTCAATATAACATGCGTGCTGAAGTTTTTTTATATTTTTAAAAAATGTATTCTCAGTCTGATCTGTTCTATTATAAACCAAATAATCGAAAATCGCATTATCGTTCTGCAGAATATTTTCTTCAACGACGTTAAGTATGGAGCAAATTTCCGAGCCGAAAATAAACACATTTTCATTTTTATAATAATAAAAGGGTTTAACACCGAATCTATCACGAGCAGCGAAGAGTTTCTTTTCCGATTTATCCCATACAGCAAAAGCGAACATACCATTTAATCGATTTAAACATTCCTTGCCCCATTCTATATAAGAATACAACAATACTTCGGCATCCCCGTTCGATTTGAATTTATACCCTTTTAATATTAATTCCTCTCGTATCTCTATATAATTGTAAATCTCCCCGTTAAATATCAACGCATATCTTCCAGAATCATCCATCATAGGTTGATGAGAGGATTGTGACAAGTCAATAATACTAAGCCTGACGAAACCAAATCCAATGTTTTCGTGAAAAAACAGGCCTTCATCATCTGGTCCACGGTGTTTAATCGACATCATCATTTTCCTGACGGAATTTTCGTCTACCGGTTTTTTGTCAAGGTTCAATATTCCGCAAATACCACACAAAATTATTTTCTCATTATTTAATTTTCATACTTTTTCAATATTTCCAACCAATTGTTTTTTACATTATTCCAGTCATACCGAATCACTTTTTCATACAAATTATTTCTCAAAGTATCATATATTTTTTCGTTATTTAGGATATTCTCAAATGCTTTTACATAAGAATCTATATCATTATTTTCGACAAACAATATTTCGTTTTGACCGAAAGTCGTTGCAATGCCACCGACCTTTGAACTCACTACCAGCAATTTATAAAAGCCCGCTTCGAATATCGTATTCGGGATATTATCATTCAATGTTGTATTAAGCAATATCGAAAAGTTCTTATATTCACCGAGCAATGATTTTCTTTCGACCAATCCGTGAAAACAAATATTTGACAATTGATATTTTTTTCTCAATTGTTTATACAGCGAGCCATCACCGAAGAAGTGAAATTCAAATTCATATTTTCCGGATATAATACTTGCGATTTCCAATGCCATTTCGGGCTGATACAATTTTTCAAAACTTCGAGCCCATAAGACCTTCTTATTCCGCGATAAATTATCCGAAGGCATCGGGAAGGAGCTATAATCGAAAATATTATTTATTATGACAGGATTATAGGATTTATCCTTAAAAACTTTCCATAAATAATCCGAAGCGACAATAATAATATTGTCTTTAAAAATACGTCTTACAAAGAAATCATATTTATCCAAAAACACTTCTGCCTGCCCGCCGTGGAAATTATACAATATCTTTTTATTAAAAAAAAATGCAGCCAATGCTGCAACAAAAACGGGCAGAAAGCCAAAATAAGAGCAACCGACTCCGACAATCAAATCGGATTTACGGGCAGTCAAGAAGGTTTTCAGAACCCCGCGTATTCTTTTAAAAATATTTCCATAGGTCGATACGAGCATCACATCAAAAGACTGTTCATTCAATCTATTCTTCAGATACAATATCTGTTCCGTTATACCGCTTTTATTTTCTCTTAAATTCAGTACGAATAATATTTTCAAAACGAATTAAAATATTTAACCATGGAAATAAAATGGGAAAATTTCAGAAAATCTTTTAAATAATTTTTATTTTCGAAATTATCTTTCAGTCCTTCTCCGAACACTCCCGAATTGTCTTTATTTATAAAAAGCGATTCACGGATGTAGTTTTTTGTCCACTTCTCCGAATTAAAAGCATCGTTTCCTTTTTCTTTTTTATAAGCTTTTGCTTTTCTAACGCCTTTATAAACAGAAAAATAATTAAGAGGAAACGGTTTCAGCAAATCATCAGGTGTATAGCCTCTATCCAGAACGATTTTTCCCAATTCAGGTTTAAATTTCCTGTAAATGTATGCGTAAAGCAGTTGTCCTTTTCTTCTTTTAAATTTACTTTTCCCCAAAAATCCGTTATACATTCCTGCATAAGGTGTTTTATACATTAACCGGACAAAGTCATCATCGAAGAAGGGAAATCGCGTTGTAACGAATACTCTTTCGATTTGAATTTCCTGACTAAAATATTTTCTCACACCTTCCTGAATCACGAAAAAGAAAAATCTCAATATCCTATCGTAATCTTTAAATTTAATAAAATAGTCGGAATAAATCACATCAATCAAATCATCAGAATTATCATCAATAATTTTTTCATTCAAATAATTTTTTCTTTTCACATCTTCAATAATTTCCGGAAATACATCTTTGGGTGAACTGCTTAGTAATAATTTTTCCGAATAGTCATTAATCATAATGCCCAAATTATGAAGAGGTCTCATTACTTCGCTTCCGAACAGGCCAGTCAAAATAGTTTTCGAAAAACTATTCAGATTTTTATATGCATAGGGATAATTCGAGCGAAGTATCGGGGCGCAAGAGTTTGAAAATTCAATCGCTTCACTTGTACAGCTGTCGTGCCGGATTTCGTATTTATCATCTAGCAAAACCGGACGATAATTAATTTTCAGCATTTTCGAAATCTTTTCAGGGATTTCGACCTGTTTACTACCGGGCATTCCATATGAAAAGCACAAGAAATCTTCGGGTTTCTTATCAAGCAGAGCCAGGTTTGCCCTTCCATCAAACCCTCCGGTCACGGCAAGCAATAATTTTTGTGTATCCGAACAATAAAGATTCGTATTAAAGTGCAGTTGTCTGCTGAGCATTTCAAGAGATTCGGTCTTAGGATACAATTTTTCATTATATAATTCTTCGACGCTCCAATATTTTTTTTCCTCTTTTTTATTTTCGCCGAACAAATAGGCTGTTCCGTTTTTCAGTCTAAATACTTCTTTATAAAATGTTTTATTGTCAAGAGTATAGTCAAATATCAGCTGTTGGAGCAAAGCCAAGCCATTAAATTCCCTGCTGACGAAGCCTGATTCCAAGATCATTCTCAAGGATGAGGAAATTATTAACAAACTATCCCTATATGAATAATAAAGAGGCAACACATTAAGTCTATCCGTGAAAAGCTTCAGGAAATTTTTATGTTCATCAAAAATGACAATAACAAATGAGCCTTTTATATATTTCACGAAATCATTTCCATATTTTTCATATAAATCACAGATGAAACCCGAGTAAACGATAGTAGGTGTTCCGCCGTTAATGTCGCAATAAAGATTATTAGTATAGACCGTTCCGAACAGAAAGATATTTATTTCGTTTTTGCAGAAGAAGTTTTTTTCCGTTTTCTCTCTTTCCAGGTAGCATACTCTGGAAAGTTTAAATTCTATTTGATATTCAACCCCGATGATATCATTATATAAATGTGATTTCAGGAATGAATATTTTCTATTTCCTATATCATGTTTTCCGTTAAAATCAATTATCTGAAAGAAATCAAACATCTTTATTATTTTTCTTTTTAAAAAACCTTTTAAATATTCCTCTGATTAAATTTTTAATGAGATAGAGCGTCAATCTTAAATCATTCAATCTCATATCGCTAATATAAATCGGAAATTTCAAATAAGATTCGGCAATTTTACTAAGTGGAATAATGCCATCAGAAACATATTCCGCGGAAGCTCTTAAATCCCTATGAACCGAAATCCATCTGATATCAGTTTTAACAATTTTCACAGGACTCAGGGGTTTTCCCATCAACTCATTATAGCACATCATAGCGACATCAACGCCAAATTTTGTTCCGGTTTCGTCCCAGAGTCCAAATCTCGGGTTAACTTCAATCAATTTAAACTTATTATCCCTTAAATCTTTTTTCACTTCGACTCCGGAAATTCCCCAGAATTTCATATCTTTCAGCCATTTCACGGCCATACTTTCCAATTCTTCATTATACACGATATCGACATAGCTTGCACTTCCGAAATGAACCGGAGCGATTCTTTCCTTAATACCGGTAAAGGAACCTATGCAGTTTTGGTTCTTATCAAGATATGATACGAAGTAATGCAGGTTACTATCTTCACCCTGAATAATTTCCTGCACGATTACCCTATCATCATATTTTTTTATTGTATCATATTTCGATAACAGCTCTCCGGATGAATTTGCAATAATAACTTTTTTACCGCCGCAAAATTTTTCGAGGAATCCCGAGCGCCAGGATTCGGGGAATTCTGGTTTTAAAATGCACGGGAATTCAACATTTTTCGAGAAATTTTCAATTTCATTTTCATTATTCGCAATGCAGGTCAGTGGAGCCGGGAAGTTATATTGTTTAGCCAATTCATAACTAAATTTTTTACTGGTAAGCTTCCGCAGTACATTATTTTCAGGCAAGGTGAAATAAAAAAGTTCAGAAAGTTCACTTGCATAATCATCAATAGGCAACACAAATTTATCGGCGGTAGGAATCAAGACAGGGTTCAGGTTAAATTCCTTTCGCAAATTCAAAATGAAATCCAAGAATTCTTTCGGTTTATCTTCGGGGTCCGGGCAAACATATTTTTTTCCGAACCTCGATTTGAAGCCGAGTTCATTCGGATTGCATTCCAGGCCATAGGCATCAATTCCATTTTTCGGGAAATGCCTAAGCAAAAAGATTCCGGGAGTAGAGAGTCCGAGTATAATAACGGGATTTTTCAAATTCATTTATGCTGAAAGAGATAAGAAATAAATTCAATATTCTTTTTTAAAACATATTTAGCAAAAGTTTTAAATTTAAACATCGGAAAATTATTTCCCGAAATAAGCTTTTTATTAAAGACAATATGGTCAATCAGTTTTATGATATCCTCCGACTGAAGAAGTTTTTTATGATTGATGTCAGGAAAATTTTTTCTATAATCTTCAGTCGAAAAAGTCGGAGGGCTGATTACGTTAACCGAGATATTTTTATCTTTAAGAAAATCGGCAAGGCTAAGAGTATAAGAAATCAAACCAGCTTTAGACGAGCAATAAGCTGTTCCCTCTTTATATGCGACCATACCTGCATTGGAGGACATATTGATGATGTAGCCCTTGTTCTGTTTTAAAAAAAGCGGCAGTACTTTTCTGCACAACAACACAGGTGACAAGAGATTGGTCTGAAAGGCTTCCCTGTATTCGACATCCGATATTTCATCCGGAAGTTTAAATATTTTAAAAGCGGCATTATTAATCAAGACATCGATGGTTCCGAGGAATCCGATTGCTTCTTCGAAAACTTTATTTACATCATCATCATTATTAACGGAGCCGCATACAAATTTAAAATTTTCCGAATCCAGCAACATTTTATCCGACTTCCGTTTTTCATCAAGGATACTCTTTGAAAATCCGATAACTTTATGTCCTAAATCAAGATAATGCCGGGCAAGTTCCTTTCCAAAGCCCTGGGATACACCCGTAATAAAAAAATTCATTTTTTTATTGATTCAATTTTATTTTTTATTTTTTCAAAGATAAAGCATACGCCAACGGCACAAAGTATAATATAGAACGCCGTAGCCGGCATTCTATATCTCGATAAGCCTAATATTCCCGTAATAAACCAGAAATAAAATATGACAGATAGAAATGCAAACAGAAAATAGGACTGCTTTTTTTTAATCATAACATAAATGCCGACAAGAGCAAACGAGTAAACGAACAAGAAATAAGCAGAAATAATAATTTTACTTTTCACAGAGTACTTTTCATTATTCAGGGGAGCTATGAAGAAATTCGCCATACCCTTCAGATGAAGCATTAAATAAACACCGGGATAATTTTTAATATAATTCATCCCGTAAATTTGCTTTTCTTTATCAACATCAAACGGGTTTGTAATATTTTTTTCCTTACAAATTTTTTCAACTTCTGTTACAACCTCGACTATAACGGAATCCACGTTTTTTCCGGTCACATAGGATTTGGTAATTATAGCGTTATAATATACGGCAGTTCCCTGAAACGCATTAGTAGAAAAATGGTCATAAAGATTATAGTTTCTATACATCCAAGGAGCTATGGAAACAAAATAGACCAAAACGAAAAATACCGCTGTTTTGAATTTATATTTAAGTTTCTGTTCAGGAAACAGAAAAATAAAGAGAACGCACAGCAGATAGAAATAAAGATTGACCGGTCTTGTTAAGGCTGTAATTCCGAAGAATACGGCAGAAAGCAAAACATTAATAATCTTATTATCTTTCAAACCGGCGACAAAGAAATATACAGATACAATCAGCAAGGCAGCGTGAAGTGTTTCCGTACCAAATTCCATTATCAATTTAATAATATTCGGTTCAAGTGCATAAAGGAGAGAAGCTACGATTGCGACTGCAATATTATTAAAAAGTTTTCTGCACAATAAAAACAAAAAAAAGATAATTACAAGGTTTAAGATTATGTGTGAAAACAGAACTATATGTGGTTTCACCCCGAAAACAAAATACAATGCCGAAATATAAAGAGGAAAGGCAGGGGTTCTGTACGTATCGAGGAAATAATTTTCGGGATAAGAGCCGGTTTCCACAATTTTTTCAGCCAGACGCTGATATTCCCTTGCGTCACCGTGCTGCATTATTTTCTGAACGGATTCGTTTTCCCAAGGTTTTGCATCGACATAATATACAACTCTAATTAAAAGTGCCAGAATTACAATTGCAAGCAACGAGCCGTATTCCTCAAGAAATTTTTTATTCATCAGCATTTTACGGATTCATCAGATATATAATTTGCATAAAATATTATTGTTAATTATTCTTATTTAGCCAAGCTGTATATTCGCCTGCAGTAGAGATAAATATTTCATCACGATTTAAATCTACATATGAAAACAGTTCGGGCAGTATTTTTTCGAGAAAAGTTTTATCAAAAGAAGGATGGAACCAGAACACGCACACGGAATTATTTTTAACCGCTCTGTCGACTATTTCTTTATAGAATCCTATATTAAAATTAACATCCCATTTTTTTCTATATGTCAATTCCATAGTATTTTTAATTTCCCAAAGGCCCGAGCGGTGTTTAGCGGGATAGCCGAGGATATTGCCGAAGTCCGTTCTATAGGATTCAAAGCCCAATTCAAACAATTTATCCAGATTTCCTATTGTATGTCCGGGATGGATAAACGATTTCAGTTCAATATTTTTCGAAAGAGCCAATCGTTTACATTCATTAATCTCCGCGGAAAAAACTTCGGGTGAGCATATTTCATCTCTGCAATCGATATGAGAAAACGTATGGCATCCAATTTCGTGTTTTACTTTAGAGTTCAGAATTTTCTGTATCAAATCAGGGCAATACCATTCGGGTGATAGTTTATGATTACTGCACGGGTCATCATCGAACCAATCGCCTTTATCATAAACCCAGTATTTGTTTTCGAAATATTTATTTCTCGGGATATTGGGGTGGGCGATGTCATTTTCTTTAGAGCATTCGTCAAGGAACAGGTGACCGACCGTAGCCCAAGTAACGGGAATTCTGAACATATCGCACAAAATCAAGATATCGGGAACGTTTGCCCTTTCCTTCAGGGCAAGTTTTTTCACGTCCGATTTTCTGTTAATATAAGCCTTTGAATATCTCCATGCCCAAGCAAGTTCGAAGTCGGCATAAAATATAATAGCAGATTTAAATGGTTCGGGGACATATTTTCTGAAATCGGCAACTTTTTCGATTTTCGGATTAAAGCCCAGGTTGAATTTTATTTTGCTTAGGTACGGTTTAATTATTTTAGGTTTAAGAATCACGGGAAAAAAAATTAATTCATTTTATCAAATATTCAAAATACATTTTCTTTTAGTTTTTTTGAAATAAAACAGCCAGAAAATATAGAAAAAATAAACATGAAAGGTATAGAATATCTTGCGTAGCCAAAAGTGATAAGAAATACAGTAAAATAACCCATCAGGCTTGCAATCACAACATATAATTCTATTTTATTATTAATAATTTTTTCTTTCAAATAAATAAAGGAAATTATTATTATTATATTACTAATAATAAAATTAATTAAAGTCTCAGTGAAATTGGAAGCAAGTGAGCTAAAGAAGAAGATATTCAAAAATTTTGAAAAAACGAATTCATTAAAATTATCTTTTATATAGTCGAAAATGAGTTCAGATTCTTTAGCACCCGGATTTTTTTCATTATAATTTTTAATCCAATCGTCAAAATATTCTGCCGTTAAAACTGCATTTGAATTTTTCGGATTTTCATTCATTATTTCATCATAAGTATCAAGACTAATTCTTCCTGTTTTAGACATTGCTCTCGGTATAAAGGTCGGTCCAATAAAATTCAATCCACCATATGATAAGCCAAAATAAGCTTCCTTTCCAGTGGAAGACAAATTAATCATCATAATAAATATTATGAAAGTCAAGATAATCAGTGTAAGTGTTTTAAAAAATAAATATTTTATTTTAAAAATGAAATTATGCAACAAAAGAAAGATTGGGATTAAAAACAATACAGGTTTGAATGATATCGAGACACTAATTATCAAGAATAACATTACGATATACCACCAGCTATCATTTTTTAATATTTTAAGATAATAATAAATTATCAGCAATAAAAAAGTGGTTAAATACACCTCAGGAGTTGATTTTAGCGTGAAGTGAATATGCAGTGGATTAAACAAAGACAATAAAAGCCCGAAAAATATTTCCTTAGAAGATAAATAATTTATGAATATTTTATATACCAACAAAATATTAAGAAAGACAAAAAACATCATTAAAGCTAACCGAATAAAGGGATGGATACTTACTGGAAAAAAGTTAAACCAAGAGAACAACAGCGGTAATCCCGGGCCTCTTCCAATATGCAAAACCGATGATTTCCCTTCGAAGAACAATTTACCGCTTGTATAGTAGCCATCATCTATTAGAAACAAACTCGAATCATAATTAAATATAAGTTTGAGGGTAGCAACAAGAATTGTCATCATAATTAGATACAGTAAGAAAGCAAATACAACTGTATGATTAGTACCAGTATCAATGAATTTATATAAAATATTTTTAAACATAACCAGATTAAAACTTCACTTTAATATTCTCTTAGCTTCTTTTTTAACAATATCATCGAGCCATCTATACATACTAACACCCGTTTTTTCTATTGCCTTATAAGCAAGTTCCTTCGCTTCTTTACTGACCCCTTCGAGCTGTCCTTCATACCTTGTTCTATATGAGCCTCCGCGCACACCAGGGATTTCGAAATCAAAATTTGCTTCAGGTTCACCTTCACCTACTTTAAAATCAATTAAATAAAACACACCACCAATCACCCAAGTTAAATTTAAGTTTCTTGCCTCAACAGGTATTTTGTCTAAGGGTAATTCAGCAGTAAACTGTGGATTCGTAGTAATCAATATTTTAGAGAATTCCGTATTTCTGAGCCAGGGTGGCATACTTTCATCGCCTACAACAATTTTCCCTCCAATTTTTGTAACTCTTACCATTTCTTCAAGACTTTTTTTAATATCAGAAAATTCACCAAGTCCTCCAAAGCTATAAACGGCGTCAAAATAATTATTAGGATAAGGAAGATAGCAAGCATTGGAAACAGAAAACGATTTTTTCATTTTAAATTTTTTAAGTCTATTTTTACATTTAATTAACATCGGGTATGAAATATCCTGCAGGTGTAATTCTCCTTTATTTCCTATATTCTCTGCAATTAATTCCGAATCTCTTCCAGTTCCGCATGCAACTTCTAAAACTTTGCTATTCTTTTTAATATTCAATTTCCTTATGAAAGATTTTCTCAAATCCAATTCACTTTCAGAATGTGTTTTAAATGTCAAGGGTAAGAATTTATCATAGACCTCTGCACGAGAATCATAGAATCTCTGGACATTTGAATCATGGTTTGATAATTCATAAGGGAATATCAAATTCGGTATTTCATTTTGCACAATAAACCTGTGGCCATCAGAATTTTCAAGATATTTGTTATTAATAATAACAAGAGGTTCATGTTTATCCGGACTCACAAAGAAAGAATTGCTCCTTGTTTTTATACTTTTCCATTCCGCTTTATTTAACTCATAAAATTTACAGTCTATCCATTTACCATTTTTAGAAAACATATTTTTTTCATAATAAGTAAATCTAAATCCCAATCTTTTAATTAGTTTTTCGGACCCTTCATTTCCGATATGATGTCCTACGACGAGTTTATCAAGTCCCAAACTATTAAAAGCAAAACCGAGTACAAGATTACCTGCTTTAGTCATAATACCTTTACCCTGAAATTCCGGACCCAGCCAGTAAGCAATCTCAGCTCTATTATAAGTAAGTGAGCGATGTTTCCTTAAAATAGCAATGATTGAAAAAACACCTACAAACCTTTTATTATAAAAAACCGCCCATGTTACACTTTTACCTTTTTTAAAATCCCCACAAACAGTTTTTAAATACTCCAACGTTTGTAATTTCGATTTATGTGCATCCCAAGACATATCTTTAGAAATCTCAGAATTAGACATATAAGAAAAAGCCAAATCCACATCTTTTGTTGTAATAGGCCGTAAAAATATTTCTTTTGATTTTAAGATATAATTAAGCTTCAAAATATCTCCTATAGATTTATATTTAATAATTTACTTATTTAATAATATAAGCTGTTGGCATCCAGCCGAACGGGAACGTATTAATTGCTTTTTCTTTAAGAAATTCCTTAACCGCTTTTGTTTCTCCCGGTGCAACTTCATGGTTAAACTGGTCAAGGATTAAATATCCTCCTTTTGTAAGTCTTTCCCAAAATACCGGCAAGCAGGATTTTACGACCTTATACATACCTGCATCGAGGAACACAATTTTAAACTGCAGATGCGGATACTTATCAAAAAAGTTATTCAATTGTTTAGTCACATCGATTTTATGTATGAATACGGTATTTGACAATGATTGGGCTTTAATTAGTTTCATCAATCTATCATAAGATTCGATATCACTATTTTTAACTATTTTCTTTTCCCATTTATCTGGCATATTTCCCTTAAACCAATCGAATCCATGTACTTGAGTCAGAGTATTCGGTTCAAATATTTGTATTAATTTCGCAAAAAATAAAAGCGAAGCACCCTTATAAGTTCCTACTTCAGCAATATGACCTGCAATGCCCAACGTATTTTTATAGCATTCATAAAACGATAAAAATCTCGATAGCGTCAGAAATCCGGAAAAGCATGGAAAATACTCAATAAAATCCTCAATTTGATAATTTAAAGACTTTATTATTTCTATTCCATTATAATAGCTTTCTTTTCTATCGACAAATTTTTGAGTTTCAAATTCACCGGGGATGTAATCACTTTTCTTTTTCATACTATTATATTTTAATTTTATTATAAATTTTTCTTAGTATTGCATAACCAAAGCCCTCTTTTCCAAAATCATTACCATTATAAATCATAATTATTGAACCACCAATTTTCACAACAGACGGATATGCAATCATTTTAGAATCCCAACCAATTTTTGATTTTTTTATTCCAGATTTTGAATCTATTCTTCTCCAGTTTTTCAAATTCGAGGAAGACGATAGACCAATTCTGTAACTATCTTTTCCGCTTCTGAAACTTCTGCTTCCGCGGTAACAATACCACATATAAAAAATATTTCCAATTTTTACTATTGCAGGTCTAGTAATTGCTTCGTATTTATTTTTTTGAGCAACAGCAACCTCATAATTTCTGTTCCAAAGGATACCGTCTTCAGAAGAGGCATACTTTAAATCGTATGTATGTTCATATTTATTATTAATAAAAAGCCAATTTGTACCAGATGTATACCACATATGCCATTTGCCCTTTTCATGCATAACATAAGGGGAAGTTGCGGAATATATTTCTTCCGGTGTTCTATCAACAACTGGTCCTTTAGAATATTTTCTGAAAGTTTTTCCACCATCTTCACTGATTGCCAGGCCAGTATAATTGTTATATGGAATTGTAACACCTCTCGACCAACCGCTATAGTATAAATAAACAAGTCCATCATATACCACGATACTACTCGGCATTATACCGAATTCATCAAATGTTCCAGGTTCTCCCAGATTCAGTATTGGTTTATCATGTATGTATACTATTTTAGATAAATCTTTTACATCTAAGTCACAATATGTCGTTAGGCTCAAATTATTTTTTGGTCTTGTTGCGAAATACACTCTTAAGACTTTTTTTTTCAATAAGAGAGTCGGGACTTGAGCATGAGAATTCATCCATCCAAAATTTCCTTTTGGACAAAATATCAAACCTTTTTTTTCCCAGAGCATAAAAAATTAATAGAATGATTTAAATATCTTCAAGAATTGTTTGCTGTTCAATCTAAATACCTTTGTTGATTCCTGAATAACGACCTGTTCGTCATTAAGATTTTTCGTTACAAGAGTATTAGCACCAAGAAAGCAATCGTTCCCGATAGAAACATTATCACCAACAGTTGCATTTATGGCTAAAAAGCAATTATTACCGATTTTCACACATCCAGCAACATTTGCACCTGATGTAAACCAGCAATTATCTCCGATTTCAGAATGATGTCCAATAACCACACCACTCCAAATAAATACATTATTCCCGATTTTTACTCTCGGGTGAACGCAAACATTATTCATTATAAAACAATTTTCCCCGATTTCCAGATTATCAGGTATACCGCTTTTATTAGAAATAACCGAAACCAATTTATATCCTTTTGTTTTAGCTTCCTGCACTTTATTTTTTCGTACTATATTTAATTGGTGATAACCGAGAGCAACAAACATATCATAATCGGAAGGCGGGAATTGATTCTGGATCTCTTCAAAGGATACTACTTTAGAGCCAAGAAATTCATCAGATTTAATAAATTCTTTATCCACGCAAAATGCCGCAACAGACATATCAGTATCATTTGTTATGTAATAATGAATTACTTCTGCAATATTTCCGAGGCCAAATATTATTACGGGTTTCATTATAATATTATTTTAAATTAATGATTAAAATATTTTGATAACATTTCTTTTAAACGAATTTTGTCAATTTTACCGTTTCTATTTTTTGGCAGACTTTCTAAAATAAAAATCTTTTTAGGCCGCATATATGGCGGGAGTTTCAATTTCAGATCATTGCTAATTTGTTTAGTATCATTAACTTTATTTGAATTTACAAAAGCAATTATTTGACCGATACCATTTTCTTCCTTTTTATATATAACAGCAGATTCATTAACATAATGCAATGTATTTAGAACTGTTTCAATCTCTTCAAGTTCGATTCTATAACCCATATGTTTAATCTGATTGTCTATTCTTCCCTTAAAATACAAATATCCATTATTTCCAACTTTTACTATGTCACCAGATTTATAAATTATTTCATTATAATTTTCGTTATAGGGATTTTTAATAAAGGCATTTTTAGTCAATTCTTCATCACCATAATAGCCCAAACCTACATTTGGTCCTTTCAGACATAGTTCTCCATACAATTTATCTTTTGAATCCATTGGTATAATTTCATAATCAAAATTAGGGGCAAGGAAACCAAGCGGAGCAAGTTCTGACATATTTTCAAAATCTTTTTCAGTTATACTGTAAGATGAACATATACAGGTACATTCAGTAGGGCCGTAAACATTCACAAATTCAGCTCTGTCTTTAAATAAATCGAATAAATATTTCAGTCTGGGTTTAGGAAATCCCTCACCGCCAAAAGATATTTTTCTAATGCATTTAAAATCGGTCTTAGAAATTACCTTTGTAGTAACCAGATAAACCAAAAACGAAGGTACAGAAAACCAAATTGTACATTTAAGTTCATTTATTTTATCCAACATTTTTCTCGCATCTTTAGCGACATCATTCGGGAAGACAACCAACCGCACTCCAGAAAATACAGAAGTATAAAAATCGAAAACCGAGTTATCAAAATAAATCGGATTTACATTTGTGAATGCATCATCCGGTTTAACATCAAATCTTTCTTTTCCCCAATTAATAAAATTTATCACGTTTGCGTGTGACATAATTGCACCTTTAGGAAACCCAGTTGAACCCGACGTAAACATTATATACGCAGGATTTGAGCCCGTTACGGCATATTGAATATCAACATTTTTCTCTGGATATTTCTCAATCTCTTCTCTAAATTCAGGAGAATGCAAGTCTATAACTTCATAACCGTTCAACTTTATTTCCTTATCGAGGTATTTATTATCGTCATAATCTTTAATAATAATCTTTGGTTTGCACTTATAAAAGATTTTAGAGATTCTTTCCCACGGGCTTGTCAAATCAATATTTGTATATATAGCACCTATCTTGAGGCAAGCAATCATTGAAGCAAATGCAAATTCCGATTTTAAGTTAAAAATAGCCACAACATCATTTTTACAGATATTTAGTCTCAATAAATAATTAGCAATTCTATTAGAATTTTTATATAACTGGTTATATGTAATAAATTGGTTTTTGCTATAATGAAGAGCGATCTTATCAGCATTTTTTTTGCAGATATCATCGAAAAGCAATCCAAGGTTATATATAAATTTATTAATCATCAAATAAATAATTAAATTTCATTATTAAATCTTTAAACCGCCATCCAATTCAATAATTCTTCCATTATAATATTCATTTGCGACAACAAATTTAACAGCATCATAAACTTCATCAACTGTTCCTAATCTTTTTGATGGTATCATCTTCTCCCATTTCTGAATCATAGCATCGCTCAATGCCGATCTTGTTGATTCCGTATTGATGAAACCGGGAGCAACACCTGCGCAGCGAATTCCAAACATACTAAGTTCTTTACTCCACGTATACGTCAGTGCGTTCACAGCAGCTTTTGCGGCAGAATAGGCAGACTGTCCAGCATTTCCATATGACGAAATCGAACTGATATTTATTATTAATCCTTTTATCCTTTTTTCGATCATCTTGTCAGCAACACATAAAGTAACATAAAAAACCGAATGCAGGTTAGAATCCAGAGTCTTATGCCATAAATCAATATTATGTTTTCTATCAGTTTTAGATAAAATATTTATCAGCGGGGCACTAATAATCATGCCTACGCTATTTATCAGAACATCTACTTTTTCGTTTTCAAGAAATAATTTATTAACAATATTTTCCACGTCGGAATAATCAGACAAATTGCATTTATAAACGAGTAATTCCGGACATTCATTTTTTATTTTAAGAATATTTTCTTCATTATTGTCCATAATAATAATTTTTCCAGCATCCTTAGACAATTGTTTTGCGATATAACTTCCAAAGCAACCTGCCCCACCCGTTATTAAAATATTTTTATTTTTCATATATAATTATTTAATATTTTTACTTTTTAAAACAGAAATAATTTCTGCAATACCAAGCATACTAGCAATTTCATCGCCATCTAGTTCAATTTTATAAACATCTTCAATCTTAGTTATTAATTCCATATGAGTCAATGAATCCCATCCTTCAACATCTACAAGTTTTAATTCATCATTAAGTTGTTCCGGCTTAAGATTAAACAATTCTTCAAAAATCTTATATAGTTTTTCCATTCAATTATATAATTTATAAATTAAGAAATATATATATAAAAGCCAAATAAATCGTTTTGTTATTCCAATTCATATGCCTTCAATAGTTTATCAATTTCATATACACTATAATTCATCATTAAATGAATAATAGACAAAGAGCGATCACTAGAATCCTGAATTGATTTGTATTCCAATGGTATAGTTTTAATAAAATTAATATTAATACCATTATTAAAGAAAACATCTTTCGAATACAAAGATTTTCCATTTATTGCATTTACATATTGCTTCGCTCCTTCTTTCAAGCAAATATCTAGAATTCTATTCTGACCTTTCAAATCATTATTATGATATATCGATGAAGATTTTACTATTTCGGTTTTTATATTGAGGTATTTTATAACTTCACATATACTAAAATATATAAAATCCGAAATCATTTCATTTTTATTACTAATTATTTTATCAATTAATTCAAATACACTTTTAAAATAAGGTGAATTCTTATATGAATTTTCTATTCTTTTCATTAATTTCTTTCTCCAAACACTCATATCATCAAGATACAATTCTTTTATCAATTTATTCTGACTTATTTTTTTCAACGGAACGGTAAATAAAAAAGGCTTTCCGTTTATCTGGATATAATTTCTATTAATCCAACCTTTTTTAATAAAATTTACATCATCCAGTAAAACGAATTTATCAACGGCCGATATCAATTGATAGTATCCTATATAGGGGAAAAAATAAGGTTGCATTATGCCAAGTTTCATAATAATTACATTATTTTACATCAACATCATGAATATCTTTTAATAATTTTTCCTGCAATTCTTTCAGAGATTTATTTTCAATTAATGCATTTGCGAAATCCAATGCCATATTCGTACAACCGTCTACGTTAATATATGTAAAAAGTCCCTGTCTTCCAATGCTATACAAATTTTCGGTATTTATAATAAATTTATAAACTTCTTTAAGATTTTTTTTATAATTCAATATCATTCTCGGGTTTGCGTGATTTAAAAAGACCGAACGACAATCAATAACATCATCTTTTTTTAATACACATATATCGTTATATAAGGGAAGAATTTTTTCTAAAAGTTCGTCATCACTAATTAGCCATAATTCATCACTATCATTTAAGGGCAATTCAAAAGTTAGAGACGAACAGCCCTTTGGTACAAGATTAAATTTATCATAATTTGATTCCGAGACTCTACTAAAAGGATATTTTGCTTCAACGCTTATTTGAGAAAACCCCGATATCTTATCCAATTTAGTTCTAACGAATAAGATCCTCAATTTTGTATATTCAAATTTTTTGGCACAAAGCTTAACCTCTTGAGATATATTTTTAGTCATACCGGTAAGTACATCTACAGGTATAGTTGAAACAACGACAGAATCAGATGTATCAATAATAATATCATCTAGACAAATTTCGATAATTTTATTTTTTTCAAGCAATACTGACTTTATATCCGAACCAATTCTCAGATTTACATTATTCATTTTTTTCAGTTCGTTATAAAAATACATTGCCATCTCACCATAGCCATTTATTACATAAAACATATTTTTCTTTACAAGTTCTTTTATTTTCTCCTTTTTCTTAAGGGTAAATTCACGTTTAACATAATCTCTTAAGCTAAAAACCGGAATTTTTTTATCACCAATATCTTTAGATAATTCCGAAGGATTCTTTTTTTGGATTCTTTCAATATAAGGTCCAAAATAAATATTGTATAACACTTTACCAAATCTCTGTTTAATCCATATATCCAGTCTTTCAGTAGGTTTTATTCCGTAAAGATATGCTTTAAGTCTAGTTACAAAAAAATCAAATCCAGCCGTTATCATATTTCTTAAACTCAACATATAAAAGAAATGGGCACCGATATAATCCAGATTTATAAGTTTTCCGAAAATAAAAAGCTTTGCATTAAGTTCTCTCGGAACAAATTTATCAGGCAGTAAATTTTTATAAAATTCTATTATCTCTTCATGATTTATAGATGAAAAATTATGAGTTCCAAAATCAAATTTCCATCCATCCCAATCAATTGTTCCGGCCAAGCCCCCCACAAAATTTTCTTTTTCAATTAAAGTAACCTTATAATCTTCTTTAGCAAGGCGCCAAGCAGTTATCAACCCGGTTATACCTGCTCCTAATATTACAATTTCTTTTGTTTTCAATTTCAATATTTTTATTATATCTAAAAAAGCATCAAGCAATCTTACAAACACAATTCAATGAAAGACCTATCGGCGGAGTAATAATATTTTCAATTAATTTAAATACCGGTACCAAACTATCGAATGCGCTACTCTCATTACTTGACAAAGCCACCTTCCTTTTAAGTATTCTTCCAATCACCCACCAAGGAATAATTCCAAAAATATTATGATATTTAATATTTACAATTTCAAAGCCAGCATTTATGAGTAAATTTCTCACACTATTTTTTGAATATCTTCTATAATGTCCTATTGATTTGTCGTTTTCCCCATAAATAGAATTAACCGACGGAACTTTTAAAAACAGCATTCCATTACCTGTTTTCTTCATTAGTTTATTGAGATTCTCTAAAGCTTTTTTATCATTTTCTATATGTTCAATTACATCGAAACAAATCACAATATCAAATTTGAATAAGTAAAGTTCTTCTAAAGATTCTTCTTTTAACAAATCAATTTTTCTTAAGTGACAATTTTGTTTATCCTTCATTAAATTACTAACTAAATTAATATAATAATCACTATAATCAGTTGCAAAATAAATGAGAGGATCAAGTTTCATAAGATGATAGAAATATGAGCAAGGACCACAACCTACATCCAATATTCTAGCATTTTTTACAAAAGGAAATTTTGAAAGATTCCATTCAATATATTTATCAATATGACCCCCCATATGCTTTGCATTTTCAATCATTCCTAATTCAGCATCAATTTTATTCAAATTTTTCTTCATTTCATTAGAATAATGTTTGTAATTCTTTTAATATCCTCATCTTCCAATGCGGGATAAATCGGCAGGCAAAGTACTTCCATGCATACCCTCTCAGCAACAGGTAAATTTATAGGATTCGAAGAAGGCAGATTCTTATATGAAGGGAATTGACTTATTAGGGGATAAAAGTATTTTCTAGTATAAATATTTTGTTTCTTTAGTTCATCATAGATTACATCCCTAGATTTTCCGAATTCTTTTTCCGAAATAAAAACCGGAAAATAAGCGTAATTACTTTTTACCCCATCCATATATTCAATAAAATGAATACCTTTTATATTTTCCAATATTTTTTTATATAATTCATAAATAAATTTTCTTTTATAAAGCATTTCTTCAATACTTTTTAATTGAAGCAATCCAAACGCAGCCTGTACTTCATTCATTTTTGCATTAATACCCGGAGCGACAACAGTGACTTCATCCGCAAATCCAAAATTTTTTAAAAAATCAATTCTTTTTTTAGTTTTTGAATCATGGCAAATAATTGCACCTCCTTCAAAAGTCGTAAATACTTTAGTTGCATGAAAGCTCAATACAGATAAATCCCCAAAATTCAAAATAGAATCATTATTCAGATTAACTCCGAATGCATGACACGCATCATATATGACTTTTAATCCATATGTATCCGCTATTTTAGAAATTTTTTCAACGTCACAAGGATTACCATAAATATGAACCGGTAAAATGGCAGTAGTTTTAGGAGTTATCGCTGATTCAATTTTATTAGCATCCAGCGTCATATATTTCGGTTCAATATCACAAAATACAGGTTTTATTCCATTCCAGTGAATCGCATGTGTAGATGCAACAAAGCTATACGGGGTTGTTATTACTTCCCCCGTTATCCTTAGAGTTTGCAATGCAGTAATCAATGCAAGAGTACCATTTGAAAATAGGGATAAATATTTAACCCCAAGATATTCACATAATCTTTCTTCAAGTTCATTATGAAATTTCCCGTTATTTGTAAGCCACTTATTTTCCCAAATCTCTTCTAAATACGGAATAAAATTTTTTAGTTCCGGTAGAGACGGTTGTGTAACATAAATATTTTTCATTCTTAGAATTTGATTTTTGAATTATAGTTAGGATAAATAATACAATTAGATATAATATCTCCTTATGATTTTTTAAATATTATACTGTCATAAATATTTTCCAATTCTATTTCCTTAAAAGATAAATTCAGGTTTTCCATTGCATATTTTCTTGCATTTTTGCCAATTTGTTTTCTAAGCTCAGAATCTTTCAGCAATATATCAATGCTAGAGACCAGTTTATCTATATCCCATTCTTTGACAAGCAGACCATTAGAGCCATCTTTTATGATATGCGGAATGCCCGCATGGTAAGTTGAAACGACAGGCAGACCGTTAAACATTGCCTCGACGATCGAGCCCGGGATTCCCTCCTTTTCTTTATTTCCGGTAACGACACTCGGATGTACAAAGACATCTGCATTTTTATAATTAGACACAAATTCCTCCGAATGAGCTTTTATGGGGTTTATAAATTTAACGAAATTACTCAATCCTTCATTTTCAACATAATTCTTCAAATCATATTCAAGTACACCTGTACCTATTAATTTCAGTTCAAAATTTTTGATATTTCTTTTTATGAGTTCATTTATACTTCTCAGCAAAAACATATGTCCTTTATGGGGAACAAAGCTGCTCACGTTAAGAAGTGTATATTTTTCTTTTTCCAGATATTTTCTTTCTTTGTAATCATAGATTTTGCCGTTAATTCCAAAATAATGAACTATGATTTTTTCACTGTTCAGTCCAAGTTTTATCAGATCATTTTTCATATCTTCGCTCATAGCCAATATTCTATCGGCATATTTAAAGACCCTATACTTTAAATATTTTTTCCCCAGACTGAAATACATTTTCGGAAAGGACGATATATCATATCCATAAAAAGAAATAACGACAGGAATATCGGATCTTTTCATTACTTCATAATACAATCCTGCATCCGTACCATAATGAAAATGCAAAATTCCAATATCGTTTTCTTTTATAAAGTCCAATATTTTAAATACTTCCCTTTTCGATATTTTTTTCAAATATTCATAGGAAAAGTCACTCTCATTATTCAGGTACAGGATATTAAAATTAGTGTAATCGAAATCAGCATATCCTCCATCGTATTTCTTATCAATTTTTTTCTTAACCACAATGAACGGTTTATAATTCACATGATTCGTTATCTGGTCATGTATAAAAGTTGCTTTCAGTTGAGTTGACTTCCGGACGAAATGCAGAACATTTTTATTCATAAGGGTCGCAGTATTTTTTTTACCAGCACAATCCATAATAATTTTTCAGTGAGACAAGCTCACTCGAATAAACCAAATCTATTATTCTACAATTCTTTTTCTTTTTAATTTTTCTTATCATTTTATTGTCGTAAGAGTTAACAACCAAAACGTCCGCATGATTTAACAAACCGTCAAAATTTTTTACGATAAGATTTTTTACATTCGGTAATTTTTTAAACAAATAAGATTTATTCGCACCAATTAAATTTTTTATCACAACATTCCGGTCATAGAGTTTAACATGGAATCCGTTTTTAATAAGCATATTTGCTACGTCCAAGATCGGGCTTCCTCTTAAGTCATCGGTACCAATTTTAAAACTCAAGCCCCATATACCGATTTTCTTCATTCCGAGTTTCTTAATCAAATCATAAGTTAATTTCTTTTGTAATTCATTTGAATTCACTATACTTGAAATTAACGGTAATTTAACAGAATTATTTCCAGCGATTTTATTTAATGCCTTCAAGTCTTTTGGCAAGCAAGAGCCGCCGAAAGCAAAGCCCGGCTTCAAATACACGGGAGAAATATTCAACTTTGTATCCAGTGAGAACAATTTCATAATTTCAAAAGGGTTGACATTCAATTTCTTACATAAATTACCAATTTCATTTGCAAATGCAATCTTGGCAGAATGAAATGCATTGCTAATGAGTTTAATCAATTCAGCAACATTTTCATTCACAATGACAGCCGGAGCTTTATTGAATCTATATAATCTTTTCAGTATTTCAGCTCCTCTCATACATTTCGTTCCGATAATATTCACGGGAGGATTGAAGAAGTCTTTCACTGCCGAGCCTTCACGTAGAAACTCCGGATTAATAATCACACAAAAGCCACGTTTATTTTTTTTCACCGAATATTTTTCAACAATTCCGATAATTCTGTTAAATGAACCCGGATGCACAGTGCTTCTTATTACAATAGTATGATACGTATTTTTAAATTTTATACCTTCAGCAATTTGTTCCAAAGAATTAAACAGCGAATTGAGGTTTAGATTTCCATCTTTTCTTCCCGGGGTTCCGATGCAAACGAAAGAGACATCGGTATTTTTAACTGCGTATATAAAATCTTTTGTAGCTATAATTTTTTTATTTTTCACTCCGTATTTAACCAGTCCATCTAAATAAGGTTCAACGATAGTTGATTTGCCATTATTAACAGCATCGACTTTTCTTTTATTTATATCAACTCCGATTACATTATGATTTTGTTTTGCCAGACAGCCAAGACTGACAGTACCCACATAGCCCAAGCCAAAAATACTAATATTCATATTCAGAAAAATTTAATTTTTTTAGCGGCAAACAGGCTCATTTTAAGGAGCAGCCAGCCGTGTTTGAAACGATTTATCTGAGTGGTTCCATATTCTCTTTCTCTATATCTGATAGGTATCTCAACAATTTTCAGATTAAGTTTAGCTGCACCGAACAACAAATCGAAATCACCGAACGGGTCAAAGTCACCGAAATAGCTTCTGCCAGAATTTATTTTTTCATAATCGTTTTTCAAAAGAACTTTCGTTCCGCAGAGAGTATCCTTGACTTTCTGACCGAGCAAATACGAAAAAAGCAGTCCAAAGAATTTATTTGCCAGAAGGTTCAGAAATCTCATTGCCTGTTTTTGCATAGGATAGACGAGTCTGCAACCGTTCACGAGTTCCCCTTTATTGTTTTTTATCGCTTCATAAAATTTCCCCAAATCTTCAGGAGGAGTAGTCAAATCTGCATCGAGTATCATCAACATATCGCCAGAAGCTTTTTCAAATCCTTCTTTAACAGCATTTCCTTTACCAAAGTCATTTTGTTTCTCAACGATTATTTTTTTTTCTTTATACTTATCTCTGACGCGAATCATTTCTTCATAGGTTCCGTCGACAGAATTTCCCTCGATAAAAATAAATTCCTGGCTTTTACCGAATTCGGGTGTTCTCAATACAGCGTTTTCGATGTTTCCTTTTTCATTTTTTGCAGGGATAACAATACTAACAGAATAATCGTCATTAATTTCCTGTTCCATTCTTGCGACAATCATATTTACCAGGCACAGATGATTAAGGACAGGTAAATTTGCAAGGATATTATTAAAAATAAAATTCAAGACGGGAATTCTTTTCGGCAACAAAATTTTCCTGTCAATTTTTATTGTTTCAAAGCCTTCCAATTCCAACAAACCGACAAGATCTTTCATAGACAACCAGTTCTGAACCGGTTGTTTCTGTTTAAGTCCGAGAGTTTCAGCAAATTTAAGAACAGGTTCCCACAAATAATTGTATGAAGAAATAATAATTCTCGTTTTATTATTACAGACTTTTTTTAGGTTTTTAAAAAAGCTCTGTATATCCCACAGGAAGCCAGTCAAATCAGAAATAATGACATAATCGAATTTTTCATTCAAGTTAAAATTTTCAATCTCGGAGACCATAAATTTTATATTTGGGAACTTCTTTCCAGCGATTTTAATCATTTCTTCCGAAATATCGATTCCCACGGCATATCGCGGTTTAACTCCGTTCAACAAATCCCCAAGTCCACAACCTATTTCCAACACACTGCTTCCGGGTTTTATCAGAAACGAAAAATATTTTATGAGGAGTTTATTATAATAATAATTTCTTTTATACCATTTTTGTCTTACCTTTGCAGAAGTATTAAAATACTCTTCAATATTTTTTCTCTTATTCACAGCAGCCGATTAATTCTTTAAAAACATTTTCCAGTGAATTTATTCTCACGGTACCATTAAATTTTTCCGTACAATATTTCTTTGCTTCCGAGCCAAACGCCGACCTCATTACTTTATCTTTCATAATATTTTCGACTTTTTCAAACATTTCTTCTTTAGTTTCGACAAGGCAGCCTGTTTTACCATCGATAATAATTTCATCATTCGCTCCGATTTTAAATGCAACACATGGCAAGCCAGCGACACCCGCATCAATAAGGGCCATCGACAGGCATTCCTCTCCTGAGGGCAATACAAACACATCAAATCCGGAATAAATACTTTCAAGGTCACACTGAAAGCCATGAAACCTGATACAATCGTTCAAGTTCAGTTTATCTGCACAAGCGATTAACTTATTTTTTTCCTCTCCATCTCCTACTAAATCGACAATAAAATTTCCGAAGCCTTTTTTCTTTAAACATTCAGCAAGTTCCAACAGATACTCAACTCTTTTCAGTTTCACCAGTCTCCCGATATATCCGATTATGATTTTATCTTTTAATTTTTCTTTACAAACAATTTTACTTATATTCAGAGAAAATGAATTATACAGCACTAACTGCTTACCATCAGGAAAATTATATTTTTCTTTTAAAAAATAGTTTTTCAATTCCTCGCTCACAAAAATAATCTTTTTCGTAACATTAAATCTTGAAAAATATTTAAAAGCAATTCTCGATTTCAGTTTTATATTAAATTCATGCGAATGGAAATACCATAAAACAGGTGTACCAGTTTTTCTTGCAGCCAGGCAAGAGATAATCATAGAGGCAAAAAGAGAAGCATTAATTATCTGAATATTTTCCTTAACAATAAATTCTCTAATTTTTTTTGCAGTTTTCAAATAACCTTTTTTTTCAATTACGAGCAGATTAACTTTTTCGTTTAAAAGAGCTTCAAGTTCACCGTTCTTAAACGTAATCAAATACACATTATGTTTTTGCGAAAATAAATTAGCATCGATGATTGTCTGCTTTTCAGCACCACCATGTCTTAGGGAACTTATTACAAATAGAATATTCAAAAATTATTATGAAATATTTTTTCTGAACGAAAACATTAACGAAGGAGAGATTGCAAGGCTCGGGTATTTTTTGGGTTTCAAATAAATTATATCCACCACGAAAGCAAATACGAACAAAAAATACCTGAAAACTTTTTTTAATATATTTCTCTTTTTATCATTAAAAATCTGCGCTTTATATTCTCTCTTGAATCTCATATCATCATCATTTTTCCATTCCGTATCACCGAAATATTTTATAACAGAGCCATAAGTAACGCCTTCTATTCCCTGTTCTATCCAATAATCATAATCATCCGGTTTAACGTCATTATATCTTTTTGTCTTTGAGCCAAGCCAGCATTTTAATTTAAACGGCAGATAGTTCAGAAACCAAATGCCGGTTGTGTGTCCATCTTTGAGCCATAATTTATTAGGAGTATCCGATACGATAAAATATCCTCCATTTTTAACCTTTTTTTGCAATTCCAAAATATATTTTTCTCTCAAAGAGGGATTAATATGTTCCAGCACCGCATTACAGGACACGATATTAAACTCTTCGTCTTCTGCCGGTAAAGGTTCACCGATTTTATTACGTCTATATTCAATATTTCCGAAACCCAAATCGGAGTATATCATACCGGACAATTTAACAGCTTTTTCATCAACATCCATACCGATTATTTTTCCAGCGCCTAAAGTTAAAAAAGATAGAAATGAGGAGCCATCCCTGCAGCCAAATTCCAAAATTTTTTTACCTCTGACATCAATATTTCGTGATATTATGTAATCAATCAGACTTTTATTCACATTAGAATTCTTTAAAAACCTATACATTTCATTATCATTTCCCCAGAAATCGTAATATGCTTCAAGTGTATTTTTATTTAAGGCCGATTTGAAATCATCAACAGTATGAAAGTCCAGCATGAATTTAAAATTATTTTTCCATCAAAAATGAATAAACGTGAAATACATTATTAACATTCAAAATATTTTTTTCATTTTTTATTTTTCACATTTAATGTTTTATCATATACATTCTTAACATCATTCAAGATATAATCCCAGGATAATTCACCTTTTTCCCTTTTAAAATCTATATTTTTTGACATTTCTTTAATTTTTTTGCTATCAGAGAGAAGATACACTATAGCTTCCGCCAGTTTTTTTGAATCCTGAGGAGGAACGAGCAAACCGGTTTTATTATGATTTATCACATCGGGAAAACCGCCAACAGAGGTAGCAATAACCGGTTTTCCGAAAGCAAACGCAGTCATCACGACTCCGCTCTGAGTTGCGTCTGTATAAGGGCACGCCACAATTTTAGTATTCGCAACATAACCTGCAATTTCTTCATTAGATATATATCTGTTATATACAATAAAATTATTATTCAATTTTTCTACAGGTAATTCTTTATTGATATTACCTCCTCCCGCAATCATAACTTTAACATCGGGAACAGTTTTTTTAACAATATCAACGGCACTTACCAAATACCTTAAACCTTTATACGGCGACATTCTTCCGAAAAACAATATATCGCTTTCATTTGCAGGTAAATCATTATTCAGAAAGTTTTTGAATATATTCAGGCATTTAAAGGGAATAAAGTGAATTTTATCTTTCTTATGAGGAAATTTTTCCAGAATTTCATTATAATCAGTTTTGTTTTGTATGATGATTTGATGTTTTGACTTTATAAGCCATTTAACAATTTTTTCCGGTACATTGACAATTTTTCTGTCACCTTCGCCAGAATGCAGTTTAACATCATGAACAGTAAAGACCTTTTTTTTATGTCTCAGGAAAGAATTAACCAGCAGGATAGTAGCATCCATACCGTTAAAGTGAACCAAATCATAATCATATAAGCTCAGAGCCAGATTTCTCGCCAGGAAAACATTTTTCAGGGACCTAACTTTCAAATTATAATTGATAAAAAATTTGACCTTGAAATCACAGGAGATAAAATTTTGTATCGGTTTGCCCAAGATTCTCCAGACCTGTTCATCTTTTAAAAAACCCGTATGAAGTTTTTCTTTTTCGAAATTTAAAACGCTTTCAATACGTTTATTCAAAGCAAAAACGAAAATCAAATCAACATCATAATGTTTTGATACAGTTTTAGCGTAATGCAATACGGAATCCGCATGACCGAAGCTAACGATTCCTAATTTCATTTACCTTATCAGTAATTTTTTTAAAAATACCATTTGGAGTAATGGATGTCATACATTCTTTGTTCCTTTTACAAACAGGGTCATAGCATGCGATACAATCCAGGTTTTCGTTAAATACAATTTCACCCTTCCCATAAACATCAAGTTCCCAAGGTGAAGTCGGGCCTACCATTACAATAGTATACTTTTCCAATGCGACACTTAAATGAAAGCCGAGGCTATCGGGAGTCAAGAAAATATCGACAAGGTTCAAGATACCAGCAAACTTAGCAACAGAATCATGGCACTCAGCATCCACTAACGGTTTATTTACATTTTTTTTGAGATAATCAATCAATTCTCTTTCTTTCTCTCCACCGAAAACTATAAGTCCCACGTCTTTAAAGTGATTCTGCAGTTTAGTAATCAATTCTTTATAATAATCTCCAATCCAGCTTTTACATTCCCATCTGCTACCGCCGCCCGTATTGATACCGACAATACATTTATAATTTTGCAAATTATTTTTCTTGACAAACCTTTCGGTTATTCCCGAAATTTCCTTATCAATCTTAATCTGCGGTCTGTAGATTTCACCTTCCAGTTTACAAATCTCATATATTAGCTTCTGATATGAATCCCTGTTTTGTTTTTTCAGGTCGTCATTTAAACCTGACAGATACCATTTCTCAGCTTCTTTATTCGCAGGGATTATCCGACCATATCCGTCGACAACAAATCCTAATTTTTCCTTACATTTTGCTAAGGATAACACAGAGGCACTAAGGATATCGGCATCGAGGCATATTCCAATGTCAAATTCTTCATTTAAAATTACACTCAAATAGTTACCATCAACTGATAATATTCTATTTACAAAAGAATTATTTTCAAGTAAAATTTTAGCATTATCTTTCGTTACCCATGTTATCTGAGAGCCGGGATATTTATTATTCAGTGACGGCAGTATACTGGTTGTTCTCAATACATCACCGAGTGCATCGAGTTTTACAATCAGAATCCTTTTACCCACCTTTTCATAATTTTCACAGTCATCACAAAGTCTTTTATCTAATTTATGGAATTTACATGGTTTGCTGCCGATATAATATTTGCAATCAATATTAATAATCAAAGTATGTTTATTAATTTATTTAATAAATTATCAGTTTATTTATTTTTTTTACCAATCTATTATATAAATATTTTCAAAGTTTATAGCTTTTAATGCATTTTACGATATATTCAAACTCATCTTCTTTCAGAGACGGGAAAATCGGGAATGCAATGCTACATTTATCAGCCACGTAAGAATTCGGCAGGCTCATCGGGTTAATATCATATTTATCTTTATAGTATTTCAAATTATGAACCGCGTGAGTACCGGGTCTTGTAGAAATGCCTTTATTATACAAATAGTCCATAAATTTATTTCTCTGATTATTAATGTTATCAATATTGCCCGGCGTTATTTTTTTATTTTTAAACAAGCAGACGAAAGCCTGAAAACCATGAGTATATTGTTTATCAGTAAAAGGCTTATCGAGCCATTCTACAGATTCGAGTTCTTTAATATATTTTAAAGCAATTTTTCTTCTTTTTTCAAAAATCTTTTTTGCCCTATCCATCTGCGTAGAGCCAATCGATGCCTGAATATCGGTCATTCTGTAATTATAGCCCAGATACGGAAATTCAGGCAACAAGTAAGGTTTTCTCGTCATATTTTTTTTATTATCCGAAAT
The DNA here is from genome assembly GCA_964501535.1 of uncultured Ignavibacteriaceae bacterium. GTDB lineage: Bacteria > Bacteroidota > Ignavibacteria > Tepidaquicellales > Tepidaquicellaceae > FEN-1279. The sequence goes on along the minus strand of CAZCSV010000001.1, from coordinate 130,488 downwards.
CAGTGCTCCATGGTCACGCATTGAGCGAAGTTTTACCGAAAGAGCATTATTATTCGAAGTTATCATTCCCCCCTCCCCTGTCGTAATTGCTTTACGGGGATGGAAGCTAAAGCATCCGGTATTGCCGAAATTTCCCACATGGATGTTGTTCAATTTAGCGCCGAAACCGCATGCAGCATCTTCGACGACAATCAAATTATTTTTTTCAGAAATTTCATTCAGTATATACATATTCACAGGCATTCCAAACAAATGGACAGGAATGACAGCTCTGGTTTTTTTTGTAATTAAGGATTCAACTCTTTCCAAATCCATATTAAAAGTATCGAGATTGATGTCGCAAAAGACAGGTTTTGCGTTAAGATATTCAACGGCATTAGCTGTAGCTATCCACGTAAATGATGGAAGGATAACTTCATCACCCGGTTTTACGCCCAAGGCAGAAAGGGAAAGGTGTATAGCAGTAGTACAGCTTGAAACTGCGACAGAATTTTCAGCCCCTATAAATTCAGACCATTTTTTTTCAAATTCCCTTACGAAATGACCCTGTACAACCCATCCCGATTTCAGCGGTTTAATGATATTGTCAAAATCTTTTTTAATAAATGCCGTTTTAGCGATTGGAATTTTCAAAATTCACTCCTGTAATTTTAAATTTCCTTATTTTTGTTTATGAGTTCTGAATTAACGTAGTCAACCATTTTTTTAACATTTAAAATTTCCAGTGTCATTTTCCAGTCATCGGTTTTAATAATTTTAAATAAGAATGCTAATCCGAAATATCCCACAAAGAAAACAATACTTGCAATAATTTTTGTGATTATGTCGTCTGAAAATAAATTCATAATAAAATAAGCAATTACCGAATACACCAAACCATAAATCAATAAATACTTCCCTTTCAGAATATTTATCACGCTCAATTTTTTCTTTGTATAACTCATAAATACGATGCCGGTGAAAATATTTGTTATTAATAATGACATTGCGATACCAATACCTTTCAGGTCTAATAATATTGGTGATACAAAAATAAACGATAAAATAATAAATAATACCGCACTAGTCACAATAATCGAGGCAGACAGTTTAAGCAGACCTTTACCTGTAATTATATTTATATAAGGCAAGCTAATCAGGGAAACGAACATTGCGAATGTAACGACAGACAGGATGGGGGGAGTTTTTGCAAATTTATGTCCAAGGGCGATTGATACAACGAACTCAGAAAAAGCAGCAATATATAAGACAAAAGGAAGAACAAAGGAAAGATTAAACCTCTCAAATTTTTGCACGCTTGAATTAACTTTTTCGTATTCACCTTCGGAAAGATTTTTCGTAAAAAAAGGGAAGAAGAGCAAACCGGCAGATGCTTCGATTAAGCTCACGAACTGGCTAATACTAAAGCCAGCCGAATAATATCCAACTTCATTCGAATTAGTAAGATATTGTAATATAACCTTATCCGTATAATGAATTACTGTTTGAGCAATAATTGCAATAAAAAACGGAATCGAAATATTGAAATACAATTTTGCCAGAGATTTATCGAACTTACCGACCGGATTACCTTTAAAAAGATATAAATAAATCGGTAAAACCAAAACTACTGCAGCCAGATTTGACAAGGATTGTGCGACTGCTTTATATCCCAAAAAGGCCACAATAACTCTTAATAACTGATATAAGAAAATCTGAACAAAATTCGGAAAATCCTGTTTTGCCTGTTCAGTTTTAGCTGCAAATGTAGAAGCCGGAATAGAATATAATTTACCAATCGAAGTAATTATCAAATAAATCATAATAACATAGTCATGGTCAGGGCTTTCGAATTCGACGCCAAATACCAGTTTTTGAATAAAATAGAATGCCAACACCACAATTATATACAGTACAGTCAGTAAAATTTTAAGTCTAGCAAAAGTCCCATTGCATTTGGCAACATCTCTTCCCTCGGAAATAAATTTTATGTGAGTCGAGCCCAAGCCAAAATCAGTCAGGAATGAGAACAGAGAGACAAAAGCCAAGCCGAAAGCGACGGTTCCCAAAACATTCGGTCCTAAAATTCTAGCAACCAGGAGCATGCCGATCATTTGTATCACCTGAATTGCTATCCTTGTTGAATAACTCAATATTAACTTCTGTGCTAACACTTATCGTTTTCCTTATCAAGATTTTTTATAAACTTTGCAGGTGCACCTCCGACCATAGAATAAGGTTCCACATCTTTTGTGACTGCGCTGTTTGGAGCGACTACAGAATGATTCCCTATAGTAACGCCGGGATAAACCGTACAGTTACCTCCAATGAATACATTATCCTCAATTTTTATCGGGAGTTTATACCTTTCCGCAGAATTTATATTTTTCAGTTCCACATTTTTCAAAGGCATATTAACGCTGGAGTGAGTCCACAGTCCAGTTGAGGGACCGGCAATATGGACAAAATTACCAATACAAATATCACAGCTCCAATCGAGAACGTTATTTATTCCGATATAAGTATTACTACCAATAGTGATTTTACCATTACCATAGCCAGTACAAATCACCCCACAGTCTATAATGGAATTTTCTCCTAAATCAATGTTATTCATTACGGCTCTAAATCCAACGGAGGCATTTTTTCTAAGCAAGACATTATCAAGTAAATACACATAATCGCTAATGACATTATCCCCTTCCAGTATACAATTTTTCGACAGATAACATTTTTTTCCAATATAATTATTTCTTCTTAATTTCAGTCTTCTAAAAAACTGTTTAAAGCAATCAAAAAACCTGAATTTATAATAAGACAGAATCATCGCATAATTTTTTGAATTTTATTAATAACACTATAAAAAAGGGATTTCTCCAAAATATTCAAAACATCAAGCTTAGTTTCAGAGTAATCCGTTTTAAATTTATAAATATTCGGTAACCGTTGTTTTTCGACATAGCAAAGGTCATAATATTTACAGTTATTTTCTTTAGCTTTTTTTATACACTCCCACTGGAGCAGGTCAAAAAACCCATTATTAGGGGAATCTTTCATTCTAAGACCAATCCAATAGATCGAATAATTTTTATCCGAGACAATAACATTACAGCCCAAAGGTTTATTATCCATTTCAGCAATCAAAAAATCGGTTCTAATATTTTGTGAAACATTCGACAGTTCGACAAAATAATCAACGGGAAAGCATTCAAGTTCATATTCTTTATTGGCAGACACATAGAAATCATAAAACATTTCAAGGTTCTCAGCAGGCAAAAACCTTACCGAAACATTATTTTTAGATGCCTTACGAATCATATTTCTTCTTTTTTGATTTAAGCCTTTCCACAAATCATCCATACTTTTAGTGAAATCAATAATTCTTGTTTCATAATTCTTAAGAATTTTCACGTTCGAATACACAGCATTGAATTCATTCAGCAGTGGCAGGGAGAAAATTTCCAAACTTTCATTTTTTTGTAATTCAACAAAATTCTGTTTAACTTCAACAGGTTTATTAAAAATCCAACCTCCGAACGGAATCAGATATTCCTTCGGGCCTGAAATTAATCGTGAATTTAATTTTTGTTTTTTTTTATGGACCGGGCAAATTCCAATCAGGGAATCGCCTTCAAAATATGCGAAATAGAAGAATTCGGTTTTAAAGTATTTACCAGCTATTAGATTCCATTCTTTCCAGTGAGTCGGGCTCGAAAAATTTTCAGTCAAAAACTTATCAACCACATCAAAATCTTTTTCATATATTTTAACAACTTTTCTTTTCATTAGAATATATGTCTTAAAGTAAGTTTTTTATTTTTGATTCCCCAGATCACAGCAGAAAAGAAGCCCTGCCAGACTTTAAAACATATTCCAATTTTTAATTGTTTTAAATATATCAAAGAAGTTCTAACTATACCAAATTTAAATTGCCACCAAAAGAATTTTCTAAAAAAATCGGCTTGTTTATGTTTTAATATCACGAGTATCGGATTTTTCGCATCATAATATGCCTTGAAAGCGGATACTTTTCCGATTGTCATACTATCCTTATGCCATATTTTTGCATAAGGTGTATAGAATATTTTAAAGCCAGCTTCTTTCGCACGCACCTGCCAGTCGAATTCCTCGCACTGGAACTGAAACAAAGTATCATACCCACCGACTTTTTCATAAAGAGATTTCTTAACCAGCATAAAAATGTCATCGGCAAAATATCTTTCGGTTATTTCATCATACTGTCCATTATCTTTTTCGTCCGTTCCGATATGCCCTCCGTTCCACAGGAGCGGGTGTTCTTTTTTTCCTACGGTTTGCAGGATATCCGGTTTATCGTAATAGAATACTTTACCGGTAACAAATCCAATTTCAGGTTTTACCTCAGCTGTTTTGACAAGTTCACTTATAACTTTTTCATCTACGACCACATCGTTATTAGAAATCAGCACATATTCTGCATTTTGTTTTTCAAAAGCATATTCCAGCCCTGCATTAAACCCCCCCGAGTATTTAAGATTTTTTTCCAATCGCAGCACATCCACTCCCCGGAAATTACTCTTTATATATTCTTCGGTGTTATCGGAAGAGCCGTTATCAATAACGCAAACGGAAAAATCATCATAATCATTTTTCAAGTAAGAAGAAATCGAGTCATCCAGCAAATGTTTTCCGTTATAACTCAATATCAGCACAATTACTTTAGGGCAGTTCATTTTTATAATTCACTATTCTTTTTCTCCAAACAGGTTTAACGAATTCATTTGAGAGTAAGATATTAATCTCGGGAATTTTCAAGCAATTTCTGCATACATTTTTTCCGAATCCGTAATTTTCGAATATTTCACTCGTTTGGTATTCTTTACCGCAAAAACCGCAATAGCAATTTTTTATTCCCATCAAAGGAGCATTAATTTCATAGGGACTTGAGAACTTTGTAACAATGTTTTTTTTGTAATATCCAGCATTTTTCGAGCCCGAGCATTTATCGCAAACGGGGATATCAAAAATATCAAGAGAAGATTTTTTTGCTTCAAAGCACCCGCATAAAAAGCAATACATAATATCGGCTATTTTAACGGATATTGTAATAGACTGAGAGCCCAAACGACTTAGGAAAGAATTTTCGAATTTATCAGACACCCAGTAGCCGAATGAGCCTTTCATGATTTTATTATCCGAATAGTTCCCTTTTTCGTAAAAAGCAAACAATAAATCAGCACCTTTATATTTTGTCACAGACAAACCTGACTCTTCAACATATTTTTTAAGTTCAGCAGGTTTATACCAATATTGGAAGAAAGGTTCTTTAGCAATATTTTTACCGAACATTCTTTTGACAAAATTTTTCAGACCCCTCTTAAATCTAAGATTTAATATATTGAAAGATACATTAGGTGTGGTAATGACAGCGACACCGCCAGGTCTTAATACTCTATAAGCTTCATTAAGTGCTTCAGAAGGTCCTTCAATAAAATGCTCAATTACTCCGAGAGAAATATACCCGCTCAATGTATTGTCAGGATACTCAAGTTTCGTAACATTTCCGGTTTTAAACACCACATTATAATTGTACAATTTTTTCCATTTATTCAGCAAATCAATTGCATTTTCCGAGAAATCGACACCTTCAATATCCACACCCATTTCAGACAAATAAAAGACATATCTACCCAATCCACATCCAGCCTCGACAGTTTTTCCGAATCTTGGAGCATATTTCAGAATCCAGTTTCTCAGTCCATAAAAATCCCACATCCTTATTTCGGACTCGGGAGTCAGCTGTCCCCATTCTTCCGACCATATTTTTTCATTCTGGCCTAAATTATCATTCATAGATATTTCATAATCGAATTGCTCCAAAATTATGATTAAGTTTTGGAGTTTCCAGATATGCCAAAAAAGTTTTATGATACAGATTATTTTTCCTGCAAAAGTCATCAAATGCATCATGCCAGTCAATATTATCCGAAAATATATAACCATTTTTTTTCACATATTTACTTGCAAGATTAAATTCAAACATCATATTTTCATACGAGTGCAAAGAATCATGCAGGAAAATATCCACTTTTTTTAAATCCTCAAATAAATTCGGCAAATATATTTTTGAATCACCGAGTATTAATTTCCATCTTTTTTTCAGATAATCAGGGATTATAAAACCCGGTTTTTTTTTCGGAGGGAGAGAAGATGTTCTTTTCTCGACATCAAGATAAGGATTCTCGTCTGTATATCCGCCGGTTTCAAAGTAAGCAGGTAAATCTATCGAATAAAGCATCCCTTTTTCATTTCGATATAATGCATTTAAAATTATCGACGAGCTTACGCCGTACCACACACCTGTTTCAACGACTGTTTCAGGTTTCATTTTTCTAATAAGGAAATAAATAAAATACGGCCAACTTATTTTATCAAAAGGAAAAGATGCATTTAAGCCTGCTTGCAAGAACTCTTTATTTACAAATTCATTAAAAATCGAATCATTTACAATTTCTTCAGTTACCGAATAGTATTCTTCAATTTCAAAATTAAATTTCTTCAAAAAATCAAAGAAAGATTTTTCTCTTTCCCTGTTGAATTTCGGATTAACATAAAACTTATAGAAAACTCTTCTGATGATATTATTCATGATGATCTTTTATTCTTTTAACATCATTTTTTGTCGAATTCGCTTAAGGCTTCGATAACATAATCAATTTCAATATTAGTCAGCTCTGCAAAAAGAGGAAGTGTAACAAATGATTTCCAGATACGTTTAGAAACATCACAGCGATTATCCCATTTTTTAAAAAATGGAAAGAGCATTAAGGGGACATAGTGAACGCCTGTAGCAATGCCTTTTGATTTCAGATGCAATATCAATTCGTCTCTTTTTTCGCATCTAACGCCAAACAGCCAGTAACTATTTTCATCCGGTTCGAACGGAAGCAATGGGGTAATATGCTTCAAGTCTTTAATTCCTTCCATATATCTATGTATGTGTTTACTTCTTTCCGAATTCATCCAGTCGAGTTTCTTCAACTGTGCAAGTCCTATTGAAGCAGACAGATCATTCATATTATATTTAAAACCGATCGAAGCAATTTCATAGTACCAATGTTTAGCATCATTTGCTTTAGTGTCAGTATATCCCTTAACTCTTTTCCATGTATCTTTATCGATACCAACCCATCTGCATGCTTTCATAGGAGCAATCAGTTCTTCATCGTCGGAGCACATCATACCTCCGTCCCCTGTTGTCATCGCTTTTTTCTCCTCAAAACTGAAACAGCCAATGTCACCCCACAAACCCAGTTTCTTTCCTTTATAAGAGCTTCCGGCGGTATGGGCACAATCTTCAATAACCTTAAGATTTTTTGTTTCAGCAAACTCGATTATCATATCCATTTTTGCGGGATGCCCACCGAAATGGACGGGCATAACAGCAACGCAATCCTTAGTATATTTACTTTCCAAATCCTGCAGAGATAGTGAGACAGAATTTTCATCGACATCAACGAATACAGGTTCCAAATCACAGTAGATTGGGGCAAAAGCCGTAGATGCAAAAGTAATTGCAGGTACAATAACTTTTTTACCTTTAGGAAATTTAAAAGATGCAACGGCTAAATGCAGTGCGGCTGTTGCAGAATTCAGGCCTATAGAAGATTTACAGCCTAAATATCTACTCCATTGTTTTTCAAATTCAGACACTTTAGGTCCCAAGCCTATCCATGCTCTACCGAAAGCTTCTTTAATATTTTCCAATTCATCTTCACCCAGGCATGGTTTAAACAGTCTAATATTCATACTTTAACACCTTTATATTTTTCAACAAATTCTTTTAATGTAATATTTTTTTTATCTTTTTCGGATAATACAGGTTTTTCAATATTCCAGTTTATATTTATGTCGATATCATTCCATATTATGCCCACTTCACTTCCGGGTTCATAAATATTATCAACTTTATAAACAACTTCCGTAACATCGGTCAGCGAGCAGAAACCGTGTGCAAACCCTTTCGGAATAAAAGCCATTTTTTTATTTTCTTCAGAAAGGACCACAGAATCCCATTTTCCGAATGTATCAGAATTTAATCTGACATCTACGAACACGTCAAGAACAGAGCCTTTGACACATCTGATTAATTTCGTTTCGCAATAAGGAGGCATCTGGAAATGAAGTCCTCTAATTGTACCTTTTTTTTCCGAGCGTGAATGATTTTCCTGTATCCACTCCTTGTCAATATTATTCTCATCAAAAATCCTTTTATCGTAGGTTCTCATAAAAAATCCTCTCGTATCGACAATCGGTTTTAGTTCAACGATATAAATTCCTTTTAGTTTTCCTTCTATAAAATTCATTTTATTTTTCAGATATTAAATTAGCATTTTCAGTCTTGATTGCAACGTTTTTAGTCTTACGAATTTTGAGGAATTAAAATCTTCAACTGAAAACTTTTTATCCAGCAAATGTTTATAAAGATTTTCCATCCCCGATTCCAAATCGTACTGCAATTTAAAGTCGGGTGATACGTCATTAAGTAAATCGAAGTTAACGCGATAGTTTCTGGGGTCTTCTCCGATTTCACCGGTAAAGACAATTTTTGAATCTTTTACTAATGATTTAACTTTTTCGGCAATATCTTTCACCTGATAATTTTCTTTATTAGCGCCAACATTAACGGCAATAAATTTTTTTCCTTTTAAATCCAAATTCATAAAATTAATAAAAGCCTGGGCGATATCAGAACAATGTATCAAAGGTCTCCATGGAGTACCGTCGCTCATAATCCTGATTTCTTTTTTAGCAAATGCACAGGTAAGCAGATTATTAACGACCAAATCTATTCTAAACATAGGAGAAAATCCGTAGGCGGTTGAATTTCTAAGGCAAACTGCATTGAAGTTTTCATCAGCAATATTTTTCAGAGCATTTTCCGTAGCTATTTTCGATTCGGCATATGCCGAAACAGGATTCAGCTTTGCATTTTCATCCAAATCCAGTTTATCACCTTTTCCGTAGATAGAGCAACTTGAAGAGAACAGAAAACGCGGAATACCTGCTTTCTTAGCTAATTCAGCCAGGTATATCGAGCCATCCCTATTAATGCTGTAAGTTATTTCAGGGATCAGTTCTCCCATAGGGTCATTCGAAATAGCAGCAAGGTGCATAATACAATCATATCCTTTAACATCATCAACGCTTAATTCTCTGATATCTTTAATAATTTCCAGATCCGTGTTTACAAATTCATCCCATTCACATCCCTCGAACAGGTTTAAGTCACATCCTTTAACAAAATGTCCTTGTTCTTTTAATTGACTTACAAGGTGAACACCGATATATCCTCTATGACCAGTTACGAATACTTTCATATTTTTATTCCCAGACCTTCCACTCCGGATTTTTTTGCCAAAGATTATTCAGCAATATTGAATCTCTATATGTATCCATACATTGCCAGAATCCCTTATGTCTATACACCGATAATTGTTTTTTATCAACCAGGACATTCATCGGTTCCTTTTCCAGAATAAGGTCTTTAGTATTTGTTAAAATTTCAAAAAACTCTTTTTTAAAGACAAAAAATCCCCCGTTTATCGGGGTTTGATTTTCCAAATCAATAATTTTTTCTTTAAATCTTTTCACAAAATTTCCTTCGACTATCAGATCACCAAATCTCGACGGCGGATAGACACCAGTTACCGTCCCAATTGTATTTTGTTTTTTATGAAACTTCAAAAGTTCATTTATATTAACATTACCTACAGCATCGCCATAAGTCAGGATGAAATCATCTTCATAGATATATTTTTCACAAAGTTTTGTACGACAGCCTGTCATCGAATCTGCGCCAGTATCAACAAAAGTAACTTTCCAATCATTTTCATCATTATTTGTATGAAATATCACATTACTTTCATTCCCCAATTTGACAGTAAAGTCATTATTATAGAACTTATAATTCAGAAAATAATCACGAATAACATCACCTTTATAACCGAGTGCAAGTATAAAGTCCTTATGCCCATAAAACGAGAATAGTTTCATTATATGCCAGAGAATAGGTTTTCCCCCAATTTCAACCATTGGTTTAGGTTTAAACTCAGTTTCTTCCCGTAATCGGGTACCCTGCCCGCCGCACAGAATTATTACTTTCATTTTAATTTAATTTTTGATTTTTCAAATTTATAATACGAATACAAATAGTAAACGGTATATGATGCCAAAACTATCAACAATGGGTCAAGGAATGGGATTCTATATCTAATTAAACCTGCAGTCATTATACTGATTACAGTATACAACAAGCAGGAAAATGCAATATACAACAAAACAATATTATTAACCTTCTTTTTACGAAATAAAAACCATCCCGGAATTGCCAAAAATAAATCCCAGTTAAATTTAAAAACCTTAATCAGTTTAACCAAGAAATTTTTATCTGAATATAATTCAATAAAACCCCAGCTATCGAGCAATTTAAAATACGCAATTTTTACAGAATCGACAGGATATTTAACAATAAAGTTAAGCGCTTCATTAATAAACCACATAGAAGATTTAACCGGTAAATAAAATCCAATCATATCATCTTTTATGAAACTTACATCCCACAATGGATTCCATAAAGGATATTTTTGTTCAAGGACGACTACAGGAGACCAGCCCCACCAAATTGCCAATGGGCCTTGAGAGGATATAAAAATTATCACACCCGAGCTAACATATGCATAAAACGACCACAACAAAATTGGGACAAGAGCAAACACAAAAAGCAGGATCGTAAAATTAATTTTCTTCTTCAAATTAACATTTGAAATTCCAAAAACTAAAACCGGAAGCAGCAATGAATAAAAGAAAAACTGTCCTCTTGTCAAAGAAGCAAAACCGATTAGAATCCCGCCAAGGCATAAATATTTAATCAATTTTCCTTCAGAATAATAAAATTTTAAAATTAAATAAAAAGCAAGTAAGCCAATGAGCATAGACAGCAGTTCACTATTAATTATCATTGCATCATTCCACATAGGATAATAAAGCATCATTAAAATTCCTGAAATCCAGCTAACAATAATATTGTTGAATATCAATTTAGTAATCGAAAACACTAAACATACGATAAAGGATGTGACAAAAATCTGTGATATTATCACGGCGATTGGAGATACTCCGAAGATACCGAATATAAGTGCCATAAACCCAGGATATACTGGCGGTCTAAAAAATGCAACGACAGGAGCGTTTTCACAACCAGAAAAATAATGTTTGCCTTCGGATAATACAACCGCTCTATCAAAGAAGTTCTTCGAGTCACCTTTTTCAAAATATGCAACATTCCAGTGAGATTTTTGTTCTCCGGTTTCTTTTTCATAATTCAAACGAAAAAGCAGAACAGAAAAGCCAAAGACAAGACTAATGACAAATATGAAGATATAATTTCTCACCTTACTTAACCCGAATTATCCAAATGTTTATCCGATATGATTGCTCTATGCTCTTTAATTGAGAGATTAACAAACAAAGTTACAATAATCAGGAGCACGAAGACATCCTGGGGGTTTGTAGTAGTATTCAGAACAAAAATCGGATCCACGGTTAAATTCTGAGCCAGATAACCAAGAAAAATCAAAGTAAACACTTTAATAGGAATTAAAAACTGGTTATCATCCGTTAATTTTCTAATATATTTAAATAATTTTTTAAAAATATTATATATGAATAAAACATATAAAGTATAACCAAAGACGCCCACCTGAAGAAATCCAACCAACACTCCTCCGAGATGACCATCATATACTTCAAAATATCTATCCGAGAAACCGTAGCCGACCAAAAAGCTATTTTTTACAGCATCCAAGAGTATCGGTAATCTAACATTAATTCTATTTTCAAAAGAGTCTTCCATCTCTATGGATCCCTGTTCGACATTTACTGCAGTTATAAAACGTTTATAAGAAGAACCAAAAATATCACCTAAATTGATGACCTGAACGAAATCCAATAAGGTAATCATTATAGTAATAATAATAAAAACCTTTAATAAAACATGCGGTTTTTTTTTAGCAATAAAAATGAAGTATATGATAAAGGTTAATATAAAAATTATTATTGCAGATCTGGTAGCAGAAATTATAACGGAAAAAATTGACAGTAAAATCACCATCAAAGGATACTGTTTCGAAACAATTTTTTCCTCATTTTCCAAAAATACAAATGCAAAAGCGAATGCCATCCGCATAATAATAAACCCAGCAGGGAGAGCTCGAATATCACCTGTTACGGAGTTATATACAAGACTTCCGGTATCTTGATAAAACAGCTGAGAGAATAAATTTCCTGTACTAACAGTAAATATCTGAGCAAAGATTTCCAAAAAGACGAAGGGAAAAAACATTGCCATAAATTTATAAATATCCTTTTTCGTGTATATTAATGCTGAAAATGAATAAAATATTGTATAGAAGAACAACCCTCTCAAAGTATGGTTTAAGAATATTTTTAAAGTTACGCCAAAGAAGAAAGTCGTTACAACGATATACGGGACAATATAAATCATTTTCTTAATATTGAACACATCGATAATTTTTAAACTTCTTCCTTTAATAGCAGCTTTAATAAAAGAAATAATCAAAAAAAGGTCTAATATTGAAAATGATACTCTTGGTATTGGGGCATAGATTGGAAGTCTTCTCACGGCATCAAAAGTGGATTCAGTAAATAATCCTGCCGGGAAAGATGATATAATTAAAAAGAAAGCGAACCAAAAATAATCTGCTTTAGAATACCAAAACAGCACAAACAATACAGCGCAAAACAGTTTATCGATACCTATAGGAGCAAAATATACAGCATAAACAGTCATTGAAAATAAAACCACAATAGCAACAGATCTGTAAAAAACTACTTTACCAACAGATCTATCGTTGTATTTGGTTATGAATGCATTATATAATCCAATTTCCATAAAATAAGCTTCGTGAGATTTAGTACTATTTTACAGATTTTACATTTCGTTTTCTATCATCGGGTTTCGAATAGTAATAGTAGTAATTATAATAATAGCCATATGAACTTTTAAATGAAAAGTTGTTAAGTACACATCCAAGCAGATTACGAGGATTAATTTTTAATAATCTTTTATAAGTTTTTACAAAAGCTTCCATAGGAGTTACGTTAGCTCTGCAAACAAGGATAGTACCATCGGTAATATTAAATAATATTTCAGAATCTGTTACCGATATAAACGGAGGAGAGTCAATAATAATAACATCATATAAACCGCTAAGTTTTTTAAGAAAGTTATTAAATTGTATCGAGCCTAAAAGCTCCGAAGGATTTGGAGGAATAGTACCGCTTGTTATAAAATCCAATGAATCAATTTTTGTACTACGTATAATTTCATTAAATTCTACATTTGCAAACAAGAAATCACTTAACCCCGGATATCTTTCCATTTTAAAGATATTATGCACTCTTGGTTTTCTTAAATCGCAGTCCAGCAGTAATGTTTTTTTACCAGCTTGAGCAAAACTACCAGCTAAATTGACCGAAACAATTGTTTTACCTTCGACCGGCATTGTGCTTGTGATTAATATTGATTTCAAAGGAGACTCTTCCAGTTTTGAATACTGCACTCTTGTTCTCAGAGCTTTAAAGGCTTCAGACACTGATGATGTTGGTTTCAGTTCAACGACAAAGTCTGTTTCAGGAGAGTGGACATCCAGTAATTCTTTAAAACTTGGTATCCAAGACAATACGCTTGCACCGGAATTCTCAAGTTGTTCCGGTGATTTTATTGATTTATCGAGGAAATTTCGAATAAAAGCAAAAGCGATTCCCAAAACAAGGCCTATAACCGTTCCCGTAAGAAAAATCAGATTTTTATTAGGTGCTACAATTTTTGTTGTATCATAACCGGGTTCAAGCATGGATGCATTACCGAATCTAGTTCTTTCGTTTATAGTAGCTTCCTGATATTTCTCTTCAAGAGTCATAAACAATTTTTCATTTGTTTTTCTTGACCTTTCCAATTTCGCAAGTTCCATATTCTCAGACGGAAGTTTTAAGATTTCAGATTCATAACTTCTCAAAACCCCCGAGAGCAGAGAAATTTTATTCTTCAAACCATTCGAAGTCAAGGCTGCTTCAAAAACTCTTTGATAGAGGCTGCGTTTTTCTTCCGGTGTTTGGGACAACAAACCAGCTCTCATAATCTCGGTTTTTTCATCCAAATTTTTCTTAAGTATTTCTACTTTTGATGCTGTATTAGATATTATTCTATCTTTGACTTTTGCATCTGTGATATTAGCAGTTTCAATATCTCTTTTAACTTCCAGCTCGGCAATTTGTCTTTGAAGTTCCTGAATATACGGTTGAGTAATCTGACCTTCCACATATTCAATTAAGTTCGGGTCATATTTCGCTGTTTCATTTTTCAGTGAATTCAGATTATTTTCACTTATCTTCAAATCAATTTCGGCATTATTTTTTTCAGATTCATATCTGGATACATTTTCCACCAATAATTTTGCATGATCATCGAGGATCATATATCCTACCCTCTTCTGATAATCCTGCAGAGACGATTCCGAATTAGTCAGATCGTTTAATTTTTTCTCACGCTCATCTTCAAGGAACTTCTTCACGTTAGTAATATCCTGGCGGTTCAGTTCCCTCGAATAATTTACATAAACTTCAGAATACACATTGGTAATCAATTGAGTTTCAAGCGGAGAATATCCTTCTGCTGTGATTGTGATAGCATCAACATTTTTCTTCACTTCAATTTTAGCTATCTGATACAGCCTTCTTCTAAGTTCTTCTTTTTGCAGTGGTATATATTCCCAATCGGAAACTTTGTGAACCAGATATGAAAATCCAGTTTTATTATTAATATTTTTCAATGAATCGAGCAATGCTTGAGCGACAGCATCCCTGATATAGAAGCTTCTCATCATTTCAATCTGGTTAGAGAGTACTCTCTCAGACATTGCAACCTGCATAAAGATATTATCCGACTTTTCAAGTATACTTTGAGGTTTGTCAATTTTCAGGGTGGATACCGATCTCCACACAGTCTTATAATTCTTAATATAAATCGTAGTAACAATGAGTGATACTACGAAAATCAGAATCATTGGAAGAAGATTTGCTCTAATCAAATTATAATAATCGGTAATTTTCTTTGAATCAGATTCAAGGTCAAATTCCAACATTTCTTTGTCGATTTTATCTGTTTTTTCCATGATAAAATTTATTAATAAATCTAAATAACTTTTTAATTTTTAAAAATTGTAACCAGCAGAACGGTAACCGAAGTCAGGGCAGTCAGAATGCTAAGTATAAACGACATATTATCTTTCAGAGAAGTTTTATGGCCTCCCGGGATTAATATTACATCACCCGGATACAAAGTCGGATTATTTTTTTTGGGGGTTTGAATTAAGTCTTCAGACAAAAAATCCTCATAATTCAGCGTCAATACTTTATCCTCTTTAATATTCAAGGAATCGTTTTTCAATCTAATTATTCGAATATTATCAAGAAATGCTTCATTTTGTGGACCACCACTAAGAGAAATTAAATCTATGAAAGTAGTTCCAGCAGGAATCAAATATTTACCAGGACTTCTAACATACCCCCAAATACTTACTTCAAAATTTACTTTATCCTTGTCAGAATAATTATAATAATTTATACCAGTTTTAGATAATTCATCGGATCCTATTTTCTCTTTATTATCTTGAGCCAAAACATTTAATGAATAAAGAGACATTATAATTAATATAAAATATATAAATTTATTTTTTTTCATAATAAAATTAATAATTTTATTAAAAACACTATTTTTTTGATACAGCTCCGCTTATTAACTCACAAATAAGTTATTATTTTTATATATATTCAGTATCTATATCATACAAGATAACTATAAACAAATTTTTATTCAAGATTCTAATTTTTTTTAAATATTTTTGCAAATATATATAATTCTCTTAGAGTTTCACTTATGTTTTCCACAAATTTTAAAACCATTTTATAAAGCCCTCGGGTGAAAAGTTTTATGGACTTCAATCAGATATTCTTTATCGATATGCGTATATATTTGGGTTGTAGAAATATCCGAGTGTCCAAGCATCTCCTGAATTATCCTGATATCCGCTCCCCCTTCCAGAAGGTGTGTTGCGAAAGTATGTCTTAAAGTATGAGGATGAATTTCTTTTTTTATGCCAGCAACGGCACTATATTTTTTTACGATATTCCAGACCGCCATTCTTGTCATTTTTTTTCCCCTGAAATTAAGAAAGACATAATTTCCAGAATCAGAATTTTTTATTTTGTTTCTTGATTCGATGCAATATTTATCAATAAACATCAATGCAGATTTACCTATCGGGACGATCCTCTCTTTAGCTCCTTTTCCGAATATTCTTAAAAAGCCATCCTGAAAAAAAATATTATTCAATTCAAGATTTACTACTTCACTGACTCTCAAGCCCGAAGCATACATAGTTTCAAGTATTGCTCTGTCTCGTAAACCAAATTTATCGGATATATCGGGCGAATTCAGTATTTTATCGACTTCATCTATTGTTAAAACTGTAGGTAAAATTCTGGAAGTTTTAGGAGAATCGATGTTTTCAGCGGGATTATCTTTAACTATATCCTCCATTATCAAATATTTAAAAAAAGATTTTAAAACGGAAATCAATCTATAAATTGATTTATCCGAATATATTTTTTTTTTCTTGTTTTGTTTTTTTTCAACATAAGATATAAAGTCAATAAGCAGGTCTTCGGTTATTTGTTCTGTTCTGGTACCCTTTTTTTCCTTTTCAATAAATTCGCAGAATAGTTTTAAATCGAACCGGTAAGCATTTATTGTATTATCCGAAAGAGATTTTTCCAATTTCAGATAATTTACAAATGATTTAATATTGACATTTAAGTCGTTATTCAATCTTCAATTTTTGTTTCTTCGGGATATTTTATCCTTTGATGGTGTATACCGATTAATATTTTAAGGAAGCTTTTTTTAATTTGGGTTAATTCTTTCAAAGTCAAATCACATTCATCGAGTTCGCCTTCCATAAATCTTTTTTTAATTACCTCATCGATTTTATCCTCAAGTTTTTTCGGAGAAGGGTTTTCAATAGCTTTCGTCGAAGCTTCGACGTTATCGGCCAGCATAGCAATTCCTGTTTCTTTTGTCTGCGGTTTAGGTCCGGGATATCTATAAATATATTCAGAAAAATCTCTTTTATCTTCATTCATTAGACTTTGAGCCTTATCATAAAAATATTTAACGAGTGTAGTGCCGTGATGCATAGGAATAAAATCGATAATTACCTGTGGTAATTTATGTTTTTTTGCCAGTTCAATTCCCTCTTTGACGTGAGAAATTATTATTTTTGCGCTGAGGCTTGGGTTAAGGTTTTCGTGTCTATTATATTTTTCTATCTGATTCTCGACAAAATAAGAAGGTTGAATAGTTTTACCGATATCGTGATAATAACATCCGACTCTTGCCAATATTCTATTCGCTCCAATTGCAGCTGCAGCTTCCTCTGCAAGGTTACCCATCACGATGCTATGATGAAACGTTCCCGGTGCTTTAGTCGACAACTCCTTCAAAAGCGGTTGATTAAAATCCGCGAGTTCCAAGAGAGTTAAGTCGGTAGTTATTTTAAAAACTTTTTCATAAAATATCAAAAGGCCATAAGCAATAATCGGTGACATTATTGAATTAATCCCGCCATACAGGAGATTTATTAAGATTTTCTGGATACTCTCGAATCTATCGAATCCTATTGCCAAAATAGCAATTGAATATCCTGCGAGAATAAAGAAAAAAGAGCGGAATATCTGTGACCTGTTTTTAATATCCCTAACGCTGAAAATAGCAAGTACCGAGCCGCTGAAAGAAACAAAAATTACAGTAAAATCCCCGCCTCTGATAGCCGCAATCAGCAGACAGACAACGACGATAGCAAAGAACGCCAAACGAGAATCGAAAATAATTGTTAGCAATATTGATACGACAGAAACAAAAATCAATAATTCGACCGGAGCATTTATTTTTAATTTCAGACTCAGAAACGAGATAAAACAAACAAGAATAAACAGGGATGACAGCAGAGAAAGTTTCAAATTATCATTAAATATATCATACCTTGTATAATACAAAAACAGTGTAAATATCAGCAACAGCATAAATATTGTCATTATTTTTCCAACAATCTGCTTAAAATAATCTTGCACACCGATATTTTCCAATCTTACTTTTTTGAAAGAATCAAGTTTTAGTTTTGTAAAGTTCGTTATCGGGTCATGTTTGCTAACTATCCTTTCGTTTTCCCTAACAATGCCAATTGTTTTAGGGATTTGCTCAATCCTATTTTGTATTTCCAGGTCAGTTAATTCCTTATTATAAATCAGATTTTCTTTAATAAAATTACCAGCTATCTGCAGAGAAATATCTGTCAATATCGAATCATTTACATAATCAGACATATTTTTAGCAAACTCATCCAAAATAAATTTTTTATCAAATACTTTATCAGACGATTCTATACCCAGCAACTTTTCAGTACTGATTTTAATTGATATATCTTTTGTGATAATTTTGGATTTTTCTATATTTATGATTTTACGATTTGAAAAATCCAGAAGATTTTTTTTTACGGAAGCTTTATAATCCGGATACGGGATATTGTCTTTGGTTTTATAATCGTTTTTAAAATATTTATGGAATATGGACCATTGTTCAGGTAACAAATCAAGGCCAGCAGAAGTTTTATCCTTTAATAGTTTTTCAGAATTCATGCCATCACCGTTACTCTTTTCCAGTACAGAGGCTTTAGAAAAAAGAGATTCGAGTTGTGAAAAGAATAAATTAACACTATCCTTCAATTCCAGAATATTATTTTCGGATTCCACAAAAACAGGGAGAATGTTTTTAATTACTTCTTTCTTTTCATTTTCATATTCTTGTTCGTCTCTATAGATAGGGAAAGAAAACGGTGCTATCAAATCTTCGTTAGACCATACTGTTCCGATTTCGATATCAGCATCAATGGTTTTATAATTTGGCAGTAAGAAACTAATTGTTATTATAGTTACAAGTCCGATTAAAGCTTTAACCAACAAATTTTTATTTAAATTAACATCACTTTTATCAGTTCTTAGATTATTTTTAATATTTTTATAAAAAACCCTCATAAATAAAAAGTAGCTATTTAAAGCTACTTAAGAAATACAAAAAGTGTAAATTATTTTCTGAAATTTGATTTAACTATATATTAGATTTCTTCTTTTATTATGTAATTTACTTTCTTCTCGATGACATAGTTATTGATAATACTGCTCATCATTTCCTTTATTTTATCATCCTGCATATCTTCAAAATTGTCAAAATCTTCATTTGATTCGAAAAAAATAATTTCCGAAAAATTATTTTTCCTTTTCGAATCTTCATATACATAATAATCCTTTTCAGTCATTTCCTTAATATAACTCTTTAATTTTTCTATCTCCTCAAGATAACTATCACGTTTACCCGGGTAAATGCTATAATTTACTTCAAATATTATTTTTGTCATTATATTGGTTATATTTAATTTACAGCAATATAAAAAAGTGAATTTACAAAAAAAAGTTAAACTTTTTACCAATTTTAAGAATTATTTTTGGATATAAATTGTTGTAAATATTAAATGTTGTGAAAATTTCCAAAAAAATGTATAAAAATAATCTCATTAACGAAAAAAGTCCGTATTTATTGCAGCATTCTCATAATCCAGTGAACTGGCACGCATGGAACAATGAAACACACAAGATTGCAGAAGAGACAGGAAAGCCAATTTTTCTTTCAATAGGATACTCCACCTGTTATTGGTGTCATGTAATGGAGAGGGAGAGTTTCGAAAACAAAGAGATTGCTGATTTGTTAAACAAATATTTTATAAATATTAAAGTTGACAGAGAGGAGAGACCAGATATTGACAGAGTATATATGACTGCTCTACAATCCATGACGGGTGCCGGCGGATGGCCGATGAATATGTTTCTCACTCCAGATTTAAAACCATTTTACGGTGCAACATACATCCCCCCAGAGGCAAAATACGGGCGGGCAGGTTTTAGAGATATTATCGAGCAGATACATAATCTCTGGGAGAATAAGAAACAAGAAATAATAACAAGCAGCGAAAAAATTTACGAATTATTAAACAGCAGATTAAGTAAAAAAAGCAATAAAAAAATTCAAATCGACGATGAAATTTTCGAGAAATCCTTTGAAACGATAAAAAATGTATTTGATTACGAAAACGGAGGTTTCGGGAGCATAAATAAATTTCCAAGGCCAGTTATTTTAAACTACCTTCTTTCTTTATATTATCAATATAACAATACAGAAGCTCTCGATATGGTTACTTTCACAGTTAAGAAAATGTGTGCGGGAGGAATTTACGACCATCTCGGAGGAGGATTTCACAGATATGCAGTAGATGTGTACTGGCGGGTACCGCATTTCGAAAAAATGCTATACGACCAGGCACAGGTTTCTTCGATTTTATTCGATGTTTATTCAATAACGAAAGATACATATTTTCTCAATTACGGAAACGAAACTTTAGATTATGTATTAAGAAATCTCTCAAATAAGAACGGAGGATATTTTTCCGCAGAAGATGCAGAAAGTGCAACAGACGAATCATTTCCAGAAAAAAAGGAAGAGGGATTTTACTACACGTGGCAGAAAAATCAAATCGAAGAAATTCTTGGAAAAAATGATGCACGTTTATTCTGCGACATATACGGAATCAAACACGAAGGCAACACAATTTCAGATCCTCACAACATATTCAAGAACAAAAATGTTTTATATTTAGCAAACGATATATTCGATGCATCAAAGTCATTCAACAAATCTGCGGATGAAGTAAAAAAAATAATCAGCAAATCAAAAAGAACATTATCAGAAAAAAGAATTGAGAGGATAAGACCCCACTTAGACGATAAAATATTAACATCATGGAACAGTTTAATGATAAGTGCATTTGCAAAAGGTTACAGCAAGACCAAGAATGAAAGATATCTGGAATCCGCAATTAAAAGCTGTTCATTCATAAAGAAAAATTTATGGAGAGAGAAGGAAAAGGTATTATATCACAGATTCAGAGACAACGAAACAAAATATCAAGGGACATTAGAAGATTATTCGTTTTTCATTAAGGCATTATTGGATTTGTACGTAACAACTTTCGAGGAAAATTATTTAAAATTTGCAGCAGAGATTACAAACATAGCAATCGAAAAATTTTTCGATAAAGCAAATTCAGGTTTTTACGACACTGAGCAATCCGCCGAAGATGTAATTTTAAGGACAAAAGATATATACGATGGTGCAGAACCATCGGGAAATTCAGTTATGTTAGAAAATTTATTAAGAATCGGTTACATAACAGGAAAGAAAGAACTGACAGATATTGCCGAAGCCAGCATAGAGTATTTTTATCCCGAAATAGATAATTTACATTTTTCGAGCCCCTTGATGTTAAACAACATATTGTTTAGTTTAAGCAGTCCTAAAGAAATTATTTTCACCGGAGACATTAGAAATAAAGGTCTCGAAGAAATGATAAATTACATTAAAAGCAAATATATACCTTTCGAAATTTTGATACACGCAACAAAGGGACTTGAGTCATATTCAGAATACATCAGAGAAATTGTTGACAGTTACGATAAAATAAAAGTATACGTATGCGAAAACCAGCGGTGCAATCTTCCGGTGGATAATACAGAAGATTTAAAAAAAATATTATAAATATATAACGGGAGAAACATAATGTTATTCGATTTAGAGCTCACCAAAAAAGTATATAAGACGTTCAAAGATAAAATAGACAAAGCAAAAAATGTATTTGGGAGAGAAATGACTTATGCAGAAAAAATATTATATGCTCATTTATATGATGATGCAATAAAAATTCATAAAAAAGGGGTAGATTTCGCAGATTTCAGGCCTGACAGGGTTGCTATGCAAGATGCCACCGCTCAAATGGCTTTACTTCAATTTATGTCAGCAGGGATACCAAGAGTATCCGTACCGTCTACGGTACATTGCGACCACTTAATACAAGCAGAGACCGGAGCAGAGAATGATTTACTGAGAGCAAATTCAGACAACAAAGAAGTATACGATTTCCTTGAATCGGTATCTCAAAAATACGGGATAGGATTCTGGAAACCCGGTGCGGGAATAATACACCAAGTTGTTCTAGAAAATTACGCATTTCCGGGAGGAATGATGATAGGAACGGATTCGCACACTCCGAATGCCGGAGGGCTGGGAATGATAGCAATAGGTGTAGGAGGAGCGGATGCAGTAGATGTTATGGCAGGGTTGCCCTGGGAATTGAAATACCCGAAAATTCTCGGTGTACATTTAAAAGGAAAAATGAAAGGATGGACATCACCAAAAGATATAATATTAAATTTAGCGGGAATACTAACAGTAAAAGGGGGAACGGGTTACATAATAGAATATTTCGGAGAAGGTACAAAAAGTATATCATGCACAGGTAAGGCAACGATATGCAATATGGGAGCAGAAATAGGAGCTACGACATCGCTATTCCCATATGATGAAAGAATGTACAGATATTTGGTCGCGACCGGAAGAAAAGAAATTGCCGAAACGGCTGATAGTATAAAAGAATATTTAAAAGCGGACGAAGGAAGTATTAAATATTACGACAAGATAATAGAAATTGATTTAGACGAATTGGAGCCTCATATAAACGGGCCATTTACGCCCGATCTTGCTCATCCTATTTCAAAATTTAAGGATGCAGTATTAAAAAATAATTATCCGGAAGAAATAAAAGTAGGATTAATCGGCAGTTGTACAAATTCCTCATACGAAGACATGGAGCGTTCTTCATCAGTTGCAAAGCAGGCATTAGAGCAAGGAATAAAAGCCAAATCAGAATTTATAATAACCCCGGGTTCGGAACAAATCCGAGCAACAATAGAAAGAGACGGTCATCTGGAAGTATTCGGAAAAATCGGCGGTCTTGTACTTGCGAACGCCTGCGGGCCTTGCATTGGGCAATGGAAAAGGCATGACGTCAAAGAAGGCGAAAAAAATTCCATCATAACATCCTACAACAGAAATTTTATAAAGAGGAACGACGGGAATCCTGCAACACACTCATTTGTAGCATCTCCAGAAATAGTAACGGCAATTTCGCTCGCGGGAAAACTTACTTTCAATCCTCTAACCGATTTCATCGAAAACGAGAAGGGAAAAAAGATAAGACTTCATGAACCAATGGGTAACGAATTGCCCGAACACGGGTTTTTACAGGGGGTAAGCGGATATATTCCTCCTGCAAAAAGCGGGAGTAACATTAAAGTAAATATTAGTCCTAATAGTAATCGTTTACAGGAATTACCGCCATTCGAGGAACCTGATTTAAATAAGGATTTCAAAAATCTTGTTTTATTAATAAAGGTCAAAGGGAAATGCACTACTGACCACATATCAATGGCGGGACCGTGGCTGAAATACAGGGGACATATAGATAACATCTCAAACAACATGTTCATAGGTGCGGTGAATTACTTTAACAGCAAGATGAATTCCGTCAAGAATCTGATAACAGGAAAATACGAAGAAGTTCCAAAGGTCGCACGCGAGTATAAAGCAAACAAAACAGGATGGATAGTGATAGGAGAAGAGAATTATGGAGAAGGTTCATCACGAGAACACGCAGCTATGGAGCCGAGGTATCTCGGAGGTAAAGCAATAATAGTAAAATCATTCGCAAGAATTCACGAAACAAATTTGAAAAAGCAAGGAATGTTACCTCTAACGTTTGCAAATCCCGATGATTACGAGAAGATAAGAGAAGATGACAAATTCGATTTGGATTTAACAAATTTTATCCCCGGAAAGCAGATTAAACTAAAAACGAGACATAGTGACGGGAATACAGAGGAGATTTTACTCAACCATTCATTTAACAAACAGCAGATCGAATGGTTTAAATCAGGTTCTGCTTTGAACCTAATTTCAAAGGACACAAATCTTAATATTTAGCAGTACACAAAAGTTTAAGTTATAATATTTAATATTCTTTTTCAAATATAATAATTCTTATTTAGATATTAGAATTTATTCAGAATTTATATATTTGAATTAAGAATTTTGTACATTTGAAAATATTTTATTTATTCATATTATTTATTGCTGGTAATGTCTTTGCCGACAGTTCAGGTGTTTTTGACAAATGGAATTCATTAGACAAAAAAATTGTCATAGGAAACATAAAGAAAGAAGATGCAATAATATTAATCCAGATATATGAAAAAGAAGCAATAAATTATTTTTACACTAATAAAGGGAAATATGTTAAAAGAGAAGACTGGGTTTTCCCGTTGAGGGACTATTCAAAGATTGCATTCAGAAACGGCGGGAACGATTTCAACGACATATCATACGACTATTTTGACGGGAATAAATCATGGAATCATCCTGCAAACGATATAATGATTGCAGATACAAACAAAGACTGTTTGGATGATTCAACCGGAAAGCCGGTAGATGTTGTAAGCATGTCAAGCGGAGTTGTAGTTGCAACAGATACGACCTGGGAGCCGGGTTCGATTTTAAGAGCGGGGAAATACATACGCATTTATGATGTAACGAACAAAAAACTTTTATATTATTCACATTTAAGCAAAGTATTCAAAAAGCCGGGAGATATAATTAACACAGGCGATAAAATCGGAGAAGTCGGCAGGACGGGCAGGCAGACCATACTGCCTGCAAACATAACGCATTTACATATTGCTTTATTATACATCGAAGACGGATATCCTCTGCCAGAGAAGCTTACGGATGATTTAAGAAATCTGGAGAGGAAAAAGCAATAGTATTTTATCTCAGTTCAATCCCCTTTTCTGCATATGAATTCGGTGTTTCCTGAATTTTAACATTAACCTTACAAATATTTCCATATTTCTTTTCTTTAAGTTTTGCGGAAATTTTGTAAAGAAAATCCATACATATATTTTCAACGGTAGATTGGTAATCCGATATAACGTGTTTCATTTTATTTTTAACCAGGAAATTTTTTATCACCTTATCCCCTTTCCAGCACAGGAATGCGTGGTCATATTTTTCAATTATCGGATTAATTATTTTTCCAAGGTCGTAGAAATCAATCACCATACCATTTTTCAAAGGTTCTCCTTCCACTTCGACTATCATTTTATAGGAATGACCGTGAAAATTATTACACAGTCCTTTATGAAACAGGAGGCGATGTCCCATCTCCCATCGAAATTCCTTAGCTATTTTCATAACTTATATTTATGATTTTATTTTTATTCTTGCATCAAGAATTTTACATTTATCCTTCAAATGAGAAAACACAAACGGATTCAAATCAAGTTCAACTATTTGCGGGAAATCATTAACCAGGTGCGACAATCTCAAAATATTTTCTTTCACGAATTCCAAATCGACGGGAGGATTTCCTCTTATTCCTTTTAATATTTTATAAGCATTAACAGATTTAATCAGTTCTTCCGCTTCCAAATCATTAACGGGAAGCAGTTTGAATTTAACATCTTTCATCACTTCCACCATAATTCCACCCATTCCAAAAGCAACCAGATGTCCGGCATTAGAATCTTTCATTACACCAAGGATAGTTTCAGTTCCGCCTTTAACAAAGGGTTGGAGAGTAAAACCTTCGAGATGGTTATCAATCCCCTTTTCTTTCAAACCTGCTATGACCCTGTTCTCAGCCTGAATCAATTCTTCTAGATTTTTAATATCGACGACAACGCCGCCGACATCGGATTTATGGACGAGTTTTTTTCCCGCAACTTTTATGACCACGGGGTAACCGATTTTATCAGCCATATCCACCGACTCCTGCACATTCCTTGCGAAATAAGATTCGACGACAGGAAGTTCATAAGCCTTTAATATTTTTACGACATCATCGAAGTCGAGATATGTTTCCTTGTTTTTATATTTCTTCAGGACATCTTCGACAGCTTTTTTTTCTTTAGAATAGCTTCTGAACGAGCCATCCAATTTTTCTCTGAAGATTTTATATTTATGCATCTGACCTATTGCTTTAGCAGCTGCTTCGCAGTTATTAAACAAAGGAGGATGCCCCGGAACAGCGTCAGCAAGTTTAGGAATAATATCATCCTGAGACATCAACACCACAGTAACGCATTTTCCCGAATTCATTGCCGCTTTGCATATCGATTTACCGATTTCAAGTGTATCATGCATCAGAGGAGGTCCGAGTATAATTATTCCCGCATCAATATTTTCATCGGCGAGCATTATCCCGGTTGCTTTTCCATAGACCTCAGCGGTCGCAGGCGGAAGCACATCCACAGGATTAAGGAATGCAGCTTCAGGAACTAAAATTTCGTGAAGTTTGTCTCGGGTAGAAGCTGAAAGGTCAGGTACCTGCAATCCGGAATTATGAGCTTCGTCTACGGTTAAAATTGCAGGACCTCCTGCATTAGTCAGAATTCCCACGCGATTACCTTCAGGCAGAATAGTCCTGTCGAAAGATTTTGCTAGGTCAAAAAGTTCATCAACCGAAGAAACTCTAATAACGCCGCTTTGTTCAAAAATGGCATCAGCAACGGCATCCGCCGAAGCCAGGGCACCGGTATGAGAAGAGGCCGCTTTCATCCCTGCGGCAGTACGTGCTGCTTTTACAGCAATCACGGGTTTTTTCTTAGTAACGGTTTTAGCAGTTTCCATAAATTTTCTTGCATTCCCAAAACTTTCAAGATATAAAGTGATAACTTTCACATCTTCATTATCCCTCCAATAATCCATCAAATCATTTTCATCAACATCAGCTTTATTGCCGATGCTTAAAAATTGCGCAAATCCAACATCCTTGTTTTTCAAGATTCTCAGAACGGCGGCACCAAGTGCACCGCTTTGAGAGACAAATCCGATTCCGCCGGGATTAGGCACGCCCTGAACAAAAGTTCCGTTCATCATTACACCCGTTTTGGTATTTATGATACCCATGCAATTAGGTCCGACCATTCTAATATTGTGTTTATGGATTTTTTCCATAAGCAGTTTTTCCATTTCTTTTCCTTCTTCGCCAACTTCTTTAAATCCGGCAGTAATCACGATAATATTTTTAATATTCTTTTTAATGCAGTCATCGATAGAGGCAAGCACAAATTGTTTTGCGACCATAATAATAGCGAGGTCGACGTCATCTTCAATTGCAGTAAGGGAGGCATAAACCTTAACATTTTGAATATAATCGGCCTTCGGATTTACGGGGAAAATTTTTCCTTTGTAACCGAATTTCAAGAGATTTTTCATTAATTCCCAGCCAAGAGTTTTCTCTTTTGAAGATGCACCTACGATAGCGATTGATACAGGATAAAAGAATCCGTCAAATTTTCCAGACATATAAGTAATTTAATTTTAATCAGAATTACTAAAATTATGCAAATAAAAAACAACTTGAAATTGAAAAACGAATTTTACATATAAGATAGAAAGGAAATCGAGCATGAAAGGAAAAGGTAAATTTATATAGTAGCAGCGATATTTTGTTTTAAAATGAGGAATAAAAATGCAATGGATGTGTAATTGATATTGAATAAAAAAACATATATTATTAAGATTATCAAACAACTAAACTTAAATCTTATGATAAAAATATTTAACAAAGACACGGGAGAATTAATAGGCAACATCACGGAAGCACAATTACAGTTTTTAATAGACCATCTTGAAGAGGAAGCCGATGATGATATCGATTATTACATAAACTTACCTACAATAGAATCTTTTCAGGAAATGGGAGCGGAAGAAGGTCTTCTTGAAGTTTTGAAAAAAGGACTCGGTAACAGCGAAGAAATGGAAATCAGGTACGAGAAAGAATAAACGGATAAAACACGCATAAAACAAATTAATTCAACTTATTATGAAGAAGATAGCGCTAACGATAGCGGTATTTATAATAACATTCAACATATCCTGTTCACAGGACAATGAAGTAATAAAGACCATCAAGAACAGAAAAAGTGTAAGGCATTTTACAGGGGAATCGGTCAGCAAAGAAGATTTGGATAAAATATTAAAATGTGCCATGTGCGCACCTACAGCAATGAACAAGCAGCCGTGGTCATTTATAGTAATATCGGAGAAGAAGAATATCGAAACACTCGCAGACAGTTTACATAATTCCGAGATGTACCGAAAAGCCGGTGCAATAATAATAGTCTGTGCGATTCCAGGAAGAACCGTCGAGGGAAGGACGGAGTTCGCGATAATAGACTGTTCACTTGCCGGAGAGAACATACTGCTTGCAGTCGAATCTCTCGGATTGGGAGCCGTATGGACAGCGGCATATCCGGATGAAAGGAGAATGAATCTATTAAGAAACGTTCTCGGAATTCCAGAAAATGTAATACCGGTTAATATAGTACCGATTGGACATCCGACAGGAGAGGATAAGCCAAAGGACAAGTTCAAGGAAGAGAACATCCACTGGGAAAAGTGGTAAAATCAGATTAAAGGTTTTACGACATCGACCATAGAACTCGATGGATCAACCAATATTTCAAATCCTCTTTTCTGGAAGACTGCAATCATTCTTTGATTATCGGTAGTAGTTTGGGCGACAATTTTTTTCAACCCCCAGTGTTTTGCAATTTCAAAGCAATAATCTGTAAGTATACCTCCGACATCCCTATTTTGCCATTCATCGGCAATCAAGATGGCATATTCTACAGTCTCATGGTCAGGGTCAGCAATCAGCCTTCCCACGCCTATAAATTTTTTATTATTTCCCTCTTTTATCTCCGCAACAACAGCGATTTCCCTATCGTAGTCAATATAGCAATATCTTGTTGCTACTTCATGTGACTGCCACTGGAAGAAATATCTGAATCTTGAATATATAGACTCACGGGAACAGCTGCCCAACAAATCCATCCAGAGAGGTTCATCTTCAGGTTTAATCGGTCTAAACAAGACATCCGTCCCGTCGGGAAGTTTCACTTCTTTAACATATTCTTCGGGATAAGGTTTCATAGCGAGATGTTCATACGGTCTGTTTGTTTTTGTCAGCAAAGCAGTATCGACAACGATTCTAGCATCGAGAGCGATAGCACCTTTCCGGGAAATGAGAAGCGGATTTATATCAAGTTCTTTTATTTCCGGATAATCTGCAGCCAGATAAGAGAGTCGTATCAGGATTTCAATTAATTTTTCAATATCTACTGGAGGTTTTCCCCTATAGCCTTTAAGCAAGGGATAAATTTTAAGTGATTCAATCATCTGAAAGGCAAGTCTTTCATTCAAAGGGGGGAAACCTATGGTTCTATCCTTAAAAAGCTCCGCACCTGTTCCTCCCATTCCAGTAAGAATGACCGTTCCAAAAGTAGAATCTCTTTTTATACCTAAAATCATCTCGACAGCATCTTTTATTTTCACCATTGGTTGTATGGTAACTCCTTCAATTTGAGCATCTGGTTGTTTTAATTTCACATTATTCATAATCCGTTTGAAAGCCGAGCTAATCATAACTTTATCCTGGAGATTCAGTTCAACTCCTCCCACATCAGTTTTATGCGAGATATCGGGAGATTGGATTTTCATAACGACAGGATAGCCGATTTTTTCCGCAACATTTACGGCATCATTTACGGATTTTACCTGTATGGGATTTGAGGCAGGGATACCGTAAGCGTCGAGAATTTTTTTGGAAACCGATTCCGACAGAATCAAAGTTTTATCTTCATCAATATTGATTTCCTCGCTAAGGCACAGATTAACAAAATCATTTTTCAATTTGCCTCTATCAATAGGAAATTCCACAGGAATTTCACGGGGAGTTTCATACAAGCTCAGAAGATTTCTGGAATACGAAACAAGGGTCATAAACGAGCGTACAGCCTGTTCCGGGGTTTGATAGACAGGAACGCCAGCATCACTCAGGATTTGCATTCCCTCTCTCATTCTTTCTCCGCCGAGCCACGCCGCCAAAACGGGTTTTTTCGTATCAGCAGAAAGTTTAGATATTTCCTTAGCTGTTGCAGTAGGATTTGTCATTGCCTGAGGTGTTAATATGACAAGAACGGCATCTACATTTTTATCCTTCAGAACTATCTGAACAGCTTTAGAAATTCTTTTAGAATTTGCATCACCGAGCACATCAACAGGATTTCCCTTTGACCAGAAAGCGGGTAAATTTGAATTTAAGAGATTAAGGGTATCTTCGCTCAGATTGGACAATTCGCCGTCGTGTTCAATCAGACTATCTGTTGCCATAACGCCAGGACCTCCTGCATTCGTAACTATACAGAGTCTGGGACCTTTTGGAATTTTACCCCGTCCAATTAATTCGGTGCAATCGAAAATATCTCCTATATCAAAAACCCTTGCAATACCCACTCTTTTAAACGCTGCATCATAGATTGCATCTTCCGCCGCCATTGCGCCTGTATGCGAAGCGGCTACTTTTGCAGATTCAGGAAATCGACCCGCTTTATAAGCAACGATTGGTTTTGAACGAGCAAACGAACGAGCTGCGGTCATAAACTTTCTTGCCTGGGTAACAGATTCAATATAAAGAATAATTGATTTAGTTTTTTCATCCTCGCCCAAGAAATCGATTAAATCCGGAAAATCTACATCAATTGCATTTCCCACCGAAATGAAATAAGAAAAGCCCAGCTTTTTTTCTATAGCCCAATCCAATACAGACGTACACAAAGCTCCAGACTGAGATATAAACGCAATGTTACCATTTTTTGGAATACCAGCAGCGAAACTAACATTAAGGTTCAGGTATGGAACGATAAGGCCGAGGCAATTAGGTCCCATGATCCTCATGTTTCCATATTTTTTAATATAGTCTTTTATCTGCTGTTCAAGTTTCAAGCCTTTTTCCCCGGCTTCTTTAAAACCGGCAGACATAACAATAATATTCAGAATACCGGTTTCCCCGCATTCATTTATATAACCGGGGACCAAATCCGCAGAGGTGCAAATTACCACGAGGTCAGGTTTTTTAGGAAGTGATTTTAAATCTTGATAGCACTGAATTCCGAGAACCGCTTCGAACTGAGGATTAACGGGATAGACTACGCCTTTGAAACCTCCTCCGATAAGGTTACTTAGTACTTTCCCGCTGACGCTGTTTGGATTTATAGAAGCGCCAATTAAGGCAATTCTTTTAGGATTAAAAAAAGATTCGAGTTTATGCACAGACATAATAAAATTACAATTTTCAAATTAACGTATAAAATTAGTTTAATCGGATTTCAAATTAAATGTAAATATATTTGAGTATTTTTTATGTTTCCGCTAAATATTATTTTAAAACATGGCAAAAAACAGTATTACAATATATACATGGAATGTAAACGGAATCCGTGCGATAGCAAAAAAGGGATTTAAAGACTGGATAATGAAATCTAAAGGCGATATTATCTGTCTACAGGAGACAAAGGCACAGCCGGAGCAGATTCCAGAGGAAATAAAAGACATAAAAGGGTATGATTCATACTGGTTTTCAGCCTTGAGGAAAGGATATTCCGGTGTAGGTATTTACACAAAAATAAAACCTTTAAAAATCATAAACGGATTTGGCAAAGAAAAATACGACACAGAGGGACGCGTGATTTTCGCAGAATACGAAAAATTTATTTTAGCCAATGTTTACTTCCCCAACGGAGGAAGAGGACCCGAGAGAGTAAGATACAAGCTGGATTTCTACGATGAATTATTTTTTTATTTACAAAAAAATTTTTCAGGCAGGAAGGGAATAATCGTAACGGGTGATTACAATACTGCACACAAAGAAATCGACCTTGCAAGACCAAAAGAAAACGAAGGTAATACAGGATTTTTACCTGAAGAGAGAGCATGGATAAATAAAATAATAAATCTCGGATATGTGGATGTATTCAGGAAATTCCACAAGGAGCCTGAGTGGTATACATATTGGGACATGGTAACGAGAGCGCGTGAGAGAAACGTAGGATGGCGTATAGATTATTTTATGGTTTCGGATGATTTTGCAGATAATGTAGTCGCCGCAGATATTCATACAGATATTACGGGGAGTGACCACTGCCCGGTCTCTATAAAAATTAAATATTAAAAATAAAATATCAAATATGAAAGCGGTATTATTAAAACAAATTGGAAAGATTGAAGAACTGAGAAGAAATTTAGTAATAGAAGAGATATCTTTACCAAAAATAAATGATGATGAAGTATTAATAAAGATAAAATACTCATCATTGAATCACAGGGATTTATGGATTATCAAAGGATTATATGCTGGGATAAAACTGCCGGTTGTATTAGGTTCAGATTGTTTGGGTTCAATCGTGGAAAAAGGAAAAAACGTTACAAACTTCTCCGTTGGAGAAGAGGTTGTTGTGAATCCCGGAATGAACTGGGGAAAGAGCGAATTTCATCAAGGGAATAATTTCAAAATTCTAGGGTTACCGGATAATGGAACGCTGGAGGAATATATAGCAGTGGATAAGTCATACATATATAAAAAGCCGGGACATTTAACTTCTGCAGAAGCAGCATCATTTCCTTTAGCAGGACTAACCGCATATCGTGCTGTTTTCATAAAAGGAGATATCAAGAAAAATCAGAATGTACTGATAACAGGAATCGGCGGAGGAGTTTCGACATTTTCCTTATTATATGCCGTTAAAAAAGGAGCAAAGGTTTATGTCACATCCGGAAGCAAGGAAAAAATCAAAAAAGCGATTGAATTAGGAGCAGAAAACGGAGTAAATTACAGAGATGGAAACTGGGACAGGAAAATACTTGAATTATCCAAAAGAGGTTTTGATTTAATTATAGACGGGACAGGCGGAGACAATATTATGAAATGTTTAGATGTAATTAACTCCGGAGGAAGCATAGTAAATTACGGTGCAACTTCCGGCAAGGTCAATAATTTCGAGATAAGGAAAATCTTCTGGAAGCAGGTTTCTTTACTCGGGACAACTATGGGTTCTGATAAAGATTTCAGTAATATGATTGAATTCATCGAGAAGAATAAAATCACACCGGTAGTAGATAAAATTTTTGATATGGAAAACATACACGAAGCTTTTATGAGGATGGAGAAATCTGTTCAGATGGGAAAGATAGTTATAAAAATATCATAAAAAAGCAAACTCGTTTTCAATTTATAATCCGAAAACGAGTTCAATAATTCCAACGGAGTTTTAGGTAAAAGAATACTCTTACACTCTTTTCATTTCTTCGAGTTTTTTTCTAACTTCATTCAGTTCTTTATTAATATCATTGTACTCTTCTTTAATTTCCACATCATAATCAATTTTATCATCAAAAAGCAAGTTATCGTCGCCCGATATTTTTTCACGGGGGCTTTTCAACTTTTCCGTGAATACTCTTATTCCTCTTATTAAAGCATTATAGAAATTAATGGTATCGTTAATAGGAGGTTCAATTTTTCTTTGCAACTTGTTTTTGAAATCATAAATATCTTCGGTCATAACTTTAATCTTTTCGGTCACTTTTTTAACGGTGTCAATATTTTCTTCCACTTTACCCGAAATGTTATTCAGCTTTTTAACAAGGTCGAGTGTATCGTCAATCAAGGGTTCCAGTCTCACTTTAAAATCACCCAAATCACTTTTCAGTTCTTCAGTTTTGCCAATAAGTTTTTTAACATAGCCTGTAAGTGAAAAGATTAGCACAATGAATGCAATAAAAAGTATTATCTGAATGATAATAGAAATGCTCAATAATATTTGATAAGTATCAGTCAAGGTAATGATAATTTAATATTAATAAAAAGAACCTTTTAAATTTTGTTCTTTTCTTCGTTATAAGCATCCATACCAGCCTTGAAAGCATCTTTTATCCTGTCGGTTTCAACTGATATTTTATCTTTTGCAGAGCTGAATTTTTCCGATGCTTTTTCTTTAGCATCGCTCAAAAGGGTATTAGCATCTTCAATCAGGGTGCTAGCTTTCTTTTTAGCATCCTGAATCAGCTGTTCTGATTTTTTCTTCCCCTCGTTTATCAATTCATTAGCTTTTTCTTTTGCAATCTGCATATATTCGGCAGTATCATCGAGAAATTCATCTTTTTTTATTCTGATATCATTTCTTAATTCCCTGCCAGATTTTGGTGCATACAGGAGAGCAATCAAGCCGCCCACTATACCACCGGCCAAGAAACCAATCATCAGGCCTTTTGCCATTTTATTTTCTTCCATTTTACTTTGCTCCTTATAATTTTGTTTTTGAATAAACATCCGCAAACAGAGTAATTACAACATTATAATTATAATTACTGCATTACGAATTTCAAAATTAAAATATCAATATATAAACGATAAATCAATTGATAAAAAAATACGCAAATATTTAAATATTTATCGCCTCACCGAATGCGACGCCTGCGGCTTCCATAACAGATTCAGCCAAGGTCGGATGTGCGTGTATAGTTTTAGCAATCGATTCTCCCGTTCCTTCGAGTGATTTTAACATCACAAGCTCACTAATCAACTCGGTTGCTTCGGCTCCGACTATATGAGCGCCGAGCAATTCACCGTATTTTTTTTCAAAAATCAACTTTACAAAACCTACCGTTTCGCCCATAGCTCTGGATTTACCGTTAGCCGAAAACGGAAATTTTCCGATTACAACATCATAGCCCATAGCTTTAGCTTTTTCTTCCGTCAAGCCCACGGAAGCGACCTGAGGCTGGCAATAAGTACAGCCCGGGATATTGCTGTAATTAACATCTTCGACTTTCAAGCCTTTAATTTTTTCGACGCAATTCACGGCTTCGCCGGAAGCGACATGAGCGAGCCACGGTTTTCCTTTCGGGTCTATCAATGCAACATCGCCGATAGCATAAACACCGCTGACATTAGTTCGATAATTTGTGTCCACCTTTATCCCGTTTTTAAAAAGTTCAACGCCGATTTCCTCCAAGCCAAGATTTTCAATGTTACCCGAAACGCCGACAGCGAGCAAGACCACATCGGATTCCAATGTTTCGCTAATTTTACCCGAAACGGTAGTGAGGACTTTATTATCTTTAATCCTTACATCTTCCGTCTTAGTATCTGTATAAATTTTCATACCGAGTTTTTTAAATTCCCTTGCTACGGTATCAGATACTTCCTTATCCTCCACGGGTAAAATACGGGGCAACATTTCTATTATAGTAATTTCCGCACCGAATGCATTATAGAAATAAGCGAATTCCATACCAATCGCACCACTGCCTACAATAAGCATTTTCCCGGGAATATTATTTTGCAGCATTGCACCTGTCGAGGACAGAATTTTTTCCTCATCGAACTTAATATTCCCGATAGTCCTTGCTCTTGCACCGGTAGCCACGATAGTATGTTTCGATTTTACGACTTCAATTTCTTTTCCATCCTTATCCGTAACGGAAATTGATTTATCTCTGTTGAATTTTGCCGTACCATTGATAATAGTAATATTATTTTTTTTCATCAAATACTGGACTCCTTTTTCGGATGCCACAGCGACTTTTCTCGAGCGTTCAATAATTTTAGGAAAATCGAAGGCAATATTATCTGCACTTATTCCGTGTTCTTTAAGGTGCTTCAAAGAATTCATTATTTCAGCATCTTTCAACAAGGATTTTGTGGGAATACAGCCCCAGTTCAGGCATATGCCTCCGAGTTTATCTCTTTCGATAACAGCTGTTTTAAATCCAAGCTGTGAGGCTCTGATTGCTGCGGTATAACCTCCGGGACCGCTACCAATTACAATTAAATCAAATTCCTGCATATTGTTATATTTATATTTATTTATTTATATTAATATACTAATTTAATAATAATGTTATAGTAACTCAATATACTATATAATGTATAAAACAGAAAATATAAAATTAGGATTCAAATATTTTAAAGAAGCCGTAATAATCTTTCTCCTTATTTTTCTCAGTATCTCTACAGGTATAGCAGGATATATCATTATAGAAGGTTATACTTTTCTGGAAGCATTATATATGACAGTAACAACCATATCTACTGTAGGTTTTCAGGAAGTTCAGCCATTATCCGATACGGGAAGAATTTTCACGGTATTTTTCATATTATCCAATATCGGATTATTTTTCTACGGTGTTACTTTAATTGCAAAATTCATCATTGACGGAGAATTCAGAAAATTTTTTAAACATTACAACGTGAACAAAAAAATAGAAAAACTCGAAGACCACGTAATCGTTTGCGGTTACGGAAGAACAGGCAAGCAGATCTGTCTCGAATTAACAGATGACAAAATACCATTTATAGTAATCGAGAGCCGTGAGAATGTAATTGAATACATTAAAGCGGACGAAGGAATTTTATTTCTTGACGGGGATGCAACCGAGGAAGAGACACTGCTTCAGGCGGGGATAAAGAGAGCAAAGGCAATAATCACCACGTTACCTGAAGACCCGGATAATGTATATGTAGTATTAACCGCAAGAGAATTAAATCCAATAATTAATATTATCAGCAGAGCTTCGAATGAATCCTCCGAAAGTAAACTTAAAAGAGCAGGAGCAAATAATGTGATTATGCCTGAAAAAATAGGAGGAGCGCACATGGCGGCACTTGTTACAAAACCATATATAACAGAATTCATTGCAAATCTGACAGGACAGGGTTCGGATATAAGTTTAACGTTCGAAGAACTTTCGCTAAGCAACATTTCGGAAGAATTCAAACACAAATCCATACGTGACCTTGACATAAGAAACAAGACGGGAGCAAATGTAATCGGGTTAAGGATGAATGATGGCAGCTACAAGATAAATCCTTCTCCGGACACACTTATAGACTCTGATTCAAAACTGATATTACTTGGTTCGCAAAAGCAGATGCAGGAGATGAGAAAACTTATTTCAGAGCTATAATTCAAATAATATATACTTGATAATATAATATATAAGCGAACTGATGAGCTTAAGTCTCTCACAAACTTATAGTTTAAATGGATTTAAAGAAGAACTATGTACAACCAAGACCATATAAGTGAACTATTAAAAGGAAGAATAAAAATGATTATAAAAAGTTCCGGCATTTATTTCGGGACTTTTTTCTATCCACTTGATTTATTACTTGATTATAAGTAATATTTTAATAATTTTATTACATATTGACGTATGACGCTCTTTTAGATATTTGACAAATGTAAATATCCTTACACTCAAATTATTTCTCAAGAGGATACAATTTGATTACATAATTAAAAATAATAATCGTACCAACCAAAGATTCAGTAAGCGTCATATAATTCTTCACAGATTTTCGAGCAAAGTTAATTTTTACTGAATTACAAGTTCATTAAGAAATTTAATGTTTTATTATAACAAAGAGAAATTTTAAAAAATCTTTTTCGATTTTAGATAATTTCTTTTTTAAAAAAAATATTTCTTAAACTAAATTCGGAGGAAAAATGAAACACTTTTGTGCTTTTCTCATCGTTCTATTTCTGTTATTAAATGTTTCAAATGCACAGTTTAAGTATGAAAACCCCGTATGGATTAAAAACAACACGGCAAGTGCACTCACCAACGTTCAAGTGTTAATAAAATTCAACACTCAAGTCCCGATTGCAAATGGGTGGATGTTAGCAAGCGGTAACGACATAAGGTTTGTCACCACATGCAACGGCACAACGTATTTAGGACACTGGGTGGAAGGATATTTAAACACGGATAGTACAAAAATCTGGGTTAACGTCCCGTCAATAGGGGCAAGCGATTCGGTTCAAGTATTCTTATATTACGGAAATGCCGGTGCCACAAACATATCCACACTGGCAATGTTTTACGGGCCGCATTCATCAACTGACAGCGTAATAATAGCGACAGCAGGTGGAGTTGCGAATTCTCAAAGAGGATTCAGATTTACACCAAATGAAGATTTATTGATAGGATACTTTGGTAAGCGTGAACCACAGGGGACACAAAGATATGTTACATTATTTGACTTTACAACTCAGGCAATAATATTACAAATGCAGGTTTCCGGTCCTGCAGCCCAATGGAACTATGGTGCTTTAGCATCACCTATTTGGGTTAAATCAGGTACACAATACGTAATTGAACTATTTCAGGGAACCGGTGATGGATACTATTACGGGACAAGTTCTCAAATAGGACAACATCTGACATATAATGATATGAAATATTGCAACAGCTGTACTCAAAATACATTCCCGACAAGTACACTGAATAATTATCATTACGGGACGCCGGACTTTTTATATTACACGAAGCAAAACATATCACCGGCTCCTACGCACAGAATATTACCTGCGGCTGACACGGTAACGCCAGCAGTTCCAACAAATATGACTGCAACACCGGGAGGAAACGGTGCGGCACTATTGAAATGCAAAAAGAATCTGGAATTTGATATGTACCAATACAGTTTCTATAGAAACACAACGAACAATCCTTCAACCGCAACCTTTATAGGAGCGGCAAATCACCCTGACACGACATTCCTCAATACAGGATTAACGCCGGGGACATATTACTTCTGGGTTAAAGCGAAAGACAGATACTGCACATTCAAGGAAAGCGGATTCAGCACGGTGGCAAGCTGTGTTGTGACTGAGACAGGACAAACAGTCAACATTATTCCGGATAAATTCTATCTGAATCAAAACTATCCGAATCCTTTCAATCCGGCAACAAGCATTAAATTCGGATTAAAGAAAGATGAATTCGTAGAGTTGAAGGTTTTCGACATTACGGGAAAAGAGATAGCGACATTAATAAATTCACAATACAAAGCAGGAAATTACTCAGTAGAATTCAATGGTATGAACGTAGCAAGCGGAATTTACATCTACAGGATTATTGCAGGTGAATTCACAGAAATCAGAAAGATGGTGCTTTTGAAGTAATTGCCTTTTCATTTCCAATAAAAAAAGCCCGCGGGTAATTAACCGCGGGTTTTTTTTATTAATAAGCTGACAATTCTTCACAGGCTTTCAGCACCCAGTCATCCTGCGGCAGAGCGGCTTTTTCGAGATTCGGGTGGAACGGAACGTGGACGTTAAGACCAGCCACTCTTTTAATGGGTGCGTCCAGGTATTCGAATGCTTTTTCTGAAATCTGTGCAACAATTTCAGCACCGAAGCCCATAAAACGTGAGTCTTCGTAAACAACAATTACTTTTCCCGTTTTCTTAACAGAATTTAAGACCGTTTCGATATCGAGCGGAACTATCGTTCTTAAATCTATAACTTCGACGTCCACTCCCCTTTTTTCCATTTCCTTCGATGCCCGGATTGCTTTTTCAACCATAGCGCCATAGGCAACGACAGTGATATCATCCCCTTCTTTTTTGACAGCGGCTTTTCCGAAAGGGAGATAATATCCGGCATCGGGTTCGGGAGATTTAGCATAGGGTTGTCTGTAGAGGAATTTATGTTCGAGAAAGAGGACGGGGTCATTAAGACGGCATGCAGTTTTGAGCAATCCTTTAGCATCCGCGGCATTAGAGGGATAAGCAATATAGAGTCCCTGGCATTTAGCAAAAATTGCCTCGATATTCTGGGAGTGATAGTGCCCGCCACCAATATATCCTCCGCAGGCGACACGAATAGTCACGGGGCAGGGAAACTGGTTATTCGAGCGATATCTATACATAACGAGTTCATCGCGAATCTGCATCATAGCGGGAAAGATATAGTCCGCAAACTGAATTTCTACGACGGGTTTCAGACCGGTCACAGCGAGGCCTATAGCAGTTCCGATGATAGATGCTTCAGCAAGGGGAGAATTAAAGACTCTTTTTTCTCCGAACTTAGTGGAAAGACCCTTAGTAGCGGTAAAGACACCGCCTTTACCGTCAGCGATATCCTCGCCGTAAATCAGCATATCGGGATTTATTTCCATTTCTTCGTGCAGAGCGTGATTAACGGAATCCACCATAACGAGAGGCGGACCTTCGGAGGATAATTTTTCATATTCGATTTTTGTCTGTTCTTCCTGTGGGCAGTACATATAATCTTCTATAGTTGAGGCATCGGGATTGGGTTGAGTAAATACATCGTCAGCAATTTTCAGAATTTCCTCAGCTAATTCTTTTTTCAGTTGAATAATTTTTTCATGGGAAAAAATATTTTTCTCTATAAGAAAATTTTCCATTTTCAAGACGGGGTCATTTCTCAGATCCTCCTGGAGTGATTCTTTCGAGCGGTATTTTTCCTGAACGTCAGAAGCGGAATGCGAGCGAAGTCGAACGACATCGGCATAAATAAGAGAAGGACCATTTCCCAATCTTGCAATCCGGACTGCTTCTTTAGCAGCAGCATAGCTTTGGAGGAAATCAGTTCCGTCTATATGAAACCTATTGAGGTTTTCGAATCCGGATGTGAGTTTAAATACCGAGCCACCCGTAACCTGCCGTTCAACGGGAACTGAGATAGCATATTTATTATTCTGAATACAAAAAATAACGGGAAGTTTTTCGCGTGAAGCCCAGTTAACGGCTTCATAAAACTCGCCTTCAGCGGTAGAGCCCTCGCCACCAGCAACATAGACAACTTCATCGGTATTTCTGAATATGCAGCTCAGGGCAGTTCCGACGGCCTGCAGGTACTGCGAGCCTGTTGCAGACGAAGGGACAGGCATTCTGAGGGTTTTGCTTCCGATATGCGAAGGCATCTGGCGTCCGCCGGTAAAGGGGTCGGTAGCTTTACCCATAGTGCTCTGAAAAATATTTTCGATAGTAATACCAAGAGCCATAGCGAGTGCATCGTCTCTGTAGTAAGTATAAAACCAATCCTTACCGGGTCTCATTGCCATAGCCATTGCAACCTGAACAGCTTCGTGTCCCGAGCCAGAGATTAGGAAGCCAGCTTTACCCTGTTTAATGAGTGTTTCGATTCTATCGTCGGTCAATCGAGTAGTCAGCATATGCTTATAGGCTTCGACAAGCTGGAGTTCGGAAAGCCCGAAAAAATTATCAATATCTTTCAAATAATCCGAATTTTCGTTAGTTCTTTTCTTTGCCATAAAATAATTTGATTAGGAAATTTTACATTCAGTTAATTTAAGTAACAAAATAAACATTAAATTAAATCCCAAAATTGAAAGCACAGCACACAGAAATTGCAGATTTAGCAGATAAGAGAGAATAAAATCAGTATTCTTGTTCGAAGTTTTTACCGAATTTAATGATATCGAAGTTATATTTTTTACGGATTTTATCGAGGTTAGAGACGACGTTTTTAAATTTATCTTCGTCGAAGAACAGATTTTCCTGCACGGCGCCATCTTCATCGAGCAGTTCGGAGAACTTCACGCCGAGTAGCCTGATTTTGCAACCTTTTCCGAGCAGATTTTTCATAAGAGCGAGAGCATCTTCGTAGAAATCCATTTCCAGATTAGAATAGCGTGTACGGGTAAAAGATTTCTGGTTAACGGAGAAATCGGAATATTTAACTTTAACGGTGAGGGTTTTACCCGTGAGCTTATATTTACGTAGTCTTGTGCATGCTTTTTCCAGTAATGAATAGAGCTCTTTTTTTAAAAACTCGATATCGCTTTTATCCTCCCAGAAAGTATTTTCTTTAGAGAGAGATTTTTGGTGTCCCTCTTCGTTTTCGGAAAGGACTTCCCTATCATCCACACCATTTGCGACGTTAAAGAGATAAGAGGAATAGACACCGATTTCATTTTCAAAGAAACTTTTATCGAACTTCAGCAAGTCGGAGATATTTTTCACACCGTATTTATTGAGTTTAGCGAGGGTTGCTTTTCCGACACCGGGGATACGCTGTACAGGAAGCGGTGCGAGGAATTCCTTTTCAAATCCGAACGGAACGAGAGTAATACCATCTGGTTTATTCTGTTTCGAGGCAATTTTCGAACAGACTTTTTTCCGAGATATACCGACGGAGCAGGTAATTTTCAAATTGTTTTTTATTTCGTCCTTAATTTTAATTGCAAGAAACACGGGGTCATTTTTATGCAGGTGAAGGACGCCCGAGACTTCGAGGTAAGCTTCATCGATGCTAGCGGGTTCGACGACGGGAGTATAGCGATAGAGAATCTCGCGGACTCGTTTGGAATAATCGGAATACAGTCCACGGGTTCCCCTCATGAAGTTACCATCGGGAGCGAGAGACAGGGCGCGTGAAATGGGCATAGCGGTTTTAATTCCGCGAGCGCGTGCGAGGTAATTAGGGCAGGCAACGATGCTACGCAAATCTTTTTTAGTTCCGCCTACTATCAGGGGTTTACCTTTCAGAGAGGGATTAAGAGCTTCTTCGCAGGAAGCAAAGAATGCGTCCATATCTATATGGAAGATTACCTTTTCGAGCATAAATGAAAATAGCGTGTCAGAATCGAAAAATAAAGATAAGAAATTAAGCCAAAGGAAATTCCGATTAAAGGAATTTTATGCCAATAAGTTTATACACCCCTCCGATTTTACCGAACATAAGATTTCTATCGGCGTCTTTACATATAATGAAAAAATATTCCGGATTAAACATTTTTTCTTCTGAAGTAAAGCAATCCTTCGGCAGGTGGTCGGAGGACTGAATATCATCGCAGGTTATAGGATAATCGTAGGTACAGAGTTCGATAACGCTGCCTTTAAAAATTTTTGAATACAAATCCCTGAATTCGGTTTCATCGTTAGCAGTAAGAACAGACCTATTATAGGCTTTATTATAATAATCAACGAACGGAAAGTTCGTCATTTTAATAACATTTTCTATATCACCAATTCTCACAGCTCTGCTGAAATCCTTCCAAAAATAACGGAACTTAGAGTGGGCCGATAAATTAATATAGGAAGTATCGCCTGAGGAATAAGCCGGTTGATATTTTTCAAAACAAAACACAGAATTGCTCATTAAAATCAATACGAACAAAACAACCGAAAATGTTTTTTTCATTATAATATATTTAATATTTTATTTTCAAAAGCCAAGAGCTTTTCCATAGCCTCTGGAATCCGAATATCCATTCATACTGCCGTCTTCATTAAACAATATTGCGTCAATTTTTCCGAATTGATTTACATCTTTTATTTTATGGCCAAGCCCTGATACTAAGTTATGCGTTTCACTATTCATCAATCCGTATTCAACCTGAATAACGTCCGGGTACCACTGATGGTGCATTCTCGGGGCATCGACTGCGTCTTTCAGTTCCATACCGAAGTCAATGACATTAACAACAGTCTGGAAAACGGAAGTAATAATTTTCCCGCCTCCCGGGGAGCCAAGCACGAGGAAAGGTTTTCCGTTTTTGAGAATCACTGAAGGAGTCATAGCACTGAGCATTCTTTTATCAGGGGAGATGGAGTTTGCCTCGCTTCCGAGCAGTCCGTACATATTCGGAACGCCGGGTTTCGAAGAGAAATCGTCCATTTCATCATTCAGTAGAAATCCTGCACCATCGACAACGAGTTTGCTTCCAAAATTATCATTCAGAGTAGTAGTAACAGAGATACAATTCCCCCACCGGTCGACGATTGAATAGTGAGTAGTTTCCTGATGTTCCCTGTAATAAGCGTCACCGTGTTTAACATTATCGCTCAGGGATGCATGGTAGACATCGAAATCGTTCAATCTTCTTTTTGCATATAGTTTAGACGTAAGAATATCGACAGGAACGTTAACGAAATCTGCATCGCCCATAAATTCGCTTCTATCGGCATACACGCGTCTCATTGCTTCGGCGTACAAATGGATCAATCCCGGTGTACCGAAGCCAGTACCTTTCACGTCAAAATATTCGACAATATTAAGGAGATACAGGAGGCACATTCCTCCGCTTGACGGCGGGCCCATAGTAATAATATCGAATCCTCTGTATGTTCCTTTCAGGACATCCCTTTCAATAACGTTATAATTTTCCAGATCCGAGTAAGTAATCAATCCACCGCCTCTTTTCATTTCGTTTACGAACAAATCAGCAACTCTTCCCTTATA
This sequence comes from uncultured Ignavibacteriaceae bacterium, assembly GCA_964501535.1. Classification (GTDB taxonomy): domain Bacteria; phylum Bacteroidota; class Ignavibacteria; order Tepidaquicellales; family Tepidaquicellaceae; genus FEN-1279. The sequence goes on along the minus strand of CAZCSV010000001.1, from coordinate 86,472 downwards.
GAAACCGTCCCTGCCTTTATCGCGAATATCTTTCAACGTACCAGCCAAATCTTTCTGGACGAGAATATCTCCTCCTTTATATCTTTTCCCGAAGATTTTTTTAGAGCCGGGATATTTAGAGAAATAGCTTCTATTCGAGCTCAAGAGGCCGGCAAGGTCTGATTTAATTGCAAAACCGTTTTCAGCGAGTTCAATAGCATATTTCATCACCTGTTCCCGAGTCATCGTACCGTATTTTTCCAGAGCATAGAGCATTCCCGCAACGGAGCCGGGGACACCAACTGCAAGATGGCCGACAGTACTTAAATCCTCGATGACATTACCGTCAGCGTCAAGGTACATATCTCTCGATGCAAGGGAAGGAGCTTTTTCCCTATAATCAATCGAAATATTTTTTCCGCCGACGAAGTGAATCACCATAAAACCTCCACCGCCAATATTTCCTGCTTGTGGATAGACAACGGCAAGGGCGAATCCAACACCGACAGCGGCATCCACGGCATTTCCGCCGTCCTTTAGTATTTTAATTCCGACTTCCGAAGCGAGTTCATCTGCAGAAGAAACGCAGCCGTTTCTGAAATTTTGCGGATACGCATTCGCTGCGAAAAATATCAGCGATAATATTATTAGAAATCTTTTCATAATCAGTCAGCGAGCAACTTAATACAAATGTATAAATAATAAACAAATATTAAATAATAAATAGAAAAATAAGGGGTAAAAAAATTTTTAAATAAGTGAGTAAGACATTACAATTCAGCGACAACGGGAGGTAAGCTTTTAAAGCGATTTTTTTCAATCATTCCATCGACTTTATTGATATACTCTATTGAATAGCCAAGTTTCATTAATTCTTCTTTCGATTTATTTTCATCGAATTTAAGGTACAGGTATTTATCCACTTCGGCATAGGTCAGGCCCATTTCGCCTTCATCGGTCTGACCCGCCCACAAATCAGCCGTAGGTTTTTTCACAATAATTCTATCAGGGACACCAAGATGTTTTGCAAGTTCAAAGACCTGTGTTTTGAACAGGCATCCGATAGGATTAATTGCGCAGGCAGAATCTCCGAAAAGAGTAGTATAGCCGAGCAAAATTTCAGTTCTATTTCCCGTGCCTACCACGATAGCTTTTTCGAATGCAGACTGGTCATACAGCGTTATCATTCTCACTCTTGCCATAATATTTCCTTTTCTGACTGAGGACATTTGCTCATCATTTATTTTTGCAATAAAAACATCGACCATACTTGTAATTTCTATAGTTTTGCTACGTATACCAAGGGCATCAACGACCAATTGTGCATCGGTAAGACTTTCTTTGCTGCTAGTTTTATATGGCATCAAGACGGACAAGACATTTTCATTTCCGAGAGCTTTAGCGGTAAGAAATGCAGACACGGCGGAATCTATTCCACCGGACAGGCCGATAACTGCTTTTTGTATACCGATTCTCCGAGTTTCTTTTCTAAGAAATTCAACGAGTTTATATTCTATGGTTTTATAATCGTATTTCATTTTCCGGACAAAAAAAAGCCCGCCGAGGCGGGCTCTTCATTTATAAAAGAAATTACTTAGAAACCTGGTAGACTATTTTTCTAATTGTATCGAACTGCAAGTACGGGAATAACTCCTGAATTTTATCAATAGCTTCGCCTGCACTCATTTCTCTTCTCATATCCTTATACATCTGTCTTATTTTGTAATCTCTTATAGCTTTTTCGTCAAGTAACTTATACTTCTTTAAAGTATTGAACACTTCATCGTCAATCAATTCACTCAACGGGTTGTCACTTTTAGTCTTTGATTTAATTGTTGGTTTCAAATTTTATCTCCTTATATAAGTTAATAATAATAATTATTTTGTAAAAAAGAATAAGTAAATTATTATTAATACAATATCCTCTTTAAAATTATTAAAACAAATTTCATATACAAAAATAACTTAAAATCAAGAGAAAATCAAGCATGAGATTTTTACCAAAAAATGCCTAATTTTAATAAAAATCAAAACTTTTTATATTGCATTTATATTTTATCCCATATAATTTGATAAAATACATAAAAAATCAATATAATTCATGAAAAAACTTTGTTATTTAATAATCGGTTTTATAATATTCAGCGGGTTTAATGTGTTTTCACAAGAGACTGACCATTTAACCATAAAAGCATATACAAATAAGGATATTTATTCGGACAAAGACACATTAAGTATTGCTATTAAGCTTGACATAAAAGAGAAGTATCACATTAATTCATATCAGGTTGACGACTCGACGTTAATAAAAACAACGATAGATTTTGAAAAAGGTGATTTTGCATTAGTAAATACATATTTTCCAACGGACAAACTTTTGAAATTCGAATTTTCTGAGAACAAAATCAGGGTATACGAAGGTAAAAATTACATTGGCTTAAAATTAGCACCTGCAAAGCAATTACAGGATGGTGAATATGCGGTAAAAATAGTGTTTAATTATCAGGCATGCGACAATGCGGTATGTTATCCTCCGAAGAGTGTAGACATAGATTTAAAAATTAGAATCAGCAAGGACAAATTTTCAAAAGCATTATCAAACAAGGACATCTTCGCGAAAATTGATTTTACAAAGCCGACAGAGATAAAGAAAGAGGAAGTCAGTCTAACCGAAAACACGAGGATAGAGGGACAGAATCCCGACGAGCAAAAGGTTTCCGATTTCATCGAAGAAAGAGGTATGTTTTTGGGATTACTGTTTATATTTCTCGGAGGACTTGCACTGAATCTGACGCCGTGCATATATCCATTAATTCCGATTACGATAAGTTTTTTCGGAGCACAGGCAAGCGGGAACAAGACCCAGAGTGTATTTATGGGTATTTTCTATGCACTCGGCATGGCAGTAACATATTCATCATTAGGGCTTTTTGCGGCACTAACAGGCAGTCTGCTGGGAACTGCTTTACAAAATCCGTTTGTAATAATAGGAGTTGCATTAGTATTAATCGCTTTAGCATCGAGCATGTTCGGATTCTGGGAAATACGGGTACCGCAAAAACTTGCATTAGCGGGAAACAAAAACCGTTCAGGTTATATCGGTTCGCTTTTAATGGGATTACTTGTCGGATTCATTGCGGCACCATGCATAGGACCATTTGTATTAAGTTTACTTGTATACGTAGGAAAATTAGGGAATCCGTTTATGGGATTTTTACTATTCTTCGTACTTTCTTTAGGTTTAGGTTTGCCATACATTTTTTTAGCGGCATTTTCAAGTACAATAAACAAGTTACCTCGCTCCGGGGAATGGATGGAGGGTGTAAAGGCAATATTCGGAATTGTGCTTCTGGTAATGGCATTAATAACTTTAGACCCGATAATTCCGTCATCTATATACAAATATTTATACCATATATTCATCATAGTCTCGGGTTTATATTTAATATTCATAAATAAAAAAGGCAGCACTTCAAAGATATTCAAATGGTTTAAATATACGGTAGCTGTAATAGCGATATTAATCAGCGGATGGAAGTTAATACCACAAGGTGAAGATACACACGTAAAATGGAAAATGTATTCTTCGGTCTCTGATATCGAGAACAGCATAAAAGCAGAAAACAAGCCTGTGGTAATAGATTTTTATGCGGACTGGTGTGCACAGTGCAAAGAGCTGGACAGGTTCACATACACGAATCAGGAAGTCATAGATGCATCGCTGGAATTTAATAACATAAAAATCGATTTAACTAAGAAGAACAAAGAAATAACAGAAAAATATCACATAAAAGGTTTGCCAGTAGTAATATTCATGAATTCGAAAGGTGAAGAGATACCCGAATTAAGAGTAACAGGTTTTATGAAGCATGACGAATTTTTAAAGAAGATGAAATCGGCATTAGAAAAAAAATAAAAAATAAATAATGCAAAAAAAATTAGTAATAGTTCTTGCTGTTTTGTTCACGGTTCAAGCCGGTTTTACGCAGGTAAATCCGGATTATAAATCGAATAAAAAGCAGGAATTAGAATATAAAATTTTAAAATCAGATTACACTGACACGATAAACAACAAGCAGGAGATAAAAAGCAGAAAGAATCCTGCAATTTCGCTCATATTATCCCTGCTCGTACCGGGAACGGGACATTTATATGCGGGGAGGATGGATGTGGGAAAATATTTCATAACATCCGAAGCTGCGTGCTGGTTAGGGGTTATCGGATTAGACCTTTACGGAAATGCATTAAGGGACGATTCAAGGACGTATGCATCCGAGCATTCGGGACTGAACAAAGAAGGAAAAGACGACGATTACTTTTCCAACGTAGGCAATTTCAACAGTATATACGATTACAACAACGAAAAGCTTGCAATGGGTCAATGGGATAAGCTATACGATATAAGCACACATTTCTGGAGCTGGGACAGTGAAACGAGCAAGAATATTTTCGACAAGCAGAGGAAAAAAAGCGAAAGGACATACAATGCGAGGATTATATTCGCGACCGGTCTGGTTGTAAACAGAATAGTAAGTGCAATCAGCGCATTAATACTGACGAACAAGCAGAACAATGTTTTATCAGGCATAAGCATCAGTTCGGATTTCATAAGCACACAAAAGAACCCATACGACGGAATAAGGCTAAACTTCATAAAATCATTTTAAGTTACAGGATGAACAGCTATAAAATGATTATCGAGTATGACGGGACAGATTTCAACGGATGGCAAAGGCAAAAAAACACAAAAAACACCATACAGGAATATCTCGAGAGTTCTTTAAAAAGTTTATTAAAACAGAAAATAAATGTAATTGGTGCAGGCAGGACAGATGCAGGAGTAAGTGCATACAACCAGGTGGCACATTTCAGAACTGACGCAGAAATTGATTACAAAAAGATATTATATTCTTTAAACTCGATTTTACCAGACACAATAACGGTAAAGAAAATAAGCAAGGCACCATTAAATTTTCATTCAAGGTATTCAGCAAAAAAGAGAGAGTATATTTACAAAATCTCATTAAGAAAGCGTTCGATAGAAAGCAGATATTATTACAAACTGATTTACGAAATTGATTTAAAAAAAATTGACAGATTTACCGATATTCTAACGGGATACAAGAGCTTCAAGTCATTGTGCAAAAACCAGACCGACAAGCATAATTTCTGCTGTAATGTAAGGAGCATAATATATAAATACAGTAAGGCAAAAGATGAGTTGATTTTTAAAATTATATCGGATAGATTTCTTCATTCGATGGTGAGGGGTGTTATAGGGTGTCTGATAGACATAGGGAGAGGGAGACTGAATTTCGAAGAAACCAAAGACTCTTTTCAGAAAGGAGAAAAGATTAAAACGACGTATTTACCGGGTAATGCCCTATTTTTAAATAAAATTTATTACTGAAAATGAAAAAGACATTAGTTTTAATCTTATTATTAATTTTAGTATCCGGGAAATCCTATTCTCAGGAAGCAGACACAGATTTCCAGTTAAGCAAACATAAAGAATTAAATTTAAAATATCAGAAAAATCTTGAGCTGAAGAACAAGATAATATACGATGACAACAGGATATCGCTAAAAGACAGTATATACATATCACAGGAGCCAAAGGAGAATCCTAAGAGGAAATCTGAATTTCTGGGAGGACTTTTTTCGGCGGTAATACCCGGAGCGGGAGAGTTTTACGCAAAGTCATACATAAAAAGCGCGATATTCCTCGCAGTAGAAGCGGGATTATGGATTGCATACGGAATATTCCAGAAGAAAGGAAACGACCAGACGGAATTTTATCAGAACTATGCAAATCAGAACTGGGATGTCAGAAAGTATGCGAGATGGTTAAACAATCCAATTAATGCATTTCCATTGGGTTCATCAATAAATCCTGAAGAACCTAACCTTGATATATTATGGGCAAAAATTAATGCTTGTGAAGAAGTAAATTTTTCACACACATTACCGCGAAAAGGCGAGCAGCAATATTATGAAGTAATCGGCAAATACAAAAATTTTGCTCCCGGATGGTCGCAAGCTCCAGGAGACATAAGAAGAGATAACTGGTCTACATATCCAACTTTTGCACAAATAGACAATTACATGAGCGACAGGCAGAAAGCGAACGATTACTTTGACAACGGGACAACGATGAGCATGGTAGTAATTTTAAATCACATAGTAAGCGCGGCGGACGGAGTATGGAGTGTAATAAGATACAACAAAGGATTAGACGTAAAAACAAACGTGAGTTTTCACAGCAAATATTCATTTTATCAGCACAAGTCGGTAATAGTTCCGCATTTAAATCTAAGCGTGAGCTTTTAAATGATTGCGGAAATTATTTTAATTATTGTTATTACGAAATAAAAACGAAATAGTTTTTATTTTTATAATATTCGGAGGCATTTTTCAGTTGTTCCTTTTCATCCTTTTTAAAGATTCCGTACATTGTGGCTCCACTGCCGCTCAAAGATGAGAACACGGCTTTAAAGCCGAGCATTTCATTTTTTATTTTTTCCAATTCGGGATATTTTGAGAACACAATTTTTTCGAAATCGTTTTCCAGAAGAGCGGTAGATGACTCATCAAATTTCTTTACTTGTTTAATTTCAGAGATACGAGTCTCGTCTTTTCCAAATCCCAGATTTTCAAACGCCCATCTGGTTGAAATGTGCAAGTTAGGATTTACGAGCAATATCCTATAATCATCCAGAGTGAAGTCATTTAATCTTGTAATTATTTCGCCTCTGCTTCGGGCGAAGCAAGGTTTTTGTATCAAGAAAAACGGTACATCGCTACCAACACTGAGGGCAATCTGCAAAATTTCATCACGTTTTTGTGAGATATCGATATTGAAGAATTTTGTGAGATATTTTAAAACGGCAGCAGCGTCGGAGCTTCCGCCTCCAAGGCCTCCTCCGACGGGAATATTTTTTTTAATTTCGATATTAATGATATAAAAATCTTTAATATTAAATATTCTGAAAAACAGTTCGACCATTTTGAAACAAATATTTGTTCTATCGGTGGGTATTATTTTACTATTTGTTTTAATCGTGACAGAATTAGTATTTCTTTTAGAGTGTTCAGCTCTCAGATAAATCTCATCAGACAGATTCACGGGATAGAAAATTGTTTCAAGATTATGAAATCCGTCATTTCTTTTATTAATAATTTTCAGACCGATATTAATTTTTGCCGGAGCTATTAATTTCATAATTTAATCATAAAAAAGGTATTGCTTAAACATAATAACAATACCTTAAGTTTTAAAAACCAGAACTTATTAATATTCGTAATTAAGTATACGACATAAAATAAAATATTTTAAAACGACAGACATTAATTATTTTAGATTGCCCATTTCAAGAGAATCGCACCCCAAGTCCATCCTGCGCCAAAGCTAGTAAGAATCAAATAATCGCCCTTTTTAACTTTTCCCTCCTGATAATATTCCGAGACACATGAAGGAATTGTACACGAGGTTGTATTGCCATATTTCTGAATATTCAACATAACCCTATCCATACTGACTTTCATCCTATCTGCAATAGCCTGAATAATTCTGATATTAGCCTGATGCGGCACCAAATATGCAACATCCTCCGATTTCAAATTATTCTTCTGCATAATTTCGAATGATATATCCGACATTCCTTTAACGGCAGCTTTATAGACTGCCTGGCCCTCCTGATATACGTAGTGCATACCTTTATCGACCGTTTCGTGCGAAGTCGGGTATTTACTTCCGCCGGCTTTCTGATTCAGATGGACGCCTCCGCTTCCGTCGATATGCAAAATTGTATCAATTATACCGATTGATTTATCTTCAGTAGGTTCAAGAAGAAATGCAGCGGCTCCGTCCCCAAAGAGCACGCAAGTATTCCTGTCCTGCATATTCACGATAGCGGACATTTTTTCCGCGCCGACGACCAAGACTTTCTTATGCATACCCGATTCAATAAACTGAGCACCAGTGGTAAGAGCAAAAATAAATCCAGAACAAGCGGCGAGGATATCATATCCCCAGCAATTTTTTGCGCCGATTTTTTCCTGAACGACGCAAGCAGTAGAGGGATAAATCATATCGGGAGAGACCGTAGCAACAATAATCAAATCCAGTTCGTCAGGAGTAATACCTCTTTTTGCAAGAGTTCTTTCCACAGCTTTAACAGCGGCATAAGATGTCGGCTGGTCATCTTCAAGGAATCTTCTTTCAGAGATTCCGGTTCTAGCTTTAATCCACTCGTCGGTAGTATCGAGATAACTCTCAAAATATTTATTTGTTACTACTTTTTCGGGCATCCAGTGCCCGACTGCACTAACGTAAGCATTGTACTTTGATTGTTTACTCATTATAATTATTCTTTATTTTCTTTATGTTCTTCAAATTTCTCATCCGAAGAATTTTTATCACCGGCAGTTGTTTTATTAGTATCCGAGAAAGACAACTCTTCGGATCCCTTTTTATATTTAACAGTAATATTGCTATTTTCCTTGAAAGTACCTTTAAGGATCTCCTCGCTCAGGGGGTCCTCGAGATATTTTTGAACAGCTCTTCTCAGCGGTCTTGCACCGTAATTCTGGTCAAATCCTTTATCAGCGAGAAATTCTCTAGCCGACTTTGAGACATCGATATAGATATTCTGGGGTTTCAATCTGCCAATCAATTTATCTACGGCGATATCGACAATTTTCAAAATACTTTCGTGTTCGAGTTGGTGGAAGACAACGAAATCGTCTATTCGGTTTAAGAATTCGGGAGAAAAAACTTTTTTAACGGCTTCATCGATAGTGCTTTTCATTTTATCATATTTATTGGAATCCTTCATATCTCCGAAACCGAGCATCTTATCAAGTTTAATATCTCTGGTTCCGATATTAGAGGTCATAATCAGGATTGTATTTTTGAAATCGACTTTTCTTCCAAGGCTATCGGTCAGGGAACCATCATCGAGGACCTGCAGTAAAACGTTGAAAGTATCGGGATGAGCTTTTTCTACTTCATCGAGCAATACAACGCTATAAGGTTTACGTCTGACCTTTTCGGTCAGTTGGCCACCTTCTTCATAGCCTACATAACCTGGAGGAGCGCCGACCAATCTAGATACATTGAACTTTTCCATATACTCGCTCATATCAATTCTCACCAAAGCGTCTTCCGAATCGAACAGAAATTTTGCAAGTTGTTTAGCAAGTTCGGTTTTCCCGACACCGGTAGGTCCAAGAAACACAAAGGAGCCTATAGGTCTATTCGGGTCTTTCAGACCTGCTCTTGCACGTCTAATTGATTTTGAAATCTTGGATATAGCTTCATCCTGTCCAATTATATTCTTTTTTAAATACTCTTCCATTTTAACGAGCTTAGATGATTCCGCTTCGGCAATTTTATTTACGGGAATTCCGGTCATCATAGCGACCACATCAGCGACATCCTGTTCTGTCACATCAAAGAATGTACTTTGTGCCTGCAAATCCCAGTTAAACTTAGCCTGTTCCAAATCGGAAAGTAATTTTTTCTCTTTATCCCTTAATCTTGCGGCTTCCTCGTAATTCTGAGTTTTAACCACGTTGATTTTTTCGAGTCTCACGCTTTCTATATCGTTTTCTAGTTTAACAATATCTTCAGGTACAATGATATGTGCAAGGTGTACTCTTGAGCCGGCTTCATCGAGAACATCGATAGCTTTATCGGGTAAGAATCTATCGGTAATATATCTATCGCTCAATCTTACGGATTCATCAATAGCTTTATCGGAATATTTTACCTGATGATGTTCTTCGTATTTACTTTTAATATTCTGCAAAATTTTTATTGTCTCTTCGACAGTTGTAGGGTCGACCATAATCTTTTGGAATCTCCTGTCGAGAGCTCCGTCCTTTTCGATAAACTGTCTATATTCGTTCAGAGTTGTAGCACCAATGCACTGCAAATCACCCCGAGAAAGAGCGGGTTTAAAGATATTCGATGCATCAAGAGAGCCGCTTGCGCCTCCGGCACCGACGATAGTATGCAATTCATCAATAAACAATATCACATCTTTGGATTTTTCGAGTTCATTCATAACGGCTTTCATTCTCTCTTCGAACTGTCCTCTATATTTCGTCCCGGCGACGAGAGCCGCAAGGTCGAGAGTAACGACACGTTTATTATGCAAAACTCGGGATACTTTTTTATTAACAATTCTAATTGCAAGTCCTTCAGCGATAGCAGTTTTTCCGACACCCGGCTCGCCTATCAGGACAGGATTATTCTTTTTTCTTCTACTCAATACCTGAGCAACTCTTTCAATTTCCTTTTCCCTTCCAACTATAGGGTCAAGTTTATCTTCAGAAGCAAGTTTAGTCAAGTCCCTTCCGAAATTATCCAGCACCGGTGTTTTGGATTTATCCTGTTTTTTCTCCTGCTGAGCTTTTGTTTGTCCAGCAATTGCAGAGCTTTGCTTACCGGTTAGAATATTAACGAGTTCAGTTTTAACCACATCATAATTAATATTGAACTGATGCAGAATCTGAGCGGCGAGGTTGTCATCTTCTCTCAGAATAGAGAGCAAAAGATGTTCGGTACCGATGACATCAGATTTAAAAAGTTTTGCTTCAAGATAAGTGATCTTTAATACTTTTTCAGCCTGTTTAGTTAAAGGGATATTACCAACCGTCAAAGTGCTACCTGCCTGTTTCACAGTTTCTTCGACAGTTTTTTTAATTTTCGAGGGGTCGATTCCGAGATTCGTGAAGATGTTAACAGCAACGCCTTCGCCTTCTCTGATTATTCCCAGCAGCAAGTGCTCAGTACCGATATAATCGTGACCGAGCCTTAATGCTTCCTCCCTGCTTAAACGAATAACTTCCTGTACTCTTTGTGAAAAATTACTATCCATAGAAAAAATTTAATTCATCATAACAAGATAACAAAATTAAAATTTCAAATAACTATCAAACCACATCTTCCTCAAAAGCGAAACATTTTTTCTGTATTTCCTCAAATAATGGTCACCTCCGTTTATCAACTGCAAATCATATTTAGCACTTAAGTTTCTCTTTGAAAGTTTATTATACATTTCAACAGAATCCTGTTTAGATATTTTATCATCAGCTGTGCCGTGTATAAACAAAATATTTGTATCAGGACATATTTTTTCAAACCAATAAACGGCTGATCTATCTTTTTTCCTTTTAAGAAATTCAACATTATCACGGGTTCCAAAACTATTAAAATAGATTCTCGCTAATTTAATATTATTATTTTCATTACCAATTAAATCCGCCAATCCCGCGACAATGACACAACATTTTACAACATCAGTTTTTGTAAGGGTTAAATAGGACATCATTCCTCCCCTGCTCCACCCTTCCATTCCGATTAATTTTTCATCGGAAAGTTCAAATTTCTTTGCTTCTTCTATTAAATTTAGAACATCATTAACATCTTTTCCACCGAATTCATCTTTCTCACGATACTGAGAGGCAAAAACTATATATCCCCACGAAGCAATTTCTCCCAAAATTCCCGAAGCCAAAAAATCATCCAGCAAACCGGACTTATTATTCCCCCCCCGATTCCAGATTATAACGGGCAATTTACCGGAAATTTTCTTGGGAAATGAGGTATATCCCTTTACGATTTCGTTGTCAGATTTATAAAAGAACTCAAGTGTTCTAACATTATCAGCGGTTTCTTTTCCCCATCCATTTTCGAGCAACAATCTTTCATTTTTTTCTAAATTTACATCTTTCAGTTCTTTTAGCATACATAATTTTTCATAAAAATCTTATTAATTTATCAAAAAATAAACCCAATTATAAGTCAATAAAATTTTCATCAAAAAAAAAGCCCTCAGACATAAATCTAAGGGCTTTTAATAACTAATTAATCAATTATTTAATCAGCATCATTTTCTTAATATCGGTAAATCCGTTGGATTCGAGTTTATAGAAGTAGACACCGCTGGAAAGTTCAGTTCCGTTGAAGTCTACAGAATAGACTCCGGGTGCTTTTACTTCATTTACCAATGTCTTTACTTCTCTTCCCAGAACATCATACACTCTCAAGCTTACCATTCCCTGTTTCGGTATATCGAAGTTTATCCTCGTTACCGGATTGAACGGGTTGGGATAGTTCTGATTCAGTGAATATGTGTTCGGAATAACATTCGAAATCGCATTCGTACCGCTTGCCGTTGACATCGTGAAGCAGGTATTCGGTCTGTATGAGAGGTTCGAGCCTGAGGTCATCGTACAGCCGGATTGGTTGTCCGTGTAATATCCTCTGCACATACCCGATATCGATGTTGCATATACGGGTGAATATGATGTATACGACGAATTGTCATAGCATACTTCGACCAGCAGGTTGCTTGTTCCGTTGTATACGAAATACGGTGTTGCCATATCTATATACTGCCAGCCGGTTGCAGGTACGGTATATGTTCCGGAGAATGCATTTGTCCAGCCTGTCGTTACCCAGCTCGACAATGAGGTTAACGTCGAATGCTGGAATTTCACGCTGAAGCCGTTCATTGCAGGTCCGCCAACGCTTATTACGTTGAAGCCCAATTTCATTATTGCCGTATTCGGGCCGGCTCCTGCGGCTGTGAGTTCTGCAGCTGTGAAGAGCATCTGGGTCCTTCCGTCCATCCAGTATGTGGTATAAGGATAGTTCGACGATGTCGTACCCGTGCCTATGCATGCATTAAACTGATTGATTATTTTGAAACTATACAATGCGGATGAATCCCTGTTATGTCCCGAGGAATTATCCTGTGCGAATATTTTATAAAATATCGTATCGTTATAATTTACTTCAGCATTCGTAGAATTGAACAGCGAGGAATAAGTATTTCCGCTGACGAAATTCAATTTTACGTGTCTTTGTGCAAAGCTTGTAGGAGGTCTCTTATACCATTTTACCCATACCGAGTCAACTCCTATGTTATCGGTAACGGTTGCGCTAATGCTGACCGGCCACTGGACTTTCGGGGTATTGCCGATTGGTGTATGAGTGATTACCGGTTTTACGGTATCGGATGAAGCTATAAACGAATAATAACTTCCGGGAGCGCCAGCAGGAGCAGTAGCTGTTCTTGCCAGAGAATCCGTTGTAGTCAGATAATAGTTATAAGTACCAACACCAGAAAGTGCAAGGTTCGCAGTCCAGTTAATTCCGCCTGAATTTGTCATTTGAACCAATGTCCAGGTAGTGGTAGGCTGCTTTCTATAATATAATCTTGTCAAAGAAGGATTGATACCTGAGCCAGCGGGAGTAATTGTACAATTAACGACTCTACTTCCGGTGGTCTGTTCAGTATTTGTCAGAGGAGTATGAGCTATCGACGGACCGATATCAACAATTGCAGTCCAGACCTGATAGCTACCAGTTCTTCTATCAGCCCAGAACGGGAATATCTTGTTATTACCTGATGTAATACCAATATAATCTCCCTGATAACCAGTTGCAGTTCCGCTAATCGAAGCGGGTCTGAATTTTGCATCATTAACTTTGATTTCAGTCCAAGTATTACCACCATCAACCGAACGGTTTACATATGTATCTACCGAGTCATTATTATTTGAACTTCTGCAATCATGATAAACGACATTTATACCACCCATTGCATCAACGTTAACAGCCGCGTGGTATTGTAGTTTACCGTTTGCGGCATCCTGATTAACTCTAATCGGAGCGCTCCAAGTAGTTCCCTGGTTGGTTGATCTCCATAAGAAAATATCGGCAGCGTCACCGCCAGAAAAATTCTTTTCAGGACCGACAACATAAATCCAACCATTTCTCGGACCACCTGACCTATCGACATCGACTCTCGGAAATCCTGCGACTCTGATTCCCCAAGGACCAAACGATGCGGCTCTGATACCATTCATATCAGCGGCATGGTTTGTTTGAATATCCCAACTTGTACCACCATTAGTTGACCTTGCGAAACCAAGTGAATCTTCAGTTGAATTCTGACCGTTCGTAGTAGCGTTAGCCCAAACCGCATAAACATTTCCTTCGGGTCCAGCGGTAACGTCACAGCCCTGATGGTGATGACCTGAAGCAGTAGGCGGACTTAAAGGAACGACGGATGACCAAACCGAGCCACCGTTTGTTGTTCGCGAAAACACAATTCTATTTACATATGAGCCACCAAATTCTGTATAAACCGTATAAGAATGACCATAATACGGACTTGTAGCACAATAATTTGTACCTGATAAGTTTTTATCAGAAGACGAAGTAGAGCCAGGGATATTTACGGTTGACCAAGTTGTTCCTTTATTAGTCGAATATGCAACACCGATATTATAGGACGGGGCAATATTCGAAAGAATAAAATTACCATTCTTATCGATTACCGGACCCGGGTCACAGAAGGTATTAGCAATTTGAGTTACGCCATACCAATTCACCCCGCTGTTGGTTGACATTATAGCACCGCAACGGAAAGTGCTACCGGCAATATCATTGTATGATGCAAATATCCAGCCGGGGCTCAGCAAACTTGCATAACCTGTCACCTCACTTTGAGTACTAGTAGTAGATGGTAACGGCCTGAAGTTCGGGCTTACAGCAAAAACTCCGTTGGTAGAGTAAACATAAATTGTTTGAGTATTTGGATTCACGTAATTATCCGTCTGTTGAGGCAGAGGGACAAAATTGCCTTGTGGTCCAATTCTCATCATTTCGGGACGCAAGTTCCATCTTGGGCTTTCATCCTGAAATTTTTGGCCTGTAAAGAATACAAAGCCAATAATTAGAACAGAGAAAAGAAAGATTGCTTTTTTCATAAAAGTAATTTAATTAATAAAAAAGATTGCAATTTAAAATTATATTATTTTATTCATTAATCTCCCCAAATTAATAAATAAAATATTTAATTTATTCATATAATATAAAAGAAATAAAATAAAATTTCAATAAACAACAAAATCGAAAAACCTTTGTTACAATTTGTTACATACAAGTAAATTTTTCTATATTTTAATTCAGGTTTTTTAAAGAAAAAAGCCCTTTAATTTTCAAATTAAAGGGCTTTAAATTATATTCAAATGCTACTTAATCGGAGCCAGCAATTGATGTTTATTTAATCAGCATCATTTTCTTAATATCGGTAAATCCGTTGGATTCGAGTTTATAGAAGTAGACACCGCTGGAAAGTTCAGTTCCGTTGAAGTCTACAGAATAGACTCCGGGTGCTTTTACTTCATTTACCAATGTCTTTACTTCTCTTCCCAGAACATCATACACTCTCAAGCTTACCATTCCCTGTTTCGGTATATCGAAGTTTATCCTCGTTACCGGATTGAACGGGTTGGGATAGTTCTGATTCAGTGAATATGTGTTCGGAATAACATTCGAAATCGCATTCGTACCGCTTGCCGTTGACATCGTGAAGCAGGTATTCGGTCTGTATGAGAGGTTCGAGCCTGAGGTCATCGTACAGCCGGATTGGTTGTCCGTGTAATATCCTCTGCACATACCCGATATCGATGTTGCATATACGGGTGAATATGATGTATACGACGAATTGTCATAGCATACTTCGACCAGCAGGTTGCTTGTTCCGTTGTATACGAAATACGGTGTTGCCATATCTATATACTGCCAGCCGGTTGCAGGTACGGTATATGTTCCGGAGAATGCATTTGTCCAGCCTGTCGTTACCCAGCTCGACAATGAGGTTAACGTCGAATGCTGGAATTTCACGCTGAAGCCGTTCATTGCAGGTCCGCCAACGCTTATTACGTTGAAGCCCAATTTCATTATTGCCGTATTCGGGCCGGCTCCTGCGGCTGTGAGTTCTGCAGCTGTGAAGAGCATCTGGGTCCTTCCGTCCATCCAGTATGTGGTATAAGGATAGTTCGACGATGTCGTACCCGTGCCTATGCATGCATTAAACTGATTGATTATTTTGAAACTATACAATGCGGATGAATCCCTGTTATGTCCCGAGGAATTATCCTGTGCGAATATTTTATAAAATATCGTATCGTTATAATTTACTTCAGCATTCGTAGAATTGAACAGCGAGGAATAAGTATTTCCGCTGACGAAATTCAATTTTACGTGTCTTTGTGCAAAGCTTGTAGGAGGTCTCTTATACCATTTTACCCATACCGAGTCAACTCCTATGTTATCGGTAACGGTTGCGCTAATGCTGACCGGCCACTGGACTTTCGGGGTATTGCCGATTGGTGTATGAGTGATTACCGGTTTTACGGTATCGGTCGAAGCTATGAACGAATAATAAAATGCAGGAGCGCCGGAAGGAGCTGTAGCAGTTCTTGCCATCGAGTCTGTTGCAGTCAGATAATAGTTATAAGTACCAATACCTGAGAGCGGCAGATTAGCAGTCCAGTTATTTCCACCCGAATTTGTCATTGTAACGTTTGAGAAAGTTGTGCTGTTCTTTGCATAATACAACTTTACGGTTGAAGGATTAATACCCGAGCCAGCCGGGAGGACAGTGCAATTAACAACTCTGTTGCCAGTAATTTGTTCTGTATTAGTCAACGGGATATGGTTAATAGCAGGTCCTAAATCTATAGAAGCAGTCCAGGCCTGGAAAGTACCCGTAATATCATCCATCCAAAAGGGCCAAACTTTATTATTTCCCGATGTTATTCCGATATAATCTCCAGAATAGCCCGAAGCCAGACCGCTAATCGGTTTTGGTTTAAATCTATGGCCGCTGACATTATATTCTGTCCATGTATTACCACCGTCAATTGACCTTGCAACAAAGACCTCAGCAGAATCCGGTGCAGTATTTCTATTATCGTAGTAAACACAGTTTACTCCACCATATTCATCAACCCGTATAGCATTAAAAAACTGATATTTTCCATTATTTATAGGGTCCTGGTTCACTCTAATTCCCGCCGACCAAGTTGTACCACCATCGGTTGAGCGGTGCAGAACTATATCCGGGTCAGTACCTGCGGGAGCCAAGTTTTTCTGAGATACCAAAATATAAATCCATCCATTTCTCGGTCCTCCGCTTCTATCCACATCAATTCTCGGGAAACTATTCATTCTGATTCCATAGGGAGTAAATCCCGTACCAAACACCATCAGGCCGCTCATTGCAAAAGCATTATGAGTACCTGTAAAAGTAACGCCTCCATTAGTAGATTTTGCGAATGCGCACTGGTCTTCAGGGCTACTGCTAACCGTAGGAGTCCAGGTAACATACACTTCACCGTTAGGTCCAACTCTTAGGTCTTCGGCTCTGCAGACTCTTCCGCTAGCCGCTGGAATAATATCGGTCGGGGTTGACCATGATACGCCTCCATTGGTAGTATAAGAAATTCTTGGAGGATATCCCGAGCCCCAGGTTGTATATACGCAATAGCTTCTTCCGTAGTAAGGACTTGTGGGAGCATCATCCGTACCTGCAAAATTTTTATCGACACTACCTGATTGAATAGTGTAATTTGCTGACCATGTTAAACCATTATTAGTAGAGTAATTTCCAAACATTCCTGATGTAGAATATCCAAGATGAGTCATAATAATATTACCGTTTTTATCAATGGTAGGTCCGGGGTCACCACCGTGATTGGTAATAGGAGCACCGTTTAACGTATCACTACCGAACCAGGTAACGCCTCCATTCGTAGTAACATATACACCTTCGCTTATCCAAACACCACTAACAAAATTAACAGCATTAGACGAGCCAAACATAATCAACTGATTCAAAGGATGGCGGACCAAAATCACTTCACTTTGATGGCTATTTGTTCTCGGTAAGACTCTAAAGCTCGGGTTCACAGCATAGACTCCGTTAGGAGAATAAAAGTACTGGATCTGATTGCTTTGAATCACGGGTCTTTCAGTAACCGGAACAAAAGGGGTTTTTGATGTATTACTAAAATCAAAAATCCACATCGGATCAGCCACAGGATCCGACCAACGGACTTCCTTATTCTGCGCCATTAGATTAATACCGATAAACAGGCAGAGAACAAGCAGAAATAAATTTTTTCTCATAAAATTAAATTTTAGATTGAAAGATATATTTAAGATAAAACTTTTATACTTAATATACAAATCATATTTTGAAATACTAATCGTTGTAATTATAATAGGAATAGCATTTCCGATTAAAAAAACTTCAAAAGCTTTCACACTTTTGAAGTTTTTCGGAACTTAGAAATTATTTTATATTATTTAATCAGCATCATTTTCTTAATATCGGTGAATCCGTTGGATTCGAGTTTATAGAAGTACACACCGCTGGAAAGTTCGTTTCCATTGAAGTCTACAGAATAGACTCCGGGAGCTTTCACTTCATTAACGAGAGCTTTTACTTCCCTACCGAGTACGTCGTAGACTTTCAAGCTAACCATTCCCTGTTTCGGAATTTCAAAATTAATTCTTGTAACGGGATTAAAGGGATTAGGATAGTTTTGATTCAATGAATATTCATTAGGAATAATATTCGAAATATTATTAGTGCTATTCACGACAGTCATAGTGAAGCATGTATTCGGTCTGTATGCTAAATTCGAGCCCGAGGTCATAGTACAACCGGACGAGTTATCCGTGTAATAACCCCTGCACATACCCGATACCGAAGTAGCATAAACCGGTGAATAAGAAGTATAAGACGAATTATCAAAACAGACTTCAACCAATAAATTGCTCGTTCCGTTATAGATAAAATACGGAGCTGTCATATCAATGTATTGCCATCCGGTTGCAGGTACAGTATAGGTACCGGTAAATCCAATTGTCCATCCTGTTTCGACCCAGCTTGACAGAGAAGTAAGGGAAGTATGCTGGTATCTGACGTTGAAACCATTCATTGCGGGACCACCGACCGAGCTCACATTAAATCCTAATTTAGTAATAGCGCTGTTAGGTCCGGCACCTGCGGCAGTTAATTCTGCGGCGGTAAAGAGCATTTGAGTTCTACCGTCCATCCAGTATGTGGTATAAGGATAGTTCGAAGTCGTTGTCCCGTTACCGATACAGGCATTAACAAGATTAATAATTTTAAATTTAAACAATGCAGAAGAATCCCTGTTATGGCCTGTAGAATTATCCTGAGCAATAATTCTATAGAAAATCGAATCATTTACATTCACATCAGCGTTAACCGAATTGAAAACAGAAGAATAAGTATTTCCGCTTGCATAGTTAAGTTTAAACTGTTTATAATTCGCAGGAAAATTTTTATACCATCTAACCCAGACAGAATCAACGCCGATATTATCAGTAACAGTTGCAGTAACGGCAACCGGCCACTGAACTTTTGGAGTATTCTGGAGAGGAGTATGAGTAATAATCGGTTTAACAGTATCAGATGCGGCTAAGAACGAATAATAATTTGCGGGGGCACCTGAAGGTGATGTTGCAGTTCTGCTCATAGAATCTGTAGCAGACAAATAGTAGTTATAGGTTCCCACACCTGAGAGCGGTAAATTAGCAGTCCAGTTCGTTCCTCCTGAATTTGTCATAGTAACATTAGAGAAAGATGTACTATTTTTTGCATAATACAACTTTACAGTTGAAGGATTAATTCCTGAGCCAGCGGGAGTAATAGTGCAATTTACGACTCTGTTTCCAGAAATTTGTTCTGTATTTCCGAGCGGGGTATGAGAAATAGCGGGACCCAGTTCAATGGAGCAAGTCCATGCTTGCATAGTACCGGTTTTATTATCGTACCAGAAAGGCCAAACTTTACCGTTGACAGCAGTAATACCGATATAATCGCCGCCATAGGTTCCCATTCCGGCTTCGGGAGCGGGTTTCCACCTGTGGTCACTGACCACTATATCAGTCCAGGTATTTCCGCCGTCGATTGAGCGAGAAACGTATGTTTCAGCAGAATCACCGTAAGAAGGATAGTTTCTATTATCATAATATACAACATTCAGTCCACCAGCATTATCGACTGCAATTGCAGGAAACCATTGCATCTTACCATTATTGACGGCATCCTGATTAACCCTGATACCGGCAGACCATGTAGTACCACCGTCGGTTGACCTATGCAGGATAACATCCGGGTCAGAGCCGGCGGGAGCCAAATTTTTCTGACAGTCAACGATATATATCCATCCGTTACGAGGACCACCGGATTTATCGACTGCAATTCTCGGAAAATCATTAACTCTAAAACTCCATCCATTAAAAGAATTCGTACGCATTCCACTGGAATTGAATGCTGTTTCATTAACAGTCCAGCTAACTCCGCCATTAGTCGATTTTGCAAAGCCAACGCCAGAGGAGACGCTACCTGATTGTTTAGACCAGCAAACATAAACGACACCAGCAGGATTTGGTCCAACAACGACATCACATCCCTGAGACAAAACGGAAGGGTTATTAATTTGCAGAGCAGTAGACCAGGACGCACCGCTATTAGAAGTATACGAAACCATAATCGGATACGGGCTTGACCATTTTGTCCAGACGGTATATGACCTACCGTAATATGGACTTGTAGGTACATCATCTGAGCAAGAAAGGTTTTTATCGGATGAGCTGGCGTAAATCGTATAAGGTGTAGACCAGTTCACCCCATAATTTGTAGAATAGCTACCAATCATAAAAGCCGTACCAACGGTATTCAAAGTAGTAAATACAAACACACCATTTTTATCTATAGCAGGAGCAGGGTCACTGGTAGAAGAGGGCATACTCGGCATCAGATCTGTTCCATACCATGTCAAACCTCCGTTAGTCGATACATAACATCCCTGACCGAAGGACGAGCCGACGGTAGTATTAGCAGAGCCGAATAGCAACATAGGTACATTAGGATTACTCGCTAGGTAGATTTCATCCTGCTGATTACTATTAGGCAGGACTCTAACATTAGGAGTAATAGCGAAAACACCGTTCGGAGACATTAAATACTGAGTTTGTTTATTTGGGTTTTCCCAGTTTGATTTTACAGTAGGCAATGTAACATTCTTACCCAAAGGTGTTTTTGCCGTATGCATACCATCGGGGATCCATCTTTCCTGACCAAAAGCATTTGCACATAAAATCAGGATAAAAAAGAGAGCTAAAGATTTCCTCATAAAAAATTATTTTAGATTGAAAAATATCAATAAATATAACTGGAATAATCGAGATAATAAATATACAATTTCATAACAAATAGCATTAATTAATTAATTTGAATGCAAATATATGTGTTTATATATCTGTATATAACAATATATTATAATAAAATACTTTCGTAATGAGTTTTATGCAAATATTAATTTTTTTGTAAATACTTGTAAACATAATTTGACGTTTGATATAAACAAAAAGAATTCAGATTTTTACATTTCATTGATATTTTGTTATAAATATATTGTTTTAATATTAACATTTTGAATAATTTTCAGAAAATATTCGATGGCAAGATAATTCTTGCGCCGATGGAAGATGTAACGGAGCCGCCGTTCCGTCTTATATGCAAGCGTCTTGGTGCTGACATCACATACACGGAGTTCATATCTTCCGATGGTTTAATACGGGATGCAAGGAAAGCGAGGAAAAAACTTTTTTTATACGAGGAAGAAAGGCCTGCGGCTATACAGATTTTCGGAAAGAATTCCGATATAATGTCCGTAGCGGCGAAGATAGCGGAAACCGCAAATCCTGATTTCATAGATATAAACTGCGGGTGTTGGGTAAAGGACGTAGCGTTAAAGGGAGCTGGAGCGGGATTTTTAAAGGACGTTCCCGGGATGAAGAATCTTGCTGAAAGTGTTCTCCGAAGCGTCAAACTGCCTGTCACATTAAAGACAAGGCTGGGCTGGGACAAAGATTCAATTGTTATAGTAGAAGTAGCAAAGATTATGGAGGAGATAGGTATACAGGCATTGACAGTACACTGCCGACTCCGGGCACAAGGGAACAAAGGAGACGCAGACTGGAGCTGGATAAAAAAAATCAAGGACAGCGGAGTAAAGATACCAATTATTTTAAACGGCAACATAAAAACCCCCGAAGACGTCAAATTCGTTTTCGAAAATTACGAGCCGGATGCGGTAATGATAGGACAGGCGGCGATATCAAATCCGTGGATTTTCATGCAGGCAAAATTTTTTCTAAAGAACGGCTACAATGAGGAGCCGCCAGATTTAAAAGAAAGGATAAATACTTGCCTTGAACATTTAAAATTGGCTGTCGAATTTAAGGGGGAGAAATACGGAGTTATGGAATTCAGGAAGCATTACGCCGGATATTTGAGAGATTACAGTAATATTTCACAAATAAGGCTTGAGCTGATGAAATTTACCGAGTATAGACCAATCGAGGAAAGGCTTATAAAATTCAGAGAAGAATTTTGTAATTAAAAACGGTAAGTAAAAAAATGAGTAACGAAAATTTGTTCTTCAACTTAAATAAATAAAACATTTACATTTAACATTTACAAAGGAGAGGTAAAATGCAAGCATTATTAGGAGTTCTAATTGTGTTTGGTGGAATTATCGGATTTATAGTATTGATAATTCTCATACGGTCATTCAGAATTTTAAATGAATATGAGCGTGCAGTAATTTTCAGGCTTGGAAAATTTTCAAAAGTAAAGGGACCGGGTTTGATAATCTTGATACCCATAGTAGACAGAATGGTGAGGGTAAGTTTAAGAATGATAGCGTTAGATGTACCCTCTCAGGATATAATAACGAGGGATAACGTATCCGTAAAAGTCAATGCGGTTATTTACTTTAAAGTTGCGGATCCAAACAAAGCAATTATTCAGGTAGAAGATTTTATGTATGCGACATCACTTGTTTCGCAGACTACTTTAAGAAGCGTCCTCGGTCAAAGCGAAATGGATGAATTGCTCGCCCATCGCGATATGATTAATGCAAAATTAAAAGAATTAATAGACAATCAGACGGAGCCGTGGGGAATACAGGTAAACAATGTTGAATTAAAAAATGTTGACCTGCCACAGGAGATGATAAGGGCAATGTCCAGACAGGCAGAAGCTGAAAGAGACAAAAGAGCAAAAATTATCAATTCAGAAGGTGAATTTCAGTCTGCACAAAAGCTTGCCGATGCGGCAAACATATTAGGAAGCAATCCTAACGCATTACAGTTAAGGTATCTTCAGGTTATGACCGAAATTGCCGTTGAAAAAACTTCGACTTTAATAATTCCGTTACCGATTGAAATATTAAAGTATTTCAATTATATGTCCGAAAAGATTCAAAGAGAAACGAAAGACAAGTAATATAATTGAATGAAAAATAGAAAAGCCATTATACATACATTTCTTATCCTTTTGTGTGTCTGGGGATTTGATTCGAATCAATATGCAAAAAAGGCAGAATATGACTGGGTACAGGACAGGCTGAACAATATGACTTTGAGAGAAAAAATTGCACAGATGATAATATCTTATTCAGACGGATTCTCTATGAGCGAGAATTCTTCGGAGTACATAAGGATAAAGAATCTGATAACGAATCAAAAAATAGGGGGGTTAATTTTTTTCAAAGGAAACGCTGTTCAGGAAGCGGAGTTAATCAACAGGTTCCAAAATTTATCCGAAATTCCCCTGCTGATATCACAGGATTTCGAAAGAGGAACGGGAATGAGGCTTGAAGACGGTTCGATATTTCCCAACAACATGGGTATTGGTGCGACACGGAATACCGACCTCGCGTACAAAATGGGTTTACAGATATCAAAAGAATGCAAAGCAATAGGAGTTCATCAGAATTACGCGCCTGTAATGGATGTAAACAACAATCCATACAATCCCATAATAAACGTCCGTTCATTCGGAGAGGACCCGATGCTTGTATCGGAGCTTGGGGTTGCGATGATAAAGGGGATGCAGGACGGCGGGATAATAGCGACTGCAAAGCATTTCCCGGGTCATGGTGATACAGACATAGATACCCACAGCGATTTACCAATTCTTAGTTTTGACAAGGACAGGTTAACAAAAACAGAGCTGGTACCATTCAAGAATGCGATAAATTACGGAGTGAAATCCATAATGACGGCGCATATATCATTTCCCGCACTGGAAAGTAACTCAGAAATTCCCGCATCATTATCGGGAAAAATAGTCGAAAATTTGTTAACGGGTGAGATGGGTTTTTACGGATTGAAAGTTACGGATGCACTAAACATGGCAGGAGTAACAAAGCATTTTACAACAAAGCAGGTTGCAATTATGTGTGTTGAAGCAGGGATAGATTTAATTTTAATGCCTCAGGGTGAAAAGATAACCATAGATGCAATTGAAGATGCTGTAAAAAGCGGGAAAATTACGAAATCAAGAATCGAATATTCAACGAGAAAGATTCTCGAATCCAAAAAGTGGCTTGGTTTGGACGAAGAAAAAGCTATTGATGTAAATCTTGTATCATCGGTAGTAAATTCGGATGTATCAAAAAAATTATCACAGATTATTGCAGACGAATCAATAACACTCGTAAAAAATGACAAGGGCAACATACCTTTCGGAAGAAGGACAGCAAAGAGAAAAGAATCCTGTATAATAATTTCTTTAAACAACGGGAATGAGAAAGCGAACTCTGATTACTTTCTGCAGGCTTTTTCCGAAAAAGGAAAGGATTATTTCAGTGAACTATCAAGTTATGATATAAAAGGCGATATAAAGAGTCCGGATGAAATATTAAGCGAAGCAAGAAAATTCACATACACAGTAATTCCGATTTATGCGAAAGTAAAAATAAAGACAGGTACGGTCGGGCTTCCGAAATCACAGACAGAGCTGATAAGCAGGTTAATTGAAAACGGTATTCCGGTTTGCGTAATTTCCTTCGGCAATCCATATTTACTTCAAGGTTTTAAAAATACAGACAGTTACATTTGTGCTTATGGAGACGGAGAAAGTTCAATTAACGCAGTTGTAAAAAGCTTATTCGGAGAAATCGGATTCAAGGGGAAATTACCAATAACAATATCTGAAGAATACAAATACGGTACGGGATTAACAAATTAAATATGATTGACAAAAAAATAATACAGGATTTAAGAAAAAACTACAAATTAAAATCACTCGACCAGAAAGACGTTTTGGGAAATCCGTTCGAGCAGTTTTCACTCTGGTTCGAAGAAGCGATGAATTCACAATTACCCGAACCAAATGCAATGATACTTGCGACATCGACGAAAGACGGAAAGCCCTCAGTCAGGGCACTATTGCTGAAAGGTTTTGATGAAAGCGGTTTTATTTTTTACACGAATTACGAAAGCAGGAAGGGAAAAGAATTAGCGGAAAACGACAGTGCTTCAATATTATTTTTCTGGCCGGAGCTCGAGAGACAGATAAGGTTAGAAGGGACTGTCAGTAAGATTTCAGAGGGAGAATCAAAGAGATATTTTGACACACGTCCATACAAGAGCAGAATAGGAGCATGGGCATCGAATCAAAGTGAGGTAATTGAAAACCGGTTTTTCATAGTAAAGAAATTTTTAAAATACTTTATAAAATTTCACAGTAAAGACATACCACTTCCCCCGTACTGGGGAGGATATATTCTAAAACCAAATATATTCGAATTCTGGCAGGGCCGGACGAGCCGATTACACGACAGGGTAAGATATATCCAAGAAGAAAACAAATGGAAAATTGAGAGATTATCACCTTAAAATAAAAAAACATGAAAAAACTATTCATCATTATTTTTTTTCTAATTTCAGGTACTGTTTTATCACAAATAGATTTAAGGAATCCGACTGCAATAGGTGTTCACAGCGGATTTTTTCTACCATACTCTTCAGAAGTATTTAAAACGGGTGTCAATATTGGATTCGATATACAGCATAAGATTGACCCGGTTTATTTATTATTCAATCTTACATACAACATTTCATCCAGAAAAAACAACAAGGCAAGCGAATCTTACAGCAATAATTCAAGTACAGGGTTACTTGAAATTTCGACGGGTGCGAGACTGGATATAAAAGAAACGGATATAACATATTTTATAGAGGGTGGTATGGGATATTATCTCGAGAAAAAAGGTTCATACGACATAAAGATAAACGGAATAACGACATCATATCCATCTGAGAGCAACAGTACATTAGGAGGCAATATCGGTTTCGGAGGAGAATATCCCATAACAAAAGAACTGGATTTATTCGCCAAGATAAAATATCATTTATATTTCGGAGTCGGTGACTCACCGTTTTTAAACACATATTTCGGATTACTCGGAGGAATAAAGTATAACATAAAATTCAAATAGGGAAGAAAAAGCAGAGACTTCCCTTTTAAATTTATTTTTAAAATATCACATAAGAAAATCCAATCTGCAAGGCTTCTTTAACCTGTGTTTCAAGTGATTGTGATTTTTCATAGATTATATTCACGCCAAAATTAACATTAATATAGTCATTGACTTTTGCAGTAATAAGATTATCCCAATTCACGTCCCACACATCGAGCGAATTGAATCTTGAAAAAAGTCTAAGTCTTCCGGTATACATCATATTTTTCATGAATTCATAATTAGTTTCAGTAACGGATTCTAAACCTGAATCAAATTTAAATTTTTTTATTTCATCGGGATTATCCGGGTCAGCGGAGTACTGGTTAAATTTATTCGTAAACACTTCCTGAAAGCCAACACCAAGTCTAGTCGTGACATATTTTTGAGAATAAATAAAACCAATGGATTGCGAAAGATAACCCGGGTCGAAGAAAGCAACGATTTGAGATACCTGGTCAGTGCTATAATCGAATCCATTAGCGATAGCAGTCCTGACTTCATTACTAACATATGGATTAAGTTTCCAACCGAGTTTCCGTGTTACAACAGTTTCAAATCTCAGTTCATTATCCGTTGTATAATAGTTTTCGCTTGTTTTGGAGCGTCCGTAAGCTATTTTCAGTTTATTCGATACATTCCAGTTTTTATGGAGATAATGCACACCAAAATTTCCCAGACTGGCAAAAGAAAATGAATTATCCCCTCCCTGAGTCCAGTTACTGAAAGACATCTGGCTAAGATTCAAAGACATAACACCTCTCGGATTCCATCCCATTTTCATAGATGTATCAATCTGAGCATTTGATTCCGCATAAGAGAATAAAAGGAAATATATGCATAACAAAGATAAAGATTTTATTTTTGCAGTCATAATATTTTATTTTAATATTTAAGTAAAATAAGATTAAAATTTAATTGAATTTCAATTTATTTATTACATTATTAAATTAACTAAAATATTTAAAATATGCCAACAATAAAAACCATATACACAGGAGAATTAAGGACTTCAGCGACGCATATAAAATCCGGGAAGCAAATAACAACCGATGCTCCGACGGACAACTGCGGAAAAGGTGAGTATTTCTCCCCTACCGATTTGGTATCGGCCGCATTAGGTTCCTGCATGCTGACAATAATCGGGATAGCAGCAGACAGTCATAATTTTTCCACAGAAGGAACTACAGTAGAAATCACAAAAATAATGGAAGAAAATCCGAGGAGGATATCGGAAATAGTACTAGGATTTGAATTTCCCAATAATAATTATACGGAAAAGGAAAAAAGGATTATCGAGGAATGCACACTAAACTGTCCTGTGGGAAAGAGTCTGCATACAGAATTAAAGCAGACCATAAAATTAAAATTTAACTGATTTACAAGACTAATCAATAATTTTTTTTATATAACATCTTCTTCTTTTATGCTGGCGTGAATTATAGTATTTCCAGTGTCCCTGGACCTGAACATTTGTTTCAAGTTCAATATTAGATTCAGCGGATATAATATTATTTTTGATACACGACCTTGTAAATTCAGTCATCAGCAAAGCGTCAGCGCCTTTTCCCTGCAAATCAGGTCTAATCGCACCGAGATACAAATCAACATACCGGTTATTTTTCTTTAAGGCACGCAATAAATATATAAAGCCGAACGGTAAGAGTTTACCTCTAGATTTCTGCAATGCTTTTGTAAGGGAAGGCATTCCGATAACGAAACCTGCGACTTTCCCTTCACCATCGGTCAATATTTTAACATAGTCGGGAGAAATAAATCCAAAATACTGTTTAATATATTTATCAATTTGTTTTTCTGTTAAGGGTACAAATCCGAACAAATCCCGATAGGATTCATTTATCAGTCGGAAAACTCCTTTCCCATAAGGCAGCATATCCTTTGTTTTTTTAGCTTCCAAGACTTTGATATCGGATTTATTTTTCACGATAGCGGCAATTCTTTCAGCTTTTTCGGGAATTTCTTTCGGTACTTTAATTTCAAATTCCACCCAGTCGGCTTCTTTCACAAATCCCAATTTTTCGATATGTTTGGGGTAATAGTCGTAATTATAAATCGTAGCCATAGTACCTACTTCATTAAACCCTTCGATAAGCATTCCCTCGTAATCCAAATCAGTAAATCCCAGTGGACCGTGAACATATTCCAATTTATTTTCCAAAGCCCAGTTAATCACTGCATTAATCAAAGCAGCAGACACATCTTCATCGTCAACAAAATCGAACCATCCAAATCTCGCTGCTTTTTTGTTCCAAATATCTATATATTTTTTATTGATAATTCCGGCAATTCTTCCCAGAAGTTTACCGTTTTTATACGCAAGCCATAATTTGCATTCGCAATAATCAAATGCAGGATTTTTCTTCGGTGAGAGAGTATTTATTTCATCGAGAAATACAGGTGGCACCCATTGGGGACAATTTTTGTACAATTTAAATGGGAACTTAACAAATTTTTTTAGATCTCTTTTATTTTTTACTTCCTTTAAGAGTATGTTCAAAAATCAGAATTAAATTTATAAATTTTAATATAATATTTTAATTTAAAACAATTTTAATAAAATATTAGTGTAAAAATATTTCAATAAAACTTTATACTTTTAAATTTTGATAAAATAATAACTTCTATATGATGTCAGGAATTTATTTAAAAAATATTTTTACAAATATCTCTTTAACCAAACATGACTCAGACTATAATAAGTTTTATTCTGATGGTAATTGAATTTTAAAAGTAGTACCTTTTCCCATTTCGCTTTCAACAAATATTTTTCCATCATGTTTTTCGATAATTTCCTTACACAGCAGCAAACCTAAACCTGTTCCTTTCTCCATTTCAGTTCCTCTTGTAGAGACATTAGAGTCTAACTTAAACAAAACGTCGATAATATCTTTCGGGATTCCCACCCCATTGTCCGTAACGGAAATTTCCACTGAACCATTTATAATTTCCGATGAAATCACAATCAAACCGCCTCTGTTCGTGAATTTTACTGCATTTGACACGAGGTTATAAATAACGGTTCTCAGCATATTTTTATCGCCTTTAACATTAGTATTAATAGTAACATGATTTTTGATTGAAATATTTTTTGCACCGGAATTTACTTTTAGCACATCAACAATTCCCTGTACCAGCAGATAAACATCAACCTGTTCCGGATAAAATTCCATTCTTCCTGTCTGGAACAAAGCCCAGTTAAGCAAATTCTCAAGGAGGTTATAAGTATTCTTCAAATTTTTATGCAGATTTTCAGTATATTCGATAATAGTATTTTTATCCATCGTGGATGCTTCGTTTTTCAGAATTTCAGAATAGCCCAGCAGACCTGTAAAGGGACTTTTCATATCATGCGCAATAATCGAGAAAAATTTATCTTTAGATGCATTTAGTTCTTTTAATTGTTCATTCACATTCGCCAATTCCGAAGTTCTTTCGATTACTTTTTCTTCCAGTTCAGATTGTGATTTTCTCAAAGCTTTTTCGGTTTCCCTTAATTCTGCAGTTCTTTCATTGACCTGTTTTTCAAGTTTCGCGAAATACAATCTTACAATATAAATTCTGTAAAGGACATACAACAGAATCAGGAAAACGAGAATCATCATAACATAGAACCACCATTTCTGATAAAAGGGTTTTTCTATTGTAATCACAGAAGATTCCACAATTTCGCTCCATTCACCTGAAGTATTTTTAGCGGTGACCAGAAGTTTATAATCACCCGGAATTAAGTTCGTATATCTGATTTTATCGATTTGCGACTGATTAATGTCATACCAGTCAGCATCGAAGCCCTCGAGTTTTATTTTATACTGTATATAATTTTCGTTGTAATAAGAAATTCCCCTGAAAACAAAATTCAACGTACTATATTTACTTTTCAGTTCCACTTTTTGTATAAGGGAATATTTATTTCCTTCAGCGTCTTCGGCATAGAGCATAAGTATTTTAGGGACAGGAATATTTTTATTATCAAAAGCAGGTCTATAGCAAGTCAGTCCCGATTCAGTTCCAATCCAAATATTTCCTTTTGAATCTTTAATTAAAGCCGCCCGATTTATTTCTCTACCTGACAAGCCGTTACCTTTAGTAAATACAAAGCTCTTATTATCCATCCCGTTCCATTTAATCATGCCATCGTCCGTGCCGAACCAATAATTACCCGAATCATCCTGCAGAATAGAATAAACGGCTATATCGATTTTAAAGCCATTATCAAGGTTATAATATTTTTCATAAGAATCATTTTTCAGAATATACAATCCGTCTCTTGTTCCAATGAAAACATTATTTTTATTATCCTTGAATACGGAATAGACATTATTTGCCTGTTCTTTATCTTTTACCGATAAATATTTAATATTATTTTTCGTTTTCCATATTAATCCCTCCAGTGAAGCCAAAAAGAGTTCATCATTTCCGGTAAAGAAGATACGTCTATAAAATTTCTTATTAATCTTTAAATCTTTCTGTTCTTCGAATCTACCATTTTTTACAATATAGACTCCGTCGTTAGATGTCACCCAAACGACACCGTTTTTATCAATTGTAACCGAACTTACATAATTATCATAATTAAATTTAATCCATTTTATAATTCCGTCTTTTTCAAGTTTTCCAAGCCCAGCAAAAGCGCATGCGAGCCAAATCGACCCGTCATTTCCTTTAGCAATATCAAGTACGCGGCTTTCGCCCGTATACCCTAATTCGCTTAACGGGAAATTAATTAGAGAAAATTTATCTTTATTCAGTATTGAAACACCCGTATTATGGCCTATTATAAATTTATCCTTTTCATATTCAAGAATCGAAGATACTTCATTCTCAAGCAAGCCATTATGCAAGTAATAATTAACAAGATATAGATTACTTAATTTATCTACACCTCTTGAACCTGTTTGCCAGACATTTTCCTCTTTATCGATAAAAATAGATGTACTGCCATCGCATCTAAATCCCTGCTTATTAGTTAGGGGATAAAGTTCTCCGCTGATTTTATTAATACAGAAAGTATAATAAAAATTTCCAAAATAGATAATATTATTTTTGGCAGGCACCAAAGACGGATTTTGGAATTCAATACCTATAGGGAGAATAAAATCATCGTTTAGAATTTTCAACTCATTATTTTGCAACCAACCTAACCAGCTTCTGCCCAATACCCACATTTTACATTCTCCGTTCACAGAGTCATTTTTATCGAAAGAAATCGCCAAAATTTCAGGATTCTTTTTATTAAGGATATTATTTAAACTATTATCAATATTCTCATCATTTATTATTGATGCACCTTTTTGAGTTGAAACATAGAATTTATTTTTATAAGCGGTGACGTCATGCACCAGATTAGCCAATAATCCATTATTAGAATTAAAATTCGTCCACAAACCTCTTTTATAAAGATAAACACCGTTAGTAGAGCCAACGCAGAGTACCGGTTCTTCGTTTTCATAAAAAAGGTCGAACGAAGTAACAAAAAGGCTGCCATTTTCCCTCCTAACATCCGGTGAATTAACAGTTTTCATTGAATCACCAGAATAATATACTACCGATTCGCAAACGTAATGCGGCATACACCAGATAATCCCTTTTTCATCGGTTTTTATTCTGCGGTATTTAGAGCTTGGAAGTCCTTTTTTACCGTCAATATTTTCCCATTGAAATCCATCGTAGACAGAAATGCCAAGTGCTGTAGCAAACCACATTCTGCCCTTAAAATCCTGAGTAACATCCAGAATGTTACTCGTCGGTAAACCGCTTTCTATAGAATAATTATGCACAAAATATGACTGGCTATATATCTCGACTGGAATTGCCAGAAAAAATAAAATTGCAAGAATTAAATATTTAATTTTTTCTAATAACTTCATCTAACAATTTTGTTACTATTCGGTCATACAAATAAACTATTTTATTACAATTAGAAATGACAGACTTTAGATTCTTTGCAATAAAACGGTGCAGTATTTATATTACATAATATAATAAAAAAATATTATATTATTAAGATATTTTGTAAAAGCGTAAAGAGCAAAAAATGTACTATATTCAATATTGAACACTGAATTGAATTAAATGATAATTGGTATGTTTCTATATAAGCATACTTGATTCCATCATTGTAAGTTCGCCGAAGAAGGATGAGATCATTTGAATTCAATTGGGGGGTCTGTCACGGT
Source organism: uncultured Ignavibacteriaceae bacterium (assembly GCA_964501535.1). GTDB lineage: Bacteria > Bacteroidota > Ignavibacteria > Tepidaquicellales > Tepidaquicellaceae > FEN-1279. The sequence continues at coordinate 54,073 of CAZCSV010000001.1, read as the reverse complement.
AAATTTATTCATATATTCTACAAGAATTATTTAATTTTAATCACAAATATTTTTCAAATGAAAATTTATTTAATAATAAAATTTTGCACCTTCCAGTAATTCCTCCAAAGAATGTTTCGGTTTTTTACAAATATATACCGTTAGATTCCTTTCGTGGGGCGAACAATAAATATTATCAAACAAAACGTTTGTCGTATCTACTATTTCATAATCTTCTTTTAATCCTTTAGTGCTTCTTTTATTAGTTAGCATAAGTACAATGTCACCATTCAGCCGGTTTTTACTCCACAAATAATAATTATTATGACCGCAGACAATATTTTTGAATCCGTATTTTTTTCCGTATAATTCCAGAGAACCTGCATTACCATAATTATCCCCTGAAATTATAATCTTATTTCTTTCTTCCTCAGGAAAAGACAGGTATACTTTTCCGACCATATCAACCTTTTCTTTCCATCCGATTCTATCTGCCAGCATCTGATGTATTAAGGGTTTTTTACCCTTCTCAATTTCGGTATTTAATCCCGCCAGATTAGTCAGTTTTGCAGAAGTTTCATAATCGAGATAAGGTATTACTATCGGTATAAAGAAAGCAAAGAATGCAAACATCAAAAACACATACACAAAATAAATCCATCTTTGCCTGATTTTATTAACCAAGTAAACGATTGAAATTGCACCTGCAGGAATTACACAAACATATCCAAATGAAGACCTGTCGACCCTTCCTGTTTTTGTAATAAAGAAAAACAAAAATATTAAAATAAATGCTATCCCAAGCACTTTAAATGCTTTTAAATCTTTATTAACAAAGAGGAAAACAGTTCCAGCAACAGATATAATAAAAACAAACGGATTATACGCAATAATCTGAAGGATAATATATTCAACCTGGGGTATGGGGAGATTTTTATGTACGATGTTATTAACATAAAATTCAACCGAAGGAAAACCGTTTTGAATCTGCCATATCAAATTCGGGATAAATATTATTGAAGTAATTAAAACACAGAATAAAATATTTTTAGTAAATAAAAACCTCCTATTTTTTGTAAGTAATAAGGATAAAATAAAGGATAAAATAAACAATCCTGCAGTATGTTTGTTTATAATCAAGAGACCAAATATTATACCAATATGAATCCAGTATCTTGCATTTTCTTCTTTAATCATTTTAATAATATAATATACAGACGCCAAGCACAGCAAAGGTTCAAAGGCATTCATAGAATAATAACTTCCGAAAATAGCAAAAATCGGAGTAAGGATTATACAGAGCGAAGCTAATGACTGCGCAGGTCTATTTCCCCCGAGTTGTTTCGTAACTATCCCTGTAAGAAAAACCGTAGAGGACGAGATTAAAGCAGCTAAAAATCTAATTGAATATAACGATTCTCCGAAAAGGAATTTATAAAACATCAGTATTACAGGTGCAAGGGGCGGGTGGTCTACATATCCGAATGCGGGATTATCAGCACAGGCAATATAATACGGTTCATCAATAAAATATTCATATCCCGGGATAAAAGTGGATGCATAAATAATTAAAAAATTAAAAAAAGCTAAAATGGTCAGATGTACGTTATCTTTAGAAAAAAGTTCTTTCATATAATTATCATTTTTTTTAGAAGAACCATTTACGCATTAGATGAATCAACTATTTACCAGCTTCCGCTAGCACCACCGCCGCCGAAACTTCCTCCTCCACCGGAAAAGCCTGAACTTGAAGATGATGAAGAGGAACTACCCGATGAGGATGAAGAATATCCCGAACCTGAATAAGACCTATACGAGCCTGAAGATGAGATGCTTCCCCCAACATATTTTGTTTTAGAAGAAAAGATAGCGATTATCCAAAAGACAAAAATTATGAGCATTACAGAACCAACCAGTGCAAAAACTAAAGTAAGGGATGTTTTTACTGCGGAGGGTTCATTATATTTTTTTTCCGAACTTAATTTATATTCTCCTTTAACAGCGGAGACAATTGCGTCGATTCCCCTACTAATCCCGGTATAATAATCATTATTTTTAAAATGCGGAGTAATCTCATCTCTTATAATCTGAGCGGACAGTGCATCCGTCAATACACCTTCCAGGCCGTATCCTACTTCTATTCTCAATTTGCGGTCATCCTTAGCAATTAGAAACAAGACTCCATTATCATAGCCCTTCTTTCCTATTTTATTTTTCATTGCAATTTCATAAGCGACCTGTTCAATCGGTTCTCCATTAAGAGTATTAATCATATACACGACAACCTGTGTTGATGTAGAGTCGAAGAAATTGTATAGTTTCAAACTGAGATAATCGACCTGTGCTTTCGAAAGGGTTCCGGTTTCATCGGTTACATATTCAGTAAGTTCAGGAGGATTCTTTATCAAAGATTCATCCTGCGTCTGAGACAGCGTAAAAACCGGGAGGAACAGAAGGAAGAAAAATATTTTTATAGTTTTTTTCATTTAGGCAAAATATTTTCTTTAGGTTTTATTACAAGGCAGCTTTTGCTATCAAAAACATAAATCATATCTTCGGTCAAATCGTATATACCAGGAGAGAAGTATAAAATACCAAAATCGACAGATGTCACGAATGAGCTGATTTTAACAAGAAAGTTTAATATCATAGTATCGACTCTGCCGCACTTTTCCCGGTACAAATTTATTTTAATTATACTTTCGAAGGCATAGTCGTGATTCCGGAAATAATAATCTGTGACGTAGGAATTTTTGGTGAATTTATCAATCTCTACACAATTTAAATCTTTATAAACATATTCACGCAGGTCATTCCAATCTACTTTTGAAGTATCAACAGTATATTTAATATCCGGTTCGTGGAATCTGCATCTTACAAGACTGACAGTATATATACTACTGCACGTATCCCCATGATACATAATTTCTTCAAGTCTGAATTTAACAGAAAAAGAGGGGGTCTGCGAAGAAGAAACAGAAAAAAGACAAAGCATAAAGATGAGCGGGAAAAATATTTTCATATACAAGATTTTTACAATAAATAACAATTCAATATAAGATAATCAATGAATTAGTTTTTCTTTTTTACAATTTCTTTTCTTTTTTCTCGTTGATCAAATGCATAACAGCGAGATACGGATGTCTGAAAATCATTTTGGGTCCGGAATACCTCATAACATCTTTAATTTTTTGTCTCATTTCAGGTTTATAGCAATGGACAGTACAATTGGAGCATACGGGTTTATTGTTCTCAAACGGGCAGTACAACAGGCGTTGAGAGGCATATTCGTACAAATTTTTGCATTCCTCACAAAGGACACCGTGTGTCATATGTTTTCCGTAACAGTAAATTCTAATCATTTTGTCTATAGTTTTCTGTTCCAGTTTAATCCGATTAGAATCCGATATCTTTCCTTTTTTTTTCAAAATCTCCTTTCGACTTAGAACAAATACAGACTTTTTAAATTCCCATAATATCAGCCTGATTTTTTTAATAAAAATTGGACTTTTTATAATTATATTATTGTTCTAAAATTATTATAAACTAAAATAAAAACATATGAAAAAAACAATAATATTTATCGTATTAATTGCCTTTTATGCAATTAATACTTTTGCACAAAACGACGAAATGAAGAAGTGGATGGATTACATGACACCCGGAAAAGAACACAAAGAATTTGCGAGCATGGATGGTGACTGGACATTCACTGGGAAAATGTGGATGGACCCTGCAGCGGAACCTCAGACTTACACCGGTGAAGCAAAATGTGAAATGCTATTAGGAGGAAGGTATTCACAGATGACTGTAAAAAGCAAGATGATGGGAATGGATTTTAACGGAATCGGAATAAACGCTTACGATAACGGGAAAAAGGTATACATAAGCACTTGGATAGACAATTTCGGGACAGGAATGATGTACATGGAGGGAAAATTCGATGAAGCTACAAAAACAATAGTATATTACGGTAAAATGTATGACCCGATGGCAGATAAAGATGTTGACTGTAAACAAACGATAAAAATGACCAACGATAAGACTTACGAAATGGCAATGTATTACATCGAAAACGGAAAAGAAATCAAAACCATGGAGATTACATACACGAAGAAATAAGGCAATACATTTAGATTATACAAAGCCGGGAATTTTCCGGTTTTTTAAAGTATAAAAGGGGATATAATAATTGGAAACAAAAAAATGGTTAGGATCAATCGGTGATTCAATTGACACGCTGGATGCGGATAAGTTTGTAAAATTTCTTACCGACGACTGCACATTCAGATTCGGCAACCAGCCGGAGGTAAAAGGTAAAACGGAAACCAGGGATTATGTTGCGTCATTTTTTAAAATGATAGCAGGTTGCAAGCATAAGGTTGTTAATTACTGGGAAAAAGAAAATTCAATTGTCTGGCAGGGAGAAGTTTTATACAAAAGATTAGACGGGAAAGAAGTAGCAGTAAATTTCGTAAATGTTTTTCACATGAAAGGCACTTTGATAGAGGATTATCTTATATACATAGATAATACTCCGCTTTTCGCTTAATGCATACAGATATTTGGAGCCTTTCAAAAAAATGAAAGGCTCCAAAAAAATTTATTTTATCAAGACCATTTTCTTTGTTTCGACATAATTACCCGAGACAAACCGATAGAAATAAACACCACTCGACAAGTTCTTACCATCGAAAGCAACCTCATAGACGCCGGCATTCTGATATCCGCTTTGCAAAGACGAGATTTCCTTACCCAAGAAATCAAATACTTTCAGTTCGACAAAAGCTCTTTCAGGAATTTCATATTTAATCGTTGCAAACGGATTAAACGGGTTCGGGTAATTTTCATACAATTTATAATTCACGGGAACGGAATTGTTCTGCACTGAAGTCGTTAGATTTCTGTCGAACAAATCAATATATTGAAGATTAGAAGAGGCAAAAATTTGTCTTATCATAGTTCCGGTCGTATCATCAATTTCATACAAGCCGGAGCCATTTGTTGTCAAATAGTTACCGTTTGGTAATCTAAATACGCCTCTGACACCTGTTACGCCCGATAAAGTATTCAACAAAGTACCGGTCGAATCAAAGACTTTAAGGCCCGAGCCAGTTCCGCTGAACTCGCAAGCAATTATATTTCCGTTATCATTTTTTATCATTTGCTGAACGAAGTTCAATGTAGTAGAAGTAAACTGACCGATCAGGCCTCCGTTAAAATCATATTTAAAAATTTTCGGAGTTCCGCTCGAATTTCCAAGCAATATATCGCCCTGTCTATACAACAGACTGAAAGGGCTGTTCACACTTGCAGACATAAATGTATTTACAAAAACACCACCGGTATTAAACTGTTGAACGGTGTTTTGTCCTCCGGAACTGCCACCTGCATTGCATACAAGAAGATTTCCATTAGGTCTAAAGCACATTCCTCTGATATTGTCCAATATGGCATTGTTGCCCCCCCCTGCAGGAGCAAAGACCCCGACGTAAGTACCATTTGTATCATATTCCTGCACGACGTCACTAATCTGGTCAGAGACAAATACTCTTCCCCTAGATTTTTGCATGGCATGTTTAGGGCTTTGCAAATTCGGATTATTGGAATGTATAAAAGCAGTATCCACCAGATCACCGGTATAAAAATCGAAAGCCATGACCCTATCGAAGGTCCAGTCAGGAATAAGCAACAGCTTAGTAGATGTTTGTTTATTCAGTTTTAAAACTTCGCCCGAATTATCGATTACCCTACCGTCAAAATATCTGATTCTTGCCTTAGAAACATCAAAAGAACTTAATATTTCATCATAAAATGCAGTATATCCGCCGATATGAGGATTCGGGAAATTCGTTATCACGGAATATACAATTTTTCCGTTTTCTATATCCTTTGCTTCGATAAAAGCTTTTCCAGGAATATAAACCGAAGTCGGCAAATTCAATTTTGCAGCTTCAATTTCAGCCGAATAAATAATTTTGGGATTCAGTTCTGATTTCAATATTAAACTTACAAAATCAATTCTGGGTTTTGAAAAAGAAAGAGATGAAAAAAGAAAACAAAATAAGATTAATAGTATTTTTTTCATAATAAAAATAAAAGATTTATTAATATGCAAAGATATAAACGGGATAAATTTTAATAAAGATAAAAACATCTTCATATTCAGAAAAAAAAACCCTCTTTAATTAAGAGGGTTTTTAAAAATTAAAAATATTTCTTATTACTTTATAATCATCATCTTCTTCATATCCGAAAAATCTCCAGCAGTAATCTTATAGAAATAAACTCCTGAAGAAAGGTTTGAAGCATCGAAGTCAACGATATAATTACCCGGTAATCTATTTTCATTAACGAGTACACTTACTTCTTTACCCAGAATATCATAAACAGATAGTTTAACAAATCCTGCCTTTGGCAACGAATATTCAATTTTCGTAACCGGGTTGAAAGGATTCGGATAATTCTGTGATAAACTATAAGCTTCAGGTATTGTTGATTGATTATTTATTGAAGAGATTACTATGCAGTTTCCATCAATCTGTGAGAAGTTTATTTTATCGAATGTACCAGTACCAGAGGTGGTATATCCTGCAACGCAATAAACTACACTATCTCCAAATCCGGTTCCTCTGTAATTTGACCTTGCCAGCGTATTGTTGGGAAGTGCTTGCCAGGTCTGAGTGCAGAGATTCCAGAGATATGCAGTACTGGTTAAAGTTGCTCCGCCTATAGCACCGCCAGTGCACAAAATTCCTCCTCCTGTTCCAACCCTGACAAAGAATGATGCTTTCCTGGTTACGGCACCCGGTGGATAAGGAGCAATTGCAGTCCAGGTAATTTGTGTGGGATTCGAAGGATTAATTATTCCCTTATAGGAATTTGCGACATAAGAACCTGCCGATGCACCGCTGGAAACAATAATTGTATCCCTGTAAATACCGCCGCCCATCATACTTAAAGTAATCGGAAGACTCGTTGCGGTTGTCCAGGTATTGCTTTTAGTATTATAAAATCTTACGGCACTATATTGGTTTGTAGTTCCGAATAAACCATCACCTCCTCCGACACAGTAAATCAGACTGTCATGGTATAACACCGACAGCTGGTCTGTGCAGGGGTTCGGTGTCATATCAGCCATAGTTGTCCATGTATTTGTGATAATATTATATTTCAGGCATTTTCCGTAAACAGCCGGACTGTTATTTCCGCCGATAACATATATAACACTGTCTCCCGGCATTGTCACAGCGCATGCTGCGGACATACTGAAAGGCATAGTAGAAACATTATTTGTCCACGTATTAGTCATTTTATTATAGCGGGCAACATTAGTCAGCTGGGTAGATGAGCCACCTCCAAACTGATAGACAAAAATTGTATCGCCGCGTTTTATTGCCGTACAGCAGCTTCTTGACACAGCATGTGGTGATGACATTAAAGTAGACCAGGTTGCTGTTGTCAAAGGTGAAAATTGGTTAATTCCCGGATTTACCGATTTAAAATCTCTGTAATCAAAATCCGGATTTTGAGCATAAGATAAAAAACTAATAAAGAAAAGAAAAACAAAAAGAATTGTTGTTTTTTTCATAACTTCTCCTTTTAAAAATTTTTAAATAAAAATTATTTATTTAATTGAAAAAATAAATTTTGAAAATATAATATTTTTCAAAACAAATTTTTCAATTTTTTTACCCAAATTGTAAGAAGAACAATGTAATATTAATTTGGCTTCTAATTATAATATAAGGATAATTATTTAAAAATTAAAGCATTTTTTAAAAAAATGGTAAAGGGAAAAATTAAAATTCTTACAAAATTTGGTTTTTTATATAAAATATCTATTCAATTTTTTTTTATTTAACAAAAACCCGGAAAAGAAAATAAGCAATCAAGGATAATATAAAAGATGAAAGTTCAAATATTAAAAGTAAATACCCAAAAACCCTGCCGTTATCGAATCTTTCCGTGCCTTCATCATTTCTGAACATATAGACCTTCCCACGTCTGTAATAGCCTGCACCCGTAATAAAGTCGTTCGTTTCGGAAGAGAGCGTACCGTGGGGATATAATCCGAAAAGTTCAAGTAATTTTATGGTAAGACCCGGCATAGCAGAAACAAGCAACACAGAAATCATAAAGCTCAAGAAGGCAGCGATTAAAACAAAAATAAAAGCCATAAATATTTTTTATTTTTCTTTAGGGCTTTTAACTTCATTCCATAAATCTTCAGGAACAGAATTCTGAATTACTCTATATAATTTATTAAGAGTACTTTCATATTTCAGTTCAGGATAGGGCGGAACGGTTTTCAGAACAACCAATTCATCTGCGGGGTTTGAGCTATTGAGACCGAATATTTTCAGGCCATCAGAGTGTCCTCCATCTGGGATTTGTTCGTTCGGGCGGCTTTTAATATCAAGGCTAAGGACATCACTTTCCTTTACGGCATTTTTCAGAGATTCGAGTTTATTATTATCGAGTTCGAAAGGATGGCCGATATATGTTTTATCTTTTTCCTGATATCCCTTGATATAAACGAGTTCACCCTTACCTTCGGAATTAATCGTGATTGTATAAGAATAATGGTATTGCGGAGGCAATGAGCCGACATTGAAATAATATTCGAGTTTAGCCCATTCGCTTTGTGCCTGCACTCCGCAGGAGAGAGAACAGAAAACCAACAAACACAGAAAAGCGAACGATATTTTTCGATAAGAATTTATAATCATAAGAATATATTAAATTGATACTATCATAAGAAATAAATTTAATTTATTCAATTCTATAATACCGATACGATAAATTGGCATAATAAAAGCCAAAGAAAATTCTAAATTATGATACCGAAAGAGAAAGACAGGTTCACGCCGCTATAATTTTTCCTGGTACCGACCGGTTTATTAAAGTCAGGCATATACAAATAGTCCAGGTCCAGACCAATCCTGAAATGACTGCTGGCAAAAGCATCCGCACCGATACCACTTCTAACGGAGATGACCGACTGAGTAGAGGTATTAGTACTGACATAAGTATAGTTCACATTTTCTTCAGTAATAGAGCCGAAGACAACACCAACAAGAAGTTTTAAATAAGGTTTTATACCGCCGCTTATGGCAAAAGGTGCAGGATAGTATTTTGCTCCAAGGAATACGGGGGTTACGGTTGCCGTCTTCTGTTCGACACCATAAACAGAGATATTGCTATTAACAGATGAGCTCAGATATCCGGCGCTGGCATCGAAGGCGAATTCTTTAGTAAGCCAGAAGTTATATGAAACCGATGCCTGGAAATTCATATTAGTGCTAGTATTGGTCACGTCGACGGCAACTTCGGAGGTTTGATTAATAATACCGAGATTCAAGCCTACAGAATGTCTTCCCATTAAATTCAACTTTTCGGTGCTGTCAGATACGTTTTTTTTCTGCGGAAAGACTACACAAGGGACAAGGGAAAGAACAACAATCAAGAGTGCAAAATACTTTTTCATTATATAATGGTTGAGGTTACAATATTATACGAAAACCCGCAAAACATGTTACAAGGATTCATTTTGTTATTCAGCGGATAAAACCAATCAATGTGCGGATTACGATATAAATTACCGCGTTAATAATTATATAAAAATTAATAATCTGTTTTTGACTGAGCAATATGAATTAACTTCCAGGAATTTTTATCCGAATCGACAAATCCAGTTATATACGTAGTGGAATATTTTTCACCGGATTTATTAAACAAGAAAAACAGATTCAAGACAACATTTTCATGAGCGCGCTTAAGTTTAATGAAGTTTGCAGTATCATCGGGCAAGACAGATATCAGGATTGAAGTATCGGGCATAATTCCGATCACCACTTTCACAACTTTTCCCTGAAACAGGTTTGCATAACCGATTGCTCCGGTATATTTGATTTTCACTTCGAGTTCGAGTTCGGCAGTTTTGTTCGAATCAGTTATTTGTTGTGGTAATGCAATACAAGCGGAAAGAAAAAACAGAATTAATAAAATACAAGATATTTTCATAACCGGAATTTATTTTAATTTAATATACTTATTTCTTTCAAAGAAATCAGTAACACTGTTTTTCTTTTAGTATTACCTTTAAGGTTTGTGAAAGTGTGAGAGAAATTAATAAAAACGGTTACGAAGCCGGGGCTTCGTAACCAAGATAAGAGCGATTCCGTTTAAAAGCGTAACGGAATGACAAATTATGTTATAATATATAAGAGCAATCCCGTTTTAAAACATAAGGGATAACAAATTATGTTCAGTATGAATAAGAGTGTTACTTTTTCAATCTCTCTTCTATTTTGTCGAGTTCGGCAGAGAGTTCTTTCGGGAGTTTGTTTCCGAATATTTTATAATACTCTCTCATTTCATTAATTTCGCCTATCCATTCTTCTTTGTTTACAGAACAGAGTTTCCTACAGTTTTCATGGGATATATTTAATCCTTCCACATCAATATCACCATCAGCAGGCAGACGTCCTATTGGGGTATCCACTGCTTTTCCGGTACCGGAGACTCTTTCATAAATCCATTTCAGGACTCTCATATTTTCGCCGTATCCGGGCCAGATAAATTTTCCGTTTTCATCTTTTCTGAACCAGTTCACGTAATAGATTCTCGGAAGATTATTCGGCATTGCCATTCTGCCAATCTGAATCCAGTGACCGAAGTAATCGCCCATATGGTAGCCACAGAAAGGAAGCATAGCAAAGGGGTCGTGTCTTAATTTACCGATCGCACCTGCCGCAGCAGCGGTAGTTTCGGAAGCCGCTGACGAGCCCATATAAACACCGTGATTCCAGTCATAAGCTTCGTTAACGAGCGGAACTACGGTTGCCCTTCTTCCGCCGAAAAGGAATGCAGAAATCGGAACGCCTTTAGGGTCTTCCCAGGCGGGGTCGATAACAGGGCACTGACCTGCGGGTGCTGTAAAGCGTGCATTCGGGTGTGAAGATAATCTTCCGCATCCGGGTGTCCAGCTATTACCGTTCCAGTCCGTTAAATGCGCCGGCGGAACATCGGTCATACCTTCCCACCAGATATCACCGTCGTCGGTATAGGCAACGTTAGTAAAGATAGAATTTTTTTCGCAGGAAAGCATAGCGTTTGCATTAGTTTTCATAGAGGTTCCTGGGGCAACCCCGAAGAAGCCGTATTCGGGATTTATGGCATAAAGCCGTCCGTCAGAGCCAAATTTCATCCATGCGATATCATCACCAACGGTTTCAATTTTCCAACCCGGGAGAGGAGAAATCAACATAGCGAGGTTAGTTTTTCCGCAGGCAGAAGGGAAAGCCGCGGCGATATATTTTTTTTCTCCTTTCGGAGGTGTAATTCCGAGTATAAGCATATGCTCTGCGAGCCAGCCTTCATCGTGAGCCATAACGGAGGCAATTCTAAGCGAGAAACATTTTTTACCGAGGAGTGCATTACCGCCATAACCCGAGCCAAAGGACCAAATCATTCTTTCTTCGGGAAAATGCGTTATATATTTTGTAGTATTGCAGGGCCACGGTACATCTTTAACACCATCCGTGAGGGGCATTCCGACAGAATGAAGGCAAGGGACAAAATGTCCGTCATCACCTAGCACATCGAGCACTGCCTGACCCATACGGGTCATTATACGCATATTAACCACGACATAAATAGAATCGGTAAGTTCAATTCCGATATGAGCAATTTTAGAGCCGAGCGGACCCATCGAGTATGGGATAACATACATCGTTCTTCCCTTCATACATCCTGTATAGAGTCCTGTCATAATTTTCTTCATTTCCTTAGGGTCCATCCAGTGATTTGTAGGACCAGCATCTTCTTCTTTTTCGGAGCAAATAAAAGTTCTGTCTTCCACTCGTGCGACATCTTTCGGGTCAGACATAACCCAGTATGAATTCGGTCGTTTAGGAACCGGTTTGAACGAACCATTTTCAATTGCGATTTTAATCAGATTAGAATTTTCTTCCTCCGAGCCATCGCACCAGTGAACATTATCAGGTTGGCACATTTTAGCCATTTCATCGACCCATTGCAATAGTTTTTTGTTTTTAGTCATTTATTTATCCTGTATTTATTTAAATAATATATTAATTTGTATTTACCACTAAGGTTGTATAAAATTTCATTTTACATCAAGTACTGTTTTTCCCGGTAACATTCAGGGACATAAGAATCGATATCGATTTTGTCGATTCAAATTTACTCAAAATAATTTTAATCATACTCATAATGGGAACGGACAGAATCATACCGATCAAACCCCACAGATAACCCCAGAAAATCAAGGACAGCAGAAGCAATATAGGGCTAAGGTTAAGCTTATCACCGAGAATTTTCGGTTCAACTATATTCCCGATAACGTTTGCCGCAACGACCATAAGGATTAAAATAATGATAGGTCTTGTAACTGCACCATCGAATTGTATCAGTGCAGTCAGGAACGGCAGCACGATAGAAATAAGTGAACCTATGTTGGGAATATAAGCCATAAGGAAAGCGAGAAAACCCCATACCAAAAAGAAATCAACTCCCACTATCCAGAGTATAATCGTAACAAGAGTACCATAAGACAGATTAATAAGGGTTTTTCCTACCACATATTTTTTTACTTCCTTAAAGATATCGGTAAGAGTATCGGCAATTTTTCTGGAGCGTTCCGAGGAAAAAGCTTTCAGAATTCTTTTCCTAATGCTACCAAATTCAGAAAGCAAAAAAATCACATAGATAAGAATCAGAACAAAGTTACCGAACAAATTTATTATGCTTGAGAAGAAGACGGTAGCAAAATTGGCAACCGCTTCGCCGTTAACTACTTTAGTAATATCGAAGGAATCTTTGATATATTGATTATAGAATCCCCAGTTGCTCAGGCTAAGCGAAACAGAATCAATGATATGCTGGGATTTTTCGGTATACTTAGGAATTTCTTTTGTGAAAGCATTGATGCTAGTAAACAGAAACAAGCTTGTAATATTAGCAATGATTAAAATCGTAATAATAACGATAATCAAGGACAGTGCACCCGGGATTTTTTTTGACTTGAGCCACTCATAATAGGGTTCAAACAGTAAAGAAATAATCAATGCGATAAAAAAGGGTAAAAGAATCGACTGCAATTCTTTAAGGATAAAGAACGTAAAGCCGACAAGAAACAATGCGGCAACGATAGTAATAAATTTATTTTGTTTTCCTTCTGTCATTTTAAGTAATTTTTGATGACTTTATAAGAAACCGGGTCATTAACGCCCGCCTGTTGAAAGCCTCTCAATCTCAAAGCACAGCTATCGCACACACCGCACGCAATATCGTTATTTTTATAGCAAGACCAAGTTAAATGAAGCGGTGATTTATATTCTAAAGATTTTAACACAATTTTTCTTTTATTAAATCCGATAATCGGTGTAACAATTTCGATTTTGGTATCAGGTTTCGTACCCAAATTAATCATTTTATTATAGGATTCAAAGAACTTTTTTCTACAATCTGGATAACCGCTGGAATCCTCTTCGACGGCACCGATAAAGACTTTTTCAGCTTTAATGACTTCAGCCCAGCTAACAGCAATGCCGAGTATATTTGCATTGCGGAAAGGGACATAACTCGATGGAATTTTTTCAGATTTCAAGTCAGCGACGGATATTTTAATTTTTTCATCCGTCAGTGAAGAGCCGCCGATTTTCTTCAGGTAACCGATATCGACCACCAATCTTTTTTCAACGTTATAATAATCCGCAATATCATGGAAAGCTTTCAGTTCACGCTTCTGAGTTTTCTGTCCGTAATTCACATGAAGGAAAGCAAGTTTAAATTTCTTAAAAGCGAAAGCGGCGGTCAGTGCACTATCCATCCCGCCGCTGACAAGAACAATCGCGGTTTTATTTTTCTTATTCATTTTTTAACAGTTAAAAACAAACACTTCATAACCTCAGCCAAGCATTTATAAAGCTCAATAAACTTAAAGCAAAGTTACCACAGCCATTTAAACTCTCTTGCTTTTGCTTCGAGTTCTTCCCTAAATTTTGGATGAGCAATATTTATGAGCAGCTTGGTTCTTTCTCTCAGAGTTTTCCCATATAAATCCGCAATACCATATTCAGTAATAATCGTCTGCACATCACCTCTGGTAGTAACGACTCCCGAGCCCGGTGTAAGGGTAGGGACGATTTTAGAAATCGTATCATTTTTTGTTGTAGAAGCAAAAGCAAGTATGGACCTTCCGCCTTTACTTCTCATCGCCCCTCTAACGAAATCTAGCTGTCCGCCGAATCCCGAAAAAATTCGTGTTCCCATCGAATCCGAACAAACCTGTCCGCTCAAATCAACTTGAATCGATGAATTAATGGAAATCATATTATCGTTTCTTGCGATATTAACGGGGTCATTTACAAACTTCGATGACCTGAATTCGATAACAGGATTATTATCAATAAAATCATGAACTTTTTTAGTTCCGATTACGAAAGAAGCTACGATTTTATTAGGTAGAAAAGTTTTCTTTTCGCCATTAACTATACCGAGATCCACGAGTTCAATTAAACCATCCGAAAACATTTCAGTATGAATTCCGAGGTCTTTCTTCTCTTTCAAGAATCCTAAAACAGCATCAGGAATGGCACCTATACCCATTTGCAAAGTGGAACCATCAGGAATTAATGATGAAATATATTCGGCAATCTTCTGATATATTGCTTTTTCCTCTTCGGTAGCATTGGCATCGACCATAGGAACATCTAATAATTCCTCATCTGTTTCAACGATATATTTGATTTTACTTATATGAATAAAATTATCACCAAGCACGCGAGGCATTTTCGGATTGATTTGTGCAATAACAACTTTTGAAGTTTCTGCTGCAATTTTTGAAACCTCATTACTAACACCATAAGAACAATATCCATGCTCGTCAGGCGGAGATAAATGAAGGAAACAAACATCTATCGGCATTCTTCCTAATTCCATCAGCCACCCGATTTCCGATAAAAATACATTATATACATCCGCTCTTCCCTCGTTCACAGCTTTTCTTACGTTTCCCGCACAGAAAAGTGCAACGTGAACAAAATGCCCTGCCATTTCAGGTTCGGCATAAGGTGCTTTATGAAAAGTTGTCAGATGCAACACTTTAACATTTTCAAGCTCTTTGTACCGTGCACACATCGCATTAACGAGTACAGTCGGGAACGCACTATTTGCGTGAAGATAAACGGTATCATTAGATTTGATAACTTTAACAGCTTCCTCAGCTGTAACAATTCTCTGTTTAAATTTTTCAAGCATATAAGAATAATATGTTTATAAAGTTGTAGAAATAATCACTCCTCAAAAATTGCGGTTTATCAAAATACTATAATTATTCTATATTAAAAACACAAAAAATTTTCATATTTTATGAAAAAAAAGGCGGTTTAAATATTTAAACCGCCCTTTTTAGAGACATTACAATTTATTTTACAAATTCCCGACCATTTTTTTCGGGATAACCCACTGGTCGAACTGCTCGTTTGTTACGAGTCCGAGCTCGATAGCGGCTTCGCGGAGTGTTTTGCCTTCCTTGTGGGCTTTCTTTGCAATTTTAGCGGAGTTTTCATAGCCGATGTGAGTATTCAATGCGGTAACGAGCATAAGAGAATTTTCAACGTGCTTTTGAATCACGGGAATATTAGCTTCGATTCCTGAGGCACAATTAACGTTAAACGATTCGCAGGCATCGCCGAGCAAACGGGCGGAATTCAGCAGGTTATGAATCATAACAGGTTTGAAAACGTTTAGTTCAAAGTGTCCGTAAATACCACCAACGGTAATTGCAGAATCGTTCCCGATTACCTGTGCACATACCATAGTCAACGCTTCAGTCTGAGTGGGATTTACTTTTCCCGGCATAATTGAAGAACCGGGTTCGTTTTCAGGCAGGAGCAATTCCCCTATTCCGCTCCTTGGACCGGATGCAAGCAGGCGGATATCATTTGCAATTTTCAGTAAACTCACCGCAAGCGTTTTTAATGCACCTGAAGATTCCACCATAGCATCGTGTGCGGCGAGGGATTCGAATTTGTTTTCCGCAGTCACGAAAGGTAAACCGGTTAAATCTGCAATGTGTTTTGCTACTATTACATCATAATTTTTCGGAACGTTAAGACCCGTTCCGACAGCAGAGCCGCCGAGAGCGAGTTCCGATAGGTGTTTCAGTGTGTTTTTAATTGCTCTTATTCCGTGTTCAATCTGGGATACATAACCCGAAAACTCCTGACCGAGAGTAAGCGGAGTCGCATCCATCACGTGGGTTCTTCCTATTTTCACGATTTCTCTGAACTTTTCGGATTTTTCTTTCAGCACTTTCATCAGGCGTTCAGCTTTCGGTATGGTATTTTCTACAATGATTTTATATCCCGCTATATGCATAGCGGTCGGAAAAGTATCGTTCGATGACTGAGATTTATTCACATCATCATTCGGGTGCAGAACTTTTTTCTTGTCATCGAGTTTTCCCCCGCTTATAACGTGCCCGCGGTTTGCAATTACTTCGTTCACGTTCATATTCGACTGCGTGCCGGAGCCCGTCTGCCATACCACAAGGGGGAATTGGTCGTCGAGTTTTCCCGCAAGAATTTCATCACAAACCTGTGATATCAGTTTCATTTTATCTTCCGGTAATACACCGCAGTCGAAATTAGCCATAGCTGCGGCTTTCTTTAAAACAGCAAAAGCGTAAATAATTTCTTTCGGCATCAGCTGTTCGCCGATAAGAAAATTTTCCTTCGACCTTTGGGTTTGTGCTCCCCAATATTTATCAGCAGGAACTTTCACATCACCCATAGTGTCGTGTTCAATCCTGTAATCCATATTATTAATTTTTTATGTTATAAAAAAATTACTGTTTTCCGAAAGTTGAAATTACCGTGGAGTTTAATCCTCCGCGAGTTGTAAAGATTCCTTTCACTTCGAGCCATTTTGGTTTCAAAACGGACACCAAATCATCGAGTATTTTATTTATCACATTTTCATAAAATATACCGTCATTCCTGAACGACTGCAAGTACAATTTCAGTGATTTCAGTTCAACACATTTCTTTTTAGCAATATAGGATATAACGATAGTTCCGAAATCAGGCTGTCCTGTTTTAGGGCAAACAGAAGTGAACTCATCGGTCTTATGAACAATCAAATAGTCCCTTTCCGGATACGAATTATCAAATACTTCCAAAAGGCTAATTTTATTTTCTTTTAATATTTTTTTTGTCATTAGTTTTGATTTTAACGGAAAATTCCTTTGGATTTATTCCGAGCTTATAAATTTTCTGTCTGAGGCTAATCTGGTGAAACCCTATAACCCGAGCTACTTCGCTGATATTTCCCTTGCAAAGTTTAAGATATTTTTTTATAAAATTCACTTCAAATTCTCTTACTGCTTTTGCCTTATTGGTTTTATAGCTACTGTTGGTAAACAAGTCCCTATACTGGTCGACCTCGATAATATTTTCAGGGAACAAATTTTTTGTTATCACCCCGTTGGAACAGAGAATCACAATCCTTTCGGTAACATTTCTAAGTTCGGTCAGATTTCCGGGCCACAAATAGTTTATAATCATCCTTGTAACATCCGGGTTGATATCTTTAATGTGCATATTTTTTCTCACGGAAAACTCTTCCAAGTATTTATTAAAGAAATACAGAATATCTTCGGGTCTCTCTCTAAGCGGTTGGATTTCGATTTCGAACAGATTTAATTTCTTATATAATTCTTCATTGAACTTTTTTTCCGAAACATAGTTTTTAAGACTTTCCGAAGACGAAGCTATTACTCTGACGTTAGTAACGTGTGTTTTAGATTCACCCAGTTTTGAGAACTGCTGTTCGTTCAGGATTCTCAGCAGTTTTGACTGAACTTTCAGATTCAAGCGTAAAATTTCATTGATATAGACAGTACCCTGTTCAGCAATTTCCAGATATCCTCTTCTCGGAGCATTCAGTCTTTTGGAATATCCTTTAATATTGCCGAAGAGTTCAGATTCTATTATATCTTCATCGAGTGTATTGCAATCTATTGTAATGAACTGGTTTTCTCTTCTCTTACTATTATAATGAACGAATTTAGCAAATTCGTGTTTTTCCGTGCCATCTTCTCCAGTTATCAGCATAGCTGAATCGGAAATTGCAACCTGTTTAGCTTTATCCAGGACATTTTTCATTTTTTCATTTTCCGAGACCAGATAAGGTATATTTTTCATTTTAGTCAATTCCCTGTTAAGCAGGATATTCTCTTTCATCAGAGAGACTTTTTCGATAGCGTGATTTATAATTAGAAGCAGTTCATCTTTGTTGACAGGTTTCGGGAGGAAATCATAAGCACCGAGTTTAATAGCCTCAACTGCAGTCCTTATCGAGCCATAAGCTGTAATAAGGATAACAATCATATCGGGTTCAATTTTCAAAGCTTTCTGAGTCAATTCGATACCGTTCATCACAGGCATATTCAAATCGGTCAACATAATATCAAATTTCGAAGCGTTTAATTTTTTCAATGCTTCTTCTCCGCTTCCGGCGACAGTAACCAAATAGCCAGCATCGGAGACAATTTTTTTCAGAATTGTTCTTGACAGGGATTCGTCGTCAACGATTAATACTTTAATCATATATTTTTCCTTTAAATAAGATTAACATTAAATTTTATTCATTCAAGTCTAAAAAAGATAATCTAACTCAGAGTAATAATTCAGCAGGTAAAAGACGATTTTGCAATAAAATAACATATAAGCAGAGAGACAAAAATATTTTTTTAAACCGATGAGATATAAATAAAGAAATTACTATGCCGATTTTAATTTTCTGCTTTGCTTGATTTCGGAAGCGAAAGAATCGTACTTGTTTATAATCCAATTTCTGCTTGAAATGTTATTATAAGCCATATCGAGTCTTTTTCTGTATGTGGAAAATTGTTTATAGGGAATCTGACCGACCTTAAACAAGATTAATTTCGATAAGTAATTGACAAAATTCTTAGTTCTATTTCTTTCGAATTCGGAGACCAAATCGTTTCTATCGAGGAATTTCTTATAATTTTCAATTAATGCCAGAGCTTCCTCGTAATAGCCCAAATCATAATATATCTTCAAAGCATAATTTTTCAAATCATATTTGAAGAAGAAATAATCAATTTTTATTTTATTAAAGTATTTCCAGCTTTGCATATATTCGCCTTTTTCATAATACAGATATGCGTATGCAAGGTTCATCATATTATCCTTATCCGATTTATGCAATTTAGAGCTTTGGGTCAGGATAAAATTTTCTACCCAGTTAATTTTCTTTTGTCTTAGTCCAGTGATTAAAATATCTCTGTAGAGTGAGAACCTCAAATAATCGTTTTTATTATTTTTATAATAATCGTTCTGCAGAATTTCCTGATAAAGCGAGAACAGCTCTTCGTCATAGAACTCTTTATTATTAGCGTCCCTAACTCTCAGCATACAGTAATTAATCAGATTTGAATAGTGGAACCAGATTTCATCTTTTCCGAGTTTCGGCAAATTATTTTTAAAAATTGATTTATATTCCCGGTATGCATCGTCATTATTCCTGTCTTCAAAAGCTTTCAGAAGTGAAATATAGATTTTAATGAGGAAATTATGTTCGGAATTTTCTATTAATTTTTCCAATCCATAGATATTAATAGTATTGACAAAATTGAATAAAATATTCTGGGATATTGTTCTGTTATATTTTATTGAATAGAAAATGCTAGCGAGATAGAGTGAAATAATTTCAATGATATAATGAATCGTCAGGTAAACACCCGAGTTATACAGTTCATCGAAATGAGCATCGGCTTCCTTGCTGTCATTTACTTTATCGTTCAGAGCATGATAATTGAATTTATTAAGTTCCAGTTTATGTTTTGCCAAATAAAATTCCGAATCGATATTGACGCCGGATGAAAACTTTTTTTCCATTTTTGCGGAATTTCTTTGGAAAACCTGCCCCAATTTCTTTTCACGTAATTCTTTAAGAAGATAGTCGAATGAGAAAATTGCAGATTTTTTAAAATTCTCTTGAGTCATAAACAATTCACAAGTATCGAGCAAATCGGACAATACATTTCTAAACGTTGAATCATTATATTTTTTATCCCCGAAAACTTTTTCGAAAATATATTCTTTTGTTAATCTTTTGCCAATAAAGTTAGGATGGAATTTAATCAACTGTTCAAAAAGTGTAATGACTGTTTCACTCCGGACAAAGTACTGCGACGAAATAAAGCGTCTAAATTGTTTTATTTCTTCGTTGTTAAAACTTTTTAAAATATCTATTACCGGATGTTCAATCATTTTCAAATTTTATTTCGGGACTTTTCGAGCGACAAAACAGTCCCTTTTGTTTCTATAAATTTATGATATTATTTAATAAAAAGCAAGTATTTTTTCTATTCCAATCAAAAAAATATGCTTATTTTAAGCGACAAAACGGGGGTGTATGTATTTGGAGATTTTTGGGTTTCTTAATAATTTTGTATAAGAATTTTTAAAATAACTAAATCAAAATAAAAAAGGAGTATTTAATTAATGAAAAAAGGATTAAAATTATTCATCGCAATTTTAGTAATAGTATTTTCATTAAATTTTTTATTCACAGCAAAATCTCATGCTGAATATCCGCCAAACTACACAGTAGTGACTACCGTTATTAACGGGCAAACAGTAAAGACAGTATATGCTCCAGACGGCGGGGTGGTTGAAATAATAATTGACAACAATGACTAACATCAAATACATAAAAAGGAACCGTCATCCGAAAAGGAATCACGGGGGGGATTCTTCGGGAGAAAACGGGAGAGAAGGAACAAAATCTTATTATCAAAACAGCATTATAGAAATATTATTTACGGGAAAAAGGAAGAACATGTTTAATTACAGGAAATGGAACCAGTTAAATTTTAAATAAAAATTATGTTTGAAATAAATATTATCCCTCAAAAAATGAAATACGTAGGTCTTACAAATAACCCGGATGTAATAAAAAGGAAGCACGGGCAACCTATGGATTGGTGGCAGAGAGTCTTCGCAAGCGAACTCGAAGCCAATAAATGGTTGAAAGTACTGATAAAAATCTACGGATACAAGGAGGTAGACGACCAAAAGGGCTGGAAATACGGCTATACATTTACGAATAATCCGAACTAAAACAACTATTAAATCCCGGTGAAGTGGTTTTGGGTATACATTTTAGATGCATATTAAGGTTTTAAGTATATTTTTCACTGATTTACATTTATTGAATTATTTTAATTATAAAATTAATACTTGAAAGAAAATTGTAAAAAAAAAGAGTGGGTATGCAAGGCAAAGCTTGATTTCGAAGAAAAGCAGCCCGTATGGGGAATAGAGAAAACGAGAGCGGCAAGACTTCTTAAGGTCTGGAATTCGCTAAAAACAACGTTAGACGCCACATCTACAAAATCAGCATATATTGGTTACGGCGGCACCTACATAAAATCGTCCGACAATTCCGAGTGGCATATATACAACGACACTGTCACACTTAGAAACAACAACACACTTGAAACACGGATAGACAAAAACAGGTTTTTCGAAAAAACTATTCTAAAATCAGCACCAAGAGGAATCCTGCCTGATGCCTTATGCAACCTGCTATTCGGTATTTAATATCTTCAAACTTATATTAGTATATTTACTAACATTATCAATTATTTGACGAGGAATAATTTTTTGGTACTATGTACACAGTACATTACATTGTTTAACTCGTTAAAAATCGTTAAATTTGTAAGATTTAAAGGATTTTGCTATACGGGGCTATAGCTCAGTTGGTAGAGCACTTCGTTCGCAACGAAGGGGTCGCAGGTTCGAATCCTGTTAGCTCCACGTTTTTTCAATTCTGAATTCTGAATTTTGAATTCTGAATTTTTTAATGTATAAGATAAATTTTTAATATAAATTGTACTTGTTGTAAACAGGTGTGATTATAAATTGTTAGTAAAATATGCCAAATGAAAAAATAATACCGGTCAATATAGAAGATGAAATGAAGACATCTTATATTGATTACTCGATGTCAGTAATAGTATCGCGAGCGTTGCCCGATGTAAGGGACGGGTTAAAGCCGGCACACAGGAGAGTTTTATACGGGATGAACGAGCTTGGGCTTGCATCTAACCGTGCATATAAAAAATCCGCTCGTATAGTCGGAGAGGTTCTGGGTAAATATCATCCGCACGGAGACAGAGCCGTATACGACACAATGGTAAGGATGGTACAGGATTTTTCACTGCGTTATCCACTTGTAGACGGGCAGGGCAACTTCGGTTCGATAGACGGCGACTCCCCTGCTGCTATGCGATACACTGAAGCAAGGCTTGCGAAAATATCGGAAACAATTTTATCAGACCTTGAGAAGAATACTGTAGACTTCGTTCCGAATTTCGACGAAACGTTAAAGGAGCCTACAGTGCTGCCGTCACTGATTCCGAATTTACTTGTAAACGGTTCAAGCGGGATAGCGGTAGGAATGGCAACGAATATTCCTCCGCACAATCTTTGCGAGATAGTAGACGGAATTATTTATTTGATAAAGAATCCTGATGCCGACGTAAAAAAAATTATGAAATACGTAACAGCACCAGATTTCCCGACAGGAGGGATAATATACGGATATGATGCAGTAAAGGAAGCATATGAAACCGGAAGAGGGAAACTAATTTTAAGGGCACAGGCATCGATTGAAACCGAAAAGAACGGCAAACAAAATATAATCGTATCGGAACTCCCCTATCAGGTAAACAAAGCAACACTTATAGAAAACATAGTAATGCTTGTAAGAGATAAAAAAATAGATGATATAGCTTCCATTAACGACGAAAGCGACAGAGACGGAATGCGAATAGTAATAGGATTAAAGCGTGACGCAAATCCGCATGTTGTGCTAAATAATCTGTTCAAGCATACACAAATGCAGACAACGTTTGGAATAATAATGCTTTCACTTGTGGACGGCATACCAAGGATTCTGACGCTCAGGCAGATGATGCAGCATTTCATCAATCACAGGCTCGAGGTAATAATAAGGCGTTCAAAATTCGACCTCGAAGCTGCAGAAAAGAGAGCTCACATTCTGGAAGGTTACATAATAGCGTTAGACAACATCGATGAAATAATAAAGTTAATAAAGAAATCGAAAGATGTCCAGACAGCGAAAGAAGGACTGAAGAAGAAGTTCAAACTTTCCGACATTCAGGCACAAGCAATACTTGACATGCGTTTGCAGAGGCTTACGGGGTTGGAGAGAAAGAAAATCGAAGAGGAATACAAAGAAGTGTTGAAGACGATAGAGAGGCTTAAAAGAATTTTGGCAAGCGAATCTTTGAGAAAAGAAATTATCAGCGACGAACTGAAAGCATTAAGAGACAAATTCGGAGATGACAGAAGGACAAATATAATATACGACGTGAAGAAAATGTCGGATGACGAGATGATGAAGGAGCTTGTAAAAGAGGAAGATGTGGTAATTACGATTTCAAACAAGGGATTTATAAAGAGAATCCCAGTATCTTCATACAAAGCACAGGGAAGAGGAGGGAAAGGCATCACTGCGGCTTCCACCGGGAATTCGGAAGAAGACTTCATCGAGCATATGTTTATCGGTTCGACGCACCAGTATATAATGTTTTTCACTGACAGAGGCAAATGCTACTGGCTAAAAGTATATGACATTCCCGAAGGAACGAGAGCATCGAGGGGAAAATCAATCCTCAACCTGATTGAGAAGGAAAAGGATGAAAACATATCATCTTTCGTAATAGTAAAAGATTTCGAGGCAGAATTATACGTTACGATGGTAACGAGAATGGGTACAATTAAAAAGACGAAGTTAAATTCTTATTCCAACATAAGAAGAAATGGAATTAATGCTATAAACATCAACGACGGGGATTCGCTTGTGGAAGTGAAGCTTACGAATGGTTCACAGGAATTAGTAATCGGCACGCACGGTGGTCAGGCGATAAGGTTTAACGAATCTCAAGTCAGAGAAATGGGAAGGACAGCGACGGGAGTGCGTAGTGTGAAGCTTGGTAAGGGTGATTTTGTAATAGGGCTAGTAGCGGTTATCAGGCCAAGTGCAACGATACTTGTAGTAACGGACAGAGGTTTTGGAAAGCGTAGCGACCTTGCCGATTACAGAGTGACAAACAGAGGGGGAAAAGGCGTCATAACAGTAAAAACAACGGAAAAAGTAGGTAAATTAATCTCGATAAAAGAGGTTACGGATACAGATGATTTGATGATAATTACATCAAAAGGAATCTTAATAAGGCAAAAAGTAAAAGACATAAGGGTAATGGGAAGAAACGCGCAAGGTGTAAAGTTAATCAGGTTAAGTGAGAATGACAGAATATCCGCAGTTGCAAGAATAGTAGAAGAAGACAAAGAAGAAAATCAGGAAAAGTTATTTTAAGAAAATTTTTATTAAACCCAGTTCCCCTGCTATTGCAGATTCTGGAACGATTATAAAAGCAAAATGAAGTACATTGACCTCAGAAGCGACACGATAACAAAGCCCTCACTAGCAATGCGCAAGGCAATGTTCGAGGCAGAAGTCGGTGATGATGTATTCGGGGAAGACCCTACAGTAAACAAGCTACAGTTGAAATGCGCAGAAATTACAGGAAAGGAAAAAGCATTATACGTAGCTTCGGGTTGCATGGCAAATCAGCTTGCATTAAAATCACACACACAACCAGGTGATGAAGTAATCTGTGAATCGGAATGTCACATCTTTAATTACGAAACGGCGGCTCCCGCGGTGATATCAAATGTACAAATGATGACGGTGAGGGGAGAAAACGGTATTATGCAATTAAACGAAATAAAAAAATTCGTGAGAACAAAGGAATATTATTTTCCAAGGACAAGATTGATATGTATAGAGAACACTCACAACAGAGCAGGCGGGGTTATATATCCGATAGAAAGCATAAAAGAAATCTCGGATTTTGCGGGAAACAACGGGATTAAAATGCACATGGACGGAGCAAGGATATTCAATGCCGTAGCGGAGACAGGAATTTCCGTAAAAGAATACGCATCTTATTTCGATTCAATTTCATTTTGTTTTTCAAAAGGACTGGGAGCACCGGTCGGTTCGATTTTATGCGGAAGTTCGGAATTCATTTCAACAGCTCACAAGTGGAGAAAAATTATCGGCGGGGGAATGAGGCAGGCGGGGATAATAGCAGCAGCTGCTTTATACGCTCTTGAAAATAACACGTACAGACTAAAAGAAGACCACGAGAAAGCGAAATATTTTGCCAAAGAAATCTCCAAGCTTGAACAAATAAAAATAGATTTAAATTTTATTCACACAAATATAGTTATCTTCTCAAATTCAAAATATTCAAAACCCGAATTAATATCAAAGCTAAAAGAGAGCGGTGTCTTAATTTCCGCCGGTAGTTTTGAAAATCTGCGAGCAGTATTTCACCTTGACGTAACCATGGAGGAAGTGAAGAAAGCAGCAGAAAAATTCAAAGAATTATTTTAGAAAATGAAAATAAAATCCATACTTAAAATTTTTTTTCTTATCTTCCTGTATCATAACTGCGAATGTCTTTCCCAGAGTATTACGAAAGAAATATGCATCACAGTGGACGATTTACCATATGTTACAAAGATTTTCAAAGACTTCGAGACAGCAAAACACATTACCGATAATTTGTTAAAGACTTTCAGGAAATATAACATCACGGCTCTCGGCTCGGTAAATTCGGGGAAATTATTCATAAATGGTCAACCCGATACAAACAAAATTAATATATTAAAACAGTGGGCAGATTCCGGAATGGTATTAGCAAATCACACTTTTGCGCATTATGATTACAACAAACTTTACTTGAGCGAATTCAAGGAAGATATTATCAGTGGCGAGATTTTTTTAAATTATATAAACTTCAAGAATAGTACAAAATACTTCAGGCACCCTTTATTACACAGAGGTGAGACAAAGGAAAAAGCAGATTCGCTGCAATATTTTCTTGATTCGCTGGGTTATATAGTTGCACCGGTAACAATCGATAATTCGGATTACATTTTTTCATGGGCGTACGAAAAAGCACTATCAAGTAAAAACGATTCACTCGTTAAAAAAATCGGGGAAGATTACGTTAAATATATGAGCGATGTATTGGATTATTATGAGAAACAGTCTGTAAGTTTATTAGGATATAATGTCAAGCATATTCTGCTTACTCACGCGAATTTACTCAATGCCGACTATTTCGATGAACTGTTAGAAATGTATCTCGAAAAAGGATACACTTTTATTTCTATTGAAGAAACACTTACAGATAAATGTTACCACGATTTGAAGGATGAATTCTATAAAAAATCCGGAGTATCGTGGATACACCGTTGGGCATATACAATGGGAAAGAGAGGAGAATTTTTTAAGGGAGAGCCTGAAGTACCTGCATACATTTCCGAATTGACAAAATAAACCTGGCATATTCACTTTCCATCATCTTTCCAAATCGTAATCAACATCAGTATTAATTAACTTTCTTGTCGGAACTTTTTTAAAAAATATTAAATTATAAATGAAAAAACATATTAATATGGAAAGACAAAAATTATTTATAAAAATATTACTCATTTCCTTTTTTCTATTAATAGGAAAATCATATTCAATCGAACCAGGTGATAAAGCTACCGATTTCAAAATTGAAAATTACGACGGGAAGACATATATACTTTCGGAAAATAAAGATGCAACAGCTATTGTGATAATGTTTTGGGCTACAGAGTGTCCGTTCGTACAACCATATACAGAAAGGATTAATTCGTTAGTAAATAATTACACATCCAAAAATATCGTATTTTGGGGTATTAACTCAAACAAAACTGAAAGCGTAGAAAGAGTAAAAGAACATCACATTGAAAAAAATTATCATTTCCCAATGTTAAAAGATAATGATAATGTAGTAGCGGACTTATTCGGTGCTACAAAGACTCCTGAAGTATTTGTACTCGATAAAAGCCTTATTGTACTTTATCACGGCAGGATAGATGACAATAAAAATGCAGATGAAGTTCAATCTACAGATTTAAGAAATGCACTCGATGAAATAATCGGAGGGAAAGAAGTAACAAATAAAATCACCAAGCAATTTGGATGTACAATTAAAAGATAAAATTCAATAGGGATGAATAAAATAATAATTTTCATATTCTTCCTTTATACATCCACTGCTTTCACGCAGGAACTCTTATATATTAAGGATATCAGTGATTTAAATAAAATCAGAAAGGACAACATAGACAAGGTTTTATTATTTAATTTTTGGGCGACTTGGTGTGAGCCATGTATAGAGGAATTCCCCGACCTGATAAAACTTAATAACGAATACAAGGATAAAAATTTTAAATTGGTTTTAGTATCTCTCGATTTCAAAGAAGATATTGAAAATAAACTATTGCCGTTATTAAGGAAAAATAATGTTGATTTCGGTACTTATTATTTAAGTTCTTCAAATCCAGATACGATAATGAATTATTTTGATAAAAAATGGGATGGTGGAATACCTGCAACATTTATTATTGACAGGGAAGGAAATTATCAAAAATTTATTTTAGGTAAAAGCAACTATAATAATTTCAAAAAGGAAATAAAAAAATATCTATAAATCTCTTCTTTTCTTTTTCCACAAATCATTTAATCTCTTTTTAATTTTTCCTTCAGTTCCAATTTCAGCAGGAAGATAATAAATCTTATCTTTCAATTCATCGGGAAGATATTGCATATCAACGAAATGTTTTTCAAATGAATGTGCGTATTTATATCCTTCGTGATACCCAAGTTCCTTCATAAGTTTTGTAGGTGCATTTCTCAAATGCATCGGGACATTGTAAGCGGGCAAATCATTAACATCGGCAGACGCATTTTCGATTGACATATAAGAAGCATTACTTTTAGGGCAGGAAGCGAGATAAGTAGCTCCCTGTGCAAGTATTATTCGTGCCTCAGGCATCCCGATATAATTTACAGCAGTAAACACATTTGTAGCAAGAGTAAGAGCATAGGGGTCAGCATTTCCGATATCTTCGGAAGCGAGAATAATCATTCTCCTTGCAATAAATTTTGGATCCTCACCGCCTTTGAGCATTCTTGCAAGCCAGTATACTGCCGCGTCAGGGTCGCTTCCTCTGATGCTTTTTATAAAAGCGGAAATAATATTGTAATGCTCTTCCTGGTTTTTATCGTACTTTATATAATTGGATTGAAATGCCTCTTTTAAAATCTCATTTGTTAAAATGGCTACCCCATCTTTGTTCTTAATACAAAGTTTTAACGCTAGCTCAATTCCGTTTAATAATCTTCTGGCATCTCCGTTCGAAAGTCTGATTAAAAAATTCCTGTCGGGGATAAATATTTTATCCTGTTTTAATAATTCATCATTTTGTAAAGCATTATCAATAATCTTTTCAAAATCATTTTTATTTAGTTCTTCAAGTATATAAACCCTGCACCTCGAGAGTAACGGTGAAATTACTTCAAACGAAGGATTTTCAGTAGTTGCACCGATTAATACAATCAATCCCTTTTCCACGCTATGCAGCAATGAATCCTGCTGTGCTTTGTTAAAGCGATGTATTTCATCGATAAATAATATTGTTTTCTTCTGATAATACTTCTGATTTTTTTTTGCTCTTTCGATAGCTTCCCTAACATCCTTAACGCCTGACGAGACAGCCGAAAGCTGTATAAAATCAGCCTTCACAGAGTTTGCAATAATCAAAGAGAGTGTTGTTTTACCAACGCCAGGAGGTCCCCAAAATATCATCGAGACAACATCATTTTTTTCTATCATCAGCCTAATAGGTTTCCCCTCCCCGACAAGATGCTTTTGTCCAGAGAATTCGCCGAGTGTTTTCGGTCTTCTTCTTTCGGCAAGGGGATAATCCATATTATCTTCTATTTCAAACAAATCATTCATATACTATTAAAAGCTTTCAGCAATCTTTTTACATCTTCAATTCTGTGCATCGGAAAATTTGCAATTCTTATCTGTGAATTTATAAAATCCCTATAGCCACTGCTAATAACAAAATTCTTTTTTTCAATTTTACTTATAATTATTTCAGAATCCATTGCGACTTCAAATACCAATGTAGTATTCGAACGATTTTTAACGTTACCGATAAACGGTCTTATATAATTATGTTTTTCGAAGAATTCATATATTAGATTTGATTTTTCTTCTGTTTCGTTAATAATATTATTTATTCCCTTTTTATTCAGCATTTTACATATTTTTCCCAACAGATAGATGCCAGGTATATTGGGAGTAACCGCAGTTTGAAATTTTTCTGCATTTTCCGCAAGAGCAATAAAATTGCAGTAACCGCCGATATTAATTTTCTTATCTCTTAGATATTTTGTTTTTTCGACACATTCTTTTTTTACAATCATCACACCCAAACCAGGAGGCAAGCCAAATCCCTTTTGAACCGAAAAGAAAGCACAGTCAATTTTATCAAAATCAATTTTAACATACGGAACAGAGGTTACAACATCAACAGCTACAATCTTATCCGGATATTTTTCTTTAATGGCGTATATATCCTCCATATTCACTATCATCCCGGTACTCGTTTCGTTTTGGGTAAAACAAACCAGTTCAATATCATCCGGTATAGATATTTTATTAAATTTAAATCCTGATTTCAAGTTTGCTTTTTTTTGAATCGGTTTTTTTTTCAGTTGTCTTGCAATATTATAGAATCTTCCGGCAAAATACCCGTTAATAAAATGAAAACTTCTTTTTTCAACAAGGTTTTGGATTATTCTTTCCATACATTCAGTAGCCGAGCCAAAATAAAAAATATAAAAACCTTCAGGGATACCAAGCAGTTGTTTGAGTTCATCTAAGGTTTGGGCGTACAACATTTCGAATGCACTGCTTCTATGTGAAATCGAGAATATCTTTTCTTTAACGGCATCAACTAAATATTTCTTAATCTCGGGGAAAAGTTCCGTAGGACCAACAGTAAAAAATATTTTATTCATTTTAATATGGAAGGATTAAAAATTTAGTTTTAATATTTAGCATTTAAATATAGCATTTGAAAACTAAAAATAGAGCGGGAGACGAGGTTCGAACTCGCGACGTCCAGCTTGGGAAGCTGGCATTCTACCACTGAATTACTCCCGCTTTAAACTATTAATTTAATAAATTTTTTATTTTGAGTCAATTGTAAAGAGCAGCCAATATATCTCCAAAAAAATTCAGAAGAACAAGATATAACACATAAAGTGCAAAAAAAGCAAAAATATAATTAAAAATAATTTTTTTTATATCACTGGTTCTGCGAAATAGATAAATATATCCTTCCCATTTACAGATTGTACAATGATATTCCCTGAAGCCAAGAAATCT
Source organism: uncultured Ignavibacteriaceae bacterium (assembly GCA_964501535.1). Classification (GTDB taxonomy): domain Bacteria; phylum Bacteroidota; class Ignavibacteria; order Tepidaquicellales; family Tepidaquicellaceae; genus FEN-1279. The sequence goes on along the minus strand of CAZCSV010000001.1, from coordinate 23,643 downwards.
CGGTAATCTGTGTATTTTAGTAGGTTCTTTCAACCTTTCCAGAGAAGCCACAGCGTGGCATTTTGGGCATATCTCGAACAATGGATTCTTTTTAATAAAAAACCTGTAATCGAGGAAAAATAAACCATGCCATTTTCTTTTAAACGGCTTCTGCATAATATAAAATAAAAAAATATTAGAACAAAAAAACTGATAATTTAATTAACTGTATGAAATATAATTGACTTGAACGCCTTGAATATTTTTACAAATTTTATAGTGATAATTAAATTGATAAATGTTCAATGAATGGAAAGAGTTACAAAGCACCCCATTTTAAAGACCGACCATAACAGAAAATCAGCGGAGTTTTTTTTTAATGGTGAAAAACTCACGGGTTATGAAAACGAGCCAGTTTCCTCGGCACTAATTGCCAATAATATAAAAGAATTTTCGATACATCAGGTTGGTAATGCACCACAGGGAATTTTCTGTGCAAACGGTCAATGCTCACATTGTACGTTAGTAATAAACGGTAAACCATTAAAATCCTGCATCACTCCATTAAGGTCAGGCATGGACTTAAGAACTTTGGTTCATCTCCCGAAACTTCCTGAAGACGATTATGAATTCGGGAAATCAGAATTAATAAAGATGAAATGCGATGTAATAGTTATCGGAGGGGGTCCATCGGGTTTAACAGCAGCAATTGAACTTGCAAAATCCGGATTGGATATAATGCTAGTAGATGACAAGGAAAAACTCGGGGGCAAATTACTACTTCAAACTCATAAGTTTTTTGGTTCAATTGAAGACTGTTATGCCGGAACGCGAGGTGTTGACATAGCAGATATACTCGAGAAAGAAATTCGTACATATCAGAATATAAGTATATTTAAAAATTCGTCTGTAGTGGGTTTATACAAAGACAAGAAGATTGGATTATTAATAGATTACAAGAACTATGCAATAGTTGATTTCGAAGGTTTAGTAGTATCTGCAGGTGCACGGGAGAAAAATTTAATATTTCCCGGGAATGATTTACCCGGAGTATACGGGGCAGGAGCGTTTCAGACACTTATAAACCGAGATTTAGTTAAAGCGTCAAGCAGAGTATTTATAGTAGGCAGCGGTAATGTAGGGCTAATAGCTGCTTACCATGCTTTGCAAGCCGGAATAACCGCAGTAGGAATTACAGAGATTTTGAAAGAAGTATCGGGATATAAAGTACATGCCGATAAAATTAAAAGAATGGGTGTGCCGGTTTATTTGAATCACACGATTCTTACAGCCGAAGGAAATGGAAAGGTAGAAAGAGTTACGATAGCGGAGGTCGACGAGAATTTTAATCCGATACTTGAAACAGCGAAGACCTTCGAAGTTGACACATTATTGATAGCAGTCGGGCTTTCCTCAATAGACGAATTTTACAATACGGCAGTTCAATACGGTTTTAAAGTCGTAAAAACCGGTGATGCAGATGAGATAGCCGAAGCTTCGTCAGCAATGTTCGGCGGAAAAATATCGGGTTTAAAGCTTGCCAAAATGCTCGGTAAAGAGACTGAGATAGACGAAAGTTATTACGAAAAAGCCGAGATACTGAAATCACGTCCTGGAAAGATTTATCCGGAACCTGTTACAGAAATAACAGATAATTATACTCCAATTCTACACTGTTATCAAGAAATACCATGCAATCCTTGCATATCGGTTTGTCCATCCGGTGCAATTAAATTAAAGGATGTTTTAGGCTCGATTATGGACTTACCATATTTTGAGGGTGAATGCACACGGTGCGGGCAATGCATAGCGGTCTGTCCGGGATTAGCCATATCGGTTGCAAAAAGATTATACGGTGAATTTGCGGAAGTCATTCTTCCTCACGAATTTATACCGAATTTCAGTGCCAATGAATTCATTCCGTTAACCGATATTGGTGGAAATTATCTAGAAAAAGGCGAGGTAATGAAAATCAATTACAGCAAAAAATACAAGACGTATTTAGTTACGCTAAAGGTTTCCATCGACAATGCAACAAAAATTGCAGGAATAAGAATTCAGGATGAAGAAAAGACAAAGCCGTTACCAAATGCAGTATTTAATTATATTCCAGACAATTCAATTGTATGCAGATGCGAGAGAGTAACAGTTAAAGAAGTAATTGATTTTATAAAAGAAAACGACATTAAAGATGCCAATCAGTTAAAACAAATAAGAGTCGGTATGGGAGCTTGCGGTTCGAGGACCTGTTCAGAAATGTTACCGAAGATTTTTGCAGCTGCAGGAATAAACTGGAATGAAGTAGCTCAAAACACAAAAAGACCTCTTAGCGTAGAGATTCCGATGTGTATATTAGCAAATGAAAATAAAGAGAAATGAATGAAAACATTTGATATAATAATAATAGGTGCGGGAAGTACAGGATTACCATTAAGTTATTATCTTGGAAATAAGGGGTTAAAAGTTGCTGTTATCGAGAAACTTGTATCAGAAGGCAGGGGTCAAAACCGAGCAGCAATTGGCGGGATAAGGGCAACGCATTCGGATCCTTCAAAAATAAAAATATGCCAAATATCAATTGAAATCCTAAAAAATTTCAAAAACGAATACGGAAAGGAAATTGACTGGATACAGGGAGGATATATTTATCCGGTATATGATGAAGCCACAGAGAAATCTCTGAGAAATCTTTTAAAGGAGCAAAAAAAATACAATTTAAAAATTGACTGGATTGGAAAAGATGAAGTAAATGAACTTTTACCAGGAATAAACACAAATAACCTTAGAGGTGCGACTTTTTCTCCTGAGGACGGTTCCTGCTCGCCTTTAAAAGTGGCAGGTGCATATTTTTCACTTGCGAAAAACTCAGGCGTGAAATTTTATTTTAGCGAAGAAGTAACATCAATAAAAACCAGCGGGAACAGGATAGTATCAGTAGTAACTACAAAAGATGAATACACCAGCGGCTTGATAATCAACGCGGCCGGAGCACACGCAAAAGAAATCGGGTTAATGACGGGGCTTAACATACCCGTAACGCCGGATTGCCACGAGGCAGGCATTACGGAACCCGTTCAATACTTTTTCAGACCAATGGTTGTAGATATAAGGGCAGATGATAAATCCGCAAATTACTATTTTTATCAAAACAAAGAAGGTCAGGTTGTTTTTTGCATAACTCCGCGTCCTCCAATTTTAGGAACCGATACAGACAACACTTCAGTTTTTTTACCACTGGTTACAAAAAGGATGCTGACGCTCTATCCGCGTTTAAGAGACATAAGAGTAAGAAGGACATGGCGCGGTTTATACCCGATGACTCCGGACGGATTTCCAATTGTGGGATACGCAAAGGAATTCGAAAATTTATTTTTAACCGCAGGAATGTGCGGGCAGGGTTTCATGATAGGTCCCGGGTTAGGTCGTATTGTTTCCGAAATTATTGCAGACGGTAGCAGTAAATATGATTTCATTACAAAACAGCTTTCACTGTACAGAAATTTCTCAGGAATTGAAATTTTAAAATAAATGGAATCATCAGAGAAAGACAAACAGTCGACAGCAAAAATATACAGCCGAATAAACCAAATAGTCACGGTTGCAGAGACGATTATTTTTTTCTGCATTATCCTTATAATTTTATTAACCGGGCTTTCGAGAGAAATTGAGAGCTTATCTTATAAAATCACCACTAATAATTATTTTGCACTTTTAATATTTCTGGGAATTATCGGATTAATAGAAAGTATTATAAACTTCCCTCTTAATTTTTATTCGGGATATATATTGGAGCACAAATACGATTTATCAAATCAGACTTTGCTTAAATACTTTACGGAAAAAGCAAAATCTTTTGCGGTCGGAGTTGTTATCGGAGTGCCTGTCATACTCATATTTTACTATATATTATTAAATTACGAAAATTACTGGTGGATAATTCTGGGAATATTCATGTTTTTCTTTTCAGTAATAATCGGGAGAATAGCACCGATATTAATTTTCCCACTATTTTATAAATTCAAACCGATTGAAAGCGAGTCGATTAAAAGCCGTATATTAGGTTTATGCAGAAAAACCAAAGTCGATATAAAGGGTATTTACATCTTCGACATGAGCAAAAACACAAAAAAAGCAAATGCTGCATTTACGGGTCTCGGTAAATCAAAGAGAATTATACTAGGAGATACTTTGATTGAGAAATTCAGTGAGGACGAAATTGAATCTGTTTTTGCACATGAAGTCGGACATTACAAAAGAAAGCATATTTTCAAATTAATGTTTTTATCTACCATATTGACATTTGCAGGATTATACATCACATCGGTTTTATACGAAGCTTCTTTAAGCTATTTCGGTTTCAGTTACGTATATGAAATCTCTGCTCTTCCTTTAATGGCTATATATCTGAGTCTTTACGGATTAATAACGGCTCCAATCTCAAATATATTTTCAAGGAAATACGAATGGGAAGCAGACAAATTTGCGCTCGACTATACAGAAGACAAAAATGCATTCATTTCCGCGATGGAAAAGCTTGCAGAACAAAACCTTGCCGACAAGGAACCTAATAAAATAATTGAGTTTTTATTTCATTCCCATCCGTCATTACAAAAGAGAATTGAATATGCAAGCAATTACGGAAAGCGAGACTGATTCAATCGGTCAAGTACTCCAAAATTCTTTTAATTCCATCTTCAAATATCTCAGCAGGGGTAAGCAAGCTCAGTACAATATATCCTTCACAGGTAAAATCAAAAAAATATCCGGGATGGATATAGACATCCTTCAAATTCAGCAAATCATAAGCCATAATCTCTTCATCGATATTCTTATTGACTTTCACGACGGAATACCATCCGCCTTCGTTCTTAAATAAATCCATAAGAATGCTGTTCACAGTTACTGATTTCAGTGTATCATAGTTTTTTGTTATTCTATCTTTTATCTGCCGTTGAATACGAGCTTTTTCTGAAAACAAATCCCCTATTGCAAGCTGTACAGGTGTTCCAACCGACAGGTACGTATCTGTTATAATTTCAAGTTTCTCTTTAGCTTCTTTGCAAATTTCTCCCGGCCCGCTTACAACAATCCAGCTCAATTTCATTTGAGGCAGTCCGCATATTTTTGAAATACCGCTAAGCGTAAAAGTCAGATTGGAATTAATTCCGGCAAGGGAAAAAATTTCTTTTTGTTCGGCATCTAAGCCATAATCTATAAACACTTCATCACATATAAATGCAATATTATTCTTTCTACAGATTTTTGAAAGGATATTTATTTCTTTAAGCCTAACAAAATTTCCCGTAGGATTATTAGGATTTACCAAAATAATCGCTTTAGTATTTTTTGTCAGACGGTTCGAAATACTTTTAAAATCTATTTCCCAAATTTTGTTTTTAGTATATACAATATCATAATATTTAAGATTAACAGACTCTATACACGCAATAAAAGAGAACAGAGGATAACTTGGACGCGGTATTAATATTTCGTCGAAAGGGTCAGTCAACAATTTGAATATGAAGCTATATGCTTCGCTCGTGCTCGAAGTTAGAAAAATATCTCCGACTTTTACGCTAATATTTTTTTCGTAGTAATATCGAGAAACCGATTCCCTAGCCGATGCAAGCCCTTTCGGTTCCGGCAAATAATTCAGTGATTCGGGTTTTGCAATCGAGTTTAAAATACCTATCGAGTTATAATTTAACCCTGCATCTGTCGGATTGGACATTGTCAAATCCAATATTCTGCTGCCCGATGATTTTTTCTTTTTCAGGAGCAAACTTAAACGATTTGCATCAATGTTAAAATCGAACCTTTTTGAAAACATAATTTTAAAAATAAAAAAGACTTCAAGAGCTGTTTACTCCTGAAGTCATATTTTATACTAATATATTTCTTATTTAATCAGTTTGTCCAAATTACTGAAATCCATATATTCCATATCTTTAGGCGGGGTAAAGAAATCGTCTGCAATATTGATATCCTGTTCCAGTAAAGTAGCAACGAATTCGTCGCCTTTTTTATCAACGATTCTCAAAGCAAAAGCGTCTTTATAAACGGAAAGCTTCGTTCCTTCTTTTGTTTTATATACATTGCACTTATAACCGATCACTTCATCCGTTCCGATTTTTTCATAATCCTTTAATTTATCTTTTACGTTAACGATTTCAGTATTAGCTTCTTTGCTTTCCGATACATCCATTTTCATTCCGATTTTCTTACCTTCAACTTCAGTAATCATATACAGGATTTTATTCTCAAAAAACATCGAGGAGCCGATTTTCTTATCCCCTTCGTTAAAATTAACTACAATTTTTGCATTTTTGTCTTTAAAGTAAAAGTCCATAGTTCCCTTCAATTTTTCGCTTTTAGCTTCATATTTCAGATGGTACGAAGAATTTTCAGAAAACGAAATATCTTTTTTTTGTTCAGTTTTCTGTTCTGTTTTTCCGTCCTTTTTATCACCAGCGTCTTCTTTTTTACCGCACCCGTTTAAAAGAATCGCTACTAAAACAACAAAAACAAGAAAAAATATTTTTTTCATATAGTAAAAGATTTAATTTTTTAAAATATAAGTTAACAAAATATATAAATTTCATCAAGGGGAATTAAGATAATATGAGTTAAGGATAGCTCAGGTTTTACCGGTAAATTTCGGTTTTCTTTTTTCAAGAAAAGCATTAATACCTTCCCTATAATCCTCACTTTGAAATACGGTTTTTCTTAGTTGCGAAATTTTTTCGAAAACTTCGGGAGTAAGAGGACTGGCTTTACTTAGAATATTTAACTGCTCTTTAATAGCAGCGATAGCGAGTGGAGAATTTTTTAATATTTCTTTTGCAAAACTATAGGTAAAAGCTTCCAGTTCATCAACCGGAACAATATAATTCAGTAAACCCAGTTTTTCAGCTTTTTCTGCATTAAAAGGATTTGCTGTGAAAAACATTTCTTTAACGGAAGCCATACCGAGCATATTAATGAAGCGAAGAATACCATTTGAGTTATACGGGACTCCAATTTTAGCGGGTGTAACAGCAAATGTCACATTTGGTTCACCGATTAATATATCACAGGTAAATACCAGTTCGCAAGCACCACCCCAAACACTTCCTTCAAGCATAGCAATTACTGGTGCGGGAAAGTTTTCGACAGTTCTCAGGAGTATTTCCAACGGGCTATCATAAGACAGCGGGTCTGTTCCGGAATCAGACAATTCCGAGATATCATGACCTGCAGACCATACTTTAGAATTTTTTCCAGCTCTAATAATCACTACTCTAACATTATTATTTTTAAGGCGAGAAAAGCTATCGACAATTTCACCTATCATTTCAGCGGAAAGCGTATTCCTTTTTTGATAATTATCAAATTGAATTGTTCCTATGCTGTCTTTACAGAAACATTTAACGAGAGGCATCTTTACAAGTATATTTTTTTAAATTTAACAATCATCTCCGTACCTTCGTTTTCCTTGCTTTTCACTTCAATAATTCCATTATGCAAATCAATAATTTTCTTAACTATTGCAAGTCCCAAGCCATATCCACCGGTTTTCTTCGAGCGAGATGAATCAATTCTAGCAAAGGGTTCAAAGATTTTATTCATATCCTCTCTTTTCATACCTACTCCATAATCTTTTACAATAATTTTATAAAACCTATCTGTATCATCTATGCCGACCAAAATTCTTTTATCAGCCGGTGAATATTTCAGAGCGTTACTAATCAGGTTTCTGAATGCAATAGTAAGTTTCTCCTCATCACCTTTAATTATAATCTTTTTTTTGTTTTTAGTAAAGTTATAAAATACAATTCTCGTTGTTTCAATATCAAATGAAGAGATAACATTTTCCAGAAGAGGAATTACATTTGTATCATTCATATTGGCTTCCAGGAAAAAAAATTCATTTCTATAATAATCCAAAGTTTTCTTAATCATACCTTCCAGTTCAGTAACGTCATCATTTATTTTTTCCTTCGGAGAACCAAGTTCAAGACCGAACTTAATACGCGTCAAGGGGGTTCTTAATTCGTGGGATATATCTTTTAACAGTTGTTCTTTTGCATTAATGGAATCTTTAACTCTCGACGACATAATTTTCAAAGATTCAGCCAGATTGCCGAGTTCATCACTCCTTTTTACGGATAATTTCACATCAAAATCTCCTTCAGCGATTTGATTCACAATATTCGAAATAGATTCAATCGGTTTTAACAACCACTTCAATATAAAGTAGACCGGGACTAAAAATAAGCAAAGATGAAGCACGATGGCAAGTACTATTGTTTCTGAATCAAAAGCTTCTTGAGGGTCATAATAATACGATAATACAATAATTCCATCCTTAATTTTATTAACTCCGTAAATTTTTTCCTTCAAAAAGAACGAAAAATAATTTGTATCATTTTCATTTTCTTTAAACTCTTTATATCTCGATATTTCTTCGATGGGAAGGATAGTATTCGACGATGTCCAGTTAATCTCCTTATAATTGAACTGAATATTTATATTAAACTCATCCGATATCTCTTTTGCTTTTACTGAATCGGGAGGGTTTCCAATATCCTGAATTAAAATTTCCTCCATTTTAGACAGGATTTTTCTATTATGGTTTATTTGTTCAAGATTTTGATTGTGGCTAAGGAATAAGATTATGAAAACATTAAATAAAATTCCATAAGAAATAATCAACAATATCATTTTAGCAAATAATGACTCTCTTATTCTCATAATAAATACTTATTCTTCCTCAGCGAAAAACATATATCCCACGGAATGGACGGTTTTAATATAATCTTCTTTTTTAGGAGAATAATTTTTCAATTTACTTCTCAATCTTGAGACCATAACGTCAACGGAGCGGTTATAAGATTCCCAAGAAATGCCCCTGGTATTTTTCATTAAATCGTCTCTCGATAAAACCTTCCCGTTACTTTTGGCAAAAAGCACCAGGAGTTCAAACTCTGCGGTTGTCAGTTCTATATCTTTACCGTTAATAAATGCAGCTCTTTTATTAATATCCACTATCAGGTTCTTAAATCTAATGCTTGGGGATAATTTCAGTTTTCCTTCCACTCTTCTAATTATCGAAGTAATTCTGGCTAAGAGTTCACGTGGTTCAAATGGTTTTGGCAGGTAGTCATCCGCACCGAGTTCCAGACCTACTATTTTATCCGTAACTTCCCCTCTTGCAGTTAACATAATAATCGGAGTTTCATTTTCTTTCCGAATCAATTTACAGACTTCGAATCCATCCATTTCAGGAAGCATAATATCGAGAATTATCAGATCAAAAATATTCTTTTTTAATTTCGAAAATGCTTCTGACGGGGCTTCAGCGGTTTCACATTTAAAACCGTTTTTTGTCAGATATTCGGACAGCAATTCGTTTAATTTCGAATCATCGTCTATTATCAAGATATTCTTATTCAAAATTGTATTTTATTTAAAGATAATAAAAGAATTTTAAAAAAGAGACAGCAAAAGTCCGTGAGGACTTTTACTGTCATATTGAGGGATATGGGAAATTTTTCTATTAAATGTCAAAATTAAACCGGAAAAAAATATATAATGCTTAACTGTAAATTTTGGATTTTTTCTTTCATTACAAAAATATATTCAATTTTCCGAATGAATATCTCTTGAAAGTAAAATAATGTAACAAATTGTAACATGAGTATTATATTTGTAATAATAATGATTTATCACGCTTTTCTGTGTTTATTAATTCATTCGCTTTTTATAAATTTTGAAATAAATTCTTATTTTATTATATATATTAGACGGAAATATTATTTTATAACATGCTTTACTATTTTATTTAGTATCGTATTAATCATAATGTTGTGGCAGTATTATTTTATAACAGGTTTCCCTGATGTTGATACGGATGCATACATACACCATACGATAGCAAGACAAATCATTTTATCTCCGGAAGATTTAAGTATTCACTGGGTATGGCTTCCACTTTTCCACTATTTATCTGCAGGTGCAATACTAATAGGAGCAAATATGGATTCAATCAGGATTTCCAATATGTTTATCTGGGCAATAATGCCATTTCTTCTTTTTTATTTAACGTATAAAAAGAATTCCGATAACAGTTTATTTGTTGCATTTGTCTCATCGGTTCTTTGTGCATTATTTCCCGTCGGAATTTTAATGGGAACGACTGCACAGCCAGAATCACTTTTTGCATTACTATTACTTTTATTCATTATTTCCGTTTCCAAAGGGAAATATATCCTATCGTCAATAATCTTGACATTTGCATGTATGCTAAGATATGAGGCATGGGTAATAATATTAATATCCTTTATTTTATACTTAGCGGATTTAAGGAAAAGCAAAAAAGTATTAAGCAAAAAAACTTTAAACTTCCTATTGCCGGGATTAGCAATAATTATCTGGGCATTTTTGAGAGAGCCATTCGACGGAAAGCTGTTCGGTTTTCTTTTCCAGACACAGCAGTTCGCAAGTGACGCTTTGCAGGAAAGAAATTCCTTTCAGGGAGGAATTATTAAAGTAGTATGGGATTTTATCCATTATCCCATAATAATACCATTTTTATTCTCGGGGATTAATTTGGTCTTCATTACATTCGGTATAAAAAGATGTGCGAAGGAAAACAAGTGGCTTCTATATTCCGGGCTTGGGATACTAATATTTATTACTTTAAGCTGGATGATGAAATCGAATCTCGGACTGAACAGGCATTTCGTTGCATTGATTCCGTTATATTCGGTATTAACTGCATACGGGATGCAAAACGTAATCGAACATCTTAACGGGTCGTCATTAAAATCCAATTTTCTGAAAAAGATAAACATCAGGAATTCACTGCTTGCAGCAGTTTTCATTTCCTGTATGATTTATCTTACAATGTGGTTATACATCTGGAGCAATAATTACGAATCAGGATATCCCGAAAAGAAAACCACTGCGGAGTTTCTCCGAAACATTCCCGACAGCAATACGATTTTCTGCAACGATGCGATTGTGGAGATATTCAGCGAAATAGACTACAGGCGATTCAACCGCACGTGGTTGGAAGATAATACCGATGCAAGCGAAATTATTTTTCAGACGGCAAAAAAAGAAAATTATGTCTGTGTGGTAATACCTGATAATAAATGGAAAAACATCAGAGGCATAGGAGAAATCTTATACCAGTCTCCTATGGAAAAGAATACAAATCAAAGACTGCTGATATTAAAAGTTACGCAGAAATAAAAAAAAGCTACTTTGTTTATGTAAAGTAGCTATTTTTTTGAGGCGTCGATCGGATTCGAACCGATGCATAACAGTTTTGCAGACTGCTCCCTTAGCCACTTGGGTACGACGCCGTTAAACAAAATGAGCGGGAAACGAGGCTCGAACTCGCGACATCAACCTTGGCAAGGTTGCGCTCTACCAACTGAGCTATTCCCGCTTAGGTATCAAAAATAAATCTTTAATTTTCTTTTTTCAAGTCGTATTTTATTCAAAAAAACTACTGAGATTTAAATTCCTTATCGATTACGGTAATTTCCCCCGGATAAGTTATAGGACCGAGGAAAGTGTCGACTGTGGGTTTTACACCCAATTTCACCCTTGCGCAGGAGCCGTTTTTACCGCCGAGGGCGAGAGCAAGGTTCATCAGTTTGTCATAATTATCACCTTTAAAGAAGCTTAGTAAATCGAAAGCCATATCAATAGGGATAGTGGTTTCTTTGCCAACTCCCGGGACTTCGATACCCTGAGAGATGTTTCCATTAATCAGTTCGGATTCGTCTATAAATAATCTCCAAGCGAGAGCTTTAATGACAGCAGAAGTATTTGCGGTTCCGCCCGTACCATCGTTAGGATTTTTAGCAAGCAAATTCAGAGTAAAGGAAGTATTCAACTTTCCCGTTGTAAAAGCTGACAAAAGTGTTGCCCCGTCAAGCAGGCTAAAATCCTTAATATCGAGCTTATTACCAAAACTGACGCCGGCAACTTTCATATTTGTAATGTTGGCAAGCTTAAACTGCAATCTCTGGACATTGACGATAGCATCTTTAATTCCCGTGCAGGAAAAAGATATCAATGCCAAAAACAATACAAAGTTGATAAATATTTTTTTCCTCATTATTATTAATTTTTTTTGATTTTAAAATGATTACGCTTTAATGACAAAATATAAGAAATATTTTTTAACATTAATACAAAAAAAATTGCCATCCCTTTTCAGAGATGACAATTTAATATTTTACATTCAATTCCTTAGACCATTTTTTTCATCAAATCGACCACTCTGCAGCTATAACCCCATTCATTATCATACCATCCGACGACTTTAACAAGATTTCCGCTTACCATAGTCGAGAGGGAGTCGAAAATACAGGAATAGCTATTACCGATAATATCGCTCGATACGACCGGGTCTTCGCAGTATTCAAGTATACCTTTCAGGTCATTTTCCGATGCTTTTTTCATAGCCGCATTTATCTCTTCTTTAGTCGCTTCCTTGTTCAAAATGCAGACGAAATCCGTCAATGAGCCGTCGGGAACGGGAACCCTGAGAGCAAAGCCATCGAGTTTACCTTTCAGATGCGGAAGGACTTTTCCGACTGCCTTTGCGGCACCAGTCGTGGTAGGCAAGATATTAGCGGCGCCTGCTCTTGCTCTTCTCAAGTCCTTATGCGGCTGGTCGAGCATAACCTGGTCATTTGTATAAGCATGCACGGTAGTCATAAATCCTTTTTGAATACCGAATACATTATCCAGAACCTTCACCATAGGCGCAAGGCAATTCGTAGTGCAGGATGCATTCGAAATAATTTTATGTTCGGATTTTAAAGATGAGTCATTAACGCCGATTACCACCATAGCATCAAGGTCATCTTTCGGAGGTGCGGTAAGGATTACCTTTTTAGCACCTGCATCGATATGCAGCTGGAGTTTTTCTTTCTTTGTGAACACACCGGTTGATTCAATCACAATATCGACGCCCATTTTACCCCATCCAAGCAATGACGGGTCTTTTTCCGCTGTAATTTTGATAATTTTTCCGTTAACAGACACTCCATTTTCGAGAGCTTTAACCTCACCGGGAAATTTTCTATGTACGGAATCATATTTCAACAAATGAGCGAGCGTTTTCGGGTCCATTAAGTCATTAATCGCAACCACCTCAAATCCCCCAACTTCCATCATTCTTCTGAAGACCAGTCTACCGATTCTACCAAAACCATTTATTCCAATTTTTATAGGCATTTTACCTCCATTTTTTAATATTTTAACTAATTTTTTGTTATTTTTGGATTAAAATACCTAAATAGTGCAAAAAAATCAAATCAAATTTATATAAATCTTAAATTGATTTTAGCAGCATATTTAATTATATTTGTAAATGCTTAAATTTTTGTAAATTTTTATTTTATGGCTACAACTTCAGATTTAAAAACAGGAATTGTTATCAAATTTAACGGTGAATTGCACTCGGTGATGTCGGTAGAGCACAGGACTCCGGGTAATTTAAGGGCTTTTTACCAGGTAAAGATGAGAAATCTCAAAAACGGAAGGACTATTGAAAACCGTTTCCGTTCTGGTGAGGAAATTGAAATCGAGAGATTGGAATTCAAAACATATCAATTTTTATATAAAGACAACACGGACTATTACTTTATGGACAACGATACTTATGAGCAGATTCATTTGAGTGAAAATTTAGTTGGTGACCAGGGAGAATTCATGAAGCCGGGTCAAAACGTACAGATTACATTTCATGACTCAAAGCCATTATCAGTGGAGATGCCTCCTCACGTTGAGCTTTTAATTACGTCTGCACCTCCCGGAGTAAAAGGAAACACAGCGACGGGAGCAACGAAACAGGCAGTTTTAGAGACCGGTGCGGTAGTAAACGTTCCACTTTTTGTTAACGAAGGGGACATAATAAAAGTCGATATCAGGACACACGAATATATAGAAAGAGTAAAAGCGTAAAAATTTTTGATACTCGATACCGATAAAGAACATTTATCGTGATCGAATTTCAAAAATCCTGGCAGAAGGAATTATAAAGGTTTTCGTTAACCTATAATAAAGGATTTGAGAATTTAACATTACCGTTGTTTTTTGCGGGAGAGAAAGACCGGAAAATAAGTCCGGAGTAAATGTCTTTTTAAAAATTTTAAAAAAATGAAAATGGATTTAAATTACCTAAAGAAACTGGTAAAGATGCTAGATTCGAGCAATTTAGCAGAAATGGAAATTGAAGAAGAAGGTTCAAAAATCAGATTATCGAAACCGAGGCCAAAAATTTCACAAAACATTCCTGCAGTAACACTACCGCATCTTATTGAACATAATTCATCCGCACCAAAGATAGAGGAAATCTCTGCTGAGAAAAAAGCGGAAGAGAAGAAGGCAGAGTCAAAAAAGCCTGAAAATTTATTAGAAATTCGCTCCCCAATGGTAGGTACATTTTATGCCGCACCGTCACCTGATGCGGATTCTTACGTAAAAGTCGGTTCCGAGATAAGACCCGGGACCACGGTCTGCATAATAGAGGCGATGAAATTAATGAATGAGATTGAATCCGAAGTATCCGGGAAAATCGCAGAGATTTGCGTTAAGAACGGACAAGCTGTCGAATACGATCACCTGCTGTTTCTGGTTGAGAAGAAATAGTTTTCGTTAATTTACATTTAATAATGATAAAAAAAATATTAATTGCCAATCGAGGTGAAATAGCCTTAAGGGTTATCCGCACGTGTAAAGAAATGGGAATTAAGACAGTGGCAGTTTATTCGGAAGCGGATAAGAACGCTCTTCACGTAAAGTTTGCGGATGAAGCTGTATGCATAGGACCACCATCTCCAAAAGACAGTTATTTAAACATTCCGAGGATAATTGCAGCGGCTGAGATTACGGATTCCGAGGCAATACATCCCGGATATGGATTTTTAGCGGAAAACGCAGAATTTGCGGAGATTTGCATGGAATCGAATTTAATATTCATCGGACCAACGGCAGAGATGATAAGTGCTATGGGTAACAAATCATCGGCGAAAGAAAACATGAAGAAAATCGGTGTACCAGTAATTCCGGGGAGTGACGGAACAGTAAAGGATTTTGAGGAAGCGGTAAAGGTATGCGATGAAATCGGGTATCCGATAATGCTGAAGGCTTCAGCGGGCGGAGGCGGAAAAGGTATGAGGATAGTAAGGGAAAAATCAAGGCTCGAGACAGCTTATACATTGGCAAAAAGCGAAGCATTATCCGCATTTGGAAATGATGATATGTACATAGAAAAATTCATCGAGCATCCGCGTCATATAGAGATACCAATTTTTGGAGATTCATTCGGCAGAGTTCTACCGCTCATGGAACGCGACTGCACGGTTCAAAGGAGGCAGCAGAAATTAATCGAGGAAACCCCGTCACCATTTATCAACGATGAAATCAGAGCAAGTATGTCAGAGACTGCAGAAAAAGTGGCACGTTCAATAAATTATCTGAACGGCGGGACAGTGGAATTTATAGTCGACAAGGATTTCAATTTTTATTTTATGGAGATGAACACCAGAGTACAGGTAGAGCATACAGTAACGGAGATGTTAAATAATCACGATTCAGTCAAGGAGCAGATAAACATAGCAGACGGGAAGAGAATTTCGATAAGGAAGCCGAAATTCAGAGGTCATGCAATGGAATGCAGGATTAACGCTGAAGACGTGGACAATAATTTCAGGCCATCTCCCGGGATGCTCACGACTTTTCATTCTCCCGACGGATTCGGAGTAAGGGTCGACACGCACTGTTATCCGGGTTACACCATCACGAGCTACTACGATTCTCTGATAGCAAAACTGATTGTACACGCAGAGAACAGGAATGAAGCCATCAGGAGAATGAGCAGGGCACTGGAAGAGTTCATAGTGGAAGGAGTGAAGACCACAATTCCACTTTTTCAACAAATTATGAACGACAAAAATTTTATTGAAAACAATTATGATACAACATACATCGATAAAAAGGAAACCGGCAAATAAAGCAGGGTCAATAAATATTTCCTTTTTAGCATTCTGCATAATATTAACGTTATTATTTGCGTTCAGCAATGCACATTCACAGGATTCAATAAAGAAAAAAGCAGTGGACTCGACCAAGACATCTTCAGGTAAGAAAGCGACAGACACGACTCAGAAGAACACGCTTCAGATAGACACGAACAAAATAATAAACCAGATTGACACGAGCAAAAAGGAACCACAGATAATAGATTCTCTGATAACGGCACCGATGAAAGAGGGCGGAATGACAAACACGAAGCTATTCATATACATTTTGCTTTCGGCATTGGGGCTGGGGCTTTTTTATTTCATATTCGTGCAGACGCTTTTCAAGACATTTCACAAGAAAAGGTCGACGAGGCAGTCGATGATGCTGAGCTGGAGTTTATTCCTGATAGTATCCATTTTATGGATTTTCATAATATGGGGAATAGTAGCGAACTTCTGGAATTCGGCGGCATTCATGACGGTATTGATTTTCCTTTTCATAATCGGGCTTATAATGACGATTATTTCCATAAAAAGCAGATAATTTTATAAACTATTACGAGATTCATTCTGTTTAATAATAGAGAATAAACAAAAAAAATCTTATGGATACACATTACGCATTAATACTGGGTGCTTCGAGCGGATTCGGAAGAGCGATATCGCTTGCGCTTGCGAGGGACGGCGTGAACATAATAGGAGTTCACTTAGACAGGGCGGCCACGATGCCGGAAGTAGAGAAAGTAACATCCGAGATAAGGGCAAACGGAGCGGAAGCACATTACTTCAACGTAAATGCGGCAGACCCGAACAAGAGAAACGACGTATTGAAGGAGGTCGAGGAAATTTTCAAAAGCAAAGAAAATCCGACAATAAAAGTTCTCGTTCACTCGCTTGCATTCGGTACGCTTAAGAAATTCATAGATATAGATTCGACATTACAGATAAACCAGAAGCAGCTTGAAATGACGATAGACGTAATGGCAAATTCGCTGGTATACTGGACACAAGATGTAACGAAGAGGAAGCTTATGAAATCGGGAGCGAAGATATACGCATTGACATCGACGGGCGGTTCGCGGGTGATAGAATTTTACGGAGCGATATCCGCCGCAAAGGCGTGTCTGGAATCGCACATAAGGCAGTTAGCGATGGAGCTGGCGCCGAGCGGAATCTCTGCAAATGCAGTACTGGCGGGTGTAACGGACACCCCGGCACTCAGAAAAATACCCAACAGCGATTACATAAAGGAATACACTTTAAAAAGGAATTCACAGGGACGCCTGACGCAGCCTGAGGATGTAGCCAATTTCATACTGGACAATTACAAACGTGATTCGCACTGGATGACGGGGGGAATCATACACGTGGACGGCGGCGAGAGCGTAACGGGATTCTAAAGAGTATCGAAGTTCGTAAAGTTTGTCAAGTTTATCAAGTTTGTCAAGTTTGTCAAGTTTGTCAAGTTTGTAAAGTTTGTAAAGTTTGTAAAGTTTATCAAGTTTTTCAAGTTTATAAAGTTTATAAAGTTGAGATTACGAAAAGCAGATTTCCAAAGATATTTTCATGTCAAAGAACGGAGCAACAGGGATTTTATTTATAAAAATAAATAATTGTTTTTTCAAGTTTCATTTTTTTGTTGCTGAGTGTTGTTATTTGTTGCAATTTGTTGCTCACCCTTATTAAGTTCTACATTTTCAACTATTTCACAGCCGATATTTTCCGCAACATTGTTGTTATTTTCAGCAACATCAGCAACATTGTTGTCGAAGATATCTATACCATTTTCGAGCAGGTCATCAGATTCAGGCCGGAGGTTTTCCTTAAAGTTAGTGCCAACCGAAAGCAAATCGAATTCGCAGGCGGACATCAGTTCGGAAAGCCGTACAAAGATTCCGAGAGAATCGTTATAGTGCCAGGGCGGTTCATCATCAGTCAATTTATTTTTCTTAAGCACTTTCAGGATTTTTTCGAGTTCACCTTTAAGGAAATTCAGACGGATACGCTTTAAATCAATAACCTCTTTCTGGAGTTCGCTGAACTGTGCGTTACGGATATTAAAAATCTGCTTAGAAAATTTTTTATTCATATCGCAAACAGTATGAGTGGACTTTTTCATTTTCTTAGCGATTTCCCTGATGGAAGCGCCTTCGGCACGCATGAAGATGAATTGTTTTTCTAAAGCAGAGAGTTTTCCGGCAGTTTGGGGAGAGATATCGGGGTTTCGGTATTCCATAATATTATCTATTTAGTTTATATATATTTATATTTATAAGCTATATAGATTATATTAGAAAGTCAAGATAGAAAGACAAGTTTGTAAAGTTTATAAAGTTATAAGGTTTATAAGGTATAAGCAAAAAGCATTTACCACAAAGGCACTAAGGATACTAAGATACTAAAACAGAATAAAAAACCCGAGTCCACCGGGATCTCGGGGCCAAATAGACACGCGGTCTAAATGGGATTATGTGTAAAATAATTTTTTAGATACTAATTAATTTTATTTCAGATTGGAATTAGATTTTTCTTTTTCTTGATTTTCTAGTTTCTTTTTTAAAAAATCTTTAGGTCGTAAAATTGGTAAAACTGCGTTTTGTAAAAAAGTACCTGCGCATTTTGTAATAAAAATCGCTCTAGCATGAGAAAGTGATATACCAATTAAAGATGCTTCGAAATCTGGAGGTAAATTTAAAGAATTTTCTTTTTCATTATAAAAATCTTTTAGGTTTTTAACCTCATATACATTTTCAATTTGTAGTTTACCTAATTCAATTTTTTTATCTATATCTAAAAATATTTTAACAAATGTTTCAACATTTATTATATCATTTGGTACATATACATTATTTTTGCAGTTTACTTCAAATACATAATCTTTAAAAGTACCCTTAGCTTCCTGATCAAGTTTAATATACTCTTCTCTTAAATTCACACTAAAATTTGTAACAAGTATTCCCTTGATTCTAAATTCTATTGATAAGTTTTTTTCATCCATTTTAGTTATCAGTTCCTGTTTTTTTAAGAGGATAAGTTACATTACAATCTAATGAGGTAATTTGATTTACTTCATAAGGTACAAGACCCGGTATTTCATTTTTAAAATCTAAACATCTTGCCACAGCAGGTTTAGGTTCATAATTTTTAATAATTTTAGTGGTCAAATCAGCAAAAGCTTTAAAATATGATGACTCATATTCAATATTTAAATCTTCTCTTACATAAATAGGTACTAATATAATTTTATTATTAAATATTTCTTCTATTTTAGCGATGGTTTCAATTGTAAAATTGTGGTTTCCATTTAACCATTTTGATATTTCCGATTCTTTTTTACCTAACTTTTCGGCTAATTGTCTTTGATTAATATTTTTTTCTTTCATATATTCATAGATTTGAGCACTAATATCGTTTGATATTCGATTTGCTCTTTTTTCATATGATGGAATTGATTCTAATATTTCATCAACAATATTTTTCATATAAATTATATAATTATAAAAAATTAATAAACTTTTATTATTCTATTATCAGTAACACGAATTTCATGATTAGAAATCCCGTTATATATTTCTTCGTCAATATGTTTTAATAATTCTACGTGATTTGTAAGTATTTCTGAATCTTGTGTCGCTCTCACATTTTTATTATCACCACCACCTAATATTGTGGCACATTTTCCAAATCGAATGCAGTATAATCTTAAATTACCATCAAATAACTTATAGATATGACCAAACTCATGTTTAAATAAATGGTCCTGACAACCTCGAAAATTAATCATATTTTCTATATTATTCAGTATATTTTTAATGTTTTTGCGCTTTTTTCTCGCAAATTTATTAAAAAATTTCATAGCTTCAGTTTCTTCCTCACCATCAATTTTAATGGTATAGAAACCGGCTTTTTCCCCCACTTTAAACTCTAATATTTCGTAACCATCAAACTTCACTTATAAGTTAAGTTTTTTGTTTTGAAAAGTCAAGTGAATAATTTTTTAAAAATTAGCATCAATATAATGTAAAATCAAGTATTTAATTATATTTAATAATAAATATATTATCAAATAATATTACAATAATTACTTCTTATTATTTTCTTATTACTCAATTATTAATAAACTAACTGACATTCGATTATTGATTATTTTTTAATTTATAAAATAATCTTAAAAATTGAAATAGAAAAATGATAATTTACATCACTTTCTATATTATGATTAAATGGGAATTTATATTTTGAAATATAATTGGATTTAATTTCTCTCTATAAATATTCTTCTAATATCATTATTTTAAAATAATTAAATAAAAAAAGTTATGATTGACCCGTTTTCGTTACCAAAAGGTAAAGGAAATACTTTATCATCCGAGAAAGGCTCATTGGAGCTGAAGACTCAGGAGTTTATGCCGACAATTTTAATCGGGCTTGGAGGAACAGGTAAAGAGGTATTGCTAAGGATTCGCAGGCAATTCGTCGAGAAATACGGTTCGATAGACAACTTCCCTATCACGTCATATTTATACATAGACACGGACAATGCGCCATCGGAGGAGAGCGGAATAGCAAGGGAAAGGGATTATCTGATTAACGATATAGATTTTCAGCCGGCAGAGAAGATATTCAATCCGGTGAATCCATCGGATTACATAAACAGGATAAACGACGTTCCACACATAAAGAAATGGCTCAACACGAGCGGAGAGATAGGCAAGCTTGGTACGATGAACACGGGTGCGGGACAGATAAGGCCAGCGGCGCGGCTGGCATTTTACCATAACTTCGACGAAATTTCGCAGAAGCTTCTTTCTGCAAAATCTAGGATAACGGATTCGAGGTCGATAAACATCGTAAAGGACAGGCATAAAATAAAAAACGTGAACACGGAAAAGATAAATGTATATATAATCACTTCGGTAAGCGGAGGAACGGGTTCGGGGATGTTCATAGATTTCGGATTCCTAATAAGGAATTTATTCAAGAACCAGGCGATATCTTCGTGTTACATTTTACTTCCGAAAATATTCCAGGGATACGGGAAGGAAAGGGTTTTCGCAAACGGTTATGCGGCGCTTACGGAGCTGGAGTATTACAATCTGAAGAATACATTTTCTGTAAGCTGGAAGAAAAGCGAGCCGATGACATTTCAGCCTGGAGTGTATGATGATGTTTATTTGATTGACGGGGAGAATTATAAAAACCTCTCGCTTTCCGATATGAGCAACAGGGATATTTATAAAATGATAGCGGATACGATATTCCAGGATTTTTCGAATTCTGATTTTGCGAATTACAAGAGAGGTGTAAGGGTAAACCTGGTGCAGTACAAGCAGAGGTTATGGCCGGACGACAGCACGGTTTCGGAGAATACTTTTTCGAGGAAGTATTCGACTCTGGGACAGGCGACGATTTCGATTCCTGTGGACAGGATAATACTTTCCTGTTCATATAAACTTTGCGAGGATATTATAAATTATTACCTGACTTATGCGGAGGGTTCTCAGAGCGATATAGACAATTACCTGATGAACGAATTTTTGCCTGAGCTCGGGCTTCTGGAGTCGACTTCGAAGCATCAGTTATTGGATTCGCTATACAGCATGGGCGAGAAATCATCGATACAATCGAAGATAAAAACTTTTCTGACGAATCTACAGAACGAGCTGATGAGCGGAAAGAGGGGTGGCAGCTGGACATCTTATATAATAAACGAAAAGCAGAAATTCGATACAAACTTCAAGGATGACAACGATATACAGCGGAAAGGGCTTTTTTATTCGCAGGTATATTCGAACAGAACGAACATAATAAAAAAGACAATCGGGGACAGGGAGAGGAACATAGTCGGAGAGCTGGAGAGGAAAATAAACAATCTGATAAACGATTCGACACGCGGGGTATTTTATTCGATAAACGTGTTAAGGAGGCTGCAATTTATTTTAACGAACGGGAATTTCGATTACATACCGAAATTCGAAAAGGAGATAAAGGACATACAGATACGTGTAACAAAGCTGGAATCTGAAATAAAGAGCAGGTTACAGGATTTAAAGGAAGACGAAGCAAGGTCGAAGCTGAACGTTTTAAAAAAGCCTGCAATGACTGGGACGCTGGAGAAGCTAATCGACACGCTCGACAGGTATTACGAAGCGTTGATTAAATTAAACTCGAGATATTACGCAAAGGAGATAGCCCAGAGGATGCTGAGTCTGATTGAAAAAGGGACGAAGACCGACGACGGGAAGATACAATTCACGGGATTGATTTCGGATATAAACAAGCTGACGGGAAATCTCGGAGTATTGAAAGACAACTTTAAGAACAAATACAATTATTTTCTTCAGAAGCTCGAGAACAGTTTCAACCTATACGTATATGAGCCCGACGATATAAAGAATGATTATTACATAAGGTACATAGGGACAGGTCAGAGTGCGATGGACAAAATAAAAGAATTATCGAATAAACTGCTGAAAGAGCTGGATGCACTCGATATAACAGACATAGTGAATATTTTAAAGAACAGCGATACGAAATCGGTGGAAGAGAAGATGTTATCGTTTGCAAAGAAGCAATTCGAGAAGATAAAGGAAGATTACAACATAACGGACATATTATTCGAAAAGGACATATTGCGAAGCGAATCCAAGATAAGGGGGATGCTGGCGCAGGCATATCCGTGGCTGAAGGTACTGGAAGAGCCGGGTAGGTTCAAGCTCGAGGATTCGGCAAAGAAATTTTACATAGGAGTAAAGACGAACACGAATTCGTTCGTAAAGCTCAGGAATCTGATTCACTCGATAGTCGGGGATGCGGTAGAATTCAAGGATTCGGCGGACAATTCGGCAATAACTTTTTACACCGAGTGGGCGGGATTTCCGCTTTTCTATTCATACACGGTATCGGATGAGATGAAGAGATACTACAAGCATCTATCGAAGAACCTGAACATAGATTTACACATAGACAAGCACAGTTACATATACAATGACATTATACCTTTGAATTCGGATGAAAGGAAGCGTCTGGACGAATCTTACAAAGCGTACATAATGGGATTGATATTCGGGTTATTCGATGTAGTCAGCGATATAAATTCCGAAACAGGAGAGAGAATTGCGATTTATAAATATACCAGGCAGGAAGGAATCACCGTAACGAGGACAGAGCAGTTAGGAATAGTAACGAGACTGATTAACCGACTTTTCGAAGAGCAGGGCAAGGACGCATTAAGGTACGAGATTATTCATAAAGCGGAGAAGATACAGAGCGAACTGATAACGAAGAACAGGCTCCCCGAACTTCTTGTGATATTCGAGTATTATTACGAAAACATATTCAAGTTAGAGGAGTTCGAGATATCGGGACAGGCAAAGAAGAAGAAGGAGACGTACCAGTATCAGATTGTAAGAAATTTTGCAAAGGATATCGAGAACAAAATTCATCCGGACGAGAAGGAATACTTCGTAAAGAAGGTCAGGTCGCTGAAGAAAGACCTCGATTCATTTTCGGAAAAATGCGTAGATGGGCTGAAGCGGGTATTAAAAACCGATTTACTGCTCGGAGGCGAAAAGAAAAAGCAGGCAAAGGATACGGCCGGATTTACAGACGAGAAAATAGGTATAGAGAGGTT